>PALT01000043.1 GCA_002706605.1 Rhodovulum sp. | reverse complement strand
GGCAAGTGCAACCGCGCCCCCCGGTTCGACCACCAGTTTCAGGCGTTGGAACGCGGCGGCGACGGCGTCCAGCGCCATGTCGTCGCTGACCACGGCGCCCGCGCCACAGAGGTCGCGCATGATCGGCCACGTCAGATCACCGGATTCGGGCGTCAGAATCGCGTCACAAATCGACCCGCTGCGAACACTGTTCATTTGGCGGGTGCCGGTGGACAGGGACCGCGCCACATCGTCGAAGCGCGCGGGCTCCGCCGGGTGGACGCGCATGTCGGGCGCGGTGGCGTGCAGGGCTGTGGCGATCCCCGCCGTCAGCCCACCACCGCCACAACAGACCAACACATGGGCGCGGGTGATGCCCAGTTCCGCCGCCTGTTCCGCGATCTCCAGACCCACGGTGCCCTGACCCGCGATCACGTCGGCGTCGTCAAAGGGCAGGATGACATGCTGACCGCGTTCGCCCGCGACCTGCCGGACCAAGGCATCGCGGTCCACCGTCGCGCGATCATAGAGGACCACTTCGGCCCCATAGGCGCGGGTGTTCTCGATCTTGAGCCGTGGCGCATCGGCGGGCATCACGATGGTCGCAGGCACGCCCATCATCTGGGCGGCCATGGCGACTCCTTGGGCGTGGTTGCCCGAGGACACGGCGCAGACACCGTTTGCGCGTTTCTCGGCGGGCAGGGCGGTCAGGGCCGACCACGCGCCACGGAACTTGAAACTGCCAGTGTGTTGCAGGCACTCGGCCTTGACCAGCACACGCCGCCCTGCGATCTCGTTCAAAAACGGGCTCTCAACCAGTGGGGTGCGGCGGGCGTGTTGGGCCAGACGGTCGCGCGCGGCGAAAATCGCGTCAGGCTCCATGGACGGTCTCCAGAAACTCGGTGATGGCTGCGATTGAACCCGGTTCATCAAGGAACGGGATATGCGCGCGGTCGGGAATTTCGGCGTAGATCAGGTTGCCATGACGGCGCGCCATTTCCGCCGCCGTCGCACGGGACAACAGATCGGAATTCGCCCCACGGATCAGGGCGGCGGGTTTCGTCGCGCAGAGATCCCATAGGGGCCACGCGTCCTGATCCTCGGCCTCATAGGCGGCAAGAAAGGATTGGCGCAACTCGGGGTCATAGTTGATCTGCAACCCTGCATCGGTCTGGATGTAATGCTTGCGCGCCTCTTCCATCCAGCGGCTGTCGGGAACATTGGCGAACCCGTCCGCTTGGGCGGCCAGCGCCTTGGCCATGTCCTCGTACGTGGTGATGGCGCGGGGGGTGCGGCCCACGTAGTCGGCAATCCGGTCAAGGCCCCCGCGATCAATCACCGGCCCGATGTCGTTCAGGCACAGACCATCCACGCGCGCGGGCGCCACGGCCATCAGGTACATCGCGATCAGCCCGCCGCGCGACGTCCCAAGGATCGGCGCAGTAGCAATCCCCAGATGATCCAGCAGGTTCAGGGCATCCGCGCCCTCGCGCGCGATCGTGTAGGTATCCGCACCGGTCCAGTCCGAGCCGCCCCGCCCGCGATAGTCCATCGCGATGACGCGCGTGCCCTCGGGCAGGTGCGGCGCGATATAGTCGAAATCGCTGTGGTTGCGGGTCAGACCCGCAAGACAGAGCAACGGCCGACCCGTGCCCGTATCGGTATAGGCAATGCGGGCCCCGTCGTCGGCTGTGAATGTGGTCATGAAATCTCCTGCACCAAGGTCGGAATCTGGGACAAATCCGTCAGGATATGTTCGGGTGTCCACGGCAGGCGGTCAACCGGATCATTGCCCCGATTGACCCATGCGGTGGTAAATCCGAACCCCGTGGCCGCCCCCGCGTCCCATCCGTTCGACGAGACGAACAACACCTCGTCCCGCGCACAGGCAAAGCGTTTCTCGACCAATTCATAGACCCGCGCGTCGGGTTTGAAGATGCCGACGCTCTCGACCGACAGAACATCGTCCAGAACATCGCCAACGCCTGCCGATTGCACCGCCCCGTCAAGCATCGCGGGCGAGCCATTGGACAGGATTGCGGTGTTCATCCCCATGTCCTTGAGTGTGTGCAGCATCGCGGGCACCTCGGCAAAGGCCGACAGTTCCCAGTACAGCGCCAGCAGACGTTCGCGCAACGCGCCCTCGGTTGGCAGGCCCTCGGCGGCAAGGGACCAATCCAGCGCGTCCTGTGTCACCTGCCAGAAATCGCAATGCGCCCCCGTGATCGCCCGCAACCACGTATAGTTCAGCTGTTTGTTGCGCCAGTTCGTGGCCAGCGACGGCCACACGCGGGCCAGATCGTCGTTTCCGGGTTCGCTGGCGGCCTGACGTGCGGCGGCGGTGACGTCGAACAATGTGCCATAGGCATCAAAGATACAGGTTGTGATTGGCATGGTTTCCTCCCCTTTCGGGCACCGTGGCACAGGCCGTTTTGCGCGAAAAGCCCCGCCGCCCTTTACATTTTTCACAAGAATTTTAAGTTGGCCCCACGTCAAGAGTACCTGTGCGACCGGCGCAGCCTCTGCAAACTCACCCCGAGAAAATTGGAAAGTAGACATATGACCGAGGTCAAAGCGGGCGACACCGTGCGCATTCATTACACCGGCACCCTGACGGACGGCACGGTTTTCGACAGCTCAGCAGGTCGTGATCCGCTGGAATTCACGGTTGGGTCGGGTCAGATCATTCCGGGTCTGGATCAGGCGATCCCCGGCATGAAGGCAGGCGACAAAAAGGTCGTCGAAATCCCCAGCGATCAGGCCTACGGCCCGGTTCAGCCCGACGCGCGTCAGGCGATCCCGCGCGATCAGGTGCCCGCCGATATCCCGCTGGATCTGGGCACCCAGTTGCAACTGCAAACCCCGACGGGTCAGGTGATGCCGGTGACGGTTGCCGAAGTGACCGAAGAGTCCGTTGTTCTGGACGCCAACCATCCGCTGGCTGGCAAAGACCTGACGTTCGATTTCGAACTGGTGGAAATCGTCGCGGCCTGATCCGCGCCCGCCCGTTCAGGCAAAAGAAAACGCGCACCGGTGGGTGCGCGTTTTTTGTTTCTGGTTGATCTGATTGATCAGAGGTTTTCGGCCTTGGGCATGCCCAGAACGTGGAAACCACCGTCCACGCGCACAATCTCACCCGTGGTGCAGGCGCCATAGTCTGAGCACAGCCATGCGGCGGTGCCGCCCACGGCCTCAAGCGTCGCGTTGGACCCCAAGGGCGCGTTGCTGTCGGTGTGGCGGTACGTTGCGCGTGCCCCGCCGATTGCGGCACCGGCCAGCGTTTTCATCGGGCCGGGCGAGATCGCGTTGACGCGGATGCCCTGTGCGCCCAGATCGGCGGCCAGATAGCGCGTCGCGCTTTCCAACGCGGCCTTGGCCACGCCCATGACGTTATAGTTCGGCGTCACGCGGTTCGAACCGGCAAAGGTCAGGGTGATCAGGCTACCGCCATCGGGCATCATTTCCGCCGCACGGCGGCTGACGTCGATGAAGGAATAGCACGAGATATCCAGCGAGTTCTTGAAGTTCTCGCGCGACGTGTTGACGAAACGACCGGTCAGCTCATTCTTGTCGGAATAGGCGATGGCGTGGACCACAAAGTCCAGCTTGCCCCAACGCGATTTTAGCTGATCGAAGCAGGCATCCATGCTGGCGGGGTCGGTGACATCGACATCCACCAGAACATCGGACCCGACCGACGCGGCCAAGGGTTCGACGCGTTTGCCAAATGCCTCACCCTGATAGGAAAAGGCCAGTTCCGCGCCCTCATCGGCCAGAGCCTTGGCAATGCCCCACGCGATAGAGCGCTCATTAGCGACGCCCATCACAAGGCCGCGTTTGCCGTTCATCAAATTCGCCATAACAGGTTACCCGCGATATTTACTCATGATCAGGGTGGCGTTGGTGCCGCCGAACCCAAAGCTGTTGGACAGGACGCTGTCCAGCTCGACGTTCTCACGCAGTTCGGTGACGATTTCGCCCTCGTTGATCTCTGGGTCAAGCTGGGTCACGTTGGCCGAGGCCGCGATGAAATTGCCCTGCATCATCAACAGCGAATAGATCGCCTCATGCACGCCGGTTGCGCCAAGGCTGTGACCGGTCAGAGACTTGGTCGATGCGATCGGGGGCGTGCTGCCCTCGCCGAACACGCGGCGCACGGCCTTGACCTCGGTCACGTCGCCCGCAGGGGTCGAGGTGCCGTGGGCGTTGATATAGTCGATCTTGCGATCTTCGGGCAGGGTGGACAGGGCAACGCGCATGGACCGCTCACCGCCTTCGCCGGACGGGGCCACCATGTCATAGCCGTCCGAGGTCGCGCCATAGCCGGTGACCTCAGCATAGATTTTCGCGCCGCGCGCCTTGGCGTGTTCCAGTTCCTCCAGAACCAGAACACCGCCGCCGCCTGCGATCACGAACCCGTCGCGGGTCGCGTCGAACGGGCGCGAGGCCGTCGCGGGCGTGTCGTTGTATTTGCTGGACATGGCGTTCATCGCGTCAAACAGGCACGACAGGGTCCAATCGACCTCTTCGCCGCCGCCTGCAAACACGATGTCCTGTTTGCCCAGTTGGATCTGCTCAACACCGTTGCCGATGCAATGCGCACTGGTCGAACAGGCCGAGGTGATCGAATAGTTGACGCCCTTGATCTTGAACGGGGTCGCCAGACAGGCCGAGTTGGTCGACGACATACAGCGCGTCACCATGAACGGGCCCATCCGCTTGGGGCTGCCTTTTTCGATGACGATCTGGTGGGCGTCAAAGAAGTTCGAGGTCGACGGACCGCCAGACCCCATGATCAGGCCGGTACGCTCGTTGCTGACGTCGCTTTCTTCCAGACCGGAATCCGCGACCGCCTGTTCCATAGCGATGTAGTTATACGCCGCACCCGGACCCATAAAGCGCAACTGGCGCTTGTCGATGTTGGCGGCCAGATCGATTTGCGGGATTCCCGCGACTTGGCTGCGGAACCCGTGGTTGGCATAGTTTTCTTCGGCGATGATCCCCGAACGGCCGGCCCGCAGGCTGGCTTCGACTTCGGCGGCATTGTTACCGATAGGGGACACGATACCGATGCCGGTAATGACGACGCGGCGCATGGCGCTCTCCTCCAGAAATTGTGGGGCTTAGCTCTCGGACAGAGCGACCTTCATATCTTTGACCTGATAGATGACTTCGCCATCTGCTTCTACTCGGCCATCTGCGACGCCCATGGTCAAGCGGCGGGTTTGTACGGCCTTGGTAAAATCAACGTAATAGGTCAGCATTTTGCGATCAGGGCGCACCATGCCGGTCAGTTTGACCTCACCCACACCCAGGGCGTAACCGCGACCCTGCCAGCCGCGCCAGCCAAGGTTAAAGCCGGTCAGCTGCCACAGACCGTCCAGACCCAGACAGCCGGGCATGATCGGGTTGCCGGGGAAGTGGCAGTCAAAGAACCACAGGTCGGGCTGAATGTCGAACTCGGCCACGACGTGACCTTTGCCGTGCAGACCGCCGTCGGCGCTGATGTCGGTGATGCGGTCCATCATCAACATGGGCGGTTCGGGCAATTGCGCGTTGCCGGGGCCGAACAGCTCACCGCGTGCGCATTTCAACAGGTCGTCCCGGTCAAAGCTCGTAGGATAATCGGCCATTCAGGTAGCCCTTTGTGCTCATTTCTTCTTGATCGCACCCCTCTAACACCGCTGTTTGACGCGTTGCAATAGGCGTGACGCCTGTATTCACAGGAAAGCGGGGCGAGAAATTCAATTGAATTACCCCCCTTTTCGCCGATATACAGGGGGAAGTACCACCGAGAGACGCACTATGACGCCGCAGGCAATCGATCGCTCTACCCAATGGCTTGGCCGTGCTGGCCTGCGCCCGACACGTCAACGTCTGGCATTGGCGGGTCTGTTGGTGGGTGACGGTCAGGATCGCCACATCACCGCCGAGAGCCTGTTTGCCGCCGCGGTAGATGCAGGGGAAAAGGTCTCTCTGGCGACGGTCTATAATACGTTGCGCGCGTTTTGCGATGCGGGCCTGATCCAAGAGGTCATGGTCGATGGCGCCAAAAGCTATTTCGACACCCGCGTCGATGACCACCCCCATTTCTTTTGGGAGGACGAGGGCCGTCTGACGGACGCCCCTGCCGATCGTCTGAAAATCAGCGGACTGCCCGATGCGCCCGAGGGCGTTGAGATTGCCAAGGTCGATGTGGTGATCCGCCTGCGCCGCAAGCGTTAAGCGGTTAGGGCTGGTTCAGAACCACTGACCCGGTTCCATAAGGCCCAGATCCAACAACTGTTGTGAACTCCATTCAAACGGCACCGAGTTGTGCCATTGGAACGTCTGGATTTCGAATGTGGAGCCCGGATTGGTCTTTAGGGCCTTGGCCGTGCGGAAGGAACAGATCGCGGCGGTCAGGTTGTGGTGCCACGGACAGGCGTAGGTGTTGTATTCTTCGTCGTTGAACGTGTGGTCAGGGCGCAGTTCCAGACCCGGCTTGGCGCGGAACAGGGCGATGCGGTCGATCTTGCGCCGGTCATAGGGCACATGTTCCTCAAACCGCCACCGCAGCCCGCCGAAAAAGTCCAACTGCCGCTCTTTGTCCGCGCCCGCGACCTCATCATAACGGGCCAGCGCATAGTACCCCGATTTGTCCAACAGCGCAGTTTCCAGAGACACCGCATTCGGGAACTGCCCAAGATCGCCCGCATAGAGGTCCACCACATAGCACAACATCGCGTCGCGCCGTTCCTCGGTGTGAAAGGTCAGCATGTCGCCAATCGTGCGCGTCTCGCAGAACGGAAAGAACAGGTACTCGGCGTTGAAACAGTAATACATCCACTGACCCGCCGCGCCCTCGATCAAGCGGTTGATCGCGTGAACCACCGCGCCCTCGCGGTAAACGTCCAGACGCACGCGGTGCACCTTGTCCTCTAGATCGCCGGGCATTTCGACCACATCGGGCAACATGGCGATCACCGATTTGAACCCGATGTTCAGGTGATGGCGCAGGGTGGTGTCCAGTTCGACCCCGTCTTCGGCGATGATCACCGCGATTGGGCCCTTGGCCAATGCGGCGGTGCCGTTTTTCAAGAAATCTGTCAGGCCGTTGTATTGCATCGGGTTTTTCATTCCTGCTCTGTTGCGGGTAAAATCCGTCATCCGCGCCGGTATTGCAAGCGTTGCGGCCCGTGCCTGCATTGTGTATTGGGCGGGTTTAAATATTCGGTCACCAATATCCACGGGGGCGCGCGCCAGATGGGTGAGCAGAAGAAACTGTATATCAAGACATACGGCTGTCAGATGAACGTTTATGACAGCGAACGCATGGCCGAGGCGCTGGGCGGGTCGGGGTATGTGACCACCGAGACGCCCGATGATGCGGATATGATCCTGCTGAACACCTGCCACATTCGTGAAAAGGCCGCCGAAAAGGTCTATTCCGAACTGGGCCGTTTCAAGGGGCTGAAAGCCGCGAACCCCGATCTGAAGATTGGCGTTGCGGGCTGTGTCGCGCAGGCCGAGGGCGAAGAGATCATGCGCCGTCAGCCGATGGTCGATCTGGTCGTTGGCCCGCAGAGCTATCACCGTCTGCCGGAACTGGAAACCAAGGCGCGTGAGGGGCGCAAGGCGCTGGACACCGATTTCCCCGAAGAGGACAAGTTCGACCACCTTGCCAAACGCCCCAAGGCGAAACGTGGCCCGACCGCTTTCCTCACGGTGCAGGAAGGGTGCGATAAATTCTGTGCCTTCTGCGTTGTGCCCTACACCCGTGGTGCCGAGGTCAGCCGCCCCGTGGATCGCGTGTTGTCCGAGGCGCGTGATCTGGTCGAACGCGGCGTGCGCGAGATCACCCTGCTGGGCCAGAACGTCAACGCCTATCACGGCAACGGCGCGGACGGGGATTGGACCCTGTCGCGTTTGATCCGCGAACTGGCCAAGGTCGATGGGTTGGAGCGTATCCGCTATACCACCTCGCACCCCAACGATATGGATGATGACCTGATCGCCGCGCATGGCGAGGTGCCGGAACTGATGCCCTATCTGCATCTGCCGGTTCAATCGGGCAGCGACCGCATCCTGAAACGGATGAACCGCAGCCACACCGCCGAGAGCTATCTGCGCCTGATCGAACGCATCCGCGCGGCGCGTCCCGATATCCTGATGTCGGGGGATTTCATCGTCGGTTTCCCCGAAGAAACGGACGCGGATTTTGAGGACACGATGGAACTGGTGCGGCAGGTGCGCTATGGCCAGTGCTATTCGTTCAAATACTCGACCCGTCCGGGGACGCCCGCGGCCGAGCGCGCACAGGTCGACGCCGATGTGGCGTCCGAACGCCTGCAACGGCTACAGGCGCTGCTGACCCAACAGCAGACCGAAATCCAGGCCGCGATGGTCGGCAAAGAGGTTGGCGTGCTGTTTGAAAAGGTCGGTCGCCGCGAGGGGCAGTTGATCGGGAAATCCGACCACCTGCACGCCGTTCATGCCGAGGCCAGCCCCGATATGATCGGTAAAATCGCGCGGGTAAGAATCACGTCGGCCGCGCCGAATTCGCTTGCCGGTAAAGTGATCTGATCCGGCTGCGCGTGCAGATTGCGCGTGGTTGAGGCGTGTTTCGCAACAATGTGAGTTTGCGGGGGCGCATTGTTTCGTCGCACGGCGCAAGTGTCAGAAAACGATGTATTTTCGTATAAACCTTTTGCTAAACTGGCCAGAGAATTAAACGATTGATAACAGCTCTGTCGGGATTTCACCCGAAGAGCAGGTGGGAATGGTACGATGGGCATCTTTGACACGGTGCGGAAAAGCATGGCCGTAGCCGGTATCGCCGCGATTGCGGCGAGCTCCGTCGCGGGGGCGGCTCTGGCGCAAAACAAGATTTATGGCGAACGCTATATTCCGACAATCTGGGTCGACCCCGATGGGTGTGAACACTGGGTTATGGATGACGGTGTTGAGGGGTTCATGACCCCGCACGTAACGCGCGACGGTATTCCGGTCTGTCGCCGTGGCAACACCTGTGGCGTGGTCTCCTCGGATCAGCTGTTTGAGACCGACAAGGCAGTGATCTCGGCCGCTGGCGTACGTCGCCTGACCGACTTCTTCCGCTCGACCCAGGCGACGTCCTTTGTGATCGCCGGTCACACCGACAGCCGAGCCTCGGACGAATACAACATCGCCCTGTCGCAGCGTCGCGCCGATGCCGTTGCCCGTGTGGCGCGTCAGGCCGGTGTGCGGATCGCGGACGTCCGTGCCTATGGCGAGCGTCTGCCGGTTGCGACGAACAAAACCGCCGCTGGTCAGGCCAAGAACCGCCGCGTCGAAATCATCTGCCTGCGCTAAGGGGACCGATATGAACCTTGTTAAACTCTGTGGCCTCGTGGCCATCGCCGCATCGGTCGCTGCCTGTGACGAAGGTCTGGGTGTTAAGGGCGATAAAACCGTTGACCGTGGCTTTGACGCCAAGGACCTGAGCCAGCTTAAGGCCGGCATCTGGGTTGACCCGAATGGCTGTGACCACTGGATCATTGACGATGGTGTTGAGGGCTATCTGTCCCAGCGTCTGGACAAATACGGCAAGCCGGTTTGCAGTGGCGTTGCCCCCCCGAACACGGCCATCGGCCCGTTCAAATCTGGTTCTGATTTCGAGGATTCGATCTAGGATCCCCCCAATTCGCCGCGAAAATAGGCTGCGCCCCACAACCGGGCGCAGTTTTTTTGTGTCTTTTCGATGAAAGTTTGAAACCAGAGCTTGCGGGAATCCCCGATGAGGGCCACCATATCTATGTAGGCACCTTAGAAAACGGAGTCGTGCTTGGGCATCAGTGCGTTGACACCCCCGCTCGCTGGCGATGAAATTCAAGAAACCCTGATGGAGTTTCCTGACAATCGTCTACTGATTGATCTCTGCGGTGAATTCGACCGGAACCTCGCACAAATAGAGCACAAATTATCCGTGCACATTTTGCGCCGTGGCAACCAGTTGGCCGTCGTGGGCGATGGCGATGCGCGTGGACGCGCGGCGATGGTCCTGCAACAGCTCTACGGTCGTCTTGAGGCGGGCAAGTCCGTGGATGCGGGCGATATCGACGGCATCATCCGTTTGGGCACCACCGAAGAAGATACCGGCACCGAGCCGGGCGATCAGCTTGAGATGTTCAACCGTGGTCCCGTGGAAATCAAAACCCGCAAGAAACTGATCGAACCGCGCACCGAGGCACAAAAGGCCTATGTGCAGGCGCTGTTTAACAATGAACTGGCGTTCGGGATCGGTCCGGCAGGGACGGGGAAAACCTATCTGGCGGTGGCCGTGGCGGTGAACATGTTCATCGGCGGCCATGTGGACCGGATCATCCTGTCGCGCCCTGCGGTCGAGGCGGGCGAAAAGCTGGGCTATCTGCCCGGGGACATGAAGGACAAGGTCGATCCCTATATGCAGCCGCTCTATGACGCGCTGAACGACTTTTTGCCCAGCAAACAGGTCGCCAAACTGATTGAGGAAAAGCGGATCGAGATTGCGCCGCTGGCCTTTATGCGGGGTCGGACACTGGCCAATGCGTTTGTTGTGCTGGATGAGGCGCAGAACGCTACGACCATGCAGATGAAGATGTTCCTGACCCGTCTGGGTGAGGGCTCGCGCATGGTGATCACCGGCGACCGCAGTCAGGTCGACCTGCCGCGCGGGGTCCAATCGGGCCTTCGCGATGCGGAAAACCTGCTCAAAGGCATCGACAAGATCAGCTTTAACTACTTCACGTCCAAGGATGTGGTGCGTCACCCGCTGGTCGCGAAAATCATCGAAGCCTATGATCAAGCCTCGATTGAGGCGATGTCCAAAGGTCAGGCGTAACGCCACGGGCACTTTGCAAGGCGCGTCGGACCGGATAAGGGGGCGCCATGGAAATTGATGTCCTTATCGAAGATGACCGTTGGTCGGATGAACTGGTGGTGTTGGCCGAACGGGCCTGCACCGCGGCTCTGTCGCATCTAAACGTGCCCGAGGGCGCAGAGATGTGCGTCATGGGGTGCAATGATGCGCGCATTGCCGAGTTGAACGCCGAGTTCCGCGAAAAGGACAAAGCCACGAATGTTCTGTCGTGGCCCGCCACCGATCTGGCCGCAGAAACCGACGGTGACATGCCCGATGCGCCCGAACCCGATTTCCCCGAAATGCCGATCGAACTGGGCGATATCGCGATTTCCTATGACACCTGCATGGCCGAAGCCGACCAGCAGGGTAAGGAATTCGCAAACCATGTCGTTCATCTATTGGTACACGGGACGCTGCATTTGTTGGGTTTTGACCACATTCGGCCACAAGATGGCGATCTGATGGAGCGTCTTGAGACAGAAATACTTGCAACATTGGGCATTGCTGACCCATATGAATGACGGACAGCATGGTCCAGTTTTAACGGTAAGGAACGATGGGCGCAGAGACCGACGGGTCGTCTAGTGCGGCGCAGAGCGCGCCAAACTATGAAAACGAGACTCAGCCTGGTTTGATCGGGCGACTTTGGGGGGCCTTTAAGGCTCCGGATGATCCCCAAGGGGACGAGGAACGGCATAGTGATCCCGAACCGGGGACGGCCTTGAACGGAACGCCGTTGCCGGGACTTGGCAATTTGCGCCGGATGCGGGTCGAGGATGTCGCCCTGCCCAAGGTCGAAATCGTCGCCGTGCCCGCAGATATCTCCAAGGACGATCTGGTTGCCGTCTTCCGCGAGAGCGGGATGTCGCGCCTGCCTGTTTATGAGGGAACGTTGGACACGCCGATTGGCATGATCCATCTCAAGGATTTCGCGCTGCAATTCGGGTTCAACGGCGGCAATGGCGATTTTGCCATCCAGCCCCTGTTGCGCCCGCTGCTCTATGCGCCGCCGTCGATGCCGATTGGCGTTCTGCTGCAGAAAATGCAGACCGAGCGGATGCATATGGCCCTTGTGATCGACGAATACGGCGGTGTGGACGGGTTGCTGACCATTGAGGATCTGATCGAACAGGTCATCGGTGAAATCGAGGACGAACACGACGTCGCTGAAGGCCGGTTCTGGTCCGTGGAAAAGCCCGGTTGCTATCTGGCACAGGCCAAGACCCCTCTGGATGAGTTCGAAACCGAGATCGGTCAAAAGCTGGTCGAGGAAGAGGACGAAGAGGAAATCGATACGCTGGGCGGGTTGGTGTTCATGCTGACCGGTCGTGTGCCGGTGCGCGGTGAGGTGGTTCAGCACGACGGAGGTGTCGAGTTCGAGATCGTCGATGCCGATCCCCGCCGGATCAAGCGTATCCGCGTCCGCGTCCCCGAAGCCGCACAAGACTAGCGAAAGGTCCCCCGATGATCCTCGGCACGGCACTGGCGCGAAGGCAAACCGCGGCGCGCTGGCGCATGGGGATCGCGGTGGTGGCGGGGACGGTTGCCGCCCTTGGCCAAGCGCCCTTTGATTTCTGGTGGGCGACGATTGTGGGGATGGCGGTGTTGCTGGCCGTCGCTGCACAGGTCGCGGGACCGTGGCGGGTGGCCTTTACCCTATGGTCGGGCGGCGCGGGCTATTTCGCGGGATCGCTGACGTGGATTGTCGAGCCGTTTCTGGTGGATGCGGCGCGACACGGGTGGATGGCGCCCTTTGCCCTGATCTTTCTAGCGGCTGGACTGGCCCTGTTCTGGGGGCTGGCGGGATATGTCAGTGCGCGGGTGGTGCGCTATGGCGGTGCGCGGCGGTTGGCGATGTTGATCCTGATGCTGTCGCTGATGGAACTGGCGCGGGGCTATGTGTTTACGGGGTTTCCGTGGGCGTCCCTTGGTCATGTCTGGGTCGAAACGCCGGTCGCGCAATGGGCCGCCCTTGGTGGGGTGCCGTTCCTGAGCCTGATGTTAATGGCCCTATCGGGTCTGATTGCGCTGGGCAATTGGCGTGCGTGGATCGGTGCGGTTGTGGTGATCGCGGTTCTATGGGGCGGGGGCCTTTGGCGGCTGAACACGCCCATGGTCGCGGGCGACACCACGGTGCGCCTGTTGCAACCCAACGCCCCGCAGCACGAAAAATGGCGCCGCGATATGATCCCCGTGTTTTATCAGCGCCTGCTTGATTTCACCGCCGCCGAGGAACCCACTGCGCCCGATCTGATCGTCTGGCCCGAGACATCGGTGGCCAATCTGTTGAACGATGCGGGGCCGTTGCTGGGCGAGATCACCGAGGCCGCGAACGGGGCCGAGGTGGTATTGGGCGGTCTGCGGCGCGATGACACGGGTCTTTATAATTCCGCAGCCTTGTTGGGGCAGGACGGTAGGATCACCACGATCTATGACAAGCACCACCTTGTTCCCTTTGGCGAATACATCCCCTTTGCCGATCTGGCTGCGCGATTTGGCCTTTATGGTCTGGCGGCCAGCGGTGCGGGGTTTGCCTCGGGTCCCGGGGCCGAGGTGATCCGTCTGCGCAATGGTCAGCCGGTTTTGCCCCTGATCTGTTATGAGGCCGTGTTCCCCCAAGATATCCGCGCCGCCGACACGCGGCCCGCGTGGATTTTGCAGATCACCAACGACGCGTGGTTTGGCGGGTTTTCCGGCCCATACCAACATCTGGCACAGGCGCGGTTGCGCGCGATCGAAAACGGGCTGTCGGTGTTGCGGTCCGCGAACACGGGCGTTTCGGCGGTGATTGATCCCCTTGGCCAGATACAGGCGTCGCGCCCTCTGAACACGGCGGGGTATATCCAATCGACTGTTCCGCAGGCTCTTTCGCCTACACCCTATGCAATGGCGGGCGATTGGCCGTTATTAGGTCTGATACTTGTCCTGACTGGCCTCTGTGCGTGGATGCGGCGCAATCGTGCGTTGACCTAGGCCGTGAGGCGTCCTATTTCGGCGCAACATACCGGCACAACGGCTTCCTGGCGTGTCGGTGAAACCTAATGGAGCACTTCCCATGTCCCGTACTGACTACCTGTTTACTTCGGAATCCGTTTCCGAGGGACACCCCGATAAAGTGTGCGACCGTATTTCGGACGCTGTTCTGGACGCGTTTCTGGCCGAGGACCCGTATTCGCGGGTGGCTTGTGAAACCTTTGCCACCACCAACCGCGTCGTCATCGGCGGTGAGGTACGTGGCCCCCAATCCGTGATTGACCGCGTCGAGGATATCGCGCGCGATTGTGTGCGCGACATCGGGTATGAACAGGACGGGTTCCATTGGGCCAATATGTCCGTCGATAACTATCTGCACGAGCAATCCGCGCATATCGCCCAAGGCGTGGATGCGGGTGAGCAGAAAGAAGAAGGCGCAGGCGATCAGGGGATCATGTTCGGCTATGCCGTGGATGAGACCGACGCGTTGATGCCCGCCCCTATCCAATACGCCCATGCGATCCTGCGCCGTCTGGCCGAGGTCCGTAAATCGGGCGCCGAGCCGGAACTGGAGCCGGATGCGAAATCCCAGCTGACCGTGCGCTATGAAAACGGTCGCCCTGTTGGCGTGACCTCCATCGTGCTGTCGCATCAGCACCGGTCCGAGGACCTGAGCGCCGATCAGATGCGCGAGATCGTCGCCCCCTATATCACCGAGGTTCTGCCCGAGGGCTGGATCACGCCCGAAACCGAATGGTGGGTGAACCCGACGGGCAAGTTCGTGATCGGCGGCCCCGATGGCGATGCGGGCCTGACGGGGCGCAAGATCATTGTGGACACCTATGGCGGTGCCGCGCCCCATGGTGGCGGCGCGTTCTCGGGCAAAGACCCGACCAAGGTGGACCGCTCGGCCGCCTATGCCGCGCGCTATCTGGCGAAAAACGTGGTCGCCTCTGGGTTGGCTAAACGCTGTACCATTCAACTTTCTTATGCGATCGGGGTTGCCAAACCTCTGTCGATTTACGCAGATACATATGGAACAGGTCAGGTGGATGAGGCGCAGATCGAACGCGCCATCGCCTCGGTCATGGATTTGACCCCCCGCGGCATCCGCGAGCACCTGCAGTTGAACAAGCCCGTGTTCCAACGCACGGCGGCCTATGGCCACTTTGGCCGCGCGCCGGACGCTGATGGCGGGTTCAGCTGGGAACAAACGGATCTGGTCGAGGCCTTGAAAAAGGCCGTGTAACAAAGGCGGTATTATATGGGTTTAGGGGTCGCGCTTGCCTGTGGGTTTTTCTGCACCACGGCGCAGATGTACGAAGACGCAGTTGCGCGCGCGACGCCTGAACCCTCCCGCTTTCGGGTCGATGGGACGGCCCTGATCTATGACGAGAACCTTGTTCAGGGCGACACCGAGATTGAGTGGGCCGATGTCGAGGATCTGCGTGAACATCTCAAACATAACGACCAGATCACCGCGGTTCATCTGACCAGTGGCGGGGGGTTCTATTACCCCGCTCTGGAAATGGCGCGCATCATTTCGGATTATGAACTGGACACCCATGTGGTGGATTACTGTGAAAGCAGTTGCACCGTCGTCATGGCCGCTGGCGTCAATCGCACGATGGAGCGCGGCGGCAAGGTCGGCTTTCACCAGTATTACTGGGGCGCCGACGGGATTGAGGGCTATTACGAAGACAACCAAGAGAGCAAGGACTGGGAAAGCCCGTTCGATCTGGCCGAGTGGTTGTATGATGACACCCAGCAAGAGGTCTATGAACGCCTGACCCATTTCCTGTCCCATGGGATCAAAGCCGAGTTCGCCATCGAAACCATCCGCAATCGCGGCGATGATATGTGGTATCCCACGCGTCAAGAATTGCGTGCGGGCAATATGCTGACCGAATAGAACCATGGACAACGGGGGCCTTGTCGCCTAGGACGCGCGCCGAAGAGAGCAAGGAGCAACAGCCATGGCCGAGAACACCACCCCCGAACGCGGATGGCGGAATTTCTATGGGCGTCGCCATGGCAAGACCCTGCGCGACAGCCAACGCGAGTATCTGGACGCCGATCTGGCCGAACTGGCGCCCCCCGGTGTGACATGGACCGAAAACCCCGAACGCACGCCGATGGATCTGGATGCGCTGTTCGGCGGGCGGCCTGCGTGGTTGGAGATCGGCTTTGGCGGGGGCGAGCACATGGTGCATCAGGCCTCCCTTAACCCCGATGTCGGCATCATCGGGTGTGAGCCGTTCATCAACGGGGTTGCGATGTTGCTGGGCAAAATTCGCAAGGCCGAGGTCAGCAATGTCGCTGTGCATCCAGGCGATGTACGCGACATGTTCGACGTGTTGCCCGATGCGAGCATTGAGCGCGCGTTTCTGCTCTATCCCGATCCGTGGCCGAAAAAGCGCCACCACCGCCGCCGGTTCGTCACGCCCGAACATCTGGAGCCGCTGGCGAGGGTGATGAAGCCCGGCGCGATTTTCCGCGTGGCGACGGATATTGAGGATTACGTGCGCCAGACATTAGAACAAGTGCCGCGACACGGGTTTGAATGGCTGGCCGAGGGGCCTGAGGATTGGCGCACCCCGTGGGCCGATTGGACTTCCACGCGGTACGAGCAAAAGGCCCTGCGCGAGGGGCGGGTGCCGCATTACCTGACCTTCCGGCGGGTGGCGGATTGAAATCTGATCGTCTGTGAGCGTGGCGGTCGTGGGATTTTGAGTATTTAAGCCAAGCTGAAGATGTGGGCGCTATCAAATCGTAGTGGACCCTGCGGGGGAGTTTCGATACTCCTTCGCGCGACTGTATTTTGATGGATGGGGGAAGCATGTCCGGCCACGGTGATCCAATTCCGATGAGCGCGCAGAAATCTGGGCCGCTGACAGGTGTGGCCGAGGTGCCAGGGGACAAGTCGATCAGCCATCGCGCGTTGTTGTTCGGGGCGATGGCCGTGGGCGAAACGCGGATTTCCGGCCTGCTGGAAGGGCAGGATGTGCTGGACACGGCCAAGGCGATGCGCGCCTTTGGGGCCAAGGTGACCCATGTCGGTCCGGGCGAATGGCGGGTTGAGGGCGTTGGCGTTGGCGGGTTTCAAGAGCCCGAAGATGTGATCGATTGCGGCAACTCGGGCACCGGTGTGCGGTTGATCATGGGCGCGATGGCGACATCCCCGATTGTTGCGACATTTACCGGTGATGCGTCTTTGCGCGGGCGTCCGATGGGGCGGGTGACCGATCCCATCGCGTTGTTCGGGGCGCAATCCGTGGGCCGCGAAGGGGGTCGTTTACCGATGACCATCGTCGGGGCGGCGCAGGCCGTTCCGGTGCGATACGTTGTGCCGATGCCGTCGGCGCAGGTGAAGTCGGCGGTGTTGCTGGCCGGCTTGAACGCGCCGGGCGAGACCGTTGTCATCGAGAAAGAAGCGACCCGCGATCACACCGAACGTATGTTGGCCGGTTTTGGCGCGGATATCTGCGTTGAGGAGACCGATGAGGGCCGCGTGATCACCTTGGTCGGGCAGCCCGAGTTGAAGCCGCAGACCATCGTTGTGCCGCGCGATCCGTCGTCGGCCGCCTTTCCGGTCTGTGCGGCGTTGATCACTGAAGGATCAGACGTTCTGGTGCCGGGTATCGGGTTGAACCCCACGCGATCCGGTCTGTTCACGACCCTGCGCGAGATGGGTGCGAATCTGGAGTATGAGAACATGCGCGAAGAGGGTGGGGAACCCGTGGCCGATCTGCGCGCGCGTTATTCGCCGGATATGGTGGGCATTGCCGTTCCGCCGGAGCGGGCGCCGAGCATGATCGACGAATACCCGATCCTGTCGGTCGTGGCGTCCTATGCCAAAGGGGCCACCGTGATGGACGGTGTCAAAGAGTTGCGTGTCAAGGAAAGCGACCGGATTGATGCGATGGCGCGGGGCCTTGAGGCCTGTGGTGTCACCGTTGAGGAAACCGAGGACAGCTTTACCGTGCATGGCATGGGGCCGGGCGGTGTGCCGGGTGGCGCGACCTGTAAGACGCATCTGGATCACCGGATTGCCATGTCGTTCCTGATTTGCGGGATGGCGTCGCAGGCCCCTGTGACCGTGGATGATGCGGGTCCGGTTGTGACGTCCTTCCCGATCTTTGAACCGCTTATGGAAAAACTGGGCGCGACGTTCCACCGCGAGGACGTATGACGTCGCGCGGCGGGTGTCTGTGTGGAGCGGTCCGGTATGAAACCGAGGGGCCGCTGCGCCCCGTGGTCGCCTGTCACTGCACCCAATGTCGCAAGACCAGCGGCCACCACGTCGCCGCGACCTCGGCCCCGCGCGAGGGGGTGAAGATTGAGGGGCGGGTGCAGTGGTATCAGAGCTCAGCCGAGGCGCGGCGCGGGTTTTGTCCCGTCTGTGGGTCCAACCTATTCTGGGACGGGCCGGGCAGTCACCTTGCGATCTTTGCGGGCACTTTGGATACGCCCAGCGGTCTGCGCCTAGAGGGCCATATCTTTTGCGCCGACAAGGGCGATTATTACGATATTGACGACGATCTGCCAAAGGCGGATGGTGACGACCCCGACATTACGACACAGGTATTATGAGCATAGCAGTCGCCATTGATGGCCCCGCCGCCTCGGGCAAGGGAACGATTTCCAAAGCCGTCGCCACCCATTTCGGGTTTGCGCATCTGGATACGGGGTTACTGTATCGTGCGGTTGGGGCGCGGGTTTTGGACGGGATGGACGCGGTTGAGGCTGCGACGTCGCTGGATTTCACGGATCTGGACCGCGATGATCTGCGCACCGGCCCCGTGGCCCAAGCCGCCAGCAAAGTCGCCGCCATCCCCGAGGTCCGCGCTGCCTTGGTCGATTTTCAGCGTGCTTTCGCGCGGCGCGCGGGGGGCGCGGTTTTGGACGGGCGGGACATCGGTACGGTGATCTGTCCCGACGCCGAGGTAAAGCTCTACGTCACGGCCAGCGATGAGATCCGCGCGCAACGTCGCTATCTGGAACTGTCGTCCAAGGGTCACGACGTGACCCCTAAGGGCGTGCTTGAGGACCTGCGCGAACGCGACCGCCGCGACAGCGAACGCGCAACCGCCCCCCTGAAACCCGCCGAGGACGCGGTTCAGTTGGACACCACGGACCTGAGCATCGAGGACGCCATTGCACAGGCGGTTGAGGCCATTCGCGCGCACCTGTAACGCGGGGGCGCGAAAACGCGCGCGGGCCTTGCATAATAGGGATTTGCGCGCTATAGAGCGCCCGTCGACAAGGCGAAAACGCCGCAAAACACGAAAGACGAGCAGGGGTCGGGAATCATCCGGCCCTCTTTGTTTTGCGATAATTTGTCTGCCTGACCAACGTCCGTCCGCACCTGCGGGCACCAACTAAGACCGGCGGAGACAACCGCTCGGCCAGAAAAATCGATTGTAAAGGAAAACGAGACCACATGGCTCAGAACACATCTATGGAAGAATTCGAAGCCCTCTTGGCTGAGAGCTTTGAGATTGACACCCCCTCGGAGGGTTCGGTTGTCAAAGGTAAGGTCATTGCGATTGAAGCAGGCCAAGCCATCATCGACGTAGGCTACAAAATGGAAGGCCGCGTCGATCTGAAAGAATTCGCTAACCCTGGCGAAGCTCCCGAGATCGCAGTTGGCGACGACGTTGAGGTTTTCCTCGACCGCGTTGAAAACGCCCGTGGCGAAGCGGTTATCAGCCGTGACAAAGCCCGCCGCGAAGAAGCTTGGGACCGTCTGGAAAAAGCATACGCCGAAGATCAGCGCGTCGAAGGCGCAATCTTCAGCCGCGTCAAAGGTGGTTTCACCGTCGATCTGGGTGGCGCTGTTGCGTTCCTGCCCGGCTCGCAAGTTGACGTGCGCCCCGTACGTGACGCTGGCCCGCTGATGGGTCTGAAGCAGCCGTTCCAAATCCTGAAAATGGACCGTCGTCGTGGCAACATCGTTGTATCGCGTCGCGCTATCCTCGAAGAGAGCCGCGCCGAACAGCGTGCCGAAGTTATCGGCAACCTGTCCGAAGGTCAGGCCGTTGAGGGTGTGGTCAAGAACATCACCGAATACGGTGCGTTCGTTGATCTGGGCGGCGTTGACGGCCTGCTGCACGTCACCGACATGGCATGGCGCCGTGTGAACCACCCGAACGAGATCCTGAACATCGGCGAAACCGTCAAGGTTCAGGTCATCAAGATCAACAAAGAAACCCACCGCATCAGCCTCGGCATGAAACAGCTGCAGGAAGATCCGTGGGATGCTGTTGGCGCGAAATACCTGCTGAACTCGGTTCACAAAGGTCGCGTTACCAACATCACCGATTACGGCGCATTTGTTGAGCTGGAGCCGGGTGTTGAAGGTCTGGTGCACGTTTCGGAAATGTCGTGGACCAAGAAAAACGTCCACCCCGGCAAGATCGTTTCGACCAGCCAAGAAGTCGACGTCATGGTTCTGGAAATCGACAGCGCCAAGCGTCGCGTTTCGTTGGGCCTGAAGCAGACCATGCGCAACCCGTGGGAAGTGTTCGCCGAGAACAACCCCGAGGGCACCGAAGTCGAAGGCGAAGTCAAGAACATCACCGAATTCGGTCTGTTCATTGGTCTGGACAACGACATCGACGGCATGGTTCACCTGTCCGACCTGAGCTGGGATCAGCGCGGCGAGGAAGCCATCCAGAACTACAACAAAGGTGACGTGGTCAAAGCCGTTGTTACCGAAGTTGACGTCGACAAAGAGCGTATCTCGCTGTCGGTCAAAGCTCTGGGCGGCGACTCGTTCTCCGAAGCTGTTGATGGCGTCAAGCGCGGCTCGATCATCACCGTTGAGGTGACCGCGATCGAAGACGGTGGCGTAGAAGTCGAATACGAAGGCATGAAATCGTTCATCCGTCGTTCCGACCTGTCGCGTGACCGTGCCGACCAGCGTCCTGAGCGCTTCCAAGTTGGCGACAAGGTCGACGTTCGCGTCACCAACGTCGACAACAAGACCCGTCGTCTGGGCCTGTCGATCAAAGCACGCGAGATCGCAGAAGAGAAAGAAGCCGTCGAACAGTACGGTTCCTCGGACTCGGGCGCATCGCTGGGCGATATCCTCGGCGCCGCTCTGAAGGGCGACAACTAAGTCATATCGGTCCTAGACCGAGCGAAAGGCCCCGGAACATTCCGGGGCCTTTTTTCATGCCCGCGTGAGGCGAATCGTTAAAGGGGCCTGACCCTTTTTGTCACGTATACGTGGGCCGATTGCCCCGTCGGGGTCTGTTCAGCCCGTCGAACGGCACAAACGCCCGCGAAAATCCCGCCCCAACCGCATAAGTTCCTTGCGTAAAACAGTAAATTTCCGTGCTTTCTGTTTCGCGATGAAAAAAACGCGTTATAGTCAACGCATTGAAGTGCACAGAAGAAATCAGCACTGGGCTAGGGGGGCTGTAATTCAATGATCAGATCCGAACTGATTCAGAAAGTCGCCGACGAAAACCCGCATCTGTATCAACGCGATGTTGAACGCATCGTGAACACGATTTTCGAAGAGATTATTGATGCTATGGCCCGTGGGGATCGGGTTGAACTGCGGGGCTTTGGCGCGTTCTCGGTCAAATCGCGTGATGCGCGTACCGGCCGGAATCCGCGCACGGGTGAATCGGTAGAGGTTGAAGCCAAGAGCGTTCCGTTCTTTAAGACGGGTAAGTTGCTGCGCGACCGTCTGAACGGCAAATAACCGGATACCAAATATGTTTCGATACCTGCGATATGCGTTCATGGCCCTGTTGGGGCTTTGCTTGATCATTGTGGCCCTTGCGAACCGCGATACGGTTCTGCTGCGCTTGTTGCCGCAAGAAATCTCGGAATTCGCGGGTGTCTCTTTCACGATCGAACTGCCGCTGTTTGTGGTGGTGTTCGGCGGGATCATTGCGGGTCTCTTGATCGGCTTTGTCTGGGAATGGCTGCGCGAGGCACGTCACCGCGCCGCCGCCACCCGCGCCAAGCGCGAGGCCAAGTCGTTGGAACGTGAGGTCAAGCGCCTGAAATCCGACAGTGGCGAAGAAGAGGACGACGTCCTTGCCCTGCTGAACGGGACCGGCGACAAGGCCGCCTGATCCCATGCAACACTCAGACATTCGGGTCAAAATCTGTGGCCTGCGCGATGAGGTGGGCCTGAACGCGGCGGTTGAGGCTGGCGCGAACTATGTCGGCTTTGTCTTTTTCCCCAAATCCCCGCGCAATGTGACGATCGAACAGGCCGCGCATTTGGCCGCGATGGTGCCGCCCGGTGTGGCCAAGGTCGCGTTGACGGTGAACATGGATGACGCGGGGTTGGACGCGATCCTGAACGCCGTTCCGATCGACATCATCCAGTTGCACGGATCCGAGAGCCCCGAGCGCGTGCTTGAGGTCAAGGCGCGCTATGGCCTGCCGGTGATGAAGGCCGTGGGCATCGCGGACGCCTCCGACATGGACCAGATCGACGTCTACGCCCGTGTGGCCGATCAGTTGCTGATCGATGCCAAACCGCCCAAAGGGGCCGATCTGCCCGGTGGGAACGGGTTGGCGTTTGACTGGCAACTGGTGCGGGACAAGAAATACTGGACCGTGCCGTGGATGTTGGCCGGTGGGTTGACGCCGGAAAACGCGGCCCTTGCGATCCTGCGCACGGGCGCAAAACAGCTGGACCTGTCTTCGGGTGTCGAAAGCGCGCCGGGCGTCAAGGACCCCGCCAAGATCCGCGCGTTCTTTGAGGCGGTGCGATCCGCCCGTTAGGGTGCGAAATTCTGGCGCGTTCGGGTCCCATTGCCTTGTCGGGCCCCCATCGCTGAGCTACACCCTTTGGCAACGCTAGGGAGCACCGCGATGAACGATCTGTTTAACTCTTTCATGACCGGGCCTGATGAAAAGGGCCGGTTCGGCGATTTCGGTGGCCGCTTTGTCAGCGAGACGCTGATGCCTCTGATCCTCGAACTTGAGGCCCAGTACGAGCACGCCAAAACGGATGCCAGTTTCTGGTCGGAAATGGATTTCCTGTGGAAGCATTACGTCGGTCGTCCGTCGCCCCTGTATCATGCCGAACGCCTGAGCGAACGCCTTGGCGGGGCCAAGGTCTATTTCAAGCGGGATGAGCTGAACCACACCGGCGCGCACAAAATCAACAACGTGCTGGGCCAGATCATTCTGGCGCGCCGCATGGGCAAAACCCGTATCATCGCCGAAACCGGCGCGGGTCAGCACGGCGTGGCGACCGCAACGGTCTGTGCGAAATTCGGTCTGAAATGCGTGGTCTATATGGGCGCGCATGACGTTGAGCGTCAGGCCCCGAACGTGTTCCGTATGCGTTTGTTGGGTGCCGAGGTTGTGCCGGTGACGTCGGGTCGTGGCACGCTGAAGGACGCAATGAACGACGCGCTGCGCGATTGGGTGACCAATGTGCGCGACACCTTCTACTGCATCGGCACCGTGGCCGGTCCGCACCCGTACCCCGCGATGGTGCGCGATTTCCAAGCCATCATCGGCAAAGAGGCCAAAGAGCAGATGCTTGAGGCCGAGGGTCGTCTGCCCGACGCGCTGGTCGCGGCGATTGGCGGTGGCTCGAACGCGATGGGTCTGTTCTTCCCGTTCCTCGACGACAAAGACGTGCGCATCATCGGGGTTGAGGCCGGCGGCAAAGGCGTTAACGAAAAGATGGAACACTGTGCATCCCTGACCGGTGGTCGTCCGGGCGTTTTGCACGGCAACCGCACCTATCTGTTGCAGGACGACGATGGTCAGATCCTTGAAGGGTTCTCGATCTCGGCCGGTCTGGATTATCCGGGGATCGGGCCAGAGCACGCATGGCTGCACGACACGGGCCGCGCGGAATATGTGTCGATCACCGACAAAGAGGCGCTGAACGCGTTTCAGGTCTGCTGTGAATCCGAGGGCATTATCCCCGCGCTGGAACCCAGCCACGCCCTTGCGCATGTGTTGAAGATCGCGCCGGAATTGCCCAAAGACTACATCATCTGCATGAACATGTGTGGCCGTGGCGACAAGGACATCTTTACCGTCGCGCGCCATCTGGGCTTTGACATGGGGGTTGAGGCCTAAGCGCCGAAACCACCGTTTGCCGAGATTTCACGGGCGTCCCATCGGGGCGCCCGTTTTGCGTGTGCGGAGGCGGCGCACCCAATTTAGGGGCTGAATCGGGCCATAAACCTCAGTTTACGGGCCTAAACGGGGGTAAGACTGGGGCGTTTTTAAACCGAGGTTGAATGGTTTCCTGGCGTGGTACGTCGTTTTGATGATCACAGGCACCGGACGTGCCTTGGAGACCCAGACTATTAAATCGAGGAAAGCCACCATGATCCGCCGTTACATTGTTACCACCGGTATGGCCTGTGCCCTGACTGCTTCTGTCGCTCTTGCACAAACCACAGAGCCGGAACCCGAGCCCGAACCCACGCCCCCGACCGTTCAGGAAATCGTGCAGGGCGCAGTCTCTGATCTGCAAGCGCAGGGCTATACCAACATTGAAGTCGAGGTCTCGCGCCGCGGGATCAAGGTTGAGGGCAAGACGCTGGGCGGTGAGGCCGAACTGACCTATGACCGCGATGGCAACCTGCGCAAATCCGAAGTCACCGAAGGCCGGGTCGAGACCGAAACGACCTATGACAAGGATGGCAATGTCATCAAAACCGAAAAGTCGCTGAAACGTCGTGGCGACGATGACGATGATCGCCGCGGCGGTCGTGACGATGATGATCATTTCGATGACCGTGATGATGATCGCGATGACCGCGACGACGACCGTGATGATCGTGACGACGACCGTGATGACCGCGACGACCGTGATGATGATCGTGACGATCGCGATGACCGTGACGACCGTGGTGGCCGCGACCGCGACTAATCCCCAAGCGCTTGCAAAACTATGGTCTTGTCCCCCATGATATCCCCAGTATCTTGGGGGACGCCCTTTTTGGTGAGGATGTAAAAATGCGACGCAAAGCACTACGCGCGGCCTGTCTGGCGGGTGCCTTTGTCTTGGCGGCCTTTCCGGCCTTGGCCATGACGGGTGTCGAAAGCCTTGCCCAACAGCTCTCTGAACAAGGATTTACCGAGGTTCGGATGTCCAAGACATTCCTTGGCCGTGTGCGCATTCGCGCCAAGGGGCCAGGGATTGAGCGTGAGATTATCTATAACCCTGTCACCGGTGAAATCCTGCGCGATTTCTGGTCGACCAATTCGTCGGGCGAGGGGCTGACGTTGTTGAACCCGTTTGACTCAAGCAACAGCGGTAGCAGCAACAGTGGTAGCGGAAGCGGCAGTTCGGATTACGACGAGTTGGACGATGCGCTGGACGATTGGGAGGACGCCCGCGACGACCGCGAAGATGAACGCGATGACCGGCGCGATGATCGTGAGGATCGCGACGACGACCGCGAGGACCGTGAGGATCGCGACAGGGATCGGGATTAAGTCCGGCAACTAGACCGGATGTTTAAACGAAGGGAGGACATGGCGTGCGCGCACCGCTGACGATTATCGCGATTTTGGTCGTTCAGTTTCTGTGCGCGGTATTCTTTGTGTCCGACATCGTCTTTACCCTGCTGGGTATCCGCGTGCGCCCGATCAATTGGGAGGTGCGCGAACTGCTGGAAATCGGCGCGTCTCTGGGCCTGATCCTTGGCGTTGTTCTGGGCGCAATCGCCCTACGGCGCAGTTTGCGCGAAACCGCCGTGGCGCGTGAAAAGCTACAGGCCGTGTCCAGCGCGTTCATGGATCTCTTGCATCAGCGGTTCGATGAATGGGGCCTGACGCCTGCGGAAAAAGACGTCGCGATGTTCTCGATCAAGGGGTTTTCGACACAGGAAATCGCGGGCTTTCGCAACACATCCGAAGGCACGGTCAAGGCCCAGACCAACGCCATCTATCGCAAGGCGGGGGTGAACGGGCGGGCGCAGTTGCTGGGCCTGTTCATCGAGGATCTGATCGACGCACCGGCCCCTGATCAGTTGCCTGAGGCCGAGCCGCCCGTGGCCCTTGCCGCCGATTAAAGCGCGTGCTGGCGCAGGATAGAGAGCGGCACGATATCCAACGCACGTTTATGCGTCGCCTCTAGATGGACGCGCGGGGCGCAACCCTCATCATGGGCCTGTAGGAACCGTGCGGCGCACAGACACCATTGATCCCCGGGTTTCAGGCCCGCAAAGCCAAAGGCCGGTTGCGGCGTGCTGAGGTCATTGCCGACGTATTTCGAATAGGCCAGAAATTCCGCCGTCATCACGGCACAGACCGTGTGGCTGCCCGTGTCGGCGGCGCAGGGGTTGCAATGTCCGTCGCGAAAGAACCCCGTGACCGGATCGGATGAGCACAGCGCCAAAGGCCCGTCCAACACGTTGATTGCCTCATCCTTTTCCATGGGGGACCTTTCTAGCTGCGGAATTTGTCGACCAGTTTTTCCAGAGGGCTGCGGGTGTCCTCGGGTTCAGGCGCGGCGGCCGGTGCGGGTTTTGGCTTGGCGGCCTCACCCTTGGGTGCGCCTTTGGGGCCAGCGGTACCCGTGGATGAGCGCGGCGGCGCAACGCGCAGGGCCACGGCATTGGTGAACTTGCCCGTATCGCCGTCGGCAAGGGCAGGGGCCCCGTCACCAATCCCACGCAAAAGATCGTCCAGCCAGTCCTGATCGGCCTTGGCGAAATCCCCCAGAACATAGCCCGCCACGCGGTCCTTGTGCCCCGGATGGCCAATGCCCAGACGGACGCGGTGATAGTCCGCGCCGATATGCGCATGGATCGAGCGCAACCCGTTGTGCCCCGCATGCCCGCCACCGGTTTTCACGCGGCATTTGCCGGGCGCGATGTCCAGTTCGTCATGGAAAACTACCACATCGTCGGGCGTCAGTTTGTAAAACCGCATCGCCTCGCCTACGGATTGACCGGACAGGTTCATGAAGGTTTCGGGTTTCAGTAGGACAACCTTTTCACTGCCCAAACGGCCCTCGGATACCTGCGCCTGAAACTTGGCCCGCCACGGCGCGAACCCGTGGTCCGACGCAATCTGATCCACGGCCATAAAGCCGATGTTGTGGCGGTTCTGGGCGTATTTCGCACCGGGGTTTCCCAATCCGACGAACAATCGCATGTGGCGGCTCCTTTTCCTCTTTGTGCATAGGCGATCCCGCGTCAGGGCGAAAGGGATTTGCGCGATAGAAAAGTTGACAAAAACACACAGGCTTGCCATTCCTTAGCGAAATGATCAGGAATTGCCAGCCAAACCGAAAGGACCGCACGTGATCGTCTGTCATTGCCAACACATCACCGACCGCGACATCCACGGGGCGATCAACTGGATGCGCGAGGCGGATGCCAAGGCGATTATCACCCCGCGAAAGGTCTATCGGGCCTTGGGGAAGTCGCCCGATTGCGGGTCGTGTATGTCACTTTTCCTTTCCACCATGCGCAAAAACACTAACCTAGAAGTACCGGTCGAACTGAGGGGACTTCGGCAAGCCACGGCAAGCAAAGGAAAAATCAATGCAGGGTGATCCAAAAGTTATCGAATTTCTGAACGCCGCACTGCGCAGCGAACTGACCGCCGTGTCCCAGTACTGGTTGCATTACCGTATGCAAGAGGACTGGGGCCTTGCGAAAATGGCCAAGAAGTCCCGCGAAGAATCCATTGAGGAAATGAACCACGCCGACAAATTGATCGCGCGGATTCTGTTCCTTGAGGGGCATCCAAACCTGCAAAAGCTGGACCCTCTGCGAATCGGCGAAGGCCCCAAAGAGACCCTGGAATGCGATCTGGCGGGTGAGCATGACGCGCTGACCCTCTATCGTGAGGCCCGCGATTATTGCGAGAGCGTGGGTGATACCGTGTCCAAAAACCTGTTTGAGGATCTGATCACGGACGAAGAGGGCCACGTTGATTTCCTAGAGACGCAACTGGCGCTGATGGAGCGTGTGGGGCCGGAAAACTATGCCCTGTTGAACGCCGCCCCGATGGACGAGGCCGAATAGGCCACCCCGTCACATCGCGAGACAACAAAAAACGCAGGGTTTTGACACCCTGCGTTTTTCAATTCGTAAGCTGAAAAAGCACCGATTATTCGGCTGCTTCTTCTTCGCCTTCTTCTTCCGCGTCAGCCGAACGCAGACCCGACGGGGCCGAGATGTTCGCGATGACGAAGTCACGGTCGCGGATGGTCGGCTTGGCGCCTTCGGGCAGGGTCACGTCCGAGATGTGGACGATGTCGCCGATGTTCAGGCCAGCCAGATCAACGGTGATCTTCTCGGGGATGTCGCCGGCGGTCACTTCCAGCTCAACCTCGGGACGGACAACGGTCAGAACGCCGCCACGCTTGATGCCCGGTGCCGCTTCGTCGTTGATGAACTCAACGGGGATGAACAGGTTGACGCGCGAGGTGCGGCGCAGACGCATCAGGTCCACGTGGATCGGAAGGTCTTTGACAACGTCACGCTGAACGCCGCGGCAGATCACACGCACGTCTTCGTGGCCTTCAACCTGCAGGTTGAACAGGGTCGACAGGAAGCGGCCAGCTTTCAGGCGCTTCAGCAGTTCGTTGAACTTGATGTTGATCGCGATGGGGTCTGCGCCACCACCATAAACGACACCAGGTACCAGGTTCTCACGGCGTGCTTGGCGAGCGGCCCCCTTGCCTGTCCCCGCGCGTTCCGTGGCAATAAGATCAGGAATCTGACCAGCCATGTTAATTCTCCATATGTTAGGGGCATCCTCCAAGGGTGTATGCCCGATTGAAGCCGCGCGTATAGGTCACTTTCCCCCAAAAGAAAAGCCCCAAAACACCTGTTTTACAGGGTTTGGGGCCATGAAATCGGGGTTTGCGGGTGGTTTTATTCCCACTCGCCGCTGAACCCTTTGGGGATCAGCAGGATATCGCGGTCCAGATCGCGCACCGACTTGCGTCCGCACAGCGCCATCGAGGTGTCCAGTTCCTTGTGAATCACCTCAAGCGCGCGGGTCACGCCCTGTTCGCCCATCGCGCCAAGGCCATAGATATAAGCGCGCCCGATGAAGGTGCCGGTGGCGCCCATCGCTAGCGCCTTGAGGACGTCCTGACCGCTGCGGATGCCGCTGTCCAGATGCACCTCGATCTTGTCGCCGACCGCATCCATGATCTCGGGCAAGGCGCGGATCGCGGACAATGCGCCGTCCAACTGTCGCCCGCCGTGGTTCGAGACCACAATCGCATCCGCGCCGACACTTAGCGCCATGCGCGCGTCCTCGGCGTCCAAAATCCCCTTGAGGATCAGCTTGCCGCCCCATTGACGCTTGTATTCCTTGACCTTTTCCCAATCCAGACGCGGGTCGAACTGTTTCGCGGTCCAATCCATCAGTGACGACATGTCCGCCACATCCTTGGCATGACCGACGATATTGCCGAACTGACGTCGCTTGGTGCCCAGCATGCCCATGCCCCACTGCCATTTGGTAGACAGGTTGATCATGTTGCGCAGGGTGGGTTTGGGCGGCGTGGACAGACCGTTTTTCAGGTCCTTATGGCGTTGGCCAAGGATCTGCAGATCCAGCGTCAGAACCATGGCCGAGCATTTGGCGTCTTTGGCGCGTTGGATCAGGCGGGCGATGTAATCCTCATCCCGCATGACATAGAGCTGAAACCAGAAGGGTTTTTCGGTGTTTTCCGCCACGTCTTCGATCGAACAGATCGACATCGTGGACAGGGTGTAGGGCACACCGAATTTACCGGCGGCGCGGGCGGCTTTGATCTCGCCATCGGCGCATTGCATGCCGGTCAAGCCAACGGGGGCAAGGGCGACCGGCATCGCAACATCCTGTCCGATCATCTGGGTTGCGGTGCTTCGGCCTTCCATATCGACGGCCACGCGCTGGCGCAGCTTGATGTCCGCGAAATCGGTGGTGTTCTCGCGAAAGGTCTGTTCGGTCCAACTGCCGGTCTCGGCATAATCGTAGAACATCTTGGGCACGCGGCGTTCATAGATGCGGCGCAGGTCTTCGATACAGGTGATGACGGGCATGTTGTCGTTCCTCGGCGTATTGGTGAGGATTTGTTACCAATGAAGTTCATTCTTCGCAATCAAAACCTGCAAATTGGTCAGGTTGACCGGCCAAAGTCCGCGAAATGGCCAAAGAAAAAGGGCCGGATGCGCTGGCATCCGACCCATTAGAATGTCTGGTAACCGGTGGGGGATCAGGCGCTGTGCGCGCCGTCAGCCAGCGATTTCACATAGGCCAGAATATCCGCAACCGGTTGTTTTTCCTCAATCAACTTGACGATGGCCGAGCCCACCACGGTCCCATCCGCGACCGCCGCGATGTCACGCGCCGCGTCGGGAGTGCGGATGCCAAAGCCAACGATGATCGGCAGGTCCGTGCTGGCCTTGATGCGGGCCACTTCGGGGGCGACGTCCGACGGTTTGGCCGCCGCCGCGCCGGTGATGCCGGTGATCGAGACGTAATAGACAAAGCCCGAGGTGTTTTCCAAAACCTTGGGCAAGCGTTTGTCGTCCGTCGTCGGCGTCGCCAGACGGATAAAGTTCATGCCCGCCTTGGACGCGGGAATGCACAGCTCGTCGTCCTCTTCGGGGGGCAGGTCGACCACGATCAGACCGTCGATACCGGCCTCTTTGGCGTCGATCAGGAACTGGTCCACGCCACGGTTATAGATCGGGTTGTAATAGCCCATCAGAACGATCGGCGTGGTGTCATCGGTTTCGCGGAACCGGCGCGCGATCTCGAGCGTGCGTTCCAGCGTCATGCCCCCGTCCAGCGCGCGCTGACCGGCCAGCTGAATGGTCGGGCCGTCGGCCATCGGATCGGTAAACGGCAGGCCCAGTTCGATCACGTCCACACCTGCGGCCGGCAGACCCTTGACGATTTCCAGCGAGGTGTCGAAATCCGGATCGCCCGCCATCACATAGGACACAAAGGCTTTTTTGCCTGCGGCTTTGAGTTCGGCGAATTTGGCGTCGATGCGTGTCATGGCGTCCTCTGCGGTTGGTCCAAGCGGGTTTCGCGCAAACAGCGGCGGTTTGCAACGGTTTCTGCGCGGATCAGGGCCGTTTCGCGTGCGTTTGTTGGTCGCGTCCCCCGCGCAAGCACCTTGCACAGCGGCCCGCCCCCGCCTATCAAGCGCCAAGCACAGGAAAAAGGGTCTCCTCATGGGGTTCAAGACAGGTATCGTTGGTCTGCCCAACGTTGGAAAATCGACGCTGTTTAACGCGCTGACCAAAACCGCGGCTGCTCAGGCGGCGAACTTTCCGTTCTGCACGATTGAGCCGAACGTTGGTGACGTGGCCGTGCCCGATCCGCGTCTCTATCAACTGGCCGAAATCGCCGGTTCGAAACAGATCATCCCCGCGCGCATGACCTTTGTGGACATCGCCGGTCTGGTCAAAGGCGCGTCCAAGGGCGAAGGTCTGGGCAACCAGTTTCTGGCCAACATCCGCGAATGCGACGCGATTGCCCATGTGCTGCGCTGTTTTGAGGATGGCGATGTGACCCACGTCGAGGGGCGCGTCGATCCGGTGGCCGACGCCGAAACGATTGAGACCGAATTGATGCTGGCCGATATGGAAAGCATCGAAAAGCGTCTGCAGAACATCGTGCGCAAGGTGCGCGGCGGCGACAAAGAGGCGGTGCAGCAAGAGCGCCTGTTGAAACAGGCCCTGGCGACGCTTGAAGACGGCAAACCCGCCCGCGTGGTTGAGGTGTCCGAGGACGACCAAAAGGCGTGGGAGATGCTGCAGCTGCTGACGTCGAAACCCATCCTTTACGTCTGTAACGTCGCCGAAGATGAGGCCGCCGAGGGCAACGAACATTCCGCCGCGGTCGCCAAAATGGCCGCCGAACAGGGTGCCGCCGCCGTGGTGATTTCCGCCAAGATCGAAGAAGAGATCAGCCAGCTTGACGGCGAAGAGGCCGAGATGTTCCTTGGCGAACTGGGTCTGGAAGAGGCCGGTTTGGATCGTCTGATCCGTGCGGGCTATACCCTGCTGGATCTGCAGACTTATTTCACCGTCGGTCCGAAAGAGGCCCGCGCATGGACCATCCCGACCGGTTGCTATGCCCCGCAGGCCGCAGGCGTCATTCACGGCGATTTCGAACGCGGCTTTATCCGTGCCGAAACCATTGCCTTTGACGACTTCGTCGCCAACGGTGGCGAGACCGGCGCCAAAGACGCGGGCAAGATGCGTGCCGAGGGTAAGGGCTATGTCGTCAAGGACGGCGACGTCATGCACTTTCTCTTTAACGCCTGATCCGCATTACAGAGTTCTGGAAAACGGCCCGTGAAATCACCAGGGTAATTTTGCCATTCGGGGCATTTTGGCTGCCACTTGACGGGTCATGCTCTGCCACCTCCGGCTAAGTCATTGATTTCTCGTGATCGCGAAAAACGCCGCTCCGACCGGGGCGGCGTTTTGCATGGCAGGTGGCCGGGCTTGACCTTTGGGCTGCCTGACCCCTTCTTGTCCGGCATGACACAGCATCTTCCCATCGGCCTCATACGGGGCGCCTGATCCGCCCCTTGCCCCGCTTTGCGGGGGTCATTCCCCATGGCCCACGACGGAAGACCACCATGACCAAGATCCAGATTATCCAGGTGCGAGAGTTCAGCACCGATCACGTTGCGATGAAAAAGCGCCTGCGCAGTTTTCTCCAGGAATTTCGAGCGCGAAAAGTCACGCGAGAGCTTGTTGGCGATGACGAGTTGTCTTCCGAACTGGATGACATCGAAGCCGAGTTCAGCGACGCGGCAGTTCCCGGCAGCGAGCTGACCTACAAGGACGAAGCGGCAATCGCGGATCGCGTGCGCTGCCTCGTGGCCAAGCGCAACCGTGCAAGCGGGACGGCGCATTTGAAGGATGACGACCGCAAGCGGCTCAGCCCGAAAGAGGCGTGCATGCGGGCCATCATGGCGCCGTCCGAGCATTGGGCGGACGAGATCGCCGCGGCGCTGCATGCGGAGATGCCATGGATGGGACGGGCGACGGAAACCGCCTGGCATGACCTGCGCCGCGCCGCACGCCGCGGCACGCCGATCAAGATACAACCCATTCTGCTCAATGGTCCGCCAGGGATCGGGAAGAGCGCATGGACGCGGTCCCTGGCCAATCGTCTCAAGCTGCCCAAGGGGCAGAGCGATGCGGGCGCGGGCGGTGCAGGGTTCGACATTGCGGGCGTGGAACGTGGCTGGGGAAGCTCAACGCCAGGGCGGCCGGTGAACCTGCTGCTCGATCACCGCATTGCCAATCCGATCTTCGTGGTGGACGAGATCTGCAAGGCCGGCGTCGAGAAATCCACGAGCGGGCGGGTGTTTTCGTTAACCGAGGCAATGCTTGGGCTGATGGAGCCTGGCTCGGCCCGCGCCTGGAATTGCCCCTATTTCCGCGTGACGTTCGACATGAGCCACTTCTCCTGGCTCTTCACTGCCAACCATCTCGACACCGTGCCAGAACCTTTTCTGTCGCGCTGTCAGATCGTCGAGGTTCAGGACATCACCCCGGCGCAGCTGCACGACTTCGCCGTGCGGCGCGGGCTGGAGATGAAACTGTCGCAGGAAGCGCTGGAGGCTGTCTGCGAGGCGCTTGTGATGGCGCCCCGGATGACGGGGCGCCGGATCAGCCTGCGCGACGTGGTGCGGATGCTGGAGCGTGCGGAGTCCTTGGAGGGGCGGCCGCGATTGCAGTGACCGCCGGATCAAATCGCCAATGCTGCTTCGACGCGGTAGAACAAGGGGCTGCCGCGTCGATTGATGTCTGCTGCGAGGTTTTTTTCCGCAGCAGCTTTCAGGTTATCTACCCCAGCCTTGGCGATTGGTCTCGTGCGACCCGACTGCACGGGAGAGAGTAGAAACTCCGAAACATCTTCCGGATCCATTTCGGCCCATTCCCCATTCGCAGCCATAGCACAAAGAGAGATCTTTTCTGCCATTGGTCGACTTTCGGCATCTTGGGTTCGAGTGCGTAGTGTCGCAATACCTTCGCCGGTTTCAGTGTTGGCACACGCATACAACCCGTCAAACATGCGCTCCGAGACGTGTCTCAGCAGATAGCTGACCAGAGGGGTTTCCAAGTCCAGTGGGAAGGCGTGCTTTGGAATTTGAGTACCAGCTCGTGGCGCGACAAAAGTGAGATGTTCTGCTCGCCCGTATTGCGGGAATTTATTGATCAGGTCCTCCGGCAGGGTAACTTCAACGCGACCTTTCTCCAGATCCCACCGGCGCAGCCGCAAGCCAAGGCGCTCAGCAGCTCCTGCCACGAAGGCGGTCAGATGCCGATGATCCAGCTCTGATTTCATCGTCGATCCTGCAGCATCGGCAAAGCTCAGGATCTCCTCTTCAGCCAATCGAGCAGATTTCGCGATTTCGAGAGCTGCTTCGATTTCCTCTTCTGTCCGAGCAATGTTGATGTCTTCCGCACGGGTCAGGATTTCCTCCATGTCGATCTGCTGAAGGAGAGACCCCAAAATGTCCGAGGCCATGCTTTCAGCGGAATCCTTCTGAACCGTCGCCAATTCGCGAGCGATCGTCTCCACCCGATCCACCAACACACCAATGGCATGGGCGTCAAAGTTATCGTTTACACTCAGGTTGATTACCTGAACCCGTTTCGTCTGCCCGTAGCGATAGAGGCGACCGATACGCTGAACAATCCTTGAGGGGTTCCAAGGAAGGTCGTAGTTGACCATCACATGACAATTGCGCTGCAGGTTCAAACCTTCGCCGCCGGCTTCGGTGGAGATCATGACTTGGGCTTCACCCTCGTTGAAGCGTTCAACCTCTCGGGTCCGATCGTCAATTTTCATTGAGCCGTTGATCTGGGCGACGCTTACTCCCGGCTGATGTCGAGCAATAAGTTCAGCCAACCATTGTTGTGTGGCCCGATACTCCGTAAATACCAATAGAGATTGGCCTTCCGCCCCGAGTGGACCGAGAATTTGTTCCAAGAACAACTTGCCCTTCTCGTCAGTCTGACGGGCTTCGGCGGCAAGCTGAATGAGGTTCTCGATTTCTTCTTCTTCGTGCGCAAAAAACTCGGGACCATCGAAGAGATCTCCGGAAGTGCCGAGGTCCTCTTCTTGGATCAGCCCCAACTCGAGTTGTTCTGCTCTTGTTGCAGCAGTCAATCCAAGCCCTTCCAGGGCAATACGATCTTTCCGTAACCGCAAGGCCCGGTCAATTGCCGCAAGACTTGAAGAAGCCAGCTTGCGATAGGTGGTCATGACAAAGCCGATTGCTCGACCGCGGGCGCCAGAGGCCCGAGCCGCGGCACCATACCCATGCTGGATGTATCGTTGGAGTGCTCGATCAAAGGCAACGGCTTCAGGGCTTGGCTCAGCTGCCACTCGACGTGTGTCGTGTCCATTGAACAACAATGTTCCGGATGCATCCGTTACACGGTTCTTCGGATTCCTGATGACAATGTCACCTACGACTTCGGGCATCGCTTCCAGCTGAGCAATCTCGAGTTCCAGGTCAGGCCGGGCCAACTCCAACAGAGCACCAAACCGACGCGATTTGCCTTGGTGCGGTGTCGCGGACAGCAAAACCATGAGAGGTGTTACAGCTCGCAGCATTTCCGCCATCGCGTAGCGTTCGGTCCGTTCCCCACGCTCACTGACGCCGAGGCGATGTGCTTCATCAACTGCGATCAGGTCCCATCCGCCACAGTTCACCAGAAGTGAAACGTGTGGATCACGTTTGGCCAGGTCCATGGAGATGATGACGCCATCATGGATCGCAATTTCCTCAGGATACTCGGGGGAAAAGTCGCGGCCGTAAATCACGAAGCTTTGCCCGAAGCGAGTTCGCATCTCCTCCTTCCACTGCGTAACGAGAGATGAAGGGCAAATAATCAGAACACGGCGTGCGCGGCCTTGTCGCCGCAAGGCATGGATGATCAACCCCATCTCGATCGTTTTCCCGAGGCCAACGTCGTCGGCGATCATCCATCCGGGCACGCTCTCTTCGACAACACGTCGCGCGACATGGATTTGGTGAGGGAGAGGGTCGATGTCGAGACGGCTGAACGCTCCCGTCGAGTCCGCCCAAGCAGAGAGCGCCAATCCCAATGTCCTGATGCGAAATCTTTCGGCATGATCATCGGTGTGGTGTCCGACGAGCCCTCCCATCATCCGGTACGTAACGTCAGCACAGTAGGCGAGAGTTTGGAAAGGCACCCATCTTGAGGCACCGTCATCGAAGAACAGCACCAGGCATTGGTCAAAGCCCGCCAAGGTTCGCGTTGCTTCGATCCTTCCTGCACCGAAGCCTTTTCGCATTTGGGGGAGATGCTCGACTTCCAAGCCAGCGAAAAAGCCAGATCGAAGTTCGTTCAGCGGAACAGATTTGATGCCATCCCGAAAACGAACGCGTGCATGGGTCGGAGCTGCAGAAGGAACGAGCTCAATCACATTGCCGCTCGCAGCTTCATGCGCGACAAGGCAGTTTGTGACGGGCATAACGTTCATCGTGATTTTACCATTATCAAGCATCGCTTTCCCCTTTTGCCTCGTGCATTGTTTTCTTTTCTTTGTTGGTTTGCTGACTAAAGGTCGAAGACATGTAATCCATGTTGTGGATGCCTGGCAGGAAGACCCTCTCCCGTGCGCGACCGGTAAAGTTCGGCGAGGTGTTTCGCACTTCGATGTAGAGCGGCAATTTTGGATCATCCTCGGTTGAGTTTTCATAGATCTGAAGGATTGGATCCATACTTCCGGCACTGATCTCTTGGGAGCGCTTCAACAAGAAATGGTGGTAGAAGCAGAACTCAAAGGTCGATCCAGAATATGCGGAGCGATCCATCGTGAGCCATTCCTGCAACAAAATTCCTTGCATGGCATCGAGTGCGCGATCGCGTCCCATCGCTGCGGATAGCATGTGGGCGGTTACCCAGGACAGATGGGTCTGATGCCGACTGTCACTATGTAGCTCCATGCTTCCAAGGTAACGGCGCAACCAGAGCGCGCTGTCCGACCGCCAGTGCTCTTTCAAGGCCGCTGCATCCTCTACCTCATGCAACCCACAGCCTGCGTCCAGGAGGTTGCCGATCGAGACTACAGACGCGCCATGCGGAAAGGCCACGACGATATCGAACAATCGATGAATCGCACCCTGGCGACCCTCATTCCCGACCCGCTGGAGTTTATGGAAGAGATTCACGGCTCGCATGTAAGCCCCGCGCTCTTCCGGATCGAGCAACTTGGGCGCTACATGGATGCGCGTTGATTTTCGGCTGTCTTTGTTTTCGCCGGTGAGCGGCCGGTCGATACTGGGCGGCATCAACGGTGCAGGCGGGAGCTCGCCGTGGAGTTCGTTATGCAGTAGAAGGCCCGTCTCTGGCGGCGGCGGGGGCGGGAAGTCCAGCGCAAAGCCGGGCATTTCGGTTGATTCAGGTGCGTACGGTTCATCGCACCCCTCGAGACCCGAATCTAGCATAGGGCCCAGATCTTCGAGGGTGCCATCACTAACATCCGGGGGCTGGAAGTCGGGTTCCAGTTCCTGTCTGGCCTCTGGTGCGGCAATAGCACCTTCAGCATCCGGAATCGGCGGCAGTAAATCCGGATGCAGATCTGGCGGCGCCACTGGCGTCGGGGGATGAGCAAATTTCAGCAAATCATCCTCCGACATCGGAGGTAGCCCATCGACCACAACCCCAGAGGCGTCATCGCCCCTGAGTTTGGCGGCCGTTGATTTGGCCATGGCTGGAATGCGACGTGTCAGCCAGGGTTTCAGGGCCATGTGATCCACTCTATGTAAAACACAATTGTCACCCCGATCAGGCCGCCCGCCCAGCCCCTCGAACCGCCCGCTGGAACATCAGCCCCATCAGCATGTTCCGCGCCTCTTGGTCCTGCATGAATGCGTTTCGCATGGCGTTGTCGCGCTGGAAGGCCTGGATCGCCCGGCGCATGAACTCCGCATCGAAACGGGGCCGGACGTCACGCGGATCATTGCGGGCCAGCATCTCCACCCATGTGTCATCCTCCAAAATGTCAGCGTTCACCGCTTCAAACCGGAGGTAATCCTCTTCGGAAAATACGGTGCCATGCCGAGAGTTGAACGAGGAAATGATCTCGCTGAGGGTCTTGGATTCCTCTTCTGTGTAGGGATTTGCCCCGAACCGGTCGATCGGGCTAAGCGCCTTGCTGTCGTCCTTGCCGAGACGCGCATCGGTGACTTCGCCTTCTTCCTTGATGGCGTAGGCCTTGAGGTCGAGCATGTCGTCGGTCACGTCTTCGCCCTGCGGCGCCTGACGGCTGGGCAGGATGCGCTTCAACCATGTGCCGTAGATGTGCAGCTTCTCGAGATCCGTGTCACCCAGGTCAATCACCTGCGCGATGAACGAATAGAAGCGCAGGAACGACGACAGGACCTGCCGGAATTCTTCCTGGTCATTCTCGTTCAGGTTCTCGTTGAACCGCGTCACCGCCTGCCGAACGATACCTTCGAGGACCGGCCGTTCGTCAGTGCGCTTGCTGGCCTTGAGGAAGCGGTCGACAAACCGATCGATCTCCGCAGCATCGAGCACACCGAAGGTCTTCAGGCGAGCCTCCAGCGTATAGATCTGGTTCGGGTCGGATACGTCTTCGAGCATGGTGACGTTGTAGTAGGGCTTGAAGGCTGTCTGGATCTCCTCGACCGTGTTGCGGAAGTCGAGAATGTAGGTGCGTTCCTTGCTCGGGTAGATGCGGTTGAGACGCGCCAAGGTCTGGACCGCCTGTAGTCCGCTCAGGCGACGATCGATATACATCGCCACCAGCTTCGGCTGGTCGAAGCCGGTCTGGTATTTCTCGGCCACAACCAGCACGTTGTAGTTGCCGGTGTCAAATTGGCGAGGCAGCTCCTTCTCGCCGAAACCGTTGATGCCAGGCTCGGTGAAAGCATCGCCATCCACGTCGATCTCGCCCGAAAATGCGACCAGTGCCCGGACGTCGGTATAGCCGTTGTCGCGGATGTACTTCGCGATGGCGAAATGAGTGCGAACGGCGTGCTCTCGGCTGGAGGTCACGACCATTGCCTTGGCATTGCCGTTCAGCTCGGGAAGGGCATGGCGCCGGAAATGCTCGACAATAACTTCGGCCTTCTGGGCCATGGCAGTCTCATGGAACTCGATGAAGCGCGCGACCTTGCGTGCGGACTTGCGCTCGAGGAGCTGAGGATCATCTTCGATCGCCTTCTCGAGTTTCGCGTAAGATTTGTAGGTCTGGTAGTTGCGCAGCACGTCGATGATGAAGCCTTCCTCGACCGCCTGCCGCATCGAGTAAAGATGGAAGGGCAGCGGGCCGTCAGCCGATGGCTGGCCAAAACGCTCAAGTGTCACGTTCTTCGGAGTCGCGGTGAAGGCGAGATAGGACAAGTTGGCCTGAGGCCCACGCAGGCGCTGAAGCTCCAGAAGGGCCTGTTCGGTCTCGTCGAGCTCCTTCTCTTCTTCGGAGAGTTCACCATCTGCCAGAACGCGAGCCATGCTGTCGGCATGCTTGCCCGACTGCGAGCTGTGCGCCTCGTCGATGATGATGGCGAACTTCTTGCCGGCCTCGTTCTTCAGAACGGACAGCTGGTCGGTAGAGAACTTGTGGATCGTCGAGATGATGATTTTCGCACCTTGCTCGAGGGCACGCTTCAGTTGGCGCGAGGTACCATCGATCGGAACCACATAGCCCGGCGTCTGCGAGAAGGATTTGATCGTCTGCTGCAACTGCCGATCCAACACGACACGGTCGGTGACCACGATGATCGTGTCGAAGATCGCTTCATCCTGATCATCATGCAGCGTCGCGAGGTGGTGCGCCGCCCAGGCGATGGTGTTCGACTTGCCCGATCCCGCGGAGTGCTGGAACAGGTAATTGCGCCCGGCGCCGTGTGCCTGGGCATCGCGGATCAGCTTCTGCACAGCATCCAGCTGCTGGAAACGCGGCCAGATGGTCGTACGTTTGACTGATCCATCATCCTGTTCAACCTCATCGACAAGGACGAACTTGTGCAGGACGCCCAGCAGGATCTCGCGCGAGAAGACCGCCTTGCGCCAGTCGATGTCGCGATAGAGATAGGCGATGCGGAACTCTTCATCGACGTCTGGATTGCCCGCGCCACCGTCCCGACCGCGGTTGAACGGCAGGAAGCGGGTGCGCCCGTTGTTGAGCTGCGTCGTCATGGACACGTTGTCCTGATCCAGCGCGAAATGCACCAGGGCACCCCGCTTGAAGGTCAGGAGGGGTTCACCATTCGGCGCGCGGTCCTTGCGGTACTGCTTTTCGGCGGTCTGATAGGTCGAACCGGTCAGCGTGTTCTTCAGCTCCAGCGTGGCCACCGGAATGCCGTTGACGAACAGCACCACATCGATGGCATTTTCGTTCTTCAACGAGTAGCGCACCTGGCGCATGGCAGTCAGGATATTGCCTTCGTAGTCCCGCATAGCCGCGGCATTCAGGCCGGACGCGGGACGGAAGAAGCACAGCGCGATCTTGATGCCGGGGACGATCTTGATGCCGTTGCGCAGAACTTCCAGCGTGCCGACATCTTTCAACGTCGCCTCGACCTGCCGCATCAGCGTGTCGCGCTCCTTGCCCGGATACTGGTCGCAGAGCTTCTTCCATGCATCGGGCTGGGTGGTGCGCACGAATTCCTCGACCATCTCGGGGTCGAGCGCGAGCTTGCGGTCATAGGCCGTGTAAGGGCGCTCCCGCCAACCCTGACGGGTGACGAGCTGATCGACGAGGTGGAGTTCCACGGCTTCTTCGGTGTGGAGCTTTTCTCGGGAAATGGCTGCTGTGGTCATCGGGTACTCGAAATCGTTGGTGGAAATTCAGCGGTTCAAATGATCGAGGATCATTCTCGCATCCTCGGAACGGGTCACGCCGAGGCGGGCAATGGGGCGGGTGCGGAAGTCGTCGTAACTGCTGAGGTTGCTGTTGGCGCCATCGCCGTTGGCATCCGTCCAACCCTTGCCCTTCGGCGTCTTCCGCACGGCCTCGACCGAGGGCGGCAGATCCTTGGGGATGTTCAGGCTGGTGACCCAAAAGTTCACCAGTCCGTCGTGATCGAACTCCAGGCCGAGGGCGCGGCGGCGCGGCCCTACATGCCAGACCTCGAGATGTTCCTTCTTGCTGGTCGCGGTCTTGGCCGGGACGGGCTGACCATGGGCGCGAAGAAAGGCGCGCACCGCGCCCTTCAGGTCTGTGATCGTTTCGCTCATGCCTGCATCTCCTCTTCGATCTGGTCGAGCGTGGCCGAGGGGGTGCCCGTCTTGCCATAGCTGTCGACATCGATCTGGCCGGTGACGGCGGCGGTGATCAGGGCGGCGCGGTATTCGCGGAGGCGGTCGATGGATGTGCGCACTTTGTCGGTCAGCGCCTCGTTGCGGTTCTGCTCGGCAAAGAACTTCACGGCAGCTTCGTCCTGCACCTCAAGTGAGGGAGCCCACAGGCGATAGGAACCGAGGGTTTCACGATTGATCTTGGGCATCGCGACACGCATGGATTCCAGCGTCGCCCAATCGGTGAACTTGGCCGACAACAGTTGCATCAGCAGGAACTGCGGGCGCAGGCGACGATCCGGCAAAACCGGATACATGTCGGCGCTGCACATGCCTTCCACCGGAGAAACGCACGCCTTTGCCAGATTGGGACGGATCTTGCTGTAAAGGACCGTGCCCGCAGGGAACGCATATTTTCCGCTGATCGCACCCTGGTCTGCGGCGCTCTCCGTACCGAGCAGGCGCCCGGTTTTCGACTCGATATGGTTCGGCGCAATCAAGGGCTTGTCCGCCCAATCAGGATGGGTCGGGTCGACTTGGCCTTCGGTAATGCGACAAACCCAGCGGAAGGGGATCATCTCTTCGTGGATATGCGTCTCCGGCGTCACAAGACGTTCCAACTCCGAAAGAAGGTTCTCCTTCAGCACCTCCACCAAGCGCTCCTTCTTCGCGATCAGCTCATCAATCCGCGCGGTCTCGCGGTCGAGGAAGGCGGCGATCCGTTTTTGGGCGGGGAGGTCGGGGACGATGATCGGAATGGATGCCCAGTCATAACTCTTAATTTGGAAGGAGTTCGGCCTGATGCCATAGAGGTATCGCAAGTAGATCTTCAGGTAGAAGTTCGACCGGACAAGGTGATGCAGGAAACGCGTGTCCAAACGAGGTGATACGTCGTACACACCATAAGCAGGGCTCACATGCCCCAAGTGTTCCGATACGCCGAGCCCGAGGTGGTTGAGCCACATAGAATTTACGGCGAGTTGGCCAGGGCGAACGACGCGGTAATTCTCAAGCTCTGCGTCAGTGCGCCGATGTTCGTCATACTCGTAATCTTTCGGCACAACACCGCGATACTCGGAAACCGAAAGCATCTGCCCCACAGGCTCGGCACCATTTCGCTCCTTGCTTTCGGTCAGCAAGAAGCGAAGGCGCTCGACGCCCCAGCCATCTGGAATTTGCGGCAATTCATTCTCGGCAATCAGGCGTGCTCGAACAAAGTCCTTTGCCTGTTGTGACTGGCTCATGCCACCACCTCTTTCAGCAGCCCGGCGATCTCCGCCTCCAGCATCTTCAACTCGCCATCGATCTCCGCCAGCGGCCGCGGCGGGACATACTGGTAGAAGTAGCGGTTGAAGTTGATCTCGTAGCCCACACGGCCGGTCTGGCCGTCCTTGTCATCCTTGTGGGTCAGATCCACCCAGGCATCGGGCACAAAGGGTTCGACCTCACGGGCGAAGTATTCCCGCCAGTCTTCCTTCAGCGGCACCAGTTCATGGTCGCGCAGCTTGGGGGCCGGCTCGGGGTTGCCATCCTTGTCGGTGCAGATCTCGGCATCATCATGCGTCTCGCCGAACTGGGCGATCAGCACCTTCAGCGCGGCGGCGGGCAGCTTGATGTCGCGGTCCTTCATGTCTGCGGTTAGGTCGCCGGTGAATAGGTCGCGATCCATCCAGACCTCGCCCACGCGGGCCACAAGCGTGGCGTAGAGGGCATCCATAAACCCGGACGACTTCTTGCCGGCCTTCTCCAGCGCCGCTACGGCCTTTTCGTCGCCGCGCAGGGCGTCGATGCGATCCGTCGTGATCTCGAACCGCAGGCGCAGCGGGCGCTCCACCCGGATTTCACGATAGCCGAAGTCGGTAGTGTCGAAGATCTTCGACACGTCGCCAAAGCCCGCATCGCCGTTCAGGAAGTCGCCATAGATGCGCACGGCCTCCGCGCGGGCATCATCGCTGATCGCGCGGCGCTTGGAGCCCAGCGATTTGCGCATGGATTGCCAGAAACGTTCGCCGGAGGCATCGATCAGTTGCACCTTGCCGCGCCGCGCCTCGGGTTTCCGGTTCGACAGAAGCCAGATATAGGTCTGGATGCCGGTATTGTAGAAGATGTCGGTCGGCAGGGCGATGATCGCCTCGATCAGGTCGCTTTCCAGCATCCAGCGGCGGATCTCGCTTTCGCCCGAGGCGGCACCCCCGGTGAAGAGCGGCGAGCCGTTCATGACGATGCCCATGCGCGAGCCCTTTTCGTCATCGCGCATCTTGGAGATCATGTGCTGGACGAAGAGCAGCTGCCCGTCGGAAATGCGGGGAAGACCCGCGCCGAAACGGCCATCAAAACCGCGATCTTCGGCCTCTTCCTTGATGGTGGAAGCGTATTTCTTCCAATCGACCCCATAGGGCGGGTTGGAGAGCATGTAGTGGAAGGTCTCGCCCCGATGGGCGTCCTGGGTCAGGGTGTTGCCGAAGGCGATGCGCGAGGCATCGTGGCCTTTCACGAGCATGTCCGATTTGCAGATCGCGAAGGATTCCCCGTTCAGCTCCTGCCCGAAGAGATCGACATTGAGGGCGGGGTTCATCGCCTTCATGGATTCTTCCGCCACCGACAGCATGCCGCCGGTGCCGCAGGCGGGGTCATAGACGCGACGGATGATGCCCTTGCCGGACAGGGCTTCTTCGTCATTGGCCAGGAGCAGATCGACCAGCAGGCGGACCACTTCACGCGGGGTGAAATGTTCACCTGCGGTCTCGTTCGAGATTTCCGAGAAGCGGCGGATCAGTTCCTCGAATAGGTAGCCCATTTCGAGGTTTGAGATCGCATCCGGATGGAAGTCGACCTGGCAGAAGCGATCGAAGACCATCCAGAGGGATTGAGCCTCATCGAGCTTCTTCAGGACTTCGGTGAACTCGAATTTCTCGATGAAGATATCGCGGACGTTCGGGCTGAACCCCATCAGGTAATCCACGAGGTTCTTGCGCAGCTGCCCCGCGTCTTGCTGGCGCAGCGTGGCAAAGGTGAAGGGGCTCGCATTGTAGACCTGCCCACCGGCATTCGCGGCGCTGCCAAGCACCATGGCGCGCACTTCGTCATCGGTGTCGGCATCGAGGCTGGTGGCAAGTTCGACGACCTCGGCCTTGGTCGCTTCAAGAATGCAGTCGAGACGGCGGAGAATGGTGAAGGGCAAGACAATCTTGCCGTAATCAGATTGCTTGAAGTCACCGCGCAGCAATTCCGCGATGGACCAGATGAAAGAGGCGTTGTTGTTGATCGTTTCCTGGCTCAAGGCCGGTCTCCAATTTCGTAATGCAATTCTCGGCGTCCCGCAAAGGTAGGCGCAAGAATTGCGGATTGATATAGTTGGCGAACGGAATTCTTGTGGAATCCTGGCATTTTATTCAGTCGGTTGTGCGGAGTTCCCTATGCGGCCAGCAGGCAGCCCGATCTTCCTCCAGTTGCCTCCGCAGCTCCTCGATCTGGGCCAGGATATCCTGCCGCCTCTGGAAGCCTTCTTGCATCTCCGTCAGGGTTTCGAGGTCCGGCAGCGGGATCGACAGCGCCTTGAGGTCCTTCATGCCGATCGACTGGATCACAGCGCCGCCGGCAAGCGATTGGATGTGCTCCTGCACCGTCGGGTCCGAGAAGTACTCGTAGAGCGCGAGCGCCGCGATGCCGCCACGCCGGGTGGCGCGCAGGATCATCATCGACTGGCCCGCGGTCCAGATCGTCGCGGCGTCTTCCTCCGGGATGCCTTCCGGCACCAAGGCAACCGAACCCACCGTGCCCTTCACCGCGATAAGCACGTCACCAGGGATCAGGCGCTGATTGCGGGCCTTGTTGTACTTGGCCGTGCCCACGCACACCGCGCGTTTCGGCGCACCGATGTACCCGTCCGGACCGATGTCCGAAGGCATGGCCTCGAGAAGGGTGAACTCACCGCCCTCATCCTCGGAGATGCTCAGCGGGCGGATGAATTCGACGAGGTCTTCCAGTGGCGCAACGTCGTGCTTCTCCAGCAGGGCATCGATGCGTTCCCGCGCGCCGGTGCTCAGGTAGCGGTTCGGGGTGAGGACAAGGTTGTTCTCTCGGATCTCCTCGAAAGGGACGTCCCGCGCCAGGGCGCGATCTTCAACCTTGGCACCTGATGCCAGGTCAAGCCATGAGGCCTCGAGGAGAACCTCGAACCGGCCACGACGGCCCTTGGCGGCAACAAGGTCATGCCCGAGATCCACAAATCGCACCGAATTGCGCTTGGCGACTGTCGTTGCCAGGGTGACGAGCAGCGTCGGGATGGCCGTATTGGTGAACATCATCCCCGAGGGAACCCCCATGATGGCCTGAAGGCGGTCACTGCGCATCAGGTTGTCCCGCGCCACCGTCTCGCTGCCGACCATCCGGAACATGGCGCCGGTGGTGGTCGAGAGGATCACCCGGCCGAGCGTCATTTCGGTCGCGTCTGCAATGGCCAGAGTTTCCGAGAGCATCCGACCGATCTTCCCGCGCTCGAGGCCGAGGCTTGCGAGGGTGCGCTCCGGAATGGTGTCGTCATCCTTCACGATGTGGCCGAAGGGCGGAAACATGACCTCCACGGCAGCATTGCTGACTTCTCGGCGCTCCCAGCCCCAAGCCGTTTCGATGGATACGGCTTCTCCAAGATCGAGGATACTGAGGATGTGCCCCATGATCCGCGCTTGCTCAGGGGTTGGCGTCACGAAGCTGATCTGGGGTGCGCGTTCCGTCAAATTCGACATCATGGTGTAGTCGAGGCAGGGCCGCATGGACCAGGGATAGGAAAACCGGACCGAGGCAGCATCGCCGATCATGTCGACTATTTTCTGGCTGGCCTCGGGGCGGATCCAGCCCTCGCCGCGGTGGTCATTGACCACATCCATCAGCTCCGAAAGCGTACGATACCTTTCCTGCCGGGGTGTTCCGAGCAGGGCGCGCCCGACACCTTCCAGGATCTGGGCGATCTCCCTGCGGACGGCCTTCGTACCATCGAGTTCTTCCAGTGGTCGTTGGGTCTCCACCAAGTTGGCCGTGATCTCGAGAAAGGCCGAGAGACCTTCCGAAGGGGTGCGCGCAAAGCGCAGCTGGGTGAGGATTTCTTGCGTTTTCATCGGAACCTTATAGGCAGGGGTTACTTATTTTTTGCCAGCTTAGCGTTAAAGCTGTTGGTATGATAGGTGGTAATCAACATGTCATCGCCGGCGACAACCACGACGCCACCCTTTTTGCGCGCATCGTCCAGGAGCTTCTTCCTGATGCGCATCTGCTCGAGCTCGTCGTCGATGATCCGCGTGGTGAGGACGTAGCGGTCGCCCTCAATCTCGCCAAGGTCGAGGGCGAGATCGGTCAGGCCTTTCCTGATGCCGCGTTGGTTCATCCTGCAGTCGAAATGGTGGGTCATGTTCATGTGGGGGCGCTCCGTTTTGATGTCGTGACTATGCGCTTGAAGGTATCATGAGTCAATCAAAAAAACATAGGCAGGCGCTACCTTTTGAAATTTGCCTCAAAGTATGGGTGGGTTCGTTTATGTCGCACAAGGCTTTTCGTGTTTCTTTCGCCACAGGTGATTGACCGGATGTTAATGGCCGTGGGTGATCTAAGTTTATGTTTTGTGTTGCATTTCATGTATTGCGATCATCGCCTCCTGCAACTGATGGACCGAAATGCGGAACATGCTGAAAAACAGGTCATGCTCTGCCACCCTTGAGAAATGCCCTGGGGCACCCGAGGTTCACCTCATGATGATCCAGACACGCAGCACCTCTTTCGCACTCATACGGGCAGCCTGACCAAGGCCCCGTGACCAGTCTCAAGGCTGGTCCCTCGATGATTCCCGCGAAGGTGCGCATGCTCTACATCCTCACCCCACTCTTCGACGCGATACGCGCCTGATCCAGCCGGTTTCCGGCCGATCTCGCCGTTTCCTGTCCGGATGCCGATCCGGACGATCGCGTAGAGGGGTCTCCCCATGTTCGATATTACCGGTGGCATCTCGCTGCCGAACCCGTCCGTTGCTGATCGCAACGTCCCCGCGGCCTCCAAGGGCCATTGCACCGCTCATACCGTCCTTGGGGACGGTGAAGGCACCCGTATCCGGGCCGAAAGCTGGCTCGAACTCTGTCATCAGATGCTGCTGAACGCTGATGAAGAGGTGGCCGCGCTGGCCGAGCAGCAGCGGTTCATCTTCGGAGAAGACGAAGATGACCTTCGCGAGCACATCTTCGATGTCATCGCCACGCTGCACGACGGATACCGTATCGCCTACACCATCAAGCCGGAAATCCGGCTCGCATCGGGGGTCTTCCTCGAGGAGATGGCCGAAGTTGCCTGGTGGGTCCGCGAGTATGATTTCGCTGATGACGTCCAACTGCTGACCGATGCGGATATCGATCCGATCGACCTGCGCAATGCGCAGGCGATGGCTGCCGTGCGAGAGCCGGATCCCGAAGCAGATGTGGCGGCGCTGGCGGCCCTCGAGGCCTTGCCGGAAGGCGCCAGCCGGTCGCTGCGCGATCTCACGATCGAAACCGGCCTGAAAGCGCGCGGTTATTCAGCCGTCATCCGCCTCCTGCGCCGCGGGTTTGCCGTGCAGGTGGAGCGCGGTCTGATCCGGCCGAATGCCCTGATCAAGCGCAGCTACTGCCTGCAGCCTGCGGTCTACACCACCGCCTGATCCGATCCCCTTTCGAGACATCTCAACCCGCGCGCCTCGCGTGCGGGACCGATCCCCTATGCCCGACCTCAGGCTGTGCGGCACCAAAGGACGTTCCCATGGCAAACGCCTCGACCCACCCGACCTTCTCTCTGGACATGCACCACATCTACCAGATCCATGACGCGCGATACCGGTTCATCTACCTGACTGGAGACCAGGCGAGCTTCTCCAATATCGACGATCCCTTGAAGGTCATCACCTACGAGACCGGCACGCTGCACCGCCTCAGCGCCACGGGCAAGATTGAGGTCATCCTCTATGGCCTGATGCCTGCGGATTTGCGCCCGGTGGCGAACGATTTCGAAGATGTGGCGAACGATTTCGAAGATATCGTGCTGGCAGGCCTGCCGCCGGCTCTGCGCAAACGTCTCGAGATGCGGCACGCGCTGGTCCAAGCTTTCCTGCAGCAGAAAGCGGACGGTGAGATCAAGGGCACCGACGACTCGATCAAGGCCAACATGCAGATGATCGTGCTGGCTGCCGAGGATTATCTCGTCGAGGAAATGCCCGAGCTCGGCTATGTCGAAGCGCTGAATGCCTTCCGCGCCGGGGAAGGGCGCAAGCCCAAGGCGCGGCACGGTGTCGTGATCCCCGATCACGTCTCCCCGCGGGCGCTGCGCGGATGCGTGGTGCTCTACAACAAGGGCGGCAAGAAAGCCCTGGTCGACAAGAGCGTGAAGCAGGGGAACCGTTTCAGCGCCTTCACGCCCGACGAGCGCGCGCTCATGGCCCAACTTGTAAGAAAACATTACATGTCGCTCCAGCGCAAAACCATCGTGATGACGATCGTGGATGTGCGCCGCGGGTTTGAGGCGGAAAACAAGCTGCGTGCCGAGCAGGGCCTTGCCCCGTTGCGGGTTCCCGGCCGTGAAGCCATCCGCCTGCACATCAAGCGGCTGGACAAGTTCCATGTGCTGGTTGCACGCTTCGGTCAGAAGGAAGCGATGAAGAAGATGCGGGCCGTCAAGACTGGCCTCGAGGTCATCCGTCCTTACGAACGGGTGGAGATGGATGAATGGCGGATCGACCTTCTGGCCATCCTGGCTTAAAGCGGCCTTCTCGACATGTTCAGCGAAGAAGAGCTCAACGAGCTCGGGCTGAACGACGACACCATGCGCTGGTGGCTCGTGGTGGCCATCGACTGCCGGACCCGCATGATCCTCGGCATGACCTTGACCGCCAACCCGAAGGTCTCCAGCGCCATGAAGTGCCTGAACATGGTGGTGAGCGACAAGTCCGCCTATGCGGATGCCGTCGGTGCGCTGGTGTCTTGGCCTGGTACCAACATCCCCGAGACACTTGGGGTGGATAACGGCACTTCCCTCAAGGCGGCTCGCTTTTCGACTACCTGTGCCGATCTCGGCATCACCAAGCTGCAGACCATTGCCGGATCGCCCAGCATGCGTGGATGCATCGAGCGTGTGTTCTGGACGCTGTCCACGACCCTGATGCCGCGTCTCTATGGCCGCACCTTCAACAACGCGCAGGCCCGGGCCGGGAATCCGTCGAAAGAACGCGCCTGCCTTTCGGCTGAAGATATTGCGGAAATCCTCGTTCGTTACGTGGTCGACATCTATCACAACACGCCGCACATGGGTCTGAATGGTCGGACCCCGCTCGAGCAGTGGGAGGCCGATCAACAGGATGGGAACTTCCCGCTGAAAGCAGCGCCGACGTCGCGCCGCAAGCGTCTGGCTTTCGGCCTGCCGCTGGAACGGATCGTCCAGCAGGACGGCATCCGCGTGATGAATGTGCGCTACCATTCCGAGAAACTCGCTTGCTGGTTCCTCAAGCATGCCAACACCAAGGTCGAGCTGCGCTGGCTCGACGAGAACATCGGTAGCATCGAGGTGAAGATGGATGGCGTCTGGCAGGAGATCCCGGCCGTCTCGTCGATCTTCCAGGATGTCGACGCATCGAGCTGGGCCGCGGCGCGTCGTGCCCTGCGGAGCAAGGATCCCAAGCGCAAGGAATGGGAAGAAGGCGTGATTGGTCGCGCATTGGAGACATCGAGGCCCTGAATGCCAAGCGCGGGGCGGCCTACAAGATCCTCGATCACGCCTGGTCGGAAAAGCGCCTCGAGGCGGCGGAGCAGGAGGCCTTCGCGAATTTCTCCGTGGTCAAGGATCGCGAGCAGCTGTCCCAGCCTGCACGAGGCCGTGGCCGGTCCTTCGAACCCAAGGCGCCCCAGGGAATGGCGGACACGTCGGCGCCTGCTGTGGCACCCGCGGAGCCGACCCGGAACGGTGATGACGTTGAAATGCAGGCGGAGGTTCCTGCGACCGATGCCACGCCCAAATCCAAGAAGGCTGACCCCATTGCGAAAAAGCCCACCCTGAAGATTGACAAGGATGGCGATGACGATGTGTGGGAGTTCAACTGATATGACTGGAAAGACCCTGATGACGAATACACCCGCCGCGATCATGAAGGAGCTGCGCAAGGTCCACATCCGCACCAAGCGCGAAGCCGCGCTGAAGGAAATGCCGGAACGCCTCTTCGAGGAAGACGATGCAGGCAACCTGACCCATGAGCCCGTGCGCTTCATCGACGACAGCCAGACCCACGGCATTGCGTTCATCGAAGGTTCGGGCGGCGGCGAGACGACGGCGATCCGCAAGACCCTGAAGGCCTTCGAGCCGCTGGCGGATAACCCTGAAACCGGCCAGCCACGCTGGCTTCAGGTCAAAGTCGAAAGCCCGGCAACTCTTCGCAGCCTTGGCGTCGACATGCTAAAGAAGCTCGGGATCGACCATGTAGCGGACCGGACCAAGGTCTACGAGATCTGGTATCTTGTCCGGCGCCGGTTGCGCATCCTCGGGGTGACGCTGGTCTGGATCGACGAGGCCCAAGACATGTTCAAGGAAACCATGGCGGCCGAAACGCAATCCATGTTCAAGATGCTGAAGGGCCTGATGCAGGGGGACCATCCGGTCGTTGTCGTGCTCTCGGGCACGGACCGGCTGAAGGAGATCACCGGCCTGGATCCCCAGGTGAACCGCCGTTTCTCGAAGATCTGCCCGCCGCAGCTTGAGTTCGCGACCGACAACGAGCTGATCGAGGCGATCACCGGAGCCTATGCGAAAAAAGCGGGCTTGAAGCTGGATGTTTCTGGCGAGACCATCAACCGGATCATCCGCGCAGGGCGGCACCGGTTCGGCCGTTGCATCTACCTGATCCTGAAGGCGGTCGAGGCCGCGCTGCATGACAAGGCGTCGAAGCTGACGATCGAGCATTTCGAGCTGGCCTATGGCACGGAGAGGGCTGCGAGATCACGGCCAACATTTTTGCCGTGTCGGAATGGACCAGCATCGTCCAGCCGGACGATGAGGAGCTCGCACCGGCCAAGGCCGCTCCCAAACGCAGCCGCAAGCGCAAGACGCGGGGCTGATCATGGCGCTTTATCCGATCCTTCCCGTCATCGCAGGCGAATGCCTGACCTCGTATTTGAACCGGTCCGCACAGTGGCATTGCGGCATGGGGCTGCATGATTTCCTCGCGTTCGTGGATCTGCCGCGCGCCGCGCTGACGGCACCGGGTTCTGAAACTCTTGATCGCCTCGAGGGGCTATTGGGCCTGCCTGTGAGCCGATTGGGCGAGATGACCTTCACGGTGGATGGGGACGGGGACCGAATGCTTGCTGGCCTGCCGGTGCAGTTCGAATTCGGCGATATCCGGAAGAGCAAGTATTGCCCGAAGTGCCTCCTGGAGGATTTGAAGCCTGACAGCCCATCGCAAGGCGTGCCCGTCGGCCGTATCGGGTGGCAGGTGGCCCATATCCGCAGCTGCCCAGTTCACGGGGTGGCGCTACTTCCCGGTAACATCCAGTCTTCTCCGAAAAGCCTGCAGATGATCGTGGATATCACGCCGGATCAGAAGGCGCTGGCAGGGATTGCCGATCAAGCAACGGCGCGGGAGTGGTCGGGTCTGGAGGCATATGTCTCGGGCCGGCTGTCGGGCCAGGCGGGGCCTGCTTGGCTTGATGAGCAGCCGATCGATGTGGCGACCCGCGCCTGCGAGATGCTGGGGATGTTTCTCCTTCAGCCGCCCATGATCTCGCTGTCCCGCTTGGGCGAAGAGGACTGGCATCAGGCCGGAAAGCATGGCTTTGAAATTGCTGCGAGGGGCGGCGAGGCCATTCGAGCTGCTTTGCAGGAGCGCATGGATGCGGCATTGACCGGTGACCGGTCGGGTGGTGCGCAAAAGGTGTTTGGTTGTCTCTACAAGTGGCTCCAGTATCGGCAGGACGCGAAGGGGAAGGGGCCGATCGGGGAGGTGGTCCGGGAGCTGTTCCTCGACCACTTCCCCTATGAACTCGGCACCATGCTGTTCGGGGAGCCGGTCGACCGGCAACGCGTTCACTCCGTCTACAGCCTGGCAAAGAAGGCGGGCATCACTTCGCGGGCTGTGCAGCGGGCCGCGATCCTGAACGGATTGCTTGATGCTGAGCTGGGAAAACCGCGCTCTTACGAGATCCTCGATGCCGAAGAGGGGGAAGCGCTGACGGAGATGATGCTGTCCGCAATGTCGATCGCGGAATTGGCCGAATTCCTCGGTTCGACGTTCAAGCAGGCAGAAGATCTCGTTCGAGTAGGGCTGATTTCGCGGATGCATGGCGAAGATGGCGAGGTGCGGTCGACGCGCAAGACAATCGTCTTCGCATCCGCTGAAGCCTTTCTCGAAGACCTTCTGGCACAGGCCGAACGGGTGAAAGCACCCTCCGAAGGCATGATGAGCATCGATGCCGCAGTCGATCGATCCCGGTGGCCGGCGTTGGATGTCTTCCAGGGCATTCTATCAGGTGCCTTGAGCCGCGTCGAAATCGTGGATCCGGAGCTGAAGGTGCAGGGCTTGCTGGTCGACCCGGTCGAGGTGCGGGACGCATTGGCGCGCATGAAGGGCGACGGCCGCGTTGGCAGCTTCGAGGCTGCTGCCTTGCTCGGCATGCGGCAGAGCGAATTCCGCAATCTGGCGAGGCTGCGTGGGCCCGATGGGACGCCCTACCTTGCCCATCATGTTGAGCCCAACACCCGCGGCCGCGGCGTGAAGCTGTTCGACATCGCCGGGATCGAGGCATTCCTTCGCGACTACGTGCTCCTTCAGGAGCTGGCCGCGAAGGCCGGCGTGGGGCGGCTGGGCGTGAAATACAAATTGGATGCCCTTGGGATCACCCCGATCAATGATGCCACGGCCCAAGGGCGGTTGTGGTATCGGCGGGCGGATATAGAGGGGGCGTTGGGATAGGTGGGGATAAAGGGAACTCGGATTTTGCAGTCTCCGCCGGAAAAGATACTGTTTGACGAACCACATTGATGACCGGGTGCCAGGCAATGTCGCAGCAGGCCATTATTTCCGCAACATTCGTCAGTCTTCTGGTGTCATTTTGCTGCGTCATATGGTCTCTATATGTGCTCCATAAGGTGCGCCGCATCTCAAAAGTGGAAACTCATTTCCGAGCAGTAGTTTCTGTTTCGTCTATTGGCGATTTCATGACCGACATCGCAATCATTCGGCGCGTCATAAGGAAGTACGAGATTGGTCTGTGTGACGCGCCCCTTTTATCGAAAAGCATGAAGTTGCAAAAGGCGCTGTGAGGAGATCTTGCCGAAGCAAAGTTACACCACGCGCGATGCACCGCTGGAGTTCTCCCTGTAGATGGGCGGTCCATTTCGAGCTTGAATAAGATCGATGCAGTTCTCAGTTTGCCTGAATTTCGACCCGCAATCGAGAGAGTGTTGGTTGTGCTGTTTCCGGGGTGTGAGGTGTTCGTAACTCTCGGCGATTTAAGATTTGAGCCGAATCTAGCTCCTGCTTGGCAGCTCTTTTATGCTCCTCTGTTCAATTACATACGAACCGCGAAGCGAGGCGAAGAGGAGAATGAGGTGTTTCATGCGGCCGAAGTCTTGCACGGTTGCCTTGAAGTAGTGAAGCAAATCGAAACACAAGTCGACATGATATTGCGTAGCGGTCCCGAGTACGGTTTCCCGGATGCAGATATGCGGAAGGCTTGGGAGGCCGCAGGAGTAGAGGAAGCGGTGCAGAAGCAGAGATCGCGCTCTACCGACAAGGCAGGAGAGTGGGTTCGGCAGGAATTTTTCCCGACTTGGCACCGGCCACGACGTTCAGTGGACTTTCCATAAAGGGTGTCGTGATCGGCGATTTTCATCCTTTCCGAGAAGATTTTCGCAGCGGTGGAGTTGTAGTTCGATCTTTAGGGCATAGCCTTGGGAAAAGGCGCGGATAGAAGCGCTGGGTGAACAAGGATTATGTGCCGTGACACGAGACTTCGAACAATCCATCAAGCGGTGGCACAACATAATGGTGTGGTGGCCAACTCACCTGTTCTGGGTGGTGCTGATAGCGTTGTTCGCGCTCAATCGAAAAATGGTCATTCCCGTACTGGTGCCATGTGCAGGCAAGGCTGATTGCGTGAACCGGACGGCGAGCGAGGTCTTCTACCACATCTTCAACCCAGCAATCCTCATCTTCTTTGGCTTCTTGCTCATGGTGCAGATCTACACGCTCACGAAATCTCAAGATATCCTTGAACTTGTCGTCCAAGTGCGTGAAGCGTGGGAGGATCTGCGATCCTGAGGGTGACCGCCCGAGCGACCCAGAAACTTGATCGCATGACCGCGCAGTGTGGGAATTTCGCTGGCAAAAATAGACCCGAAAATCACGCGAAGCCTCTCAGCTACACATCAGCCCCGCGCTTGTACCGAATACAGAACTCTGGCTGCACCGGCTCATCCGTCCAGCATGACCGACTGCAGTGCCGACAGGTGAAAAGGTGCTTTCCCGCGGGACTCTTCCGGGGAAGTCGCTTGTACTTGCATGGCGTGCTGCGCGTGAGCGACCTGGTGATCGACACCAAGGTCTGGATGAGAGGTTTCATGAGGTGGGCTGCCCGATCTTTTTTGGGCAATTCTACCCGAGGGGCCGGGCCTTGTGGCTGATCTCCAGCAATTCAGATGTGGATATGTGCCAACCCTGAGGCCACGATTTCCCGTCAGCAGTTTAGTTTCGTGACGTCCAGTGTCCCTGAGCTGATCAATGCCTTCTTCAATTCACGTTTGCCTGGAATGCGGCAAGAACAACGATTTCCCCGTTGGATTTCGGGGTGATTTTTCCTGTCAGTTCTGCGGCGGGAAACTGCATGATCGCAAGCAGTCCAAGATGGTGAAGAGGACAAATGACCTCCGCAATCGCGCGTCCAAAGCGGCCTCAGGAGATAGCATCTGGGAGAACTCAAGATCGAAGCGCGGCGGTTCCCAATGGCAACCATGGGAGTTCCCTTTTCAGTCGAAGAATGACTTTCAAGCCTCACGGGATCGCTGGAGAAACTCTCAGCGGCAGTCCACGTGGTGCTCCTGGCAGCGCCACGAGCCGTCAGTGCAACAAAACTGGAGATCCTACCGGGGGTTGCCGCGAAAGAAGGATAATCGAGGCTTTTTCGCTGCACTGATCGCCATCGGTTTCATCTATGTCGCCCACCAAGCGTTTACGACTACGGGAGGATCCGCCGTACCCATCGGAGACTTCACCGCCGCAGAGGAAGCACCCTCATCGGCAAACGAGCCTGATCGTGGTGTTGTCTGGAACCAGGCTTCAGGACAACCACGACACCCGTTCAAGATCACCACCCCAGCTGGGAAGAATTACCTCGTTCAGCTGGTCAATGTGAATAATCCGGATGCGACCATCGGAATCTATGCAAAAGCAGAAAGTACGACAGAGGTGTTGCTACCATCAGGCACCTACGACCTGAAGTTTGCCTATGGCGCGCGCTGGAAAGACCGACAATCACTCTTCGGTGGGTGGGGTCAGACCACTACAGGACAGGCGCTCGCGCCGCTCGAGTTCAAGACCAAACCTGGAAGGATTATGGGTAGGTTTGTCGACTTCAATGGGCGGATCAATGGGAACATGCCTACCCGTCCGATCAACAGAGGCTCTTTCTGATTTTTCACTGGCAAAATTAGACCCGCCACGCTGGCAGGCCTGCCGGACTCAGTCTTTTCCGCATTCAGTGTTTTCAATGGGCTGATGGCAGGCTGGTGGCAAATCCTGCCCGGTCGTTTCACCCGTCGCAACGGGCCGTTTTTGTTTGGGGCGGGGGTCAGTTGATCCCGTTCGCGCGCTGTAGTTCGCGTACATATGTGATGATGCCCGCCATGTCCGCGCGTGTCAGGCCCTGTTGGGGCGGCATGTCGCCAAAGGGCCAATGGTGCTGACGCACGCCGCGCTCGGCAGCGATCACAAAGGCCATGTCGCCGTGGTGTGAGGGCTCATACACCTTGTGCACCAAGGGCGGGCCAAAGCCCATTTTGCCCACCGCGTTTTCCCCATGACAGGCGGCGCAGGTGGCCTCAAACGCGACCTGCCCCAGTTGGGCGCGCTGCGAGAGGGTTTCGGGCACGGTTACGTTTGCCAAGGGGGCGCCTTGTTCGGGCGGCTGTGGGGTGGTCTCTGCAGGGGCCTGTCCCGTCTGCATGGCAAAAACGCCCGCCGCAATCACGAGGGCCGCGCCCCCGGCAATAAGAAGTTTGTTCATCTGCTGTCCTGATGTGGTGCGCGGCATATGGGCCGCGGTCATACGATTGTGGCGGTCGCACCGCCAAGTGTCCCAAGATCAGGTGTGCAGACGCGGCGGGGGCAGATCTATCATCTGGCTTGTGCCCCAAAGGCGCTTGGGCTCGGGGCGTGCATGGCGCGCTGTGTGGCGGGCTGTGTCAGGCAGGGTGGGGGGCAGATCGGCGACAATCAGCGCCCCACAGCCGATCCCGTGCACGCAATCCCCGCTATGCGCCATGGTGTGATCGCCGACGTGGGGCTCGGGGCAGGCATCGCAGACTTGCATGTACTGGGTCGCCATCGCGTCATGGTCCATGCCATCAGGCCCCATAAGGTGGGGCGCGGTGGCGAGGCTTAGAAAAACGGCCAGTATGCAGAATAGTAGCAGGCGCATTGCAGGACCCTAGTCGAACATGGCGACTGTGCCGTATTCGCGGGGCAGGGGCAAGCACGCAACAGTGCGAAGTCGCCAATATGACGGTCCTGATCGCGGCGTTGTCCGTCGACAGAACCGCGTCCAAGAAAATGCCAAGGGCGGAAAAAAACGCCTTGTGTCCCAGAAAACTAGCCGATAGTACCGGCGGCGGAGACGTGGCCGAGTGGTCGAAGGCGCTCCCCTGCTAAGGGAGTAGGCGGGAAACCGTCTCGAGGGTTCGAATCCCTTCGTCTCCGCCACAATTCACTCGTAAGTGCCTGAAATATAAATCTTATCTTCTAAGATTGACCTTTCTTCCCCCCACATGTCCCCCCACGTCGCGTGCGTTGATCTAAGATTTTAGGCTGTAACGATACTTCATAGCATCGGCAAATTTCGTCATTTGAGTCGACACTTCGTAGTCCGCATCTAGGATAGCTTTCAGATGGCGCTGGAAGGTTTTTCGGTGCATCCCGCGCGGTCGCGCGTACTCGCCATAGGTTTCCCCCCATTTCCATCCCAGCGCGCGACGGTGTTTTTCTGCCCGACGTGCGGCTCGCTCCATTGGGCCTTCATTTTGTGAAGAATAGGTGAGCTGGTGGCAATGTCGGCATGCGAAAACCTTGCCGCCGTACAGCTTGGCGACACGCCGGCCACATCCGACAGCTGGACATATAAACCAGTCGCGCGTACCGCCATAATGGCAAAACGTGCGGTCCAGCAACACGCGGTAGTTCATCGCCTGCCAGTCCTCGCCATGCCCTCGCGTTTTGTACCTCAGCCGCATTGCGTCGCTGTCGACAGAGACGTCGACTGAACCGACCACTTCGCCGTCACGGTGCCAGCGCCATTGAAAGGCACTGCCTGCTGACAACAGCCCATCACGTTTAAATCGCCGCACATCCAGCGACCTCATCGCATCTGTTGTCGACCGTGCACCAAAGCCCGCATAACGACCACTTCCTATTCCGCCCATCTGGCAAGGCTCCTTTTTTACGAAATCATCAGGGAAAAACGGCGGTTGACCTTAGAAAACCTAAAATGACCGACACAGGTAGGGGGCATGGCCAAGTCAGGCGACCGCATCGGATCAACCGGGCCATATCCAGCGTGCGCAATCTCCTTTGCACAAAACAGGGGTATCCCCCTTGGTCGCCCATAGCCTATGGCAAGATGTAGATATGCTGGAAAAACTGTGACGGTCATTTCCACGAATCCGGCCTTCACGTCACAATTTTAAGGGCGGGTCGACCATCCTTGTCCGTCTGCATGTCCTGCTTTTTGGGACGGCGTGTCACTGTTTTTGTCTCAGGCTTTTGCTTTGGCGACCACGACAGGAACCCCTTGGTTGCTGGCTTGCCATCCGGTGTCCGTTCTTCTTCCAAAGCCCAGCGCGCCGCTTGCCCGATCCCTGAGGGTCCAAGGTGCGGCCCTGTGGTCATACGGATGAAACCGTGCTCCTCAAGGGCCTGATAGTATCCACCGACCGTGTTGGGATGGACATTCAGCGCCTTTGCCGCGTCCCGGTGACTGAGGAAGATTTCGCCGTTGTTCGATCCGTTAAACCGCCGCTTGAGTTCCACGTACAGCGCGCGTGGACCGGGTTTCAGGTCTTTCCAAGCGGCGGTGGCCTGCATGTATTCGGTAAGCTGGACGAAGCGTCCAGCCCCCTTTTTTCCGCGTTTGTAGGGCTTGCGGGTCATTTGCGCGGCTCCAACCCGATCAGCGACGACCAAAGCCGCAAGGCGGTCCCCAGATCGCCAGAGCCCCCTAGCGAAAACCAAGCCGCATTGGCAGCGGTTCGCGCCATCACATGAAAGCGCTTGTCGCGGTAAATCAACTTGTAGCGGTCAGTCATCGCTCGACCTCCCATAGATCAGGGGAACGAACAGTCGGGCCTGTTGTTCGCTTAGGCCAAAGCGGTGTCGAAGGAAGGCAATCTGGTGTCGCATCACAACAGGCCCTCCCCAAGTGACCGGGCAGACGGCGGGAAACGAAGCTTGGCGCGGTCACAGTCGGGCGACAGGCGGTAATGAGCGACGTTGTCTGGCCCCCTGTACTCGGTCAGGATTGTCCAGCCGTAGCTGGCCTTGAGTCGATGAATGATGGCTCCCAGACGCCAGCCGCGTACTTCGCGGATTTCCGTTTTGTGCGAAATGGTCCGGCCTTCCAACAGCGCCTTGCAGCACCAGAAAACTTGTGTCGGGCAGGAATAGAAACGTTCATGTTTATACATGTTAATTTCCTTTTTCTTGCCACACAGGACGGGCGGGATTATTGAAGATGCTGTAAGACAAACCTCTGACCCCGTCCCATGTGGCGGGGTTGCTTTTATTCAGAGGTACGGCTTTTGAGCCAAGCAGCGATGGCGCTTTCGGGCCATGCGACAGCCTTGGCGGTCAGCTTGATCGGGCGGGGGAATTCGTCCCGAGCCATCAGGTCATAGATGGTGCTGCGGCCCAGCCCGGTCATTTCTGAAACGGCGGGGCGGCGAAGATGCCTTTCAACCATATCGGTTCCTTTCGGTAATGAACGGAACCAAAATCCCCCACCTTTAGGGTGTTGCGCACATACAATCCTGTGCAACAGTTATTCCGGCGGCAACATCTCACTCCAATACTGACCGCCATTCATGCTCGAGAAGCTTTCATGCATCAGCGTTGCTTGCTTGGTGAAATCCTCAGGGCCATCGAACATCCTAGACAACGTCGATGGGGCTACACCCAACCGGGCGGCAACCTCCCTAATGCTCGGTGCTATACCAGTTTTGTGAAAATGGGCAGCTGCGACGAAAAGGCTGAAATAGCGCGTATCTTCAGCCCTCCGCCTACGTTCTGTAAGCGGAATGCCCGGCATAAACATCAGCTTAAGAAGATAGTGCAGTTCTGGCACTGGTTGATACCAGTCGTATCGTTCCATCCCGTCCATTGATGCCAACACGAACTGGCGAACAATGGCGGTCGAAATTTGAACTTTGCGCGCTACCAACGCGGTTTCACCTTTGTCCGCTCGAACTCCTACCTCAGCAAAATGCCTGAGTATTTTTCGGCACACCAAACGTATCGCGTGGGGATTTCCATCCACACAACTCACCAAAGCTTCACCTTTAACACCGATACGCTCGAATTCATCCTGAACTGAGAATACGAACTCCAACCCGCCACTTTGAGCAAATACGCGATACTTAAAGCCTTCAGCTTTCTCTGACCAATTTAAGAACTCTTCAATTTCTGGCTCATCCATCCTGAACCTTTTGAAATATGCCTGCTCCAACTCTTCATCGTAAATCAGGTCATCGTTCTGACCCGCCCCCCTGAATTCCTGCCTTGCCTCATCAGTCACTGCTCTCACCTCCCACCATAGACGCCCAACCTTCCATCAACGTCCGCCGCCGTTCAAATAAATCTGATCGGGCATAAGCCGCCTCAGCCTGATTGCGAATGGTATGGGCAAGCGCGGCCTCGGCCACTTCGCGCGGCGCATCTGTTTGTTCCTGCGCCCATGTTCGAAAGGACGTACGGAACCCGTGAATGTCGACCTCGAATCCCATTTCCCGCGCTAGCTTGGACATGGTTGCATCTGATAGGGGCCTGCCTCTCTTGGTGCCCGGAAACACAAGGTCTGAGCCATCAGACAACCCGCGCGCCTCGGTCAGGATTTCCTGCGCTCGCGGCGACAGCGGGACGCGGTGCTCCTTCTTCGCCTTCATGCGCTCTTTAGGGATGGTCCAGACGCCCGCATCAACATCGACCTCTGACCAGATCGCGCCGCGCGTTTCGCCGGATCGGGTTGCGGTCAGTATCAGGAATTCGATTGCCAGCTTTGTCACCTTGCCTGCTCTTGAAGCTTGAACAGCGGCCAGAAAGGTCGACACGTCTTGATAAGGCAAAGCGCGTCGGTGAACCTTACTGCGGTCATGCTTGGGAAGCGCTTGTGAGATTGCCTCAGCCGGATTGTCCTGACGCCAGCCCTTCGCGACGGCCCATTTCATCACGGTGCCGATCCTCTGACGGACACGGCGGGCGGTTTCTGGTTTCTCTGTCCAGATCGGGGATAGGACGCGCAACACGTCACTGGTATTGATGTCCCCGACCTTGAGCGCGCCGATATGAGGAAAGGCATAGGTTTCCAGCGTCGACAGGAATTGCGCCGCGTGTTTGGGGCTGCGCCATGTAGGGCGGTGCATTTCATGTACCTTGCGTGCGGCTTCCTCGAACGTCAGGACGGTCAGAGCTTCTTGCTTGGCTTGGATCGGGTCGCCCCCTGTCCGCGCGACCTTGCGGTTCTGCAACGCGGCCTCGCGCGCCTCGGCCAGAGAGACAAGCGATGCACTGCCCAGCCCCATTTCCCGCCGCTTGCCACGAATGACAATGCGTTGCACCCAAGACCGTGCGCCGTTGGGCTTCACTAGAAGGTACAGCCCGTTTCCGTCGAAGTACTTGCCGGGTTCGACAGCGTTCCTGACGCTCTGAGCGGTCAGAGCCTTTTCCGGTCGCCTTGGTGTCACATCACGGGCCATGTGTTCCCCCATTCATCCCCCCACTTTATGGGGGAACGGGTTGGACGATAACGGAACAACATGGACAATGGAAAGTCATATTTTATTGATTTATAGTTATTTTACGGAAAATGGCGGAAGTGCTAGGACTGCGGGAGGGCGGACTTCGTCTCCGCCATCCTGCCTTCTGATTCTGCAACGCGTTAAAATGTTGCACAAACGCGCAAATCAGTTCCAAAGTTCTTAGGAAATGGCGATCGCCTCATGGTTGCCTAGAATCTTCGGGGGGCCGGAAATGGCGCGATGCATGTTTTGCGGATGTAAAGCTACAAAAGAACATGTTTGGGGGCGTTGGACGCAAAAGTATTTTCCAGCTTCAGATGAAGAGAAACTGAAACGCGGAAATCACAAGGTGACGAAGCAGGACGCGCTAGGAAACAAACTCGTCGCTGATGGTATCTGGGCAAATGCTGGCGACATCCTTTCCAATACGACCAAGGTTTTGTGCCGTGATTGTAATAACACCTGGGGGTCAAAAATTGAGCAAGAGATGGAGGCAGTTTTCCGTCATGTTTTTGTTGATCACCAAAGAACATTGGACGCAAGACAGGCCGATGCGCTGGTCCGCTGGCTCTTTCTTAAGAACTGCCTTCATGAAAGAGCGTGTCCACTGGTTGACCTTGAATTCGGAGAGTTTCGTCCTAAGAATTATTTGGCTGTGAAAGAGGCGGAAACGAATGAGAGAGCGCGTAAGTGGTTGCTATTTAAAGAAACGCTTATCCCGCCAGACGATTATAAATTTTTCTTGGGCTTCAGTCCGAATAGAAATCGCATTGCCCACAACTTTATTCCAATGCAGGGCTACAATGTCGATGTAAGTAAGGAGATTTTGGTTGAGTGGCAGTCGCTTACGCTCAATGTCATTCACTTGTGTCCGATGATGGCCTTGGTCACGAACGAACCTCGAGTGATTCAAAAAGTTGTGGAAAGGTTTTCTGGCCATAGTGAGAGACCGCTGACAGAAATCCGGATGGGTAAGTCAGTATCTCTCAGTAACATCAGTTGGGATGATGCGCAATTTGAAGACACAATCCTGGGCATTCTCGACAATCCGGACGCTGGATTTTATCTACGCAGAAACTTTTAACTTGGGCGTGTTCGCCGAAACTGATGATCGGCGTGTGGCAATAACAGCTTGCTGTTCAGAACAGTGTTGTTTCTCGCTTACGGCGCGCAGTCTGACTCGACGCTTGGCCTTGCGCTGTTCCGGTCCATGTTGGCGCGCAATTGAAAAGGGGCGGTCGCCGTGTGGTGCCGCCCCTTTTCGTGTGTGTTCCGATTGGCTTAGGCCGTGGTCTGGTAGACAGGGAAGATGCTAAACTCGCCGTAATCCTTGATTTTTTCGGCGGATTTCAGGGTTTCCATATCTTCGTCCGAAATCACGAAGTCCACTGCCGCGTTGCTTTCCATATGCGACGGGGTCTGGGTTTTCGGCAGCGGCACGAGGCCAAGCTGGAGGCAGTAGCGGATCGCCAGTTGCGGGATCGAGACGCCATAGCTTTCTGCCATCTTGGCGACCGCTTCGTTCTTCATCAACTCGCCATGGCCCATGGGGGAATAGGCCTCAACCACGATACCCTTGTCCTGACAATAGTCGATCAGTTCAAACGGCGTGTTCGAGATATGGGCGAGGATCTGGTTGACCATCGGCTTGACGGTGCCGTTTTCGATCAGGTTGTCGAGGTCGGCTTTCTCAAAGTTGGAGACGCCAATGGCCTTGAGCTTGCCCGCCTCATAGGCCTCTTCCAGCGCCTTCCATGCGGCGAGGTTGCCCTCGGCATAGTCGTCCTCGCCGTGGAAGTCTTCCCACGGTTTCGGGCTGTGGATGATGATCAGGTCGATGTAATCCAGACCCATCAGGTCCAGCGAGCCGTCGATGGCGGCTTTGGCCTCTTCATAGGATTTGATCTCGGCGGCCAGCTTGGTGGTCACGAAGATTTCGCTACGATCTACGCCGCACTCGCGGACGCCTTCGCCAACACCACGCTCGTTCGCGTAGGCCTGTGCAGTGTCGATGTGACGATAGCCCAGAGCGATGGCTTTTTTGACGGCATCGGCGGCCTTGTCATCTTCGATCATCCACGTGCCGTACCCCAGTTTCGGGATCTTCACGCCGTTTTCGAGGGTGTATGTTTCGTTCAGCATAGTCTTTCCTTTTGCGTCTCACCGCGGTTGCGGCCTCGCCGTCGATTTAGGGACGGCAGGCGCGCGGGATAATTGATGTAAAATTGATGCCACTCATGAAGAGGGGGCATAAATGGATCAGCCGGCGTAATCTTCGTCGGTGACCTTTTCGAGCCACGACACAGCCTCGCCGTTGACGGCTTCCTGAATGGCGTAGTGGCTCATGGCGGTGTCGGGGGACGCGCCGTGCCAGTGCTTTTCGCCTGCAGGGAACCAGACGGTGTCGCCCGCGGTGACCTCTTCGACGGGGCCGCCTTCGCGCTGCACGCGGCCTTTGCCAAAGGTGATCACGATGGTCTGGCCCGCCGGATGCGTGTGCCATGCGGTGCGCGCGCCGGGTTCAAACGTGACGTGAGAGCCCGATACGGTAGAGGGCGCTTCGGTCTGGAACACGGGGTCCACGCGGACGGTGCCGGTGAACCAGTCTTCGGGACCTTTCATGGAGGGGTTTGAACCTGCTCGGGTGATTTTCATCGGTTGTTCCTTTCGGTCGTCTGCGGCGCTCAGCCGCGTAGCTTTTCAAATCGGTATGTGAGGGCCGCGCCGCCTGGTTGGACATAGGCCAGTTCAACGGTCGCCATCGCAAAGGGTTCGATGAACCGCGCATTGCCAAGACCGCCTGTCTCCAGCGGCTCAAAGCCGATGTCGCGGATCAAATCGCCCGCGATCTCTTTGGCCTGTTGGTCATCGCCATAGGTAAAGGTCTGGGGCGGTTCGCCCGTGCCCTTGCGGGCAAAGGCGGGGTGAAAGCTCTCTGACGGGTTGGTGTTGAAACACGACACCCAGCGGGCCTTGGGACGGAGACGGGCAAGTGTTTCCGCGCTCGAGTCCGTTGTCCCAATCACCAGTTGCGAGTTGGTGTCGTTGAGGGGCAAAGAGCAGTTCAAGACCGGCAAACCATCCAGATCGCCCGCCTGCGCAAGCACGTCCTCGACCCGCGACCAATGAACGGCCAGCAGGGCCGCGTCCGCACCGTCCAGTGCGTCGGCGACGCTGCCCCAACGGGCGCCCGCATCACGGGCGAGATGTTCCAGTTTGGCGTCCGATCGCGCATAGGCAAAGCACACGTCATGCCCGCACTGCGCCCAGATCGCGCCAAGCTTTGCCCCCATCAGGCCCGAGCCAAGAATGGCCAGTCTCATCCTGTGTCTCCTTAGTTTCGGCTCTCGAACACCTGTTTGGCGACAGGCAGCGCCGAAAAGACTTTGGGCCACCCTGTGTAGAACGCAAGGTGCGATAGCATACCGCTTGCCTCTGCCTGACTAAGGCCGTTGTCCATAGCGCGGTTCAGGTGAAAGCTCATCTGCTCGGGCTGACCTGCCGCGATCAAGGCCGCCACGGTGATGAGCGAGCGGTCACGCGCCGCCAGATCCGCACGCAGCCAGAGATCACGGAACAGCACATCGCGGGTGTGGTCCACGACGCCTTGGCTGACATCGCCATAATTGCCTTGGACGAGGGATTCACGCGCGGCCTCGGCCTCTTCGTTCAGGGGCAACAGGTCTGTTGTTGCGCCCGGCAGGTCGGCTGTTGAAATCCCGCGTGCGGCGAAGACCGGCGCAGCGGCCTCAGCGGCCGCAACGGCGTTTTCGAGACCCGTGTAAAAGGCCAGATGGGTGATGGTTTCCGACAGTTCGGAGGCGGTGACACCGGCATCCAAGGCAAGCGTCAGATACCGTTCCAGCGCCTCGGTTTCATGGCGGGTCAGCGCGGCGGCAAAGGTCACAAGCGCACGGTCGCGCGGGGCCAGCGCATGGTTTGACCACTCATCGTTAAACAGGGCGTCGCCAACATAGGTCTCAAGCGCGGGCGCCACTTTCCCGACGCTTTCGGGCAGGCTGGCAGAGAGGTCTTGTGCAAAGGCGGACGTGCTCAGAACGGCGAATGCTGCGGCTGTTGCTGCGGTTTTCATCATGGGCTCCTGTTGCTGTGTTAGACAACAGATGGGCCGACCGCAGGAACAGTTAATGCCCGAATTGATCACCCCACATATGAGCCGCTTGCATTAATCGATATGATTAAGCGCGTTCGCGCAGCGCATCGAGCACCACGGTGAAGGCGGAGGATGGTCTCTGGCGGCTGGGGTAAAACAGGTGAAACCCCGAAAAATATGGGGAAAACTCGTCCAAACACAGGGTCAACGCCCCCGCGTCGAGATGGGCCTGTGCAAGCCGCTCCGGCACAAGCGCCAAGCCATGCCCATCAACGGCCGCACGCAGCACGGGATTGATGGTGTTAAAGCACGCCTGCCCAGAGACCTTGACGTTGATCTCGGTTCCGTCTTCCTCTTCGAACTCCCACGCATAAAGGGCGCCGTGGTTCGAAAGGCGCAGGTTGATGCAGCGATGATCGACCAGATCTTTGGGATGCGCGGGCGTGCCGTGCGTGTCAAAGTAGGACGGCGCACCCACGCAAATCATCCGCTCATCCGGGCCGATGCGCGTGGCGATCATCCCGTCGCTGACCTGATCCCCGTATCGCACCCCCGCATCACATTGCGAGGACGCCAGATCGGTATAGCCATAGTCCATGTCGAATTCGACATTAACCATCGGATATTGCTTGAGAACGGGCGACAGCTTGGGCCAGAGGATCGTCTCGATGGCGTATTCCGTCGCCGCAATGCGCACGGTGCCTTTGGGTGCGCCTTGGCTGTCGTTGAGTGCTTGCAGACGGTTTTCGATTTTCTCAAAGCAGGGGGACAGGGTCGCGAGCAAATCCTCGCCCTCAAGTGTCGGGGCGACTGTCCGCGTGGTGCGCGTCAACAGGCGCAAGCCAAGCCGTTGCTCGAGCGATTTGATCGTATGGCTAAGCGCAGACTGCGACACGTTCAGACGCGCCGCAGCCTTGGTGAAACTGCGTTCCTCGGCCACGGCGGCAAAGGCAATCAGATCGTTGATGTTGTCGCGTATCATAAGCTGGGCCGCCGTCGAAGCTATTGTTACCATTGGTCTTGGCTCCGAATATAACGGCCGGATTTATGAAGTCGACGCATGAAAGGTCAGTCCTGCAGGTATTCTGCATCCGAGACCGGATCGCCCCAGACCACCGCCGCGCCATCAACACCCGCCTGAATGGCATAGTGCGTGAGAGAGGTCGTATCGGTCGCCCCGTGCCAGTGCTCGACACCCGGCGGGCACCAGACCACATCGCCCGCTTGAATCATCTGACGCGGTTGGCCGCGCTCTTGGGTCCAGCCCGTGCCATGGGTGATCACAAGCATCTGGCCGACGGGGTGGGTGTGCCAGTTCGACCGCGCTCCGGGAAGAAAGGTGACTTCGCCGGCGCTTACGTCATTCATCTTGGGGGCGAAGACGGGCGAAACATAGGCCGTGCCGGTGAAGGTCTCGGAACTGCCGATCATTCCGGCGCGATCCTCATGGTGGGTGATTTCGACGGATTGGGCGTGGGCCATCCCCGCAACCGTGAGGGCGGCAAGGGTCGTGAAAACTGTGTGTTTCATTGGTCATCCTCTGTTGTGCATTACACTTCACAACAAGACCTAGGGCAGGGACGTCGCCGCATCATGGGGGATGACCTCACGCCATTCATGATCTGCCTTCATGAATGATGTGCAGCGTTTCGCGATTATCCCCGCCGCAAGTTGCACCACATTGGACCTAGACAACAAACACAGGAGATCCTCAGAATGTGCGACGCGTGTACATCAACAGCCGAAATCCTTACCCGTCATGGCCAGAGCCGCCGCGCCCTTCTTGCGGGCGGTGTGGCCGCCGCAACCGCCCCCGCAATCATCCCCGCGAGCGCCCGCGCGCAAGAGGCCTCGGCCTCATTGGCGGCAAGTGATGTGCAGGCTTGGGCCGCCACCGACACCTCTTTGACGTTCACACCGTTCACCATCAACCGCCGTGCGGCGGGGCCCAAAGACGTCGTGATCGACATCATGTATAGCTCGATCTGTCACTCCGATATCCACAGCGTCAACGGCGACTGGGGGCCGGTGAACCAGCCTGTGGTGCCGGGGCATGAGATGATCGGCCGCGTGGTCGGCACCGGCGCGGATGTGATCAAATTCCGCGAGGGCGATATTGCGGGCGTCGGCACCATGGTCGACAGTTGCGGTACGTGCGAAAACTGTGTCGCTGACCTAGAGCAATACTGTCTGAACGGCACCACCTTTACCTATGGTTCCGAGGATAAGGTCTCGGGCGGTGTGACCTATGGCGGCTATTCCAAACGGATCGTCGTGGATGAGGATTACGTGCTGCGCATCCCGCCGGGGATGGATCTTGCGGGGGCGGCTCCGCTGCTGTGCGCGGGCATCACCACCTTTTCCCCGATCAATACGTGGGATTTGCAGCCGAGTCAGCGCTATGGCGTGATCGGCATGGGCGGTCTGGGCCATAAGGCCGTGAAACTGGCGGCCGCAAAAGGCGCCGAGGTCATCGTTTTCACGACCTCTGAGGACAAGATTGAAGACGCCAAAGCCTTTGGCGCGACAGAGGCCTATTTGTGGTCGGACGAGGAGGCCATGGGCGCGCTGCGCGGTAGCTTTGATCTGATGCTGTCCACCGTGCCTGTTGGCTATCAGATGCAGCCGTTTTTGAACCTGCTGAAACTTGACGGCACGCTGGTGAACGTCGGCGCGCTTGGCATGCTCGAAGGTCCCTCTGGTATGGCCATGGCCTTTGGGCGGACGCGGCTGGCGGGATCTATGACGGGTGGCATCGCCGAAACGCAGGCCGTGATCGATTTCGCCGCCAAACACGGGATCGCAGCCAGCTACGAGATGATCACCCCCGATCAGATCGGCGCATCCTGCGAAAAGGTGGCTAGCAAACAGGCCCGCTATCGCTATGTCATCGACATGACCGCAGCCTAAGGCGAAGGGTCGGGGCGCAGAGCCCCGACCAGTTTAACATGTTCAAAACCACTATATTTTCCGCCCTTTTTCCTCGCTCAGGCCGCTGTCGCCGAAGGACCGTCCATGACCGCCATCATCTTCATCACCGACGCCGAAACCCTGCACGCCACGCTTGACGATTCGCCCTATGCCCGCGAATTCGCCGCGATGCTGCCGTTGGAGATGGAGTTGAGCGATTATCACGGCGTGGAAAAGGTCGCGGACCTCCCGCACAAGCTGGACACCTCCGCCGCGCCCACAAGCTATGAGCCCGCGATTGGCGACATCACGACCTACGCGCCGTGGGGGAACCTCGCGCTTTTCTACCAGCCCTTTTCAAACTCGCGCGGCCTTGTGCGGCTTGGCGAATTTGACGCTGCGTCAAGGTCGAAACTGACCACTTTGGAAGGGCGCGTTCGGATCGAAGTGGCCGAGTAATCGCGCGCAGCGCCAGCCGCGGTAACGCGTATTTCAGGCGTGGCTGATAAAGCTGGGTGCTGCTCTCCGGCTGGAACCCCAGTTCTGCGCACCCGTCGCTTCTGTTGCGTGCGCACTGGATCGCCAACGGTATCGCGCGCCGGATATCGGACGTGGGCCGTTTCGGCCATCCCAGTCCTGTCCAGCATATGCCAGAGGCAGGTCACTCACTCACAAAGTTACGAAAAATAGTCTGCCTCTGGGCGAGTGGACGTTGTCCACTCTTCAATGCTCAGGCCAAGTACTGAAACACGCCTGAAAACTGGAACTGTGGCTGGGGTACTATCCGAAAGGATATATTTCTGTCGCCTTGGCGATAGTTGTTGCGCTTTCCGGTCTGACGGCGCTGATTTTCATTTTTATCATCCTACGTGACAAATTTCTGCCCTATTTCGCGGCTACTTGCGAATATTTCAATTTTTGATTGTTTCCAATTTGGAAATATGTCGCGTTGTTGATCAAGTTTTGTAACCAAGGCGACATTTCTTCCTGTCATGCTGGCTATCGTGAAATGGCGTTTTGACGACAATGCATTTTTCGGGGTGGGGCCATAGCGTACACCCATGGGAGGAATTATGAGCCACGGATTTGGCGCCGGTGGGCTGAGCCGTCGAAGTTTTATCAAAGGGACGGCAGGGGCGGTCGCGGTGACGATCTCTCCGGTTGGACGGATCGCGGGCATGGGAGCGACAGCCGCCAGCGCGGCAACCCTCGGCACGGCAGGCGTCGCGACACAGCGGATCGAAGGCGTGGCCAAGGTCACGGGGCAAAAGGTCTTTGCCCGCGACTTTTACCCGCGCGACATGGCGACCTGGCCGCAGGATAAGGGCCTCGCCTATGCCTATTTCGTCAACGCCATCTCGACCACGCGCCCGTTTCTGTCGGTCAATATGGACATGCTGGGCGATCTCCAGAGCAAGGTTCAGCTGTTTTACGGCAATGACCTTAGCCCGTCGATGCGCCAGCCCGTTTTGACCGCGCGGCGTGACCTACATCTGGACGAACAAATCGCCGCGCAGGAGGCCAAAGAGGCGGCCAAGGCCAAGCTGCGGTCGGGGGATGGATCATTTGACCGCCCCGACAGTCTGGAGTTTGATCTGATCGTTCAACCCGGCGCACAGCCCGATTTTCTGGGGCAGGCGGTGGCGTTGTTGGTGTGTGAGGATTTCAAAACCTTCAAGGCCGTCAAAAAGCTGATCCAGTTTCAGGATGACGCGTTTCAGAATTACGCGGATGAAATCGGTCCGAACCCCGATGGTGGCAAGGTGTTCCGCCCCCTGACGAACTATGTCAAAAACGGCGACTTTTCTTACGCCACGGCGGATCCTGACACGTATGAGCAGGACTCGATGACACAGGCCGACGACATCCAAAGCTGGCTATCGGCGCATCCAGAAATCAGCTCGGCCGCGTTGGACAGCGAGATGGCCGCGATGGACCCGATGTTCATGGAGCCCGAGACCGGAATGGCCTATCTCGACACCTCGGGCACGGGCACGTTGAATGTCGTTCTGGGCACGCAATCGCCCGATCATGACGTGGCCGACATGGTGTCGATGTATGGATCGAGCGACAGCCCCAGCAAAGTCGCGACCGTCAATTTGCAGAGCTGTTACCCCGGTGGCGGATTTGGCGGACGGGATAAATCGCCGTTCTCCCTGATGCTGGCCCTTGCGGCAGGGATGTCGCCGGACAAACCGATCCGTCTGGAACTGGACCGCTATCAGCAATTCCAGACCGGCCTGAAACGTCACGCGTGCAAGGTTGAGGGATCGCTTTACGTCGATGATGACAAGAAAATTCAGGCCATCATCACAAAAATGGCCTTTGACGGGGGCGGGCGTAAAAACCTGAGCCCCTATGTCGCCAACCTTGCCGGTCTGTGTATCGGCGGCAGCTACAAGGTCCCCCGCGCGAACATCAAGGCCAATGCCTATCAGTCCCAGAATGTTCCGGGCGGGTCGCAACGCGGTTTTGGCGGTCCACAGGCGTTTTTCGCCATTGAAACCGCGCTGGACGTCATCGCAAGCAGCAAGGGCTGGGATCCGTTCGACCTGCGCCGTGCGAACCTCGTGGATATGCGCGACACCACGGTTGTGGGCGGGCCGATTGATCAGGTGCTGCGCCTGTCCCATATGCTTGATCTGGCTGAGGGGCACCCCCTGTGGAAGGCGCGGCGCGCGGGCAAACGCGCCCTTGCCGCCGATGGGCGTCTCTACGGCACGGGCATGGCGATGTCGTTGCAGGCCTACGGGACCAGTGGCGATGGCGTTGTCGCGGCTGTTAAGATTGAGCGTGACGGCTCTATCACCGTGGAAACGGATGCGGTCGATATGGGCAACGGGTCGGCAACGACCCTTGGGGTGGTGGTCGGGCCGATCATCGGGGCGAATGCGGATCGGGTGACGCCGGGCGATTATCATCTGTTCCCCAAGACCCAGATGATTGAGGGCACCCACCAACCTGAGGGCGTTGTCGCCGATTGGTCCAACCCGAAATGGACGCCCAAGGGGGTCGGGTCATCGTCGGCCTGTTTGACCGGTTTGCATCAGGTCAACGTGACCCAACAGACCGCCGAGGCCCTGATGCGGATTGCGGTTTTGCCTGCGGCGGCGATCCTCTGGGGCATGGCGGTGGTCCATCCCGATCAGGCCTATTGGCAGGACGGTCTGCTGCACAGTACCAATCCGGTCAAGCCTCTGTTGCACATGTCCGAGCTTGCCAAGGTCATGTACAAAAACAACATGCCGACCGGTGTTCTGGGCCATGCGTTTTTCCAAGGCGACTGGGCCAAAGGGACGTTCACCATCAACGGCGAGGCCACTGAATTTGAGCTGGACGGTCTGGCCGTCTACACCGGTGCGAGTGAGACGCCCGAACCGATCTGGCGCACATCTGTCGTCCAACCGCCCGCAGGCGCGGATCGCTGGTCGCGCAGCACGTGGGCGCCCTGCGTCAACGTGGTTTCCGTGTCGGTCGATCCGACCACCTATGACGTGCGGGTCGAAAATGTCCTGAGCGTGCTGAACGCGGGGCGTTTGCATGTTCCCGAACTGGTCTCGGGGCAGAGTCAGGGGGGCGTGGCCATGGCCATCGGTTACACCCTGATGGAGGACGCCAAACCGGGGCCAGAGGGACCGGCGGATGGCAAGTGGAACCTAGATCAATACCATGTTCCACGGTTTTCGGACGTGCCTCTGGGCGATCAGATCACCGCAGGCGCACGGGCGCAGGAACTGATCCATGTCCAGCCGTTGCTGGGCGAAAAGGCCGCCGGTCGCGGTATCGCCGAGGCGGTGATGTGTTCCATCCCGCCTGCTATTGCAAACGCCCTTTTCGACGCGATTGGCGCGCGGTTCAGATCACTGCCGATCACACGGGACGACATCAAAAAGGCGCTGGGATAATGACGATTTCTTTTACGATTAATGGTGCCTCTTACACGGTCGATGATGATCAGGCCGAGGATCGCCTGATTGACTACCTGCATGTGGACAAGGGTCTGACGGGCACGAAACTGTGCTGTGGGATCGGGGTCTGTCGCGCCTGTACGGTGGCGATGAAACGGCCCGGATCACCGGTGGAAACGCCGATCATCGCCTGTTCGACCGCGCTTGGCACCTTGAACAATTGCGACATTCGCACGGTTGAGGGGGTCGCGGAGAACGGACAGCTCTCTGCGCTGCAGGAAAAGTTCCTGACCGAGTTCTCGTTCCAATGCGGCTATTGCACGCCGGGGTTCGTGATGGCGGCGACGATGATGTTGGACGGGTTGGACCCGACCACCACAACGGTCGATGACCTGCCCGATCTGATCAACAACGCGGTGGGCGATCACATCTGCCGCTGTACCGGTTACGTGCGCTATTACAACGCGATCTATCAGGTTGCGTCGGACGCCCTAAGCGCCGCGCAGGGAGGGCAATAAGATGCTGCGAGTTTCTGCGATCCTGTTGGCGCTGGGCCTGTCTGCGCCCGCCGCGCTGGCGGATGATTTCGACACCTATGCGCAGGCCTGTAAACAGGCGGTGGGCGATCTGCCCCCGATCAGTTGCGCCGAGGGTGTGCCGGTCCCCATTACGGTCGATGGCCACACGCCCAGCAGCTATAGCAAGGACATGACATGTGACCGCCCGGGGTTGCTGGCGAACGGGGACAATTCGGACGGGCAATGCGTGCCTTATTCGCGTATCCTGAACCTGTCCAACGACACGATGCAGGTGTCGGTGATGTGCCGTCAGAAAACCATCCGCGATGAGACATCCAGCACCTATGATGAAATCGACGTCATCGCCCATAATCCGCAGACCGGCGCGACCTGCTGGTTCATGGCCAAGGACGAAGAGGCGGGCGGCGTCAGCGGCGAGAATGTCCCGTCCCCGACCGAGGGGCAGGCCGATTTCTGGGCCGATCTTTCCGACGTCTTGGAAGAGGGCTGTGGCAATTGCCATGACAACGATCCATTTATGTACAGCCCATTTGTCGGGCAGGTTCTGGATCATGTGCCCTCAAACCCCTTGGGGCCCTATTACCATGTCGAGGCGGGTTCGGGTTTTTCCGGCTGGCCGTTGTCGCATTTTGCTCTGCCCGACAACACCTGCACGGGGTGTCACCGGATCGGCGTCAACGAGACCTGCAACGAACTGGCGCGGTTTATGACGGGCAAGACGACTCCGCCCGGTTCTGATGCATTTGCCAGTGCATTTCCCGGAAATACCACCATGCCGCCGCTTCATGGCTTGTCTCAAGAGCAATGGGACGCAACATATGGGGCGTCTCTTGACGAAGTGTTAAAGTGTTGCGGTGCACCTGATGATGCATCCTGTCGTGTTACGCCAATTCTTGGATCCCAATGAAAGCAAGTCTACAATTCCCGCAAATCCTGCGCTCGGACATCCTGAGCGATCTGCCCTCCGACCTGCGTGAGGACATTCTGGACCAATGTGCGATCCGTGTGTTTCGGCGTGGTCAGTTCATCCTGCGTCAAGGTGAGCGGTCTGAGGGCCTCTATTTCGTGGCGCACGGGTTGGTGCAGATTTCACAGACCAGCCCCGATGGCGAGGTGACGGTGATCCATCACGCGGGACCGGGCGAAACCATGGGCGAGGTTGAGGCGATCGCGGACCGTCCCTGTGTCGCGGATTGCATGGCGACGGTGGATGCGACGGTGTTGCTCTATCCGACGCCGTTGCTGTTTTCGGCGGTGGGGAACAAGGTCTTCCTGCGCAACATCATGCGGGTCAATCACACCCGTCTGGAGCGGGACAATGCGTCCAAACACATGGTGACGTTTTCGACCGTGGAACAACGCCTTTGCACCTGTTTGTTGCAACTGGCGGGGCGCGATGGCGAAATCACCCGTAACCAGAGCTATATCGCCGATGCAGTCGGATGCTCGCGTCAGTCGGTGAACAAGGAACTGTCGCGTCTCAAAGAGCGCGGTCTGTTGGTCACGGAAAAACGTGTCATTCGCCTGATCGACATGCCTGGATTGCGGGCACTTGCCCAAGGGGTCGCAGATGCGGACGCCCCCGCCGAGCCAAGTGCGAACGCCCCTGATGCGCCGACACCCGAGGCCGAAACGGCAGAGGCTAATCAATAGAACATTTCTATCAATTAACGGAAATGCGATATTGATTGACTATTAAAAAACGCGTACCCCCGCAGAAAATGCGGAGGTACCCATGAGCGCGCGCCAGGCCACGCCCAGCACAGACGACATCACCACCATCATCGCACCTCTGACGGACCTTGAGGGGCCGTTGTTGCCGATGCTGCATGCGCTGCAGGATCAGTACGGTCTGATCCCTGATACGGCGGTGCCGGTTCTGGCCGAGACCCTGAACATCGGGCGCGCCGAAGTGCATGGCGTGATCAGCTTTTACCACGATTTCCGCACCAACCCCGTGGGCCGTCACGTGATCAAGATCTGCCGATCCGAGGCCTGTCAGGCCGTGGATGGCGGCGCGCTGGGTAAACGCGTTCTGGACCTCTTGGGCCTTGATTGGGGCGGGACAACCGCCAATGGCGCCGTGACGGTTGAACCCGTGTATTGCCTTGGCATGTGCGCCTGTGCGCCCGCGTTGATGGTCGACAAAACTGTCCATGGCCGCGTCGATGAGGCCAAGATCGAAACCATCCTGCAGGAGGTCGGCGCATGAAAATCTACGTCCCTTGCGATAGCGCGGCCAAGGCCCTTGGGGCCGATGCGGTCGCCGCCGAAATTCAGGCACAGGCCGCTGCGCGCGGTATCGACATCACGCTGGTGCGCAACGGCACGCGCGGCATGATCTGGCTGGAACCACTGGTCGAGGTCGAGGGCCCGAATGGTCGCATCGCCTATGGTCCGATGACGCCCGCCGATGTGCCCCATCTGTTTGGTGACGAAACCGAATGCGACACCTATCTGGGTCTGACCGATGACCTAGACTGGATGCGCCGCCAGACGCGCCTGACCTTTGCGCGCTGTGGGGCGATCGACCCGCTGTCGATGGACGACTATCGCGCGCATGGCGGGTTCAACGGTCTGGAACGCGCCCTTGGCATGGGGGCCGAGGCGATCGTGGATGAGGTCAAGCAATCCGGCCTGCGCGGTCGCGGCGGCGCGGGCTTTCCGACGGGGATCAAATGGGACACCGTACGTCTGGCCCATGCGCCCAAGAAATACATCGTGTGCAACGCCGATGAGGGCGACAGCGGCACCTTTGCCGACCGGATGATCATGGAGGGCGATCCGTTCTCCCTGATCGAGGGGATGATCATCGCGGGTCTGGGCGTCGGCGCGGACAAGGGGTATGTTTACCTGCGCTCGGAATATCCCGATGCGATTGCAACCATGACCCGCGCGGTCGAACTGGCCCGTGCGGCGGGTGTGCTGGGCGCATCCGTTCTGGGGCAGGGGCCCGCGTTCGACATCGAAATCCGCACGGGCGCTGGGGCCTATGTCTGTGGCGAGGAAACCTCGCTGCTCAATTCGTTAGAGGGACGGCGTGGCATCGTGCGCGCCAAACCGCCCTTGCCCGCGCTTGAGGGGTTCTTGGGCCGCCCGACGGTCGTGAACAACGTGATCTCGCTGGCCACTGTGCCGGTGATCTTTGAAAAAGGCGCGGCGCATTATGCCGATTTCGGTCTTGGCCGGTCGCGGGGCACCATGCCGATCCAGATCGCGGGCAATGTCGCGCGCGGCGGTCTGTTTGAAACGGCGTTCGGGATGCCCCTTGGCGATCTGGTCAATGACATCGGTGGCGGCACGGCCTCGGGTCGTCCGGTCAAGGCGGTGCAGGTGGGCGGACCTCTGGGCGCCTATATGGCACCGGACAAGTTCGACACGCCCTTCGGGTATGAAGAATTCGACGCCAAGGACGCCCTGATCGGGCACGCCGGTGTCGTGGTGTTTGATGAAGGCGCGGATATGCTGGGCCTTGCGCGGTTTGCGATGGAATTCTGCGCCGTGGAAAGCTGTGGCAAATGCACGCCCTGCCGGATTGGTGCGGTGCGCGGCGTCGAAACCATCGACCGGATCGCGGCGGGGGACGCTTCGGCGGTGCCGCTGTTGCGCGATCTGTGTGACACGATGAAGGACGGCTCCCTCTGTGCGCTGGGCGGGTTTACCCCGTTTCCGGTGATGTCCGCCCTGAATGCTTTCCCCGAGGAATTCGCCGCCCAAACGCAGGAGGCCGCAGAATGAAAGACCTGATTATCCCTTGGACCGATGATCGCGATCTGGGCACGCCTGCGGCCCATGGCGCGCCTGTGGACCTGACGATTGACGGCGTTGCGGTGACGGTGCCCGCCGGTACATCCGTGATGCGCGCCGCCGCCTTGGCGGGGGTTGAGGTGCCAAAGCTATGCGCGACCGATAGTGTTGAGGCGTTCGGGTCGTGCCGTTTGTGCGTTGTGGAAATCGAGGGCCGTCGCGGCACGCCTGCCTCCTGTACCACGCCGGTTTCGGCGGGGATGGTGGTGCACACGCAGACGTCCAAGCTGCAGAAACTGCGCCGCGGTGTGATGGAGCTGTACATCAGTGACCACCCGCTGGATTGTCTGACCTGTGCGGCGAATGGCGATTGCGAATTGCAGGACATGGCCGGTGCCGTGGGTCTGCGCGATGTGCGCTATGAGGCCCCCGCCGATGCGCCGATGGCGACCCATTTCGCGACCCGCGCGGGCGATCAGCCAAACCCGCAATACATCCCCAAGGACGACAGCAACCCCTATTTCACCTATGATCCGGCGAAATGCATCGTCTGTTCGCGCTGTGTGCGTGCCTGTGAAGAGGTGCAAGGCACCTTTGCCCTGACGATCGAAGGGCGCGGGTTTGACAGCCGCGTGTCGGCGGGTGCATCGGGCGATGATTTCCTGTCCTCCGATTGCGTTAGCTGTGGCGCCTGCGTGCAGGCCTGCCCGACCGCGACCTTGCAGGAAAAGTCGGTGATCGAACTGGGCACGCCGCAACGGTCCGTCGTGACGACCTGTGCCTATTGCGGCGTGGGTTGTTCGTTCAAGGCGGAACTGAACGGTGATCAACTGGTCCGCATGGTGCCGTTTAAAAACGGTCAGGCCAACCGTGGTCATTCCTGCGTCAAAGGGCGGTTCGCCTATGGCTATGCCACCCATCAGGACCGTATCCTGAACCCGATGATCCGCGACAGCATCGATGAGCCGTGGCAAGAGGTTAGCTGGGACGAGGCCCTGAGCTTTGCCGCAAAACGGATGCGCGGGCTACAGGACAAGTATGGCAAGAAAAGCATCGGCGTGATCACGTCCAGCCGCTGTACCAACGAAGAAACCTATCTGGTGCAAAAGCTGACCCGCGCGGTGTTTGGCAACAACAACACCGACACCTGCGCGCGCGTGTGCCATTCGCCGACCGGTTACGGCTTGGGGCAGACATTCGGCACCTCTGCCGGCACGCAGGATTTCGACAGTGTCGCCGCCGCCGATGTGGTGATCGTGATCGGCGCGAACCCGACCGATGGTCACCCGGTTTTTGCCAGCCGTCTGAAAAAGCGTCTGCGCCAAGGGGCCCAGTTGATCGTGATCGACCCGCGCCGCATTGATCTGGTGAAATCGCCCCATATCCGCGCCGCGCATCACCTGCCGCTGCGCCCGGGGACGAACGTCGCCGTGGTGACCGCGATGGCCCATGTGATCGTGACCGAGGGCCTGTTTGACGAGGCGTTTATTCGCGAACGCTGTGACTGGGACGAGTTTCAGGAATATGTCGAGTTCGTCCGCGATCCGCGCCATGCGCCCGAGGCGGTTGAACTGCTGACCGGTGTGCCTGCGGATGAGTTGCGTGCCGCCGCGCGTCTGTTTGCGACCGGTGGCAACGGGGCGATCTATTACGGTCTGGGCGTCACCGAACATTCCCAAGGCTCAACCACCGTGATGGGCATCGCGAACCTTGCCATGCTGACCGGCAACGTCGGGCGCAACGGTGTGGGCGTGAACCCCCTGCGCGGTCAGAACAACGTTCAAGGCAGCTGTGACATGGGGTCGTTTCCGCATGAGCTGCCCGGGTATCGCCATGTGAAATCACCCGAGGTGCGCGCGATTTTCGAAAAGGTCTGGGGCGTATCCATCGACCCCGAACCCGGTCTGCGCATTCCCAACATGCTGGACGCCGCGGTCGAGGGTACGTTCAAGGGGCTTTATTGTCAGGGCGAGGACATCCTGCAATCCGATCCCGACACCAAACACGTGTCCGCCGGTCTGGCCGCCATGGAATGCGTGATCGTGCATGACCTGTTCCTGAACGAAACCGCGAATTATGCGCATGTGTTCCTGCCCGGTTCGACCTTCCTTGAAAAGGACGGGACGTTCACCAACGCCGAGCGTCGCATCAACCGCGTGCGCAAGGTCATGGCCCCGCGCAATGGTTATGAGGACTGGGAAGTGACCCAGATGCTGGCCAATGCGATGGGGGCGGGGTGGACCTATACTCACCCGTCCCAGATCATGGACGAAATCGCCGCAACCACGCCCAGCTTTGCCAATGTGGATTACGCGACGTTGGAAGAGCGCGGCTCGATCCAATGGCCCTGTAACGACGATGCGCCCGACGGGACGCCGCTGATGCATGTGGACGGGTTTGTGCGCGGCAAGGGGCGGTTCATCGTCACGGAATATGTCGCCACGGATGAACGCACCGGTCCGCGTTTCCCGCTGTTGCTGACGACGGGGCGTATCCTGTCGCAATACAACGTGGGTGCGCAGACACGGCGCACGGAAAACACCGTCTGGCATGATGAGGACCTGCTGGAAATTCATCCCAACGACGCCGAATTGCGCGGTGTGCGCGATGGTGACTGGATCCGTCTGGCCAGCCGTTCGGGCGAGATCAGCCTGCGCGCCAAGATCACCGATCGCGTCAGCCCGGGGGTGGTCTATACCACCTTCCACCACCCCGACACGCAGGCCAACGTCGTGACCACCGACTATTCCGATTGGGCCACGAACTGTCCTGAATACAAGGTGACGGCGGTTCAGGTCAGCCCCTCAAACGGTCCCAGCCAGTGGCAACAGGACTATGACGAGATGGCCACGCGGTCGCGCCGTGTTCTGCCAGCCGCCGAATAAGGGCGCGGGGATGGTCGCGTCTGTGACCTCATGGCCGGTGCGCCGTGTCGGGCGGGGGGATCCGTCCGCGACCCGCGCCGTGCCCGCCGAGGTGCCCGTGGCCGTCGTGGTGCATGGGTCGACCTTGGCCGTCATGATGGCGACGCCCGAGGATATCGGCGATTTTGCGGTCGGGTTTTTGTTGGGTGAGGGGGTGATCACCGCCCTGAGCCAAGTGCGCGAACGCGAGGTTGTCCCCCATGAGGGCGGGATCGAGGCGCGGTTTTGGCTGACCAATGATCGGGCCGAATTGATTGAGGAACGCCGCCGCGCGATGGTCGGACCCGTGGGCTGTGGCCTGTGCGGGATCGACAGTCTGGATCAGGCGATCCGCCCGCTGCCGACATTGCCCCTCGCCGATTGGTCGATGCCCGTGGACGTCATCGCAGGTGCCCCCGATCAGTTGCGTGCGGCCCAGCCGTTACAGGACCAGACCCGCGCGGTTCACGCAGCGGGGTTCCTGACGCCCGAGGGCGACATGGTTCTGACGCGCGAGGATGTCGGGCGCCACAACGCCCTTGATAAGCTCCTTGGTGCGATGGCCTTGGCCGATATGGACCCGACGCGGGGCGCGGTCGTAATGACCTCGCGCCTGTCGGTCGAACTGATCCAAAAGGCCGCGTTTTCCGGTGTGGGAATGCTGATTTCCGTTTCTGCCCCCACCGCCGCCGCCCTCTCCGCCGCAGAGGACTGTGGCCTGTCCATCGTCGCCCATTGCCGCGACGGTGCCTTCGATATCTACACCCACCCCCAGCGTATCCAGAGTGAGGTCTGACATGTCCCCCGAAAAAATGATCATGATGGCCAACCAGATCGCGACCTTTTTCAAGACCCAACCGCGCACGGATGCGCCCGCGAAAATCGCCGATCACATCAATGATTTCTGGGAGCCGCGCATGCGCGCCCAACTGATCCAATATGCGACCGGTGCGGGGGGCGCGGGTCTGGACCCGAGTGTCGTGGATGCGGTTCCTTTGGTGCGCCGTCCCGAATGACGCATGGGGCGGATTGTCCCGCCCCGTTGGATCGTATGGCGTGGGTCCCTAGCTGTGTCGCAGGCGCGATGCGTCTGTTGGTGAAAATCGGGTCAGAATCGTCCGGTGGAAATGCGGCGATCAGTCGGCTGGCAAACTGGTAAATCAGATATCGTTTTGGGGCGATTTGGGCGGCGAACCGCGACAAAATTGCCCTGAAAAACGTGCATCTGTCACGTTGCTTTGCAGTGATCACCGGCACTATGCCTTGGGCAACGGGTGGTCCTCCCTGCCTGTTTTGATCCGCATTGTTCGACAAGGAACCGCGATGTTCGACAGTTTAACCGCCGAAACCTTGGCGCGGGTGCAATTTGCATTCACCGTGTCCTTTCACATTATTTTCCCTGCCTTTTCCATTGGTCTGGCCAGCTTTCTGGCCGTGCTGAACGCGCGTTGGCTGATGACGCGGGACGAGGTGTTTTTGCGCCTGTTCAACTATTGGAAGAAAATCTTTGCCGTCGGCTTTGGCATGGGTGTCGTGTCGGGCATCGTGATGTCTTATCAGTTCGGCACGAACTGGGCGGTGTTCTCGGATAAAACCGGCCCTGTCCTTGGCCCGTTGATGGCCTATGAGGTCCTGTCGGCGTTTTTCCTAGAGGCCGGTTTCCTTGGCATCATGTTGTTCGGACGTCAGCGCGTCGGGGACAAACTGCACATGGTTGCGACGGCCATGGTGGCGATTGGCACCTTGATGTCGGCCACGTGGATTTTGTCCGTGAACAGCTGGATGCAGACGCCCGCAGGGTACGGCATGAACGAGGCGGGACAATTCATCCCCGAGGATTGGTGGCAGATCGTGTTCAACCCGTCCTTCCCCTATCGTCTGGTGCATATGGTTCTGGCGGCCTATCTGACCACGGCCTTTGTCGTGGGTGGGGTTGGCGCGCTGCACCTGCTGCGTGACCGCACGGATGGCGAGGCGCGGCGCATGTTCAGCATGGCAATGTGGATGGCCGTGATCGTCACCCCGATCCAGATTTTCGCAGGCGACGCGCATGGCCTGAACACGCTAGAGCATCAGCCGGTCAAGGTCATGGCAATGGAGGGGCATTACGACAGCCACCCCGATGGCGCGCCCCTGATCCTGTTCGGTATCCCGAACCCCGAGGAAAAGCGCATCGACTACGCCATCGAAATTCCGAAACTGTCCTCGCTGATCCTGAAACACCATTTGGACGCGCCTCTGAACGGTCTGGACACCGTGCCCGATGAGGATGAGCCGCCCGTCACCATCGTGTTCTTTAGCTTTCGGGTGATGATCGCCATCGGCTTTGCCATGCTGGGTCTGGGCCTGTGGGGGCTGTACCTGCGGGCGCGCGGACGTCTTTATGAGGCACCTTTGTTTCACCGCGCCGCGATCCTGATGGCACCGACGGGGTTCATCGCCGTTCTGGCCGGTTGGATCACGACCGAGGTCGGGCGTCAGCCGTTCACCGTCTATGGTCTGTTGCGCACGGCGGACTCGCTGTCGCCGGTTGAGGCGCCTGCGGTCGCGACATCCCTGTTGATGTTCATCGTGGTCTACTTTTTCGTCTTTGGCGCGGGCACCTATTACATCCTGCGCATGATGAACAAACCCGCGCATACCCGCCGTCTGGGCCTGCGTGAGGCGCCTGTGCGCGCCGCCGGTCCCATTGCATCCACCAAGGCCGCGGGATCGCGCGCCGATGACGCCAACGCATAAGCGAGGAAACGAAAATGCCATTTGATCTTGCGTTTATCTGGGCCGGTATCATCGCCTTTGCGGTTTTGGTCTATGTGATTTTGGACGGGTTCGATCTGGGGGTGGGGATCCTGTTCCCCTTTGCCAAGACCGAGCGTCATCGCGACGTCATGATGAATTCCGTTGCGCCTGTGTGGGACGGGAATGAGACGTGGTTGATCCTTGGGGGCGGGGGCCTGTTTGCGGTGTTTCCGCTGGCCTATGCGGTTGTGATGCCCGCGCTGTATATGCCGATCATCCTGATGCTGTTGGGGCTGATCTTTCGCGGGGTGGCGTTCGAGTACCGCTGGCGCACCGAAAAATGGAAGCGCGTCTGGGACCTGTCGTTCTTTGGCGGCTCGGTCGTGGCGGCGTTCATGCAGGGCGTGGCCCTTGGCGCGCTGGTCCAAGGGATCGAAGTTGTGGACCGCGCCTATGCCGGTGGCTGGTGGGATTGGCTGACGCTGTTTTCGGTGCTGACCGGTGTGGCGGTTGTGATCGGCTATGCCCTGTTGGGGGCGACATGGATGGTCATGAAAACCGAGGGCGAACTGGCCGCGCAAATGCGCCGTTATGCGGTGCCGCTGGGCTGGGGCACCTTGGGGTTTGTGGGACTGGTCAGCTTGATGACCCCGTTTCAGGATCCGGTCTATTTTGAGCGCTGGTTCAACCTGCCGGGCAGTCTCTATACCTTTGTCGTTCCGATGATCTTGGTGGGCGCGTCGATCCTGTTGTTCCGTGGTCTGGCCGAAGAGGGCCGCGATCGTCAGCCGTTTCTGGCCGCGCTGTCCCTCTTTGTGATCAGCTTTATCGGCATCGGGATCAGCTTTTACCCCCATATGGTGCCGCCCGGTCTGACGATCTGGGACGCCGCCGCGCCGGATGAAAGCCTTGCCTTTGCTCTGGTCGGGACGGTGGTTCTGGTGCCGCTGATCCTGGCCTATACCGCCTATGCCTACTGGGTGTTCCGCGGCAAGGTCGACCCCGAAGAAGGCTATCACTAGGCCATGTCGCGGGTTCTGTGGTTCATCGCGCTCTGGGCGGCGGGGGTAGGCACATTGGCCATCGTCGCCCTGATCATCCGCGCGGCGATTGTGCCTTAATCCGCGCGACCCGTCCCGGCCAGATCGTCCAGAATAGGACAGCCGGGGCGGTCATCCCCCGCACAGCAATGCACGAGATGCGACAGGGTTTGCCGCATCTCGGTCAACTCGCGGATCTTTTCGTCGATCCGCGTCAGGTGCGTCTCGGCCAACGCTTTGACATCCGCACTGGCCCGATCCGTATCCTCATACATCGCCAGCAACGTGCGGCATTCATCCACGCTAAACCCCAGTGACCGCGCACGGGCGACGAACCGCAACTTGTGCAGGTCCGTCTCGCCAAAGCTGCGATAGCCGTTGTCGCCGCGCGCGGGCGTGATCAGCCCGATGTCCTCATAATAGCGGATCGTCTTGGCGGGCAGGTTGGCGGCCTCGGCCACCTGTTTGATCGACATGGCGTGCATGGGACCCCCTATGCGATACGGGCGCGGCGCAGGCGTAGCGCGTTGCTTAGGACAAAGACCGACGACAGGGCCATCGCCCCCGCCGCCAAAACCGGCGACAACAGGAGACCCGCGGACGGGTACAGAACGCCCGCCGCCACGGGGATCAGAACGACGTTGTAGCCAAACGCCCAGAACAGGTTCTGCCGGATATTGGCCAGCGTTGCACGCGACAGGCCAAAGGCATCCACCACACCGCCAAGTGCGCCACGCATCAGAACCACATCGGCGGCCTGAATGGCGACATCGGTGCCGGTGCCAATCGCGATACCGATATCGGCGCGCGCAAGGGCAGGGGCATCGTTGATCCCGTCCCCGACAAAGGCCACGGGACCGTCCGCCTGCAGATCGCGGATCGCGCGTTCCTTATCCTCGGGGCGGGCGTTGGCGATGACGTCATCGACACCGGCCAATGCGCCGATGCTGGCCGCCGTGCGCTCATTATCGCCGGTGATCATCACGACGCGCAGGCCAAGGCGTTTCAGACCGGCGATGGCGTCCGCGCTGTCGTCCTTGATCGGGTCGGACACGGCGGCCACGGCAACGGCGCGCCCCGCATGGGCCATGATCAGAACGGTTTTGCCCGCCTCGGCCAATTGGTTGGCGCGCGTGGTGGCGCCCGCGTCGGTGATGCCTTGTTCGGCGATAAAGGCGGGGCTGCCGATCACGACGGGCGCGCCGTCAAATTCCGCGCGCACGCCGCCACCGGTCACGGCGGTGATGCCGCTGACCGTCGGGCGTTTCAGGCCCGCGTCCTTGGCCGCCGCGACGATGGCCTTGGCAATCGGGTGTTCCGATCCGGCCTCTACCGCCGCGCAGAGCGCCAGCAGGGTGTCGCGATCCCCATCACCCAGCGGGACAAAATCGGTCAGAACCGGTTTGCCCTGTGTGATCGTGCCGGTTTTGTCCAGCGCGACGGTCTTGATCCCGCTCAGCGCCTGTAGGGCGTCGCCCTTGCGAAACAGGACACCCATCTCGGCGGCGCGGCCCGTGCCCACCACGATGGAGGTGGGCGTCGCCAGACCCATCGCGCAGGGGCAGGCGATGATCAGAACCGACACCATCGCCACAACCGCATGGGACAGGCCCGGCCCAACCGCCATCCAGACCGCAAAGGTCAGCGCGGCCAGCGCCATGATCGTGGGCACGAACCATAGGGTGATGCGATCAACCAGACCTTGGATCGGCAGGCGCGCGCCCTGTGCCTCTTGGACCATGCGCACGATCTGGGACAGGGCGGTGTCCGCGCCCACGTGGGTCGCCTCGATCCGCAGGGCACCCGCGCCGTTCAACGTGCCGCCCGTCACCGGCGCGCCACGGGTTTTCAGGATCGGGATGGGCTCGCCACTCAGCATGCTTTCATCCACGTGGCTTTCGCCGTCCAGAACCGTGCCGTCCACGGGCAGGGTTTCTCCGGGGCGCACCAACAGGATGTCACCGGCATAGATCTGGTCCAGCGCGACCTCTTCGGGCACGCCGTTGCGCAGGCGCGTCGCGGTTTGCGGGCGCAGGGCGACAAGGCGTTCAATCGCGGCGCCCGTGCGGCCCTTGGCCCGTGCCTCAAGCGCGCGACCCAGCAGGATCAGGACCACGATCACGGCGGCGGATTCGAAATAGACCGCCCGTGATTGCGCGGGCAAAAGGGTGGGCGCAAAGGTCGCCGCGACCGAGAACAGATAGGCCGCGCCGGTGCCGACCGCGACAAGGCTGTTCATATCGGGCGCGCCACGGCGCAGGGCAGGCAGGCCAAGGCGATAGAACCGCCGCCCCGGCCCGATCAGGATCACGCTGGTCAACAGGAACTGGATCACCCAACTGGCCTGATGACCGATGGTATTGCCGATGAACATATGGATCGCGGGGATCAGGTGGCCACCCATCTCCATCAAAAACACCGGCAGGGCCAGCGCGGCGGCGATCATCGTCTGGCGCAGCAGGGCGCGGTATTCGGCGTCGCGCTCGGCGCTGTGATCGGTGGGGGTGTCGCCGGTTTGCACATGCGCGGGATAACCCGCCGCCGTTGCCGCCGCCGCCAGATCGGACACGGTGGTCACGCCACGCGCATAGGTGACGCTGGCCGTGGTTTGAGGCAGGCTGACCGACACGGCGCTGACACCAGGAACGGCGCGCAGGGCCTTGTCGACCCGCGCCGCACAGCCGCCACAGGTCATGTTTTCGATGTCAAACAGGGCTGTCGCCGTTTTCGCCGGATAGCCCGCCGCCGCCAGCGCGGCAATCGCATCGGGCAGGGCGTCAGGCGCGGTCGCGTCGAACTGCGCACTGTTGTCGGGCAGGTTGACGGTCACATTTTCCAGCGTCTGAACACCGTCCAGCGCCTTTTGCGCCCGCGCCGCGCAGCCGCCGCAGGTCATATTGTCAATCTCAAGGCGAATGTGCTGTGCGTCCAACATGGGGACCCCCATTGTTCCATCTCGCACCCTAGATAGGGGTTCCAGTCACTGGAAGGTCAAGGGGTGAGAAATCACAAGCTTGATTTTGCCCATTGCGAGGCCATCTATATATACGAAAGGCGGTGTTATACCCGTAAGAATTATGTGGCAAACGCGGCACAAACCCAAAGCGAGGGGCGCAATCACGTATTCTTTTTTGGGAAAATCCCGAGTCTGCCTTACATTCGTTTTTTGTGATTGATCACTTGGTGAGAGTTTCGAATGACGTATCACAGCGATGACGGTTTACACTTTCTCGGCTTTCGCACGGATATGCGCGGGGCCAAGCAGGTGGTGTATGACAACGCCGGACGTCAGCGGGTGATTTTGAACGTTGATGCCCCTGACACCCTGTTGCCCCAGATCGACCGCGCGATGCGGGCGGCGGTGACGCGGCGAAACGTGTTCACGGCCTTGCTGTCGGAATTGTCCAACCACCAGATCGGGTTCGACTACTCGGAATAATCCGTGCGGATCACCCGATCTGCAGCGTTGAAAACAGAACTACCCAAACCGACAGAACCGCACAGGTGAACAGGGTATAGACCCCGTTCCAGCGCAGCCCGACATACATCGCCGATTTCCCCGCGAAATTCCCGATCAACATCGTGGTCGCCGTGTAGGGAGAGCTTGCCCCGCTCATCGTCCAGCCGGCGGTGATGGCGACCATGACGGCGGTGGGGGTGACGCCCAAGGCCGCGGGGCTGGGCAGGATCGGGGCCATCAGGACGACGGACAGAATGGGGTTCATGCCCAATTGGCCGGTCAGCGGGATAAACCACACCAGTGCCACAAGGATCACCCATGTGGGCAGTTGGGACAGGTCCAGACCGCTATTGGCCGCGATGGGGCCCAGCATCGCGCCGCCGACCGATCCGATGAAGCCCGCCATGATCAACAGGGTCAGTTCGCTGCGGTAGTTGGGCAGGTCTTGGAAGGCATAGTCCCGCGCGCGCCGCCCAAGGTTGGTCAGACGCCGCCCCGACGGGGCCTGAATGGCGATCCAGCTGGCCGCGATGACGGGCACGATCAGCGTCACCAGACCGGTGATGCGAAACCCCGTGGTGACATAGAAAAACGTCACCGACCCGACCAGCAGCGCCAGCAGGAACACAAGCGGCAGCACGGTTTTGATCGTATCGCCGTTGTCCTCACGCGGGGCGGGGGGCGTGGCGAACTTGGGCTTGAACGCTGTATCCATAAACCATCCGACAACGGCCACGATTGCGCCGGTCATCAGGCTTGGCAGCACGGCCTTGGGCCATGTGGCACCGGGGATGACGGTTGTGGTGATGGCCACGGCAAAGGACAGGGGCGACCACGCAAGGGTCGAGATAAACCCGCGTTGAATGGCCAGCAACATGCGCCGCGCGCGGTGGGCGTTGACCTCGGGGTTAGGGTCGTTGGACTTGCTGGCCATGGTCAGGCTGCCCAACAGAACGATAGAGCCATAGTTCAGCAATAGAGAAAACGCCTGTCCCCCAAGGGTCAGGGCCGCATAGCGCCGTCCGGGCGGCTGGTTGGCCAGATACCGGCCACAGGTGCGGATCGCAGGCGAGGTGTCGGCTGCATTGCGCAGGGTCGTCAGCGCCGAAAAGAACGCCGCGATGAACGCCGAGGACGCCAGACCGCCAAGGATGATGTCGCGCCAGTCCTCGCGCGTCGCCCCCGCCCAGATCGCCAAACCGATCCCGACCAGCACAAAGATCTTGCGTGAAAACCGGACCTCGAAAAAGAACATCGCCACGACCAGAACCACAGGGATCGGTGCAACCGCGCTGGCCCACGTGGCGATATGCCAGTCCCGCAGGATGATCAGAACGGTGATCGTGATCAGCATCAGACCGATGAACCGGTCAAGCCAAGGGTGCGCGCGCATGTGGGTCTTTCTTATGCCTAGCGGGTAAAGGCCTAGACCACGCCCGATCGCATCACAAGGGACAATGGCGCAAGGCGGCTGTGCGCCGGTGTGGGGGCTGGTGGTTTGCGGCAGTTCGGGGTAAGGGCAGGGCCGGACGCAAAACGGGTGGATTTGGACGATGGATGATCTGATCCCTGCATGGGTGGACGGGGTGTTGACCCCCGTGGGCAAGCTGGCCGCGCATCAGCAGGGCCTGCGCCATATGGCCGTGTCTGTCTTCGTTTTGTGCGGGGATCGCGTTTTGATCCAGCGCCGCGCGCTGGGCAAATACCATACGCCGGGGTTGTGGGCGAACTCGTGCTGCACCCATCCCCATTGGCAAGAGGACGCCGCGACCTGTGCCCATCGGCGGTTGGATCAGGAACTGGGCCTTCGGCACATGCCGATCACGCCTGCGGGCACGGTCGAATACCGCGCGGATGTCGGCGGTGGTTTGGTCGAGCATGAGGTGGTTGATCTGTTCGTGGCGCGTCTGGACACGCCCGTCACCCCCGCGCCGAACGCGGATGAGGTGATGGACACCGCATGGATCACCCTGTCCGATCTGCGCGCCGATCTGATCGCGCGGCCGGAACGCTATACCCCGTGGCTGCGCATCTATATGGACCAACACGCGGATCAGATTTTCGGCGCCGCCTGATCAGTTCACCTTATAGGCCAGACGGATGCCGCCCCAATGGCGTCCGCGCACCATGATCGGGGCCGAGATGTCCTTCATCAGAACAAAGTTCCCGTTGCCCATGTCGCGGCGATAGGCCTGTAGCAGGAAGGGGCGTTTGCTCTGCCCTGCGGACAGACCGACGCGGTCGTTGAACAGGCGCCGGTTGCGACAGTTCGCGGCGTTCCAGTCCGACATCCCGGGCATCTGGGGTTGGCTGAACTTGCGGTTATGGGTCGGCAGGAACCCGTTCGTGTCCACGGCCGCGCAGAATACGATCTTGTTGGAAAAGTTCAGCATCGGTTCTTGGAACTCCGGCAGCACCTGATCGGTGAACCGGATATAGCGGGTCATGAACTGTTCGGGGTCGCTGTTGGGGATGGGTTTATAATTGGTGTCAAACAGGTCGTTCACGGTGATCTGTCCGCGATTGATGCCTTCTTCGAACCGCGCGGAAATCTGGGCGGCCAGTTCCTGAATGCGTTCGATATAGGGGGTGTCTACGGTTTCCACGCCCAAGCGCGCGGTCATGCTGGTCAGGACCTCGGACCCGTCGATGATCGTAAGGAGCTTGTCGCGCGCGGAATTCAGGCTCTCGGCGCTTTCGCTGACGCCGATGCTGAGGTTGTTGACCTCTTCCTGCGTGCGGTTGACGGCCAGACTGATGTCTTGGGTGGCGCTGGTGATGTCGCGCTGGGCGTCACCGACGTTGTGCAGAACATTCGGGATTTCTTCGATCTCGACACCGATGCCGTCGGTTTTCTGTTTGATCTCGTTGGCCTTGTCGACGGTCTGGCCGGACTGTTCCATCAGGCTTTTCAGCTCTTTGGACAGGGTTTCGATGGTGGCGCTGATTTCCGATGTGGCCTCGCTTGTCATGTCGGACAGGTCCTTGACCTCGCGGGCGACGACCATGAAACCACGCCCATGCACACCGGCGCGGGCGGCCTCAATCGCGGCGTTCAGGGACAAGAGGTTGGTCTTGCGCGAAATCGAATCCACCTCGCGCGACACTTGGGCCACGCGTTTCAGGGCCTCCTCTAGGCGGGAGAGCTGACCGCCGACGGTCGACACGTCCTCGACCAGATAAGCCACATCCGAGACGATGGTTTTCAGGCGCTCGCCGGTGGCGCTGGCCTTGGCCTCGGCCTCTTCGGTGGTGGAAAGGGCGGCTTGGGCGCTATCGAGAACGGCCCGCGTTTGCGACGCCATTTCGACCGACTGTTCCGCTAGGGTCTGTAGCATGGCCGATTGGGCCTCGACCTGCGCGGCGGTGTCGTCTACGTCGCCGCTGACCCCAGCGATTTGCAGGCTGAGATCGCCAACACGAACGGCCACCTGTGTGATCGCCTTGTTGCGCTCTTGATCCTGATCATCGGCGGCTGCGCGCGCGGTCATGCCGAAGTCTTCCATGTAAATCCACCTTTGAATGCCGGTTCCGGTTTCACGACGTGTACACAACGCAGGCGCGTGGCAGGGATAACCCAGCAAGGGTCATGCCAAGCACGACTGCCCGTCAGAAACAGAAACGGGTCAGGTTCGGATTTGTTGAGTCAGGAAATGACGCGTCTTAGGCGTCGGGCAGGGTAAAGGCAGGCAAACTGTCAAACGCCAGCTTCAGCGCGTCGCCCCATCCGTCCGAAATCGTCTGGAAATAGGCATCATCGCGTTCGACGCGGCGGATGGGCGCGCTGGTCAGGCTGCCCGCCTCATAAATCTGGAAATCCAGAGGCAGGCCCACCGACAGGTTCGCCTTGATCGTGCTGTCAAAGGAGACCAGCAACAGTTTGATCGCATCCTCAAACCCCATGTCGGGATCAAAGGCGCGCACAAGGATCGGGCGACCGTATTTGGTTTCGCCGATCTGAAAGAACGGGGTGTCCTCGCTGGCCTCGATGAAATTGCCCTCGGGGTATACAAGGAAGAGGCGCGGTTCCCCTTCGCCGATCTGGCCACCGACGATCATCGTGGCGTTAAACGCGGCGTCCGCGCGCTGACCGGTTTCGGCGTGGCCTGCGATCACCTCACGCAGGGTGTCGCCGACAAGGCGCGCGACCTGATACATCGACGGCTGTTCAAGGATCGAGGGCGCGCGTTCGCTGGGCGCCTTAGATCGTTCGTCCAGCAGGCTGATCACCGCCTGTGTGGTCGCAAGGTTGCCGGCGGTCATAACCGTGATCGCGGCCTTCCCCGGTGCGCTCCATTCGTGCATTTTGCGAAAGGTCGACACATTATCCAAACCCGCGTTGGTGCGCGTGTCGGACATGAACAGCAAACCGGAATTCAGGCGCAGCCCAACGCAATATGTCATCGAATGGTCCTCAGGTGGCGTAGCCCAGACTTATTGCTGAACCTGTATGTGGACTTCAAGTTGTTCCGTGCCGTGATCACCGACTCGTATGCCCGAAATCGGCGCGGCCTCACGGTAATCGCGGCCCGTTGCAACCCTGACATATCGCCCGTCCGGCGAAATCCCGTTCGAGATGTCAAAACCGACCCAACCGATTCCATCCACATGCGCCTCGGTCCAGGCGTGGCTGGCCTCTTGGTCGATGCGGTCGTTCAGCATCAGGTATCCCGACACATAGCGCGCCGGAAACCCGAGGGCGCGGGCGCCTGCGATAAAGACATGGCTGTGGTCCTGACAGACCCCGTGACCGGCCGACAGGGCGTCCTCGGCGGTGCTCTGGGCGTCGGTGTGGCCGGTGTCATAGGCGACGGCCTCGCGGATGCGGGCCGACAGGGTGTGCAGCGTTTCAATCGCCTGTGCGTGATCGCCCGACAACCCCTTGATCAGCTTGCGGGTCTGATTGCCCGCGCGTGTCAGGTCGGTGGCCTGTTGAAAGTACCAGCAGGGCGCGGGGCTTGTGTGTTTGCCGACCACGCCGCTTGTGTCGGTGATCTCGACCTCGCCCTCGCACAGGATCGAAATCGTATGGCCGTCGCCACTAAACCCGATCAGGTCAACGTGGTTGGCGTTGTGGTCCTGAAAGGCCAGTTCCTTTTGCCCGCCCTCAATCGTGATGGTCCAGTCCAGAACCCGTTGATTGTGGTCGTTCTTGGGCGTCAGGCGCAGCTGTTGCAGGCCATAGGTGACAGGCCGTTCATAGGTGTATTGGGTGTTATGTCGGATTTTCAGACGCATGGTAGCTAACCGTAAAACCGGAAGTCCTGTTCGATCAAGGTACCCAGTTGCGCCATGTCGACCAGAAACTGGGTCAGAAATTCGTGCAGGCCATCGTCGAAAATCGCGTCGATCCCGCCTGCGCCTATATTCGCGCGCTGGGATTTGGCGACCTTCAGGCTCTCTAATTCGACGCCGTAATCCTGTTCCAGATAGGAAAGGTTGTCAGAGATCTTGGACATACAGAATTTCAACGACCGCGGCATACGCCCGTCAAGGATCAGGAACTCGGCGATCCCTTTTGGGTTGATGTCCGGCCCGTTCAGCCAGCGAAACGCCCGCTCACCCGCGACCGAGCGCAGGATGGTTTCCCATTGCACATTATCCAGAGACGATCCGATCTGCGTGAACGAGGGCAGAAGGACATAGTATTTCACGTCCAGAATACGCGCGGTGTTGTCGGCGCGTTCGATAAACGTGCCCAGCCGCGCAAAGTCATAGATGTCATTGCGCAGCATCGACCCGTGCATCGACCCGCGCACCAGCGCGCTCTGACGTCGGATCAGGCTCAGGACACCGGGCAAATCGGCCTCGCGCACCGGACGACGCAGGGTGTCGGTCAGCGTCATCCAGCTTTCGTTGACGGCCTCCCAGACCTCGCGGGTCAGGGCGGTGCGCACCATACGCGCGTTGCTGCGCGCGGCGTTGATCGACGTCAGGATCGACGACGGGTTAGCCGGATCGCGCAACAGGAAATCAATCACGGACGCGCCGTCATAGGTGCGGTCCGCCATATCAAACAGGCCACGCACACCAGCCGTGTCCAGAACAGACGCCCATTCATCGGCCGAGCTATCGGGACGCGTCAGGGCGATGCGGAACCCCGCCTCAATCAAACGCGCCGTATTTTCCGAGCGTTCAAGATACCGGAACATCCAGAACAACCCACCTGCGGTTTTGCCCAGCATGGTTATTCCCCCAATACCCAAGTGTCTTTGGTGCCGCCGCCTTGGCTGCTGTTCACGACCAGCGATCCCTTTTTCAACGCCACCCGCGTCAGACCACCCGGCGTGATGTCGATCTTGTCCGGCGAGACAAGGACAAAGGGCCGCAAATCCACGTGGCGCGGGGCAAGGCCCGCCTTGGTCAGGATCGGTACGGTGGACAGGGCCAGCGTCGGTTGTGCGATATAGTTGCCCGGACGCGCGGTCAGTTTCTTGCGGAAGGCGGCAAGTTCTTTCTTGCTGGCGGCGGGGCCGACCAACATACCGTAACCGCCCGATCCGTGCACCTCTTTCACCACCAGTTCGGACAGGTGATCCAGCACATAGGCCAGCGAGTCCGGCTCGGAACAGCGCCATGTCGGCACGTTCTGCAGGATCGCCTTTTCGCCGGTGTAGAATTCGACGATGTCGGGCATATAGCTATAGATCGCCTTGTCATCCGCGATGCCGGTGCCGGGCGCATTGGCGATGGTGATCCCGCCGGACCGGTAGACATCCATGATCCCCGGAATGCCCAGAACCGAGTTCGGGTTGAATGTCAGCGGGTCCAGATATTCGTCGTCCACACGGCGATAGAGAACATCAATCGCCTTGTACCCACGCGTTGTGCGCATGGCGATGCGCCCGTCGACCAAACGACAATCATGCCCCTCGACCAATTCCACGCCCATGTTGTCGGCAAGGAACGAGTGCTCGAAATAGGCCGAGTTATGGATGCCAGGCGTCAGGATGCCCACAACCGGTTTGCCCGTGGTCATCGCAGGCGCAGAGGCCGCCAGAGACCGGCGCAGACGCATCGGATAATCCGATACCTCTTGGACCTTGATGCGCGAAAACAGCTCGGGAAACATCTGCAGCATCGTTTCGCGGTTTTCCAGCATATAAGACACGCCCGACGGGGTGCGTGCGTTGTCCTCTAGCACGAAAAACTCATCCGGTCCCGTGCGCACAAGGTCCACGCCCACGATGTGTGTATAAACCCCACCGGGCGGTGTGACGCCGATCATCTGGGGCAGGAAGGCGTCGTTCTGCGCGATCAGCTCTTTGGGGATACGACCGGCGCGGATGATTTCCTGTCGGTGGTAAATGTCATAGAGAAACGCGTTGATTGCGCGCACCCGTTGTTCGATCCCGCGTTTCAACCGGCCCCATTCAGCGGCGGAAATCACGCGCGGCACGATGTCAAACGGGATCAGACGCTCATCCGCCTCGGCCTGACCATAGACGTTGAACGTGATGCCGGTCCGACGGAAAAACGTTTCCGCCTCCTGCGACTTTTTCAACAGGTGCTTGGTGTCTTGTCCCTGAAACCAATCGTCAAACCCGGCATAGGGGGCGCGGGCGGTTCCGTCAGGGTTTTGCAGTTCGTCAAAAAACGGTGTTTTCTCATTCATGCGAATGACGTTATGCGTTTGCGCAGGGGCCGCAACGCGAACCGTTAAGGCGTGTGAAATGTCGCAGGCGTTTTGGCCCAATTTCGGGGCGGGTGATTAAAAATTAATCACTCCACCTCGGTCCAGATTGTGACTGGCCCGTCATTGATCAGGGCGACCTGCATATCGGCCCCGAATTCGCCCGTGGCGACGGTGATCCCTTGGGCGGACATGGCGGCGATGAATTCCTCGTACAGGGCCTTGCCGACCTCGGGGCGGGCGGCGGTCGAAAACCCCGGACGGTTCCCGCGCGAGGTATCGGCGGACAGCGTGAACTGGTTAACGATCAGGGCCTGCCCGCCGGTGTCCAGCAGGCTTAGGTTCATCTTGTCGTTCTCGTCGGTGAAAATCCGCATCTTGGGGATTTTACGGGCCATTTTTTCGACCTGCGCGCTGCTGTCGCCGTCCATCGCACAGACAAGGATCAACATGCCCGCGCCGATCTCACCGATGACCTGACCGTCAACCGTGACGGACGCCTGCCGCACCCGTTGGATCAGCGCCCTCATGCCAGATCCTGTGCCCAAGGCGGGTTGGCCCCCGCGCGTGCCACGACGATGCCCGCGACCCGCACCCCAAGGGTCAGGGCCACCTGCAACGTGTCCGCGTCAATGGCCGATAGGGCGGACTTGTTCAGCTTGCCTTCGGCGTGGAGCGCGGCCAGAACGCCCGCGTTGAACGTGTCACCGGCCCCGACCGTATCGACCACCTCGGCCTTTTGGGCGGGGACGAACACCGTGTCGCGGGTGGTAAAGGCATGTGCGCCCTTGGCACCTTCGGTGATGAAAACGACGCTGGGCCCTTTGGCCAACAGACCTTGGGCTAGGGTTTCGATGTCGCCTTCGCCCTCTAGCCAGAACAGGTCCTCATCGGACAGTTTCACGATGTCGGAAACGGCAAACAGACGCGCCAGACGCTCGCGGTAAACCGTTTCGTCCTTGATAAAGCTGGGGCGGATGTTGGGGTCGATCATGGTGACGCGCGCGGCACTTTCACGCGCCATCAGGGATTCATAGGCCTTGGCGCAGGGCTCCACCATCAAGGAGATGCCGCCGAAAAACGCAGCCTCGACCTGATCGGGCAGGGCTGGCATATCATCAGACGAAAGCATCCGACCGGCGGTGTTTTCGTCGTAGAATGCATAGGACGCCTGACCGTTTGTCAGCGTCACAAAGGCCAGCGTCGTTGGCCGGTCCGAGGTGATGGTCAGGCTGTGATCCACGTTTGACGCGTCAAGCGTGTCGCGCAGGATGTCGCCGAACATATCGTTCGACAGGCCCGACACGAACCCCACGGGCGTCCCCAACCGGCCAAGCGCAATCGCCGTGTTGAACACCGCACCACCTGCATGGGGCGCAAAGGCGGGTTCATCGTCGCCGGTCACGCGCGGCAACATATCGATCAGGGATTCCCCACAGCACAGGATCATGGTCATTCCTTCGTATCCGAGTCGCGGGTTTTGTACTGAACCGCCGATGTTAACGCAATCATTGCCGGTTAACCGCGCTATTTCGCGTATTGTACCGCGACCGCGATTGCGCCCGCAACCACAGCGGCCCCAAGCACAGCCAGCGCGATTTTCCACGGCGAATAGGGGCGTTCGCCCTGAACCGCGCCGGTCTGGCCGTTCACGACAAAGCGGTAGGTCTTGCCTCGGAACTTATAGGCCGCGACCCAGACCGGCAGCAGGATATGCTTGAACGTTTCGTCCCAAACGCGCGTGTCGACGTTGTGGATACGCTGTTCATCGCCGCCGATGTCGCGGCGTATGTCTTGGGCGATGATGCGGTCCATGATCTGGCGCGCCTCGATGAACCCGTCATCCAGTTCGACCGTGTAGGCCTCGGCGCGGAAGCCCGACAGGAACTCGGGCGCATAGGGTTTCAGATCGCCAAGGGTCCACGGGGCAAGCGCGTCGGTAAACTTCTTGGGCAGGGATTTTGAGGCAAGGACCAGCACATCGTCAAACGCCCGCGCCACCCGTCCCCGCGCGGGCGACCAACGCACGCGGCGTTCGCGCACGGTGCGGGTTTTGCCATTGGTGCGCACGGTGCGCGAGACGTAATAGACATCGCCGCGCTCACCCGAATAGGCGCTGGCCGTGTCCGCATCGAAGGTCCAATAGGGCACATAGACCCCGTCCATCGTGCGCCCCTTGCGCGCATAGTCCTGCAACCCGTTCGGGGCAAACCACAGGCGGCCCAGCCAGTTGGTCATCGCCTGTTTGGCGGCCTTTTCGTCAAGGGCAAAGGGCACGACGCCTTGGGGTTTGATATGGCGCATTTCGCCTGTGTGACTGACCACGGGGGTGGCGCAGAACGGGCATTCCGTGGCGTGATCGGCACCGGTGAATTGCACCTGCGCCCCGCAGTTGGGGCAGGGCGAGACTGAGACGTTTTCCAGCGCGTCCTCGGGCAGGCGGGTGGCCTGTCCCGGTTCATAAGGCAGTTCGCGCAAATCGCCGTCAAGTTCGGGCAGGGGTTGGGTGTTGCCGCAGAAATCACAGACCAAACGGTCCGCCCCCGCGTCAAAACGCAGGTCGGCCCCGCATTGGTCACAGGGAAAGCGATGATCGCCCGTGTGCGGGGGCGGTGGGGGCGGTGCCATGGATTTCATGCCTCCGGCGGGAGGATTTTTGCCAAGATGAAGAGGTTAGACGCCGGGGGGCGGCGGAGGAGGCGGCGGGGGCAGAATGGTAAACAGTTGCGCCAGTTCCGTGACCTGACCGGCGGGGAGCCAACCGTCCTGACCCGGTGTCCAGACCAGTGTCTCGCGGGTCAGCGCGCCGTCGGTGGCCATGCGGCCCATCGCGGCCTTGGAGAACGGGCCCTTGGTCGCGCCGTTTTCGGCGATGTGCCAGACATGTTCGACCGGCGGGGGCGGGGGCGCCATCGCGGCGGGGGCGGCGTGGTGGGTTTGGGGGCGTGCGCCCCACGGTCCGGCGGCCATCTGGTTGGCCATGGCCATGCCCATTCCCATGCCAAGGCCCGCACCCATGCCGCCGCCCCCGTTGGGGTTTTGGGCGGCGGCGGTCATCGCCTCGGCCGCCGAATATTGGGTGAACTTGCCCAGATCACCCGCCAGTCCCATCGAGGTGCGTTTGTCCAGCGCCTGTTCCACCGCGGGCGGCAGCGAGATGTTTTCGATGTAGAATTCCGGCATCGACAGGCCGTATTCGGCCAGCGGGCGCGAGACCTCGGAGGCGATGAGCTTGCCCAGATCGGCGGTGTTGGCGGCCATGTCGAGGACGGGAATTTGGCTGCCTGCGATGGTGCGCGAGAATTCCTGCACGATGATGTTGCGGATTTGGAAGCTGATCTCGTCCATGGTGAATTCGCCGTCGGTGCCGACGATTTCGGTCATGAAACGGGCAGGGTCGGTCACGCGGATTGAATAGGTGCCAAAGGCGCGGATGCGGGTCGGACCGAATTCGGGATCGCGCAGCATGATGGGGTTTTTCGTGCCCCATTTCAGGTTGTTGAACCGCGTGGTGTTGACGAAATAGATTTCGGATTTGAACGGCGAGCGGAACCCGTGATCCCAGTGCTGAAGCGTGGTCATGATGGGCATGTTGTTGGTTTCCAACATATAAAGCCCGGGCGTGAACACATCGGCCAGTTGGCCTTCATGCACGAAGACGGCGGATTGGCCTTCGCGCACGGTCAGTTTCGCGCCGTATTTGATTTCATGACCTTCGCGCTCGAACCGCCAGACCATCGTGTCGCGGGTGTCGTCCACCCAGTGGATCACGTCGATAAATTCACCAGACAGGAAATCAAAGATACCCATGGCACCATCCCTTTGAAAACAGTTGCCTAAGGTTAAAACACAAGGCGCGGGCGCTGCCAATTCCCCGCTTGGGGGGAATTGACGCAGGATTGTCCCGCTGGCCTAGGTCCGCCGATCTAGGATTGCGTGTTTGTGCCCAAAAGATCGTCGACAATGGCGCGCAGGATCGGGCGCGCCTCGGCCTCGCGCATGCCGGGGGTCAGGCGTCGATCGTAGAGCATTTTCAGCAGCAATTCGTCATGGGCCGTCAGGTAGGCGAATTCCTCGTCATCGTTAAAGATCGAGGGGCGCGCGGTCGGGCTATCGTTGGCAAGGCCCAGACCTTGGGCCAGTTCCTCATGAATGCAGGATTTGCGCAGCCGGTCGGGGTGTTCGGCGCGGATCACGGCGACGGCGCGGCTGTAGGTGGACGAACTGCCGTGGGAAAAGGCAAAGACCAGACAGAAGGTCGATTTCGGCATGTCGATCACGGTGCGCAGGGTCGTGTCATCCACCCCGGGCACCAGTTCGCGCAGGCGGGGGCCGAAGTTGCGCCGGTCGCCTTCGTTCAGCATCAGCACGTGGAAATTCGCGGTTTCCGGCGAGGCCGGATAGACCGGCAGGCCCGTCAGTCTCGACAGGCGCTGGACATAGCTGCGGATGTTTTTCTTATCCAGCACGCGTTGTTCCAGAGGGACGGTATCGCCGAAAATGACATGCATGCGGATTGGCTTGTCCCAGCGGCGCAGGCTGCTGGTCGTCGTGCGCGGGACCAGACGGCCATTCACGTTCACATATTCGTCGAACAAGGCGATGTTGACGAAATTGTCGATCAACTGTTGCGGCGTGAACGGTGTATCGGGGCCGCCGCCATCGGTGCGCATCAACCCGCGCGTGATCAGATCGGCCTGAACACGGTTGAAATAGTTGCGCATCACCTCGCTCTCGGGGGAGGGCGCGGGCACCGCCGTATCAGGGCGGTGCGGCGGGGGAACGACGTCTTCGGGTGCCGTGGTCATCTCGCAGGCGGCGAGGACGATTGCCGCCATCACCGCACATGTTTTTACGCCCAGTCGGTACAGAATTGCCTGTTCCCCCCAGTTTTTATGCGGGTACGGAGGTGCCGGTGTTGGTGCCGGTCCCGTCGCCGCGTGCTTTTGCCGAAGCCAAAGTATCGCGCAGTTCCGACTCCATTTTCTGGAGCTCCTCCTCGGCGGCTGCACGTTTGGCTTTTCCCTCGTCGGCAATCTGCAGACTTTCTTCGATAGTTGCAATCAAAGTTGCGTTAGCCTCCTTGACGGATTCAATGTCGAAGATACCGCGTTCCATTTCCTGACGGACAACGCGGTTGGCGTCCTGAAGGTTCCGTGCATTCGCGGTCAGCAGTTCATTCGTCAGGTCAGAGGCGGCGCGCACCGCCTCGGCGGCCTCTTTCGAGCGCTGGATCGTAACCGCTTGGGCCAACTGGGTTTCCCACAGGGGAACAGTGTTCACCAAGGTCGAGTTGATCTTGGTCACCAGCGATTTGTCGTTTTCCTGAACCAGACGGATCGAGGGCAGGGATTGCATCGTCACCTGACGCGTCAGTTTCAGGTCATGCACGCGGCGTTCCAGATCATCGCGGGCGGCGCGCAGATCGCGCAGCTCTTGTGCCTTGATCACCTGCTGATCCTCGGGGGCGGCGTCGACCTCGGCGGCCTTGGCGGGGATGGTTTCGCCGTCCAGTTCCGCCAGCTTGGCCTCACCCGCCGCGATGTAGAGCGCCAGTTCGTCGTAAAAATCCAGCGTCTTTTCATAAAGCTTGTCCAAGGATTTGATATCCTTGAGCAGCTTGTGTTCATGGTTCAGCAGGTTGTCGGTGATCTTGTCGATCTGGCCTTGGACGTCCTCGAACCGCGCCAGAAACTTGGCGAACGGCGCGGCCTTGCCGGTCAGTTTCTCCCACCAACTGCGTTCACGGCGCACGTCCAGTTCGCTGACCGAAAATCCGCGCAGGGTGGTGACGATGCTGCGCAGGCTGTCACCGGCGGGGCCGACGTCCTTGTTACGCACGTCCTGCAGCATGGATTGGCTGATCTGTTGCAACTCGGTTTGCGCGCGCGAACCAAAGCCGATGATCGACTGGGTGTCGGTCATGTCCAGCTCACCCATGCGTTTGCGGACCTCTTCACTGGTCGAGGCGTCCGCCGCGTCCAGCGTGATCAACTCGCCCTTGGGTTCGGGCAACAGGTTCGCGGTGACTTCTTCGACCGCTTTCAGATCTTGTTCGGCCTTTTGACGAATGGTCTCTGACATCTCTTTATCCCACCAATAATGGCCCTTTACGGGCGTACCCCTTCGCGCGCCAGACGGTCGCGCAACACTTCGATTTCAACGTCCAGATCGCTGCGATCATCCAAGAGAAGCGTCTGTGTCTTTGCCGCGAAATTGCTCTCCAGATCGCCTAGCAATGCCTCATAATCCGCGCGCGCACCTTGGTCTTGGGTGCGCGCATAGAGGTCGGCGAATTTCACCGTCGCGTCCTTGGCCCCCAGCAGATAGACCCCCAGATATTTGCGCGCCGCCGTCAGGTCGCGAGGGTCCTGTTCGACGGTGCGAAACATGTCGCGCACGGTGACCTGAAACTGGGCCACGCGGTCAGACAGGTGACGGTCGCGCGCCCGCAAGATCGCATCCGACATGGCGGCAAGGTGCTCCTCGGCCTCATCCACAACGCGGGCGACACGGTCCTGTTGGAACATGTCGATGCCTTCGGCACCCTTGTCCCGCAGGGGATCGGGGCCGAACGCAAACAGGTGCAGACCCGCGCCAAGCACGGCAAAAATCACGGCCTCAACCACGCCATGACCGACCAGACCCGCAACGCCAAGGCCAAGACCGGTCAGGACCGATCCCAGAATTTTACGCGGAACGGCGGGACGGCGGGCGATCGTGCGTGCCTCATAGGCCTCTTGCGCGCGCACGCCCTCACGGGTCAGCCATGCCCCGCCCAGCAGGACGCCCATCGCCACCAGATACATCGCCATATCCGTCGCGTCCGAGCGAAAAGCGTGGATCGCATAGTGTAGGGGCACGATGAACAGGACCTTGGTACGTACCGCCGCGCGCGCGGGTTTACGCCCCTCGAACGGGTGTTTTTTGCGTGTTGCGGTTGTGCCGGGGGGCGGGCCGCCGGGGCTATGTGCGCCACCAAAACGTTGGGCCATTATGCACCCCCTCCGGTGCCCGCATAGATCACCAGCGCGATCAGCAGAAAGAATGCAATCTTTTGTAAAACCGTGCCGGACATCCGGTTCCCCATCTCACTCTTTTGTCAGGTTAAGCAAAGGCAGCCCTTTGCAGCAAATCCGAAATCCCTAATCGCCTATTTTTGCGCGGCTTTTCGCGCGGCGGCCAATTTTCGGGCAAAGCTCGACTGGCTATAGACGACGGCGATCAACACGATGACGGTGGTATAGAATGCGGCCTGTGACATCGGGGTGACGGCCATGCCAAAGATGCTGATCGGGGCAATCGGATCAGACGCCGTCCCCGCCATGCCAAGGGCTAGAATGCCCACGGCCAGCAGGATGAACAGGCCACCCACCTCAACCATCCGGCGGCGCGACAGGAACAGCGTCAGTTCATCGCGCAGGATCAGAACCCCGATCCAAGGCAGCAGAAACGCCGCGAAAATCACCGGCTGATAGGTGGTCAGGGCAAGGGCGGCAATCGTGCCTTCAAACGCATAGACCACGTTCAGGCCCAGAATACCGATCAGCGACATCAAACCGGGGCGTCCGCCACGGTCGTCCAGATCATTGTCCAGATGCTCCACCGACAACAGGCGCGCGATTTCCTTGATCGCCGTCAGGATCAGCATCGCGCCCCCAACTGCAAAGGCAAGGGTGGACAGGCCGACGCCGCCGGTAATTACCCCGTCCCAGCCAAGGTGTACAAACGCCCCGCCAAAGCCGTTCAGAATGCCAAGCGTCGCCAGAAACACCACGATGCGCAGGATGACCGCACTGCCGATGCCCCAGAACCGGACGGCGGATTGTTGGGCCAAGGGCGCACGACCGGCCTCAATCCCGATGCCCAGAACGTTGCCCATCGTCAAAACCGTTTGCAAAACAAACAGCAACAGGAAATCCGCCAGATTTCCCAAACTCAGCATCTCGCCCATAGCTTGCAGGTCCTTTCACGCGTTCGTGCACAGCAAGCCATATCCCAGACGGGCAAACAAGGGGGGATTGGATCAGCGTTTTCCCCGTGGACCGCCGGGTTTGCCTGTGCCTTGGGGGCCGCGCGCGGGGCGGGATGGTTTGGCACCACTCGGACGCCCCTGTGGACGGCGGCCGCGTTTCGAGCCGAAATCGTCCAGATCATCCACGGGCGGGCGCGGACCCTTTGCACCGCGCGGCGCGGGTTTGCCGCCGCGGCGCACCTTGGGGCGGGGTTTGTCCGCAGGCGCGAAATCCTTGTCCAGACCCAGTTGATCGCGCAGCACCCGCGATTTGACCTCTTCCACCTCACCGGGTTTCAGATCGTTTAACTGAAACGGGCCGTAACTGATGCGCAGCAGGCGGTTCACGGTCAGACCGATATAGTCCATCGCGCGGCGGATTTCGCGGTTTTTGCCCTCGCGCAGACCAATGGTCAGCCATGCGTTCGCGCCCTGTTGGCGGTCCAGATGGACGTCCATACCTTGGAAGGTTTCGCCGTCGATGGTGATGCCTTCGCGCAGGGGGACCAGCATTTCGTCGGTCGGCGTGCCTTTGACCCGCACGCGGTATTTGCGCAGCCATCCGGTCGAGGGCAATTCCAGACGGCGTTTGATCTCGCCGTCATTGGTCAGCAGCAACAGACCTTCGGAATTCAAATCGAGACGCCCCACCGACATCACGCGCGGCATGCCGTCGGGCAGCTCGTCAAACACCGTCGTGCGACCCTTTTCGTCGCGCGCCGTGGTCACCAACCCCGTGGGTTTGTGATAGAGCCACAGACGTGGCGGCTCGGCCTCGGCCACGGGTTTGCCATCGACAAGGATCTTGTCCTTGGGCGTCACGTTCAGGGCGGGGCTGGTCTGGACCTTGCCGTTGACGCTGACGCGCCCTGCTTCGATCATGCGTTCGGCCTCGCGGCGGGATGCGACACCGGCGCGGGCAAGGACCTTGGCGATGCGATCGCCCTGAAACGGTTTTTCACTCATGTGATGCGTTTACGCCCAAATGCGCGCGGACGAAAGCACCTTGCGCATAGGCCCACCTTTGCGCCATCACGGATGGCATGAGCCCGTTCAAATCCCATATGGCCACCGCATTGGTCGAGGCCGAGGCCGCCCAAGCGCGGGGCGAAGTGCCTGTAGGCGCAGTCATTATCGGGCCTGATGGTGCGATTTTGGCGCAGGCGGGCAACCGGACGCGGGAATTGAACGATCCGACGGCGCATGCAGAAATTCTGGCCATTCGGGCGGCCTGTGACCTGTTGGGGGCGGAACGTCTGACGGGCTGCGATCTGTATGTGACGCTGGAACCCTGTCCGATGTGCGCCGCCGCGATTGCCAACGCGCGAATCGCGCGCCTGTATTACGGGGCCTCGGACCCGAAATCGGGCGGCGTGTCGGTCGGCCCGCGTGTGTTCACCCATCCGCAGGCCCACCATGTGCCCGAGATTTACGACGGGATCGACGCGGACCGTTGCGCCGAAATGTTGCGCAGTTTTTTCGCCGCGCGGCGATAGGGTGGCATTGCAATCACGGTGGGGCGGTGTTGCGCCGTCACCCCTTCATCTCTGGCGCACAGTACCCTAACGTAGGGCGAACCCAAAGGAGACACAGGTGAGCGACGAAGTCCCTCCAACGCCCAAGCGCCGCGCCACTCAGCGCCACAAAGGCAGCCCCCTGAACGAACAGGATTGGGTCAAGGCGGCGTTGGATATTCTGACCAACGAGAACGTGCGCGGCATCAAGATCGACGCGCTCTGCACCAAGCTTGGCGTGACCAAGGGTAGCTTTTATTGGCATTTCAACAACCGTGGCGAATTGCTTGGCGCGATGCTCAGCCACTGGCGCAAGAAGATGACGTTGAACGTCATCCGGTCGATTTCCATCAGCGGGGTTGACCCCAAAGAGCGTCTGCGCCGCCTGTTCGAACTGCCGCGACGCAAGAATTCGCCTGCATTTGCCCAGATTGAATCGTCGATCCGCGATTGGGGTCGTCGCGTGGAAATGCCGCGCAAGGCCGTGGCCGAGGTCGATGAAATCCGGTTCGACTATATCACCAAGCTGTTTCGCGACATGGGGTTTGGCGAGGATGAGGCGCGCAAACGGGCCTATCTGGCCTATTGCCTGATCATGGGGGACTCGGTTTTGCACAACTCGATCTCCAGCATGAGCGCGGACGAGTTTTTCGAAAAGGCGATGCGCCTTGCCACCGCGATGGAGGCCGACGCAGAGGCCTGATTGACCCCGCGCAGGGCCGGTGCCCATACCTTGGGTTACTGCGATCCGCGCGGATGTGCTGGTGAACTTAGTGCGGCAGGCGCAGGGTCTCGCGCGCGTCTGCGATGCATTTGGACAGGGGCGTTTTCGCATCTGCCGCCTTGGTCTGATCCAGAGACTGGTTCGCGACGATAATCCGGCGGGCATCGGCGATGTCGCGCGGGTTGTCCATCGCGATACAGCCGATCAGGCGGGCACCTTTGAGGTACAGGCGGCTGCATCCGCGCGGACCTCGGCGTTCCCATTGCTCGGCGGTGTCGGGGCATTCGCCCACCATCTGGAATTTGTGGGGGCCCTGACTGCTCCAGAACCAATCGGCCTCGGGGGTGCGTTTGGAGGCATTCATTAACCGGCGCGCGACATCCTCGGCGGATTGGTTGGCGTGTTGCCAGCTTTCGCGACGCTGGCCACCGCGTGCACGGGCGCAATCCCCGATGGCAAAGATCGAGGGATCGCTGGTCTGGCAGCCGTTTTCCACCAGAATACCGTCGTCACAGTCTATCCCTGCGGCCACGGCCAGATCGTCATTGGCGCGCATCCCGATCGCCTCGATGATCAGGTCGGGGGTGACGCGGGTGCCGTCGATGGTGATGCCGTCCTCATCAAACGTGGGCATGGACCCCAGATGCAGGGTGACGCCGGCCTCAACCTGACAGTCGTGCAGCCGGTCCGACAGCCATTGCGGCGCAACGCGGGCGCAGAGACGATCCGCCGCCTCAACCAGATGCACATCGGGGCACAGCCCGCGCGCGGTAATGGCGACCTCGGTCCCCAGCCAACCGCCGCCGATCACCGCGACCGACCGCGACAGGGGCAGCTTGTCGCGCAGCGCATCGGCGTCATCGCGCGTACGGATCGCATAGGTGCGCGCGCGCAGGGAACGCGGCAGGGGCAGGCGGCGCGCCGTGCCCCCCGTCGCAAGGATCAGCGCGTCATAGGCAAAATCGCCAACCGGCGTTTCAACGGTGCGGGCGGCGCGGTTGATCGCGGTTGCACCCACGCCCAGAACCATGTCGATCCCCTTGTCCGCCGCATCCTCGGGCGTCAGGATGGTCAGGGCGGAAAACGCCATCTTGCCAAGGGCATAGGCCTTGGACAGCTCAGGGCGTTCATAGGGCGCATAGGCCTCATCGCCCAGCAAGGTGATCTTGCCCGCAAACCCCAGTTCCCGCAGCTTGAGCGCCGCGCCCGCACCGGCCTGTCCCGCGCCAAGGATGACGATGTTCTTCATATTCAGGTTCCTCGAATAGGGACGCGGGCGGGCACGATTGACCCAAAGAGAGGAGACGGCCCAACCGCTTCCCCGCCCGCGTTGATGTGATCGGGTGGCGCTTAGGCGGCGTGCTCTTTGCGGCGCACCAGATCCAAGGCGACGTCGACGATCATGTCTTCCTGACCACCGACCATTTTGCGCGTGCCCAGTTCGACAAGGATTTCGCGCGTGTCCAGGCCATACATCTCGGCCGCCCGTTCGGCATGGCGCAGGAAGGACGAATAGACCCCCGCATAGCCAAGCGTCATGGTCTCGCGATCCACCCGCACCGGACGGTCCTGTAGCGGGCGCACCAGATCCTCGGCGGCGTCTTGTAGTTTGAACAGATCGCAGTTGTGCTTGAACCCATAGAGGTCGGCGACGGCGACAAAGGCCTCAATCGGGGTGTTGCCCGCGCCCGCGCCCATACCGGCCAGAGAGGCGTCGACGCGATAGGCGCCCTTTTTCACCGCCACGACCGAGTTCGCGACCGAAAGGGACAGGTTCTCGTGCATATGCGCGCCGATCTGCGTGGTCGGTTGCAGGGTGCTTTGGAAGGCGGCGATGCGCGCCTCGACGTCCTGCATGGTCAGGCGACCACCGCTGTCCGTGCAATAGACGCAATCCGCGCCATAGCTTTCCATCAGCTTGGCCTGTTCGCTGAGGCCGTCAGGCGTGTTCATATGCGACATCATCAAAAAGCCCGACACGTCCATGCCCATGTCCTTGGCCGCAGCGATATGTTGGGCGGCAACGTCGGCCTCGGTACAATGGGTCGCAACGCGGACCGATTGAACCCCTAGGTCGCGCACGCGCTTGAGGTCCTCAATCGTGCCGATCCCGGGCAACAGCAGCGTGGTCAGTTTCGCGTTCTTGATGACCTTGGCGGCCTCGGCGATCCATGCCTCATCGGTGCATTTGCCAAACCCGTAGTTAAAGGTCGAACCGGTGATGCCATCGCCATGGGCGACCTCAATCGCATCGACCCCCGCCTCGTCCAGCGCCTGTGCAATCGCGCGCACATGGCCCAGATCGTATTGGTGGCGCACGGCGTGCATCCCGTCCCGCAGGGTGACGTCTTGGATATAGATCTTTTCCATCTCAGGCGGCCTCCTGCACCCAGTTGCGTTTGATCGCCAGCCGCTCTGCAGTGCGCAGGGCCGCGCTGGTCATGATGTCGAGGTTGCCCGCATAGGCCGGCAGGTAATGCGCCGCGCCCTCGACCTCGAGGAACACGGTGACCTTGAGGCCCGTGAACGCGCCGCCCATTTCGGGGATGACAAGGGGGTCGTTGTCGCCGACGCGCTCGACCTGTACCTCTTGTTTCAGGCGGTAACCGGGGACATAGCCCTGGACCTCTTTTTCCATTTCCTTGATCGAGGCGCGGATGGCCTCGGGATCGGCGTCCTCGCACAGGCAATAGACCGTGTCGCGCATGATCAGGGGTGGCTCGGCGGGGTTCAGGATGATGATCGCCTTGCCACGGGTTGCGCCGCCGACCTCTTGGATCGCGTGGGCGGTGGTTTCGGTGAATTCATCGATGTTGGCGCGTGTGCCGGGACCCGCCGATTTCGACGAGATCGACGCGACGATTTCGCCGTAATGCACCTTGGCCACGCGGTTGACGGCGGCGACCATGGGGATTGTGGCCTGACCGCCGCAGGTGACCATGTTCACGTTCATCTCGGCCAGATGGGCGTCGATGTTGACCGAAGGCACGGTGAACGGGCCAATCGCGGCGGGGGTCAGGTCGATCACCTGTTTGCCGTCCGCGATCAGGGCCTCGGAATGGCGTTTATGTGCGCCCGCCGAGGTCGCGTCGAACACGATACGGATATCGGCGTATTCGGGCAGGGCGCGCAGGCCCTCCAGCCCCTCATGCGTGGTGGCAACGCCCAGACGCGCAGCCCGCGCCAGACCGTCGGATTTGGGGTCGATCCCCACCATTGCGCCCATCGCCAGAACGTCCGAGGTGCGCATGATCTTGATCATCAGGTCGGTGCCGATATTGCCCGAACCGATGATCGCACATTTGATTTTTTCCATGGGTTATTCTCCGAACCGGATGGCGGTTTCGCCAAAGCCTTCGATAGTGGCGACAAAGCCCGCGCCGCGTTCTGCCGCGACCATGGGGCCCAAGGCGCCTGACAGAACCACGTCGCCCTCGCCAAGGGGACGGCCCACACCGGCCATCACCCGCGCCAGCCAGACCAGCGCGTTCAGGGGCGATCCCAGACAGGCGCGGCCTGATCCTTGGGACACGACCGCATCGCCGTTGCGCATTTCCATGCGGCAATCGAGCAGGTTCGCGTCGGTCAATTTGCGCGCCGAGGGTCCCAGCGTGAAAAACGCCGAGGACGCATTATCGGCCACCGTGTCCACGAACCGGATGTCCCAGTTGGCAATGCGCGAACCGACGATTTCAATCGCGGGCACCACGTACTCGACGGCGCGCATGGCCTCGGCCATGGTGCAATCGGGGTTGGTCAACTCGCGGCCCATGACAAAGGCCAATTCGGCCTCGGCCTTCCATTGGGCGCCCTCGTTCCATGCCAGTTCCCCGTCGTGGGGCAGGTCCATATCGGCAAACAGCATGCCGTAATCGGGTTGATCGACGCCCAACTGCGTCTGAACGGCGGGGTTGGTCAGGCCGATCTTGCGCCCGACCAGTCGGCCACCGGCGGCAAGGCGCGCCTCGGTGTTGATGTCCTGAATGGCATAGGCATCGGCGGCCGATGTGATCTGGTCACGGATCGGCGCGATCGGGGTGCTGGTGGCCTCGGCCGTGCGCAGCGACGTGGCAATCGTGTCCAGTGTCATGCCGGTTCTCCTTGTTTCTGGGTGCGGGTGGCCAGTTTGGTCAGCGCGGCGTCGTATTCACCGGCCATGCGGTCGACGATCTGGGCCATGGGTTCGATCTGGTGGATGTGGCCCACGCCCTGACCCGCGCTCCAAACGGTTTTCCACGCCTTTGCGCCCGAATGCATGTCGCCGGAAAAGTCGATCTTGGCCTCGGCCTTCATGTCGTTCAGGTCCAGACCAGCCGCCGCGACCGACGCTTTCATCCAGTTGCCAAGCGCGCCGGTGATGGCCTTGGACGCGATCAGATCCTCGATCCCGCTGTCGATCACCATGTCACGGTAGCCTTGGCCGATCATGCTCTCGGCAGCGCCAAGGAAACGCGTGCCGACATAGGCGAAATCCGCGCCCAAGGTTTCGACGGCCAGAACCGCCTGACCGGTGGAAATCCCGCCGCCGACCGCGATCGGACCGTCGAAAAAGCCGCGCACCTCATCCAGAAACGGACCCAGCGCATATTTACCCGTATGACCACCCGCGCCCGAACAGACCAGAACCAGACCATCTGCGCCTTTTTCAATGGCCTTGCGGGCGTAGGTCGGGCTGTTGACGTCGGCAAAGACCATCCCGCCATAGGCATGCACGGCCTCGGTCACGCGATGCGGACCGCCAAGGGCGGTGATCACGATCTCTGGCTTGAACTCAGAAACCAGCGCCAGTTCCTCTTCAAAACGGCCATAGCTGGTGTGGGTGATCATGTTGAACGCAAAGGGCAAACGATCCGTCCCCAGCGCGTCGGCAATGGTTTGAAACCACGCGCGCAGATCATCGATGCTGCGCCCGTTGGGGCCGGGAAAGGCACCCATGATCCCCGCCTTGGCGGCGGCGATCACCATGTCGGGCCCCGACACCAGGAACATCGGTGCGGCCACGACCGGTATCCGCAGGCGCGATTTCAGGGCGGTTACTTTGTCTTTAACTGTCATGTCTTTGTTTTCTTTCTGCTGCGGCCACGGACCTGAATCCCGCCGTCCGACCGGATGATTTCCGAGGTGACAAAGCGGCTTTCGCTGCGGCTGGCCAGCGTGACGTAGAGACCGGCGTGATCTTCGGGTTCTGAGAGGAAACCCAAGGGCACGTTGCTAGCGACCATGGCCTCGAACCCGTCGAGATCGGCCAAGGCGCGTTCATCCCCGGGCAGACCGCCCAGACCGGTGCGCGTGCCCCCCGGTGCGACCGCATTGACGCGGATTTCGGGGGCCAGCTCATAGGCCAACTGGCGCACGGTGCCGACGAGGGCGTGTTTGGAGCTGACATACAGGGTGCCGCCGCCGCCCGCGTAATAGGACGACGAAGACAGCGTGAACACGATGGATCCCTCTGCCTTGCGCAATTCATCCACAGCCGCCCGCGCGGCCAGCAGATACCCCAGCACATTCACATCGAACAACTGACGATAGCGTTCGGCCATGTCCGCGCCCTGAATGCTCTCGAACGGGTCCGAGAAATCATAGACGCCCGCATTTGGCACCAGCACGTCCAGCTTGCCGAACCGGTTCACGGTTTCGGCGACGGCGGCGACATTGTCGTCCCAGTTGCGCACATCCCCGATCACGCCGGTGACCAGATCGCCGTGCGTGGCCACCAGATCGTCCAGATCGGCCTGCGCACGCACCAGAACACAGACGCGCGCGCCCTCGGCCACGAACCGGTCCACGACGGCGCGCCCGATCCCCTTGCCCCCGCCCGTCACAAGGGCGGCATATCCATCCAGACGTCCCATCAGAAGAACGTGTTCAGGTTTTTGGACAGCAGGACGTTCTGCACGATGAACACCCGACGGCGCAGCAGGCGATAGCCACCATCGACCGCGCGCAACACATCCTCGCGGCGACCGTGGATGATGTCCTGATCGGCCTCGTTGCGGTTGCGCACATTGGTGAATGCGGAATGCACGGCAAACAGGGTGGGATCGTCGGTTGCATTGATTTCGATGTTCGAAATCTGGTGCAAATGCCGCGTCTGCGGGTTGTCCGCCCACGCCGAGGGCTCGTTATAGCGTTTGACGCGGATGTTCAGCTCGGACCATGTATCGTCGAAATAGGCGGATTCACCATAGGCAAACATCCCGCGCGGATCGTCGCGGCGGCGCGTTTCCATGTCCGGCATCCAGTAATGGATTTCGGGGTCGATGAAATCGTTCAGCCATTCCTGATAACGCTCGGCGTCCAGATACCGAACCTCGGCGTGCAGCCACCGCATGATCGCCCGTTCGGTTTCGATGTCGACGGGACGATCCATATCGGCAAAGGGTTTGGAAATATCGAGAATATCCAACATGGGTCTTACTCTGCTGCGGTTGCGGTTTTTTTCGGCGCGGCGGTCGCACCGTTTTGCAGGTCGGTCCAGTTGTCGTGCTCCATGAACTCGGCCCAGCGGGTATAGAACAGACGCTGGTTCGCATCGTTCAGGGACCCCTTGTGGATATGGCCCGGCAGGTCACGCTCCATATCCGCGCTTTCGATCCCCAGCGCATAGTGCAGCGGCTGTTGACGGGTGACGAAGCCCTGGTTCACGCGGGTCGAGTATTCCCAGTTCTCGCCGTCATCCATTTCGAACACACCGCCCGGCGAAAAGGTCATCATCACACCCTTGCGGTATTGTTCCTTGATGTGATCGGGCGCGTTTTTGTTGACCAGCGTCCACACCACCAGTTCGATCTTGCCCGGACCGCGCGGGTGCCAGACGCGAAAGGTGTTTTGACCGGGCAGGAAGGAAAAGTTCGGAAACACGGTACATGACGATACCGCCCCGATCGCGCGGGCGCGCAGTTCGCCCAAACGGTCCTTGGCCTTTTCCGACAGCTCGAACGCGTAATCGACCAGATCGGGATAGCCCAGCGTGCGGGTGTTGCCGACCTTGTCGAGGTTGGTTTCGATCCCGTGGCCGTAGATCGAGGCCTGAAACGCCAGCTCGTCATAGCGTTTGCCCAGATCGACGCCGCCCCCAAGGATCGCCTGTGCGCCCGATTGGTGGGTCCAGAACGCGTGCAGGATGTCGCCGACAAAGTTCTCGGCGGGGAATTTCCAGTTACAGTCGATCTCGGACTTGATCGCGCCGCCGATGAATTCGGTGCCGCCCTCGTCATTGTCCAGCATGATGTCGAGATAATAGGTAAAGTCGCCAAAGAACTCGAGGAGCGAGACCGCATCGGGGTCGAAGGTGCCGAAAATCAGGCCCTTATAGCTGTCGACTTGGGCCACCGGCGTCAGGCCGATCTGCGCTTTTTCGAACGTCTCGTCTTTTTCATAGACCTTGCCATCGGTGCCGCGCAGCGCGCCGTCGATGCCAAAGGACCAGCCGTGATAGTTGCAGATGAACCCGCGGGCCTTTTTACCGGCGTCCACCATGCAGACGCGGTTGCCACGGTGCGGGCACGAGTTCAGGAACGCGTTGACCGAGCCGTCGCGCTGACGCACGACGATGACGTCGTCTTCGCCCATCGAGGTGCGCACGAAGTCGCCCGGATTGGGGATCTGGCTTTCATGGGCCAGAAACAGCCACGAGCGGGCAAAGATCTGGCGCAGCTCGGCCTGATAGACCTGTTCGTCGGTAAACACACGGCGGTCAACCTGTGCGTTCTCGCGGTCCACCAGTTTGGCAAAATCGGGATAGCTGCCGGCCTTAGGGTAGACCGGTTTCATGTTCGGGCGGCCTTTTGCGGCGCCTTTGCAGTCACCTTCACACATTGGCATTGTCTCCGGTCAGCAGGGCAAAGACCGTTCCGTCGCGGTCCTCGCATTTGAAAAACGACAGGTTGGGACAGCCGACGGGCGGGTTGTGCACCTCGCCGGTGTCCAGATCGAATTCGGCGAAATGCACGCCACAGATCACGCGCCCATCCTCAAGCCAGCCTTCGGCGAGGCTCTCGTCGGCGTGGGGGCAGCGGTCGGGAAAGACGTAAAGCGCACCTTCGTGACGGGCGATGGCCACGGCGGGCAGGCCCTCGACATCGACGCGCTTGATCTCGCCTTCGGCGATTTCGGCGCTGGGGCAGAGTTCGATCATCATGCGGCCACCTCCAGTTCGGCAAAGCCCATGCCAGTGACCCAGCCCTCGACCGGCTCATAGCCGACAACGCGGCCACCGGCGGCGCGGGTCGCGGCCATCGCGCAGGCAAAGGTGCGGATTTCCATGGCGCCATTGCCGCCGTCGCGCAGGATTTCCTCATCCGTCAGGGCCAGCATCGCGTCCTTGTCGCCACGTGTGACGATATCCAGAACCTTTTGGTCAAAGGCGGGGTTCACCTCGCCCATGCGTTCGTCCCCGACGTGGTGCGAAATGCCGCCCGACCCGATCACGACGATACGCTCGTCGCTGGGAAAGCTGGCCACGGCGTCGGCGATATGTTCGCCAAGCGCCCATGCCCGCGCCATCGGCAGATAGGGGTCCACGCCACAGGCCAGCATGACCGCGACGATCGGGATGTCCTTGCCGGTGGGTTCCAGCATCAGGTGATGGGGCACGGCAACCGAATGATCGACGTTCAGCGCCCGCCCGACGGTCCAATCGAACCCTGTGCGACTGCCCTCGGCGGCGATATGCGCGCCCAAGGCCCCGTGCGACAAGAGCGGTTTGCGCTTGAGGCCCGGCAGTTGATCCACGGGGCCCTCGATCTCACCCGTGGAGATCACATAGGGGGGCAAACATTCAGTACCAAAAAGTATGTAGTGATCACAGCCAATCACGATGGCGGCGTCGGCCTCCAGCTCTTTGATACGGTCGGCCATGGCGGCATAGGCCCCATAGCACGCGTCGGATTGTTCCTGTGTCGCGCCTTGGGGGTTAAAGTACATGACGGGGTTATGCGGGGCGACAAAGCCCCCAACAATACGGGCCATTTATGCCTCCTCGCGTTTCATGATTTTCAGATAGTCGCGGTTGGATTTTCCCGCCTGCAGCCAGAACCCCCACGTCAGCATGGTGTTGACGCCAAGGTCGGCCAGATCGCGCACCTTATAGTCGCGGATCAGGGCGCGTTCGTCTTCGGATAGTTGATAGCGGCTGAGGAACTTGTCGGGGTCCTCGGCGAACTTTTTCTTGTTCGCGCCCGAGGTCGACAGATCGTACAGCACCTTTTCCAGCGTGTTGCGGCTCATGCTTTGCCTCCCATAAAGTCGCGGACCAGTTTCAGGAACTCGGCCTCGCGTTCGATTTGCACCCAGTGACCGCATTTCCCAAAAGAGTGCAGGTCCGAGTTTTCCAGCCATTGATGCATGTCCAAGGCGCGCTCATAAGGGACCACGCGGTCCTCGCGGCCATGCAGGATCAGGGTCTTGTGCTTGACGGTGCGCAGCATCTTTTCGGGGATGCCACGGACCTCGGGGTTTTCGCCCTCGGGTTTGGGCATCAGCTTGCGGAACGCCTCAAGGGCGCCGTCGCGCGTTGCGGCCTCGAACCGTGCTTGGATCAGGTCCTCGGTGATGATGCTGTCGTCATAGGGGAAAAAGCTGATGGCGTGGCGCATCGAGTCCATCGTGCCGTCGAAATCGCCCTGTGCCTTCAGGCCGGCGGTTTGCGGGAAGCGGCCACAGGGCGTGCCCAGCAGGACCAGACGGTCGATGCGTTCGGGGTGGTTGATCGCCGTCATCAGGCCCAAGGCCCCGCCGAACGAGTTGCCCACGACCGAGATTTTCTCGATCTCCAGCGCGTCCAGAATAGCGACGAAATGCTCAACCCACAGCATGATGTTGTATTTGGTATCGGCCTTGAGTTCGGTCGCGCCAAACCCCGCGATGTCGGGGGCGATGATGTCAAAGTTTTCCGACAGGGGACCGATCACCTTGCGCCAATTGGCCCAAGCCGACACGCCCGCGCCGGACCCGTGCAACAGGGCCACGGGCGCGCCGCTGCCCGCGCGGTGCACATTGGTCTGGTGATCGGCGGCGGTGATGGTCAGATTTTGCACTTCTGTATCAAGCATGGGGGCCTCCTAGTTCAGAAGATAAGGCAGAGTGAGAGAGATCGCCGGAATGAACACGACGAGCAGAACCCGCGCGACGTCGGCGACGATAAAGGGCACGACCCCGCGGAAAATGTCGGTCAGTTCGACATCGCGCAGAACGGCGTTCAAAATGAATACGTTCAGGCCGATGGGGGGTGTGATCAGGCTGATTTCCACGACAACGACGACCAGAACGCCGAACCAGATCGGGTCAAAGCCCAGCGACACGATCAGCGGATAGAACACCGGCACCGTCAGCAGCATCATCGAGATGCTTTCCAGAACACAGCCCAGCACGACGTAGATCAGGATGATCATAAAGATCACCAGCATCGGCGGAACGGCGGCGGATTCGATACTGCTTACAAGGGCTTGGGGCAGGCGGGCGACGTTGACAAAGTTGGCAAACAGAAAGCTGCCGATCAGGATCATCATCAGGGCGACCGTGGTCGAAATCCCGTCCGCAAGGGACGTCTTGAGCATGTCATAGGTCAGGCGTCCGCGCATCGCGGCAATCACCAGCGCGCCAAACGCCCCGATGCCCGCGCTTTCGGTCGGGGAAAAGATGCCGCCGTAAATGCCGCCCATAACGATCCCGAACAACAGGATCACGGACCAGAAGCCGCTGAGGGCCTTGAGGCGTTCGGCGGCCGTCATTTTCGCACCGGCGGGACCGGCGTTCGGGTCGCGCAGCGCGGTCCAGAACACCGCCGCCGCATAGAGGAACATCCCCAGAATGCCCGGCACGATCCCCGCCATGAACAGCGCGCCAATGTCGGTTTCGGTCATGATGCCGTAAAAGACCAAGGCAATCGACGGCGGGATCAGAATGCCCAGCGTCCCACCCGCCGCAATCGATCCGGTGGCAAGCGAGGTTGTGTAGCCGTATTGCTTCATCTGCGGATAGGCGATGCGCGACATGGTGGCCGCCGTCGCAAGGGACGAGCCCGACACCGCGCCAAAGCCGCCGCAGGCTACGATGGTCGACAGGGCCAGACCCCCGCGCCAATGCCCCACCAAGGCATAGCACGCGCGGAACAGTTCCTCGGCAATGCCGGAATGCGCGATGAACGCGCCCATCACGATGAACAGGGGAATGACGGCGAATTCATAGGTCAGAACGGTTTCTGACGCGATGATCCCGACCTGCGAAAACGCGGCCCCCCATCCTTGGAAATAGGCCAGACCGGCCAGCCCGACCAAACCGGTTGCAACCGCAATCGGCGTGCGCAGGAACAACAGCACCATCAGGGCGACAAATGCCAGTGTGACAATCATTTCAGATCCTCGTCACCCGACTTGGGTGCGGTAAAAACAGAGAGAAGCGTGCAAACCGCGGCCAGCGCGGCAAATACCGCGAACACCGCCAGCGGCAGCCATTTTTCCGACGGCAGGAACATGAACGTTTCATGCCAGCGTTGAAGCTGTGTCGCCTGACGGGCCACATAGATCGCGACGATGGTGAAAAAGGTCAGTTCCAACAGCCAGACGAAATAGGCGCGCAGGCGGTTGAACCGTGGAAAGGCGCGCAGTTGTTTGGCGATCAGGTCGATGCGCACATGTTCGCGCGTCCAGTTCATCCCGATCAGGCCCGAATAGACCGCAACGCCCAGCAAAACGCCGATCAACTCATAGGCAAAGCCAAGCGGGCTGGAAAACAGGACCCGCCCCAGAACATCCACGGCCGTGATCACGACCAAGCCCACCAAAGCCACTTCCGCGATCACGCGGAAGGGCCATTGGAGATACTTCATTATCGAATGAAGACGCATTGATCAGTTGCTCAGCTCTTGGATCTGGGTCTGGTAGAACTCGACCGCCGCCGCGCCATCGACGCCGAGATCAGCCGCCGTGGCCTTCCACGCGTCCAGTTCACCCGAGAAGGCCTCGGCGATTTCGGCCATGAACGCGTCGGATGCGGTGACATAGTTCTCGCCCAGACGTTCCTTGAACATCTCGCGCGCGATCAGGTCGTTCGACTGCCACAGAGCCCCCATTCTCTCGCTCAGAACCTCGCCCGAGATCGCCATGATCGCGGCTTGGTCTTCGGGGCTGATCTGATCCCATTTGGCCTTGTTCATGATGACAAATGCCGTGTTGGAAAAGATACCGCCGGGTATGTTCGTGACAGCATGAACATCGTCATCGACCTTAAACCCGGTGACCAGCTCATCCGAAATCACGGTCCCGTCCACGATCCCGCGCGACAGCATCTCGCGCAGTTCGGTCAGCGATCCCGACACGGGCACAACGCCCTGTTCCTGTAGAACGCGACCGACGACCGGCGTGGGGACGCGGATTTTCTTGCCGCGGAATTCTTCCATCGAGGTGACGGGTTCGTCGCGCATCGAGATATTGCCGCCCGCCGTGACGTGCATGGCCAGCGTGACCACATCCGACTGCATTCCGGTGGGTTCGAAATGCTCTTTCCACAGGCGCCAGAACGCCTTGGACGAGATGCCTGCGTCCTCGGTGATAAAGGGCAGTTCGGCCATCTCGGTCAGGGGAAACACACCGGGGGTATAACCATGCGGGCCCCATGCGATGTCCGCGACGCCGTCCAGAACGGCCTGATAGTTGCGGTTCGGCGGGGCCAGAGGCTTGGCCGAGGCCTGAACCTTGACGCGGCCCTCGGTGACCTCTTCGATCTCGGCGAACCATTTGTGCAGGCCCTCGGCCTGAGACCAATGCCCGTTGGGGAACCATTGGTTATAGTTCAGGACCAAGCTGTCCTCGGCCATGGCGGGCAGGCCGGCGGTCACGATCGCGGCCGAGGCCAAGAGACCACGCAGGGCTGCGCGGCGGGTAGAAGTCCAGTGCGACATAAAAATGTCCTCCCATTTACACTGATGAGGTGATTTAGGCGATGACGGGGCTCTGGTTGGCGCGGGCCTTGAGGGCCATGCGATCCACCTTGCCCGCAGGCGTCAGCGGCAGAGCGTCCATGATTTCAATGCGTTCCGGCATTTTGTAGCGCACCAGATACTGCGCACAGGCGTCGCGCAGGTCCTGATCGGACGGCGCTTGGCCGGGCTGCACGGTGACATAGGCGACCACGATTTCACCGGCGCGTTCGTCCTTGGCGCCGACGACGCTGACGGCGGTAACGGCGGGGTGCGAGATCAACGCCTCTTCGACCTCACGCGGGAAAACGTTGAACCCCTTGTGCAGGATCATGTCCTTTTTCCGGTCGGTGATGGTCAGAAAGCCCTCATCGTCCAGCGTCCCGATATCGCCGGTGTGAATCCATCCGTCGCGCAGGACCAACGCGGTTTCCTCGGCGTTGTTGCAATAGCCGGTCATCATATGCGGCCCACGGATGCGGATTTCGCCCGCCTCGCCGGTGGGCATCTGTTTGGTGCCGGTTTCCACGTCGACGATCTCGATGGACACATCGGGCACCGCGCGCCCGACCGTGCCGACCTTCATTCCGTGGGCATCGGTGTTGACGGCAATCGGCGCGCCTTCGGTCATGCCGTAACCCTCATAGATGCGCAGGCCGGTCATCTCGTACCAGCGTTTGTGCACCTCGGCGGGAAAGCCCGCGCCGCCCCCCGGACAGACGCGCAGGGCGCTGATGTCGCGCGTGGATATGTCGGGGGCGGCCATGATGGCCTGATAGATCGCGGGCGGACCGCCACCCAGAACGGTGACCTTTTCGCCCTCGATCAGGTCGATCACATCGGCGGGGTGAAAGCGTTCGGGGATGATCGCCGTGCCACCGCATTGCAGCGGCAGGCAAATCCCCGCAAGAAAGCCGTAGATATGGCTGAACGGCGCGATCAGCAGAAACACCTCGGCCTCTTGCAGGGGCCAGCCGAATTGCATCCGCGCGCCTGCTTTGACCACTTGTTCTTGGGTGTACAGGATCCGTTTCGGGATGCCTGTGGTGCCGCCGGAATAGAAATAGGTCGAGGGCGCGGTGCCGGTGGTGCAGCGGTTTTTGACCTCTGCGGGGTTTTCAACCCATCCGGTGATGACATCCGCCGTGACCTGAACCGCGTCGGGTTGGAATTCCAGCGCGTGATCGGCAAAGACCAGCGCGGGTTTGAGGTCATCCATCAGTTTCGCGCCCGACTGGCGGGGCATGGCGGCATTGAACAGGGCAGGGCGGCCACCGCAAAAAAGTACCGAAAGGTATGTTGTGAAGAAATCGACACCGTTGCTCATGAAAATCGCAACGTCGCGGTCGTGGACCTGATCGCCATAGGCGCCGGCAAAGCCGCGCAGGGCCTTGGCCATATCGCCCCAAGTGATCGACAGATGCGTGTCGCGGATCATCAGGCGTTCGGGGTGCGCGGCGGCGCGGGTTTCGAATACCTCGACGATGCTGCCAGCCGCGTCGGTGCTGCGCCAATCAAGCAAACGCAGTGATGTCATTCTGATAGTCCTCCCTGTTCCCACGAGACAGTAGTCAGGCAACGGCGTGTTCGTCAATACTTTAGGGTATTGTTTTGAGGTGTGCGGGGAGATGTTTGGTAAAATATTGAAAACAAATATATATTTTGGTTTTGCTGCGGCCGAGTAAGGCGGTATTGCCCGGATTCATCATCTGAAGCCGCACGGAGGTCATAGCAAAAACATACGGTAGGGTATGTTTTTAGCGCCCCGTAATCCGCGTGACGGCGTGGCGGGCCGAATCGACGGGGCGCGGTGACAATCCGCGCCTCGTCACATGGATCAGAGGTCGATGGCGACCATCACCTCGGGCTCAATCACGCGGCCCTTTTTCAGGCTGCTGATCAGTTCCTCCGCCGATTGGGCCAGCAGGGGGAAGGTGCGATAGTGACAGGGGATCACCACGTCAAAATCAAAGAACCGGTTGGCCGCATAGGCCGCGCCCGCCATGTCCATGGTGAAATGCCCGCCCGCGCAGAGGATACCGATATCGGGGCGATAGCGGTCGGCGATGATGTCCATGTCCATCATCACATCGGTGTCGCCGCTGAAATAGATCGAATGCCCCTCGGCGCGGATGATGAACCCCGCCTCGCCACCGGCATAGATCGGGCGTTCTTCTAGGTAATCGACGGATGAACTGTGGACGGCGTGCACCATGCTGACCTGCACCTCGCCCACGGAAACCGTGCCGCCCTTGCCAAAACCGACGACCTCGGTCCCCGCCGCGCCCAGCAGTTTGGACAGCTCGTGAATGCACAGAACCGGAATGCCCAGCTCTTTGGCCGTGTTCATCGCATCGCCCGCGTGGTCGCCATGCCCGTGCGACAGCAGGATCGCCGTCGCGCCCTCGATTGCGGCGGCGCGTTGTTCCGCCGGAAACATCGGATTGCCCGTCATCCATGGGTCGATCAGCAACACCTGATCCGCGATTTCCAGACGAAAGCCCGAGTGGCCCAACCAAATCAGTTTCATATCAATCCCCTTTTGCAGAATTTTGCCCCAGATTGGCGCGCTTGCCCCGACCTGTCAGGTGAAATTTCGATGTAGGGGGCGGATCGGCGGTTTGTTGTGCAAACTTTGCTGCTCGGATGCTTGCAGGCGCGCGTTCACGGGGCTAAACCCCTTGCAACCTCTTGGACGGAGAAGCCCATGTCGATTGACATTGATACCGCGCGCCGCGTGGCCCATCTGGCCCGCATTGCCGTGAACGAAGATGACCTGCCGGCCCTGGCCGATGAATTCAACGCGATCCTCGGCTTTGTCGAGCAGTTGAACGAGGTGGATGTGGACGGGGTTGAGCCGATGACCTCGGTCACGCCGATGCGCCTGAAACGTCGCGTCGATGAGGTGACGGATGGCAACCAGCAGGACAAGGTCCTGAAAAACGCTCCCGATGCCCGCGAAGGGTTCTTTGCTGTGCCGAAGGTGGTTGAATAATGACCGAACTGTCCAAACTGACGATTGCCGACGCCCGTGATGCCCTGCGCAAAGGGGATGTGACGGCTGTTGAACTGACCAACGCCTGCCTGACGGAAATTGAGGGCGCTGATGCCCTTGGCGCGTTTGTGCATAAAACGCCCGAGATCGCGCTGGAACAGGCCGCCGCCGCCGATGCACGCATCAAGGCCGGTGATGCGCCCGACATGTGCGGCATTCCCTTGGGGATCAAGGACCTGTTCTGCACCAAAGGTGTGCCCAGCCAAGCGGCCAGTGGCATCCTTGAGGGGTTCAAGCCCGAGTATGAGTCTACCGTGACCCAGAACCTGTGGAACAGCGGGTCGATCATGCTGGGCAAGCTGAACATGGACGAATTCGCCATGGGTAGCTCGAACGAAACCTCGGTCTATGGCAATGCCGTGAACCCGTGGAAGATCGACGATCGTCTGCTGACGCCCGGTGGCTCGTCCGGTGGGTCTGCCGCCGCTGTGGCCGCCGACCTGTGTCTGGCCGCGACCGGCACCGACACCGGCGGGTCCATCCGTCAGCCCGCCGCCTTTACCGGCATCGTCGGCCTGAAGCCGACCTATGGCCGTTGCTCGCGTTGGGGTGTTGTGGCGTTTGCAAGCTCGCTGGATCAGGCGGGTCCGATGACCAAGACCGTGCGCGATGCGGCGATCATGCTGCAAACCATGGCAAGCCACGATCCCAAAGATTCGACCAGCGTCGAATTCCCGCTGCCCGATCTTGAGGCCGCCCTGACCGGCGACATCAAAGGTAAAAAGATCGGCATCCCGCGTGAATACCGCGTCGATGGTATGCCCGCCGAGATCGAGGCACAGTGGCAAGAGGGGGCCGAGATGCTGCGCGCCGCCGGTGCCGAAATCGTCGACATCTCGCTGCCCCACACCAAATACGCGCTGCCCGCCTATTACGTGATTGCACCGGCTGAGGCCTCGTCGAACCTGGCCCGTTATGACGGTGTGCGCTATGGCCACCGCGCACAACTGGCCCAAGGGGACGGCATCGTTCAGATGTACGAAAAGACCCGCGCCGAAGGGTTCGGCCACGAGGTTCAGCGCCGCGTGATGGTCGGTACATACGTTCTGTCCGCTGGTTTTTATGACGCATATTACAACCGTGCGCGTAAGGTCCGCACCCTGATCAAGCAGGATTTCGAACAGGCCTTTGCCGCCGGAATCGACGCGATCCTGACGCCCGCGACGCCGTCCTCGGCCTTTGGTCTGGGCGAAATGTCCGAGGCCGATCCGGTCGAGATGTACCTGATGGACGTGTTCACCGTGACGGTGAACATGGCCGGTCTGCCGGGGATTTCGGTGCCTACGAAAATGTCCCAAGAGGGTCTGCCGATGGGTCTGCAATTGATCGGCAAACCGTGGGGCGAGGATGAGTTGCTGAATACCGCCTATGCGCTTGAGAACGCGGCCGGGTTTGTTTCCAAACCCGCGAAATGGTGGTAAATCGGCGAGGATACTCTCGTACGAGGAAATGCTATGCGTCTGACGTTGCTTGCTGTGCCCTGTTTGGTTTTGGCCGCCTGTGATCCGGAAATTCCGGATTCTGCGGCGGGCGTCGGGTTTGAGGACGACTATCCGTCCTATCTGGCCCAGCGTGAGGCCGAACTGACCGGCGGGGCAGCGAACGACGCGGCGGCTGCGGGCACGGATGTGGCCACGGCAGAGCCCGTTCTGGACGAAAACGGCAATCCGCTGCCGGAACAGACCGTGGTCACCACCAACAACCCCGGCATTTCGGATGAACAGTCCTTTGCCGCCGTGTCCGAGCGTGAAAGCATCCAGAGCGACGCCGCCCGTATCGAGGCGCAGCGTGAGGTTTATGAGTTCATCGAGCCCACCGCCGTGCCCGAACGCGTGGACGATGGCGCGCCGAATATCGTGACCTTTGCCCTGCAATCGACGAACGCCGTCGGGGAATCGGTCTATAGTCGCCGCGGCAACACCACCGCCGAAGGTCTGGCCCGTAGCTGCGCGCGCTATGGCTCATCCGATCTGGCGCAAGAGGCATTTCTGGCCTCGGGCGGTCCGGAAAAAGACCCCAAGCGTCTGGACCCCGATGGGGACGGGTTCGCCTGTTACTGGGACCCGACGCCGTTTCGCAATATTGCCGCGAACTAACCCGCCGCAATTTGGCAGGGGGCCGGTATGGATATAATCGACTGGCCCTCGCCCAACCACGGACCCCGTCGCGGGCGCGATGCGCCGGACATGGTCGTTTTGCATTACACCGCTATGGAGACGCCGCGCGCCGCGCTGGATCGCCTGTGCGATCCCGTGCCCGAGGTGTCGGCGCATTACCTGATCGCCGAGACGGGCGCGGTCTATGCCTTGGTCCCCGAGGCGCGGCGCGCGTGGCACGCCGGTGCGGGGGCGTGGGGGGCGTGCGCGGACGTCAATTCGGCGTCGGTGGGGATTGAGCTGGCCAATACCGGCGCACATCCGTTTCCCGAGCCGCAGATGGCCGCGCTAGAGACGTTGCTTGGCGGTATCTGCGCCCGTTGGAACATTCCGGCCGAGCGCGTCATCGGGCACAGCGACATGGCCCCCGCGCGCAAATCCGATCCGGGTCCACGGTTCGACTGGGCACGTCTGGCGCGCGCTGGGCTGGCCGTGTGGCCGGATGTGGGCGGGGATGCGGGTGAGGGCGACATGCAGGCGTTTCTGGCCGCCGCAGGGGCCTTTGGCTATCCCGTAGAGGGCGAGGCGCCAGAGGCCGTTCTGACGGCGTTCCGGATGCGATTCCGTCCGTGGGCCGAGGGGCCGCTTGATCCGGTCGATGTGGCCATGGCGCGCGATCTGGCCGACCGCTTTCCCGTTGACCACAGGAGCACGCGCGCGTAAGTCCCACAGCGCGCGGATGGCTGGATGACCGTAGGGGACGCAAGTCCCGTGAGGAAAGTCCGGACTCCACAAAGCAATGGTGCCGGGTAACGCCCGGCCGGGGTAACCCGAGGGAAAGCGCCACAGAGAACAGACCGCCCGCAGACAGGTCGACCGCAGTCGATACCTCTGACGGGTAAGGGTGAAACGGTGGGGTAAGAGCCCACCGCAGCCCGGGCAACCGGGATGGCACGGCAAGCCCCACCAGGAGCAATGCCGAATAGGGGTCTCGCGCGGGGAACCGCAGGGGTGGCTTTGCCCCAGAGACCCGGGTTGGCAGCTAGAGCGGTCCGGTAACGGCCCGCATAGATGAATGGTCATCCAAGGGGCGGCAACGTCCTTGGACAGAATCCGGCTTATAGGCCATCCGCGCGTTTCTTTGCTGTTGACTCGGGCCACGGGACCTTTAAAAGGCGGGCTTCAAGATACCCTACGGGTGCGTTCAATCGCGCCCGCGCGACGGAGAATACCAATGGCGAAGCCGACGACGATTAAGATCCGCCTGAACTCGACCGCGGGCACTGGCCACTTCTACGTGACCAAAAAGAACGCCCGTACCATGACCGAGAAGATGGTTGTGAACAAATATGACCCGGTTGTGCGCAAGCACGTCGAGTACAAAGAAGGCAAAATCAAATAAGCCTTCTTATTTGGATTTGAATTGGAAAAGGGTCGTGCGGTTGCGCGGCCCTTTTTCGTTCTGGGGAGGGTCTGTGGCGTGGCGCGCGTGGGCCGCTTGCCAAAATGAAAACGCGACCCCGAGGGGCCGCGTTTAAGAGATTTATTGATTGGCGCGCTCTGCTTCGATCTGACGCCAGCGGGCGACGTTTTCGTTGTGCTCACGCAAGGTGGTTGCAAAGGCGTGGCCCCCCCGTCCCGTCGGCCACAAAGAAGATGTAGTCGGTCGTGTCGGGGTTCAGAGCGGCCTCAATCGAGGCGCGGCCGGGGTTGGCGATCGGGGTCGGCGGCAAACCGTCAATAACATAGGTATTATAAGGCGTTTCGCGGCGCAGTTCGCTTTGGCGGATGCCACGGCCCAGCACGCCCTGACCATTGGTGATGCCGTAGATCACGGTCGGGTCGGTCTGCAGGCGGATACCTTGGTTCAGGCGGTTCACAAAGACGCTTGCGACCTGACGGCGTTCTTCGGGGACGCCGGTTTCCTTTTCCACGATAGAGGCAAGGATCAGCGCCTGCTGCGGTGTTTCCAGCGGTAGGTCGTCCTGACGGTTCACCCAGAGCTCGGTCAGGATGGCGTCCTGACGGGTCTCCATTTGGGCGATCAGGTCGGCGCGGTCAAAGCCTCGGGGGACCTCATAGCTATCGGGGGCCAGCGATCCCTCGGCGGGGATCTCGGCGATCTCACCGGTCAGGAATTCCGCCTGTTTCAGCTCTTCGATGACCTGCCAGCTGGTCACGCCCTCGGCCAGCGTCACGCGATAGCGGATGTCCGATTGCGCGGTCAGCTCGGCGTATTCGGCGGGGACCTCTTCGGCACCGGGGTCAAACGCCAGAACCTCGGCATAGCGGCTGGTGGCGGGGTCCAGTTCGCGGACCTGAACCTCGGCCGTGGTGATGCCGATTCGAAAGTTCACCTCGGTCCCGCAGGTCGAGGCGCCCGCGGTGGTGATCTGATCCAGAATGGTCTCCATCGACGCATTCGGCGCGATCAGGAAACTACCGGCCTTGAGCTGGCTGGCCTTGTCCGCGTAATCGGCACCGGCGCGGAAAATCGCGACGTTGGAAATCGCACCCTGATCGGCAAGCGTATCGGCCACACGGCGCAGGTTCGAGCCGCTCTCGACCCTGAGACAGATCGCTTGGGCCAAGGGGCCGGGGTTGGTGTATTGGCCCTTGGCCCAGATCACGACCCCGCCCGCCAGAAACAGCAGGACGACGAACAGGGTCAATGCGTTCGACGCAATGTTTCGCCACATCGGGATCAGACCTTGCCGAAGATGACCGACGCGTTGGTGCCGCCAAAGCCAAACGAGTTGCTGAGCGCGATGTTGATTTCGCGCGGTTGGGCCTCATTCGGGGCCAGCGACAGTTTGGGTTCCACGGCAGGGTTTTCAAGGTTGATGGTCGGCGGGGCGACCTGATCGCGGATTGCGAGGATCGAGAAGATCGCCTCAATCGCGCCGGCCGCGCCCAGCAGGTGGCCGGTGGCCGATTTGGTCGAGGACATGGTGACCTTGGCCGCCGCGTTGCCCAGCATACGCTCAACCGCGCCCAGTTCGATCGTGTCGGCCATGGTCGAGGTGCCATGCGCGTTGATATAGTCGATATCGCCCGCCTGAATGCCCGCGCGTTTCACGGCAGCACGCATCGAGCGTTCGCCGCCATCGCCATCCTCGGACGGGGCGGTGATGTGATAGGCATCGCCCGACAGGCCATAGCCCAGAACCTCACCGTAAATCTTGGCACCGCGCGCCTTGGCGTGTTCGTATTCCTCAAGCACGACAACGCCCGCGCCTTCGCCCATGACGAAACCGTCGCGGTCTTCGTCCCACGGGCGGCTGGCCTTGGTGGGGTCGTCGGCGCGTTTGGTCGACAGGGCCTTACAGGCGTTGAAACCGGCGATGCCGATGGGCGAGATCGGGTTTTCCGCACCGCCCGCAATCATCACATCCGCGTCGTCCAGCATGATCAGGCGGGCCGCGTCGCCAATGGCGTGGGCACCGGTCGAACAGGCGGTCACGACCGAATGGTTCGGACCTTTGAACCCGTAACGGATCGACACCTGACCGGACAGCAGGTTGATCAGAGCCGCAGGGATAAAGAACGGCGACACGCGGCGCGGGCCACGTTCGGCGATCAGGTTGGCCGTGTCGGCAATCGTGCCCAGACCGCCGATGCCCGAGCCCAGCATGACGCCGGTGCGCAGCTTGGCCTCGTCGTCTTCGGGGGTCCAGCCCGCGTCCTTGACGGCCTCATCGGCGGCAGCCATCCCGTAGAGGATAAAGTCGTCGACCTTGCGGCGCTCTTTGCCTGACATGGTGTCGTCAGGGTTGAACGTGCCGTCGCTGCCATCGCCGAATGGAATTTCGCAGGCATAGGTCGTGGTGTAGCCTTCGGTATCAAAGCGGGTGATCGGACCCGCGCCGGATTGACCGGCCAACAGACGTTTCCAGGTGTGTTCGACGCCGTTTGCCAACGGTGTGACCATGCCCAGACCTGTTACAACCACTCGACGCATGTTTTGCTCCTTCCGCCTCGCTTGATGCGGCACGTGATACCGCGCTTTGGTCTATATGGGCAAGGCCTCGGGCATTGCGACCGAAAAAACGTGACACCTGCCGCCGATATAGGGGTGCAGTCCCTTGTGCGATGGTCGGAAATCGGATCATGTCCGGGGATGAGCACCACCGAAACACCCCCCGTCACAACCCGCCCCGCCCAGTCGCCACTGGTCGGTATGGCGTGGATGTTGGGGTCGTCATCCTGTTTCGTGATGGTGCAGGCCCTCGTCAAACATGTGGGCAGTGGCGTTCCCGCCGCCGAGGCCGCGTTTTTGCGTTACATCTTGGGGTTGGTATTCTTGATCCCGATGCTGGGCGCGCTGCGTCAGGCACGGATCACGCGGCAATTATGGGCGCTGTTCACGCTGCGCGGTTTGGCGCATGGGGTGGGGGTGATCTGCTGGTTCTATGCGATGACCCGCATCCCGATGGCCGAGGTCACGGCGATGAATTATATGAACCCCGTCTATATCACGATTGGCGCGGCTCTGGTCCTTGGCGAACGCCTTGCGTGGCCGCGGATGACCGCGATTGGGGTCGCGGTGATCGGCGGGTTCATCATCCTGCGCCCCGGCTTTCGGGAAATCGACCTTGGCCATATCGCGATGATCGTCACCGCGATGTTGTTCGCCGTGTCCTATCTGATCGCCGGTAAGGCCAGTCGCGACGTCAGTGCGACCGTGGTTGTGGCGATGTTGTCCCTGATGGTGCCGGTCGCGATGGCGCCCGTTGCGATTGCGGTCTGGGTCACGCCGACCTTGCCGCAATTGGGGTGGCTGTTTCTGGTCGCGGGGTTTGCGACGATGGGACATTACACAATGACGCGCGCCTTTGCCGCCGCGCCCATGGCCGTGACGCAGCCGGTGATGTTTCTGCAACTGGTGTGGTCGACCGCCATCGGGTGGGCCATTTTCGGCGAGGGCGTCGACGCCTGGGTCATCATCGGGGGCGCGATTGTCCTTGGGGCGGTGACCTTCATCACATGGCGCGAGGCGCGCAAAAAGCGCGCAAACGCCGCGCGCTAAACCGCACAGATGCTGTGCAAGATCACGCGCTTGTGTGCCGCGCCGCAGCGGGGTAGCACGGACCTATGAGCAACGAGACCACCCTAGATATGCGCACGGGCCTGCCCGATGCTTTGCGGATTTTGCTGGCGGAGTATCCGCGCGATTTGTGGCAGGCGCACCAGAACTTTGACGGGCTGGTGCGGTTCTGGATGGAACGTCACCTGATGTTCCGTCAGGCCCTGACGCGGTTGCAATCCGACGCCGAGGCGGCGCTGGATGCCAAGGCCGATCCGATGGCCTATCGCCGCAATACCCAGCGGCTGGCGGGATTTTTCCTGAACGAATTGCACGGCCACCATCAGATTGAGGATGTGCATTACTTCCCCAAGCTCACCAAGATGGAGCCGCGTTTGGACCACGGGTTCGAGTTGCTGGACGGTGATCACAAGATGCTGGACGGCTATCTGAACGATCTGGCGGACAAGACCAACGATATGCTGCGCGCGAACGCGGCGGATTTCATCGACACGACAGCCACGTTGCGCGACACCCTTGTGCCGTTCGAACGCTTTCTGGATCGCCACCTGATTGATGAGGAAGACCTGATCGTGCCCGTCCTTCTGCGCGATGGATCGCAGGATTTGATGTAAATTTCCTGCCGGTTTGACATCGGTCAATGTCGGCCCCGCGCCCCCGTCGTACTGTTGAATCAACAAGAACGACATCGGAGGGCAAAAACATGTCTCACGTCCCGCACGAACTGGCCGAGGAATTCCCGGATCAAACCGCCGCGCTTCAGGCGCTCAAGGCCGAGAACGCGCATTTCGCCAAGCTGGTCGACGAATACCACACGGTGAACCGCGCCATCCATCGCGCCGAAACCAATGTCGAGCCGGTTGATCAACTGGCCGAAAACGAGATGCGCAAACAGCGAATGGCGTTGAAAGACGAAATCGCGCGCATGCTGGCAGAGCCGGCCAAGGGGTAATCCCACGGCCTTGCCGGGAGGAGAGTGTGCAGTGATCAGTGTCGGCCGCCCCACGTGGGCGGCCTGTTTCGTTTAGGCGATTTCGTAGGGCAGGATGCCGCGCCGGTTCGGATCGACCGTCAGGCGCCGTTCCAGCGGCGGCACGGATCGCTGATGACACGACTTGCGTTCGCAAATCCGGCAGGAAATCCCGATGGGTTCAAACGCGGCGGCGCGGGTGATGTCCAGATCATCGGCATAGACCAGACGGTCGGCGTGCTGCACCTCGCACCCCAGACCGATGGCGAAGCGGCGCACAGGGGCCTTCCACGCGCCGCCCGGCTTACTGACGTCCAGCGCAAGACAGAAATACCGCACCCCGTCGGGGGTTTCGGCCAATTGGCGCAGGAACCGACCGGGCGTTTCAAACGCGCGGTGCACGTTCCACAGGGGACAGGCCCCGCCAAAGCGCGCGAATTGCAACCGCGTGGCCGAGTGGCGTTTGGTGATCGTGCCCGCCTGATCGACGCGGACGAAAAAGAACGGCACGCCCTTGGCGCCCGGACGCTGCAGGGTCGACAGGCGATGCGCGACCTGTTCAATCGACGCGCCGAACTGATCGGCCAGAATTTCCAGATCGTGGCGGCAGTCCTCGGCGGCGGCCAGAAACCGCGTGTAGGGCATCAGGGCCGCGCCCGCGAAATAGTTGGCCAGACCGATGCGGGCAATCGCGCGGGCCTCGTCGCTCTGGAAACGGGCGAAATCCAGCGTGGCGTCGATCAGTTTCGGCTGGGTCAACAGGGCGACCTGATGCAGCAGTTGGAACCGCTGGGTTTCGGGCGCGGCGGTGGCCGACAGGGTCACGACCTTGGTCGCCGGATCATAGCCGCGCAGGGACGATCCGTGGTCATACTCGACCGCAATCCCCGCCGATTTCAGCGCGGCAATCGCCACGGTCATCGGGTCCAGACGCGTGCCGCCCTGTGTCGCGAACCGTTCGGCCGCGCGATCCACCGCATCAAGGTAATTGTCGCAATAGTGAAAGAAGTCGCGCACCTCTTCCCACGGGCTGGCCTGTACGCGGGCGTCTTCACGACCCAGAGCTTCGTCAAGCGAAGCAAGACGTTCGTGGGTTTGGCTATAGGCGCGGTGCAGGTCCAGAAACGCGCGGGCAAGGGCAGGGGCGTTTGACGCCGCAAGTCGCAAATCTGCAAGCGGCGGTGCGTTCTCACCGAACACCGGATCGGCCAAGGCCTCGCGCATATCGCTGACAATGCGTTCCGCGTCGCCGGTCGACAGCTCGGTCACATCGAACCCGAACTCTTGGGCCAAGGCCAACACCACACCGGTTGAAACGGGGCGGTTGTTGTTCTCCATCTGGTTCAGATAGGGCAGGCTGACGCCCAGTTTGGTGGCGAAATCCTTTTGCGTCAGGCCAAGCCGCGTGCGGGTCTCACGCAGCTTGACGCCGGCATAGAGTTTCTGATTGGCCATCGGGCGCGCCTTTGCATCTTTGCTTTGGCGCCATTATCGCTTTGCAAAGGTGCGAGGGCAAGCCCTAGCCGTGACCGCCCTGTGCGGCCAATGCCCCATCAATCCGGTTGATATAGGCGACATAACCGTAGGACAGCAGCCCGCCCACCGCCGAGACCAGCATGATCACCAACAATGGGGCCGCGCCCGATCCGGGTTGCAAGACCGCGCCCGCCAGTGCCGACAGGGCCGCGCCGCCGCCGATCATGATTGCCCCGCCAAGGCCGCTTGCCGTCGCGATCAGGTGCGGACGCGCGGACAACAGGCCCGAGGTGGCGTTCGGCAGCACCAGCCCATTGGCCAGCCCTACAAAGATCATGAAGCCGTAAAACAACATCGGATGCTGGGCGCCGGACAGGTTCACAATCAGGGCCAGCGCGAGGCCGGACACGATAATGAGCGATCCCACCAGAATCATCCGGTCAATTCCGACCCGCACCGAGTAGCGACCGGACAAAAAGTTCCCGATCATGTAGCCAAGCGCGGTGATACCAAAGTACAGGCCCAACTGAAACGAGGTCAGCCCATAGACCGAGTCCCCCACGAATGGGGCCCCGCCGAGATAGGCAAAAAACGCTCCCGACGAGAAGGCCGCGATCAGGCTATAGCCCCAGAAGCGGCGCGAGGTGATGAGGTCGGGATACTGGCGGAACTGCGCCAACAGGGTGATCGTGCTGGGCGTGCCGGTCTCGCCCAGATCCAGCCACGCCAGACCCAGAACCAGTGCGCCAAACACGAACAGCATGGTAAAGTTCGCCTGCCAGCCAAACGCCTGATCCAAAAGACCGCCAATCGCGGGGCTGAACATCGGGATCACGGCCATGCCCATCGTGACATAGCCGATCTTGCTGGCGGCGTTGCTTTGGTCAGTGGTGTCGCGGATGATGGCGCGCGACAGGACAAGACCCGTCGAAATCGCCGCTTGGATCATGCGAAACACCAAGAAAACATAGGCGTTTGACGCGAAAATACAGCCCAGCGTCGCCGCCAGAAAGATCAGCGAGGACCAGATCACCACCGGACGACGTCCGAATTTATCCGCCATCGGCCCGATCAGGATTTGCAGCACCGCCACCATCCCGAGGTACAGCGCGACCGACAATTGCATCAGGTGATACTCGGTCTGGAAATGCTCGGTCATCGCCGGCAGGGACGGCAAAAAGATGTTCATGGACAGCGCGGAGATGCCGGCCATCAGAACAAGTGTCGAGATATGTGGTGGCGTGGCGCGGTCTAGAAACCGCGCAGGAGCTTGTGCGTTCATTTGCCACAGATAGGGTTGAACCCCATTTTTGTCCATGTGGTAAACGGTGTAATGGCGCAGGGGTGTCTGTGCACGGCCGTGAGTGCGTTTGCGAATTTGCAATTCGCTACGGTGTGCTTGCCAATAATTTGCAAATATTCCGAAAATCGCTTTGTCGTGATCGCCCGCTCGACTAGGTTGCCCCAAAACCGGAAGGGGGACCACCGCCGATGAAAGATATCCTGCAGGAACTCGAAGACCGCCGCGCCGACGCCCGTCTGGGCGGTGGCCAGAAACGGATCGACGCACAGCACGCCAAAGGCAAACTGACCGCACGTGAGCGGATTGAACTGTTGCTGGACGAGGACAGCTTTGAAGAGTTCGACATGTTCGTCGGCCATCGCTGCACCGATTTCGGCATGCAGGAAAGCCGTCCCGCAGGCGACGGTGTGATCACCGGCTGGGGCACGATCAACGGTCGTCTGGTCTATGTGTTCAGTCAAGACTTTACGGTGTTTGGCGGTTCGCTGTCGGAAACCCACGCCCAGAAGATCTGTAAGATCATGGACATGGCGATGCAGAACGGCGCGCCGGTTATCGGTCTGAACGACTCGGGCGGTGCTCGTATCCAAGAGGGTGTTGCCTCGCTGGCCGGTTATGCCGAAGTGTTCCAGCGTAACATCATGGCCTCGGGCGTTGTGCCCCAGATTTCGGTGATCATGGGCCCCTGTGCCGGTGGTGCGGTGTATTCGCCCGCGATGACCGACTTTATCTTCATGGTCAAAGACAGCTCTTATATGTTCGTGACCGGCCCTGACGTTGTGAAAACCGTCACGAATGAGGTCGTCACCGCCGAGGAACTGGGCGGCGCAAGCACCCACACCAAGAAATCCTCGGTCGCCGACCGCGCGTTTGAAAACGACGTCGAAGCCCTGGCCGAGGTGCGCCGTCTGGTCGACCTTCTGCCGCTGAACAACCGCGAAAAGCCGCCTGTGCGCCCGTTCTTTGACGCGCCCGCACGGATCGAGGACTCGCTGGACACGCTGATCCCTGACAACCCGAACCAGCCCTACGATATGAAAGAGCTGATCCTGAAGGTTGCCGATGAGGGCGATTTCTACGAAATCCAAGAGGATTACGCGAAAAACATCATCACCGGTTTTGTCCGCATCGAAGGTCAAACCGTGGGTGTCGTCGCGAACCAGCCGATGGTTCTGGCCGGTTGTTTGGACATCGACAGCAGCCGCAAGGCCGCGCGCTTTGTCCGCTTCTGTGATGCGTTTGAAATTCCAATCCTGACGCTGGTCGACGTTCCGGGCTTCCTGCCGGGCACCTCGCAGGAATATGGCGGCGTGATCAAACACGGTGCGAAACTGTTGTTTGCCTACGGCGAGGCGACTGTGCCCAAGGTCACCGTCATCACCCGCAAGGCATACGGCGGGGCCTATGACGTTATGGCGTCCAAGCACCTGCGCGGCGATTTCAACTACGCTTGGCCGACCGCACAGATCGCGGTGATGGGGGCCAAAGGCGCGACCGAGATCCTCTATCGCTCGGAACTGGGCGACGCGGACAAGATCGCGGCCCGTACCGCCGAGTATGAAGAGCGCTTTGCCAACCCGTTTGTTGCCGCCGAGCGCGGGTTCATCGACGAGGTGATTCAGCCCCGCAGCACCCGCAAACGTGTGGCCCGTGCTTTTGCCAGCCTGCGCAACAAAAAGGTGCAGAACCCCTGGAAAAAGCACGACAACATTCCGCTGTAAGGCAGGGGAATGGGCGCGGGTTGGCATACGGAACGCCATGACGGGACACTGACCGTGTCCCGCCAGTTGCCGGTACGGTTTGACGTGTCGGCAAGCGCGACGATGCCCCGCCTGCGCAAGGGCCGTTTGGCCCATCAAATTCGACAGGATCTCTGGCGCCTGCTGCGGCACGTGCGCGGGTTCTGTCCTGCGGTGCGGGTCGTGGAGGACGGCCCGCACCTGATAGTCACCGCCGGTGGTCAGATTTCTGGGCGCGGTGCCTATCCCAAGGCGCAGATCGAAGAGAAAATCGCCGGACTGTTGGGGGACCCCGATCTTATCCGGCGCTGGAGCAACCATGCCAGAGTGGCGGACGCATAAGATGATCAGGGTGGGGGGCGTACATCTGTTTGGCGCGGCCTTTGCGGCCTGCATTGGCGCGTCTGCGGCGTTCGGTGGGGCCAAGATTGATGTGCCCTCGGGTCAGGCGGTGACCTTGGCCGATATCATCCGCGACGCGCCTCTGGACGCTGAAGGCGTGGTCCGGTTCCGGTTTCTTGCGCCTGCCATTGCGCGCGCCAACCCGCAGGTGTCCCCGCGTCAGGCCTCGGCGGATATGGCGCATCTCTGTGCGACCTATGCCCTGCCCAAACTGGATGAACTGGGCCTGAGTGCCTCCCAGATCGTGATCTCGATGTCCGATCAGCCGGTGATCTTTGGCGAATTCGCCCCAAACGCCACCCAGTTTTTTGAGGCCTTCACCCCAAAGAACAACACCTGTGAATGGGACCCGTTCTGATGGTGGGGTCGACTGCAAATCACCTGATCACGAGCGTGGGAGAGCGGCTAATTTCCGCCGATTCCCCCGAAAATTCTCGTGCATCTGCACATAGTTCAGCTATCGTCACCCTGCGTCCCGTTGATTTGGGGCCGAAAACCAAATTTTGGTCTACGGGTACGTGCGTGTCCGAACGACCTTTCGGACATTGGAACAGGAGTGAAACATGTCGAAAACTGTTAAAGCGATGGTCGCCATCTGCCTCGTTGCCTTCACCGCTGCATGCGCCGCTGAAGAAGAAGTTGTTTACGTTGAGCCGGATCCCATCGTATCTGAGCCCGTATCGACCAAGTACTAATTCATGGCGGGGGCGGGCACACCTGCCCGCCCCGTCTAGCCCGCGCAGTGCTGCTCGGGCCCGTCCGGAAAACCAAGTCCGGTCCCCCGAAACGTTTTGTGCGTTGGCAAGGGGACAGAAATGCTAAAACACCGTGGTTTTCCAAGCCGTCTGACCGGCACCGATTATCAATTCACCATCCGCCGCAATAACAAAAAGGGCGCAACGCCCCTGACTGCGCGCGAACGCTATGCCGACCGCCGTGCACCCGACCGGCGCGCGGATGCCGCGTTTATGCGCGAACTGTGGGTCTATTTCGGTGAAGAACCGTTTGAACGGGGCAATCTGGACGCGGGGCGCTTGTCGTGGCTGTTTGGCCGCGAAGTCGTACCCGCCGAGGAACCGTTCGATCCGGCAAGCTATGATGCGCTGTTGAAAATCGACGTGACCCGCGCGCAGGCGTCTTTCCCCGAGGCCTTTGCCCCCGACGAAGAGGGCTTTGACGCGGATGAGGACGATTTCGACGACTATGATGATGACGAGGACGACTGGGCATGATTTCGCTTGCGACAGTCTCCTGTGGGCAGAATTCGGCCCAAATCCCGCCCGTCGGGATTGCGCCCTGTTGCGCCTTTGAAAACTGTCGCAAGGTGATGATGTGGCCGCTGATGACCGCGTTTGGGTCTTTGGCGCTCCCACGTAACCGTTACCCTTCCCCTTATGACTGGTCTGACTCTTCCACGGTCAGACCAGCCTTTTTCCCGTCGCGGGTCAGTGTCGCGAACACCTGCGAAACCCCTTATCGGCAAGGGTTTGCCGATGGTTTGGCCCGTCTGCGGGATGCTCTTTTCTTTGCGCCAAGCGATGCCCATATTGAGGGGCAGGTAAATCCCTCAAAAGGCAGAGCAGAATGCAAATCATCAAATTACTTGCCCTTCCGGCCATCGCGTTGTCGCTGGCTGGGTGTTTGGAAACCGACGGCGAGCGTGCGCTTGCAGGTGCCGCTGCGGGTGCGCTCATTGCGGATGCGCTGGACGAAAACGTCGCTGCGGGTGCTGCGATCGGTGCTGCTGGCGGCGCGCTGTGCGACGACTCAGGGGTTTGTAACTAAGACATCGACCAACGACCGCGCATCTGCGCGGGGTTTGGTGTGGAATTGGGCCATCGGGGCGTGTCGTCCCGGTGGCCTTTTGTTTGCTTTGGTCTGGCCCGGACGGGCCCGACCCAATGAGGGAAGGGACGGATAATGTTCAACAAGATCCTGATCGCGAACCGCGGCGAAATCGCGTGCCGTGTTATCAAAACAGCCCGAAAAATGGGTATCAAAACGGTTGCGGTCTATTCGGATGCGGACAAGAACGCGCTGCATGTGAAAATGGCGGATGAGGCCTATCACATCGGCCCACCGCCGGCCAACCAGTCCTATATCGTGATCGACAAGATCATGGAGGCGATCCGCGAAACCGGCGCCGAGGCGGTGCACCCCGGTTATGGTTTCCTGTCGGAAAACAGCAAGTTCGCCGAGGCGCTTGAGGCCGCTGGCGTGGCCTTTGTCGGCCCGCCCAAAGGCGCGATTGAGGCTATGGGCGACAAGATCACGTCCAAGAAAATTGCCCAAGACGCCGACGTGTCGACCGTTCCCGGCTACATGGGTCTGATCGAGGACGCTGATGAGGCCGTCAAGATCAGCAACGAAATCGGCTATCCGGTGATGATCAAGGCCTCTGCCGGTGGCGGTGGTAAGGGGATGCGCATCGCATGGAACGACGAAGAGGCCCGCGAAGGGTTCCAGTCGTCCAAGAACGAGGCCGCAAACAGCTTTGGCGACGACCGTATCTTTATTGAGAAATTCGTCACCCAACCGCGCCACATCGAAATTCAGGTCCTGTGCGACGCGCATGGCAACGGCATTTATCTGAATGAGCGCGAATGCTCGATTCAGCGCCGGAACCAAAAGGTCGTCGAAGAGGCCCCGTCGCCCTTCCTTGATGAGGCCACCCGCAAGGCCATGGGCGAACAGTCCGTCGCATTGGCCAAGGCCGTTGGCTATACCAGTGCCGGTACGGTCGAATTCATCGTGGATGGCGACAAGAACTTCTACTTCCTCGAAATGAACACCCGTCTGCAGGTGGAACACCCCGTGACCGAGCTGATCACCGGTGTCGACCTCGTGGAACAGATGATCCGCGTCGCCAATGGCGAGCCCCTGTCGATCACGCAGGACGATGTGAAAATCAACGGTTGGGCGATTGAAAACCGTCTGTATGCCGAAGACCCCTATCGCAACTTCCTGCCCTCGATCGGTCGTCTGACCCGCTATCGTCCGCCCGCCGAGCACGTGCGTGACGACAGCGTCGTGCGTAACGATACCGGCGTCTATGAAGGCGGCGAGATCAGCATGTACTACGACCCGATGATCGCGAAACTCTGCACATGGGCCCCGACCCGTGAAGCCGCGATTGAGGAAATGCGCGTGGCCTTGGACAGCTTTGAGGTCGAAGGCATCGGTCACAACCTGCCGTTCCTGTCGGCGGTGATGGACCACCCGAAATTCATCTCGGGCGACATGACCACGGCCTTTATCGCTGAAGAATACCCCGACGGGTTCGACGGCGTGACCTTGCCCGCCGATGACCTGCGCAAGGTGGCGGCGGCCGCTGCGGCGATGTTCCGCGTCACCGAAATCCGCCGTGCACGTGTGTCGGGCCGGATGGACAACCACGAACGCACCGTCGGCACCGATTGGGTTGTCGTGGCGCAGGGCGAACAGATCGCCGTGTCGATCGACGCCGATCACGGCGGCGCAACCGTGTCGTTTGCCGAAGGTGGCAGCGTGCGCGTCACCTCGGATTGGACCCCAGGTCAGAGCCTTGCCAAGGTCGACATCGACGGGACCGAACTGGTGCTGAAGGTCGATGTGAACTCGACCGGTTTCCGCATCCGTACCCGTGGCGCGGACCTGAACGTCAAGGTCTACAGCCCGCGTCAGGCCGAACTGGCCGCGCTGATGCCGGAGAAACTGCCGCCGGATACCTCTAAACTGTTGCTCTGCCCGATGCCCGGCCTGATCGTAAAGGTCGACGTCGAGGTCGGCGATGAGGTCCAAGAGGGTCAGGCGCTGTGCACGGTTGAAGCCATGAAAATGGAAAACATCCTGCGCGCCGAGAAAAAGGCCGTCGTCACCAAAATCAACGCCGCCGCTGGGGACAGCTTGGCCGTTGATGACGTGATCATGGAATTCGAGTGATCCTATGATCCTTGCCGCGTCCCTATACCGGTTTGACCCCGCCATGGTTGCGACCCCCGTCGCGACCATGATCGGGCGTGGGCCGTGGGGCGCGGCAACCCCCTGTCCGCGTGGGTCTCAGCGGAATTTAAGCTCTTGCTGGCGCAGGGGGATTTTGTCGATGGCGCGGGACAATTCGCGCACATCCCACGGATCGGGCTTGCGCAACACGACCGAGCCGTCCTTGGCAATCAGCACCACCATAAACCCCCGCGCGCGCAGCTCTGTGCGCACCGGTGACGGGTTGCGCGGGTCGGTATCTACGATCACCACCACCTCGCGGTCGATCAAGGCGTCCATCCGTTCGGTCAGCAGATCAAGCTGTTGCACCAGCCGCGGATCGGCGGGCGTATCGGCAAAGACCACAATCGGGCGCGCCGTCCAAAGAAAGTCGTCCAGTGTGACATCGGACGCGTCAAAGATCGTGTCCGGCGCGGCCTGCCAGACCTCGACGGGCGGAATTTCGTCCAAACCGGCGGCATGGCCCGAAATCGGGGCCAAGGCGGCCATCAAGAGAAAACCAAGTGATTTCATGCGTCCTCCGTTCCCTATCCAATATAGGAGCCACGGCGCAAAAAGCGAAGGCGTTCACGGGTTTATCCCGCACGCGACGTTAGGAAAGGACTGATCCCATGACGGATAAGACACAGGCATGGCGTGCGCTGGCCGAGAAAGAGCTGCGCGGCAAACCGCTTGACGCGTTGAACTGGGACACGCCCGAAGGCATCGCCGTCAAACCGGTGTATACCGAGGACGACATCCAGAACCTGCCGCATATGGGTGAGATGCCGGGCTTTGCCCCGTTCACCCGTGGCCCCAAGGCGACCATGTACGCCGGTCGTCCGTGGACCATCCGCCAATACGCCGGTTTCTCAACGGCTGAGGAATCCAACGCCTTTTACCGCAAGGCACTGGCCGCCGGTCAGCAGGGCGTTTCGGTCGCCTTTGACCTTGCGACCCACCGTGGTTACGACAGCGACCACGAACGCGTTGTCGGTGACGTCGGTAAGGCGGGCGTCGCCATCGACAGTGTCGAGGACATGAAAATCCTGTTTGACGGCATCCCGCTTGACCAAGTGTCGGTGTCGATGACCATGAACGGCGCGGTGATCCCGATCCTTGCGAACTTTATCGTCACCGGCGAAGAGCAGGGCGTCGATCGCAAGCTGCTGTCGGGCACAATTCAGAACGACATTCTGAAAGAATTCATGGTGCGCAACACCTACATCTATCCGCCCGAACCCTCGATGCGGATCATCTCGGACATCATCGACTACACCTCGACTGATATGCCGAAATTCAACTCGATCTCGATCTCGGGCTATCACATGCAAGAGGCGGGCGCGAACCTTGTTCAGGAACTGGCCTTCACCCTTGCCGACGGTAAGGAATACGTAAAGGCCGCCTTGGAAACCGGTCTGGACGTGGATGCCTTTGCGGGGCGTCTGTCGTTCTTCTTTGCGATTGGCACGAACTTCTTCATGGAGATCGCCAAGCTGCGCGCGGCGCGTTTCCTGTGGCACCGCATCATGAGCGAGTTTAACCCCAAGAACTCGAAATCCCTGATGCTGCGCACCCACTGTCAGACCTCGGGCGTCAGCCTGCAGGAACAGGACCCCTATAACAACGTGGTCCGCACCGCATACGAGGCGATGTCGGCCGTTCTGGGCGGGACGCAGTCGCTCCATACCAACGCGTTTGACGAGGCGATCGCGCTGCCGACCGAATTCTCGGCCCGTATCGCGCGCAACACCCAGCTGATCCTGCAAAACGAGACCAAGGTGACCAAGGTCGTCGATCCGCTGGCGGGCTCGTACTATGTCGAGAAACTGACCAATGATCTGGCCGAAGAGGCATGGAAGATCATCACAGAGATCGACGAGATGGGCGGCATGACCAAGGCGGTTGCGTCGGGCATGCCCAAACTGCGCATCGAAGAGGCGGCCGCGCGCTATCAGGCGTCGGTTGACCGTGGCGATGAGGTGATCGTCGGCGTGAACAAGTTCCGTCTGGAAAAAGAGGATGAAATCGACATCCTTGAGATCGACAACCAAAAGGTCCGCGAAAGCCAGATTGCCCGTATTGAGCGCACCCGCGCAGAACGCGATCAGGCGGCCTGTGACAAGGCGCTGGGTGATCTGGAACAGGCGGCGGCGTCCGGTCAGGGCAACCTGCTGCGCTTTGCCGTCGAGGCCGCGCGCGCCCGTGCAACCGTAGGGGAAATCAGTATGGCGATGGAAAAAGCATTCGGCCGTCACCGCGCCGAGGTTAAAACGCTGGCCGGTGTCTATGGCGCCGCCTATGAGGGCGACGAGGGCTTTGCCGCGATCCAGAAATCGGTCGACGATTTCGCCGAGGCAGAGGGCCGTCGCCCGCGGATGCTGGTCGTGAAAATGGGGCAGGACGGTCATGACCGTGGTGCCAAGGTGATCGCGACCGCATTTGCCGACATCGGGTTTGACGTGGATGTGGGCCCGCTGTTCCAGACGCCCGAAGAGGCCGCGCAGGACGCCGTGGACAACGATGTCCACGTCATCGGCATCTCGTCGCAGGCCGCCGGTCACAAGACGCTGGCGCCGAAACTGGTTGAGGCCCTCAAGGCCGCCGGTGCGGGCGACATCATCGTTGTCTGTGGCGGTGTGATCCCGCAGCAGGATTACGACTTCCTATTCAAATCGGGGGTTAAGGCGATCTTTGGTCCCGGCACGAACATCCCCAAGGCGGCGCAGGATATTCTGAACCTGATCCGCGAGGCGCGCAGCTAAGACTGTTCTGCGCGGTTGAGATGTGGGCGGTGCGGGGCGACCTGCGCCGCCCTTGTCGTTTGTGATGGGCGCGGATTTCGGTCAAGATCGGGGAAACAGGGCAGGGGGCAGAGATGTTCGAACTGGATCACATTGCGGTTGCGGCGGAAACATTAGCCGAGGGCGTCGCGGCGGTCGAGGCGGCGTTGGGTGTCGAACTGGCTGCCGGTGGGCAGCACGACAGGATGGGCACGCATAACCGGTTGTTGTCGCTGGGCGAGGGCGTCTATCTGGAGGTCATCGCGATCAACCCCGAGGCCCCCGCGCCGGATCATCCGCGCTGGTTCGATCTTGACCGGTTTGCGGGCGCGCCGCGCCTGAGCAACTGGATCGTCCGGTGCGATGATCTGGAGCGTGAGCTGGCCGCATCTATGGACGGCGCCGGACAGGCGATGGCGTTTCAGCGGGGCGAATTACAGTGGTCCATGGGGGTGCCCGAGGATGGGGTGTTGCCGTTTGACGGGGCACATCCGGCGTTGATTGAATGGCACGGGGGGCGCCATCCGTCTGTGGTCTTGCCCGATGTCGGATGCCGATTGGTGTCGTTGCAGGTGATCCATCCCGAGGCGCCAGCGGTGCGCGCGGCGTTGAACGGGCGGCTGACCGACCCGCGTGTTGCGGTTGTGGCGGGTGAGGCACCTGCGTTTCGGGCCGAAATTCAAACGCCCGCGGGCCTCTGCGTTCTGACGTAAACCAAATTGAAAAACGGCGGTGCCCGCCGTTTTGCGCGATTGTGGGTGCCTGTGGTGGTACGTGTCCAAGACACGGATGGGACGTTGCCCGTGGTTGATTTTCGCGCTGTTTCAAGTCTTTAGGCAAGATTTCACCGGTGTGCGGATTTCGCCGCTGACACCGGTGGATTGGCGACATATGGTGGCGCCATGTCGATTTGGTCCCGCATATCCGATGCTTTGGCGGCGCTGACGGCGGGCGAAGGCCTGACCGCGGTGTTTGAGCGCCTGCGCACACCGCCCGAACGCAGCGTGGCCTTTGCCATTGCCGTGATCGCCCTAGGCGCCAAGATGGCCAAGGCGGACGGGCAGGTCACCCGCGATGAGGTGGCCGCGTTTCGTGAGGTGTTCACCATCCCCGAAAAGGACACAGCCGCCGCGGCCAAGGTGTTCAATCTGGCCCGGCAGGATGTGGCGGGATTTGAGGAATACGCGCGGCGGATTTCGCGAATGTTCGGTGATGAAAAAGACCCCCTGACCGATCTGTTAGAGGGGCTGTTCTATATCGCGATGGCGGATGGGGAGTATCACCCGAACGAGGATATTTTCCTGTCGCGTGTGTCGGGGATCTTTGGCCTGTCGGATGCCTGTTTCCGGTCCCTCAAGACGCGGTTTGTGCCGGATGTCGACCCCGATCCCTATGCGGTTCTGGGGGTCGCGCCGGATGCGCCAATGGATGAGGTGCGCGCGGCGTGGCGCGCGGCCGTGCGGGACAACCACCCCGACCGGATGATGGCGCGGGGCCTGCCCGAAGAGGCGATCAAACTGGCCGAAAAGCGTTTGATCGCGATCAACAAGGCGTGGGATGAGATCGCCACCGCCGCACAGGCGTGATGGATGCGCATCGCCACCTATAATGTGGAATGGTTCAACGCGTTGTTTGACCGTCGCGACCGGCCCTTGGCCGATGGGGAATGGTCCAAGCGATACAATGTGACCCGCGAACAGCAACTGACCGCCGTGGCCAAGGTGCTGACCGCGATGGATGCCGATGCGGTCATGGTGATTGAGGCCCCCGATCACAGCGACCGGCGCTCCACCGTCGCGGCACTGGAACATTTCGCGGCGGCGTTTGATCTGCGCACCCGCGCGGCGCTGATCGGCTTTTCCAACGATACCCAGCAGGAAATCGCGCTGCTCTACGATCCGGACGTGATGACCCCGCGCCACGATCCGATTGGCGCGATCTTTGAACCGCAAGCGCCGCGATTCGATGGGGTGTTCCGGATGGATCTGGATGTCGACACCGACGCCGAAGAGGTCACGTTCAGCAAGCCGCCGCTGGAACTATCCATCGAAACGCAAAGTGGCACGCGGTTGCGGATGATCGGGGTGCACGCCAAATCCAAGGCCCCGCATGGCGCGCGCACCCCTGAGGAGGTCATGCGCATTTCCATCGACAACCGGCGCAAGCAACTGGCGCAATGTATCTGGCTGCGCCGCCGGATTGTCGCGCATCTGGACGCGGGCGAGTCCGTTATTGTACTGGGCGATTTCAACGATGGTCCGGGGTTGGACGAGTATGAAAAGCTGTTCGGTCACTCGGGCGTCGAGATTGTTTTGGGCCTGCCCGAGATGGACCAATCCGCGATGTTGTTTGATCCGAATGCGCGCCAGGCCCTGCAAACGCCCCTAAGCGCGACGATCAGCACGGCGCGGTTTTATAACGTGGAAACGCGCAGTTACCTGTCGGCCTTGTTGGACTACATCATGGTTTCGCCCGATCTGGCGGCGCGCGGAGGTCAGTGGCGCGTGTGGCATCCGTTTGACGATCCCGAAATCTATGCGGTGCCCGAATTGCGGCAGGCGCTGCTGGATGCGTCCGACCATTTTCCGGTGACGTTGGATATCGCGATCTAAGGTTACAAATGCGCCGATTTCGCCTATATTCATTGGCATGAAACGGTTTTGTTTTTCAGTTGCGATTGTGTGCCTCAGCGCCCTGCCGATGCAGGCCGAAGAGAGCAATATGGATGAGGGTCTTAGCCTGCTAGAGCAGGGCGCGCGCCTGTTCATGAAGGGGCTGGCCGAGGAAATGGAACCCGCCCTGCGCGATCTGTCCACGGCGGTTGAACCGGCGATTGCGGAACTGTTGGGATTGATCGACGACATCAACGCCTATGAGATGCCCGAGCGTTTGCCGAATGGCGATATCATCATCCGGCGCAAACCCGATCACCCGCTGCCCGATACCGACGAGACGGATATCGAGATTTAATCGTCCTTGATCCGGACCTCGGGTTCGACGTTCATCGATTTCGCAAGCGAGGCCAGACGCGCCTCGGCGACCTCGCCAAACAGATCTGCGGCATCGGCCTTGAGCGTTAGGCGCAGGGTCGTATCGGTCAGCTTGAACTTGGCCGTTTGGGTCAGGGCGTCGGTGGTGAACATCGCGCCAAACCGCATCGCCTTGCCCAAGGCCTCGGCCGAGGCGATTTGTTCCTCGCTGAGCAACTCGAACAGGGGTTCAAAGCGGCTGCCGCTGCGGTTGTTCTTATAGCGGTGCAACAGGGCCAGACCCAGATAGACCCGTCCCTCATGATCCAGCCCGCCAAGGTTCGCGCGGGTGGCGTTTTCGAAACATACCTCATGGCGGTAATCGGGATGCGCGCGCCATGCCGTGTCATGCAGCAGGCAGGCGGCCTTGATCAGGCGCGTGCGGTCCTCATCCGCGCCCTCAAACAGGGGCAGGACAAAATTATACAGGCTACGCCCAAACCCGGGCAAACGTGCCGACGTCGCCTCGGCAAAGCGGCAGGCCTCAATCAACGGGTCGCGTTCGCGCAGGCGCTGGGGCATCTGTTCATAGAGCAGCCCCTCGCGGATGCCATAGCTGGAGATGTGGATTTCCTTGGGCTTGAACGTCTTTACAAACGCCTTGAGGACCTGCGCCGCCAGCGGCACAAGGGTCATGCGTTCGTTGGAAATCGACACCTGTGTGCGCAGGGCCTCTAGGTCCTGACCCTCTAGCCAGTCCACGGTTTCGCGGATGCTGTCGGTGGTCATGCGGTATTCGTGCAGAACGGTCATCGGATAGCCGCGCCGCTCCATATCCAGACGCGCGATGGCCCGCCATGATCCGCCGACCAGATAGATGCGTTTGTGATCCTTGCCGACCTTGTCGGCCAGACGGTCCATGGTTTTGGCGATCTCGTCCTTGATCGCATCGGGACCACCGGGCAAATCGCGCAGTTTCAGAGGCCCAAGCGCCGAGGTCACCCGTTGACCAACGCGCCCGTCCTTGAGTTGCGCCAGTTCCATGGACGACCCGCCGATGTCGCAGATCAACCCCTTGGCCTTGGGCCAGCCCAAGAGAACCCCTTGGGCAGAGAGGCGTGCCTCTTCCTGACCGTCGATGACCCACAGTTTGATACCGGTTTCGCGTTCGACCTCGGCCTGAAATTCGGGGCCGTCCTTGGCGTCGCGCACGGCGGCGGTGGCCACGACCGACAGGGGCGTTGCGCCCATGCCCTCGGCCAGAACGGCGAACCGTTTCAGCGCGCGTAGGGCACGTGCGCGCCCCTCGGGGTTCAGGTGACCGGTTTCGCCCAGACCCGCGCCCAGACCGCACATCAGCTTTTCGTTGAAGAAATACGCAGGGCTGCGTGCCGCGCCATCAAAGACTACCATGCGGACCGAGTTTGATCCGACATCGACCACACCGACCCGCGACAGGGCGCGGGCTTGGGGGTCTTCAAACAGGGGGCGCCCAAAGGGACCCCAATCTTCGGCGTGGGAATCGACGTTGCCGTCCATTGACCTTCCTTTTGTCATTAACTGACAATGACAACAGCCGGGCGCGGGCGTCAATCCTTGGAGTGGGCCAGTTGCGGCACATCCGTCGCGCCCGCACTGCCACGACCCGACAGGGACGGGTTTTCCATAAAGAATCGGTGGCAATTGAACGCGCCCTTGTCCACCGCATGGCGGGTAAAGCTGTTGTCGGGGTTCATGATCCAGCTCTGCGCGGTATCGGCAAGGTTGGCTGCCATGATCTGATCCACGATCTGCGCCTTGACGGTCGGGTTATTGATCTCGACCAGCGTCTCAACACGGCGGTTCAGGTTCCGACCCATCCAGTCCGCGGATGAAATATAGACCCGCGCGTTTTTCGACGGCAGACCCGAGCCGTTGCCGAAACAGGCAATGCGCGAATGTTCCAGAAACCGTCCGACGATGGATTTGACACGGATGTTTTCCGACAGGCCCTTGATGCCCGGACGGATGCCACAAATCCCGCGCACGACGAGGTTGATTTTCACGCCTGCGTTGCTGGCCGCATAAAGGGCGTCGATCACATCGGGTTCGATCAGGGAATTGACCTTGGCCCAGATTTCGGCGGGCTTGCCTTGGCGGGCGAACTCGGCCTCGGCGTTGATGCGTTCCAGCAGGGTGGGTTTCAACGTGATCGGCGAGATCGACAGGTTTTCAAGCGCCTCGGGTTCCGCATAGCCGCCGATATAATTGAACACCTTGGTCGCATCGCGCCCAAGCGCGGCGTCACAGGTGAACAGGCTGAGGTCCGTATAAATCCGCGCGGTGATCGGGTGATAGTTGCCGGTGCCGTAATGGGTATAGGTCACCAGTTGATCGCCCTCACGGCGCACGACGGTACTGATCTTGGCGTGGGTTTTATAGTTGATGAACCCATAGACCACATGCGCGCCCGCGCGTTCCAGACGGCGGGATTGCTGAATATTGGCGGCCTCATCGAACCGCGCCTTCAGCTCGACCAGCGCGGTGACGGATTTCCCGTCCTCGGCGGCCTCGCACAGGGCCTCGACGATCGGGCTTTTCTTGGAGGTCCGGTAAAGGGTCTGTTTGATCGCCACCACATCGGGATCGCGCGCGGCCTGTTGCAGGAACCGGATCACCGTATCGAATGTTTCATACGGGTGGTGCAGCAGCATGTCTTTTTGCCGGATCGCCGCGAACATGTCGCCCTCATGGTCCTGCACCCGTTCGGGGATGCGGGGCGTGAAATTCGGCCAGAGCAGATCGGGACGGCTATCGACCACCAGTTCCGATAGGGAGGCCACGCCGATCAATCCGCGTACCTCAATCACCTCGGCCTCGGTGATGTTGAGTTCGCGCATGATCAGCGCGCGCAATTCTTCGGGTGCGCCCGAAGACAGTTTCATGCGCACGACCTCACCGCGGCGGCGGCGTTTCAGGGCGGTTTCGAATTCGCGCACCAGATCCTCGGCCTCATCCTCGACCTCAAGGTCGCTGTCACGCAGCACGCGGAAGGTACAGCTGCCGACGGTGTGATAGCCGGGGAAGAGCGACCCGATATGGATTAGCAGCAATTCTTCGAGCGGTAGGAACCGCATCTCGCCTTCTTTGGCGGGCAGTTGGATGAACCGGTCGATCTGATGGGGGATCGGCAAAAGCGCCTGCAACGGACGCCCGTCGCGGTCGCGCTCGAGTTGCAGGGCGAGGCAAAAGCCCGTGTTCGGAATGAACGGGAACGGGTGCGCGGGGTCAATCGCAAGGGGCGACAGGATCGGAAACACCTGATTGAGGAACACGCCCTCCAGATAGGCGAAATCGCGTTTCGTCAGTTTGGACCGCGTCAGCATGTGGATGCCCTCATCCTCAAGCTCACGTTTCAGGCGGTTCCAGACGGTTTGCTGGGCCTGCAGCAATTTGCGGGCGTCCTTGTCGATCAGGACCAATTGCTGGGCGGGGGTCAGCCCGTCGGCGGCGGTGGTGGTGATGCCCTTGATCGCCAGTTCGCGCAGACCGGCCACGCGAACGGTATAGAATTCGTCAAGGTTGGTCGCCGAAATCGACACGAACCGCACACGTTCCAACAGGGGCACCTGCGGGTTGCGGGATTCATCCAGAACACGCCAGTTGAATTGCAGCCAGCTCAGCTCGCGGTTCCCGAACCGTTTCGGGCCGGTGCACTGGGTCGCGGGCAATTCGGTGGGTTCGGGGAACGGGGCGTTCAGGAAATCGGCAGGATTTGTCATGTCGGTGATATGCTGTGAAAATGTAACAGGATCATGGCATTAATCACGGCTGGGGGAAAGCATTCTCCAGAACTTCGGCGGCAAGACGTTCGCCGATTTTGCGCCCCGTGGACAAGGCGGCAGCATCAAGGGCGTTCACGACCGTTTTCACGGCGGCAAAGCTGCGCTCCATCCGGCCCGCCAGATAGGGGATCAGTCGCGGGGGCACGGTCAATTGGCGGTCTGCGAATTGTTTCACCAACAGCGCCGCCAACAATGCATCGTCCGGCGCACCAAGGGTCGCGGTGGCGGTTGCGCTCATCCGGCTGAGGAGATCGGGCAGGGTCAGGCCCCATTGCAACGGCGCACTGCGCGCGGACAACAGCAACGGGCGCGCCTCGGCCAGAGCAAGGTTGTGCAGATGGAACAGCGCCTCTTCGGCGCCGCGATCACCGGCAATGCGGTCGGCATTTTCAACGATCAATGCAGGGTGGGTGACAAGGTCCGGAATATCGGCGTCGATGACATCGCGCGCCTCAATCATATGCCCGCCGGTCTGATCCGCCCAGACGGTCGCCAGATGGGTTTTGCCGGATGCCTCGGGGCCGACAAGGATCATCTTGCCCGAGGGCCAGTTGCGCCAGTCCTCGACCTGCACAACTGCCATGGCATTGGCGGGCGAGACGAAATAGTTTTCCTTGCCCCGCGCGGTCCGGTGGGGCAGGTCGAAAATTAACTGTTCTGCCATCACTCGGCCTCTTGCTTGTCCGACTGGCCTTTGTAGAGGCGGCTGTCTTTGTACTGGCTGATGGCATAGCGCGCGATCACCCCGATCGAGGCCGCAACCGGCACGGCGATCAGCAACCCGACAAAGCCAAAGATCATCCCGAAGGCCGAAAGGGCAAAGATCAACCACACAGGGTGCAGCCCGACCGAGCCGCCCACAAGGTTCGGGGTCAACACATTGCCCTCAAGGATCTGGCCGATGAAAAACACGCCCGCGACCGCGCCGATCCACCACCAATCGCCCCAGAACTGGAACAGGGCCAGACCGATGGCCAAGGCCCCGCCACCAATCGCGCCGACATAGGGGATGAACGACACCATGCCTGCGAAAAAACCGACGATCAGGCCGAATTGCAGGCCCGTCAACATTAAGGCAACCGCGTAATAGGTGCCAAGGATCACACAGACTGTGCCCTGACCACGGATAAACGCGGCAAGGGTTTCGTCGATCTGGCGGGCCAGTTTGCGGATCACCGGCGCATGATCGCGCGGCAGCAATTCGTCGATCTGACCGACCATCCGGTCCCAGTCGAGCAGCAAATAAAACGTCACCACCGGCACCAGCACGATCAAGGCCACCACGTTCAACAGCGACAGCGCACTGGCCAGCACCCCGTTCAACAGCTCACCACCCTTGGACTGGATCGCCTCGGCCACGCCGCCAAGGGATTGGCGCAAGGTCGATCCCTCGGCCATCAGGGACGGGAAACGTTCGCTAATAAACGTCTGGAAATTGCCAACCATTTCGGGGGCCACGTTGATCAACGCCCCCATCTGGCGCACGGCCTCGGGCACGACCAACAGCGCCAGCAGGATAAACAGAAACGCCGCCACCAAGGTGATCGTCACCGTCGCCCATATTCGTGAAAACCCGAGGTTTTCCAGCCGGTCCGCCACGGGGTCCAGAACATAGGCAATCGCCATGCCCAACACGAACGGCAACAACATCCCGCCCAGAAACCACAGCGCCCCAAGGAAAACCACGGTCGCAACGGTCCAGTACTTCACCTGCTCTTTGACGGGCAGCGCCATTTTCACCTCTGTTTTTGTGCTTGGGGGTTACTTTGCCTATCGCGGCGTGTGTTTCAAGGGGCAGCGGTTCTTGTGCGGTGGGCCGTGATGTCATAGACGGGTGCAAAGCTAACACTTGATGAGGCAATCATCGCATGCGCCTGTCCCGCTATTTTCTACCCGTTCTCAAGGAAACGCCGTCTGAGGCGAAAATCGTCAGCCACCGCTATATGCTGCGCGCCGGTCTGATCAAACAGGCCTCGGCCGGTATCTATTCCTGGCTGCCGATGGGGTTCAAAATCCTGCGCAAGCTGGAGAACATCGTCCATCAGGAACAACAGCGCGCGGGTCATATCCCGATGCTGATGCCGACCTTGCAAACCGCCGATTTGTGGCGCGAGAGCGGGCGCTATGACGCCTATGGTCCCGAGATGCTGCGCATGAAGGACCGCCATGAGCGTGACATGCTGTTCTCGCCCACGGCAGAGGAAATGTTCACGGATGTGTTCCGTTCAAACGTGACGTCCTACAAGGACCTGCCGCTGACGCTCTATCAGATCCAGTGGAAATTCCGCGATGAAATCCGCCCGCGTTTCGGTGTGATGCGCGGGCGCGAATTCTTTATGAAGGACGGGTATAACTTTGACCTGACCAAAGAGGACGCGCTGCACGCTTATAACCGCCATCTGGTCAGCTATCTGCGCACGTACGAACGTATGGGTCTGCAGGCGATCCCGATGCGCGCGGACAGTGGGCCCATCGGTGGCGATTACACGCATGAATTCCTTGTCCTTGCCGAGACCGGTGAATCCGAGGTGTTTTATGACAGCCAGATCACCGATCTGACCTTTGGCGATCGTGAGATCGACTATGATGACGTGGCCCAGTGTCAGGCCGTGCTTGAGGAATTCACCTCGCGCTATGCCCGTACCGACGAAACCCACGTCGAGGATGAGTTCACCGCCCAAGTGCCTGAGGACCGCCGCCGCGTGGCCCGCGGGATCGAGGTCGGGCAGATCTTCTATTTCGGCACCCAGTATTCGGACAAAATGGGCGCGATGGTCACCGATGAAAACGGTGTGCGCGTTCCCGTCCACATGGGTAGCCACGGGATTGGTGTGTCGCGTCTGCTGGGCGCGATCATCGAGGCCAGCCATGACGACAAGGGCATCATCTGGCCCGAGGGTGTGACGCCGTTCCATTGCGGCATCGTCAACCTGAAACCCGGCGTGGCCGAGGCGGATGAGGCGTGCGATGCCCTGTATAAGTCGATCACCGCGCTGGGCCTAGAGCCGCTGCTGGATGATCGCAAGGACAGCGCGGGCGCGAAATTCGCCACCATGGATCTGATCGGTCTGCCGTGGCGCATCACCGTCGGCCCGCGTGGTCTGAAAAACGGTGTTGTCGAAGTCACCTGCCGCCGCACCGGCGAGAGCGAAGAGATGACGCCGGAAATGGCCGTCGGGAAAATCGCCCGCATCTATGGCCCCCATGTGGGCGCCGACCTGACCCAACCGATGCCGCAACGCGCCTTCCACACCTGGATGTAAGATCGGGGAATTCCGCGCAAGGGCCGTCATGGAGAGCCCTTGCCGCTTGAATTTCTGCGGGTGTGCGGCCACTTTTGCCAAAACGAACAGGAGCAGCCGTGGCCAAGACCCCCGCGCCATTTTCGGCCTTTGAATGGATGATCGCCATGCGCTTTTTGCGCGCCCGCCGCGCCGAGGGCGGGGTCAGTGTGATGACCATCATTTCACTTGTCGGGATCACCTTGGCCGTGGCGGCGTTGATTGTGACGCTGGCGGTGCGCTCGGGCTTTCGGGCGGAGCTGGTGGATACGATCCTTGGGGCCAACGCCCATGTGACGGTCTATTCGTCGGTCTATGTGACCGAGGACGGCCAGACCACCCGCGCCATCACCGATTACCGCGCCATTGCCGACCGGATTGCCGAGTTGCCCGACGTGACCCGCGCTGCGCCCTTGGTCAAGGGGCAGGTCATGGCGACCATGCAGGGGCGCAACAGCGGGGTTGAGGTGTTTGGCATCACGCCCGAGGACCTGAAAACCATTCCCCGCATTGCCAACCCCGAGGCCAAGCGCGGCAGCATCGACGATTTTGGCGATCAACGCATCGCCATCGGCTCGGGCATCGCGCGCGAATTGGGCGTGCAGGTGGGGGACAAGCTGCGCCTGATTTCGCCCGACGGGGTCAAGACGCCCTTTGGCACCTCGCCGCGCGTGGCGGCCTATGATGTCGCTTATATCTTTACTGCGGGACGCTATGACATCGACCGAACCCGCATCTATATGCCCTTTGACGAGGCGCAGATCTATTTCAACCGCGACGGCGCGGCGGACGAGATTGAGGTGATGGTCACGGATCCCGAGACCGTGGACCGGCTGACCATCGACCTGTTGGCCGCCGGTGGGCCGCGCACGTTGCTGTGGACATGGCAGGATTCGTCGGGGGCATTGTTGCGGGCGCTGGCGGTTGAGGACAACGTGATGTTCGTCATCATGTCGATCCTTGTCCTGATCGCCGCGATGAACATTATTTCCGGCCTGATCATGTTGGTCAAAAACAAAGGCCGCGACATCGGCATCCTGCGCACCATGGGATTGACCGAGGGATCCATCCTGCGGGTGTTCTTTATCTGTGGATCGCTGGTCGGTGTGATCGGAACGACGTTTGGGGTGATCCTTGGCTGTTTGTTCGCGATCTATATCGATCCGATCTTTTCCTTTGTGAACTATATCGGCGGGGGCGGCGTGTGGGACCCGTCCATTCGCGGCATCTATCAATTGCCAGCCAAGCTTGAACTGGGCGATGTCTTGACCTCGGTCGCGCTGTCCCTTGGCCTGTCGTTCGGGGTCACGATTTTCCCCGCGCGCCGTGCGGCCCGTATGAACCCTGTTGAGGCGCTGCGCTATGAATAACGATGCTGCACTGGAACTGATCGGGATTTCCAAGACCTATAACGCGGGTCGCCCCAATGAAATCCGCGTTCTGGATCAGGCGTCTCTGGCCCTGATGCCCGGTCAGGTGACGGCATTGGTCGCGCCCTCGGGGGCGGGGAAATCGACCCTGTTGCATATCGCGGGCCTGTTGGATCAGCCGGACACCGGCCAGATCATCATCGGCGGGCGCGATTTTTCGGGGGATAGCGACCGCAGCCGCACCACCGCACGCCGTCGCAACATCGGGTTCGTCTATCAGTTCCACCATCTTCTGCCCGAGTTCAGCGCGCTGGAAAACGTGGTCCTGCCGCAGCTGGCCAATGGCGTGGATAAGGGCGCGGCAGAGGAACGTGCGCTGATGTTGCTGGACCGTGTGGGCGTGGGCGCGCGCGCGGATCACCGCCCCGCCGCCATGTCAGGGGGCGAGCAACAGCGCGTCGCGTTTTGCCGTGCTCTGGCCAACAACCCGCAGGTGTTGCTTGCGGACGAACCGACGGGGAACCTTGATCCCGACACTTCGGCCCGCGTGTTTGGTGCGCTGGTCGAACTGGTGCGGGAAACCGGTCTGTCGGCCCTGATCGCGACACATAACCACGATCTGGCCGCCCAGATGGATCGCCGCGTGGAACTGCGCGCCGGACAGTTGCATCCGCTGGACTGACCCTAGCCCTTGAGCGTTACGAACACCCCCACCGCCATGGTGGCAATGCCTGCCGCGCGGGTCAGGGTGATCGGCTGGGGCAGGGCGCGCATCAGGCCGAAATGGTCAATCGCGGCGGCGGAGATCAGTTGCCCGATCAGGACAAAGAACACCGCATTCCCGACCCCGAATTTGGGCGCGATCCACGTGATCGTCAGGACATAGAACGCCACCAATAGCCCCGCCAGAAACAGGTATTTCGGCGCGGCGAACACCCCTGATAACGCGGAAAATCCCGTGAATGCCAGAACCACCGACGTGCCCAGAAACGCGACGATGAACAGACAAAACGCCGCCGCCGCCGGATTGCCCAGACGCCCGCCCAACTGGGAATTCAATGCGGCAAGGATCGGAATGCCAAAGCCCGCCGCCATCATCACGGCGGCGTATTTCAGGGTGGTCGCGTCCATGGCTCTCCTCCAACGCAATGGAAACACACGATGTGATCGGGGCAGGTTTGTCGGCGATTGGCAAGCGCGACGTGACGTGTCACAAGGATAAAAACACCAATCCGCGGAGGTCCCTTATGCAGCGCACGTTCCTTTTTTCCCTTCTGGCAGGTGCAATGGTTTTGGGGGCCTGCGTGCCACAGGAACAGGCGGGGCAGGCCGATTTCGACGCCTATTGCGCGGCCTGTCACGGCGTTGATGCGCGCGGCAACGGGCCGGTGTCGGTCGATTTGAACCTGAACGCACCGGATCTGACATTGATCGCACAGCGCAACGGCGGCGAATTCCCGTTCACACAGGTTATGTCGACCATCGACGGCTATACCCGCGCGGATCAGCACGGCTCGGTCATGCCCGAATTCGGACCGCTGTTGGACGGGCCGACGGTTCTGGTCGAATATGAGGGCGGGATACAAACGCCGACCCCCGAACCTCTGGTCTCGCTCGCGCATTATCTGGAGAGTATTCAGCGGTAATGCGCCGTCGCGGCGCGCCTTCGCGCGAACGTGACCAGCGGTGATCTACGACCCTGCTAGCGTGCACGTATCTAGTTAGGAGAATACGATGCGCCGCCTTTTTGTATTGGCTTTTACATTACTTACCTCGCCCGCGTGGGCCCAATCGGTTGAACCGCGCGAGGGCTGGGTCACCATGGACAGCGACAAGCCCTATGCCGAATTGATCGACGCGGTCAAAGCCGCCGCCGGTCACAACAAACTGGGCGTCGTCACACAGGCGGGCCCGACCGGTGCGGCCGCGTCGCGCGGGGTGACGATCCCCGGTAACCGCGTGATCGGCTTGTTCAACAACGTCTATGCGGTGCGCATTCTGGGGCTCAGCACGGCGGCAATGATCGAGGCACCGATCCGCGTCTATGTTACCGAAGAGCCCGACGGCACGGGGTTCCTCAGCTATAAAACCCCGTCCTATGTCTTTGCCCCCTATGTGAAAGAGGGCGGCGCAGACCTAGTGGCGGCGGCAAGCGAGTTGGACGCGATTTTCCTGAGCGTCGCCCAAGAGGCCGTCGAATAAGGGCTATGCGCCGGCGGTGTCGCGCAGAGCCTTGCGCAGACGGACAGCAGCCTCATCGCCTTTGAGGCTGTTGCGCCACAGGGAATGGACCACGTCCTGATGCAACTGGACAGACTCTTGGGCCGACGTGACCGTTGCGACGCCAATGCGGATGTTTGCAAAGGCCCCTAGGCGAAAGGGACTGACCGCGACCTGTGCTTCGCCGCCGTTGCGGAAAATCTGAAAGCTGCTTGAGGGCAGTGAGTCCTCAACGACACCGATTTGCACGCCCATCGGCTGATCCTCGATCAGGTTCAGGACGTGCTCCACCTCCCGTCGCGCAATGATACGTCGCTCGGCCTGGACATCTTCGGGCAGGCCCCGTTGGCCGACAAAGCCACTGGCCAGCCATTGTTCTAATTCGGCGGAAGATACGAGGCTGACAATATTGGGGCGGCGTTCTTGGTACGTGGCCTTGCGGGCGCGCAGAACCGCCATGATCTGGTCAATTTGGTCTTCGACCCCTTCGCGGCGGGTGGCGGTTTTCGGCACACTCTCTCGCAGAACGGCAGGCAGCACCTCGTCAAAGCCATCCGTGGTCAACAGATAGGACACGGGACCGAACAACACGGTGATCTGGTCGCTGGCGGCTTCGATCTGAAGCATCCGGTCGAAAAATGTCAGGGCTGAGGTGATGTATTCAGAGCCCACCCCAAGAAGGGACGTCAGCGACACGCCGAGGTGATCCGCAATCTTCCCGAGCACATCGACGCGGATCGGCTGCCCAGACTCGTATCGGTAGATCGCTGCGCGGGAAATGCCGATATTCTTAGCCATTTCGTCCGGAGTCAGTCCCTTGCCGATGCGATAGGCCTTTAGGCGCTTTCCAAGTTGTAGAATTGATTCGTACTGTGAAGGCATCGGCCGCTCCTGAATGATCGGTCAAATCTACAAATTGCCTAGAAAAACCTCAACGCAAAGAATTGCAGGCAGTTTAATCTCAAAATTGAGATTATTCTTGACTTTGATAAAATCGAGCGCGACCGTCTCCTTATTAGAAGTGAACCAAAACGAACCGGTTTTACCAACGGGGAGACAGAGATGGATAAAAGTACGTTTGGACTTGGGCGGCGCGTTGCATGTGCCGCTATTGCGGCGACCTTGGCGTTTGCGCCCGGCGCGTGGGCTGCGGATTTCGTGGCCAAGATCGGCCATTTGGAATCGCCGCAGCAAAGCCGCCACGTGTTTCTTGAAAAGGTTGCTGCTCTGGTGGCCGAACGCACCGATGGCGCAGTGGAATTTGAGTTGTTCCCGCAAGGGCAACTGGGCAATCAGCGGCAGATGACCGAGGGCGTCCAACTGGGCACGCTAGAGGCAACGGTGTCCCCCGCCGCCTTCCTAGGTGGCTTTAACCCTGCGATTTCGGTGCTGGATATTCCCTATCTGCTGCCCGCCGATGAGGACAAAGCCCAAGCCCTGCGCGAAGGGCCGTTTGGTGCCGCGCTATTGGATACCTTTGCAAGCCGTGGTGTGGTCGGTGTGACCCTGTGGCCGAACGGGCGCAAGAACTTTACCTCGAACAAACCTCTGGATGATATCGCGGCGTTTTCAGATCAAAAGTTCCGCGTGATGGACAGTAAGATTCTGATCGAACAGTTCGATGCCCTGAATGCCTCGGCCATCGCTCTGCCGTTTGGTGAACTTTACACCTCGTTGCAAACCGGTGTTGTCGACGGTCAGGAAAACCCACTTGATACGATCCTGCGTATGAAATTCCACGAAGTTCAGGATTACCTTGTCGTCTCCGAGCACGGTGCGATGGAGGATGTGGTTTTGTTCAACCCGATCTTCTGGGCCAGCCTGCCTGCCGAGTACCAGACGATCATTACCGACACGTTCAATGAGGTTATTCCGGAACTGCGTGCCCACAAGGCCGCAGCGGTCAAGGCCGCCTTGGATGAGATCTCTGCAACTGACATCAATGTACGTACCGCCGACGCTGCGGAACGCGCGGCCCTGCGTTCGGCAATGTATGCCCAGGCCGCAGCTGCCTATGTCGAGCGTGCCGGCGAAGAGGGGCAGGCCCTGCTTGACGTCTATGAGGCCGAATACGCCAAGTAATTGCGTCTGAAAAAGGAAGGAATGGCGCGTGCCTCTGCGCGCCATTCCCAATTTCGAATAACAAGGTCTAAAGCGTGCGCTACATCGGATTTTTAAGACGGCTCGAACGGCATGTACTCGTCGCGCTGTTGTGGGCAATGGTAACCCTTTTCTTTCTGGGGGTCGTCATGCGTGAGGTGGGGGGCACGATGGCCAGCCGCTTTGCTTGGGTCGAAGAGGCCGTTCGCCTGATGAATGTTTTTCTGGTCTTTCTGGGGCTTGGGCTGGCGCTTGAGCGCGGGCGCCACGTCGGGATCGACACGTTCCGCAACCGCCTGCCGGATATGCCGAAACGTCTGGTTCAACGCACGATCGACGCGGTGGGTTTTGTCTTTGCGGTCTATCTGGCTGTGCTGGGGTGGCGCTTGGTCGATTTTGTCCTGATGACTGGCCAACGCAGCCCGACGCTGGATATTCCGATGGGCTGGATCTATGTCGCGCCGGTGATCGGTTTTGCGGCCTTGGCCTTGCGCTATGCCCTTAGCTTGGTCGGTGCGTTCGACCGGTTTTCGTCCCATGGCGAAGAGGACGGTCACGCATGATCCTGCTTGTTGTTTTGTGCGCCGCGCTGTTGCTGGTCGCGGGGTTTGAGATGTTTCTGGTGCTTGGCGTACCGGCGCTGATGACCAAGGAACTGTTCTATGGTCGCCTGCCGGATGCGGCGGTCGTGCAAAAGATTTTCGGCGGCGTCGATCACGCCACCCTCTTGGCCATTCCGTTCTTTATCTTTGCTGCCCATTTGATGGGGTCGGGCCAGATTGCGCGCCGCCTGACCGGTCTGGTGCAGCTGTTTTTGGGCCATACGCGCGGCGGAACCGGCCACACCGTGATCGGCGGCGCAATGATGTTCGGGTCGGTGTCTGGGTCTGCGCCGGCGACGGTCGCGGCAATGGGCAAGATGATCTATCCGCAGATGCGCCAGACAGGGTATTCCGAGCGGTTCTCGCTGGGCCTTTTGGTGGCCAGCGCGGAGACCGCCCTTTTGATCCCGCCGTCGATCACCTTCATCATCTATGGCTGGATGACGGGAACCTCGATCGCGCGTCTTTTTGCAGGCGGCTTGATGGTGGGCGTCTTTTTGGGCTTGGCCTTTGCGGTGATGGTGATGATCGAGGCGCGCCGCGCAGGGATCACAGCAGGCGCACGCGCCTCATGGGGTCAACGTCTACGCGGTCTGCAAGAGGCGCTCTGGGCGCTGGGCATGCCCGCTGTGATCCTTGGCGGGATTTACTCGGGCCTATTTACCCCGACCGAAGCTGCGGCTGTTGCGGTTGTTTATGCGGTGTTTGTGGAAACGGTCGTCTATCGCCAATTGGGGTGGCGCGATGTTGTGCGCATCACCGAGGATAGCGCCGTCGCGACTACGGTTATTTTTGTCCTGCTGGCGATGGGCGGGTTGATCTCTTTCTTTGTGACACTTGCACAGGTGCCCACCGCCATTTCGGATTTTCTGGTGTCGATCAATGCTGGACCGCTTGAGTTCCTGTTGGTCGTGAACCTGTGCTTTCTGATTGCTGGGATGTTTATCGATCCGAACTCCGCCCTGTTGATCCTTGTGCCGCCGTTGTTTCCGGTCGCCACAAGCCTTGGGGTGGACCCTGTTCATTTCGGGATGATCGTGACCCTGAACATTTCGCTTGGGATGATCACGCCGCCCTTTGGTCTGGATATCTTTGTGGCCTCATCGACCTTGGACAAGCCTGTTGCGACGATCATCAGAGGTGTCTGGCCGTTTGTCGCGGTGAATATCCTTGTTTTGTTGGTTGTGACCTATGTGCCTGGCATCTCGCTTTGGGTGCCCAATCTAATTTTCGGCTAGGGGAGGACAAGCGATGACAGTGCTAGACGCAGCTGTAAAAGCAGACGAATCTGTAGGGCGGTTCACCGCTTTTACGCGCGATACGATCGTCAAATCGAATGAGGCCGTGAACGGGGACTACCGTCTGTTGGTTGTGTCCGCCCCCGAGGAAATCCTGAACTGTACGCCAGGACAGTTTTTCCACCTGCTTTGTCCGTCTGAGGGGGCCGATCACCCCTACCTTCGCCGCCCGATGAGTATCTACGGATATGACCGCGCGCGCGGGGAATTGCAGTTCCTCTATAAGGTGACGGGCGCGGGCACCCGCGGCTTGGCCACTCTGACGCCAGGGGCACAGTTGAATGTCTTTGGTCCGCTTGGTCGCGGATATTCGATCGCGCCAGATCATAGCCGGATCATGCTGGTGGCGCGCGGTGTGGGGTTGGCGACGCTTGCGCCGCTGGCGCAGCAGGCGCGCGATCAGGACTGCGAACTGGTTGCGGTTTGCTCGGCGCGCTCGCCTGACATGTTGTTGTCCGTCGATCTGTTTCGCGACATGGGGGCCAAGGTGATCACCCTGACCGATGCCGAAGGAACCTCGGGTACGCAGAACCTACAGCATGTGATTGAGGCCGAGGTCGAGGGGCAGGGCGTCGACGCGTTTTACACCTGCGGCTCTAACCGGATCCTGCGCCTGTTGCAGACCCTTTCGCGGCGCTTTGACATCCCCGGACAGATCGCGCTTGAACAACAGATGGCCTGTGGTTTGGGTATGTGTCAGTGCTGTGTGCGCAGCTTTGACCGGGGCGGGCGCTTTGTGCAGGAACGGGTTTGCCGCGAAGGTCCGGTGTTCGATCTGCAAGAGGCGCTGTCATGCTGAGCCTTGAAACGCGCATCGGGGCGTTGGCCCTAAAGAACCCGATTATGCCCGCCTCGGGGACCTTTTCCGAAGATTTGGCAGATGTGCTTGATCTGGGTGCGCTGGGGGCGCATGTCACCAAGACCGTCACCAGCGAAACCCGCAACGGCAACCCGACCCCGCGCGTGTGCGAGGTGCGGGGGGCTATGCTGAACTCAATCGGAATCCCGTCCAAGGGTGTGGCGCATTTCTTGGACCATGTGGTCCCGTTCTATAGCCAGTTTGACGTCCCCCTGATTGTGTCGATTTCGGCGGGCACCGCAGATGAATTTGCGCGAACTTGTGCGGCGCTGGATGTGCCGGGCGTCGCGGGGATAGAGGTCAATATTTCCTGCCCGAACCTAGAAGAAGACGGCAAGGCATTCGCCATGCGCCCGTCCACCACCGAGGCCGTCATGCAAAAGGTCCGAGGGGCAACCGCGCTTCCGCTCTGGGCGAAACTGTCACCGAACACCGGCGAAACCACCGAAGTCGCGCAGGCCGCCGAAGCGGCGGGCGCGGATGCTCTTGTCGTGTGCAACACGCTTTTGGCGATGGCGATCGATGTCGAGACACGCCGCCCGACCTTGGGCAACCTGATGGGGGGGCTCTCCGGCCCTTCGCTAAAGCCGATTGCCCTGCGCATGAGCTATCAATGCGCCAATGCGGTCGATATCCCGATCATCGGCTGCGGGGGTATTTCGACGGTTGAAGATGTGGTCGAGTTCCTGATCGCGGGGGCCACGGCCGTTCAGGTCGGTACCGCAACCTTTATCGAGGCGGGCATAATGGAACGCCTCATCGCGGATCTGCGCGCGTGGATGCAGGCCCACGGCGTGTCGTCGGTCGCGGACCTTGTGGGCAGTGTGCGCGACCAAGAGGCCGGCGACGGCATGCTGTTGGCCGAGGGCGTGTCGTGACCCCGAGTGTCGGGTTCGCGCCACAGGCCAGCGACGCGCGTCTTGCGGCCTCTCTGTTTCAAGAAGCTGCACGACGCAGCCCCGACGTCGCGGGCATATCGCGTCCGGCCTTTTCCGCGAAAGAGACGGAGATCCTTGAATGGTTGCGTGCCGAGGCCGAAGGCATGGGCCTGTGCACGTGGTATGATGCGGGTCAGAACCTGCGGATGTGTTTGCCCGAGGATGCGCAGGCTGAACGCTTTGTCCTTGTCGGTTCGCATGTGGACAGCGTTCCGATGGGCGGGAATTACGACGGTCTGGCGGGCGTTCTGGCCGGTTTGATCTGTCTGGCACGCGCCCGCAGCAGGGGCGAACGGTTCGCGCGTCCGGTTCAAGTGATTGCCATGCGCGCCGAAGAATCCGCGTGGTTTGGTCCCTGTTATATCGCCTCAAAGGCATTGACCGGCGCGTTGAGCGCACAGGAATGCGCCGCCTTGCACAGGGGGGATCATCGTCCGCTCGGCGAACATATGCGTGATTTCGGGATTGACATGAACCGCGTTCAATCGGGGCTTCCCCTGATCGATCTGGACCAGGTTCTGGGCTATGTCGAGTTGCATATCGAACAGGGGCCGATGTTGATTGGCAAGGGATCACCGGCTGCTGTTGTGACTGGTATTCGCGGGAATTTCCGCCACCGTGATGTATGCTGTAGCGGACAGGCAGGGCATTCGGGCGCGGTGCCCCGAGCGTTCCGGCGCGATCCTGTGATGGCGATGTCCGACCTGCTGATGCGGTTGGATGACGCGTGGGCCTCTATCATTCAGAAGGGCGAAGATCTGGTTCTGACCTCAGGCATCGTCCACACGGACGCCGAGCGAAATGCAATGACGCGGATCGCGGATGAGGTCCGCTTTAGCCTTGATATTCGGTCGCAATCTTCTGACGTGCTTGAGGGGATGCAGGGGCTTTTGTCGCAAGAAATGGCGCAGATTGAACGAGAGCGTCGTGTGTCTTTTGCGCTGGACGCGTGTCATTGGACCGCGCCTGCCATGATGGACGCGGGTTTGGTCGAAGATCTGAGTGCGTCGATGCAGCGCATTGGCCTGCCTGTTGTGCGCATGGCGTCGGGCGGCGGCCACGATGCGGCGGTTTTCGCGAATGCGGGTATTCCCAGTGCGATGGTGTTTGTACGCAACAGAAACGGATCACATAACCCTGATGAGGCGATGGAGATCGACGATTTTCTTTCTGGGGTTGAGATTATTTATGACATGCTCAAGCAATCAAGATCGGTGGGGCGAGGGGCATGACAAAGACATCTGCAAAGCATCAGGATCAGGTGGCGCGCGAGACGGCTGCTGCGTTGCTTGATATCGGCGCGGTGCAATTCTGGTCCGAACAACCGTTCATGTTTACGTCGGGACTGGCTAGTCCGGTTTATATCGACTGCCGCAAGGTCATGTCGCACCCAGAGGTGCGCGAACGACTGATGGGATATGCTTGTGAGATCCTCAGTAACCGGATCGGGCTCAATCAGTTCGACGCGCTTGCCGGCGGCGAAACGGCGGGCATTCCCTATGCCGCTTGGATGGCAGCCGAGTTGCGCCTGCCTATGCAATATGTGCGCAAAAAGCCCAAGGGCTTTGCACGAAATGCGCAGGTCGAGGGTGATTTTAAACCTGGTCAACGGGTCGTCTTGATTGAGGATCTGACAACCGATGGCGCAAGCAAGGTCCGTTTCGCACAGGCCTTGCGCCGCTCGGGGTTGCGGGTTGATCACACGGTTATGCTGTTCTTTTATGACATCTTTCCGGAAACCATGCGCCTTCTGGCCGAGCACGAGCTGCAGTTGCATGCCTTGGCCACGTGGCGCGATGTTTTGGGTGTCGCCCAAGAGCGCGGGTGTTTCGAAGATGCCGTTTTGGCAGAGATCGAGCACTTTTTGGATGCGCCGTTGAAGTGGTCCTCGGATCATGGCGGGGCATCGGTTTTGTCGATTTGAATGTTACTATTAGGAGGCCAAAGATGTTTGCCGAATTGATTACACTATTGAATGAAAACGGTCGGGGCCTGAACGCCTTTCGTAAATGCGCGGATGCGGCCAAGGGGTTGGCGCAAAAGAACCCCGACTATGCGACAGAGTTCTTTGTGCTTGCGGTCTATGCCGAGAACTTTGTGGATTTCCATGAGCGCATGGCCGTGGATTTGTCAGCGACTGCAAAGGCGGCGGATCAGTTTGTCAAAGTGGCTGAACAGTTCGATGCGGCCATCACGTCGGGCAGCGCGCAGACCCGTCTTGGGGCGATGAACGAGGTTGTGACGGGCATGTTTGCCGCCTAGCCCGGTAATCCCTTTTGGCCAAGCCGCCCCAATGTGCAAGGGCGGCTTGGCCGTTTGGGTCAGGTGGTGACCCACATTTTATGCGGCGCAAAGGCGTTCATCAGGGCAAAGCCTTTGACGTTACTTTTCCAGCCCGCCAGACGGTCCGAGGTTGCGTCGACAAAGTCGTTGAACATCGGGCAGATCAGGCCGCCATTGTCGCGTTGCAGGTTCGCCATATCCGCATACATCTGTCGGCGCTTGCTCTGGTCGGCTTCTGAACGCGCAGCTACCAGCAACTGGTCGAACTGCGGATTGTTAAACCGCGTGTCATTCCAGCCCGAGGTCGAAAGATACGCCGTCGTGAACATCTGGTCCTGCGTCGGTCGCCCGCCCCAGTAGCTTGTGCAAAAGGGTTGCTTATTCCAGACTTCGGACCAGTAGGTGTCTTCTGGGGCCATCTGGATATCTAACTCGATACCCGCCTGTGCCGCGGATGCCTTGAAGAGTTTGGCGGCCTCAGGGGCGCCAACAAACGAGTTGTTCGAAGTGCGCAGAATGATCGGACCACTGTGCCCGGATTTGCGCAGGTGGTAGGCTGCAAGATCGGGATCATAGCGTCGCTGCTCAATCGGGGTGAACAACGGATAAGATGCATTGATCGGGGAATCATTGCCGACGCTGCCGAGGCCGCGCAGCACCTTTTCGACCATTTCTTCGCGGTTGATCGCATATTTCAGAGCTAGTCGCAGGTCGTTGTTGTCAAATGGCGCGGTGTCAGTGTGCATTACAAAAACATAATGACCCGGTCCCGAAGTTTGGTGCAGATTCACACCTGCCGCCGTCTGAATGGCCGCTGCATCGTTTGGTGGAACCCGGTCGATCATGTCGACCTGACCCGACACAAGCGCCTGCACCCGCGCCGCATCGTCGTTGATCACATGCAACTCGATGGTACTGGCATAGCCAAGCGCGTCCCAATGGTTGGGGTTCTTTTCTGCGACGATCAATTCGCCCTTATTCACCTGTTTCAGAATATACCGACCTGTCCCGATCGCCGCTTCGGGGGCATCATAGCCGCCATTGGGTTGGATGATCAGGTGACGGTCGGTCAATAGATAGGGGAGATCAACATTGGGTTGTTCCAGGGTAATGATCACATCCGACCCCTCGGCCCGAATGTTGGAAATGCCGCTCAGAACGCCCGCGCCGCCCGAGCCGGTTTCAGGGTCGGCATGTCTGCGCAGCGAAGCCACCGCATCCTCGGCGGTAACGGCCTTGCCGTTGGAAAAGGTAATGCCCTGTCGAATGCGGAAGGTCCACGTTTTGCCGTCGGCCGAGCCCGAGAATGTCTCGGCGACCTTACCCTCAAGGCCTTCGTCCTCGGCCAGATCGACCAGAGGCTCACCCCAGAGGCGGGTGACGATCGTACCGACCTGATTGGCGGCATGGGCGGGGTCGAGGCTATCCTCGGGGGTGCCGCCACGTATGCCCAAACGCATGGTGCCGCCGTATTGCGGGCCTGCCGCCAGTACCGCAGAACTGAGCATGCTTGACGCGAGGGGCGCGCCGACGCCAAGAGCCCCCATGCGTCCCAGAAAATCACGGCGTGACATACGTCCTGTGACGGCTGAGGTTTTCAGGAATTCAATTTCGCTCACGGTAAGCTCCAACATCTATCAACGGTGTTTCGAAAATGGTATCCGGACGGCAGCCTAGGGGGCTTCGGCGCGGCCGAGGGTGCGCAGAAAGGCGATCAATTCGCGCTTTGCAGTGTCGTCTAGGGCAAGAAAAGCCTCTCGTTCGGCGCGGGCTTCTCCGCCATGGGCAAGGATGGCCTGAGAAATGGTCGGCAAATCGCCGCGATGGCCATAGGGTCCCGAGGTGGCGAGATCCCAAAGCTTTGCTGTCAGGAAGTAATCCACCGGCACACCGCCCTGCACCAATTGCTCGTTGCAGAAATGGCGGATATCCGCGTCGCACAGGTTGTGGCGCTTGAGGTCGGTGTAGGCGGTCACTGTGCCCTGAAAGCCCTCAATCGGTAGGGTCAAAGTGGCCACCTGACCATCGCCACGCAATGTGCCGTATTCATTGAACGGGCTCGGTTCGGCAAAGGTCGTCGTCGTGATCTCATGCGCGGGAATATGGCAGGTCGAACAGCCAACTTGGGTAAACAAGGTCTGACCGCGCTCTTCTTGTGCGCGCAGAAACGGGTCCTCTGAAAACTTTTGACGCGGGGCCGGCAGGGTCGCCTGAAAGGCTACCATAGCCGAAACCTGACCCACCGAAAATTCGTCATCGACGCCGTCGCGGTCAAAATCGCTGAGACCCGTTTTGGATTTTCCATAGCGTTCGGTCGCTTGGATGCCGTGGTGCTGATTCAGGGCGTTGATCGTGAATTCACGTAGGGAAATGACGACGCCCTTGCTGGTAAAGGGGCGAATGATCAGGTCGGGATCGACCCCTTGGACATTGGATGTTTCAAGGCGTCCGTCGGGAAGGGCGGTCAGGTGGCCAAAGGAAACGCCACTTGCCACCAAAGCGACGGTGACGGGGGTTCCGCGTTGTTTGGCTTGGGCGCGTGCGGTGTCGCGCAGATCGAATAGGGCCAGTGTCATTTCACGCGCCAAAAGCTCAACTTGGCCGGCCCCGAACAGACCCGTGGTGTTGCGTTCGTTTGTCGTGCGGGGATCGACAGCTTCGACCGGGGGGTCCTGCAAGTTTGCGCCGGCAAAGACATTTGTCACGAAATCGCCAGACCCGCCCGCGCGTGGCACGTTATGGCATGAGCTACAGGCCGAGGCGTCAGGACCGGACACGCGCAGGAATTCCTGCGCTGGTTGCTCGCGCCGCCCCGTAGGATCGCCAGCACCGGTCGCTCCGGGGCGGCCGGCACCGTCAAGCGCATTGAATTTGACTTGAAACAGGGTTTCGCCGTCAGCCACGAGTGTTTCAATCGGCAAAAGCCCCGCCGCAAAATCCGCGTGGTCCGGGAACACGGTGATCGCCGCCGGGTCCCAGTTTTCGGCAACCCCCATGCCGACGCAAATGACGGACAAGAGTACAGAGATCGGAAGAATACCCAAGCGTGCCATCGAACTGGCCCCTTTCAGAAAGCAGAGGAGACGCCGCCCCGAACAGGGCAGCGTCAAGGCGCGTTAGCTTTGCAGCGCGACAGAGAAGTTGGTGCCCATTCGGCCAAGGGTCGGTCCCCACCACGACGGACCCGCACGCCACCACCAGACATTGGCGATGCTGTCGCTGTTCAGGCCGTTGGGCCACAGGCGGCTGGGCTTGGACAAAAGGTTGGACATCACGCTGCCATAGTTGGAGGACTCGATATGGCGCTTTTGGACCTCTTCGGTCAGCAGAAAGTCCATCAGTTCCAGTGCGGCGGCATCGTTCTGGCCAGTCGAGGGAACGAACATCCCGTCAAGCCAAGCCATGCCACCCTCGGCCGGCAAGTGGAAGGTCAGATCGGCATGCTTGGCCATAACCCGCGCCGCGGTCCCATCCCAAACCAGACCGGTCGAGGTTTCCGGGGCGTCGAATGCGGCAGCGGCTTCTTTGCCAGATTTCCATTCAGCCCCAAGACGTGTGGCATGGTCCATGCCAAATTCCTGATACTGGAGCAAATAGCTCACCAACGCGTCTTCGCTCTCATACAGGCCGTCCAGATTGGGGTTGGCGATGGCGCCCGTGCTGTTGAGGTAGAGCCCGATACCCACCAACAGAGATTTAGCGCGGAAGGTCGATTGGCCCGCAAAGGCGTCGCTCCACAAAACGTCATAGGAAATCGGTTGATCCGAGGTGTTGCGCGTTAGGATCGCTTCGGCACCCCATGTGAATGGGACCATCTTGCTGTTGATGTCGGGGTTGCCCGAAATCATCTTCATGCGGTCCATGATGCTCGGATCGACGCCGGACAGATTGGCGACCTTCGAAATGTCCAGCGTCTTTAGGCCAACGGCTTTGGACACCATGTTAAAGGTCGAGATCGGCAGAAACGCCATGTCATAGGGGCTATCGGATTGGACCTGCAGGGCCTTGACCATGTCCGAGACCGAGCCGACACGGTCCACACGCAGAGTCAGGCCTGTCTGTGCGGCAAATTCGTCAAAGCTGGTGTCGGTCGGATATTCGTCCCAACAAAGTACATTCAGCGTGGTGCTGGTGGCAGCGCGCACGGGCGCGAAGATCGAGGTCGAAACCAGAGCGCTGGCTCCGAAAGCGGTAAGAATGGAACGGCGAGAAAACTGCATTTTAAAACCCTTGGTCATCAATGTTGCGGAGAAAAGCCCCTATGCGGCATCCGATGTGTCGTGCGTTATTTGGGGCATCGTCTGGGAAAAGGTCGCACCGCCCAAAGGTACAATCCTGCAGGAGTGATCCATGATGTCGCGGATTTCGACATGTTCATCGAAGGCCACAATGCGATCGTCCAACGCGATTTCCCAATCGCTGGATGTACCTTTGTGGAACGCGGGCAGTGCGTCTTGAGATTCCAGCGTCAGCAGCCTGTCTAGGGTCGTGAGAACCGTACGAATTTCAGGCAGGTCAGCCTTGGTTTTCGCGCCAATGGCGTTGCGTTCTTCAATTGTGCCAAACAGGCCAGCCTCGAAAAAGTCGATATAGTGCTGACGCTCTAGCTGTTCGCAATTGCGCAGCAGTTGGCTGAACAAACTGCGCACGTGTTTCGGGGCTTGGCGGAACGACGTCTGCTTTTGGCGGATATAACGGCGCTGCAATTTGTGTAGGTCGTCAAACACCTCGGCCACGCAATTCAGGTGGAAGGCACGGAAGGCGTGCTCGAACTCACCAACCTGCGGATCGTCAAAGTCATATTCGGCCAGCGTCCCAAGGTCGCCAATCCGAAGTTTGTTTTCCGCAAACAGACGTTTGAACTCGGGTGTGCCGCGGTAGATGTTCATGCGGTTTTGCAGGGTCTGTACGCGGCAGTGGTTGCTGTCGCGGATCCACGTGAACTGTTCCTGTAGCTCGGCAAAAGACATGTCCGGCGTGAACATGATATAGCCAAAGCGCACGTTCTCGGGGTCAAGCGAAGTCTGGCGTAACAATACCAGCGCGTCGCGGTTCTGTTCTGCGGTGACGTCCTTTTGCATCTTTTCAAGAACGCCGCTGCTGCCTGCTTCGATGCCGATAAAAATGCTATCTAGGCCCGCGCTGATCATGCAATCCATGATCTCACGATCCAGAGTGTCGGCGCGCGTTTCGACCCAGAATTTAATCCCGAGGTCTTCCTGTCGGATCAGGTCGCAAAAATCCATGACCCACTGGCGACCGCGCTTGGACGGGGTGATGAACAGGTCATCCATGAAAGACACGTCCGTCACGCCAAAGCGCTCTTTCAACATACGGATTTCCGCCACGATATTCGCGGGCGAGCGGCGATAGACCAAACGATCGCCAAAGATCTCGTGGATCGAACAGAACGTACAGCGCGCATAACAGCCGCGCGACGTAGCGATTTTGGCCTTACGCACGCCGCCGTTCTCCAACATGTATTCAAGGTCGACGCGCGAGGGAAACGGGAGGTCGTCGAGGTCCTTGATACGCGGGGCGTCCTTGCCCTGAATCGTGCCGTCATCCGCACGAAATTTGATGCCCGCAATCGTATCCAGCGGGGCGCCGTTTAGCAGCCCCTCATAGAGGGCGTGGATCACGCGCTCTCCCTCTCCCATGCTGACGCTGTCGATGGCGATGCTTTGGTTCAGGATGTCCTCATGCGCCGAGGTCGCGAAAATCCCGCCAATTGTGATGTGTGCATTGGGCAGGGTCGCTTTTATTTTTTGCGCCATCACCTCGATATGGGGAAATGCCTTTTCCGAGCCGGCGGAAATTCCGACAAGGATCGTGTCCTGACATGCGGCCATCATCTCGATGACCTGATCGTTTGACACCTCCAGAAGCTCGGCGTTGACCGCATTGACGGGCACGTTTTTACGTTCTAACGCGGCAATGAGATAACCAAGCGCTAGGCTCTCGCGGTCCTGGACCTGAATTTTGTAGGCATAGCTTTCCAAGGCGGGATAGATCAGAAAAACCTTGGCTTTGGGATCAATGGGTTTCACGTTGCTCTCCTATGCCGAGAGGCCCAATGCGGGCGCGTTTTGCAGTCCGGCGGTAATCGCGGCGGCCGCTGCCTTGGGGTTTTCAGCGGTGTAGATGGCGCGGCCGACGATGGAATAGGTGCCGCCGGCTTGCATGACTGCGTTGTGTTTGCCGCCCTGCGCTCCCACGCCACAGCAGACGATCACGGGCTCGGGGCCAATGATTGAGCGGATCTTGCTGATCCGGTCGGGGCGGTTGCCGGGGGCTTGGGTGCCATAAAGCCCTAGTTCCGCCGCGAGGCGGGCAAGATCATCGGCAATCGGGGCGGTGAACAACTTTCCCCCAGGGTTGGTCAGTTCCAGTTGCATGATGATGCCGACCTGATCGGCGGCCGCCTCGGCGCAATCGATCAGCGCGTCTGGGCCAATAAATCCGTGCACCATAACCGCAGCACCGCCGTTATCTGCCACCATTCGCACGACTTTGACGTCCGTGTGCGGGACATCGGCGACTTTGAGATCGGCAAAGACCGGTTTTTGAAACGTGTCGGTCAGTTTGCGGATGACGGATGGACCTTCATGAAACACCAGAGGTGTGTTGACCTTGATGACATCGATGTCATCGCAGATTTGATCGAGAACGCGAGCATTCTCGTCATAGGTTTCCATATCAGCGGCGATAATGACCCGTGATTGTGGAATTCCGAAATAGTTTGTCGACATTTTTCGCCCCCAAATCATTGACGGGCCAGTCGACCTAAATTCAATCAAATGGCGATCTCAATATTGAGAAGCGCCAGCGCCGACTCATGCCGGCATGGTTAATATCCAGAATCGTTAGGAGCGGATTTGATTCCAATCAAGCTTAATAATTCTGTTACAAAAACTTCAAAAAGAAAAAAATAACCAATAAAAACAAGAATCAAGAAATTACATGCTTAATAATTGTGCTTTTAAAAAATGAGAAAAAGTTTTAAAAAGTCTAATAAATGCGACAAATCCCGTGTATTGATGTGGGTGTTGCATAGATTCGCGACAGAAACATCGCAGCTTTGTAAAACATCTTTAACGCGAGGAGATTTTGATGCTGGAACGGGGCGCGCGGCCGGTTCGCACAACATCGCAGGTGGTTGGGCATCTCGTTGAGGGCGGGGTGTCTTTGAATGATGCCGCCGACACCGTTTTTACCGACACAAAATCGTATTCTGGACATCTGATTGCCTTGTGCGGCTTTGACGGGTCGGGGAAAACAACGCAAATTTCGTCCCTTGGTGCGGTCTTCGAAGCCCGTGGGTATGAAGTGGTCGAGACGCGGCAGCCAACCACGGCCTATCGCGCCGAACCGGTGGTGCGCCATTTTCTGGATCATGGCGGCGACGCAGAACACGCTCATACGCTGGCCGTGATGGCGGCCGCAGACCGTCTGAAGCATGTGCATGAGGTCGTGCGACCGGCGCTCGAACGTGGGGCAATTGTTCTGTGTGATCGCTATGTTTTTTCAAGTTTGGTGTTTTTCCAAAATCGCGGCGTTGATCCGGAATTTGTCGCAAAAATGAACGCAGGTATCCCGCGTCCGACATTGTCAATTTTTCTGGACGCTCCCGTGCCGACCTTAATGCGCCGTCTGGTTGAGCGGGACGGTCCCGTACGCAAGCATGAAGAGCGCAACCAAGATGTCATCACTGGAATAGTCGACGGATTTCGTGCTCTGACGCGGCATTTGTCCACCGTGGACGCTGCGTGGCCCGCCCCTGACATTACCCAAGCCATTCTGAACAAGTTTGATGTGCGCACGAGCGCGCGCGCAGCCTCCGAATAACGATCCCAGCCAGCCCAAGGACCCAGAAATGACCACCTACTATGATCGATTTACCGCCGCCGTTGCCCCGTACTCGAATTTTTGTTTTGGCATCGACCCGGCGGCGCACACTCTTGCCGCATGGGGGCTGCCGGTCACGGTTGAGGGGTTGCGTCAGTTTTGCGCCATCGCACTTGAGGCGGCCATCGGATCGGTTGGAATTATCAAGCCACAGGTGGCCTTTTTCGAGGCCTTTGGCCCCGCAGGGATGGCGGAATTACAGTCGCTTTGCCGCGCGGCAAAAGAGGCCGGGATCTTTGTGATTGCCGATGCGAAAAGGGGGGATATAGGCAGCAGTATCGATGCCTATGGGCAGGCATGGCTGGGCAGCGCATCGCCCTTTGATGTCGATGCCGTAACGGCGCATGCTTATCTCGGGATCGATGCGATGATGCCATTGCTGTAGCGCGCCAAGGACACCGAAACGGGGGTGTTTGTCGTGGTGCGTTCGTCAAACCCTGAAGGGGCCGAGCTTCAGAATGCGCGGATCGAAGATCTAACCGTTGCCGATCATTTGGCGCAGGCCATCGCCCGTTTTAATCGCGCGGGCGGCGCCGAGGGTGCGGTTGGGCCGGTTGGCGCTGTGATCGGGGCGACCTTGGGTGGCTCCACGCAGGAGACGATCCGGTCCATGCCGAACGCGCTTTTCCTGGTGCCGGGTGTCGGAGCACAGGGAGCCACGGTCGAAGATACCCGCGCCCTGTTCGGCGATGCAATTGAACGTGCGATCATTTCTGCCTCGCGCGGTGTTTTAAGCCACGGCCCTAACGTTTCGGACCTCAAGACGGCCATCGCTACGCTGGTCGATGAAACCAAAAGACTAACGCAACAGTGATCCTCTTGCGGATCAGCAAGGGGTAATTTTCGCCATAGCTGACAGGATTTTTTAAGTGACGATTTATTTGCAGGTGGGTGCTTTGTTGCTCTCTTGCAGTCTGGGATTGCGCGCTTCTCAGCCGCGGTGACACCGCAGCCTAGCCCTTGGGGCAGGGGAGCGGACCTCGTGGCGGCGGCAAACGAGTTGGACGCGATTTTCCTGAGCGTCGCCCACGAGGCCGTAAAGTAACGAAAAATCCCCGGCGGGTGTGACTGGCCGGGGATTTGATCAGATGTCCAGTTCGTCCACGAATTGCGCGTTCTGCTGGATGTATTGGAACCGCATCTCGGGCTTTTTGCCCATCAGACGTTCCACCAGATCGGCGGTTTCGCCCGGTTCGTCCTCATCAATGCTGACGCGGATCAACTTGCGCGAGGCGGGGTTCATCGTGGTGTCCTTCAGGTCCTTGGCGTCCATTTCGCCCAGACCCTTGAACCGGCTGACGTCGATCTTGCCTTTGCCGCCCAGACCCTTTTCCATCCACATTTCCTTTTCCGCCTCGTCCAGCGCATAGACGCGTTTCGCGCCTTGGGTCAGGCGAAACAGGGGCGGGCAGGCCAGATAAAGGTGTCCGTGATCAATCAGCGGGCGCATCTGGGTGAAAAAGAACGTCATCAACAGGCTGGCGATATGGGCGCCGTCGACGTCCGCGTCGGTCATGATGATGATCTTGTCATAGCGCAGATCGTCGATGTTGAACTTGGTGCCCAGACCGACGCCAAGCGCCTGTGACAGGTCGTTGATTTCCGCGTTGCTGCCCAGCTTGGAGCTTGCCGCGCCCAAAACGTTCAGGATCTTACCGCGCAGCGGCAACAGGGCCTGTGTGCGGCGATCACGCGCCATTTTCGCCGACCCACCGGCCGAGTCACCCTCCACCAGAAACAATTCAGTGCCATCGCGGTTGGTGGCCGAACAATCGACCAGCTTGCCGGGCAGGCGCAGGCGCTTGGTCGCGGTTTTACGGGCGGTTTCCTTTTCCTGACGGCGACGCAGCCGTTCCTCGGCCCGCAGCACAAGGAAATCAAGGATCGCACCGGCCGATTTGGTATCGGCGGCCAGCCAGTTGTCAAAGTGATCGCGCACGGCCCCTTCGACCAGCTTTTGCGCGTTGGTGGTGGCCAGACGGTCCTTGGTTTGACCGACGAATTCCGGCTCGCGGATGAAACAGGACACAAGCGCACAGCCGCCCGTGATCAGATCGTCGCGCGTGATATTGGTGGCCTTGCGGTTGTTGACCAATTCGCCATAGGCGCGGATGCCCTTTAGGATCGCCGCCCAAAAACCCGCCTCATGCGTGCCGCCCTCAGGGGTGGGAACGGTGTTACAATAGGATTGGATGAACCCGTCGCGCGAGGGGGTCCAGTTGATCGCCCATTCCACACTGCCCGCTTCGTTGAACTTCTCTTTGAAATCAACGCGCCCCGCAAAGGGTTTGTCGGCATAGGTCGCGGCCTTGCCCAAGGTTTCGGTCAGATAATCCGCCAGACCGCCGGGGAAATGGAACGTGGCCTCGGTCGGGGTTTCCCCATCGTCGATCGCCGATTTCCACCGGATTTCAACGCCCGAGAACAGGTACGCCTTGGAGCGGACCATCTTCATCAGGCGGGCGGGCTTCATCTTGTGCGACCCGAAAATCTGGGCGTCCGCGTGGAAGGACACGGTGGTGCCGCGCCGGTTTGGGGCGGCGCCGACCTTTTCGACCGGACCTTGCGGGATGCCGCGCGAAAAGCGCTGCTCAAACAGCTCTTTGTTGCGCGCGACCTGAACCACCATCGAATCCGACAGGGCGTTCACAACCGACGCCCCCACGCCGTGCAAACCGCCCGAGGTCTGATAGGCCTTGCCGCTGAACTTGCCGCCCGCGTGCAAGGTGCACAGGATCACCTCAAGCGCGGATTTGTCCGGAAACTTGGGGTGGGGATCAATCGGGATGCCGCGCCCGTTGTCGCGAATGGTGACCGTGCTATCGGCGTGCAGTTCCACCTCAATCCGGTTGGCGTGGCCTGCGACGGCCTCATCCATCGAGTTGTCGAGGATTTCGGCCACCATATGGTGCAGCGCGCGCTCGTCCGTGCCGCCGATATACATGCCGGGGCGTTTGCGGACGGGCTCTAGTCCTTCAAGCACCTCAATCGAAGAGGCGTCGTAGTCGTCGGGTTCGGTCCCTGCAAGAAGGTCGTCGGACATATGGGTGTGCTCGATCAATAATTGGTTTGGTGACGTATTAGAGCAGGACCGCGCCCAAGGGGCAATGGCCCGTGCACGGTTTGGTGGTGGTTTAAATTTGACCGGTGTCAAAGTGGGCTCTGCGCCCGAGTGGTAGAATTATCCCATTCAGGAAAGGGACAGATATGACACAGAGCGCAGAGATTCGGACGACACCCACCCCCGTTGCAAACGGGACGGCCACGGCGGTGAAAACGCCCCCGAACCCCGAGATGATCGCGCGCGCTTTCGAGAACGGGGAATACCCCTATGCGACCAAACTGTCCCGCCGCACCTATGAGGCGCAAAAGGCGCGCCTACAGGCGGAATTGCTCAAGGTTCAATTGTGGGCACAGGAAACCGAACAGAAATTTGTTCTGCTGTTCGAAGGCCGCGATGCCGCCGGTAAGGGGGGCACGATCAAGCGGTTCATGGAACACCTGAACCCGCGTTCGGCCCGTGTGGTCGCCCTGAACAAACCCACATGGGAAGAAAAGGGCCAATGGTTCTTTCAACGCTATATCCGCGAACTGCCCACCGTCGGGGAAATGGTGTTCTATGACCGCTCTTGGTACAACCGCGCAGGGGTTGAGCGGGTGATGGGGTTCTGTTCCCCGAACGAATATTTGGAATTCATGCGCCAGACCCCGTTGTTTGAGCAGATGTTGGTCCGCTCGGGCATCCATCTGTACAAATACTGGTTCTCGGTCACTCAAGAGGAACAGCAGGCCCGCTTTAAATCGCGTGAAACCGATCCCCTGAAGCAATGGAAGCTCAGCCCGATTGACAAGGCCAGCCTTGATAAATGGGATGATTACACCGAGGCCAAAGAAGCGATGTTCTTTTACACCGACACCGCCGATGCGCCTTGGACCATCGTTAAGTCCAATGACAAGAAACGTGCACGCCTAGAGTGCATGAGACATTTCCTCAATTCGCTTGACTACCCTGGGAAAGATCACCACGCTATTGGCAGGTCCGATCCTTTAATTGTGGGCCGTGCAGAACATGTTATCCACCGTGCTGACCATATTTTAGGCACGTCTCTGCACCCTGATACCCGACACGTCAAAGATGAACCGACCGTCACGGAGGTGACATGAAATCGTTGCGCCCAGAGTCTGCGCTCCCCCGCATCAGCAATGGCAACTTGGGCTTTTTGCGCAAGTTCGGTTTCCTGATGAAGGGGGCTGCCAATGCTCTGGTGCTTGGCGAAGAGGCGGTGGCGCATAGCCTGCGGGACATGGGGCTGTCGGTCGACCTGCTGAACATGCGCGAGATGAAGCCGTGCAGCTTGGTGCGCGATGACTCGTTGCAGGCAATGTCGTCGCGCGGGGCCGAATATGATCTGGTGTTGCTCGTCTTTCCCGAGTTCGAGAGCGATGCGCAGCGTCATCTGGTGCTGCAATCGTTGCCGGGGTTTGTGCGCGGGGGTGGGTTGCTGATGATCCACGGACTATCACAACGCCATCAAGGGGCTGGCGAGAACGGGTTTTCGACCGCCGATTTGCACGCGCGGTTTGCCCTGTTCGATGTTTTGGACGTGGCCGATTATGACGACGTCTTTGGCCCTGGATACAACTCGGACGTCCTATATGCCGTGGTGGATTTCGTCGGGCGCAAGATGTCCTGACCTTGGACGCGCGCCTCAGTAATGGGGCGGGCGTTGATCGGCCAGCGGGATTGAGCTTTCGCTATCATATTCGCGTTCGGCTTCGCGCTGCATCAACATGCGAACGCGACGCGTCAGGACGTCGATTTCCTTGGCCTGCGCCGCGACGACATCCGACAGGTCATCCACTGTCGCCATCAGATGCGCGACCTTTTCTTCCAACTGTGTGACTTGCGTGTCTGACATGGCATTTCCTTTCATGCTGGGGGCGGGTGTACTTGCCCCTTGAACCTGCATCCGCTATGCCGCCCGCAAACCCACCTAAGGGACAAAGACGCGATGGCCAAGCAAAAGAAAGCACCCCGCCCCAAGGCAGAGACGCCCAAGGGCTTTCGGGACTATTTCGGTTCGGATGTAACTGAACGTAAAGAGATGCTCGACAAGATCGCCGAGGTCTATCATCGCTATGGCTTTGACCCGCTGGAAACCTCGGCCGTGGAAACGGTTGAGGCGCTGGGCAAGTTCCTGCCCGATGTGGATCGCCCGAACGCGGGTGTGTTCGCGTGGCAGGAAGAGGACGACGGCGATTGGCTGGCGCTGCGCTATGACATGACGGCGCCCTTGGCCCGTGTGGCCGCGCAGTTCCGCAATGATCTGCCCAACCCCTATCGCCGCTATGCGATGGGTCCCGTCTGGCGCAACGAAAAGCCCGGTCCGGGGCGATTCCGTCAGTTCTATCAATGCGATGCGGACACCGTTGGCTCGGCCTCGGTCGCGGCGGATGCAGAAATCTGTGCGATGCTGTCCGATGCGCTTGAGACCGTCGGCATTCCGCGCGGCGACTACATTGTGCGCGTCAACAACCGCAAGGTTTTGAACGGCGTGATGGAGGTCGCGGGCGTTCTGGACCCGTCCGACCCCACCAAGTTCGAAGAGGAGCGCGGCATCGTGCTGCGCGCCATCGACAAGATCGACCGCCTTGGACCTGAGGGCGTGCGCGCCCTGATGGGCGAGGGGCGCAAGGACGACTCGGGCGATTTCACCAAGGGCGCGGGTCTGACCGACGCCCAAGCCGACACCGTCATGGGGTTCATGGAGGCCAAGCGCGACACCGGCGCGGCCACCTGTGCGCGTCTGCGGGAATTGGTCGGGGACTCGGCCACCGGTCAGGAAGGCGTCGCCGAACTGGAACAGATCGCCGCGCTGTTGGACGCCCAAGGCTACGGATCGGATCGCATCGAAATCGACCCGTCCGTCGTGCGCGGTCTGGGCTATTACACCGGTCCGGTGTTCGAGGCCGAGTTGACCTTTGAAATCCTTGACGAAAAGGGCCGTCCGCGTCAGTTCGGCTCGGTCGCCGGTGGCGGTCGCTATGACGATCTGGTCAAACGCTTCACCGGTCAGGTCGTTCCGGCGACCGGCGTGTCGATTGGCGTTGACCGTCTGTTGGCCGCGCTGCGCGCCAAGGGGCGTGCCGGTGCCACCATGGATGGCCCCGTCGTCGTGACCGTGATGGACCGCGACCGCATGGCCGACTATCAGGCCATGGTGGGCGAGCTGCGCGCCGCAGGCATCCGCGCCGAGGTCTACCTTGGTAACCCCAAGAACTTTGGCAACCAATTGAAATACGCCGATAAACGCCAATCGCCCGTGGCCATCATCCAAGGCGGCGATGAGGCCGAGCGCGATGTGGTCCAGATCAAGGATCTGGTGCTTGGAGCGAAAATCGCGGCCAGTGCGACGCTTGAGGAATGGAAATCCCAGCCCGCACAGGTTGAGGTCGCCCGCGCCGATATGGTCGCGGAGGTGCGCCGCATCATCGAAGGGGCAGGGGAATGATCACCTCGGACAAGGCCGCGATCC
>PALT01000042.1 GCA_002706605.1 Rhodovulum sp. | reverse complement strand
TGATCGCTGCCCCAAGGTCTTCCTCTCAGCCATCGCTCTGGCCGCGACCGTCATCTATTGGTTATGAATCCTGACCCTAGAATATCAGCTCGGACGTTTGTTTTATGGGGCCGTTCCCTTACTCACCCCGCGCGCAGGTTTTGACGTGGTCGACAAAGGCGCGGACGCGGGCGGGCAGGTGGGCGCGGCTGGGGTAGACGGTCCAGATGGCGGCGTCGAAATCGGTCGCGCTGCCCTCAACGCCGGGGAAAAGGTCGATCAGGCGGCCCGCCTCCAAATCCTCGGCGATGGTCCAATCGGCCAAGAGGGCCACGCCCATCCCTTCCAGCGCGGCGCGGCGCACGGCCAGTGCGCTTGAGATCGCAAGCGCGGGGCGCGGGGTGATGGCGATGGGCGGGCTGTTGCGATCCGCGCGAAACTGCCACGCGCCGCCGAAACGGGGCAGGGCGAAATGCACCCCGTCGTGATCGGTCAGGTCCCGTGGATCGGCAGGCCGCCCCGCGCGCGCCAGATATTCGGGCGCCGCAACCGCGCGGTAATACACGTCAAACAGCTTGGACACGACAAAGGCGCCCTCAACCGCGGGGCCAAGGCGCAGGGCCACGTCGATCCCTTCGGCGGCGATGTCGATGCGCCCGTCGCTGAGGATCAATTCGATCTGGACCCGTGGATAGGCCGCGCGAAACGCCCTTAGGCGCGGGGTCAGCCAGCGTTCGCCAAAGGCGACCGAGGTCGTCACCCGCAACAGGCCCGAGGGTTCGCTGATGGCGTCGCGGGCGACGTCTGCGGCCTCGGCCAACCCGTCCATGATCGCGCTGGTCCGGTCCAGATAGATGCGCCCCGCCTCGGTTAGGGACAGGCGGCGGGTTGTGCGCTCAAACAAGGTCAGGCCAAGCGCCTGTTCCAGCGCGGCCACACGGCGCGACACGGAGGACGGATCGACGCCCTCATCACGGGCGACGGCGGCAAAGGACCCGCGGCGGGCCACATCGGCAAAGGTCTGAAGCAGGGACAGGTCCATAGCAGTCCTATTCGTGCGAAATGTGCATGAGAGTATGTCATTCAGGTCGATTTCCCGCAGTATGCGCAGGGGTCATAAAGGCGTCAACCAAGTGATTTGGCCCAAACAGGAGAGAGACCATGTTGACACGCATCACCACACTGACCGCCCTGACCCTGACCGCCATGGCTGCGCCCGCCTTGGCCGAGCTGCATGAATGGACGCTTGACCTTGGTCACGCGCATCTGGGCTGGGAAATCGACCATATGGACCTGTCGCGCACCGTCGGACGGTTTGACGACTTTCAGGGCGAGTTCCTGATTGACGAGGCGCATCCCGAGAATTCGAAAATCACCGTGACGGTTGAGGCGGCGTCGGTGAATTCAAACCACGTCGGGCGGGACAATCACATCCGCAACGCCGACTATATGAACGTGCCGGCCTTTCCGACGGTCACCTTTACCTCGGGCGATATCCATATGACGTCCGACACCGAGGGCACCATGGCGGGCACCCTGACCATGCTGGGCGTCAGTGCGCCGGTCGAGTTGGACTTTACGCTGGTGGCGGATCGTCTCTATCCGGATTTTATCCCGAACTATGACGAGATCCGCACGGCCAGCTTTGAGGCCACCGGCACCATCACTCGCACCGATTTCGGTATGGATTTCATCGCCTTCCCCGGTTCGCCCACGGGAACCGAGATTGACCTCGACATCCATTTCGATCTGGTGGATTGCGCGTCCCTGCCTGCGGATAAGGCGCAGACGAACGTGCCCTGTAACTGGGGTCATGTCGATGGTTTCAAAGGCCCGAATGAGGGCTAAGCCCGCCTGCGACACCGGTCATCCGGCACAGTGGATCATTGCGGTCGCGTTGACGGCCATGATCGCGCTTGGGCTTGTGGGGTCAAGCGTGGCGGTGCGCGCCCTTGTGACGGATGATCTGTTTGCGCCGGTCCTTACTGTTGATTCAAAGGAGTATCATTCATGACCACGCCCCCCGATTTGACGGGTAAAACCGCGATTGTCACCGGTGCCTCGCGCGGGATTGGCGCAGCGGCGGCGCGCCATTTGGCCACTCTTGGCGCCCATGTGGTGTTGGCCGCGCGTTCAACCCCTGCGATCACGCGCCTTGCGGATGAGATCACCGACGCTGGCGGCATGGCCACGGCGGTCGCGACCGACGTCGCGGACAATGACGCGGTGGCGGCGCTGATCCAAGGGGCGGTGTCTGCGACGGGGCGGCTGGATCTGTTGGTGAACAACGCAGGCCTGATTGATCCGATTGCGCGGATTATGGACAGCGATCCCAAGGCCTGGTCGGGGATCATCGATGTGAACGTCAAAGGGGTCTATTACGGGTTGCGCCACGCCATGCCGGTCATGGCGGCCCAAGAGGGCGGGGGCACCATCGTCAATATCTCGTCCGGCGCGGCGAATTCGTTCCTGGAGGGGTGGTCGCATTATTGCGCCTCCAAGGCCGCCGTGCAGCGTCTGACCGGCGTCGCCCATAAAGAGGCCCACGGCATGGGCGTGCGCGTCTTTGGCCTCAGCCCCGGCACGGTCGCGACCGAGATGCAGGAACAGATCCGCGCCTCGGGCATCAATCCGGTCAGCCAGATTCCGTGGGAAAACCACATCACCCCCGATTGGGTGGCGCGCGCGATTGCCTTTCTGACCACGTCGGATGCCGATCAATGGCTGGGCACCGACTTTTCCCTCAAGGTCGATGAGGGGCGCGCGGCCATCGGCATGCCGGCCTAGGGGCCGCGCAACAGGTAAAGAAAAAGGGCGACCCGATGGGCCGCCCTTTGGCATGTGTGATCCAGAACCGGATTAGCCGATGATCGCGTTCAGCGTGGCCGAGGGGCGCATCGCGGCGGCGGTTTTCACCGGATCGGTGTGGTAGTAGCCGCCCAGATCGACCGGCTGACCTTCGACCGCCTTGATCTCGGACAGGATCGCCTCTTCGCCCTCGACCAGTTGCTTGGCGATGGGGGCAAAGTGTGCGGCCAGATCGGCGTCATCGGTTTGTGCGGCCAATGCCTCGGCCCAGTAGCGGGCAAAGAAATAGTGGCTGGTGCGGTTGTCGTTCTGGCCGACCTTACGCTCGGGGCTGTTGCCGTTTTCCAGAACCTTCTGGGTGGCGTCCTCAATCGCGGCACCAAAGACAGCGGCCTTGGCGTTGCCTTTGTCGGCGAGGAACTTGAAGCTTTCGCCAAGGGCGCAGAATTCGCCAAGGCTGTCCCAACGCAGGTGGTTTTCTTCGACCAGCTGTTGAACGTGCTTGGGGGCCGAGCCGCCCGCGCCGGTTTCAAACAGACCGCCGCCCTGCATCAGGGACACGATCGACAGCATCTTGGCCGAGGTGCCCAGTTCGAGGATCGGGAACAGGTCGGTCAGATAGTCGCGCAGAACGTTGCCGGTGATGGTGACAACGTCGGTGCCTTTGACCATGTGCTCCAGCGTAAAGCGGGTCGCGGCCTGCGGGGCCATGATCGGAATCTCGACACCGGCCTCTTTCAGGGCGGGGGTGACGTATTTGATCAGTTCGGCGTCGTGCGCACGGTTTTCGTCCAGCCAGAAGGCGGCGGTGCCGGTGGCCTTGAACCGACGTACGCCCAGTTTGATCCAGTCGTCGATCGGGGCCTTTTTGACGGTGGCCGAACGCCAGATGTCACCGGTGCTGACGGCGTGGCTGTGCAGGGTGCCGCCGTTGTCCAGAACGATTTCCACGGTGCCTTCGGACGGGATTTCAAACGTGGTGGGGTGGCTGCCGTATTCTTCGGCCTTTTGGGCCATCAGACCGACGTTCGAAACGGCACCTGCGGTGGTGACGTCCAGTTTGCCGTTGGCCTTAAAGAAATCGACGGTTTCCGCATAGACGCCCGCATAGCAGTTGTCAGGGATACAGCATTTGGTGTCGGCGGGTTTGCCATCCGGACCCCAGCCGATACCACCGGCGCGGATCACGGCGGGCATCGAGGCGTCGATGATCACGTCGCTGGGCACGTGCAGGTTGGTGATGCCTTTGTCGCTGTCGACCATGTACATCGGCGGGCGCGCGTCCAGAGCAGCCGTGAGATCGGCCTGTAGGTCCGCGTCATCCGCGATCAGTTTTTCCAGATCGCCGATACCGCCGTTCGGGTTCCAGCCCAGAGCGGCCAGTTTGTCGCCGTGCTTGGCGATGAAGTCCTCTAGGTAGACCGACACGAAGTGACCAAAGATGATCGGGTCCGAGACCTTCATCATGGTCGCCTTCAGGTGGACCGAGAACAGAACGCCGGGTTCCATGCTGTTGACTTCGGCCTTGATGAAGTCGCGCAGCGCCGAGGCCGACATAAAGGTCGCGTCGACAATGGTGCCTTCTTCGTAGCTCAGCCCGTCTTTCAGAACGGTCTGGGTGCCATCGGCGGCGGTAAAGACGATTTTCGCGCCACCGGCCTGAGCGGCGGTGATGGTGGCCGATTTTTCGTTGGCAAAGAAATCGTTGCCGGGCATCGAGGCGACGGTGGTCTTGCTGTCTGCGGTCCATTCACCCATCGAGTGCGGGTTGGCCTTGGCATATTCCTTGACGGCCTTGGCGGCGCGGCGGTCCGAGTTGCCTTCGCGCAGGACGGGGTTCACAGCCGACCCTTTGATCGCGTCGTAACGGGCGCGGATGTCTTTTTCCTCATCCGTTGCGGGATCGGCGGGGTAGGCGGGGACGGCAAAGCCCTGCGATTGCAGTTCCTTGATCGCGGCGGTCAGCTGAGGCACCGAGGCCGACACGTTCGGCAGCTTGATGACGTTGGCATCGGGCGTTTTCACCAGATTGCCCAGTTCGGCCAGATCGTCCGAGATACGCTGATCTTCGTTCAGGTAATCGGGGAAGGCCGACAGGATACGGGCCGCAACCGAAATGTTGCGCGTTGCGACGTCGATATCGGCAGCCGCAGCAAAAGAGCGGATGATCGGCAACAACGAGGCGCTGGCCAGTTCGGGGGCTTCGTCAACAATGGTGTAAATGATATCGGGTGTCTTTGTCATAGCTATGATGTCCGTCATCTCCGCGATCAGAATGCGATCGGCCCGCGCGCGGGAAATGGGGCCGACCGTACACAAAAGCGCAACGTGCGCAGGTGCGTGTATCTTCGCGTATCGCCTAGCGGACGGGCGGGGCCAAGTCAATGTGTGCAATTGTATGCAATGAAAGTTTCGGGCGATTTTCCTTGCGGCATAGCGTCTCTTGGCTGTTAAATTTCACCAAGGCACGGGGGTGTTTGATCCTTTGGCGGGGATCGGGGGGCGTCACGGCAACGGGCTGGGCGGAATCGACAGGGTTTTTCGCGCCAAGGCTGTGAAATATGTAACCTGTGTGTCGCCTTGGTCGTTTAACCTACAGGGCAGAAAAGACGCCCCCGCAGGTGCGGGGCAGGGTCAGGGGGAAACCATTGATTACCGACGGGATGCTGTTTGCGGATGAGGTGCGCTCCAAGATCATAGGGCTGCGCATGGTCAGCCGCGGGCGACTGGGCGTGCATATGGCGTTTTACGCGGTCTGTATGCTGGTCTGGACGGTATCCTTTTCCACCGCGATTAGCGTCCACGGCCAAAGCACCCTGTTTTTACAGAGCACGCCGCATATTTCCCTCTTCGCGATCGTGTTGGGCATCGTGGTCTTTCCGATGCGGATTGTGTGGTATCCGTTGGTGGTGTTCTGCGGCCTTTACGGGATCAGTCTGCTGTTTCCGTTCATGCAGGTGGCAGACGCGCCTGATATCGGCGTTCTGCTGCGGCTGCATCTGTTGAACCTGACCGTCAATCTGGCCGTGGGTCTGATCGCAGGGCTGGGCGGGCGATGGTTGCACCTGTTTTTGATGGGGCGTACCGATCCGATCAGCGCGGATTTGGCCCTGATCGGGGTGAACTTTGCCGTGGTCGTGCCGATGTGCATGGTCATGATGGTGGCCCTGTCCGCACTGGGGCCGGTGGTCGTCGGGCCGTGGTGGGGGCAAAGCGGGTTTTCCGAGATGTCTTGGGCCGAGGTGTTCTTTCGCGGTCTGCGCGCGTCCTTTGTGTCCTCGATGGCGATGATTTTGGCGGTAGAGGCCCCGCGCCGTCGTCATTTCCTGCGTGCCCTGATGTTCTTGCCGGTCTTCGGCGGCATGATCTGGATGTATTACGCGGGCGTCTACATCGCGCCCATCGTGGAAATGACCCTGCTTCTGACCTTTCTGGCGGCGGTTTTGTCGGTCAACCTTGCCCCCATCGTGGTGTTCGGGGGTGCGGCGGCCTATTCCCTGACAACGGGCGTGTTCATCTATCCGGTGTCTGACGACCCCGAATTCGGCCTTTTGTCCGAGGCGATGTCGGCGGCCCTGACCTTTATTCTGTTTGCGATCCTGTTGAACAAGACCCGCCTGCGGTTTGAGGCCGATATCCAACGCCTGACCGTGACCCGTCTGGAGAACGTGCGCGATTTCGCCGACATCGGGCGGTTCACGGTGAACCTGAAGCGGGGGCGCATGGTGCTGGACGATGCGGCCAGCCGTATTCTGGATCTTCCGCATGTGGTCGATCTGCACCGCGTTAGCAGCCGCCTGCGCCCCGAGGACAGCGCCAAGGTCGAAGAGGCCCTGAGCAATGTTGGCGTCGAGATGAATGAATTTACCCTGCATTTCCGCAGGGGCGGCACCGCTCCGCCTGATCCCAATGACGTCGAGGGCACGGCGTTGATCAAGGTCTATATCGCCTATGAGCTGCGCAAGGGGCGGCGGGCGATGGCCTATGGGTTCCTGATCGACATCACATCCGAGTGGCGCAAAGAGGTCGCGCTTCAGGATGCGCTGGACCGACTGAACGAGAAACAGGAACGCCAGAAAGAGCTGTTCTCGATCATCTCGCATGAATTGCGCACGCCCGCGTCGATCATTGCGATGCTGATCGAACGGATGGATCTGGACCCCGACTGGACCGAGGTCAGCCCCAAGATCAACGAGGCGTCCGAGCAATTGCTGGCGACGCTGGGCGATATGCGTCAGGCGGTCTATCCCGAACGCAACCTGCCGGTGCGGATGCAACCCATGGCGCCTGCCAACATGATCGAGCGCGTCATGAACAGCTTTGACCAGATGGCGCGCGATCATAACGTGCGCCTGTCGGTCGATCTGGGCGACGGGGCGCATGACATCTGTATGATAGAGGTGAACCGCGTGCGCGCCGCCCTCAGCAACCTGTTGCGCAACGCGCTGCTGCATTCGACGGCCCAAAACGTCATCATCGCCTATGAGGCCCAGTACACCGAAAAGGGGCGCGTCGGCCAATGGTCGGTCATCGACAACGGGCAGGGCATTCCGCCCGAGGATGTCGAAAAAATCTTTGAACCCTTCCGGCGTCTGTCCAACGGCACCAAACGCGTCGATGGCAGTGGTCTGGGCCTTTATATCGTGAAATCCGCGATTGAATTGCTGGGCGGCAAGGTCTGGCATTGCGAGAGCCCCAGTGGCGGCGCGCAGTTCACCTTTACCCTGCCTGAAAGCCTTGCCAAGGGCGCCGTGGCCCCCGCGCACCAGTCTCTGGATGTGCGCCCCGTTACGGTCACACCCGCGCCGTCAAACGACGCCGCCCCCCCGAAATCCGCCGCCGCCGAGCCCGCCAAAACCGTGGTGGACGGTTGTGCCTTGGTGGTTGAGGACAGCGAGATCATCCGCGAAATCATGGCCGCCGTCTTGCGTCAGCATTTCACCAAGGTGATCGTCGCCAATGACGGGGCCGAGGGACTGGATATGGTCGCCAAACATACGCCCGACATTATCCTGACCGACCTGTTCATGCCCAATCTGGCGGGGGATGAGATGATCGCGAAACTGCGCCCCGATTTCCCGACCTTGCCGATCATCGGCGTGACGGCCGCCGTTGTGGGCGAAGAGGCCCGCCGGTTTGAGGTCGCGGGCGCGGACCGTGTGCTGGCCAAACCCCTGCGCACCGAAAACATCGCGGAGATTGTGGAGCAGTATTTCGGTGCAGGCCCGTCGCGTGCCACGCGGGCCTGAGCGCGCTTAGTCGGGTTGAAACCCCGCGATCAACCGGCGCAACCCGAACAGGGCCCCGCCATAGATCGCGGCCAAGGTCACGGGGCCGGAATAGGCCAGTGTCGCCATGCCCGACAGGCCCTGACCCACCGAACAGCCCATGGCGATGATCCCGCCGATGCCCATAAAGATCGCGCCGCTGACCTGACGGCCAAGCTCACGCGGGTCCTCACAGGCCTCCCACCGGAACAGGCCCTTGATGGACGATCCGATGAAGGCCCCCGCCAGAACACCGGCAACCGATCCGACGCCGAACCCGATCCCGCCCGATGAGGACGTCATCAGCCACAGCAAACTACGCCCCAGAGGCGCGGTAAAGCTGTGCCCCTCAACGGGGACGGCGCCGAATGTCTGGTCGTTCAGGGCCGAGGTGCCCCAGAACGCCATCGTGATCGCCAAACCGGCGGCCACGCCCCAGATCACCCGACGCGGCGCGGCGCGCAACGGCGCATAGGACAGGCCCCACGCCGCGACGCCAAGGGCGATCACCGTCGCAAAGGCCAAGGGCGGCAGCCCCGTCAGCGACGACAGGGTGTGCGCGATCCCTTGGGGGACAAAGCTGATCTCTTGGGGGAACAGGGTGACGCGCAGTTGCGCCAAGGGACCATTCAGCGTCACAAACCCCGCAATCGCCATCACGACGACCACGACCATGGACCGCAAGTCGCCACCACCAAACCGTGCCAGCGCGCCAAAACCGCAATTCCCCGCCAAGGCCATGCCATAGCCGAACAGCAAACCGCCCGCGATACTGGCCAAGGGGTTCCATTGAATGCTGTGATAGATCGTGGCCTGCAGGTCGATCAGACCCGCATCGGCCAATAAAAACGTGCTAAAGATCGCGGTGCCCAGAACCACGCCCCATTGGCGCAACCGGCGTTGGTCATCGCCATAGGCGGCGCTTTCGATCGCACCCAATGTACAGAATTCGCCCAAACGGGCCGCAAGGCCCAGCACAATGCCGGTGCACAACCCGATCAGGGCCGCAATAACCCCATAGGGTAACGCGTCCATACGTTCCTCCCTCGGCGCAAGGCCGTATTAGGGGGCGTTGCAGAACATATCGTAGACCAAAGCGATCATGCGACGCGCACGATCATCCGCCAGCGAGTAATAGATCGCCTTGCCTTCGCGACGGTGTGCTACAAGCCCCTCCAGACGCAGCCGTGCCAATTGCTGGCTGACCGCTGCCTGACGGGACGATAGCAGATTCTCCAATTCGGTCACTGTCTTTTCACCAGTGGAAAGATGACACAGGATCATCAGGCGGCCCTCATGTGAGAGCGCCTTTAGAAAGTTCGACGCGGCTTCGGCCTTGCTGACCATGTCGTTGGCCAGTGCGACCTCGTCGTCCTGACTGTCCAAAACAAACCCGCCTTCCAGTCCCATAGCGTGCGCTGCCTGTGTCATGTCATCCCCATCAGCGATCTAAACCGCTGTCTGTTCCGTCCAAAATCTCAAATCCCAACCCTGCATATAGCATCGCAGGGGGGCGTATTCGAGTATATGCGGCGATTTAGTCCCATTTTTGGGGCATGTGCCGCATTTTTGCCCATTTAACCGCCGACGGACGTGTCCTCGGACCGGTTTTGCCATTCGGGCAGGGGCTCGAGCATCATGCCAAGAAGGCCCCAAAAGAAATCCTCGCCCGGGTATCCCTCAAGCCTGTTGATTTCCGTCCCGTCCTGCAACAGCACAAAGGTCGGTGTCAGGCGCGGCTTGGACTTCAGGGTCACACCGTCGGGCAGGGCGGTGCGAATTTCGTGATGCACCAGCGGCGCAATGCGCCCTTCGGCGGTTTTGGGATAGATGGGGCCGATCTCTGCCTCCCACCGTTCGCAATACACACAGCCCGGTTGATCCACCATCATCAACGTCAATTCCGCACGCGCAGCCGTGGCCATCGCCATGGTGGCCATTGCCAGTGCTGTGATCCCTGTGCGTATCGTTTTCATTGACGGGTCCTCTGATACATATAAATATAGTAATATGTTTTTGGCTGCACGGCAAGGGAGGGCCACGCGTGCCAGATATTTCGTTTTTAGGGGCCGTGCTTGCGGGCCTGTTGTCGTTTCTGTCGCCCTGTATCTTGCCGATGGTGCCGTTTTACCTGTGCTATATGGCGGGGACGTCGGTTGCACAACTGCGCGACGCGGACGGTTTGCCCCCCGAAACACACCGCCGGTTGATCCTGTCTTCGGTCACATTCGCGCTGGGCGTGACGACGGTGTTTGTGCTGCTCGGGATGGGGGCGACGGCTATCGGGCAGGCGTTTCGCGATTACATGGACGTCCTGCGTTGGGTCGCCGCCGCTGTTCTGATCCTGTTCGGGCTGCATTTCATTGGCGTGCTACGGATCGGCCTGTTTTACCGCGAGGCACGGGTCGAGGGGCCAAGCACGCCTTCGGGGCCGGTGGGGTCCTATGTGATGGGCCTTGCGTTCGGGTTCGGCTGGACGCCCTGTGTGGGGCCTGCGCTGGCCGCGATCCTGATGATTGCGGGCGGCATGGGGGATGTGACGCGCGGGGGGCTGTTGTTGTTCACCTACGGCATCGCCATGACCAGCCCCTTTATCATCGCCGCCATTTTCGCGCGCCCGTTTCTGGGCTGGGTTCAGCGCAACCGCAAATACATGGGCCATGTCGAAAAGGTCATGGGCGGGATGCTGATCCTGTTCGGCGTGCTGATTGCCACCAATACCGTGTCCCTTATCGCTCAGTGGATGCTGGACACATTCCCTATGTTCACCCGTTTCGGATAGACCAAGAGGAGGGTCTGATATGAAGCACCTGACCGGTTTGATCGTGGGGGCCATGCTGGCCGCCCAGAGTGCCATCGCCGCGCCGATGGGCGATGACGGCCTGCATAAACCCACGTGGCTGCGCGACACGTTCAAGGATATGTCCGAGGATCTGGCCGAGGCCAACGCCGAGGGCAAGCGGATGCTGGTCATCTGGGAGCAGCGCGGATGCATCTATTGCCGCAAGATGCACGAAGAGGTCTTTCCCGACCCCGAGATCGACGCCCTGATCCGCGAGAACTATTTCGTGGTCCAGATGAACCTGTTTGGCGATGTCGAGGTCACGGATTTCGACGGCACGACCCTGTCGGAAAAAGACATGGCGCGGCGCTGGGGCGTGGTGTTTACGCCGACGATGATGTTCATGCCAGAGGACGGCGAGGGGCTGGAAAACGGCGGTCAGGCGGCGGTCGTTTCGATGCCAGGTGCATTTGGTCGCGGAACGACTCGGGCGCTGCTGATGTGGGTGCTCGAAAAAGGCTACGAGGGCGAAGAGCATTTCCAAAAGTATGTCGCGCGTGTCCTTCAGTAGGTAAAATTATCAAAAGAAACAATGCGTTGGTGGGGTGTAAAGTGGCATTTCAGAGAGTGGATACCAATGCATGCAAAAAATTATATTTGTTGTTGCGTTCCCCGCAGGGCGTCGGTTACGCTCAACAAAACGTGAAAGGCTAAGGGAGGAGTCTTCGAATGAAACCTACGCTAATTGGCGTCACGTGCCTGATGCTTGGGGCGGGTGCGGCGGTTGCTGAAACTGCGCCGCAGGCCGTCGAGTATGACGAATACGGCGCTGTTGCTGCATCGCTGAGCGGGGCGGCAGGGGACCCTGTCGAGGGCCGCGTCGTTGTCAGCACGAAAAGCATGGGCAACTGCGTTTCCTGCCACGCGATCAGCGAAATGTCGGACGTTCCGTTCCACGGAGAGGTGGGGCCGGTTCTGGACGGTGTTGCTGACCGCTGGAACGAGGCAGAACTGCGCGGGATCGTGGCCAACGCCAAGATGACCTACGACGGCACGATCATGCCCTCGTTCTACAAGGACACCGGTTATGTCCGTCCGGGCGACGCCTATACCGGCAAGGCCGCAAAGGTCGCTCCGCTGCCCCCGCTTTTGACCGCGCAACAGGTCGAAGACGTGGTCGCATATCTGATGACATTGAAGGAAGAGTGACCGCCCTTGGCGCGTCCCCTTTGAAAAGGAGATCAACATGGAACTGACACGACGCGACACACTTGCGCTGGGTGCGGGGGCGGCTGCGGCGGCTCTGGCTCTGCCGGCCTTTGGTGCGGTCGAAGATTCGATTGCCACCTTTACCGGTGGTGCGGCGGTGGGTGACGGCGGTCTGACGCTGACCACGCCCGAAATCGCGGAAAACGGCAACACCGTTCCGATCGAGGTCGACGCCCCCGGCGCGGCAGCGATCCTTGTACTGGCCTCGGGGAACCCGACGCCGGGCGTTGCGGAATTCAAATTCGGTCCCTTGGCGGCGGCCCAGCGTGCCTCCGTGCGCATCCGTCTGGCGGGCACGCAAGAGGTCATCGCGATTGCGAAAATGGCCGACGGCAGCTTTGTGCGCGCATCCAACACCGTCAAAGTGACCATCGGCGGCTGCGGCGGCTGATCAGAGGAGAATTAGGAAATGGCAAAAGGCGTAAAACCCCGCGTTAAAGTGCCCAAGTCTGCGGCTGCAGGAGACTCGATCACCATCAAGACGCTGATCAGTCACCCCATGGAATCCGGCCAGCGTAAGGACAAAGAGGGCAATCCGATCCCGCGTTCGATCATCAACCGGTTCACCTGCGACTTTAACGGTGAATCCGTGATCGACGTCACGCTGGAACCGGCTGTGTCGACCAACCCGTATCTGGAATTTGACGCCACTGTGCCTGCGGCCGGTGATTTCAATTTCACTTGGTACGACGACGACGGCTCGGTCTACGAGGAAACGAAATCAATCTCGGTCGGCTAAGGCTGAACGCTGGTTTCACTTCAGGGAGGAAGAACATGAAACTAACGTCGCTCAAGGTGGTTGCATCGTCCGCACTGGCGCTTGCTTTGGCAACCGGTGGCGCACAGGCGGACCAAGAGGCCGACCTGATCATCAACGGGGATACCGAAATCACGGTCCGCACGGCGGCACCGGCGCATCTGGAAAACCTCAGCGAGATCTTGTCGGGCTGGACGTTCCGCACGGACGAAACCCAAGCCCTGCAGATGGATGATTTCGACAATCCCGGCATGATCTTTGTGGATCAGGGGCTGGATGTCTGGAACACCGTCGAAGGCAGTGCGGACAAGTCCTGTGCGTCTTGCCATGACGGCCCTGAAAGCCTGAAGGGTCTGCGCGCAGAACTGCCCAAATGGAATGAGGACGCCGGCAAGGTGTACACGATGGAAATGTACATCAACGATTGCCGCACGGAACGCATGGGCGCCGAGGCCTATGGCTGGAGCGATAAGAACATGGTCAACCTGACCGCTCTGATCTCGGTTCAGTCGCGTGGCATGCCCGTGAACGTCGCCATCGACGGTCCGGCTCAATCCACGTGGGAGCAAGGCAAAGAGATGTATTACACTCGCTATGGTCAGTTGGAACTGTCCTGTGCGAACTGTCATGAAGACAACTATGACAACTACATCCGCGCCGACCACCTGAGCCAAGGCCAGATCAACGGGTTCCCGACCTACCGTCTGAAGAACGCCAAGCTGAACTCGACCCACGACCGTTTCAAAGGTTGTGTGCGTGACACCCGCGCCGAAACCTTCAAACCCGGTTCGGACGAATTCGTCGCCTTGGAACTCTATGTCGCCTCGCGCGGCAACGGCCTGTCGGTTGAGGCCCCCGCGGTGCGCAACTAAGCATACCCTCCCCATGCGCGTGCTCCACGCGCGCATGGGCCATTCGTTTGTTCCTTTATCCTACCCAATACGCCACGGACCGCATTTAGCGGGCACCGGTCGGCCTTCTGCATTCTGAACGGAGTGAACACGACAATGATTTCGCGGCGAGATTTCCTGCAAGCAACCGTGGCCGCCTCGGCGGTGATCGGCGCGTCGGGCGTTGGCAACTGGTCCCGTCTGGCGGCCCAGCAAAAGCTCAGCCAGAACGATCTGCTGGACTTTGACACCTATGGCAATGTCACGCTGATCCACCTGACCGACATCCACGCCCAGCTGCGCCCGATCTGGTTCCGCGAACCCGACATCAACATCGGCGTCGGCCAAGTGAACGGCCTGCCGCCCCATGTCACGGGGCAGGATTTCCTGAACCTGTTCGGCTATGAGCCCGGCACGCCCGAGGCCTATGCCCTGACCTATAAGGACTTTGTCGCGCTGGCCAAAGGCTATGGTCGCATGGGCGGCATGGACCGCGTGGCGACGGTGGTGAATTCGATCCGCGCGGACCGCCCCGAGGCTCTGTTGCTGGATGGTGGGGACACGTGGCACGGCTCCTATACCGCGCACAAGACCGCCGGTCAGGATGTGGTCAACGTGATGAACCAGTTGCGCCCCGATGCGATGACCTCGCACTGGGAATTCACGCTGGGGATCGACCGCGTGAACGAAATCGTGGACACGCTGGACTTTCCGTTCCTTGGCGCGAACATCTTTGACGCCGAATGGGACGAACCCGCCTACGAGCCCTACAAGATGTTCGAACGGGGCGGGGCCAAGATCGCCGTGATCGGTCAGGCCTTCCCCTATATGCCCATCGCCAACCCCGGCTGGATGTTCCCCGGCCTGTCGTTCGGCGTGCGCGAGGAACGCATGCGCGAAGTCGTCGCCGAGGTGCGCGCGGCGGGGGCCGATCTGGTCGTCTGCCTGTCGCACAACGGGTTTGATGTGGACCGCAAGATGGCCGCGCAGGTCGACGGGATCGACGTGGTTCTGTGCGGGCACACCCATGATGCGCTGCCCGAACCGGTGATGGTCAACAACACCCTGTTGATCGCCAGCGGCTCGAACGGTAAATTCGTCAGCCGCGTTGATCTGGACGTACGCGACGGTCAGATGATGGGCTTCCGTCACAAGTTGATCCCGATCTTTAGCGACGTCATCACCCCTGATCCCGAGATGGCCAAGGTGATCGAGGCCGAGCGCGCCCCGTTTGCCGGTGAACTGTCCGAGGTTCTGGGCCACACCGATAGCCTGCTGTATCGGCGCGGGAACTTTAACGGGACATGGGACGATCTGATCTGTAACGCCCTGATCGAAGAGCGTGAGGCCGACATCGCCCTGTCGCCCGGCTTCCGCTGGGGGCCCAGCCTGTTGCCCGGCGATCCGATCACGCGTGAGGATCTGCACAACGTCACGTCCATGTCCTATCCGGCGGCCTATCGTTCGGAAATGACGGGTGAGATGCTGCACATCATCCTCGAAGATGTGGCCGACAACCTGTTCAACCCCGATCCTTATTACCAACAGGGCGGCGACATGGTGCGTGTTGGCGGCATGGGCTATCACATCGACGTCTCCAAACCCCAAGGCAGCCGGATCACCAACATGACCCTGCTGAAGACGGGCGAGGCGGTTGATCCCGCGAAAACCTATGTCATCGCCGGTTGGGCCAGTGTGAACGAGGGCACCGAGGGGCCCGCGATCTGGGATGTGGTGGAAAATTACATCAAGAGCAAAGGCACCGTGACCATCGACCCCAACCAATCCGTTCAGGTGACGGGGGTCTAAGGTAGGACTAGACATATTCGTAAAATCGAATATAAGTTTTGTGACTTCGGAGGAGGTAACAACATGAGCGATTCACGCGATCCCTTTACCACGCGCCGTGGCTTTCTAAAGGCCACCGCCGCGGCGGGTGGGGCGGCCATGACCGCCGGTGCCGCGCATGCGGCAGGTGATCCCCTGATCACGGAAAAGCAACCTTGGGCACAGGCCCTTGGCGACGGCGTCGATGCCACGCCCTATGGTCTGCCGATCAAGTTCGAAGAGGACGTCATCCGGCGCAACGTGCCGTGGCTGACCGCCGATCCGATCAGCTCGATCAATTTCACGCCGATCCATGCACTGGACGGGACGATCACGCCGCAGGGCTGTGCGTTTGAACGTCACCATTCGGGCGCGATCGAACTGTCGAAATCGGACTATCGCCTGATGATCAACGGCTTGGTCGATACGCCTCTGGTGTTCACCTATGCCGATCTGGAACGCTTTCCCCGCGAAAACCACGTCTATTTCTGTGAATGCGCGGCCAACACCGGCATGGAATGGGCTGGGGCGCAGCTGAACGGGGCGCAGTTCACCCATGGCATGATCCACAACATGGAATACACCGGCGTGCCGCTGCGCACCCTGCTGGCCGAGGCCGGTCTGGATGCGGCGGGCGATCTGTCGGACAAATGGGTCTATGTCGAGGGCGCGGATGCCTCGTCCAACGGGCGCTCAATCCCGATGGAAAAGGCGCTGGACGATGTTCTGGTCGCATTCAAGGCCAATGGCGAGGCCCTGCGCATGGAGCACGGCTATCCCGTGCGCCTGTGTGTCCCCGGTTGGGAAGGCAACATGTGGGTCAAATGGCTGCGCCGGATTGAGGTCATGGATGGCCCCGTCGAGAGCCGCGAAGAGACCTCGAAATACACCGATACGCTTGAGGACGGCACCAGCCGTAAATGGACATGGGTCATGGACGCCAAATCGGTCGTCACATCGCCCAGTCCCCAATCGCCCATCACGCATGGACCCGGGCCGTTGGTCATCACCGGTCTGGCGTGGTCGGGGCGTGGCGCGATTGAGCGCGTGGACGTCTCGATTGACGGGGGCAAAACATGGCAGACCGCGCGCCTTGGGGCGCAGGGTGTGAAAAACGCCCTCAGCCGGTTCTATCTGGACATCGATTGGGACGGGTCCGAGATGCTGCTCCAGAGCCGCGCGATGGACAGCACCGGCTATGTTCAGCCGACCAAAGCCCAGCTGCGCGAGGTGCGCGGCCTGAACTCTATCTATCACAACAACTGTATCCAGACGTGGTGGGTCAAAGAAAACGGAGAGGCCGAAAATGTCGAAGTATCGTAAGATCCTGATGGGCGCGGCCGCCGGTTTTGCTCTGGCCGCTGGACCTGCTGCTGCGGAAAAGCTGGGCCTTGGGCGCACGGCCCTGCCTGATGAGATCGCCGCATGGGATCTGGACGTCAGCCCCGATGGTACGGGTCTGCCGGTCGGGTCGGGATCGGTTGAGGATGGTGAGACGCTGTTTTCCGAGGCCTGCGCGGTTTGTCATGGTGAATTCGCCGAAGGGGTGGACAACTGGCCCAAACTGGCCGGTGGGGATGACACGCTGGACCACGAGGATCCGTTGAAAACGGTGGGGTCCTATTGGCCCTATCTGTCGACGGCGTGGGACTATGTGCACCGGTCGATGCCATTCGGGAACGCCCAGAGCCTGAGCGCCGATGAGACCTATGCGATCGTGGCCTATATCCTCTATTCCAACTACCTTGTGGATGATGATTTCGTGCTCAGCAACGAGAACTTCCTTGAGGTGGAGATGCCGAATGCGGACGGGTTCATCATCGATGACCGCCCCGAGACCGAGTATCCCCAGTTTTCGCAGGCCCCTTGCATGGAGAATTGTAAGGACAGCGTCGAGATCACCATGCGCGCCATGGTTCTGGACGTGACGCCGGACGAAGAGGGCGGCGAGGACGGCGCGGTTGAAGAGGCCGCCGCCGTCATCGAAGAGGTGGTTGAAGAGGTCACCGAAGAGGTGGTCGAGGTCGCCGCAGTGGCCGCACCCGACCCCGCGATGGTCGAGGCCGGAGAGAAGCTGTTCAAGAAATGCGCGTCCTGTCACATGGTCGGCGACAAGGCCAAGAACAAATCCGGTCCGGTTTTGAACGGGATTGTCGGTGGCGCGCCGGGTGCTGTGGAGGGCTTTCGCTATTCCAAGGCGATGAGTGAATTCGCCGAGGGCGGCAATGTTTGGGATGCGGCCGCGCTGGACGCGTTTTTGGCCAAGCCCAAGGCGTTTTTGAAAGGCACCAAGATGTCCTTTGCCGGATTGAAGAAGGAAGAGGATCGCGCGGCGATCATCGCCTATCTCCAGAGCCACAACTAAGACCAAACGGGTTAGAGCGCGCGTGGGGCGGTCCGGAAACGGGTCGCCCTGCGTCGTTTTAAGTGGTCAGGGTGGAGTGAGTATTTGGGCCAAGATGAAGGCCGAAAGGGTCAGGTGAACTGCCCGTCGCAGAAGAGGAGCGGGCGGTGATCGCCCGAGACGGCGTCTAGGATTTGGCCAAGGACGATGTGGTGGTCTCCGCCGGGGTAGACCGCGTGGCGTTCGCAGATCAGGCGCGCAGCGCAGTCCTCGAGCAGGGGCAGATCGTGCGGGCCGGTCGAGAAGGGACCGCAGGAGAAATCGTCGCCGGATTTCGCGAAATGGCGTGCGATGTCCAGTTGGTGATCGGCCAGCACATGGATGGCAAAGTGGCTGGCGTCCACAAAATGGGGGCTGCGCGCGGATTTGGTGGCGGGGCACCACAGGACCAGCGGCGGGTCCAGCGAGACCGAGGTGAAGCTGTTGGCGGTCATCGCCAGTGGACCATTCGCCGTGCCGGTCGTGACCACGGTCACCCCGGTCGCAAAGCGGCCCAAGACGCTGCGCAGATCGCGGTGCGAGAGGCCGTGATGGGGGGTGTCGGGCATGGGGCGGTGGTCCTCGGGGCGCGGTCATCGGGTTCGATGATCAGATAACATGTTCGCGCCTTGGGGCAAGGGGGCGATTTGTGACGGGAAAGTGCGCTGTCATGAAATCATTACGAAACTGAAAACTTTCTGTCGCCTGATCGTCTTATCCAGCCCCTCAACTGGGACTGAGGGACGTGCGACATGCTGAATGTGCGCCATGTGACGCGGCTGTTTGGACAAAAAGCAGCCGTCGACAATGTGAGCTTTGATGTAGACCGGTCGATGATGATCGGCATCATCGGGCGGTCTGGTGCGGGGAAATCCACCTTCCTGCGGATGTTGAACCGTTTGACCGATGCGACGTCGGGGGAAATCCTGTTTGAGGGGCGCGATGTTCTGTCCCTGCGCGGCAAGGACAAGCGTGCGTGGCAATCCGATTGCGCCATGGTGTTTCAGCAGTTCAATCTGGTGCCGCGCATGGATGTGGTCAGTAACGTTTTGCACGGCACGTTGAACCGGCATTCGGCGTTGCGCACCGCCCTGAACCTGTTTCCGCGCGACGATATTGAGCGCGCGATGGATATTCTGGACCGTTTGGGCGTGGGCGAGCAGGCCCCCAAACGCGCCGAGGCCCTGTCTGGTGGTCAGCAGCAGCGCGTGGCGATTGCCCGTGCCCTGATGCAGGACCCGCGCGTCATTCTGGCCGATGAACCGATTGCAAGCCTTGACCCGATGAACGCCCAGATCGTTATGGACACGCTGCGCCGTATTCATGACGAGGATGGGCGCATGGTGATTGCCAACCTGCACACGCTGGACACGGCGCGCCGGTATTGCGACCGCGTGATTGGCATGCGGGACGGGCGCATTGTGTTTGACGGCACGCCCGAGCAACTGACGACCGGCGTGGCGCGCGATATCTATGGCGCCGATGAGGGCTTTAGCGAAGCCGCCACATCCACCGCCATCGACACGATTTCCGACGCGCCAATTCCGGCGTGATCTGAATGCATCTGCCCTGCGCGATGCATGCGTGGGGCGACTTAACCTGGAGACCTACCATGAAAACGATCCTGTCGGCCCTGCTGGCCACCACTGTCATCGCGATGCCCGCAATGGCCGAAGACATCACTGAATTCCGCATCGGCATTCTGGGCGGCGAGAACGCCCAAGACCGTCTGAACAGCTTTCAGTGTCTGGCCGATTACACCACCGAAACTCTGGGCGTTGAAACCAAACTGTTTGCTCCGGCTGACTATAACGGCGTGATCCAGGGTCTGCTGGGTGGCACCATCGACATGGCGTGGCTGGGCGCATCGGGCTATGCCGCGACCTATCTGCAGGACCCCGAAGCGGTCGAGCCGGTTCTGGTTAAAATCAACCTCGACGGTTCGTTCGGCTATCACTCGATCGGTTTTGCCCGCAAAGACAGCGGCATCACCAAAATCGAGGACCTGCAGGGCAAGACCTTTGGCTTTGGCGATCCCAACTCGACCTCGGGCTATCTGATCCCGTCGATCGAAATCCCCGCTGAATACAACGTCACCATGGAATCGGGCGACTTTTTCGGTGAGGTCCGCTTTACCGGCGGTCACGAGCAGACCATCGTTGCCGTTGCTGGTGGTGACATCAACGCCGGTGTGACCTGGGCCGATGCTCAGGGTGAATGGGAAGACGGTTACAACTCGGGCGCGCTGCGCAAAGCGGTTGACGCCGGTCTGGTCGATATGAACGATCTGGTCGAAATCTGGCGCTCCAAGCCGATCCCCGAAGGCCCCGTTGTTCTGCGCAAATCCCTGCCCGAGGACGTAAAGGCCAAAATGACCGCTCTGGTTGACGGTCTGTATGAGCGCGATCAGGACTGCACCTACACCGTTGCTGCTGGTGAGACGCTGGGCTTTGACCCGATTGGTCACGACGCCTATCTGTCGATCATTGCCGCACGTCAGGCAAAATCGAACTAAGATCACTTGATCCAAGCGGGTCGCGACATGTCGCGGCCCGTCTTTTTATGCGGGGCAATCACATATGAGCGATACGGCACTAGGCCACCACACGGGTGGGGGCACGACACGGGACGCCTATTTCGAAATGGTGCGGCGCAAGCGTCTTTATGGCGGGCTGACCATTCTGGTTTTTGTTGTTTTGCTGGTGTCGGGCTTTGTTCTGGCCGACGGGCGCAATGCCGGTGGGTTCTGGAATGGCCTGTCGCAACTGGGCGATTTTCCCGCGACGGTCGTGGCCGAAGCGTGGGAGAGCCGCGCCGACATGCCCGCGCATCTGGTCACGTATTTTCCCGCATTGATCGACACGATCAACATCGCCGCCGCCTCGACCCTGATCGGGGTTCTGATCGGCGGGTTGCTGTCGATGCTGTCGACGCGCGGTTTGGCGCCTGTGCCGTGGTTGATCCCGATCTGTCGGCGGATCATGGACATCATGCGCGCGCTGCCGGAAATCGTTCTGGCGCTTGCGTTTATCTTTATTCTGGGCGGCGGGCCTGTTCCGGCCATGATCGCCATCGCGTTTCACACCTGTGGTGCGTTGGGCAAGCTGTTCTCCGAGGTGAACGAGAACGCCGACCTGAAACCGGTTGAGGGTCTAGCCTCCGTCGGGGCAAGCTGGCCACAGCGCATGTGGCTGGCCGTGGTGCCGCAGGTCGCGCCGAACTACCTCAGCTATGCTTTGTTGCGGTTTGAAATCAACATCCGCGCCTCGGCGATCCTTGGTTTCGTGGGCGCAGGCGGCATTGGCTATGAGCTGAAGAACACCATCAGTTGGGGCCAAGGCAAGTTTGATGAGGCGGCCGCGATTTTCATCCTGCTGTTCCTCGCCATCGTCATCGTCGACAACCTGTCCGATCTGGCGCGCAACCGTCTGACCCATGGGGGCAAGAAATGACCGACGCGGTGATGCAATCCGAAATCCACGTGCTGTTCCGGCGCAAACGGATCATGGCGCTGGCCCTGCCGTTCATGGTTCTGGCCTATCTGGCCTATGTGGTCTGGACCTTTGATGTGGTCGGCCTGATGCAACGGGCCGAGCCCGGTCGCGCGCAGACCCTGCTGGCCGACAGCTATTCCTACAAGACGCATATCACCCGCTCAAACCGCACGGGCGACTGGGACGCCGCGATTGAGGGAGAGCGTAAAGGCAAATACGACGAGGGCGTGTTCCCCGCGTGGGCCGTTCTGAACGACACCGGCATGACCATTGCCCTGAACCACGGGCACGAGGTCACCGTCAGTCCCGAGGGCGAAATGCGCTATGACGTGCCGGGCTTTGGTCTGATCACGGCCCTGCCGACGCGGCGGGGGATCGAAACCAACCTCACGCCCGAGACCGCGCCGGACTGGGTCAATATGTCCAACACCCGTCTGTCGATCACGACACGGGGCGGGCGCGTCAACGTTACCAAATCCAAGACCGAGGTGTTTCGCTATTTCACAGGGTGGGAGCTGTTCTTTTTCACGCTCGACAGTCCCTATCACGGGCATTCCGTGACCGAGATCCTGTTCGGCGATCAGATTGATCCGACGCGGGGCAATGTCGCCGGTGCGCTGCATGATTTCTGGATGAACCCGATGTGGCACCATCATCAGGTCGCATGGGCCATGTTCGAAACCATCCTGATGGCGTTTCTGGGTACGATGGGGGCGGGTCTGATCGCGCTGCCGTTGGCGTTCTTTGCGGCGCGCGGGTTCAATCCGTTGCGCAGCACGCGGTTCGCGCTGCGTCGTGTGTTCGATTTCCTGCGCGGGGTGGACGGGTTGATCTGGACCATCTTGCTCAGCCGTGCGTTCGGGCCGGGTCCGTTGACCGGTAGCCTTGCGATCATGCTGACCGATACGGGGACCTTCGGGAAACTCTTCTCCGAGGCGTTGGAAAACACGGACAAGAAACAGATCGAGGGCATCCAGTCGACCGGTGCGAACCGGTTACAGCGTTACCGCTTTGGCGTGCTGCCCCAATTGATGCCAGTGCTTTTGTCCCAGATCCTCTATTACCTTGAATCCAACACCCGCAGCGCGACCATCATCGGCGCGATCACGGGGGGCGGGATCGGTCTGTTGCTGACACAGGCGATGATCACCCACAAGGATTGGGAAGAGGTCACCTATTACATCATCCTCGTCGTGCTGATGGTGATGATGATGGACTGGCTGTCGGGCTGGCTGCGGCGCAAGCTGATCAAAGGGGGCTAATATGGCGCGCCTTTCTGCGACCGAGCCGTTCATCCACCCCGATTGCGCGATCGTGAACTCGACCTTTGGTGCCTATACCGAGGTGGGGCAGGGATCGCGCATCCAGAACTGTGACTTTGCGGATTACGCCTATTGCGACCGCCTGTCCGATATCGCCAATACCAGCGTGGGCAAGTTCAGCAATATCGCCGCCCTGACACGGATCGGGCCGACGGATCATCCGATGACCACCGCGTCACTGCACCATTTCCTGTATCGCTCAGCCGATTATTGGGATGATGTCGAAAACGACGCGGAGTTCTTTGCCCATCGGGCCAGCCGCCGCACGGTGATCGGGGCGGACACATGGATCGGGCACGGCGCGGTCGTGCGGCCCGAAATCACCATCGGCACCGGTGCGATTGTGGGCGCAGGGGCCGTCGTGACCCGTGATGTTGCGCCCTATATGGTCGTCGCCGGCGTGCCTGCCACGCCGATCCGCGCCCGGTTCGATACCGGGATAGCGGATCGATTGCTCGCCCTTGCATGGTGGGATTGGTCGCACGACCGGCTGCGTCAGGCCCTGCCTGATTTCCGGTCCATGTCCGCCGAGGCGTTTCTGGAGAAATACGAAACGCCCTAAGGCGCGCGCGCCTATTCGGCGGCAAGGCTCATCGGGGAAATCCGGTGGGCAAAGCGATGCGCGGCCTCACCGGTCAGATAGGCCAGACGCCCGCCCGAGATCGTCATCTCGACCTGACGGGTCTCTGCATTCACAACGCACAGATCGGCGCGCCGCCCATAATCAATCCGCCCACGATCGGGCAGGCGCAGGATCTGGGCCGGATTGGTTGAAATCAGCGCCCACGCCTTGGGCAGGGACAGGATACCCGCATCGACCAAGGTCCAAGCGGCCTCGGCCAGCGCGGGGTAATAGTAATCGGACACCAGGGCATCGCACAGACCCTGACGCACCAGATCGGCGGCGGCGATATTGCCCGCCTGCGATCCACCGCGCACCACATTGGGCGCGCCCATGATCACCGGATCGCCCATGGCATGGGCGGCGGCGGCGGCGCTGCGGCTGGTGGGGAATTCGGCCAGACGCGCGCCGATCATCGAATAGCGTTCGCGCGTTTCGCCATCGGGGTCATCGTGACTGCCGTAAACAACGCCCAGCCCGTCGAACGCCTCGGCCAGACGGCACAGATGGCGGGGGACCTCACGGCCACGGGCCATGGCGGTCTCAACAAGGGTCATGTGGTCCTCGGGGGTGCGACCGGCCTCACGCGCCCAATGGGCCAGACGCGCAGGGTCGTTTTGCATCAGCTCCATGGCCTCGGGCAGGTGGTTGTTAAACACCACATAGTCGATCCCGAATTCCCGAACGGCGTTCAAGAGGGCGGGGCCACTATCGACCAGATGGGTTTCGCACCGCACCTGTAGGCGCAGATCAATGGACGCGCGACGGCGGAACCGGCCCACGGCGCGCATGACCTCGACCGCGCGCTCGGGGCTGCGGCGTCCGCCTTCCCAGCTCCAGCTCTGGGCCAGCCATGCGGTGGTCACCCCGTGCGACGCCGCATCGCGCGCCACGCTGGACAGGCCGATGTTCAAGGAAAACGGCGCGGTCGGGCGGGGGGCGACGTGACGCTCAAACGCATCGCCGTGCAGGTCAATGATACCGGGCAGGATCAGATACCCGCTGAGGTCGACCTCGGGCAGGGGGCCTTTGGTGATACGACCGTCGGCCACGGCAACCGAACGTTGCTGAAGCTCGCCGTCACGCAGGACGGTTGCGCCGGTAAAGCGCAGCGGGGGCAGAATATGCGACATGACACTGCTCGACATGACAGGGTTGGTTTTGCTGTGGATAACCCTGCTCTGTATCGTGACTGTGACATTTCGCGGTGCGTTTTATGACAGAACGCGAAAAATTCGCCCTGATTTTAACCGTCTGGCGTTATCACAAGGCTGATCCGGTCGCCCGCGAACCATGTCAGGCCAAACTCGACCGGCACACCGTCTGTGTCGATGTTGATGCTTTGGGTGCGCAGGATCGGCGCGCCGTCCTGAATGCGCAGGTTCAACGCCTGTGTCGCCGTGGCCAGTTTCGCCGTCAGCCGCGTCTCGGCCCGCGTGTAATCGTGCACGCCCCCACGGGCCAGCGCCTGTGTCACCGATTTCGTTTCGGCCAGATCGACCAGCATTTGCGGCAGGCGAACCGCCGGAAACACCGATTTGAACAGGGCGACGGGGCTGTCATCGGCCAGCGATATGCCCTCATAGACATGGACCTGGTCGCCGTCGTTCAGGCAGAGCGCCTCGGCCTCGCGCGCATCGGGCAGGCGGGTCTCAAGGCGCAGAATCTGTTTCGCGGGCAACCGTCCCTGATCCGACAGGTTCTGGTGAAAGCGCACGCGCCGCCCGATAGGGTAATCTGTGGGGCGGCTGGCCACGAAGACCCCCGCGCCACGGCGGCTGTGGACCGTGCCGTTGGCCGCCATTTCCGACAGGGCGCGGCGCACGGTGTGGCGGTTGACGCCGAACCGTTTGGACAGTTCCGCCTCGGTCGGCAGCTTGTCCCCCTGCGCATAATGACCGTTGGCGATGTCCGCGCTCAGGGTGTCCTGAATGCTTTTCCAGATCGGGGTTTGGGCCATGTGTCACCTAATCTTCACATCTTCGGTGTTGCTGGGGCTGGGGCGAGTCGGTTATGATTTGTCTAGTTGTATAGAACTCTAGATAAATCGGCAAGTTGTCTATGACGCAAGAATGGAATGACCGAAAAACGTGGATGTCGCTGCTGGCCAAGGTGCCGGTTGAGGCATTGGCGCTGGCGTGGGATGAGGCCGATTTGGGCCCCGACTATCGCTGGCTGCGCCGCCCCGAAACGGGCGCGGTGATGGTGCGCGGACGGATGGGGGGCACGGGTTTGCCGTTCAACCTTGGGGAAATGACCGTCACGCGCTGTGCGTTGGAGCTGGCGGACGGGGGAGCGGTCGGACACGGCTATGTCCAAGGCCGCGACAAGGGGCACGCGGAACGCGCGGCGCTCTGCGATGCTCTGATGCAGACGGAGGCACGCGGCGCGGTGGTCGAAACTATCCTGACCCCGCTGGCCACACAGGCCGCACAGGTCAAAGGCCAGCGCGCCGAGCGCGCCGCCGCCACCAAGGTCGATTTTTTCACAATGGTACGCGGAGAATAAGCATGAGCACGATTGCGGCTATGAAGGGCGGGTTCAACGATCCCGCGGTCGACGCGGCCCACGGGTTTCGTGCGCTGTTGAACGCGATGGCGATGCCCGGAGCCATCAACGACGTCACCGGCGCGGTGCCGGTGGCGCCCTTGTCGGTTGCGGCGGGGGTGGCGATCCTGACCCTGTGCGATCCCGAAACGCCGGTCTATCTGGCGCCCTCGCATGACACCGATGCGGTGCGCGACTGGATCACCTTTCACACCGGCGCGCCCTTTGTCGGACCCAGCCACGCGGCATTCGCCATCGGCACGTGGGAGGCGTTGATGCCACTGGACCAGTTCCCGATCGGCACGCCCGAATACCCCGACCGGTCCACGACCTTGATCGTTGAGATGGACGCGCTGGCCCAAACGGGCGCGACCCTGCGCGGGCCGGGCATCCGCGAGACGGCGCAATTGAACCTGCCCGATGCGGGGGCGATGGCGGATAACGCGGCCCTGTTCCCGCTGGGCGTTGATTTCATCCTGACCGCAGGGGCACAGGTTGCCGCCCTGCCACGGTCCACCAAAATCGGAGAGCGCTGATGTACGTAGCTGTCAAAGGGGGCGAGGCCGCCATCGACAACGCCCATGCGTGGCTGGCGTCTGAGCGGCGTGGAGACACGGATGTGGCGGAGTTGAGCATCGCGCAAATCCGCGAACAGCTGTCCCTTGCCGTCAATCGCGTGATGGCCGAGGGCTCGCTCTATGATCCCGACCTTGCGGCGCTGGCGATCAAACAGGCGCGCGGCGATCTGATTGAGGCGATCTTCCTGATCCGCGCCTATCGCACGACCCTGCCGCGCTTTGGTTTGTCGAACGCGATTGAAACCGCCGATATGGCCTGTGATCGCCGGATTTCGGCGACGTTCAAGGATCTGCCGGGCGGGCAGGTTCTGGGCCCGACGTTCGATTACACGCACCGCTTGCTGGACTTTGCGCTGGCCGCAGAGGGGGGTGAGCGCCCCGAGGTCGCAACCCGTCCCGCCGATCCCGCGCCCATGCCGCACGTCACGGGGTTTTTGAACCGCGACGACCTGATCGAACAGGAACCGGTTGGCGATGACACGCCGTCCGATCTGACGCGCGAACCGTTGGAATTTCCGGCGACCCGCGCCCTGCGCCTGCAATCGCTGTCGCGCGGGGATGAGGGGTTTGTTCTGTCGATGGCCTATTCGACGCAACGCGGATACGGCCGCAACCACCCGTTCGTGGGCGAATTGCGCGTCGGCACCGTGGCGGTTGAGATGGACATTCCCGAACTGGGCTTTGCCGTCGAGATCGGTGAGGTGCAGGTGACGGAATGCGAAACCGTGAACCAGTTCGCGGGCTCAAAAACAGAAAAGCCCAAGTTCACGCGTGGCTATGGTCTGTGTTTCGGTCATACAGAACGTAAGGCGATTTCGATGGCCTTGGTGGACCGCGCGCTGCGCTGGAAAGAGCTGGGTGAGGATAACGTCGGCGCGCCTGCGCAGGATGAGGAATTCGTCCTCAGCCATTCCGACAATATTCAGGCGTCCGGGTTTCTGGAGCATATCAAACTGCCCCACTACGTCGATTTCCAATCGGAACTGGAACTGGTGCGCAAACTGCGCGCCGAGGTTGAGCGCAGCCAGACGGCCCCAACACAAGAGGCCGCCGAATGACTGTGACCGATCTATTCGCCCGTATCGATCAGCCAGCCACCAGGACCGGCCACGTCATCGGGCAGAACATGCGGCAATGCTTTGAAAATCACGGCGCAGGTCAGGCCGCTCAGCAAAATCTGATCAAATGTAATCGAGAAAATAAAATCCAACACACTGTCCCTCATATGCAACTGGAACATGTGTCCCATCAGAAAAAGGCCGAAACATGACGCAATCGGGTCAATATAATTTCGCCTACCTCGACGAACAGACAAAACGCATGATCCGGCGCGCCTTGCTCAAGGGCTTGGCGATCCCCGGATATCAGGTGCCCTTTGCCAGCCGCGAGATGCCGATGCCCTATGGCTGGGGCACGGGCGGGGTGCAGGTGACCGCCGCCTGTTTGGTGCCCGAGGATTGCCTCAAGGTGATCGACCAAGGCGCGGACGACACCACCAATGCCGTCTCCATTCGCAAGTTTTTTCAACGCACTGCGGGCGTTGACGTGACCGAACAGACCACGGCGTCCACCGTGATCCAGACACGTCACCGCATTCCCGAAACGCCCCTGCGCGAGGGTCAGATCCTTGTCTATCAGGTGCCGATCCCCGAACCCCTGCGCTTTATCGAGCCGCGCGAAACCGAGACGCGCAAGATGCATGCGCTGGCCGAATACGGTCTCATGCATGTCAAATTGTACGAAGATATTGCGCGCCACGGGGCGATTTCGACGGCCTATGCCTATCCCGTCTCGGTTGAGGGGCGCTATGTGATGGACCCCTCGCCAATCCCCAAATTCGACAACCCGAAAATGGAAATGGCAGGCATTCAGTTGTTCGGCGCAGGGCGTGAGCAACGCATCTATGCCCTGCCGCCCTATACCCGTGTCGTCAGCCTCGATTTCGAGGACTATCCGTTCGATCCCATGCGGGCCGAACATCCCTGCGACATGTGCGGGGCCGAGGACACCTATCTGGACGAGGTTATCATTGATGACGCGGGCGGGCGCATGTTCGTCTGTTCCGACACCGATCACTGTACCGCGCGGCGCGCCGCCGGACATCGCGGCCGCTTGGCCGCCACGGAGGACGCCGCATGAGCACCCCTTTGTTGCAGGTCCGCGATCTGCATAAATTCTACGGCGACCGGCTTGGCTGTGGCGATGTAAACTTTGACCTCTATCCGGGTGAGGTTTTGGGCATCGTCGGGGAATCCGGATCGGGCAAATCGACCTTGCTGAACTGTCTGGCGGGGCATCTGGCGCCGGAACGCGGTCAGGTTCTGTTTGACACCCGCGATCAAGGTCTGGTCGACACGCTGACCATGTCCGAGCCGCGCCGCCGTCTGCTGGCGCGCACCGATTGGGCCTTTGTGCATCAGCACGCCCGCGACGGTCTGCGCATGAACGTTAGTGCGGGGGGCAACGTCGGTGAACGCCTGATGGCGGTCGGGGATCGCCATTACGGCAACATCCGCGCGCAGGCCATCGACTGGCTGGACCGCGTGGAAATCACCGCCGACCGTGTGGATGACCGCCCTAGCGCCTTTTCCGGCGGGATGCAGCAGCGTTTGCAAATCGCGCGCAATCTGGTGACCGGTCCGCGTCTGGTGTTCATGGATGAACCCACCGGCGGTCTGGACGTCAGTGTGCAGGCGCGCCTGCTGGACCTGCTGCGCGGTTTGGTGCGGGAAATGGGCCTCAGCGCCATTATCGTCACCCATGATCTGGCGGTTGTGCGTCTGTTGGCGGACCGTCTGATGGTTATGAAATCCGGTCACGTGGTCGAAAGCGGCCTGACCGATCAGGTGCTGGACGATCCCCAGCACGCCTATACCCAGCTGCTGGTCAGCTCGGTTCTGCAGGTTTGAGGGCAATTCGATGATCCATCTGGAAAATGTGCAAAAGACCTTTACCCTGCACAATCAGGGCAGCGCGGAAATCCCCGTTCTGTCGGGCGCGGGGTTCACGGTGAACCCGGGCGAATGCGTGGCCCTGTCGGGCGCGTCGGGGGCGGGGAAATCCACCCTGATGCGGATGATTTACGGCAATTACCTAACCCAAGGCGGGCGGATCATGATCGGCGATGTGGATGTCGTCACCGCCGAGCCGCGCGAGATCCTGAACCTGCGCCGCGATACATTGGGCTATGTCAGCCAGTTCCTGCGCGTCGTGCCGCGTGTGCCGACGCTGGACGTGGTGGCGGAACCGTTGCTGCGGGTCGGGACGCCCCGTGACGTGGCCGAGGCGCGCGCGCGCGATCTGCTGGCGCGGCTGAATATTCCCGAACGTCTGTGGTCGCTGTCGCCCACCACCTTTTCGGGCGGCGAGCAACAACGCGTCAACATCGCGCGCGGCTTTGCCCATGCCTTTCCGGCACTGTTGCTGGATGAACCAACGGCCAGCCTTGATGCGATGAACCGCGCGGTGGTGATGGATCTGATCCATGAGGCCAAGGCGCGTGGCACCGCCATCGTCGGCATTTTCCACGACGCCGAGGCGCGCGCGGCCGTCTGTGATCGCGAAATCGACGTGACCGCATTCACACCGGGGATGAACTGATGTCCGGTCGTCTGATCGTTGTGGTCGGCCCGTCGGGCGCGGGCAAGGACACGGTGATCGACGCCCTGTGTGCGGCGCGCCCCGACCTGATCCGCGCGCGCCGTGTCATCACCCGCCCGTCCGAGGCAGGGGGCGAGGATTTCGAGGGCGTCACCGAGGCAGACTTCGACACGCGCGTGGCGGCAGGGGCCTTTGCCCTGCACTGGGGCGCGCACGGGTTGCGATATGGCATTCCGGTGGAGATTGATCGCCATCTGGCGGCGGGGCGGGACGTGATGTTCAACGGATCGCGGGGGATTTTGACCACCGCCTTGGCGCGCTATCCGGATATGCGAACGCTGTTCGTGACGGCGGATGCGGATGTACTGGCCGCGCGTCTGAACGAGCGTGGGCGTGAGGATGCCGAGGACATCGCGCGCCGCCTGAAACGGGCGGATTACGCGATACCTGCGGGTGTGAACATGGTTCGGATTGACAACAACGGCACCGTTCAGGCGGCGGTGGACGCCGCCCTGTCGGCGCTTTATCCGGCAAGGGTGTGACGGCTGATATAATGGAACATCCCGTCCTGATCCTCTCCGAACAGACACAGCGCGTCGATCACGAACGGCGCGGGCAGCATCGCGCCCATGACCGGCAACAGGGCCGTGCGCGTGGTGCGGGCGTCTTCGGGTGTCAGGCGTCCGGTCAGGGTGATGTGAAAGCGGAATTCATCCATCACGAACGGGTATCCCCAACGCTCCAGCAGGGCGCGTTGATGGGTGCTCAGGGTTTCGGGTTTGCGGCGCGCGATTTCGGCGGCACTCAGGGGCGCGCGATAGCTGTCCAATGCGGCCACCACATGACCGGCCAGCGCGTTCAGATCGCGGGTGTCGCCCATGGGGATCAGGGCCAGAAACCCGCCCAGCTGGGCAATCTCGATCCCGTCGGTTTCGACCGGCGACAGGGTGGCACAGAGATCGCCAAGGGCGCGGTCCAACTGATCCTGCGTCACACCGTCGGCCAGACGAAAGGGCGCCTTGATCGTGGCATGCATCCCGTATTTGCGGGGCGTCGCGCTCAGCTCATGCGCGGGCGCGGGCAGGTCCCGGACCTCGGGCGGATCGACGGGTCCACCGGCCACCGGATCCCAGCCCAGCCACGCGGCACCGAATTGCGACAACGCGCCCGGTTGGGGCGCAAAATACACGGCATATCGTTTGAAATCTGTCATGGGCAACGGCCTAATGCGGGGGTGCAACAGTCGTATGACAGCCCTGCCATGAACGGCCCGTTCCCGACAAGGAGCATCACATGAGTGAAACAGTTTTTAGCAACGCGCGTCTGGTTCTGCCGGATGAGGTGATCACCGGATCGCTGCGAATTGTGGACGGGATCATCACCGACATCGACGCGGGCGCGGGTGCCCCTGCGGGCGCGGTTGATTGCGGCGGGGACATGATCCTGCCCGGCTTGATTGAGCTGCACACCGACAACCTTGAGCGCCACATGCAACCCCGCCCCAAGGTCGATTGGCCCCATGCCAGCGCGATCATCGCCCATGACGCCGAACTGGCCGGAACGGGGATCACCACGGTGTTTGACGCGATGCGGGTGGGGTCGATCCCCACGGGCAAAAGCAACTACGGTGCCTATGCGCGGCAACTGGCGTCCGAGCTTTGGGCGCTGCGCGACAAGGGGGCCCTCAGGATCAGCCACTACTTGCACCTGCGCGCCGAGGTGTGTTCCGAGACCCTGATCGCCGAGTTGGAACAATTCGGCCCCGAGGACCGCGTCGGCATCGTCAGCCTGATGGACCACACCCCCGGTCAGCGTCAGTTCCGCGATCTGGACAAGCTGGCCCAATATGTCATGGGCAAACAGAACATGACCCCCGCCGATTTCGAGGTGCATGTGGCGAACCTGATGGATCTACGCGCACGGTTTGGCGATGACCATGAGGCCGCAGCGGTGGCCGAGGCCCGCCGGTTCGGTGCCGTATTGGCCAGCCACGATGACACCACGGTCGAACATGTCACGACCTCGGCCGGTTACGGCATCCAGTTGGCCGAATTCCCGACGACGGTTGAGGCCGCAGAGGCCTGTCACCTGAACGGGATCAAGGTGATGATGGGCGCGCCCAACCTGATCCGTGGCGGCTCGCACTCCGGGAACGTCGCGGCGTCCACGCTGGCCGAGATGGACCTTTTGGACATCATGTCGTCGGATTATGTGCCTGGGGCCCTGATGATGGCGGCGGTGATGCTGGGCGATTTGTGGGACGATATGGCGCGCGGGATTGCGACGGTGACGGCGGCCCCCGCTGATGCGGCTGGCCTCAGCGATCGCGGCCGTCTACAGATCGGCAAACGCGCCGATCTGTGCCGTGTGATGCGTGTGGATGGCGCGCCCTTGGTGCGCGAAACGTGGTCCCAAGGGCGGCGCGTGGCCTGAGGCCGGATTAGGCGCGGCGGCTGTCCATCGCGGGGCGCAGACCGTTCAGGTCATAGCCGAATTTCGACGCGGCCTCGACCAAGGTGTCGGGGTCGGTCGTCGCGGCGCTTGCCACGCCCCATGCCATCGTGGATCGCGTGCCACTGCGGCAATAGGCCAGAACGGGTTTGGGGGCGTTTGCCAAGGCGGCCTCGAACCCCTCGACCGTGTCTAGGGTCAGGCCGACGGCGTTGCTGACGGGGAGGAAAAACGTCTCCATCCCTGCGGCCTTGGCGGCGGCCTCAATCGCGGCCCAATCGGGTTGGCCGGGTTCCTCGCCATCGGGGCGGTTGCAGATCAGGGTGCGATAGCCCTGCGCGGCGGCCGTGGCCACATCGGCAACGGAAATCTGGGGCGAGGCGGCGAAATCTGGGGTAATGGGCCGGATATCCATGGGCGGTCGTGTTCCTAGTGTTTGGCCTTGGTTCAGGCCAAGCTAGCGGCAGACGACAGCGATTGCCATGGGATTTTGCGCCACGTTCACGTGAAAGGGCGCCCCATGGGGACGCCCTTGATCACGGTTCAGGCAGATGCGCCCTATTCGGCGGCGATCTTTTTAAAGGTCATATCGGGCTGGGCCAGATATTCGTGACCACGGAACATGCCCTGCCAATAGATCGGGGGCAGCATCCTTTCCTTCAGGAACCACGCCGCGCGGGTCGGCTTCATCCCGTCCAGCATCCATGTCGGCAGGCTGGGCATGATTTTGCCGCCATAACCGAACTCGGCCAGAACGATTTTGCCGCGCTCAACGGTCAACGGGCAGGACCCATAGCCGTCATAGGACGCGACCGGTTCCTTGCCATCCATCACGGCCAGCGCGTTCACGGCCACGACGGGGGCCTGTTTGCGTACGGCGGCGGCGGTTTTGGCGTTGGGCGTGTTGCACCCGTCCCCAAGGCCAAAGACGTTGGCGTATTTTTTGTGCTGCAGGCTGTGCTGATCGACATCGACCCAACCGGCGGCATCGGCAAGGGGCGAGGCCTTGATGAAATCCAGACCCGTTTGCGGCGGGCAGACATGCATCATGTCGAACGGTTTTTCCACGGTGGTTTTGCTGTCGCCATCCGTGACCTCGAACGTCGCGATTTTCTTATCGCCATCGACCTTGATCAGGTTGTGGAAGAACGACAGGGACGCGTCATAGCGTTTCACATATTCCATCAGGGCAGGGACGTAATCCGCCACCCCGAACAGAACCCCACCGGCGTTGCAGAAATCGACGTCGATGTCTTTCAACACACCGGTGCGCAGCCAATAATCGGACGACAGATACATCGCCTTTTGCGGTGCGCCCGCGCATTTGATCGGCATCGGCGGTTGGGTAAAGATCGCCTTGCCCTTGCGGGTCGCTTGGACCAGTTCATAGGTGTAAGGGGCCAGATCGAAGCGGTAATTCGATGTCACGCCGTTTTTGCCGAGGGTCTCGGGCAGGCCCTCGATCGCTTCCCAGTTCAGTTTCAGGCCCGGAGATACGACCAGCACGCCATAGCCATAGCGCGCGCCGTTTTCCAGCGTGACCTCATCTTGGTCGGGATAGAACCCCGCGACCGCGCCACGGATCCATTTGACGCCGTCGGGCAGGACCTCATGCATTTTGCGGGTGGTCTGGGCGCGGTTGAACACGCCCGCACCCACAAGGGTCCAGCCGGGTTGGTAATAGTGATCCTCGCGCGGTTCGATGATCGCAACGCGCAGATCGGGACGCCGTTTCAGGGCCGAAGCCGCCGTCGCGACCCCACCGGCACCGCCGCCCACGATCAACAGATCAAAGCTCTCGGGTTTGATCGAACCGGTATCGACGCCGAACCGTTCCTCCATCCGCGGGCGCAGGCCGCCAAGGTCATAGCCCGCCTGACCGGTCGCCGCCAAAATCGCATCGGGCGACAGCAGTTTGGAGCGCGCCATCGCCCAGAGCGTGGCCGAGCGCGTCCCCGTCCGGCAATAGGCCAAAATCGGGGCCTTGCAGGATTTGATCGTGTCCTCGAACGCGGTCAGGATGTCGTCCGTCACCACACCCGGTTTGATCGGGAGATAGCGGAAATCCACCCCCGCCGCGCGGGCCGCGGCCGAGATTTCGGCGGCTGTGGGTTGATCGTCGGCCTCGCCGTCAGGACGGTTGCAGATGATGGTTTTATAGCCCGCCTCAGCCGCGCGCGCCACGTCCGCAGGGGACAGTTGGGGCGATGCGGCAAAGCTGGGTGCGATCGGCTTGATTTCCATAAAGTCCTCCCATGGGGATCAGGCGTCAGGGGTTGGACTATTTATATATAAAAATTTGAATGTTTATCAAGACGGCATTTCAATGGGTGCGTTCACACCTATAAGATGCGCCAGATCACCGGGTAAATCGGCTGGCATCAGGCTGTTCACTAGCCAGTCGGCGGTGCTGTGGTCCTGATGTTCGGTGTAGAAATCGGGCGTCACGACCACGCGCAATCCCGCCCCTTGGGCCGAGCGCAGGCCGTTCAAACTGTCCTCGAAGGCAATCGCCTGATCGGCGGGCACATCCAGTCGCGTCAGGGCCAGTTGGAACAGGTCGGGCGCGGGTTTCTTGGCGGCGACCTCTTCGCCTGTGGCGATGACGTCAAAGATGTCGGTCGCCGGAACGCCCCACGCCGATTGGGTCAGGGCGTCGACGTTCGGGCGGCTGGTCGTGGTGGCGACGGCGCAAGGAACGCCGCGCGCACGGGCCCCGTCGATCATCTCGCGCACGCCGGGGCGCAGGGTGACGGCCCCACCGGCCAGCATCCCGCCATAGATCGCGGTTTTCGCGCGGTGAATGTCGCGCAGTGTGGCGTCGCTGGGCACCTCGGTGCCCAAGGTCGCGCGATAGGCCCCCATGCGTTCGACCCCGCCCGTGGTGTTCAGCAGATCGCGGTACATGTCCCGCGTCCAGTGCCAGTCCAGACAGGCCTCGGCAAAGGCGCGGTTGAACGCGGCGCGGTGGGCCTCTTCGGTTTCGGCAAGGGTGCCGTCGACGTCAAAGATCAGCGCAGGCTGGGTCATGCCGCCGTGGCCCCCAGCATATCCGCGATCAGGCGGGGCAGGGCGTCGAAATGGTCAAACGTCACCTCATGCGGCAACAGATCGACCGGCGTCTTGCGATAGCCTTGGGTGAACAGGGCAAAGCGCACCTTGGCGGCCTCGGCGGTGGCGGCGTCAACCTCGCTATCGCCGACATAGATCACATCGGTGCAGCCCAGATCGGCGATGACCTTTTGCAAGGGTGCGGGGTGGGGTTTGCGTTCGGCCAGGCTATCACCGCCCACGATCACGTCGAACATGTCGCCCATGTTCAGATCGTTCAGCACATCCATCGTCGCGCTATAGGGTTTGTTGGTGCAGAGGCCAATTTTGATCCCCTGTGCGCGCAGCCCCGTCAGTACGTCCATCACCCCGTCATAGGGTTTGGTCAGGGCGCTGCCATCCGCGTGGTAATGCGCCAGAACGCGGGCGGTCAGGTGCGCGTGCTGGTCCATCGACAGGCCCTGATCGGCAATCACCAGTTCCACCAGACGGGGCAGGCCGTTACCGATAAAGGACACGATTTTCGGTAGGTCCAGCGGCGCCATATCCAGTTCGGCCAGCATCGCGTTGACGGCGGCGCGGATGTCGGGCGCGCTGTCGATCAGCGTGCCGTCGAGGTCGAAAATTACTGCGCTCATGCTGCGTCCTTCCATTTGATCGAACAGCCCATAGACGGGATTTGGTCGGCGGGGCCTTGGCCGGTTTCGGCCACCTGTTTCATCGCCAGATAAAGATCGCGGCGCACATCCGCAGGGCCGGTTTCCTTGCGCGAGGCATCCAGTCGCCCGCGATATTGCAGGCCCAAATCGCTGTTAAAGCCAAAGAAGTCCGGCGTGCAGACGGCACCATAGGCGCGGGCGACCTCTTGGGTCGCGTCATGCAGATAGGCGAAGGGGAAATCATGCGCGGCGGCCAGTTCGGCCATCTTGTCAAAACTGTCCGCCGGATAGGCGTCCGCGTCGTTCGAACAAATCGCCACAACGCCCACGCCTAGGTCCATAAGGTCACGCGCATCGCGCAACATGCGGTCCAGAACCGCTAGAACATAGGGGCAGTGATTGCAGATAAACATGACCAAGGTCCCGTTTTCGCCCCGCACATCCGACAGGCGCAGACGGCGTCCATCGGTGGCGGTCAGTTCGAAATCCGGTGCGGTCCATCCGAAATCACAGACGGGCGGTGTGGCTGCCATGGTTTACTCCCATTCCATTTCTTCAAACACCCTGCCTGCGTTTTTGGTGGCCAGTTCCTCGAACGTGTCCAGCCGCGCATAGGGGCTTTGATCTACGTAATAGGCGTCGGTCAACGTGCCGCCCGCCTCGATATGTGCGCCGATCTTGTCGCGCAGATAGACCAGATAATCGCGGGTGAACCGCCGGACCTGATCCATATTCGTCGGATGCCCGTGCCCTGGAATGACATAGGTCGCGCCAAGGGGTTCGAACGCGTTGTCCCATGTGTCGATCCAGTCGGACGTGTCCGTATCCGCAAACAGCGGCAGCATGCGTTCGTGAAACGCCATATCCCCCGCAATCACCAAGCCCTGTTCCGGCAACCAGACCGAGATATCCCCCGCACTATGCGCCGGACCCAGATGCAGCACCTCAATCGCGACATCGCCAAAGGGCACGTCATAGCGGTCCTCGAACACTTCGGTCGGTCCTTGGGCACGACTATCACCGGCATAGGGCCCGGCGTAATTCTGCATACCGCTCAGGATTTCGTAGCCGTGCGCCTCGAATTCCTCGGCCGCATCCACATGGGCCAGAACCGGTACGCCCTGATCCACCCAATAGCCGTTGCCCAGCATCGCGTGCCCCTGACCGTTTTCATTGATCACAAGGCGCACGGGTTGATCGGTCACCGCACGGATTTCATCGTGCAGCGCCGCGGCCAGCGCATTATTCGCCCCCGCATTCACCACAACGACCCCATCGCCGGTGATCACAAAGGACAGGTTGTTGTTATGGCCTGCGTTGGCCTCACCCGGCGGTGCGGTGGCCCCGATGGCCGAAAACACGTTCGGGATCACCTCAACCGGTTTAGAATAAAGGGCCGAGCCTGGGTATTGGTCCGCGATATCCTCGCTGGCCAGTGCGGGCAGGGCGGCCAAAATCGCCGCCGCGCCCAGTGTCGTTGTCATCATAAAACGCATCATCATCACTCCTCCACGTGTTCTGTCTGCTAGATACATACAGAAAAATGAATATGATGCGCTATGAAATTCATCCCACCGCGTTTTCCGCCGCGGCACGAATGGCGCGGATGTTCTCGCCATAGGGCGCGGGGTTCTGGACCGAGCCACCCTTGAACACGCCAGAACCTGCGACCAGAACATCGGCCCCCGCCGCGGCCACCAACGGCGCGGTCTCGGGCGTCACACCGCCGTCGATCTCGATATGGATCGGACGATCACCGATCATCGCGCGCAGCTTGCGAACCTTTTCGACCTGGCTGTGGATGAACTTTTGCCCGCCAAAACCGGGGTTTACGGTCATCACACAGATCAGATCGACCATATCCAGAAGATAGTTCACGCTCTCAACCGGCGTGCCGGGGTTCAACGCCAGACCCGCCTTGCACCCTGCGGCGCGGATCGCCTGCATGGTGCGATGCGTGTGCGGCCCCGCCTCGACATGGGCGGTGATCACATCGGCACCCGCATCGGCATAGGCCTGAATATAGGGGTCCACCGGCGCGATCATCAAATGCACGTCCATCACGGTCTTGATGTGCTTGCGGATCGCTGCGCACAGGGGCGGGCCAAAGGTCAGGTTCGGCACGAAATGCCCGTCCATCACATCCACATGCACCCAATCACAGCCCTCGGCCTCGATGGCCTCGATCTCTTGGCCAAAGTTCGCAAAATCCGCAGACAGGATCGACGGCGCGATCTTGATGGAACGGTCAAAGCTCATGGTCAGTCTCCTTGCGGGGTGGGGCGGTCCACATCCAACCCCCCTTTGAATACGCGGCTGGCCCGAATGTCGCTGGCCTCAATCGTGCTCAGCGCAACCGCATCCAGCGGGCCTGAGGCACTGGTAAACAGCCGGTTCGCCTGACGCAAGCGCGCACGGTCCAACGCATTGCGCAAAGAGCGGGCATTGGCAAAGTGCGGCTGCCCACGGCGCAGCGCGATATACTCGTCCAACGCCGCCTCGGCCTCTGCGCTCAGATGGTAATTCTGATCCGCCAACATCTGACGCGAGATTTCCAACAACTCGTCATCGCGATAATCGGGAAACTCGATGTGATGCGCGATCCGCGACCGGAACCCGGGGTTCGCGCTGAAAAACTTGTCCATCCGGTCGGCATATCCGGCCATGATGACCACCAGATCGTCGCGGTTGTTCTCCATCACCTGCAACAGGATCTCAATCGCTTCCTGCCCGTAATCACGTTCGTTATCAGGACGATACAGGTAATAGGCCTCGTCGATGAACAACACGCCGCCCATCGCCTTTTTCAAAACGTCCTTGGTCTTGGGGGCGGTGTGCCCGATGTATTGCCCCACCAGATCATCGCGCGTCACACTGACCAGATGCCCCTTGCGCACATAGCCCAACCGATGCAGCAACCCGGCCATCTTCAGTGCAACCGTGGTCTTCCCCGTGCCCGGATTGCCGCTAAAACTCATGTGCAGCGTTGGCGTCTCTTGGCTCAGACCCATCTGACGCCGTGCCCGATCCACCAACAACAACGCCGCCGTCTCGCGAATGCGCTCCTTGACCGGCTCAAGCCCGATCAACTCCCGGTCCAACTCGTCCAGAATCTCCGCAACGCCCGAACTCTGATACTCGGCTGCCAAATCCACCGTTGCCGGAACTGCCGCCGTCTCCATCACATCACCATCCGCGCCCATCGCCTGTCCTTTCATCTTGGCCGAAATACTCCGGGGGGACCGGGGGGCTGGCCCCCCGGCTCCGTTTTGTTACCGCGCGACGTCCCACGCGTATTTCTGGGCCCGATCCACGTAATCCACGCGGGTCATCTTCAGGCTCGGCTCGTCCTTGGGACGGTTCACGATGAAGGACATCTGCACTGATTCAATGCCGCGCTCGTCCTCGAAGGCGTTGATGCGGATGTACTTGTCGCCATGCACCTTGCGGCAATCGTCCAGTTCCATCATCGCGCCCTTGGCGTCGCGCAGATCGAACATCGGATGGCCCCACATTTCCCAATAGGTGTTCCGGGGGTGGGGATCGTCGGTGTATTCGATCCCGATTGCCCATTCATTCTGCAGACAATATTCCACCTGCGCCGTGATCTGGGCGTCGTCCAGATCGGGCAGAAACGAAAAGCATCCCTGAGTGATACGCATCTTTGGTCTCCTTACATCGCAGGGGTTTCAAGCGGCACGAAGTCGGACGTGTCGGTCGAAGTGTAGTTGAAGGTGATGTTGCCCCATGTATCCAGCGCGGCCTCCAGCGGTTTGCACCACTTGGCGGCGGCACGCAGGATCTCGGGACCCTCGTTCTTGATGTCGCGACCCTCGTTACGGGCTAGAACCATGGCCTCAAGCGCCACACGGTTCGCGGTCGCACCGGCCTGAATGCCCATCGGGTGACCGATCGTGCCACCGCCGAACTGCAACACCACATCGTCGCCGAACAGGTCCAGCAGCTGGTGCATCTGACCGGCGTGAATACCGCCCGAAGCCACCGGCATGACCTTGTTCAGATCGGCCCAGTCCTGTTCGAAATAGATGCCACGGGGCAGGTCGATCTCGTTATAGGTCTCGCGGCAGACGTTGTAATAGCCCTGAACGGTCAACGGATCGCCTTCCAGCTTGCCCACAGCGGTGCCACAGTGCAGGTGGTCCACACCGGCCAGACGCAGCCATTTCGCGATCACGCGGAAGCTGACGCCGTGGTTTTTCTGGCGGGTATAGGTGCCGTGACCTGCGCGGTGCATGTGCAGGATCATGTTGTTGTCGCGGCACCATTTGCTGATCGACTGGATCGCGGTCCAACCGACGATCAGGTCGACCATGACGATGACACTGCCCAGCTGTTTTGCGAACTCGGCGCGGGCGTACATCTCTTCCATGGTGCCGGCGGTGATGTTCAGGTAGTGCCCCTTGATCTCACCGGTTTCGGCGCTGGCCTTGTTGACGGCCTCCATGCAGTAGAGGAACCGGTCACGCCAGTGCATAAAGGGCTGCGAGTTGATGTTCTCGTCGTCCTTCATAAAGTCCAGACCGCCCTTCAGGCCCTCATAGACCACACGGCCGTAGTTCTTGCCCGACAGACCCAGTTTCGGCTTGGTCGTTGCGCCCAAGAGGGGCTTGCCGAACTTGTCCAGACGCTCGCGTTCCACGATCATGCCGGTGGGCGGACCTGCAAAGGTTTTCACATAGGCCACGGGGAAACGCATGTCTTCCAGACGGGCAGCTTTGAGCGGCTTAAAGCTGAAGACGTTGCCGATGATCGATGCGGTCAGGTTGGCGATCGAACCCTCTTCGAACAGGATCAGGTCATAGGCCACATAGCAAAAGTACTGACCGGGGTTGTTCGGGACCGGCTCAACCTTATAGGCCTTTGCGCGGTAGCTGTCGCAGGCGGTCAGACGGTCGGTCCAGACCACGGTCCAAGTCGCGGTCGAGCTTTCACCAGCCACAGCAGCGGCGGCCTCGATCGGGTCCACGCCCTCTTGGGGGGTGATGCGGAACAGGGCCAGGACATCGGTGTCCTTGGGCTCATAATCCCCGTCCCAGTACCCCATCTGGGCGTATTTCAGAACGCCGGCTTTGTAGCGTTCTTTCCCTTTGATTTCCTTGGGATTGCTCAGGTCGTTCATGCCGGTTCTCCTCCTATAGGTCGGCTTGCGCTGCGGTTGCTCAGGCAGCGGCTTTGGTATCGGTTTGCGGGTCCAGTGCGCCGCTGGCATAGCGGGCGGCCATGTCGTCCATGGCGATGACCTTGATCTTGCTGGCGTGACCGGCGGCGCCGAAGCGTTCGAAACGGTCGCGGCACAGATCTTCAAGCTCGCTCATCGCGGGGATCAGGAACTTGCGCGGGTCGAATTCGTCGGGTTTTTCCATCGCGATGCGGCGGAATTGACCGGTCATGGCCATGCGGCAATCGGTGTCGATATTGACCTTGCGCACGCCCATTTTGATGCCGCGCTCAATCTCGCCGACGGGCACGCCATAGGTCTGGGGCATGGCGCCGCCAAAGCTGTTGATCAGGTCTTGCAGGTACTGGGGCACGCTGCTGCTGCCATGCATGACGAGGTGCGTGTTGGGCAGCTTTTCGTTGATCGCGCGGATGGTCTCCATCGACAGGATGTCGCCATCGGGCTTGCGGCTGAACTTATACGCGCCGTGGCTGGTGCCACAGGCAATGGCCAGCGCGTCGCATTTGGTGCGCAGGACGAAATCGACGGCCTGATCGGGATCGGTCAGCAACTGGTCGTGGCTGAGCTTGCCCTCGGCGCCCGAACCGTCCTCGGCTGCGGCCTCACCGGTCTCTAGGCTGCCCAAGACGCCCAGCTCGCCCTCGACACTGGCACCCACGGCATGGGCGGCCTCGGTCACGCGGGCAGTGATGTCGACGTTATAATCATAGGACGCGGGCGTTTTCATGTCGGCCTCAAGCGAGCCGTCCATCATCACGCTGGTGAACCCGTGGCGGATCGCCGACAGGCAGGTCGCCTCGTTATTGCCGTGGTCCTGATGCAGACAGACGGGAATATCGGGGTTCATCTCGGCCAAGGCCGTCACCATATGGCGCAGCATGATGTCGCCCGCATAAGAGCGCGCGCCGCGGCTGGCCTGCAGGATCACGGGCGCATTGGTCGCCTTGGCGGCGGCCATGATCGCCAGACCCTGTTCCATGTTGTTGATGTTGAACGCGGGCACGCCATAGCCGTGCTCGGCCGCGTGATCCAGCATTTGACGAAGGGTGATAAGCGCCATGGTTTCCTCCCTCAGGCGGCTTCTTGGGCGCGTTCCAGCGCCGCGATACCGGGGAGGACACGCCCCTCCAGCCATTCCAGAAATGCGCCACCGGCGGTGGACACATACGAGAAACTTTCGGTGGCACCGGCCGCGTTCAGGGCGGCCACGGTGTCCCCGCCGCCCGCAACGCTGGTGCACAGACCCGCGCGGGTCAGTTCGGCCGCTGTGCGCGCAAGACGCACCGTGCCGGTGTCAAAAGGCGGGATTTCGAACGCGCCCAGCGGGCCGTTCCACAGCACGGTTTTCGCGCCTGCGATCACGCCCTCGAACCCCGCGACGGATTTCGGACCTGCGTCCAAGATCATCGCGTCCGGCGGGCAGGCGTCCCACGGTACAACCTGATGCGCGGCACCGGCGGCAAATTCGCGCGCGATCACAACGTCATCGGGCAGGTGGACCGCACAGCCGTGTTGTTTGGCCAGATCCAGAATGCGGTGCACCGTGTCGATCTGATCGGTCTCGCACAGGGATTTGCCCATCGCCGCGCCCTTGGCGTAAAGGAACGTGTTCGCCATGCCGCCGCCGATGATCACGCCCTGCAGACGTGTCACCAGATGCTCCAGAACGGCGATCTTGGTCGACACTTTGGCCCCGCCGACAATGGCGACGGACGGGCGTTTGGGCGCATCCAGAGCGGCGCGCAGGGCCTCTAGTTCCTCGATCAACAGGGGACCGGCGACCGCAGGCATCAGGGTGGCAATCGCCGCCGTGGACGCATGGGCGCGGTGGGCACAGGAAAACGCGTCGTTCACATAGATATCGCCAAGCGCGGCCAGTTGGCGCGCAAGGGTCATGTCTTTGCGTTCCTCGCCCGGTTCAAAGCGCAGGTTTTCGCACAACAGCACCTGACCGTCGGCAAGGGCTCGCGCGGCATGTTCGGCGGTCGGACCGGCGGAGGTCTCGCAAAAGGCCACGTCGCGGCCCAGGGCCTGGGCCAAGGCATCGCGCACCTGGATCAGGGAAAAGGCGGGGTTCAATTCGCCCTTGGGACGGCCGAGATGCGACAGGATGACCAAACGCGCCCCCCGTTCCAGCAACGGCAGCATACCGGCGGCAAAGCGGGTGATGCGGGTGGCGTCGCTGACCTTGCCGTCCTGCAGGGGGACGTTCAGGTCGGCGCGCACCACAAGGGTTTTGCCCGCGACGTCCATGTCTGTGATGGCGGTGATGCTCATTGCAAAAAGCGCCCCATCGCCACTGCGGTGTCCGCCATCCGGTTCGAGAAACCCCATTCGTTGTCGTACCACGCCATGACGCGCACAAAGGTGCCGTCCATGACCTTGGTCTGATCACAGTGAAAGATCGACGAATGCGGATCGTGGTTGAAATCACAGCTGACGTTCTTCACGTCGGTATAGCCCAGCACCCCGCGCATCGAGCCATTGGCGGCGGCGCGCATGGCCTCGTTGATTTCCTCAGCGGTGGTGTCGCGGTTTGCCTCGAACGTCAGGTCAACCACGGACACGTTGGGGGTGGGGACGCGGATCGCGACGCCGTCCAGCTTGCCGTTCAACTCGGGCAGGACCAGGCCCACGGCCTTGGCCGCGCCGGTCGAGGTGGGGATCATGCTGGCTGCCGCCGCACGTGCGCGGTAGAGATCCGTGTGGTTGCGGTCCAGCGTGGGTTGGTCGCTGGTATAGCTGTGGATCGTGGTCATGAACCCGCGCTTGATCCCGACGGTGTCGTTCAACACCTTGGCCACCGGCGACAGACAGTTTGTGGTGCAGGACGCGTTCGACACGACCAGATCATCACGGGTCAGGGCATCGTCATTCACACCGAACACGATGGTCTTGTCCGCATTGGTCGCGGGGGCCGAACACAACACGCGTTGCGATCCGTTCTCGAAATGCAGGGCCGCGCGGTCACGCGAGTTGAACGCGCCGGTACATTCCAGCGCCACGTCGATCCCGTCCCACGGCAGGCGGGTCGGATCGCGGTCCGAGGTGAACGAGATCGGTCCGCGACCCACATCAAGAGTGTCGCCCTTAACCTTGATTTCATTCGGGAAACGTCCGTGAACGCTATCGAACCGCAACAGGTGGGCATTGGTTTCGACCGAGGCCGAGTCGTTGATCGCCACGACCTCAATGTCGTTTCGTCCGCTTTCAATCACGGCGCGCAGGACATTGCGTCCGATGCGTCCAAAGCCGTTGATCGCTACTTTGATGGTCATGCTGGAGGTCCTTATGACAGATAGGCGCGGGCCGCGTTGATGACGGCCGCAGAGGTGATGCCAAAGTGCTGATAGAGCTGCGCCGCAGGGGCCGACGCCCCGAAACCGGTCATGCCGATGAACGTGTCATCACTGCGCAGCATCGCGTCCCAGCCTTGCCGGATCGCGGCCTCAACCCCGATACGCGGGGCGGTGCCCAGAACCTTGGCGCGATAGTCCGCGTCTTGATCCGCGAACAGTTCGAAACAGGGGGCCGAAACCACGGCCGCTTGGATGCCCTCGACCGCCAGATCCTCGGCTGCGTCGATGGCGATTTCGACCTCGGACCCGGTGGCGATCAGGGTGATGTCGCGCGGTCCTTCGGCCTCGCGCAGGACATAGGCCCCACGCGCGGTCATGTTGTCCTTGGGCGCACCCGCGTCGCGCAGCACCGGCAGGTTCTGGCGCGACAGGGCCAAGGTGCTGGGCCGTGCGGGTTGGGTCATCGCGACCTCCCAGGCCTCAGCGGTTTCAACCGCGTCGCAGGGGCGCATGACCAACATGTTGGGCATGGCGCGCAGGCTGGCCAGATGTTCGACCGGCTGGTGGGTCGGGCCGTCTTCGCCCAAACCGATGCTGTCATGCGTCATGACATAGGGCACCGGCACGCCCATCAGCGCGGACAGGCGCATCGCGGGGCGGCAATAGTCGCTGAACACCAGAAACGTGCCGCCATAGGGGCGCAAACCGCCGTGCAGGGCCATGCCGTTCATCGCCGCGCCCATGCCGTGTTCGCGGATGCCGTAGTGGACGTAATTCGCGCCGTAATCCGTGGCCGACACGGGCGTCATGCTGCCCGCGCGGGTGTTGTTCGATCCCGTCAGGTCGGCCGAGCCGCCGATCATGTCCGGCACGATTTCGGTCAGGACGTTCAGGGCCATTTCGCTGGCCTTGCGGGTGGCGACCTTGGGGCGCTGGGCACAGAGGGTCGTCACATAATCAGCCACCGCCGTGCGCAGGGTTACCGGATCGACGGGCGCGTGGGCGGCGTCGAACTGGGCGCGCTTGGCGCTGGACTTCAGACGTTGATCCCATGCGGTGCGCGCCTGATGGCCGCGTTCGGCCACATCGTGCCACGCCTGATAAACCTCGGCGGGGATTTCAAACGGTGCATGGGGCCAGTTCAGGGCGGCGCGGGCCGCCGCGATTTCATCTGCGCCCAAAGGGGCACCGTGAACGGACGAGGTGCCCTGTTTGTTGGGCGCGCCGTGGCCGATATCGGTGCGACAGGCGATCAATGTGGGGCGGGGGTCCTGACGGGCGGTTTCAATCGCCGCGCCGACCGCGTCGTGATCGTGCCCGTCCACGGACAGCACATGCCAACCGGCGGCGGCAAAGCGCGCGCCTTGATCCATCGAGGTCGACAGATCGGTTGCCCCGTCGATGGTGATGCGGTTGTCGTCCCACAGAACGATCAGACGGCCAAGGCCAAGATGCCCGGCGAAATCAATCGCTTCGTGGCTGATCCCCTCCATCAAACAGCCATCGCCGGCAATCACATAGGTATAGTGATCGACCAGATCGTCGCCATAGCGCGCCTGCATCATCCGCTCGGCCAAGGCCATGCCGACGGCGGTGGAAATCCCTTGGCCAAGGGGACCGGTCGTGACCTCAATCCCGTCGGCATGGCCGTATTCGGGGTGACCAGCGGTGCGCGCGCCGAACTGGCGGAAATTGCGCAGCTGATCCATGTCCATATCGCGATAGCCCAGCATATGGTTGATCGCATAGACCAGCATGGACCCATGCCCCGCACTGAGGACAAAGCGGTCGCGGTCCGCCCATTTGGGCGCAGACGGGTCCACGTTGACAAAGCGGTTGAACAGCACCGCCGCCACATCCGCCATGCCCATCGGCATGCCCGGGTGGCCCGATTGGGCGGCCTCGACCGCGTCCATGGTCAGGGCGCGGATGGCGTTTGCCATCTGGATTTCAGTGGCCGTTCTGGTGGTCAGGTCTTTCATGACGGTCCCCTTTGGCTCAGGCGCGGCGCGCTTCGGACACCAGACGGTCGATCATCGGTGTCAGGATCAGTTGCATTGCCAGATCGGCCTTGCCGCCCGGAATGACGATGGAATTGGCGCGGCTCATCCAGCTGTCGTGGATCATCGAGGTCAGATAGCTAAAATCGATGCCGCGCGGGTTGGCAAAGCGGATGACCACAAGGCTCTCGTCTGGGGTGGGGATCCAGCGCGCGACCAGCGGGTTGGACGTGTCCACCACCGGCACCCGTTGAAAGTTGATGTCGGTCTGGGTGAACTGCGGGCAGATGCAGTGCACATAGGCGTGCATCCGGCGCAGGATCGTGTCGGTGACGGCCTCGGTCGAATAGCCACGGCTGGCGCGGTCACGGTGGATTTTCTGGATCCATTCCAGGTTTATGACCGGAACAACCCCGATTTTCAGGTCCGCATGTTTGGCGATGTTGACCTCGTCATTCACCACCGCGCCGTGCAGGCCCTCGTAGAACAACAGGTCGCTGTCGGTATCAAATGCGCTCCAGCCGGTGAAGTGCCCCGGCGCGACGCCGTATTTGCGGGCCTCGTCATCGTCATGGACGTAATGGCGGGTTTTGCCCTGACCGGTTTCGCCGTATTCGCGGAACAAGCGCTCTAGCTCACCCAGTTCATTGGCCTCATAGCTAAAGTGGCTAAAGGTCTGGTCGCCCTCGGCATACCGGCGTTCAAGCTCGGCCTTCATGTCGGCGCGGTTATAGCGGTGAAAGGCATCGCCCTCGATCGACACGGCCTTGACGCCTTCGCGGCGAAAGATCTGGTCAAATGTGTGTTTTACGGTCGAGGTGCCCGCACCAGACGAGCCCGTCACCGAGATGATGGGGTGTTTCTTGCTCATTTTTTCGAATTCCTCAGGCGCGGAATAATCCGCGATTTCCAAACAGGGCCGAGACCTCATGCTCGGGTAGATCGTAATAGGCGGCGACGCGTGCGACCTTGTGGGTTGACCCGAAAATAAAGGGCGTGCGCGCATGCAGGGCAGGGGCGGTCTGGCCAAGGATCGGGTCGGACCCGTCCGTCGCGCCGCCACCGGCCTGTGTGATGACAAAGGCGATGGGCGCGCATTCATAGATCATGCGCAAACGCCCGTTTTCATAGCCGTCCCGCCCGTCGCCCGGATACAGGAACACGCCACCGCGGCTTAGGATGCGGTGGGTTTCCGCGACCAGAGAGGCCACCCAGCGCATGTTGAAATTCTGTGCGCGCGGCCCCTCGGCACCGGCCAGACAGTCGTCGATATAGGCACGGACCGGTTTGTCCCAGTGGCGATAGTTCGACGCGTTGATCGCGAACTCGCGCGAGGTTTCCGGCACGCGCATTTCGGCGTCCGTGAGTGTCCATTCCCGCGTGTCAGGGTCCAATAGGTATGCCTGCACGCCGTTGCCAAAGGTGACGATCATCATCGTCTGCGGGCCATAGATGATATAGCCGCCTGCGCGTTGTTCGTCCGTTGGGCGCAGCACGCTGGCCAGACCGGTGTCCTTGGCGTCAAAGATCGAAAAGATCGTGCCGATCGACACGTTGGCGTCGATGTTGGACGAGCCGTCCAGCGGATCAATGGCCAGAGCGAACGCACCCTCAGGGTTCAGCTCAACCACGTCTTCCTGTTCTTCGGAGGCATAAAAGCGCACCCCCGCAGGACCCAGTTTCGCGGCAAAGGCATCATCGGCCAGAACGTCCAGCGCCTTTTGTCCGTCGCCATCGGTGTTGGTGCCAACCTCATCGGCCAGCGATCCACCCAGCGGCCCCCGTTGAATAGTGCGAGACAGTTCCGCCCCCACGGCGGCAAGCGCCCCCATCACCGCCGACAGATCGGACGGGATATGCGGCGATCTGTCGATCGTGACGCAGCTTTTCATGTTTTCCTCCCATGTGGCCCGAGGTGGGCTACGGGATTGAAATTGTCGAAAATTTAGGGAATAAGAAATTTAATAAGGTGTAATGTCGATTAAATAAAAATAAATGGCAAACAGCGCAGCTATATCTTTCAAACAGTTACGCGCTTTGATTGCGGTAACAGACTGCGGCTCGATAACGCAGGCGGCCCAACTTTTGGGTCTGACACCCCCTGCCGTACATACGCAGCTCCGTCTTTTGGAGCAGAATTTCGACTGCAAGTTGCTGGATCGCAGCGGGGCGTCGCCCAAATTGACCCTTCAGGGGCAGACAGTTCTGGAGGCCGCGCGCGCCATCGATTCGACCCTTGGGTCCTGTGCCCAGCATGTGCGCGCCCTGAACGAGGGCAAAGAGGGTCAGGTGGTACTGGGCGTGGTGTCGACGGGCAAATATTTCGCCCCCGGTCTGGTGGCGCGCCTGCAAAAGGCGTTTCCACGGATTGAGGTGGTGATGAAGGTCGGCAACCGTGATCTGGTTCTGGGGTGGTTGCAGAACCGCGCGCTTGATCTGGCGATCATGGGCCGACCGCCGCGGATGCCGCCGGTCGTCTCGGTTCCTCTTGGTCAGCACCCCCATGTCATGATCGCGCCGCCCGAACACCGTCTGGCGCAAATGGCCGAGGTGCCCACCGATGATCTGCTGGATGAAACCATCCTGTCGCGCGAAGAGGGCTCGGGCACCCGTATCCTGATGGCGCGCTATCTGGACCGCGTGGGGCAGGGGCGTCCCTATAAGACGGTTGAGCTGGGCTCGAACGAGACGATCAAACAGGCGGTGATGGCGGGGCTCGGGCTTGCGCTGATCTCACGTCATACGGTGACCGATGAACTGGCCGCCGGACGCTTGGTGGAACTGCCGGTGGCGGGGCTGCCCCTCGTGCGGCAATGGTTTTTGCTGCACCATGAGGACATGCCCCTGACCCAAGCGGGCCGCACCGTGCACGACTTTATCGCCGCGCAAAACGGGTCGTTCCTGCCCGCCTAGGGGGTAATTCGCGCCGGCCTATACCTTGTCGGCCACGTTGGCAGGCGCGTCCGGCCCGTCGACGAAAATCTCGCCCTCGCGCTCTTCCTCTTCGGCCATGATGGCTGAAACCTCGGCAAAGACCGCCGCCATATCCAGCATCTGAATAGGCTTGCGCGCGGGCCGCGAATCCATAGCTTTCTCAGGCTCAGGCTCAGGCTCAGGCTCAGGCTCAGGCTCAGGCTCAGGCTCAGGCTCAGGCTCAGGCTCAGGCTCAGGCTCAGGCTCAGGC
>PALT01000041.1 GCA_002706605.1 Rhodovulum sp. | reverse complement strand
CATAACTGGAGGTGAGAAACAGGCATGAAACATACAGGTTGGCGCAAGCCGACACCGGGTCTTGGCATTGCAGAGCAGCTTGCCCAAGCCGGTGAACAGTTAGCTGTACCCAAGACGCGGGCCTTCGTGGCCGTAAAGCGGGTCGGTGCATACATTGGCCTCAAGGCCGGAGACATGATGCTCCTCGACACGCTCGGGGCCTTTACTCAGGCCCAGGACTGGGAGGAGGGGCAGCGCCCGATCGTCTGGGCATCAAACGCCTATCTGATGGAGCAGACGGGCTTCTCGCTCTCGGCTCTCAAACGCCATGCGCGACGGCTGGCCGAGATCGGCGTGATCTCCTTCCAGGACAGCCCGAACGGCAAGCGGTGGGGGCGCAGGGACGCCGATGGGCGCATTATCGAGGCCTACGGCTTCGATCTGTCGCCGCTGTCGGCCCGTGTCGAGGAGTTCGAGGAGTTGCATGCCGATTTACAGGCCGAACGTGAGCTCTGTCAGCGCCTGAAGCGCCAGATCACGGTGGCACGACGGATGATCAGGGCGCGGATCGAGGCTGCCGTCAGCAACGCGCTGCGCGGGCCCTGGGCGCAGTTCACGGGGCTCTTCGAAGAGCTTTTGGACCGGCTTCCGCGCCGCCACGAAGCTTCCGAACAGCTTGTCCGGCTCTTGACCTGGTTCAAAGAGCTTCAGGAGCGTGTCGAGGCAGCTTACCTTAAGGCAACTGAGGCTGTCCAACCTGTGGAAAACACGCCTGCAACCAAGGCACAAGTCTTCGAAAAGACTCAAAAAATGAACCCCAGGGAGGTCATTTCTGACCCCCATATACTAATTACAACCCAACTAAATCCTGTAACCTGTAATCGCTCAGAAACTGAGCAAGCGGCGGGCGTGGTGCCAAATGCGCCACCGGAAGAGCAGGTTGATAGGGAGTTGGAAGAGTGGGTTGCTGAGACCCGCAAAAAACGTGGAGCAGCGCTTGATTTGCCGACTGTGATGCAGGCTTGTCCCGAATTCGCGTCCTGGGCGCGCAATATGGGCGGGTATCTCAAAGATTGGGGCGATCTGCACCGGGTTGCTGGCCAGTTGAGGCCAATGATTGGCGTCTCGGAGCATGCCTGGAACCTCGCGCAGGTTCGTCTTGGGCCTCAAATTGCAACCGCCGCGCTGGTTCTGACCTTCGATAAGCATTGCGCCGGCGAAGTCGCGTCTCCGGGCGGCTATCTCCGTGGTATTGTCCAGAAGGCCGGGGCAGGGGAGTTGCACCTCGAGCGTAGCTTCTACGGTAGGCTCAGCGGGCAGGCGGCGTAATGGGGCAGCGGATCAAAGCCCCGCGGCCTTGGTCAGGTTCACCCGGAATCTGTCGCGACGGCGTTGATACCGGCGGGTCATCTCGGCCGATGCGTGTCCGAGCTGCTTCTGGACATAGCGTTCGTCGACTTCCGCGCTGCTGGCGAGACCGGCGCGCAAGGAATGGCCTGAAAACAGCGCTAAGCGGTCTTTTTCCGGCAGCTCGGCGCGAATGCCGGATTTCAGGACGGTGGATTTGATGAGGCGGGCGACATGCTTGTCGTTGAGGCGTTTTTCCAAGGCCTTCTTTCCGTCGCGGGATGTGCGGACGAAGACCGGTCCGAAGTCGATCTTCGCGAAATGCAGCCATTGTTCCAGCGCATGAACGGGGCAGGTTTGGTTCGAAGAACCGCGGCCAATCTCCACCTCGCGCCAACCGGCTTTGGCATTCAGAGTCAGCACAGCACCGTCACCGAGGATCTCGATCCAACCGCCTGAATCATGCGTATCGTCTTTACCGACATCGAGGCTGATGATTTCAGAACGGCGCAACCCGCCAGCATATCCCAAGAGCAGGATGGCTCGGTCACGCAGGCCGCGCAGGTCGTAGGGCAGGGTGGCCACCATTGCGAGGATGTCTTCCGGCAGGATCGCTTCTTTCTGTACCGGTGGCCGCGCATGTTTGCGCTTGATGCCGGCCAGGACGGTGGCGATGTGGCGATCCTTGCGGTCCAGCGCGAACCCACGTTGCGCGTAGTTCCAGGCAAGCCCAGAAAGGCGGCGATCTAAGGTGCTCACCGAGAGGGCAGGGGACCCATTGGTCGGCGCGGCCAGGTCCGTCAGATAGAGACCAATCATCTCTGGAGACGGGGGTAGGGGCTCCGCGCCTTTCAATCTGCACCAACGCGCAAAGTGCTTCCAGTCGGCGGCGTAGGCCTTGTTGGTGTTTTCGGCGGTCGAGGCCTTGGCGTAATCACGTGCGTTCTCGGCCAGTCGATCCAGCGTACCTGAGCCGGCCACATGGGAGGGCAGGGTCAGAGCCTCGCTGGATGTCGGGTCTCTCGCGTCGTCTTCGTTGATGGAAGACCCGATTGGTGCGTCTGAGATCGATTTCTCATTCATTTTTGACATGTCGCTGAGCATATCTTTTGAGGTCCGATAATGCAAATTTATTGGACATGACGTGGACCGCCAGGGTGAGGCGGTTACTGTGCAATTTTCTGGCAGAAAGCGCCGCGCATGTGTAGGCTCAGAGCATGACATTTGCCCGACCGGATCATATCAGCGACCTGGATACACTACCCCGGATGCCCGGCTGGGTCACCTCTGTGCGCGCTGAAGCCCTTGAAGATGTTGCGTTTTTGTCGGGCGCGGCGCTGAACCACCTGCATCTTGTGTTGGGACGCGCGGAGGTGCCCCAAACCTTGTTGCGGGACCGTCTAGCGCTGCGCGCGGCCGAGGCTTGTGTCGCGTTCTCTGGCCGACCAGAGAGGGCAGGGGAGTTGCGCGACGGGGTGCACCTCCTGCGTCCCGGCGATCTACCGGGACCGGCCGGTGAAACCTACATCGCGTGGCGGCGTGCGGCGGAGCGGCCGGTATCGATCAAGGCTCTGGGTCGAGCCTTGCCGGCCTTCGAGCCGGGCCAGATCGCGACGTGGCTCGATGCAGGGAAAGGAGCGCCGGTGACCCGGGCCGCGATGGTTTTGGAGGCGGTATTGCGTGAGGCGCCGCGCAACGAAGTGACCGCGCTCGTTCTCGCCGTCGCGGCTTTGGCTCAGGCGCTTGGCTGGGAGTATCCTGTGCCGCTACTGGCCGCGGGCCTAAAACGCGCTGACTTGCGCAAGCAGCGGGACGATTTGAGACTCGCCTGCCATCGGGCGCTCGTCTCATCGGCGGTCGAGGCCGTGCGTCTCTCCGCCGACCTCGCGCGTCGGGCAGCGCATCTCAAGTCAGTCGTACCTAAGCTGCGGGCCAAGGGGGCGGGCGACGCGGTCGAGATGTTCCTGACCCGGGACGCTGTGGCGCCGTCGGCCTTGCCTATGCCGGATCGCGCCGCGCGGAGGCTCTGCGACCGACTGGTCGACCTCGGCGCGGTGCGCGAGCTGACCGGGCGCGATACCTTCCGACTCTACGGGGTGTAGCGATGGCAAAGGATCGCTCTGACCCCGAACTGGATCGCGAGTTGGCCGACCTGCCGCCGGAGCTGCGCTGGCGGGAATGGATGCGCCGGATTGAGGCGGTGCTGTTTTCCTCTGCCTCGCCGGTGCGGCGTGAAGACCTGGCTCGGGTGGTGGGGCAGGGGGCATCGGTCGACCTGCTGGTCGAGGACCTTGCCGCCGATCTGGAGGGGCGGGCCTTCGAGATCGCCCAGGTCGCCGGCGGCTGGATGTTCCGGACCCGATCCGTCTATGCCCCCGCGATCCGCGCTGCGGCGGATGTCGGGGACCAACTGCTGGACTTGAGTGAATTCGATGTCGCGGTTCTGGCCGCTATCGCCTACCATCAACCGATTACGCGCGACGGGCTGAAGGACATCTTCGGCAAGGAGATCAGCCGTGATCTGATCTGGCGGCTGCATGCGCGCGACTTGATCGGGACCGGGCCAAGGTCGCCTCGGCGCGGCGCTCCCTATACCTTCGTCACCACGGAGCAGTTCCTAGTTTCCTTCGGGTTGGAGAGCCTGCGCGATCTTCCCGATCGGGAGCAGTTGGAGGATGCGGGGGTTGTCGACCAAGCGCCACAAGTTGATTTTGGGTAACGCGATGCCGATCTCCATTACCAATGCCTGACGCAAACTCTGTCGTTCTGCCTATCGTTTCATCTGCAGTGCAACGATTCATGCGGAGAGCCAGAAATACTCACAATTTCAATGTGATAATCGTTGCATCCCTGTGAAGACGTCCACTTGCTCGATTCTGGTCGAGAATATGCCGTCGCGTACGCCCGCGAGCAGTTCTTCGTCTGTTTTGGGCTGGAAGACCTTCGCGAACTTCCCGACTTGGAGCAACTGGTGAATGCTGTGTTGGTCGCTTCGCTGTAAGAGCGATGCGGTGTTCGCATGCTGTGACCCGTTTACACGATCTAAACGAATTTCGAATATTTCGAGTGTTGCGATTGTTTCGAATGAGGGATAGCCTATATCCAACGCGAGACGAGAGAACCGGAGAGAGAAGATGAACGCCCTCAGAAAAGAGGCGTTCTTTGATCGTTTGCCCGACGAGGTAGAGATCAAGAACGCCGAACAACTCAGAACGATTGTCGCCTCCCAGATCAAGGAAGGCGAACCGACAAAGCTGTCGCTCGCCCTGGAAGGCGGCGAAGTTCGCACCGTGACGCTTGCGCCGGCCTTGACGGCTTCGCTACTCGAAGTGCTGCGGCTTGTGTCGAGCGGTCGCGGGTTTCGGATGATCCCCGTCGAGTCAGAGTTGACCACGCAGCAGGCAGCGGACCTTCTCAATGTGTCCCGCCCGTTCCTGGTAAAGCTTCTCGAGGAAGGCGAGATTCCGTTTGCGAAGACCGGCCGTCATCGCCGTGTTCGTGCCGACGATCTGTTTGCCTACAAGGAGAAGCGTGACGCGTCTCGCTCTGATGCTTTGAGTGACCTTGCTGCAATGGATGCGGAAGAAGGTCTTGTATGAGCCGATACGCTGATCGGTTCACGGCTCTCCTCGATGCTTGCGTCCTGGGCGGCGCACTTCGCAGAAACATGCTACTGAGCCTGGCCGAGGCCGGCTTGTTCCGGCCTCGGTGGAGCAGTCGCATTCTTGACGAGACCCAGAAAGCGATCTCCCAGATCACCAAGGGCGAAACCGATGGTTCCCGGCAAAGGGCGGCAATTGAAGCAGCATTCCCTGAAGCTCTGGTGACTGGTTATGAGATGTTTGAAGACAAGCTCGCGTTGCCCGACCCCAACGACAATCACGTACTGGCAGCTGCCATCGCGACGTCTGCTTCAGTCATCGTGACGGACAATCTTGCCGACTTTCCTTCCGCGGTTCTGGACCCGCACGCCATCCAGGCGATTTCCGCCGACGACTTCATCGCCGATACAATCGAGCTGGATCCCTCGGAGGCCATTCTTGCCCTGCGCCGCATGCGCGAGCGTTTCAAGAATCCGGCGCTCGATGTTGCGGCTTTGATTCACAAGTCCGAAGCCCAGGGCCTGCTGCAGGTTGCAACTTTCATGGACGAGTACCAGTCGTTCCTGTGAGGAGACGACCGGTAGTTGTCATAGCAGAGGCATCCAGTACTGTCGGCGATTGTGGCCGACTTTAAGCCCTATCGGACACGCTAAGCGGTCCAAGGAAAAATGCTGTAGACCTCGGAACATTAAAGAATGCCTCAAGCCGTTCGGCATTCTCTTGGACAAACAAGCTCGCTTGTTACGTCGGGCTATGGCAATCCGAATGTGCTCTGAGTGGTGAAGCCCAGTGCATATTTTGCAGCAGCCATGTTTGGAGCATACTCGATTGACAGAGCGCCGAACTCAGATGCGATTTCGCTTTTGACGATACTTCGGTTTTCGCAGTAGTCAGCTGTGTTTGAAGAAACGAAGACGATCTTCGAGGCTGATCCGGCAGCACGAATTTTGGCGACTGCTTCAAGATATGTCTCGTACACCAAGCAGTCCTTCGAAGACTCTTTTCCTCGTTTTGCTGGCGCCCGGTTTGCGTTGACTCTGGCGAAAGCCCTGCTGTGGATATCGGCGCCGGGCGCTATCGTATGGAGCTGATCCAGCCATCTTTGTACCACAGCTCGAGCCTTGGGAACGCAACCTTCGAAATGCTCCGTTTCTAGAACTTGCGATGAACCAAAGATGGCGGTGATATCGTTTACCCGGGCGACCTGCTCGGATAGTTTTCTGAGCTTGGTTCTCGCCTCGTCTTGAACTCCTTGATCGTGTGCGTGAAACTCTGTCTCGACTTGTTGGGCCATTAGGAGCACGAGTTCACCCGCCTCTGCTAACTCGACAACGTCAATCTCAGCCTGCCGCTCATGGGCACGCGCTGTTTCTCGCGTCGGATCGCGCATGATGTCCAGAAGCGAACAAGTGTCCACGCAGAGAATTGGTTTAGCTAGATCGGCAACCGCAGCAGTATCCATTGCCAAGCTCAATTTTCATCATAGAACTTGAGCAGCGCCACAGCTCCTTCGAAACGGGCTGCAAGGCTATGCGCAGATTCTTCGTCCCAGCCATCCACTTCGTAGAGCCACCGCGCCAGCCGGTCAGCATCGAGGTACGCGCCTGATCGATGTACCGATACGATAAAGTCGAACCAGCGCTTCTCGTCAGAGGGATGACTCGCGCCTGTTGACTTATTTGCAGCCCCTGAAAACCGGCGCAGTTTTTCTGCAGCATCCTCAGGCACCCAGTCTTCAATGGTTTGGTGACCGTGTGTTGTCGATATGATGAAACCAATCTGAGGTGCAGTATCTGAGGCGATTTCCTTGATGAAGTCTTCCAAGATCGCGTTGTATTGCGCGTGCGTCAGTTGACCGGTTTCCAAAGGAACGATGTTCGGCACATAATAGCCGTCCTCATGTTCCCAAAGGGTGAGACCGGCTTCTGGATAGGCCTCGGTCGCTTGTGTTCGGAACAAGAGCACATCATCTGTTGTGATCGCGCCTTTCGCAACTTCTTCCGAACGTTCTAGATCGACCCTCCATCGGCCACCGGCGGCGTTCATCAGCGCCGCACGCAGGTCTTTGCGCTTCTCCTGGGGGCCGCGGAGATAGAGATCGCGAAAAACTTCAAGTGTCTTGCTCATTTCACTTCCTTCAAAGTAACGCCGTTCAAGGATCAGCTTCTTAGCTGCCTTGCTGAATCCAGTCGCCGGTGCATTAAAGACAGAAGCGACATCAAATCTTCCGCATCCTCCTTCTTCATGTCCCAGTTTATCCGAGCCTCATGCGCTGTCGGGTTGCGAAACATGCCAAATGTGCCTTTTAGAAGGTTTGCAAACCCCTTCTGTTCATCTTGCTCGCTTTTCGTAGCGAGCCCATTTATTGCCAAAACCGGGCTAGACCCCGACAGCGTGGCGTCGACAAGGGCGGCGCCATCCATGGTTTGTCCGCTCATGGTGCGGAGTTTGTCGGCAACGCTCTTGACCGCTTCCAGCACTGCATGAAAATAATTGTCGGCGATCAGCTCCGCGCGGCAGAAACGCAGGACGTCTGCGTGGACACCGCGAGAGTGCAAATCGGCACGGAGGTCGCGAGCCCGACGTTCTGCCTCTGAAAGAGTAGAAGCAACACCCACAGAAGAAAGCACGCCACTTGCATCCACCTGCATGCCGGCGAATGCCAAAGCTCGGTTTAGGTTGAGCCTCATCGGCTCAAATCTATGAGGCTCGCGGACATAATTGGCGGGCTTCATCGACTTGCGTATGAATGCCAGAATATTGGTTCGGTCTTGGCTCCTATTCTGGTGGGTAACAAATGCGTTGTAGAGCCTATGACGTTTCGTCAGGGTCGGATCGCGGTCAGCCATTCTGGCGCTTCGAAGCAAATGGGCGATTTCGGATCCCGTCAAACCCTCCGTGGTGTCGCCGAGGGCATCTGCGATTGCCTGCAGCTGCTCTTGGGTGAATTGTTTTCTGGGCATGGTTATCCTGTCTTCCAAGTGATAGGGAGCTTCGGCATGGGTGCATGCTCTTCATAGAGCCACCATCAGTCTGCAAGCCAGTTCGTGCTTTCCCCATCGTGAAGCAAATGCTTCGGTGACTTCGAACCAGCTGCCATCATTTCCGGCGCCGTGGTTTTCGCCCATGCAGGAGCATTCGCATTCATGCCCCTGTGCATTTAGACAGGATGGTGAACACTTCTCTTGTTCTCGATAGGGTTGAATTACATAGAGACGCCCAAACCGAACGAGTGCTCGATTCACAAAATCATTGAACCAGGCCTTCGGGATTTCCCAGCACTTGATATCCGTTTGCCATGCCGGCCGCGTGTGCTTGCCGCCGCGCAACCAGTTTGCATTATCGACCGCAAATGGAAGCCGCACCCGCAATCGCTCACCCTTGCCGACGCGCCGAAGCACAACCGGGATGCTATCTTGCTTCCAGACCTGCTTCAATCTCGGGTCATTCTTTCCAACAATGTCCATGATCAGGCCCCCTTTCAATTTGGCCCTATCGGCTCGTGCTACCCAGTCACCCTCGCGGGCGCACGCGCGTAGCGGTGCGGATGTCTTGTGCAATTGCATTGCTTGACTGAAGGGCCAATCGCATCTCGCTGAAGATGGGCTTACTTTTTCCGGGGTCCTCGATTGTCAGTAGCACCGCGAAAGGCACGCCTTCGACAGGAAAAGTCGCTTCTGCACGCACAAGACTGGAAACTTCTAGCCGCCAGTTCGAGTATTCACCTTTGTCGGTAAATGTCGACTGGTACTGCTTTGATGGCCACCATTTCAGGCCATGATCTATCAAGGCCTTCTCTGGCACACCCAGCCCAGCGGTTTTGGGTAAGTATCGAGAAGCAATTTGGTTTGTGAAGCTGTGCGATCCGTCCTTTTTGGTGAGTGGTTGGCGTTGGCGCAGGCTGGCCTCTAGGTTCACGCGAACGAATTCCGCGCCAAACGCCGGGTCGAGCGGTGGCGAATAGACAAGAGTCATTTTCGCCAACCCTGAACACGAACCATCAGGGTTCACCAAGCTGCGGGGCCAGTCAAAGGGGAATCTTAGGATGGCGGGCTTGCGCTCTCCGACAGTCAATCGACTTTGGAACAGCATTGTGACCTGATGGTCATCGGTCTCAAGCATATCAAGCACAGAAACAGGTTGACCATAGCCTGCAAATTGACGACCGAGATCCTTGAGGCCACGTTTTATTAAGGGGTCGGGCATTTCCGTGTGATGCAAGAGCATTGCCCGGAGCGCTTCGACCTGAAGCCCTCCTTGCGTTGAAACGTCCAAACCGGCGAGCGTACGTGCCACGAGCGGGGCGGCGTAGCTCGTGCCAATCACATCCTGTTTGGCACCACTTGGTGTGATGGAAGTCAGACCTGTAGGTTTTCCCGCGCCAGCTCCGCCCGTTCCTCCAAATGCTGCTACGTCCGGCTTCACGCCAACTTGAAGACCAGGACCCCGCGTTGAATAGACCGTGGGAGCACCGGCGATCTGGCTCGTATTCGGAGGATTTAGAGCGCCGACAGATATTGAGCGGACACTTTCTGAAGGTTTAAGGATCGTGTCAGGTTCAGTGCGGTTTGCAAAATAGCGAACCACGTCAATCGGCTTCTTCTGCCAAGGTGCCCGGGCTTGTCCCGGCGACAAATTACCTGAAGAATTGACGAAGATGACGCCATAAGTATCAGCAATTTGGTCTAAGCGCGCAGCATAAATGCTGTAACGGTGTCGCTCCACATCAGAGATAGCGTTGATTGAAAGATTGAAAATGCGCACGCCGTATTCTTCGCGAGCTTCAGCGACAGCCTGCTCTAGCTCTTCAAGGAAATCCATGAAGCCATTCGCATATTGATCCATGAAGGGACCAACGGGGTAGAGGGGTGCATCGTAAATCTCACAGCCATTAGGCTCAGGTGTCACAACCGGTGAGTTGGTTGACTGGCCTGCTGTGATCAATCCAGCGACCCCGGTGCCATGCGCTGGATCGTATTCGGATGGATCAAGGAAGTCGAAACGACCCTTCACCCAAGGAGCTAGGACGTCTGACACACCGGAGTCGATGACGCCAACAATGGGGTAAGTCGCGTTCTGTGACGGTTGAGGCAGTGCCACTGGCAGACCAGACGTTTCCAACGGGCCAGCGTCGGACCTTAAGCTCTTGTCATCAGTCAATTGAAGTTGCACAGGGGGTTGGATGGATCGTACCAGCGGGTGATCAGCGAGCTTGTTTAGCGCCTGTTCATGCCGATCAGCATTTTGGTCTACTGGCGCGGACGTTGTCACTTCCGTCACATCCCGGCGAGCGAGGCCGAGCCTGTTGTCAACTAGCGCCTTCGATGCGCTGCTTGTCAGTTGGAACTCCAGAACGGGCGTTCGGCCGATTTCACTTGCAAAGAACGTACGCGCTCCGGCTCCCAGCCCGAGCAGCAATTCTTGTAGTGAATTGCGGAGTGCAAATCTGCCGAGTGGATCGTCAGCGATAACACTTTCGCCCGGGGTTTCGAACAGCTCGATGTGGTAGCCCGATACGGTCCTAGGGTCCTCGAATAATTGCATGGCGACGGCTGTCGAGAAGTTGCGCTTGCTGGAAGGCGGCGCGATTTCGATGGACTCGATTGCGCCGACCTCTGCCCGGGCTGGAGTAGGAGCCTTGTAGGGTTTGCCAGTATTCCTGGAGATGTTTGTCGCGACTGTGTACTCTGCCGCTTCGACTCTTCGGCGCAGCCCTTCTAGATAGATTAGGGGTGCGCGAAAGAAGATAGTACCGACTGCCTCTGCGCCCACACATGGAAACTGGTCTGCCTGAAAAAGATACCGAACAGGGCGGTAGGATTTGGCTAGTGCCTCGTTGCGCATGCGCACTCTGAGATAAGCAGCCGGTCCGTACGGACTTGCTGTGATGTGTGTGATGATCCGATCGATAGCGGCCATCAGCGAACGCTTATGTGCGTCAAAAGCAGCATCAGCGTCAGCGAAGAAATCCTTGTTGCCGCCACCCTGCATAGGGTCTGGCGCACGAAGGAAGTCCGAGTGATTGAGTATGATCTGAACTGGATTGTTAGGCACGTGCAGCCTCCATCAACGTCAGATGCCGCTTTGACTTTTTGATGTCACTGACGCGCGACTGTCCATATCCAGTGGCCTGACCAATTTCGGCTTGTTTCAGTGGGAAATCCAGATCGTTTGCTATCAGGCTGATAAAAGCTTCTGGGTCGCTTGCAAGAATTCGCGCGGGGGCGTGATCCTGTGACGGAAGTCTGCTGAGCACCGCGCTCAAGGCATGAAAGAGTCCCGGCCCATCATGGCTTTCTCCACTGAGTGCCAGCGAACGCTTCAAGGACACGCAGATGCGTTCGAGATCTGCACCTGAGTGACCCTCTAGGCAGTAAGCGATAATGCTGAAAATTGGCGGCTCTGGCTTCAGTGGCGCAAGAAAACGCTCGATCATTTTTGTTCGTGCTTGAGTGCCCGGTTCACCGATATGTATGTGGGTTTCGAAACGTCGCCATACTGCCGGATCGAGCAATCGGTCGTGATTGGTGATTGCAATAGTCACGCCAAAGGCGCGGCGATGGTCAAGGTTTTGCAGCAGAGAGTTGACGACACGCTTTATCTCCCCAACCTCTTGGGGGTCATCTCGTACTTTGGCCAAGGCGTCGAACTCGTCGAGCAGCAACACGCACGAGTAGCGGTTTGCAAAATCGAAGAGATTGGCGATATTTCGTGCCGTTGTGCCCAAGAAAGACGATATGAGCCCATCGATCTTTGCGGTCACAAGCGGCAGCCCCAGCTGCTCTGCGATGTACGTTGCTGTCAGCGTCTTACCCGATCCAGGGGGGCCAAAAATTAACAGCGAACGCGTAGGTTCAACGCCGACGTTACGCAAGGCATCCGCACTTGACCATTCTTCTAATAGGCCCGCGACCGTCTCGAAGACACGGCCTTCGTAAACAGGCACGTTCCGCTCGCCTGTTGGAAAGTGAACTTGACACAAGGAGGCCCCGGTCTCTCGATCAATTGGAGGGTTTGTGTCTGGTGTGAGGACCTCTCCGGAGATGCGCGCGCGTGACACTTCAACACGGCTTGGCTTGATGTCCTTTGTTTCGGTCGCAGCTTTCAGAAGCCGTTCAATCGTTGCAGCCTCTTTAGTCGCGCCAGCTTTTTCTAGGCGAGTGCGCAGGCGAACAACCTGCTTGTCAAACGCTCCAGAGTCGCCCGATAGGCCGGCGCGAATGATGCTTTGTATGACTGAAAAGTGTTCCATATCGCCATCCAGGAGGGGGTATCGGGATTATGCTGATATTTATCGCTTATTTGGAAAAATTTTGCAAGAACTTTGTCCTTGAATCGGCGGATGGTCTCTCTGAATCCGTGTTTGTCTCAATCGAATCTGGCTTCGGGCACCGGTTTCGGCCGAGCCGCAATCATGTGCTAGGCGCTTGCTGAAGGCCAATTTCCGGTTCCGTATTGAAGTGCGGATGCTTTTTCCGCTCCTGTTGCCTCCTCTCGATGATCTTGGCCCCTCCTGCCCTTTGGTCAGGACCGCGCCCTACTCGGTCGGCTGCAGGCAGCCGACCTCCCCGAGCTGAAACGCCGCCTCTCCCTGCGACGTGCCGCTGGCCGTGCAGTCTCCTCCGGAGGCAGCCCGGCCAGCCGTCGCATGGTCGTGGCAACGCTTCATCTCGGCCATTCGGTAACGGTCGCTGGGGCGGACGCGTGACATCAGTCATCTCTTATCTCGCGTCTCGGCCAGTGTTGTCCCTGGCTTTGCCGGACATGCTCTCCCGCCCCGTCATCCTGGGTCGCAAACGAAATTCGACGACTCCCGGATTGCATTGGCCGCAGCTGGCAGAGGGCTGGTGATGGTCTTGATGCGCGGATCGCAGGTTATCGGGCTGCCGTAGAGGGTCCGTTCGAAATCCGTGTGAGCTATGCAGGGTGTGGCTGCTTCGAGGGTCTCCTAGTTGCTGGCCTGCCAGACAACACACATCGCCTTGCTACGGAAACCAGCCGTTGCGGCACGTGAGCCAGGGTCAGGCAAAGCTCTGACTCGCCCGGGTCCGGATCGGTGCAAGAAGACAGAGAAGACACCGCCCCCCGCAGCATCTCTGTCAGCTGTTCACTCACCTTCCGTCGCGGCCACCGCACTTCTCCCTTTGTCTGAGTTGCATGACATGCTGGTCGCAGCTGTCGTCCCGTTCACAAAGGT
>PALT01000040.1 GCA_002706605.1 Rhodovulum sp. | reverse complement strand
CCCGCCTGTAGGAAAATCTGGCGCGCGTGACGGGCTATATCGGCCTCGGTCTCAAGCATCACGCCGCGCGGCGCGGAGACGATCCCGTCCCAACCGGGATATTGGCCGTGGCACATCGAACACCGGCCCGCGACGATGTAATAGACGTCCTCAAAATGCTCGGACGCGGCGAATTTCTCGGCCGCGCCGGACAGGGCGGCCTCTTCGGCATAGTCATCGTCGGAATAGAGCGGCAGCAGGGACAGAACCACAATCACCGCGAAAATCGCCGCCGTGGCCGCCCATGTCCAACGCGGGTTCCCTTTGCGAGCATGGATCGTGTTGAAATAGTGCCGGATGGTGACGCCCATCAGGAACACAAGGCTGGCGATCAGCCAGTTGTAGTCCGACGCAAAGGCCAGCGGATAGTGGTTGCTGAGCATCAGGAACAGCACCGGCAGGGTCAGATAGTTGTTATGGGTCGACCGTTGCTTGGCGATTTTGCCGTATTTCGGATCGGGCGCACGACCGGCGCGCAGGTCGGCCACAACCACCTTTTGGTTCGGGATGATGATCAGGAACACGTTCGCCGACATGATCGTCGCCGTGAACGCCCCCAGATGCAGCAACGCCGCGCGGCCCGAGAACACTTGGGTATATCCCCACGCCATCGCGACCAACACGATGTAAAGCAACACCATCAATCGCGTGTTGTCGTTGCCGATGGGCGATTTGCACAGGGCGTCATAGATCAGCCACCCGATCGACAGCGACCCCAGCGAAATCAGGATCGCGGCCCAGATCGGCAGGTCCAGAACGCTTGGGTCCACCAGATACAGATCCGCCCCAAGGTAATAGACCAGCACCAGCATCGCAAAACCGGACAGCCATGTCGCGTAGCTCTCCCATTTGAACCACGTCAGGTGTTCGGGCAGAGACGCGGGCGCGACGAGAAACTTCTGGATGTGATAAAAGCCGCCGCCGTGAACCTGCCATTCCTCACCGTCGGCACCACTTGCCAACGCGCGATCACGGCGCAGGCCCAGATCCAGCGCGATGAAATAGAAAGACGACCCGATCCATGCAATCGCCGTCGTCACATGTAACCACCGCACCGCAAGGCGCGCCCACTCCTCAAGAACCACAAGTTCCAGCATCACATCCCTCATTTGGCATAAGACAACGCTATACCCGATGCGCCGTGCTTGTTAATTCTTGTAAAACCGAAAACTGTTTCAACCAAATCCGAACACCAATGGCCTATATCAACAACGTCAAAATGTTTGTCCGTGTCTATGAATTGGGCAGCATGAGCGCCGCCGCGCGCGATCAACGCACCTCGGCGGCGGTGGCCTCGGCGCGGATTGGCGAGCTGGAAAAGCATTTGGGCGTGCGCCTGTTCAACCGCACGACCCGCACCCTGCGCCCGACCGAGGCGGGTCAGCTGTTCTATAAGGGCGCCCAGCGCATCCTTGAAACCATCGCCGAAGCCGAGGCCGAGGTCGCCCAAGATCAATCCTCGCCGCGCGGCACGGTGTTTGTCGCCGCGCCCCTTGGGGTCGGGCGGCGGTTCATCGCGCCGCATGTGCCGTCGTTCAAGGACGCCTATCCCGATGTGGACGTGCGCCTGCGGATGTCGGACCGCGTGATCGACATCATGGCCGAGGGGTTGGATGTGGCGTTCCACCTTGGGCCGCTGGCCGATAGCGATCTGAAAATCCAGAGCATCGCCGAATGTCAGCGCGTCCTTTGTGCCGCGCCGGACTATATCGCGCGGCGGGGCGCACCGGCGGACGGGCGGGACCTGGTCGCGGGCGGGCATGATTGCCTGAACCTGCGCTTTCCGGGGGCAACCGAATTCCGCTGGCCCCTACAGACGCCCGAGGGCGTCCACCGGTTCGAGGTGCACGGCCCGCTGGAATCCGACGACGGGGATGTGTTGACGGCGTGGGCGCTGGCCGGTCGGGGGATCATCATGAAACCCCTGTTCGAGGTCGCCCATTACATTGCGCGCGGGGATCTGGTGGTGGTGGCCGAGGGATCACCGCCCGTCGCGACGCAACTGGCCTGTCTCTACCCGTCGCGCCGGTTCAAGGACCCCAAGGTGCGCCTGTTCGTCGATTTCATGATCGCGCGCTGCAAACAGGAACTGGCGGCCTGTCTGGCGCATTTGCCGGACGCTTAACTGCCGCGATAGGTCGAATAGCCATAGGGCGACAGCAACAGGGGCACATGGTAATGCGCGTCCGGATCGGACATCCCGAACCGCAGCGGGATCTGATCCAGAAACAGGGGATCATCCCCCGCCTGCCCCGTCGCCCGCAGGTAATCGCCACAGGCAAAGACCAACTCATACGTGCCCGTCGCGAACGCATCCACCGGCAGGATCGGCACATCTGTGCGCCCGTCGGCATTCGTCACGGTCGTGGCGATCTGTTCGCGCCCCGCGTCCGTGATGCGAAACAGGGTGATCGCGATCCCTTGGGCCGGAATCCCCCGCGCCGTGTCCAGAACATGCGTGGTCAGGTATCCTTGGGTTTGCGACATGCCTAATTCCTTTGCTGAACGCCTAAAATTCGCACCCGCACTTTGGGGCGAAGCGGCCTAAAATGACACTGGGGCCCACCTGAAAGAGTTTCAAGTTTTTCTTGAAAGCGGGCCTGTTTCCGCTGTCCTATTCTGGGCACAGCGAAAAATAGGAGCATCGCGTGAACAGATACCCGCGCAACATGGCCGGTTACGGGGCCAATGCCCCCGACCCGAAATGGCCCAACAACGCCAAAGTGGCCGTGCAATTTGTGCTGAACTACGAAGAAGGCGGCGAGAACTGTGTCCTGCACGGCGACGCCGCATCCGAGGCGTTTTTGTCCGACATCGCCGGTGCGGCCCAATGGCCCGGCCAACGGCATTGGAACATGGAATCGATCTATGAATACGGGGCGCGCGCGGGGTTCTGGCGTCTGCACCGCCTGTTCACGGGCGCGGATATTCCGGTCACGATCTACGGCGTTGCAACCGCCCTTGCCCGCAGCCCCGAGCAGGTTCAGGCGATGATCGACGCCGATTGGGAAATCGCAAGTCACGGCCTGCGCTGGGTCGAACACAAGGACATGCCGCCCGAAGAAGAGCGCGCCGCGATTGCCGAGGCGATCCGCCTGCACACCGAGGTCGTGGGCGAACGCCCGCGCGGCTGGTACACCGGCCGGTGTAGCGAAAACACCGTCCGTCTGGTCGCCGAAGAGGGCGGGTTCGACTATATCTCGGACACCTATGACGACGATCTGCCCTATTGGGCCGAATACGGCGATCGGGATCAGTTGATCATCCCCTACACGCTAGAGGCCAACGATATGCGGTTCGCCACTGCGCCAGGGTACATCACGGGCGAACAGTTCTATCAGTATCTCAAGGACTCGTTCGATGTCCTCTATGCCGAAGGCAGCGCAGGCTCGCCCAAGATGATGAGCATCGGTTTGCACTGTCGTCTGATCGGACGTCCCGGGAAACTGGCGGGGCTCAAGAAATTCATCGATTATATCGCCGGTTTCGACGGGGTCTGGACCCCGCGCCGCATCGACATCGCGCGCCATTGGGCGGCCACCCATCCGCCTGCGCGCATCGACCGGCCCAGCCAGATGGACCGCGACACCTTTGTTGCCAAGTTCGGCGGTGTCTTCGAACATTCCCCGTGGATCGCCGAACGTGTGCATGATCTGGAACTGGGCCCCGCGCATGACAGTGCGGTGGGCGTCCATTCCGCCCTCTGCCGGATGTTTCGCAGCGCCAGCGCCGAAGAACGTCTTGGCGTTCTGTGCGCCCATCCCGATCTGGCGGGCAAGCTTGCCGCGGCCAAGGCCCTGACCGCCGAGAGCACCGCCGAACAGGCCAGCGCCGGTCTGGACCACCTGACCGACGACGAGCGCGCGACCTTTACCCGCCTGAACACGGCCTACACGGACAAGTTCGGCTTTCCCTTTATCATCGCGGTGCGCGACCACGACAAGGCGGGCATCATGGCCGCGTTTGAGGCGCGCCTGCAAAACGACCGCGACACCGAATTCACGACCGCCTGCAAACAGGTGGAACGCATCGCGCGCCTGCGCCTTGAGGACATGCTATGACCCAGACCCGCACCTATGCCCTGCCCCCTGGCGGGCTGTTGCCGCAAGCCACCCGCGCCCGTGACCGCGCGGTGTTCACCGATGCCTATGCGTTCATCCCCGCCAGCACGATGAGCGATATCGTCACCAGCCTCCTGCCCGGCTGGACACGCACCCGCGCGTGGATCATTGCGCGGCCCCTGTCGGGTTTCGCCGAAACCTTTGCCCAGTATATCGTTGAGGTATCCCAACACGGCGGCGCCACCGATCCCGAACCCGACGCGGGCGCCGAGGCGGTGTTGTTCGTCGTCGGCGGCCTTGGCACGTTGACCATGAACGGGACGGAATACGACCTGCGCCCCGGCAGCTATGTCTACATCCCCCCCGCAACGGGGTGGAAAATCGACAACCCGCACACCGGCGAGTTCACGTTCCATTGGATCCGCAAACGCTATGAACCCGTCCCCGGTCTGGACGCGCCCGAGGCGTTCGTGACCCATGACGACGACGTCACCCCCGACGCGATGCCCGACACCAACGGGGCATGGGCCACATCGCGGTTTGTGGACACAAACGATCTGCGCCACGACATGCATGTGACCATCGTCACCTTCCAACCGGGTGGCATCATTCCCTTTGCCGAAACCCATGTGATGGAGCATGGCCTCTATGTCCTACAGGGACGCGGGAATTACCTGTTGAATCAGGATTGGGTTGAGGTCGAGCCCGGCGATTTCATGTGGCTGCGCGCCTTTTGCCCACAGGCCTGTTACGCGGCGGGGGCCGAACCGTTCCGCTATCTCCTCTACAAAGACGTCAACCGTCATCCCTCCCTGACCCTATGAACGACCGCATCATCAATATCGCCCCCCTGACCCGCGCCGCATTCGCGCCGTTCGGCGATGTGCTGGACTTTGACGGGGCGCCGGACAAGATCATCAATCAGGGCCTGTGCGGACGCTATCACGACCGCGCGGGTCTGGACTTTGGCCCCGATGGCCGCCCAGGGATCAGCCTGTTTGACGCCGAACCGCGGGCGTTGCCCCTGACCCTCGACATGGTGGAACGTCACCCGTTGGGGTCGCAGGCGTTCATACCGCTGTCCGAACATCCGTTTCTGGTGATTGTGGCCCCCGATCAGGACGGCACGCCGGGCACGCCGCTGGCCTTTGAAACGGCCCCGGGCACCGCGATCAACTTCGCCCGGAACACGTGGCACGGGGTTCTGACGCCCCTGCACGCGCCAGGCCGGTTTGCCGTCGTTGACCGGATCGGACCGGGCGACAACCTGCAAGAACATTGGTTCGACGCCCCCTACCGCGTCGAACACCCCGCATAAAACCAAAACCCGGGTCAAAACCGGGACATTGAAACAGCTCACAGGGAGCCAAAAATGACTGACAGTTCACTAGGGACAGCCGCGCAGTTGCGCGATCCGAATTACACCCCCCCCTTGGCCAAGGCCGTTCCCCTTGGCATTCAGCACGTTCTGGCGATGTTCGTGTCCAACGTGACGCCCGCGATCATCGTTTGCGGCGCGGCGGGGTTCGGGTTCGGTTCGAACTCGCCCGATTTTCCGCAGATGATCTATATGATCCAGATGTCGATGTTCTTTGCGGGGATCGCGACGTTGATCCAAACCATCGGCATCGGCCCCGTGGGCGCGCGCTTGCCCGTGGTGCAGGGCACATCGTTCGCCTTTATCCCGATCATGATCCCGCTGGTCGCCGGTAAGGGCGTCGATGCGATGGCCGTTTTGATGGGCGGCATCCTTGTGGGTGGTCTGTTCCATGCGATCCTCGGCCTGTTCATCGGCAAGCTGCGCTTTGCCCTGCCGCCGTTGGTGACGGGACTGGTTGTGACAATGATCGGTCTGGCACTGGTCAAGGTCGGTATCCAATACGCCGCCGGTGGGGTTCCCGCCATTGGAACCGAAGAATACGGCAGCCTGCAGAATTGGACCTTGGCGGGCGTGGTGATCGTCGTGACCCTTGCGCTTAAATTCTTTGCGCGCGGCATGCTTTCGGTCTCGGCTGTCCTGTTGGGCCTGATCGCCGGTTATATCGTGGCGTTCATGATGGGCATGGTGAACTTTGGCAACGTGGGCCGTGCGGCGACGGTTGCCCTGCCGAACCCGCTGCACTTTGGGCTGGAATTCAGCGTGGCCGCGATTGTCGGCTTTTGCCTGATGTCGTTCGTGTCGGCGGTGGAAACCGTGGGCGACGTGTCGGGCATCACCAAGGGCGGCGCGGGCCGTGAGGCGACCGACACTGAAATCCAAGGCGCGACCTTTGCCGATGGTCTGGGCACCGCTGTGTCGGGTCTGTTCGGCGCACTGCCCAACACCTCGTTCAGCCAGAACGTCGGCCTGATCGCCATGACCGGTGTGATGAGCCGCCACGTCGTCACTTTTGGCGCGATCTTCCTGATCATCTGTGGCCTGATCCCCAAGATCGGCGCGATCATCTCGACCGTCCCGATTGAGGTTCTGGGCGGCGGCGTCATCGTGATGTTCGGCATGGTCGTGTCCGCCGGTATCTCGATGCTGTCGGATGTGCCGTGGAACCGCCGCAACATGGTGATCTTTGCGATCTCGCTGTCGCTTGGCCTTGGCCTGCAGCTTGAACCCGGCGCGCTGCAATACCTGCCGGGTACGCTGAAGGTGCTGGCGACCTCGGGCATCCTGCCTGCCGCGTTCATCGCGATTGTGTTGAACCTGATCCTGCCCCAAGAACTGGCCGCCGAAGCGACCGAGGAAATGTCGGGCGGCATGTCCGGTCACAAATAATCCCCCCGCGCCCGCCTCTTTCGACCGGCGGGCGCGACCAAGGTCGTGCGCAAATGCCCTTGCATGTGGCGCGCGCCCTTCGCACGATACCGGCCACAGGTGAGGCAGGTACGCGATGATCCGATTTCTGTGCAGCATAGCTTTGATCGCCGCCACTACGTTTGGCGCGCGGGCCGAAACGATTACCGTTTTCGCGGCGGCCAGCCTTGGCGATGCTTTGACCGAGGCGGCTGATGCATGGTCCGCCCAAACCGGCCACGTCGCGCGGTTGAACCTTGCGGGCAGTTCCACCATGGCCCGCCAAATCATCCAAGGCGCACCCGCAGACGTGTTCCTGTCGGCCAATGTCACGTGGATGGATGCGGTGGGTGACGCGGGCCTGCTCGCGCCCGAAACACGCCGCGATTTATGGGCGAACCGATTGGTCCTGATCGCCCATGGCGCGGGGGGTGACGTGCCCCTGACGCCCGTGGGGTTGGACGACGCATTGGGCCCCGACGGACGGCTGGCGATGGGGTTCGTGGATGCCGTGCCTGCGGGGATTTACGGGCGCGCAGCCCTTGATCACCTTGGCCTGTGGGACGGGGTCGCCACACGGGTCGCCCAGACCGACAATGTGCGCGCCGCCCTGACCCTTGTGGCGCGGGGCGAGGCGCCGTTGGGCGTGGTCTATGAAACCGACGCGCGCGCCGCGCCAGACACCCGCATCGCCGCGACATTTCCAGAGGGCAGCCACCCGCCCATCACCTATCCCGGCGCGGTGATTACCGGCGGGAACACGGAATTGGCCGCCGCGTTTCTGGACTTTCTGTCCGGTCCTGCGGGGCAAATCATCTTTGAAACACACGGATTTACGGTATTGTCGGCCCCATGATGGATTGGCTGACCCCCGAAGAATGGAGCGCGGTGCGACTGTCGCTGTGGGTGGCGCTGTGGGCGGTGGCCTGCAGCCTGCCGTTTGGCGTGGCCGTGGCCTATGCCCTTGCGCGCGGGCGGTTCGTCGGGCGTCAGGTTCTGAACGGTCTGGTGCATCTGCCCTTGGTCCTGCCTCCTGTGGTGACGGGCTACATCCTGTTGCTGGGGTTCGGACGTCAGGGACCGATTGGCGCGTTGTTTGAGGACCTGTTCGGCGTTGTGTTCGCATTCCGCTGGACCGGCGCGGCGCTGGCCGCCGGTGTGATGGCCTTTCCGTTGATGGTGCGCGCCATCCGTCTGGCGATTGAGGCGGTCGACCCGAAACTGGAACAGGCCGCGCGCACCTTGGGCGCGCCGCCGGTCTGGGTGTTTCTGACCGTGACCCTGCCCCTGATCCTGCCGGGCATCTTGGGCGGCGCGATCATGGCATTCGCCAAGGCGATGGGCGAATTCGGCGCGACGATCACCTTCGTGTCCAGCATTCCGGGCGAAACCCGCACGATCCCGTCCACGATCTATGGCTTCCTTCAGGTGCCGGGGGGCGAGGCGCGCGCGCTGCGCCTTGTTCTGGTGTCGCTGGCGATTTCCATGGTCGCGCTGATCGCGTCCGAAATCCTTGCCCACCGCATCGCGAAACGGGTGCGCGGGACATGAGCCTGAGTGTCGACATCCACCACCAATTCGACGGGTTTGATCTGGACGTCCAGTTCCAGACCGAGGGCGGTTTGACCGCGCTGTTTGGCCGGTCGGGCGCGGGCAAAACGACGGTGATCAACGCGCTTGCCGGTGTGTTTCGCCCCGACCGTGGCCGGATTGAGATGAACGGGCGAACATTGTTCGACAGCCCCACCCGCACCAACGTGCCTGTCCATAAACGCGGCCTTGGATACGTGTTTCAGGACGCGCGCCTTTTCCCGCACCTAAGTGTCGCGCAGAACCTGAAATACGGCGCGCGGTTCCGCAAATCCCGCGTGTCGGGCGATCAGGTGGTTGAGATGTTGGGGATCGGGCATCTGCTGGACCGCCGTCCCGCCGACCTGTCAGGCGGCGAGAAACAGCGCGTCGCGATTGGGCGGGCGTTGATGTCGGGGCCCGAGATGTTGCTGATGGACGAACCCTTGGCCGCACTGGATCAGGCGCGCAAGGATGACATCCTGCCCTATCTGGAGCGGCTGCGCGATGAGGCGGATTTGCCGATCCTGTACGTCAGCCATTCAATTGCCGAAATCGGGCGACTGGCGACCTCGGTGGTCGCATTGGAACACGGGCGCGTGGTGCGCGCAGGTGCCGCCGAGGACATCCTGTCCGATCCCGATGCGGTCGCCACATTCGGGGTTCAGGACGCGGGCGCGATGCTGCGCGGACGGGTGGTGGCGCATCACGACGACGGGCTGACCGAATTGGCGGTGGGCGGCGGACAGCTGTGGCTGCCACGGATCATGGCCCCTGTGGACAGCACCGTGCGCGTGCGGGTCGAGGCGCGCGACGTCATGCTGTCACTACAGCAGCCCGCCGATATCTCCGCCCTGAACGTCCTGCCCGCGACGGTCGTGTCCCTGCGTGATGGCGACGGACCGGGTGCGATGGTGCAGTTGCAGGTCGGGCCGGACCGCATTCTGGCGCGGATCACCGGACGGTCGGCCAAAGCGTTAAACATCCGCGCGGGGCAGACCCTGTTTGCAGTGCTGAAATCCGTGGCCGTCGCGAAACAGGATATCGGGCGCGGCTAGGCCAAACGAAAAGGGCGCGCCGAAACCGGCACGCCCCAAGATCCCGATCCGGACCTAAATCACAGCTTGCGCACAGCACCCTTGGCCGCACTGGTCGTCAGGGCCGCATAGGCACGCAGGGCCGTCGAGACCTTACGCTTGCGCGGCGCGGCGGGCTTCCAGCCTGCGGCCTCTTGCGCGGCGCGACGTGCGGCCAGTTCGGCGTCATCCACGGCCAGATGGATTTTCCGGTTGGGGATGTCGATTTCGATCTTGTCGCCATCTTGGACCAGACCGATCGTGCCGCCCTCGGCCGCCTCGGGCGAGACGTGACCGATCGACAGACCCGAGGTGCCGCCCGAGAACCGACCATCGGTCAACAGCGCACAAGCCTTACCCAGACCTTTGGACTTCAGATAGCTGGTCGGGTAGAGCATTTCCTGCATCCCCGGACCACCGCGCGGACCCTCATAGCGGATCACGACCACGTCGCCCTCTTTGACCTTGCCGGTCAGGATGTCACTGACGGCAGCGTCTTGGCTCTCACAGACATGGGCCGTGCCGGTAAAGGTCAGGATCGAGGCATCAACCCCCGCCGTTTTCACGATACAGCCCTCTTCGGCGATGTTACCGAACAGAACGGCCAGACCGCCGTCTTGGCTGAACGCGTGCTCTTTGGACCGGATCACGCCGTTTTCACGGTCGGTGTCCAGTTCCTTGTACCGGTTTTCGGTGCTGAAGGCCTGTGTCGTGCGCACGCCACCCGGTGCGGCCTTGAACAGCTGTTCGGCCTCGGGGTTGTTGGCGACCTTGATGTCCCAATGGCCGATGGCCTCACCAATGGTGTTGGAATGCACGGTGGCGCAATCGTTGTTCAACAGACCGGCGCGCGACAGCTCACCCAAGATCGAGAAGATACCACCGGCGCGGTGGACGTCTTCCATGTGAACGTTGTGGATGTTCGGCGCGACCTTACACAGGCAGGGCACCTTGCGCGACAGACGGTCGATATCGTCCATGGTAAAATCGACCTCACCCTCGTTGGCGATGGCCAAGAGGTGCAGAACCGTGTTGGTGGAGCCGCCCATAGCGATGTCGAGGCTCATCGCGTTTTCAAACGCGTCGAACGTCGCGATCTCGCGCGGCAACAGACCCTTTTCCTCGCCCTGATAGTGGCGCTTGGTGATCTCGACGATCTTGCGACCGGCCTCAAGGAACAGGTTCTTGCGATCCGCGTGGGTTGCAAGGGTCGACCCGTTCCCCGGCAGGGCAAGGCCCAGCGCCTCGGCCAGACAGTTCATCGAGTTCGCGGTGAACATCCCCGAGCACGAGCCACAGGTCGGACACGCGTTTTCCTCGATGTGCTGCACCTGTTCGTCGGTAAAGGTTTCGCTTGCGGCGGCAACCATGGCGTCGACGAGGTCGATCTTTTTCATGTCCAGATCGGCGATGTCGATCTTGCCGGCCTCCATCGGGCCGCCCGACACGAAGATCGCCGGAATGTTCAGGCGCATCGCGGCCATCAGCATACCGGGGGTGATCTTGTCACAGTTTGAGATACAGACCATCGCGTCGGCACAGTGGGCGTTCACCATGTATTCGACGCTATCGGCGATCACTTCGCGCGAGGGCAGCGAATAGAGCATCCCGTCGTGCCCCATTGCGATCCCGTCATCCACGGCGATGGTGTTGAATTCCTTGGCGACACCGCCTGCGGCCTCAACCTCACGAGCGACCATCTGGCCCAGATCCTTGAGGTGCACGTGACCGGGCACGAATTGGGTAAAGGAGTTGACGATGGCGATGATCGGCTTGCCGAAATCGTCATCCTGCATGCCGGTCGCGCGCCACAGGCCACGGGCCCCTGCCATGTTGCGTCCGTGGGTCGACGTCCTAGAACGATAGGCGGGCATATCGCGCCTCCCTTGCTTAATCATCCGTTGGTGCATGGGGGCGCGAAAAAGGGCGCCGCCTCAGGCGACGCCCTATGTACAAGGCTTGGCCATGGTATACCAGAGCCAAGGCGCAAATGCGGTTAGGAATCCACCTTGCGCGGATCAAGCAAACCGCGCAGCACACTGGCGCGCGAGACCTGACCGATCACCTGACCCTCATCCATCACGGCAAACGGCGCATCCTGATCGGCAATGGCACGCATCACATGTTCAACCGTGTCCGTGGCATTCACGGTTTGGCTTGGCATGCCATCGACATCTTCCATCACATCGCGCGCGGTCAAAACGCCCAGCGGGTTCATATGCGCCACAAAATCCGCGACGTATTCGTTGACGGGGTTCGAAAAGATGTCCTGCGGGGTGCCGCATTGCACGATCCGCCCGCCTTCCATGATGGCGATGCGGTTGCCCAGCTTGAACGCCTCATCAAGGTCATGGCTGACAAAGATGATCGTGCGTTTCAGCTTTTGCTGCAGCTCCAGCAGTTCATCCTGCAGTTTCGACCGGATCAGAGGGTCCAGCGCCGAGAACGGTTCGTCCATCAACAGGATCGGGGCCTCGGTCGCAAAGGCGCGGGCAAGGCCCACACGTTGTTGCATGCCGCCGGACAGTTCGCCAACCTTACGCTCGGCCCAATCGGACAGACCCACAAGGTCGAGCTGATTGCGGACGCGCTCGGCGCGCTCGGCCTTGGGCATCCCGCCCAGCTCCAGCCCCAGCCCGACGTTTTCCTGCACCGTGCGCCACGGCAACAGGCCGAATTGCTGAAACACCATCGCCACTTGGTTCAGGCGAATACGGCGCAGGGTTTGGGCGTCGGCATTGGTCACATCGACCATCTGCCCGCCTTCATTCACACGCACCGCGCCGCGCACCACGGGGTTCAACCCGTTCACCGCCCGCAAAAGGGTCGATTTCCCCGAACCGGACAGGCCCATCAGGACAAGGATTTCGCCCTCACCCACGGTCAGGTTACAGTTATGCACGCCCAGAACCTGACCCGTGTCGGTCTGGATTTCCGCGCGCTCTTGTCCCGCATCCATCAGCGGCAGCGCCTTTTGCGGCGCATCCCCGAACACGATCGAGACGTTATCGATTTGAACAGCATCGGCCATTACTTGCGCCCTCCCATGCTGAGCATCCGGTCAAGCACGATGGCCACGACCACAATCACGAAACCGGACTCAAAGCCCAAGGCGGTGTTCACCTGGTTCAGCGCGCGCACAACCGGCACACCCAAACCGTCGGCCCCGACCAGCGCGGCCACAACGACCATCGACAGCGACAGCATAATCGTCTGGTTCAAACCGGCCATGATCTGTGGCACGGCGTAAGGCAATTCGACCTTCAGCAACGTCTGGCGCGGGGTTGCCCCGAACGCGCGCGCGGCCTCAAGCAGCGCGGTCGGCGTCGACGACACCCCCAGATAGGTCAGGCGGATCGGCGCAGGCAGAACAAAGATCACCGTCGCAATCAGGCCCGGCACCATGCCGATGCCAAAGAAGACAATCGCGGGGATCAGATAAACAAAGGTCGGCAGGGTCTGCATCAAATCCAGAACCGGCCGCATGTAGGTATAGAGTTTCGGCCGGTGCGCCGCCGCGATCCCGATTGGCACCCCGATGGCCATACAGACCACACAGGACGACAGGACCAGCGTCAGGCTCTCGGTCGCCTCTTCCCAGTAATCCTGATTCAGGATGAACAAGAACCCGAGGAACACGAACAGGCAGGTTTTCCAACTGCGCTGAATCGCCCATGTCAGGGCCACAAATCCCAAGATCACAATCAACGGGTTGGGCGCTTGCAGCACCCACAAAATCCCGTCGATCAGCATTTCCATTACATCGGCCAGCACGTCCAGCGCGCCGTCGAAATTATCCCTGACCCAGTCAAAAACGGCCTTGGCCGTCTTGCCGACGGGAATTTTGCTATCCGTCAACCAGTCCAAACTAATCTTCCCTTGCCCCAATAAAAAACGGACCCCGCGTTGCGGGGCCCGTCGTGTTTTGTCCTTACAGACCGATGTGCGCTTTGACCGCTGCGATGGCGTCGCCACCGTCCAGCGTGGTCACACCCGCCAACCACGTGTCCAGAACCTCGGGGTTGGCCTTGAGCCACGCCATGGTTGCGTCGTCAGCGTCTTCGCCATCGTCAAGGATTTGGCCCATGATCAGGTTTTCCATCTCAAGGGTGAAATCCATGTTGCCAAACAGCGTGCCAAGGTTCGGGCATTCGCCGACAAAACCTTTGCGCGTAACGGTGTGCACGACGCCCTCACCACCAAAGAAGTCCTCGCCACCCGTCAGGTATTTCAGCGAGAAGTTGGCGTTCATCGGGTGCGGCTCCCAGCCCAGGAACACAACGTGCTCTTGGTCGTCATAGGCGCGTGCCACTTGGGCCAGCATGCCCTGCTCCGAGCTCTCTACGACCTCGAAACCGGCCAGACCGTGGGTGTTGTTTTCGGCAAGCTCAACCAGATAGGCGTTGCCTTCGTTGCCAGGCTCAATGCCGTAAATCTTCTCGTCCAGTTCCTCACGGAAGTTGGCGATGTCGGCATAGGTCTTCAGGCCAGCCTCATAGGTGTAGGTCGGCACGGCCAGCGTGTATTTGGTGCCTTCGAGGTTCACGTTGATCGCCTCGATCTCACCGCTGTCCAGATACGGACCGATCGCACCGGCCTGTGCAGGCATCCAGTTACCAAGGAAGATGTCGACATCGTCGCTTTCCAGCGATGCAAAAGTCACTGGTACAGACAGGACCTTTACGTCAACATCATAGCCAAGACCCTCAAGCACATGCTTGGCCGTGCTGGTCGTGGTGGTGATATCGGTCCAACCGACATCCGACATCACGACGGTGTCACAGCTGGCGGCAAATGCGCCGGACGTCATCAGTGCCAGCGCGGAAACGGTCGATACGAATTTCATGTGTGCTCCCTGTGGGACATAATGCCCATTATTTGTTGATTGACGAGTCAATTAGTCACGGTCAAAACTGTAATTGCAACCAAAAACTGTTGATAAGGGGCGGGTGATGAGTGTTGAGCCGAAAAGACGTGCACAATTGGTCGAGGCGACCATACACGAAATTGGCGAGACCGGATCACTGAACGTCACGGTGAGCAAGATCGCCAAACGCGCCGGTGTCTCCTCGGCGTTGGCGTTCCATTACTTTGGAGACAAAGAGCAACTCTTTCTGGCGTCTATGCGTTATATTCTGGCGGTTTACGGCGCCGAGGTGCGCGGTGCCCTGCGCGCGGCCCAGACCCCCAAAGACCGTGTCACCGGCATCATCCGCAGCAGCTTTACCCCCGCCAACTTTCGTCAGGATGTGATCGCCGCGTGGCTGAATTTCTATGTGCTGGCCCTGACCTCGCCCGAGGCGGGGCGGCTCTTGCGCGTGTATCATCGTCGCCTGCATTCGAATCTGGTCTATGCCTTGCGCCAACTGGTCGGGGACGACGCGGCCCCCGATGTGGCAAAACGAATCAGCGGTCTGATTGACGGGCTGTATCTGCACTATGCGCTGAACCCGTCCGACAGCGACGGCGAACACGCCGAGGCGCGGGTCCTGACCAGCCTTGAGAACGAAATCGCGGCCTACACGGGCGCGCACTAGGCGCTATCGCGGATCACCATTTTCCCGAGGAACATCTTGTCCATGTCCTCGGTGCCGGAGTTTTCCAGCACATCCACCAGATACTCGGCCATTGCCGAAATCGGCTGGCGGTATGTGGTCAGGCGGTAATTCGCACTGGCCGCTTGGGGCACATCATCAAACCCAATGACCGCAATGTCCTGCGGCACCTTCAGCCCGAAGCGGTGCTTGATGCAATCAATCGCGCCGATGGCCAGCGCGTCGTTCTCGCACACCACGATATCGGGACGGTCCTCTGCCGCCATCGGGCGCAGGGTCGTATCGATAATCTCGGTCGCAAGGTTCGGATCATAGGCCGCGACACTGACGGCATCGGGAGTGAACCCCGTGTGCTCTTGCCACAGCGCGACAAAGGTTTCCTTGCGCGACAGATGCGCCGAAACCGTGCGCGGACCCGCCAGATACAGGGGCCGTTTATACCCGCGCCGCATAACGTATTGCGCGATTTCACGGGTGGCCGCCACATCATCCACGGCGATGGAAATCGTGTCGGGGTTCTGGGACGTGCGCGCAAAGATGATCAGCTTTTTGAACCGGCGCGCACTGTGGGCGGTTGCCAGAACCTCATCATCGAACTGAATGCCGATCAGGATCGTGGCATCAACACGGCGCTGGGATGCATTCATCAACGCGGGCCCCGCATCCTCGCGGTCCAGCGTGTTCACCAACAACGTGTCCCACCCCCGCGTGCGCAAGGCGCGCGTAAGGCGCTCCAGCATCACCAGCTTGTGCGGGTTGTTGAAATCATCGACCAGCAACGCCACCAGGTTGGATCGGTCCGACGCCAATGCCGCCGCACGCAGATCGGGCACATAACCCAGCGTCTGCGCCGCCTTCATCACCTTTTCCCGCGTCGCAGGCGAGATCGAGGCGTTGTTCTTGAACGCGCGATTCACCGTCCAGCGGGACACCCCCGCCAGCACGGCCACATCATCCGCCGTAATGTTTGCTTGTAGGTCAGACGCGCTCACACACCAGTCCTCTTGGCTACTTAACGGGTGTACGACGCCGCTCCGGAAAATCCCAGACCTTTGCGCAATCCTCCCTGCCCCTCCTCGGGCAAATGTCACGCTATGCCACTTTGCACGCGCGTGCAATTTTTTCTTGCACGCGCGTGCAAAATCCGTATCCCTATCATCAGCCGCGACAAATTGACGTGGCAGATTCGGGAGGAATACATGCTGAAAGTTGGGTTGCTCGGCGCGGGCCGCATTGGTCAGGTGCACGCCGTTAACATCGCGGGAAATGCGCGATCGACCTTGGCGGCCGTGTCGGATGTCTACGAGCAAGCCGCCGAAAAACTGGCCGGAGACTATGGCGCCGAGGCCCGCACGTCCGAGGCAATCCTGAACGATCCCGCGATTGACGCGGTTCTGATCGCCACCTCGACCGACACCCATTCCGACCTGATCGAGGCCGCCACCGCCGCCGGCAAGGCCGTGTTGTGCGAAAAGCCCGTCGATCTGTCACTAGAGCGCGCCAAGGCCTGTCTCGCCGCCGCATCGGATACAGGTCGCCCCGTCATGATCGGGTTCAACCGCCGGTTTGATCCGAACTTTAGCGCGCTGAAAGAGGCCAGCCTGCGCGGCGAAATCGGCAAATCCGAACTGCTTGCCCTGACCTCGTTCGATCCGGCACCGCCGCCCGTGTCCTACATCAAAGTGTCGGGTGGCCTGTTCCGTGACATGATGATCCACGATTTCGACATGGCGAATTTCCTGATGGGCGAACGTCCCGTCACGATCCGCGCGGTGGGTAGTTCCATCGTCGATCCCGAAATCGGGGCCGCCGGTGACGTCGATACGGCCGTTGTCACGATGACCTATGCCGACGGCAAAATCGCCGTCATCAAGAACAGCCGCCGCGCGGTCTATGGATATGATCAGCGCGTCGAACTGCTGGGGTCCGAGGGCCTGCTACAGGCGCAAAACATGCTGGAAAACACGGTCGTGAAATCGACCGTCGCCGGCGTGTCATCGGCCAAGCCGACGTATTTCTTCTTGGAACGCTACATGCCCGCATATGCCACCGAGTGGGAGGCCTTTGTCGCCGCCGCGCTGGATGGCACCGATATGCCGGTCACATTGGAAGACGGGATTGCCGCCCTCGCGATGGCCGAGGCCGCAACCCAGTCCGCCAAATCTGGTCAGGTTGTCGAAATCGACTATTGACCCGACACCATAGGGCGCGTCGCCTTTTAGGAGGGGGGACGCATCCGGCTTTGTTCCCAAAGTTGAATTGCCAAGGGGCCAAAGTTCAAGCGCGATGACGTCCGTCGTCGCATCACCAAATTTGGGAGGTACTACACCGATGAATAAACTTTTCACTTCTGTCGCGACGGCCGCAGTACTGGCTGCTGCCGCTCCGGCCATGGCCACCGACATCATCGTCGTCGCCCACGGCCAGGCCAACGACCCCTTCTGGTCGGTTGTCAAAAACGGCGTTGAAAAAGCGGCCGAGCACACCGGCGCAAACGTCGATTTCCGCTCGCCCGAGACCTTTGACATGGTCGCGATGAGCCAACTGATCGACGCCGCCGTGAACCAAGAACCCGACGGCCTTGTCGTTTCGATCCCCGATGCGGATGCGCTTGGCCCGTCGATCGAACGCGCTGTGGCCGCTGGCATCCCCGTCATCTCGATGAACTCGGGCTCGGACGTTGCCGGTGAACTGGGCGCGCTGCTGCACGTGGGTCAGTCGGAATACGACGCGGGCAAGGCAGCTGGTGCGAAACTGGCGGAAATGGGCGGCTCCAAGGGGATCTGTGTGAACCAAGAGGTCGGCAACGTCTCGCTGGACCTGCGCTGTGAAGGGTTCGCAGACGGTTTCGGCCATGAGGTCACCGTGATCCCGACCCAGAACGACCCAACCGAGGTTGAATCCAAGGTCCGCGCGGCACTGGAATCCGATCCCGATGTCGACACGGTTCTCGGTCTCGGCGCGTCTCTGGTGGGTGAGCCTGCTGTGGCGGCTGTAACCGCTCTTGGCCGTGACGACGTTCTGGTTGCCTCGTTCGACCTGTCGGCGGGCTTCCTGCAGGCGGTTGCAGACGGCAAAGCCGCTTTCGCGATCGACCAACAGCAATACCTGCAGGGTTATCTGCCCGTCGCCTTTTTGGCGCTGAACGCGGAATACGGTCTGGTTCCCGGTGGTGATGTACCGTCCGGCCCGAACCTCGTGACCCAAGATGCGGCTGCTCAGGTCATCGACCTGTCGGCGCAAGGTATCCGCTAATAACACCCGCCGGACCGTGCGACACCGCGCGGTCCGGCACATTCCGGAGGTTCCCCCATGGCGAGCGATGCCATCGCATCCGCAGACGAGCGGATAAAGTCAGAATCCTTTCTTACGAAACTGATGAAACGACCCGAACTTGGCGCCATTGGCGGTGTCATTCTGGTCACGCTGTTCTTTCTGATTACCGCCGACGAGGCGATGTTCACCCTGTCCGGCATCATGAACTTTATGACCCCGGCGGCCCAGTTGGGCATCTTGGGGATCGCTGCGGCGATGCTGATGATCGGGGGCGAGTTTGACCTGTCCATCGGGTCCATGGTGGCCTTTGCGGGCATGGTGTTTGGCGTCCTGTCCGTGAACATGGGTCTGCCGTTGATTTTGGCGATCCCCCTGACGCTGGCCTTTGCCGCCGCGATTGGCGCGGGCAACGGTTTGATCGTGATCCGCACGGGTCTGCCGTCCTTTATCGTGACACTTGCCGGTCTGTTCATCCTGCGCGGCGCGTCCTTGGTGGGGCTCAAGCTCTTCACCGGTGGCTCAACCCAGTTGCGCGGCGTGCGTGACGCGGTTGAGGGCGATCCACTGACCGCGTTCTTTTCGGGCGAGGCATTTGAGGGCCTGTTCGCTTGGCTGGCCAGTGCCGGCCTGATCGAGACATTCAAATCCGGCGCCCCCAAGGTGCCCGGCGTGCCGGTCGAAATCCTGTGGTTCATCGCGATGGCCCTTGTGGCGACCTATATCCTGCTGCGCACACCGGTCGGGAACTGGATTTTCGCCACCGGCGGCGACAGCAACGCCGCCCAGAACTCAGGCGTGCCCGTCAAAAAGGTCAAGGTCAGCCTGTTTATGGTGACCGCCATGGCCGCCGCGCTGGTCGCGATCATCACCGTGATTGACGCCGGTTCCACGGACGCCCGTCGTGGGTTCATGAAGGAATTTGAGGCGATCATCACCGCCGTTATCGGGGGGTGCCTGTTGACCGGTGGGTACGGGTCCGCGATCGGCGCGTTCTTTGGCGCGATCATCTTTGGCATGGTCACCATCGGCCTGACCTACACCGATTTCGATCAGGACTGGTTCCAGATTTTCCTTGGCGGGATGCTGTTGCTGGCGGTCGTCTTTAACAACGTCATCCGCAAACGTGTCACGGGAGAGCGCTAATGTCCGATCCCATCATCCATATGGAAAACATCAAGAAACACTTTGGCAACGTGATCGCTTTGAACGGTGTGACCTTTGATGTGCGGCCCGGTGAATGCCACTGTTTGCTGGGCGACAACGGCGCAGGGAAATCGACCTTCATCAAGACGATGTCGGGCGTGCACAAACCCACCAGCGGCGAAATCCAGTTCGAGGGCAAACCCCTGTCGTTCGACAGTCCCCGCGACGCGATGGAGGCCGGTATCGCCACCGTGTTTCAGGATCTGGCGATGATCCCGCTGATGTCGGTCACGCGCAACTTTTTCATGGGGCGCGAACCGACCAAGGGTAAGGGGCTGTTCAAACGCCTTGATGTCGAGCGCGCGAATGAAATCACCATGTCCGAAATGCGCAACATGGGCATCAACCTGCGCGCACCGGATCAGGCGGTCGGCACCCTGTCGGGCGGCGAACGCCAAACGGTCGCCATCGCCCGCGCGGTCTATTTCGGGGCCAAGGTTCTGATCCTTGACGAACCGACCTCGGCCCTTGGGGTGCGCCAGACGTCGAACGTCCTGTCGACCATCGCCAAAGTGCGCGAGCAAGGCGTCGGCGTGGTTTTCATCTCGCACAACGTACGCCACGCGATGGCCGTCGGGGACCGGTTCACCGTCTTGAACCGTGGTCAGACCCTTGGCACGGCGGTCAAGGGCGACATCACCTCGGCGGAACTCCAAGACCTGATGGCGGGTGGTCAGGAACTGGCCACGCTCGAAGGGTCGCTTGGCGGCACCGTATAACCCCTTTGGGCGGGCGTTCGCGCCCGTCCCCACCTGATTTTCCGGTTAATCCTATGACGCATCCTATGCCTCGGACGCCCCTTGGCGTGGCCCTGATCGGGACCGGCTTTATGGGCAAATGCCACGCGATGGCGTGGAACAATGTGACCACCGTGTTCGGCGGTGCGCGCCCCACCCTGTCAATCCTGTGCGACGCCGACACCGACCGTGCGACGCAACTGGCCCGCGATTGGGGCTTTGCACGGGCGGCCACCGATTGGCGCGCGACCATTGCCGATCCGTCCGTTGATATCGTGTCGATCACGACCCCGAACGACATGCACCGCCCCATGGCCGAGGCCGCATTAGAGGCGGGCAAGCACGTCTGGTTGGAAAAACCCATGGCCCTGACGCTGGACGACGCGCGCGCCATGGCGAACCTTGCCGACGCGCATCCGGATCAGGTCACGATCCTTGGCTATAACTACCTGCGCAGCCCCGCGTTTCAAGCCGCCCGCGCCCTGATTACGGCGGGTGAGATCGGCACGCCGATGTCCTTTCGCGGGACCTATGACGAAGATTACTCTGCCGACCCCGATCTCCCATGGAGTTGGCGGATGACCCACCAAGGCGGTGGTCTGGGCGCGCTTGGCGATCTGGGCTGTCACTTGGTGGGACAGATGCTTGCCCTGATGGGCCCCGTCGCCCATGTGATCGGCCAGACGCAAATCGCAATCCCCACGCGCCAATCGCCCGAAGGACCGATGGCGGTCGAAAATGAGGACACCGCCTATGCCCTGCTGAGCTTTGCCAGCGGCGCGCAGGGCGTGTTCGCCACATCCCGCGTGGCCTCGGGGCGCAAGTGCCGCCTGCACTGGGAAATCCACGGCACCGACGGCAGCATGGTGTTCGATCAGGAAAACATGAACGAACTCTGGATCCACAAACGCGGCACGGACGGATTCACCCGCCATCTGACCGGTCCCGATCAGCCGGATTTTGCCCCCTTCTGCCCCGCGCCCGGACATAACTTTGGCTTTAACGAACAAAAGGTGGTTGAGGCGCGTGATTTGCTCAGCGCCATCGCGGGCGGCCCCAAAGCGGCCCCCGATTTCGCCCATGGCTTGGCAATCGAAACCGTGATCCACGCCATGGCCACCTCGAACGGCACCCCCATTTCGATAGGACACGACGCATGACCACACTTGATTTGATTACCATTGGGCGTTCTTCGGTTGATTTGTATGGGTCACAGGTTGGAGGGCGCTTGGAGGATATGGGGTCCTTTGAGAAGTACATCGGTGGGTCCCCGACGAACATTGCCTGCGGGACGGCGCGGTTGGGTTTGAAGTCCGGTTTG
>PALT01000039.1 GCA_002706605.1 Rhodovulum sp. | reverse complement strand
CAACAAGGACATCATGGCGATCATGGAGAGCTTTGGCCTGCGCGAAGGCGCAAACTCCGAACCCCGCGAATACGTCGTCGAAAAAGCCTTCGTCGGAGAGGGCGTCTAAAGACTATCGGGGCCGCGCGGGTTTCCTGCTTGAACAGCGCGGCCCTCAGCGCTATTTTACGCGCGAGAATTTGGTATAGAAGGAACAAAACCATAGCCCGCAGACCTCATAACGCGCCCCCGACGCGCGACACCGGCCCCCGCGTCAACGGACGTATCCGCTCTCCTGAAATCCGCCTGATTGGCGCCGAGGGTGAAAACATCGGGCTGGTCACACCAGAACGCGGGATGGAACTGGCTGAGCAGGCTGGTCTGGATCTGGTTGAGATTTCGCCCAACGCGACGCCGCCCGTGTGCAAGATCATGGACTTCGGCAAGTTCAAATATGAACAGCAAAAGCGCGAATCCGAGGCCCGCAAAAAGCAAAAGATCATCGAGGTCAAAGAGGTCAAGTTCCGGCCCAACACCGATACGCACGACTATGAGGTCAAGATGCGTAACGTGTACAAGTTCCTCGAAAAAGGCGACAAGGTGAAGGTTACGCTGCGCTTTCGTGGACGTGAAATGGCGCACCAGAACCTTGGTCGTGAGCTGCTTGAACGTGTGGCTGAGGACGTCAAGGAAATGGGCAAGATCGAAAACATGCCCAAGATGGAAGGCCGCCAGATGATCATGATGATCGGCCCGGTTTCCAAGTAAGATATCAGGCGCGCCGTGACGACCCCAACCAGTGGACACACGGCGCGCTATCGACCCGGCGATGTAGATATCGCCGAAGACGGGCGGATGTTTTCAAACGTCTTCCTGCGCAACTTTCCCCCTCTTTTGATTGCTGTGAACCGGTTTTTGGCCGGTCGGTCGGGTCCGGTTCTGGAAATCGGATGCGGCACGGGGCAGCACGCGGCGTCTTTTGCCCTTGCCTTTCCCGATCTGGACTGGTGGCCCTCGGACCTCGATCAGATGCACCGCGCCTCGGCCAATGCATGGCAGGCGTTTTTGCGTGCGCCGGCGCGCCCTGCGCTGGACGTCGATGGGGCGACGCCTTGGGCGGATCAGCCCGCGATCACGGACCTTGGCCCCCTTGCGGCCGTGTTCGTCAGTAACGTCACCCACATCGCCCCGTTTGAGGTCACGCGCGGCATTCTGCGCGGTGCGGCGGCGCGACTGGCCACGGATGGTATCCTATTGATTTATGGACCGTTTATCGTGGATGGCGATTTTCAGGGGGCCGGAAATGAGCGGTTTGATCAAAACCTGCGCGCCGACAACCCCGAATGGGGCCTGCGCGATACCGTAGACATCGACGCCGCCGCGCGTGAGGTCGGATTGCATCTGGCCGATCAGGTCGCGATGCCCGCGAACAACCGGTTACTGGCGTTCAAACGGGTGTAATCAGCCCTCGCGCGGATGCGGTCGCGACGGAATTTCCTTGAGCAAACCGCCCACCCCCATCGCCGCCACATCGGCGTCGTGAATCTCTAGGCCACACACGATCCGCTCTAGCACCCAATCGGCCCCGTTCAACGCGGGCGAACGCGCACAGCCCGGCAATCCGATCACCGGACGCCCGTCAATCGCGCCGTGAAACAACAGGTTGCCCGGATCGACTGGCAGACCAAACCGCGCCACGTGACCACCCGCTGCGCGCAGGCCCTCGGGCCCCGTATCATAGAGGTCCGAAGTCGCAGAGCCGGTCAGGATCAGGGCCACCTCGCCCTTGATCTCGCGCAGGGCCGCGCCGATTTCGGCGGTGTCATGGGGGACGATACGCACCTCGGACAACTCCACCCCAAGGGCGGAAAGGCGCGTTAAAACAGCCTCTTGCGCCTTGGCGTTCAAGCTCTCTTTTTGGCCCGGAACCGTCGTCAGGACCAAACCCGCACTGCGCCGCACCACGGGACGCACCCGGATCGCGCCCGCGACCACCTGACAGGCGCGCTCCAGATCGGCGCGGGGCACGGCGTAGGAAATGATCTTGACCGTCGCGACCAGCATCCGACGCGTCACCCGCGTCATCGGGGCCAGCGTGGCAAGGGTGATTTCGGGGTGCAAACTGTTCATGCGGAAAATCGCGTCCGCGTCCAGCTCGACAATTCCCGGCCCCACGGCGTTCAGGTTGACCCGCCCCGTGGTCGCGCGCGTCACCGACACACAGGCCGCGTCGGGGTTCGGGACCAAGGCACGGGCAAGGATCGTGGCCGCCACGTCCTCAAGCACATCGCCGTCCTGGGGCATGGCCACAACCACCTGATCGACCCCCGCGCGCAGCATGGCCGTCACATCCGCAGGCGTCAGGACCCGCCCCTTTTTCAGGTGCAGGTCATCGGCGCGCAGGGTATGCGCCAGAACGCTGCCAATGGCATCGCCGACAGGAACAGGACCAAACCGCATCAGCCCTGCCTTAGGGTCGCGGTGATCTGCGCCATGATGGAAACAGCGATTTCGGCGGGGGATTTCGATCCGATGTTCAGCCCCACAGGCGCATGGATGCGGGCGATATCGTCCTCGGAAAATCCGGCCGCAGTCAGGCGATCCACCCGTTTGGCATGGGTGCGCGTGGACCCCAGACAGCCGAGGTAGAGCGCATCACCGCGCAGCGCCTCAACAATCGCGGGATCGTCGATTTTCGGATCATGGGCCAATGTCACCACCGCCGTGCGCGCATCGACGCCGTACTCGGGCAGGACCTCATCGGGGTAATCAATCAGAATCGTGTCATGGGGGAACCGTTCGGGCGTGGCAAAGGCCCCGCGCGGATCGACGATCGTCACGTCATAGCCACAGAGGCGCGCCATATCCGACAGGGGCTGGGCGATATGCACCGCACCCACAACCACCATCCGCAGCGGCGGATTGTGCAGACCGATGAATGTCGCCTCATCCTCGGCAAAGCCGGATTTATCGCCGCGCAAACGGGTCGCGATCTCATCGCCAAGCGCCGCGTCGGTTCCATCGGCCAGACGGCGCTCCCACGTCTCAGAATTGACCACATAGGCCACGGGAGTTCGGTTCGCCCTCCGCGCGACAAGGTCCTCCAGCATCTCGACCGGAATGCCCTGCCCTACGGGTTCGACCATCACACGGATCACGCCGCCACAGGCCAGACCGACGGCAAAGGCCTCATCATCGCTGACGCCAAAGGTCAACAGGCGCGATTGTCCGTCCACGATGGCATCCATCGCCTCCATGATGACCGCGCCCTCGACACAGCCCCCCGAGACCGAGCCCATGATCTGACCCTCGCCGGAAATGACCAGCTGACTGCCGACGGGACGGGGCGCGCTGCCCCATGTTTGCACGACGGTCGCAAGGGCCGCGCCCTTGCCGGACTGAACCCAGTTCAACGCCACCTCGGGCATTGCGTCATGTTCACTGCGCTGCATTGTGCCCCTCCACCTTTGGGTTGAGTATGCGTTGCCCTGAACGGCGTTGCCAGACGTAAAAAGGTAGAAGATCGCGCCATTTGAATATTAAAAGGCGCCGCAGGAGGGGGCCCGCAGCGCCTTGAAATTCAGAGGGCAGGAGGGAACGCCTGCGCGACTGATGCGTCCGGACAGGAGGGAGAGCCCGCCGGACAACGGTCGACACTCAGGGAGGGGTGCCGACCAGACCGCCCCACGCAGGGAAAGCGCGGGGAAGACCAAGCTGTGAGCAACCAACAACCGCTTGGCCTGTGCACCCTATATGGGGACTTTTTCCGGCATTGCATTTGACCCAGATCAAGATCGGCATTTTTTCGCCTGACAGAATGCCGCACCCCAATTAAATAAGGGCACGTAGGGCGTCACAGCATCGCGGCAAGGCGGGATTTTTCGCCCGAATCCGACGCGTCCGAAATCGCTTGGGCCAGTTGCTCCAGCGAGTTGATGTTATGGCCCGCGCGAAAACAATCCACATGCGGCAGGATCGTGCGGATGCCCTCGGCCTTGGGCGCGAATCCGTCCCAGCGCAGCAGCGGGTTAATCCAGATCAGACGCCGCGTGGACAGGTGCAGACGCTCAATCTCGCAATTCAACAGGGTCACGTCCCCTCGGTCCAGACCGTCGGTGATCAGCAAAACCACCGCGCCGGAATTCAGCACGCGGCGCGACCAGTCGCGGTTGAACGCATGCAGGGCCTGACCGATGCGCGTGCCGCCTTCCCAATCCTGCGCCTCGGCGCCGGCGGCGGCCAAAGCGGCATCGACGTCGCGGGTGCGCATGTGGCGGGTGATATTGGTCAGGCGCGTGCCGAATGTGAACGCGTGCACCTTGGACCACCCTGCCCCTTTTTCATTGGAAACAGCATGGAGAAAATGCAAAACCATCCGGCTATACTGCGACATGGACCCTGAAATATCGCAAAGCACGACAAGGTTCGGCCACCGCACCCGCCGGTTTTTCGCCGCCAGATCGCGGATATCGCCGCCATAGCGCATCGCGTCGCGCATGGTTTTGCGCATATCGAACAACTGCCCCTTGGACGCCGGTTTGGTGCGCCGCGATTGCAGCGGTTTGACGGGCAACGACAGACGGGCCAGCATGCGTTTGGCCTCGGCGACCTCATCGGTACCCATCTGTTCGAAATCCAGCGTTTTCAGACGTTCCTGCGAAGACATCGTGCGCGAGGCATCGACGACGATCTCGACCTCATCCTCGGGCGACTCGGCGATCTCGGGTTCTTCGCGATCTACACCGTCGAGCAGGGATTCGGCGGCGCGTTTTTCGGCGGCCTTGGCCTTGCGGTCCTTTTGCACCCCACGGATCGAGGGCAGCATCATGGACATCATATGCTCCATGTACCGCGGATCGCGCCAGTAGAGGCGAAACACCTGTGCAAACACCGTCCGGTGCTCGGGCTTGGACACGAAACAGGCCTGCAACGTATAGAAAAAGTCCGACCGATGGGTGAACCCCGCCGCCTCAACCGCGCGGATGGCGTCGATCACACGGCCCGGCCCCACGGGCAGACCCGCCTTGCGCAGGGCGCGCGCGAAATGGGTGATATTGTGGACAAGCTTGGGGTTGTCCGGCAAATCCAGATCAGCGTAGACCGCCATAGCGTCCTCCGCGACCCTGTGTCATCATCGCGCCATGACCCATGTTCTGGACCAACGCCCCCTGCCCGATGGCTGGATCGACGTGACACCGCGCGAGGCACGCCGCCTGTTGGCGCAGCTGTGGCGCGAACAGCCCCGTCAGAGCATCCTGAGCACGCTGAACAATCTGCGCGTCGTGGCGCGTGCGGGCGGCAGTGACGACATCCTGTGTCGCGCCGATGCGGTTATCCCCGTGTTTTTCGTGGCGCACCTGACATGGGGCCCGCCCGCCGAGCGCACGGATGACAACCTGTACCCCGTGGAAACGGTTCAGGATCTGATCGACACGATTGGTCCGCTGGACTGACACGGGATTACTCCGCAGCCAGTTCAGATTTGACCTCTTCCAACAGGCGCTTGGCCTCGGAGCCCTCCAGTTTCTGGATATCGTCCTGATATTTCAGGATCGCACCGACCGTATCGGCGATCACCTCGGGCGAAAGGTCGATCACATCCAGCGCCAACAGGCATTTGGCCCAGTCGATGGTTTCCGCCACGCCCGGTTTCTTGAACAGATCCTCGGTGCGCAGTTTCTGGACGAACGCGACGACCTCACGCGACAGGTTTTCGGACGCTTCGGGCGCGCGGGCCGACAGGATTTCGATCTCACGCTCAAAATTCGGGTAATCGACCCAGTGATAGAGGCACCGACGCTTCAGGGCGTCATGCACCTCACGCGTGCGGTTTGAGGTCAGGATGACGATCGGCGGCTCGGGCGCCTTAATCGTGCCGAGTTCGGGGATGGTCACCTGAAAATCGCTAAGCGCCTCCAAAAGGAACGCCTCAAACGGTTCGTCGGTGCGGTCCAGTTCGTCGATCAACAGAACCGGCGCGCCGCCCTCTTGATCGCTCATCGCCTCAAGCAGCGGACGACGGATCAGGTATTTGTCCGAGAACAGTTCCTCCGTCAGGGCCACGCGATCTGTGCCCTCAACCGCCTCGGCGGTGCGGATCGCAACCATCTGCGCGGGAAAGTTCCATTCATAAACCGCGCTAGAGGCATCCAGACCCTCATAGCACTGCAGACGGATCAACCGACGTCCCAATGCGGCAGCGATGGCTTTGGCGATTTCGGTCTTGCCGACGCCCGCCTCGCCCTCAAGGAACAAGGGCCGCCCCAGACGCAGCGACAGGAACACCACCGTCGCCAAGGCCCGCCCACACACATAATTCTGTCCGGCCAACATGGTCTGGACGTCGTCGATCGTATTCAGTTCCGCCTGCACGGGCTCCTCCTCGGTCTGATGGGGGTATGCTGCACGGGGCGCGGGGGACGTCAAGCGCGACCAAAGCCGCAAATGTTACAATTCGTAGGGATTGAACCAATTGAGGTTGGGGATGGCTTGTTCTACGACTTGGGGCGCGACGCTGTGTCACCGCGAAATGGAAAGGTATGCCCATGTCCGACCGACCGACCCTCAAAGCCAAAGACGCCCCCGATCTGGGACGGTTTGACTGGTCCGATCCGCTGGGCCTGTCAGGACAGCTCAGCGAAGAGGAACGCATGCTGGCCCAAGGTGCGGCCGATTTCGCGGCGGACAAATTGGCCCCCAAGGTCGTCGATGCCTATCGCGAGGAAACCGCCGATCCGTCGATTTTCCGCGAGATGGGTGCGGCGGGCCTGTTGGGTACGACATTGCCGGAAACCTATGGCGGTCTGGGTGCGTCCTATGTGGCCTATGGCCTGATCGCGCGCGAGATTGAACGGATCGACAGCGGCTATCGCTCGATGATGTCGGTCCAGAGCAGTCTGGTCATCTACCCGATCTACGCCTATGGGTCCGAGGAACAGCGCCAGAAATACCTGCCAGGTCTATGCTCGGGCGAGTTGATCGGCTGTTTCGGCCTGACCGAACCGGATGCAGGCAGCGACCCCGCAGGCATGAAAACCCGCGCGGAAAAGATCGACGGGGGCTATCGCCTGACGGGATCGAAAATGTGGATATCCAACGCGCCCTTTGCCGATGTGTTCGTGGTCTGGGCCAAATCCGACGCCCATGGCGGCAAGATCCGTGGCTTTGTCCTGGATAAGGGCATGACCGGCCTGAGCGCGCCGAAAATCGGTGGCAAATTATCCTTACGCGCCTCTACCACGGGTGAAATCGTCATGGACGGGGTCGAGGTGGGTGAGGACGCCCTGTTGCCCCATGTTGAGGGTCTGAAGGGGCCGTTTGGCTGTTTGAACCGCGCGCGGTACGGCATTGCGTGGGGCGTGATGGGATCGGCCGAATATTGCTGGCACGCGGCGCGCCAATACGGGCTGGACCGGCACCAGTTCAACCGCCCTCTTGCCCAGACACAGCTGTTCCAGAAAAAACTGGCCGATATGCAGACCGAAATCACCCTTGGCCTGCAGGCCGCGTTGCAGGTCGGTCGCCTGATGGATCAGGCGGCTGCGGCACCCGAGATGATCTCGCTGATCAAACGCAACAATTGTGGCAAGGCATTAGACATCGCACGGATGGCGCGCGACATGCACGGCGGCAATGGGATTTCCGAGGAATTTCAGGTCATCCGCCACATGATCAACCTAGAGACCGTGAACACCTATGAAGGCACCCATGATGTGCACGCCCTGATCCTTGGGCGCGCGCAAACCGGCCTGCAGGCGTTTTTCTAACCGCGCGCGTTCTTGCCAAACGGGGGGCGGTGTCGTCTATTGGGACCACATCGCCGCCAACGCAAAAGGCCCTGAATGCCCACGCCCACCGATCAGATCATCGCCGTCACCTGTCAGCGCGACGATGGCCCCTATATGGTCGAATGGGTTGCGCATCATCTGGCGGCGGGCTTTGATCACATTGTGATCCTGACCCACGATTGTCAGGACGGCAGCGACGGTTTGGCCGACGCCCTGTCCGCCGACCCGCGTATCACCCATGTCCCGTTTGAGACCGAGGGCGACACCTCCGTCCAATGGCAGGCCCTGCGCCTGGCCAATGGATTGAAACCGGTGAAACGCGCCGATTGGGCGATGTTCTTTGATCTGGACGAGTTTCTGGTCCTGCGCGGCCCCGCGTCGGTGCGCGATCTGATCGCCGCCTGCGGGCCAGAGGTCGACGCGATCCCGATCCGGTGGCGGTTTTTCGGGGCGGCGGGTCAGGTTGAAATGTCCGCGTCCCCGACCCTGTCGCGGTTTACCCGCGCGGCGCCCATCGACATCGCCCTACCGGCCGCGCATTTCATCAAGACGCTCTTTCGTCCCGCCGCGTTTCAGAAAATGGGCGTCCATCGCCCCAAAACGCGCAAGGGCGAGACGCCCCGATGGCAGAGTGCGGCAAGCGCCCCCCTGCCGCCCGCCTTTGCCGGTGATGACGCACGCATCAACCTGTTCGGGGTCGATCCCACTGGCGAAATGGCCGTGCTGCACCATTATTCCGTGCGCTCGGCCGCCGAGTTCATGGTGAAACGCCAACGCGGCCTGCCCAACCGCACAACCAAACGCCTAGACCTCGGGTACTGGGCCGAACGGAATTTCAACATCACGCCTTGTGATGACGCCGCGCCGATGATCCCCGCGACCTTGGCCACGATGGAAGCCCTGTTCGCCCTGCCCGACGTGCGCGCCCGCCATGACGCCGCAATTGAATGGCACCAAGCGCAATTCGCCGCCCTGATGCGCGATCCCGCCAACGTGCAATTCCTGTGGCACCTTCAAATGCTGGGCACCAGCACCCCGCCCACGCCCGCCGCCACCAATGCCCATCTGACCCGCCTGATGGCCGCCAAGGAGCGCCCGAAATGAGCACCCTTTATGGCCTGACCCTGCCCCCGCTGAACGGTTTGGACGAGGCCGCCGCGGCCCGCGTCACCAAGGGCGATTATCAAAAGGGCCTGTCGCGCCACCTGTTGGACGGGATTTCGGGCGGCGCGCGCGTTCTGGAGTTCGGCACCCAGTTCGGTCTGATCGGCGCGCTGGCCGCCGCGCAATTCGCCCTGCGCCATGTGACGGTGGCAAGTTCGGACCCCGAGGCCATCGCCAACGCCTCGGCCCTATGTACCGCAAACGGTCTGTTTCAGGTCGAGACGCGCCAGATCGGCGGAAATCCGACCGACCTGCCCGCCCTCTTGGCCGATCTCCGCCCAAGCGCGATCCTGCTCAACCTTGGCTTTGAATCCGGCGCGGGTTTGGGGGACTGTGACCTTGGCCCCGTCGATCTGGCGGTGGTCGAATTGGCCCCACACCGGACCGCCCCGCATGAAATCGCCGCAATCTTTAATGCCCTGCACGCCGCAAACCTGTACTATAGTCCAGCACAATCCAAAGGAAATCAGGTCGTTTTCCACCGCAACCCCTAGGCGCCCTTAACCACCCCCCAGTTGCGGCGCCCCAATAAAACCCTTAAAGAGCGCGCCGTTTTTTCCAAATGTCGCCATATTCGACCGGCATTCACAAAACTGTAGCAAGTAACCGCGTTCCACCGCGCGGTAAGCAAGACAAAGGTTTCCACATCGTGACCGAAGACGTGATCACTCCACATACCGCAACCGACGTGGATGAATGGTATCAAGGGCTGGGCCAACTGGGCATCGTGCGTTCTCTGGGGGGGGCGCATCGGGCGGTGCTGGTTGAGGACTCGCGCACGCTTTTGGTGACATTCGAACGTGCGGATGCCCTGCGGGCGACGGGGCATGACCTGCCGCTGGGCCAACGCTTGGCACAGGACAGCGGCGTCTCGGCCCTGACCATCCTGTCCGAACGCGAAACGTGGTTCCGCGATCGCGATGTCTATGCCTATTTCGATGAACTGATCGATGACGCGTTCTTTGACGATTTCGACCGCGTTGTGTTTTATGGCGAGGGCTGTTGCGGCTATGCGGCGGCGGCCTATTCCGTCGCGGCACCGGGTGCCGTGGTGATCGCCCTGCGCCCGCAGGCATCGCTGGATGCGCGGGTCGCTGAATGGGACCAACGCTTTTTCGACAAACGGCGCCTGAATTTCACCGACCGGTTTGGCTATGCGCCGGACATGCTGGACGCGGCCGAGCTCGCCTTTGTCGTCTACGATCCCGAACAGGACTATGACGCGATGCACGCGGCCCTGTTCACGCGCCGCAACGTGTCCAAACTGCGCACGCGGTTTTTGGGCGACCAGATCGGTGAAATGTTGATGGGCATGGGCATTCTCGAGGAAATTCTGGACGCCGCCTGTGAGGGGCAACTCAGCGAAACCGTCTTTAACCGCCTCTATCGCGCACGCCGAAACTATGCGCCGTATCTCAATGTTTTGCTTGAGGTTTTTGACGATGGTGTGCGCCCGTTCATGACCGCCGCCATGTGTAAATCCGTCAGCGACCGGATGGAAATGCCCAACCATCGCCGCCGCCTCAAGGACCTCGCGCGCAGCTTTAAGGATCAGGGCAATCCCCTGCCGTTCTGGGACACAAAACCGGTGTCCGAGCCCGAGGTCGAGGGCGCCTGATTACAGGCCGCCCTCTTCGACGATGAATTTCACGATCTGATCGACGCCTTTACCGGATTTCAGGCCCGCCATGACGAACGGGCGACCCTGACGGGCGTTGGTCGCATCGGATTCCAGCAAATCCACATCCACCCCGACATAGGGCGCCAGATCGGTCTTGTTGATGATCAACAGATCGGAACGCGTGACCCCCGGCCCCTTTTTGCGCGGAATATCCTGACCCGCCGCCGTGTCGATCACGTAAAGGGTCATATCCGCCAACTCGGGGCTGAACGTCGCGGCAAGGTTATCACCGCCCGATTCAATCAGGATCACGTCCAAATCGGGAAAGTTGGCGCGCAAATCCGCGACCTCGGCCAGATTGATGCTGGCGTCCTCGCGGATGGCCGTGTGCGGGCACCCACCCGTTTCCACCCCGCGAATGCGTTCCAACGGCAGGGCCTGCACCCGCATCAGGTATTCCGCATCCTCGGACGTGTAGATGTCATTGGTGATCACCGCGACGGAATAGTCCTGTGACAAGGCACGGCACAGGTTTTCGGTCAGCGTGGTTTTCCCCGCCCCGACGGGGCCGCCGATACCAACGCGCAGGGGACCATTTGGACTGCTCATTTCACCCCCTTTTCAATTCATTACGACGCGAAATTAACGCGCCGGATTAGGTTTTAAAAAGGCGGACCTCTTGGGTCTCATGACTCAGGGACGCCAAGTCCGACCCAAAGGCCGCACCGGAAATCTGATCAATGCTCATATCGCTTGCCCGCGCCGCGACATCGGTGATCACCGGATGCAGCGCAGCCAGAACCCGCTGGCCTGCGTTCTGACCAAGGGGCACAAACCGCACCGCCGCCGACACAAGGTTCGACGTGAACGCATGCAGGTACAGCGCGGCGACATCGGCATCGGCCAAGGACAGGCGCCGCGCAGCAACCCCGACCGCCACGGGCAAGGGCATCGCGGGCAGATCACCCCCATCCATCGCGTTGACAGCGGCGACAAAGGCCGCGCCTTGCGTCTCGGCCTCGGACAGGCGTTCGCGCGACGGGGCCATGGCGCGCGCCATCTGGGCCACGTCGTCCCCAGCCCGCGCGCGGCACAAAAACACCGCATCGGCCAGACCTGTGCCCCGCGTCAGAACGACCGTCAGCCAGTCCTGCAGCGACGCCCCATCGCGCACCACCCCGTCCGAAATCGCGGTTTCCAGACCGTGGGAATAGGCATAGCCCCCCACCGGAAACGCGGGTGACAGCCATTGCGTCAGGGTCAGAAGATCGGCGCTCATGCGTGGGAATGATCGTGGTGATGGTGGTCGTGATCATGCCCGTGGTCATGATCATGCGGCCCGTGGGAATGGCCCATCGTGCGCCCGTGGCCATATGCGCCCCCTTCGGGCGTAAAGGGCTCGGTCACCGGCGTCGCGGTGCCGCCCAGTTTCGCCACCATATCGGCCAGCACATGGTCCACCTGGATCAACAGGCGGTCTGCCTCGATCTGACACGGGGTATGGCGGTTGCCGATGTGCCACGCCAAACGGGTCAGGTCCTGCCCCGTCACGGCCAACAGAGGCTCGGCCGCGGCCAAGATCGACACGCGCGCCCCATCACTCAGGACAAAGGCGTCGCCCGCGTTCAGATGTGTGGTCTCGGGAAGGTCGACGAAAAACGACTGTCCGTGATCGGAGGTCAGCTTTTTGCGTCGCAGGAACCGCGCCTCATAGGTCAGTGTCACGTGATCTGCAACAGGACCGGACAAAGGGGCGCGGTCGATGGAATGCGCCTTGGGCGGGTCGGTTGCCATGTTCTGCTCCGTCGATTGTTCGGATCTAGAATAGGCGTCCGTCCCCCCCAGTAAAAGCGCAAAAACCGTTAGATATACAGGCGGTCGCGGAAGATGTGGCGCACAACATCGGCGCGCTCAAGGCCGCGCTCGGCCAGCTCTTCGTCGGTGGTGTTGTTCAGCTTTTCGATCGCCTTCATGCGCGGGTTCGCTTCGGCCAGCATGATCAGACCATTCCAGATTGCGCGGAACGGGTTCGGAAAGGTGATGCCTGTGCTGTGGGTGCTCGTGAATGCCATTGTAGAAACTCCTGATTGGTCCAGTGTTCTCCCTTAACACTGACAATAGGTCAGGAATGCAGACATTAAAATTGCCCATTCTGCATGGCCGCCATGCGGCAGTGCAGCATCAGTCGCGCAGGCGCACCCCATGGCGCCCCGCCAGATCGCAGAAGAACTGCCATGCGACGCGGCCCGAACGGCCCCCGCGCGTGGCCTGCCATTCGATCGCTTCGGCCCAGAGGGTGTCGTCATCGATGGTGACGCCGTGATGATCGCAATAGCCACGGATCATCGCCAGATAGTCGTCCTGAGAACACGGATGAAAGCCCAGCCACAGACCAAACCGATCCGACAGGGACACCTTTTCCTCAACCGCCTCACCCGGATTGATCGCGGAAAAGCGTTCGTTTTCAATCATATCGCGCGGCATCAGGTGACGCCGGTTCGACGTCGCATAGAACAGGACGTTTTCGGGGCGGCCTTCGATGCCGCCATCCAGAACCGCCTTGAGCGACTTGTAATGCTGGTCATCATGACTGAACGACAGGTCGTCACAGAACAGCAGGAACCGGTGCGCCGAATCCCGCAACAGATCGAGCAGCCGACCGATGCTTGGCAGGTCCTCGCGTTGCAGCTCGACGATTTTCAGGGACAGGTCTTGGCGCAGAACCTCGGCATGGACCGCCTTGACCAGCGACGATTTCCCCATCCCCCGCGCCCCCCAGAGCAAGGCGTTGTTCGCCGGATAGCCGCGCGCGAATTGCACCGTATTGGCCAGCAATGTGTCCCGCGACCGGCTCACACCAAGGAGCAGGTCCAGATCGACGCGCGACACCTTGGTCACGGGCACCAGACGGTCAGGATCGCTGTGCCAGACAAAGGCATCGGCCCCGTCGAAATCAGGTGCCGCCGCCCCGCGAGGCGCCATTCGCTCAAGCGCCTCGGCAATCCGGTTCAGCGTGTCGTCGCTCATGACTTGGGCTTATCCGCATCATCCGCGTCGTCGTCCTTGTCAAACTCGGCCATCAAGGCCTCATCATCGGACGCTTCGGGGTCGAATGCGGCTTCGGTCGCGGCGTCGCTCGGGGCGGCTGCCTCGTCCTCATCCTCGTCATCATCGACCCACAGACCTTGGGCGCGCAGGTGGGCCTCACGCTTTTTCTCAACCCGTGCCACAAGGAAGATCGAGATTTCATAGAGACCATAAACCACCACAAACAGGATCACCTGCGTGATGACATCGGGCGGCGTGACCAGAGCGGCCAGAATAAGGATCGCCACAACCGCGTATTTGCGCACGGCCCCCAGACCGGCGGCGGACACCAGACCGGCCTTGCCCATCAGGGTCAACAGGACCGGCAACTGGAAACACAGGCCGAAGGCGACGATGAACTTGATGGTCAGCGACAGGTATTCCTTGGCCGAACCTTGGAAGGCGATGCTGCTGCTTTCGATTTCGCCCGCCTCACCAACAATGTTGCCCTGTTGGAAGCCCAAGAAGAAATCAAAGGCCAGAGGCGTCACGACGTAAAACGCAAAGGACGCGCCCAGAAAGAACATAAAGGGCGACGCGATAAGGAACGGCAGGAACGCGCCCTGCTCGGACTTATAAAGACCGGGCGCAACAAAGCGCCACATCTGATAGCTGATCACCGGAAAGGACAGAACCAGACCGCCCAGCAACGAGATCGAGATCGCGACAAAGAAGCCCTCTTGCAGCGCGATCAGGATCAGGCCGCAGTCATCCCCCATCGCCGCGCGTGCGTCACACAGGGGCTTGGTCAGAAAGTTAAAGATCGGGTTCCAGACCGTGAAACAGATGACCATCGCAATGATAAACGCCAGAACCGAGCGAATCATGCGCGTGCGCAACTCGGTCAGGTGTTCGATCAACGGAGCAGCGGAATCGTTGATCTCGTCAGTCTTGCTCATGCGGGGTCACTCTTGCTGGTGGTGTCAGCCGGTTCAGGGGCCTCTGCCGCCGCATCCGCAGCAGCAGCAGCCTCGGCGGCCTGACGGGCGGCGGCCTTTTGGGCGGTCGCCTCATTGATTTTACGCGCGGCCTCGGCCCGGTCGGGGTCCAGAGGCGTCGTTTTCGGGGGGCCGTCGATTTTCGGACCACCGGGGGTCCATTTCTCGAACTGGTCGGCGGCGTCGTTCAAGGCGTCCAGACCCATCTTTTTGGGATTGGTCATGTCCTTGAAATCCTTGGCCGCGTCTTTGACGCCAGCGTCATCCGCAGCCTGATCCATGGCGCGCTGAAACTCGCGCGCCAGACCCTTGGCCCGCGCCGTGAACCGCCCCAGCGTGCGGAACATACCGGGCAGGTCCTTGGGTCCCACAACGATCAGCGCAACAACGCCGATCAGCAACAGTTCGGTCCAACCGAGATCAAACATAGTGCCCCCAGAGTTAGGCAGACAGGTTCAGGATTAAACCTTGTCTTTTTCGGACTCGGGGGTGACGTCCTTGGCAGCTTCGGCGTTGGCGTTCTCAAGCTCTTCGGTGCCGTCTTTAACGCCCTTTTTGAAGGCAGTGATGCCTTTGCCGACCTCGCCCATCAGGGACGAGATTTTGCCGCGGCCAAACAGGACCAGAACGACGACAGCAATCAAGAGCAGGCCGGGCAGGCCAATATTGTTCAGCATGGTCTTCTCCCATGGTGCGGGATCGCTTGCCCCGTCACCTTATTCAATTTCTGTCCTTACATTTATTGACTTGTGAGGCGGGATCAAAGCCCCATTCGCCCCAAACGGCGCCTTTTCGCAAAGAAATTTGCGACGCAATGCAGCATCGCGTCAATTTTTACGCCCGCACCTGCGACGCAACCGTCAAAATTGTGTGGATTTTCAAACCCTAGCGGGTGGGAAACACAAAGCACCGATCGCGCCGGATCATAACCCACATTGGGGTTTCGGCCTTGGGCAGGAACACGCCAGGCACGGTGGCACGGATCAAACTGCCGTCAAATTCGAGACGAAATTCGATCAGGCTTTCACTGCCCATAAAACGGGCACGTTGCACGAATGCGCGCGCCGGCACCCCGTTTTCAGGGGTCGGTGCGGGCGGATGCCCGTTGCGGTCAAAGTCGATTTTGATGTGCTGGGGGCGGATCACGATATCGACCTCGGCCCCGTCGGGCACGGCGGGCGCCATGAACTGACCAAAGGCCGTATCCGCAAGCAGACCATTCACAGGGCTGCGGAACACATTGATATCAGAGAAGAACGCGGCGGCCTTGCGGTCCACGGGCGCGTTGTAGATGTTGTAGGGCGCGCCCTGCTGGACGATCTTGCCGTGGCGCATCAGGGCGATTTCATCGGCCATGCGCATCGCCTCTTCGGGTTCATGCGTGACCAACAGAACGGCGGTGCCCTCTTCCTTGAGCACCGCCAAGGTTTCATCGCGTATATCGTCGCGCAGGCGGTTATCAAGGCCCGAGAACGGCTCATCCATCAGCATAATGCCAGGTCGCGGGGCCAAGGCCCGGGCCAGCGCGACGCGCTGTTGCTCGCCCCCTGACAGGTTATGCGGAAATTCGTCGATGAACCGCAACAGGTCCACCCGTTTCAGCAACTCCTCAACCCGCGCGCGTTTCTCGGCGCGGCTCCCCTTTAGGCCAAAGGCGACGTTATCGGCCACAGACAGATGCGGAAACAGGGCAAAGTCCTGAAACATCAACCCGACCGAACGCCCCTCGGGCGGGACGCGATAAACGGTGTCGCAGATCAGATTGCCGTCGATGTAAATCTCGCCGCTGTCCTGCATGTCGACACCAGCGATTGAGCGCAGCGTGGTCGATTTCCCGCACCCAGACGGGCCCAGCAAACAGGTCACCTGTCCCGGCATCACGCGCAGCGATACGTCATCCACGACGCGCCGCCCGTTGAAACTGCGGGTCAGGTTCCGGATTTCCAGTCGGGGTGTCTGTTCGCTCACGCCAGCCTCTTGCATTCCCGATAAAACTGCTCGGGTTTCAGGGAGCGATATCAACACCGCCCCCCTGACGCAAGTGTTAGAGGGTGGTATTCACCTGTCCACCGTCCAACAGGACGTTCTGTCCCACCATAAAACCTGCGAATTGCGAGCACATGAAGGCACAGGTTGCGCCGAATTCCTGACGCGTGCCATAGCGGCCTGCGGGGATGTTCGAGACGCGTTGGGCGCGGGCCTCTTCGATCGTGATGCCCTCTTGCTCGGCCACGGCGCTATCAAGGGTAATCATCCGGTCGGTGGCGTGCAGACCGGGCAAGAGGTTGTTGATGATCACACCATGCGGCGCGACCTGACGCGCGGTGCCCGCGACATAGCCGGTCAGACCCGCACGGGCCGAATTCGACAGGCCCAGAACCGCAATCGGCGATTTCACGGACACAGACGTAATATTGACCACGCGGCCCCAGCCCCGTTCCATCATCCCCGGCACCAAGGCCTTGATCAGGGCAATCGGCGTCAACATGTTCGCGTCCAGCGCGGCGATGAAATCGTCCCGCTCCCAATCGGTCCACATGCCGGGCGGCGGACCGCCCGCGTTGTTGACCAGAATGTCGATGGTGCCAGCGGCTTCAAGAACCTTGGCGCGGCCCTCTTCGGTGGTGATGTCGGCGGCAACTGCCGTGACCTCAACCCCATAGGTGGTGCGCAGGCGATCCGCCTCGGCCAGCAACGCCTCTTGCCCGCGCGCGTTCATCACCAGATGCACACCCGCCTCGGCCAGCGCCTCGGCACAGCCCAGACCCAGCCCCTTGGACGATGCGCAAACCAATGCGCGCTTTCCGGCAATCCCCAGATCCATGGTCGTCTCCCTTTGCGGTGAATTCACGAAATTGGTCAATCGATATCACCCATTTTGCGGGGTGCAAGTCTTGAACCTTGTCCACGTGACCCTAGGGCCGATTGACGCTGTGTGATTTGGCTTTTAGTACAGGATTGTGATCACTGCGCGCCACTGTGGGGGTTGGGGCGCACAAGGAACCGTACCGTATTATGAACCAGAGCACCCCGCCCGTGTCTCGAACATCGTCCAGCTATCGCATTCACGTTTTTGCGGCGGGGGATATGGATGCCGTGTCGGGGGCGAACCATGGCGATACGCTTGGCCCGCTGGATGATCTTTGCCTTGGTGACATTTACCAAATTCAGCCCAAGGCCGTTCCCTATGAATTATCGATCATCGATCCCGTTGCCGACCGGACCGGCAGCAACCGGTTCCTGACCACCGGTGCCTCGGGGCATCAGTTGGGCGGCGGATCCGAACTGGGCTCGGCGGGCGACGGCGTGCGTCCGGCGGGGCGGTTGACCTTTATGGCGTCGGACGGCGGACGGGTGGAACTGTTGCTGATCGAACTGGTGGACGCGAATGGCGCGGTTCGGCTGTGCTTTTTGCCGCTGGAACCGGTGGAACCCAAGGTATCCTATACCCTGCTTGAGATGTCCGAGGACGTCGGCGAGGTCCGCCTGACCGACATCACCCCCGTGGCATTCACGCGCGGCACCTCGATCACTCTGGCGGATGGCACACAATGTCAGATCGAACGCCTGCGCGTTGGCGACCGTGTTCTAACCCGCGATCACGGCCCGCAACCGGTGCGCTGGATCGGGAACCGGACCGTGCGCGCCATTGGCCCCTATGCGCCGGTGGTGATCACCAAGGGCACCCTGTCCAACGAATCCGACATGATCGTCAGCCAAAACCAGCGCCTGTTCATCTATCAACGCGGCACCAATCGCCTGAGCGACACGGCAGAATTGCTGATCAAGGCGCGTGATCTGGTGGATGGGGAACGCGTCTATATCCGGCGCGGCGGGTTCGTGGAATATTTCCACCTGTTGTTTGACACGCACGAAATCATCTACGCCGAATGCACTCCGACCGAAAGCATGCTGGCCAATGACCGCACCCTTGGCCAATTGCCCGAGGACCTGTTGCAAGAGGTGACAGATGCGGGGGTTAAGGCGCACGATCCCCATTTCGGCACCGAGGCGGACAAGACCCTGTTGGCCGGTCACACGCCCGACACGTTCTACGCGCGACGCAAACCCAAAGAGTAACGCGCGTCCCCCCTTCCCCAAGCGCGCGCAGGCGGTTATATGGCGCCCATGTTGGATCGCAGCTCAAATCGCCCCGCCCTGCCGCCCGAAATCGCGCGGCGACGCACCTTTGCTATTATTTCGCACCCGGACGCCGGTAAAACGACGTTGACGGAAAAATTCCTGTTGTACGGGGGCGCGATCCAGATGGCCGGTCAGGTCCGCGCCAAGGGCGAAGCGCGCCGGACGCGCTCGGACTTTATGCAGATGGAAAAGGACCGCGGGATTTCGGTCTCGGCCTCGGCGATGTCGTTTGATTATGGCGACTACCGGTTCAACCTTGTCGACACGCCCGGTCACAGCGACTTTTCCGAAGACACCTATCGCACCCTGACGGCGGTGGATGCGGCGATCATGGTCATCGACGGCGCCAAAGGCGTCGAGAGCCAGACCCGCAAGCTGTTCGAGGTGTGCCGCCTGCGCGATCTACCGATCCTGACCTTCTGTAACAAGATGGACCGCGAGAGCCGCGATACGTTCGAAATCATCGACGAGATTCAGGAAAACCTGGCGATTGACGTGACGCCGGCCAGCTGGCCCATCGGGGTCGGTCGCGAGTTCCTTGGCTGTTACGACATGTTGCACAACCGGTTGGAACTGATGGACCGCGCCGACCGCAACAAGGTCGCCGAGAGCATCAAGATCGAAGGTCTGGACGATCCCGCGCTGGAACAGCACATCCCGGCCGAACTGCTGGACAAGCTGCGCGAAGAGGTCGAGATGGCGCGCGAACTGCTCCCGCCGTTTGACCAACAGGCGATGCTGGACGGGACGCTGACGCCGATCTGGTTTGGTTCAGCCATCAACTCGTTCGGGGTGCAGGAACTGATGGACGGGATCGGGAACTATGGCCCCGAGCCGCAAATCCAGGCCGCCGAACCGCGCCAGATTGCCCCCGATGAGAAAAAGGTCTGTGGCTTTGTCTTTAAGGTCCAGGCGAACATGGACCCCAAACACCGCGACCGTGTGGCGTTCGTGCGCATGGCGTCGGGCCATTTCAAACGCGGCATGAAACTGACCCATGTGCGCACAAAAAAACCGATGGCGGTGTCAAACCCCGTTCTGTTTCTGGCCTCTGACCGCGAACTGGCGGATGAGGCATGGGCCGGCGACATCATCGGCATCCCGAACCACGGACAGCTGCGCATCGGTGACACCCTGACCGAGGGCGAGGCGATCCGCGTCTCGGGCATCCCGTCCTTTGCGCCGGAACTGCTACAGACCTGTCGCGCGGGCGATCCGCTCAAGGCGAAACATTTGGACAAGGCCCTGATGCAATTCGCCGAAGAAGGCGCCGCCAAGGTGTTCAAACCGATGATCGGGTCGGGCTTTATCGTCGGCGTGGTCGGTCAGTTGCAGTTCGAAGTGCTGGCCAGCCGGATTGAGATGGAATACGGCCTGCCCGTCCGGTTTGAGGCGTCGCAGTTCACTTCGGCGCGCTGGATTTCGGGCCCCAAGGCCGACGTGGACAAATTCGTCAACGCCAACAAGCAGCACATTTCCTATGACAATGACGGGGACCTTGTGTTCCTGACGCGTCTGCAATGGGACATCGACCGCGTAGTGCGGGATTATCCCGAACTGACGCTGAGTTCGACCAAGGAAATGCAGGTGTAATCAACGGGCGGCCTTTCGGGGCCGCCTTTTGCTTCAGGCAAAGCTTTGGATGTAGATGCTATTGTTGTGCTCGGCCGTGGCCAAAGCATGGGACATCGCGCGTGCGGTGAACGGTTTCGTCACGGTGACATCGCAAATCTGGATGCGTTCGGTGGTGAAATCCTGATCATCAGGGTCCGAGGACAGAATGATGATCGGCACCGACGGCGCCAACCGGCGCAGCCACATGCAAAACCCGACCAATGCCGGAACACCGCCCCACGCATCCGCGTCCAGAATAATGTAGGACAGGTTCTGCGCCCAGTTCTCAAGCCAGTCATAGGGGATGTCGTCACCCGTCCCGATCCCCACCTCGACCAGTTGCGTGCCGCGCAGGTCCAGCAGCATCTCGGACAGGGGGCATTGGGCCTCGGGATTGGAACACAGCGCGACCGCAACAGGACCGTCCCACAAATAGCCGCCCGTCTGGGCCTTGGACAGATCATCCAACGCCTGCCCTCCGTGACCAACGATCTGGCCCGCGATCCGAACGGCACCCTGTGGCTCGACTTCGTTAAACATGCCTACAGAAACCTCTTTGGTCGATCACACGACGTGCGCCGCGCTCTCAAATTGATATGTTTCCCTTAACAACGCCCATTGAACTATGCTTTTTAGGTTGAAAGACAACTTTTCGTGTGATTTTTCCATTTTCGACAATCGAACGAACAGAAACAACCGAGAGCACCCGCCCCCGGCTAACGAAAGTTCATACGTGAATGGAATTTGACGACCCGAAGACGCTTTTGCGCGCGCTTATTCTGCTGCGCTTGGCTGACGGGCGAAGACCTCTAGCGCCGCCAGAAGACGTTCTTGATCTTCTGCACTATATAGAGACAGCCGATCTTCAATCTCTTGAGAAACTTGGGGTTTTTGGGGAAGACCCAACATAATCGTCGGATCGACCTTCAGCGCATCACACAGCGCAAAGACCGTGTTGATCCGCGGGCTTTGCGCGCGGCTTTCCAAGATGTCCTTGACCGCACGCGGGTTCAATCCCGCACGGCGCGACAGTTCTGCAGCGGACACCTTTTGTCCAGTCATGTGTTCATGCAGTTTCTGTCGAAAAATATCACTTACGTTCATGTTCAATGCCCCAAATCATCCGATAACGATATTTGGGCCGAAAATTTGCCCGCCATACCGCCGTCACCGAATGTCATCCCCAACATCAGATCCGTTTTGCGGCGATAGGCGCCCAGCCTGCCCCGAAAGGCCCCGCGAAACTTACTCTAACGTAAGGCTATATACACTTTAGTTCGGTCGGGAGACAAATCAAAAGTTTCACGACAAAAGTCTAATTTATCACCTATGCGTGAAAATTGCGCCGGATTTGGCATAAAATCAAGGGACCTGAGCCAAGCTTGACCCAAATGTGCATATGCAGTATGCCCTAGCGCAAAGTTGAAGGTCGCCAATACGGGGGACCGGGCCGCGGGGTATTGCGGCCGGAATGCTGCTAAACACCCAAGAAGGGCCTATATGACAAGCTTTGCCGATTTGGGGCTGGACCCCAAAATCCTGTCCGCCATCACTGATGCCGGTTACGAAACCCCCACTCCGATCCAGGCTGGTGCCATTCCGCACGCCCTGCAAGGTCGCGATGTTTTGGGGATCGCACAAACGGGGACCGGCAAAACCGCCAGCTTTACCCTACCGATGATCAACCTGCTGTCGCGTGGCCGTGCCCGTGCGCGCATGCCGCGCAGCCTTGTGCTTGCGCCCACGCGCGAACTGGCCGCACAGGTTGCCGAGAACTTTGACGTTTACGCCAAGAACACCAAACTGACCAAAGCGCTGTTGATCGGCGGGGTCAGCTTCAAGGAACAAGAGGCCCTGATCGACAAGGGCGTCGATGTTCTGATCGCGACGCCCGGTCGTCTGCTAGACCATTTTGAGCGCGGCCGCCTGTTGCTGACCGGCGTTCAGATCATGGTGGTGGATGAGGCCGACCGCATGCTGGACATGGGCTTTATCCCTGATATTGAACGGATTTTCCAACTGACCCCGTTCACGCGCCAGACCCTGTTCTTTAGCGCGACCATGGCCCCCGAGATTGAGCGGATCACGAACACCTTCCTGTCCGCGCCCGAAAAAATCGAAGTCGCCCGCGCCGCGACCACGAACGAGACGATCACGCAGGCCGTCGTTCAGTTCAAACCGACCCGCCGTGACCGCGCCGCCAAGGAAAAGCGCGAGGTGCTGCGCGCGCTGATCGCCGCCGAGGGCGAAAAGTGCAAAAACGCAATCGTCTTCTGTAACCGCAAGGCGGACGTCGACATCGTTGCAAAATCGCTCAGCAAACACGGTTTGGACGCCAGCCCGATCCACGGCGATCTGGACCAATCCCAACGGATGGCCACGCTGGACAAATTCCGCAACGGCGAACTCAAGCTGTTGATCGCATCGGATGTGGCCGCCCGCGGTCTGGACGTCCCCAGCGTCAGCCACGTGTTCAACTTTGACGTGCCCAGCCACGCCGAGGACTATGTGCACCGTATTGGCCGCACCGGTCGCGCCGGTCGTGAGGGCAACGCCTTTACCATCTGCGTGCCCAGCGACGAAAAGAACCTCGCCGCCGTTGAGGATCTGGTCAAAATGACCATCACCCGCGTGGATTGCCCCGTTGATTTCGGCGCACAGAAATCCGAAGCCCCCGCCAAAAGCGAGGCCGCATCGGACACCCCTGCCCCGCAATCCAGCCGTAGCCGCAGCCGCCGCAAAAGCGACGACGAGGCGCCCAAGGCACAACAGGACAAAGACACCGCGAAACCGGCACGCAGCAACAGCTCCAACAAAGGCGGCCGCGGTCGCAACGGGCGCGACGAACCGGTTGTCGGCATGGGCGATCACACCCCCGCCTTCTTGCTGCGCTCCTTTAAAAAGGCGTCATGACGCGACCGCGTCGCGGCATGCCAATATAATAAGGGGCCCGTCGGGGCCCCTTTTCGTTTCTGCGGTGGTCTGTGTGGATCAGGCCATCAGGCGGCTGACAATCACCTGCACCTCGACCTTTTTGCCGATCTCGTCCTGCGTCGTTTGACGCACGCGACGGCGCAGGGCCTCTTCGATCTTGTCATCATCGGCCAGCGTCTTGTCATCCATACGGTTGACCAGCTGGGTCAGATCATGTTCCAGAACCTCAACCACCGGCGCGTTGGAACGACCGATCTCGGCGATGCCTTTCAGCTCTACCCAGGGTTCCCCCAAGGGCTCATCATCTTCATCGATGATCAGGGTCACAGTCACCATACCGTTCAGAGCCATGCGAATCCGGTCGCGCACGATCCCGTCCAACGCGCCGATCTGCACCGAACCATCCAGATACAGACGACCCGTTTCGACATAGCCACAGACACGCGGCGCGTCGCCCGTGATGTCCAACATGGTCCCGTTCACGGCCAGCGCGGACTCCATGCCCTTGGATTGGGCCAGACGCATGTGTTCGCGCAGGTGACGGTGTTCGCCATGCATCGGGATCACCATTTTGGCGCGCATGATGTCGTGCATCTGTTCCAGATCGGGACGGTTCGCGTGGCCCGACACGTGATAGAGGTCCGCGCCATCATCCACCACATCGACGTTCTTTTCCGACAGGTTGTTCACGATGCGCAGCACTTCGCGCTCATTACCGGGAATGGTTTTGGACGAGAACAGGAACAGGTCCCCCTCGGCCAGTTCCAGACCCAGAAACTTGCCACGGCTCAACTGGGCCGCCGCCGCGCGGCGTTCGCCCTGCGAGCCGGTGACCAGCAACACCAGGTTCTCACGCGGGATGGTTTTCGCATCCTCGGGCGACACCACGGTCGGGAAATCGGTCAGGACGCCGGATTGAATCCCCGCCTCAACCATACGCCGCATCGCGCGGCCCAGCAGAACGATCGACCGTCCCGCCGCCTGCCCCGCCTCGGCCAGCGTTTTCAGGCGCGCGATGTTCGAGGCAAAGGTCGTCGCGACCACCATGCCGCCCGCGCCCTTGACCAACTGCGTGATCGCGGGGGCCAGCGTGGCCTCAGACCGGCCGGGTTTGGGCGAGAACACATTGGTCGAGTCACAGGTCAGAACCTTCACCCCGCTGTTCGCGATTTCGCCCCACAGGACGGGATCGAACGGTTCGCCCACGATGGGGGATTGGTCCAGTTTAAAATCGCCCGTGTGCACGATCCGCCCCGCAGGCGTGTCGATCACCAACGCGGAACTTTCGGGGATCGAGTGCGAAATCGGCAAAAAGGACACCGTCATCTCGCCGACCTTGGTCTTGGCGGGCCACGGCTCAACGATATTGATCATGCTCCCGTCCAGACCGCGCTCATCCAACTTGCGCGCGGCGATGTTGCCAGTGAACTTGCGCGTATAGATCGGGGCCTTGAGGCGCGGCCACAAATGGCCAAGCGCGCCAACGTGGTCCTCATGCGCGTGCGTGATGAAAATCGCGTCCAGACGGTCGGCCCGATCGGCCAGCCACGCGATATCGGCGAAAATCAGATCGACCCCGGGGGTCGTGTCCATGTCGGGAAAGGTGACGCCAAGGTCGACGAGGATATAGCGCTCATTCTCGGCGGGGCCATATCCATAGACGTAGGCGTTCATACCAATTTCCCCTGCCCCACCGAGGGGCAGATAAATCAGACGGTTGTCACTGCTCATTGCGAACGGTTTTCCTTATTATAGGCGTGGATGACCGTCAGACCGTGCATGGTCAGGTCATCTTCGATTGTGTCAAATAGGACGTCTCCGGTGGCAAACAACGGGGCCAATCCACCGGTGCCGATGACCTTCATCGGCTTGGCATATTCTTCGCGGATGCGGGTGGTGATCCCGCGGATCAGGCCAACATAGCCCCAGAACACCCCCGACTGCATACAATCTACTGTGTTCTGGCCAATGACTTTGGCCGGTTTTGTGATGTCCACATGGGGCAACGCGGCGGCGGCCATGTGCAGTGCCTCTAGGCTGAGGTTCACGCCGGGCGCAATCACGCCACCGACATAGGCCCCGTCCTCGGCTACCACGTCAAAGGTCGTCGCGGTGCCGAAATCGACCACGACCAGATCGCCGCCGTGCCGGTCATAGGCACCGGCAGTATTGACCAAGCGGTCTGGCCCCACGGTCGTTCCCGCATCCACGCGCGGTTCCACCGGCAACAGACAATCGGGTTTGCCCACCACATAGGGACGCGTGTTGAAATACCGATCGGCAAAGACGCGCAGGTTAAACACAACCCGCGGCACAGTGGACGAGATGATCACATCGGTGATGTCCACATCCAACCCGTGGTGCGTGATCAGGGTCTTGTACCACGTGAAATACTGGTCGGCCGTGCGTTGATGCTCGGTCGAGGTGCGCAAGGTGCACAGGAACTGTGATCCGTCCCAAATGGAAAAGACCGTATTCGTGTTCCCGCAGTCGATACAAAGAAGCATCCACGCCCCCTAAAAGAAAACATCCGCAGCGGCAATAGCCCGTTGGCCACTGGGGGTGGATAGGACAAGTTGCCCCTGTTGGTCCACTGTTTCAAACACGCCAGTCACGGTTTCGGTTCCCATGCGGGCGGTGATGACCTCACCAATGCGTGCGGCGCGCGATAGCCACGGCTGGCGGATCGCATCAAAGCCGTATTGCACCATCTGTGTGTCATAACGGGCAAAGGCCGGTGCAAGCAGGTCCAGAAAATCCTCGGGGCTGATCCGGCACCCTGTTTCGCGAAACAGGGCCTTGGGCGCGACGGCACCCGGTTCGACCTGATCCGTCGAGGGCGCGGCGGCAAGGTTCACACCGATCCCGATGCACATCCCCATCCCGCCACCGGTGGTTGCGCCAATGCTTTCCAGCAGGATCCCCGCGACCTTACCGTTGTTCAACAGAACATCGTTCGGCCATTTCAGGGTGAACAGGTCCTCGCGCCCTGTGGCGGCAACAAAAGCCTCATACAGGGCCAAGGACGCCACGAAGGACCGCAGGGCCGCCGTCGCCGGATCACCGGCATCGGGCAGAACAAGGGTCGCGGCAAAATTTCCGGTGGGATCCGCCCACGGTCGGCCACGTCGGCCCCGTCCGGCGGTTTGTTGCAGGGCCAAAATCCATTTCGGCCCTTGCAGTGTTTGGTATTGGCGGCGGGCTTCGTCGTTGGTGCTGTCGATGGACGACAGCACCTGACGATCATATCCCGCGGGCCAGCCGTTAGTTAACAAGGGTTTGCGCAGCCGCCGCAGCCAAGCCATCGACGCCGAACAGGTTCACCATGCCGACGACCATGATCGCGGCCGAGCCCATCAGGAAGACCCACAGAACCGGCGACATGGTGCCGTCGATGCCTGCTTTGTCCTCATCGCCGAAGAACATGTAGTACACGATGCGCAGGTAATAGAACGCACCGATGACCGATGCGACCACACCCGCCAGCGCCAGCCAGCCATAGCCAGCCTCAACCGCGGCCTGCAGCACAGCCAGCTTACCAAAGAAACCGACCATCGGCGGCACACCGGCAAGGCTGAACATCAGAACCAGCAGGGCCAAGGCCTTGGGCAGATGCGATTTCGACAGCATGTTCAGCGACGCGATGTCCGTGACGGGCTGACCGTCTTTTTCCATCGACAGGATAAAGGCGAAGGTGCCTACGCTCATCGTGACGTAGATCGCCATGTAAAGCAGCATCGCCTCAACGCCTTGCTCGGTGCCCGATGCCAGACCCATCAGCGCATAGCCCATATGCGCGATCGACGAATAGGCCATCAGGCGTTTGATGTTGGTTTGACCGATGGCCGCAACCGCACCAAGGAACATCGACAGCAGCGACAACAGGGCAATCACCTGTCCCCACTCGGCGGTCGAGGTGCCAAAGGCGTCAAACATCACACGCGCAAACAGGCCCATTGCGGCCATTTTCGGCGCGGTGGCAAAGAAGGCGGTGACCGGCGTCGGAGAACCCTCATAGACGTCGGGCGTCCACATGTGGAACGGAACCGCCGAAACCTTGAACGCGAAACCGGTGATCAGGAAGATCAGACCGAACAGCAGGCCCATGGACATGCCGTCCTCGCCCACCGAACTGATGATGCCCGAGAACACGGTCGTGCCCGCAAACCCATAGGTCAGCGACGCCCCGTAGAGCAGCATCCCCGACGACAGCGCGCCCAGAACAAAGTATTTCAGGCCCGCTTCGGTCGACTTGGCGCTATCACGGCGCAGCGACGCCACTACGTAAAGCGACAGCGATTGCAGTTCGAGACCCATGTAGAGGCTCATCAAATCGCCAGCCGAGACCATCATCATCATCCCGACCGAGGCTAGAGCGACCAGAACGGGATATTCGAACCGCAAGAGGTCACGGCGCAGCATGTAGTCCTTGCTCATGACCAGAACGGCGGCGGCGGCCAACAGGATCGTCACCTTGGCGAAACGGGCGAACCCGTCGTCAATGAAGGCGCCGTTGAACGCGGAGGTGGTGCCCCCGCCCGACAGGCCAATCATCGCGGCCAGCACGACCATAACAGCAGCCGTCAGGAACAGAATGGTCGGTGCGACCTTGTCCTTGCCGGTGTAGACACCCGCGACCAGAGCGATCATCGCATAGACCGCCAGCAAAATCTCGGGAAGAACGGTGGAAATATCGGCAGAGATCATTGCTCTCCCTCTCAGTGCTGTGCTGCGACAGAAACGGCAGGGCTAAGGTCTGCGTTCAGAACTGCCGTCTGGTGATTGGAAACAAGGGCGTCAACCGACGGCCCGATGATGTCGGTGACCAGCGACGGGTAAACACCCAGCAACAGGGTCATCACGACCAGCGGGGCGAACAACAGGCGCTCACGCTTGTCCATGTCGGTGATCGACTTGAGGCTCTCTTTGATCAGATCGCCAAAGACCACCCGACGATAGAGCCACAGCGCATAGCCCGCCGACAGGATCACACCGGTGGTCGCAACCATCGCAACCCACGTGTTGACCTGGAAGACACCCATCAGCGTCAGGAATTCCCCGATAAAGCCCGAGGTCCCCGGCAGGCCGACGTTGGCCATGGTGAACAGCATGAAGATCAGCGCATAGGCCGGCATCCGGTTGACCAGACCGCCATAGGCCTCGATCTCGCGGGTGTGCATCCGGTCATAGATCACGCCCACACAGAGGAACAGCGCGCCCGACACAAAGCCGTGGCTGATCATCTGGAAAATCGCGCCGTCGATACCTTGGTTGTTGGCCGCGAAAATCCCCATGGTCACATAGCCCATATGCGCAACCGACGAATAGGCGATCAGCTTTTTCATATCGCTTTGGACCAGCGCGACCAGCGAGGTGTAGACGATCGCAATCGCCGACATCCACAGAACCAGCGGCGCCAAAAGGTCCGAGGCGACAGGGAACATCGGCAAGCTAAAGCGCAAGAAGCCATAGCCGCCCATCTTCAGCAGGATCGCCGCCAGAATAACCGAACCTGCGGTCGGCGCCTGAACGTGCGCATCGGGCAACCATGTGTGCACCGGCCACATCGGCATCTTGACCGCGAACGAGGCAAAGAAGGCCAGCCAGAGCAGCGTCTGCATCCCGCCAACGACCTGCCATCCGGCAATCGAAATCGCCTCGGTGCCGAACTGATGCATCATCAGGGTCGGAATATCGGCGGTGCCTGCGTCCAGATACATCGCGATCATCGCGATCAGCATCAGAACCGAGCCAAGGAAGGTATAGAGGAAGAACTTGAACGCGGCGTAGATCCGGTTCGCCCCACCCCAGATACCGATGATCAGGAACATCGGAATCAGGCCCGCCTCAAAGAAGACGTAGAACAGGAACAGGTCCAGTGCACAGAACACGCCCAGCATCAGGGTCTCAAGCAGCAGGAACGCGATCATATATTCGCGCACGCGGTGCGTCACACCCCAACAGGCCCCGATCGTGATCGGCATCAGGAACGTGGTCAGCAGAACGAAGAGGATCGAAATCCCGTCAACGCCCATCTTGTATTTCAGGCCCAGAACCCACTCGTGCTCTTCCACGAACTGAAAGCCTGTGTCTGCCGGATCGAAACCCGCCAACAGGAACAGCGAAATGAGGAACACAAAGCTGGTCACAACCAGCGCAACCATCTTGGCGTTACGCTGAGATGCCTCATCATTCCCGGGCAACAACAGCGCAAGCACCAGCGCCGCCACCAACGGAATGAAGGTGATCAACGAAAGAAGGTTATCCATTATTCAGCCCCTCCGCTGATAGACATCCAAGTGATAAGAACAGCGATCCCGATGACCATGGCAAAGGCATAGTGGAACAGATAGCCCGACTGAGCGCGGCCAACGACCCGGGTAAAGAACGGGATGATCCCCATTGCTATACCGTTGATCGAGCCGTCGATGACGTTGCCGTCGCCGCGCTTCCACAGGAAGTTACCCAACCATTTTGCCGGACGGACAAAGAGGAAATCGTAGATTTCATCAAAGTACCATTTGTTCAGCAGGAACTCGTACAGCGGACGCTGTTCCTCGGCCAGACGTTTGGGCAGGTTGGGGTTGACGATGTAGAACCAGAAGGCGGTGATCAGGCCCAGAACCATCGCGACGAAGGGCGACACCTTGACCCAAGTCGGGGCGTGGTGGGCGTCGTCCATGACGTGGTTGTCAGGCGCCATAAAGATCGCGCCGCTGGGGGCCGTGCCGTGATGTTCGGCGACAACGGCGGCGTGACCCTCATCAGCCATGGCGGCGTCGTGACCGGCGGCACCATCAGTGTGATGCGCGTCCGCCTCGGCAGCGTGCTCATCTGCATGGCCTGCATCGGCCTCGGCGTGGTGCGCCTCAATCCCGAAGAAGGCGTTGACGCGGTCATGATCGCCAAAGAACGGACCATAGAACACCATACCCGAGAAGATCGCGCCAAAGGCCAGAACGCCCAGCGGAACCAACATCACCTTGGGGCTTTCATGCGCATGATCATGCGTGTGCTTGTCCCCGCGCGGCGTGCCGTAGAACGTCAGGAACATCAGGCGCCAGCTGTAGAAGCTGGTGAACAGCGCGGCGATGACCAGCATCCAGAACGCATAGCCACCGGCGGTGCCTGCATAGGCGCTCTCGATGATGGCATCCTTGGACAGGAAGCCCGCGAAACCGATGTGGGTCAACGGAATGCCGACACCCGTGATGGCCAGCGTCCCGATCATCATCGCCCAGAAGGTATAGGGGATCTTTTTACGCAGACCGCCATAGTTGCGCATGTCCTGTTCGTGGTGCATCGCGTGGATGACCGAACCGGCGCCAAGGAACAACATCGCCTTAAAGAACGCGTGCGTCAGCAGGTGGAACATCGCAGCCGAGTAGACCCCGACGCCCGCCGCCACGAACATGTAGCCCAGCTGGGAACAGGTCGAATAGGCGATCACGCGTTTGATGTCGTTTTGCACCAGACCAACGGTCGCGGCGAAAAACGCGGTCGTCGCACCAAGGAAGGTGACAAAGGCCATCGCCTCGGGCGCGTATTCCATCAGGGGCGACATGCGGCAGACAAGGAAGACACCGGCGGTGACCATGGTTGCGGCGTGGATCAGAGCCGACACAGGCGTCGGGCCCTCCATCGCGTCGGGCAACCATGTGTGCAGGAACAACTGCGCCGATTTACCCATCGCACCAACGAACAGCAGGAAGGCCAGCAGGTTCGCCGCGTTCCAGTCGCGCCACAGGAAGGTCAGGTTGGTCTCGGCCAAGGTCGGACCGGCGGCAAAGATCGTGTTGAAATCCACGCTGTCGGTCAGGAAGAACAGGCCGAAAATACCCAGAGCAAAGCCAAAGTCACCCACACGGTTGACGATGAACGCTTTCATCGCGGCGGCACCGGCAGACGGCTTTTTCCAGTAGAACCCGATCAGCAGGTAGGACGCGACGCCCACACCTTCCCAACCAAAGAACATCTGGATCAGGTTGTCCGAGGTGACCAGCATCAGCATGGCAAAGGTAAAGAACGACAGGTAGGCAAAGAAGCGCGGCTTGTACGTCTCGCCCTCGCCCCACTGCGGGTCGTGGTCCATATAGCCAAAGCTGTAGAGGTGCACGAGGCTGGACACCGAGGTCACAACGATCAGCATGATCGCGGTCAGACGGTCAAGACGGATCGACCATTCGGTCGAGAGACTACCGCTCTCGATCCAGTCAAGCAGGTGGATATGCTGGGTCTCGCCGTTGAACGACAGGAACACGATCCAGCTAAGCAGCGCGGACAGGAACAACAGGCCGGTGGTGACCCACATCGCGCCCTTTTCCCCGATCAACCGCCAGGTAAAGCCGGCGATCAGCGCGCCCATCAACGGGGCAAATAGAATGATGCTGACCATGGCCGGTTATCCCTTCATCACGTTGATGTCTTCCACCGCGATGGTGCCGCGGGTCCGGAAGAAGCAGACCAGAATAGCAAGGCCAATGGCCGCCTCGGCGGCGGCAACGGTCAGAACGAACATCGTAAAGACCTGTCCGACCAGATCGCCCATATGGGCCGAAAAGGCGACAAAATTGATATTCACGGCCAACAACATAAGTTCAATCGACATCAGGATCACGATGACATTCTTCCGGTTCAGGAAGATGCCGAAAATACCGATCACGAACAGTGCCGCGGCGACAGCCAGGTAGTGTTCTAGTCCGACCATTCCGTCCCTCTGGGCATATGCCCTTTTTGAAATTTCAGCGCCTTGTCAGCGCCATGTCTGTTCGTGGCGCCCCCGCATGGCGCGCCACACTATTCTGTTTTTACAGGCCCTGACCGGGCTTGATGTCCTTGAGTTCCAGTGCGCTTGCCGGATCACGGTACATCTGGGCCAGAACGTCCTGACGTTTGACGTAGGTGCGGTGGCGCAGGGTCAGAACAATCGCCCCGATCATCGCAACCAACAGGATCAGACCCGCCGCTTGGAACAGGTAGATGTATTGATCATAGATCAGCTGGCCCAAGGCCTTGGTGTTGTGGACTTCGGCAGCATCAGGCGTCACCGCCGCGCGTGCGGCCTCTGCCCCGTCGGCCATGTGCCACGACCCGAACACCATGGTCAGCTGCATCAGGATCACGACCCCGATCAGACCGGCGATGGGCACGTATTTGGCCATCCCTGCCCGCAGTTCGGCGAAATCGACGTCCAGCATCATCACGACGAACAGGAACAAAACCGCGACCGCGCCAACATAGACGATGACCAACAGCATCGCCACGAACTCCGCCCCCATCAGGACGAACATGCCCGCCGCCGACAAGAAGGTCAGGATCAGCCACAGCACCGAATGCACGGGGTTGCGCGCCACAACGACCAGCAACGCGGCAACGACCGCCACAATGGCGAAAAAGTAAAATGCCAGGTCAGCTACCGTCATTCGCTGTCCTCCTCGATTTCTTTGAATACAGATTGGGCCAGTTGCAGCGCCTTGGTCATCGCCGGAATACCGCCCAGCATGGACATCTGATAGATCACCTCGGCGATCTCCTGTTGGGTTGCGCCGGCCTCTAGGGCGTGACGCACGGTGCTTTTGAATTGCGGTTCGGCCTGTGCGCCCAGAACCGTCAGACCGGCCAGAACCACCAAGAGGCGGGTCTTGGCGTCCAGACCGTCCTTGTTGAACGCGTTGCCCCACATCATGTCCATAAAGTTCTTGGGCATGGTGGGCATGATCTTGTCAAAGCCGTGGACCTGAAAGCTCTCCAACGCGGGGTTGAACGCTTTGGCCATCGCGTGGCTTTGTTCCATCATCTGTTCGAACAACTTGCCAAGATCGGTCATTGGACGCTCTCCTGTTGGGGGCCACGGCGGGCGGCACCGGTCACACCGATCGACCGTGTCGCCGCAGGCGTGGCCAAGGTGGCGATATGAACCATGGGTGCGATCATCGGTACGGCGCGTCCATCTCGAGGTTGCGCGCGATCTCGGCTTCCCAGCGTTCGCCGTTCGCCAGCAGCTTGTCCTTGTTATAGAATAGCTCTTCGCGGGTCTCGGTGGCGAACTCAAAGTTCGGGCCTTCGACGATGGCGTCTACGGGGCAGGCCTCTTGGCAGAAACCACAGTAGATGCATTTCGTCATGTCGATGTCGTAACGCGTGGTGCGGCGGCTGCCGTCTTCGCGCGGTTCGGCGTCGATGGTGATCGCCTGTGCGGGGCAGATTGCCTCGCACAGTTTACAGGCGATGCAGCGCTCTTCGCCATTGGGATAGCGGCGCAGCGCGTGTTCGCCGCGGAAACGGGGCGACAGAGGCCCCTTTTCATGCGGGTAGTTCAGCGTGGCCTTGGGCGCGAAGAAATACTTCATCCCCAGACCAAAGCCTTTGATGAAGTCGGCCAGCAGGAAGTATTTACCCGCGCGGTTCCAGTCGATGGATGCCATGGTTCATTAGCCTCCGATTGCCCAGCGGGCATAGGCGCCGCCGAAGAGTTCAAAATGCGCAAAGAACGAGACCAGCACGACCCAGAACAGCGAGAAGGGCAGAAACACCTTCCAGCCAAGACGCATCAGCTGGTCATAGCGGTAGCGGGGCACGATGGCCTTGACCATCGCGAACAAGAAGAAGAACACCGCCATCTTGGCCACCATCCACAGCGCGCCATCAGGCAGACCGGGGATCGGGGACAGCCAGCCGCCAAAGAACAGCAGGCTCATCAGCGCGCACATCAGGAAGATCGCGATGTACTCACCGGCCATGAACAGCAGGAAGGGCGTGGACGAATATTCGACCTGATAGCCGGCAACCAGTTCCGATTCCGCCTCGGGCAAGTCGAACGGCGGGCGGTTCGTTTCGGCCAGAGCCGAGACAAAGAACAGCACCACCATCGGCAGATGCGGCAGCCAGTACCAGTTGAACAGACCAAGGTTGCCGTCCTGTGCGCGCACGATGTCGCCAAAGTTCAGCGAACCGGTCGTAAGGATCACGCCAACGATGATCAGGCCGATCGAGACCTCATAGGAAATCATCTGTGCCGCCGAGCGCAGCGAGCCAAGGAACGGGTATTTCGAGTTCGACGCCCAACCGCCCATGATCACGCCGTAAACCTCAAGCGAGGAGACCGCGAAAACATAGAGGATCGCAACGTTCAGATCCGACAGAACCCAGCCATCGGCGAACGGGATCACGGCCCATGCGATGATCGCAAGGACAAAGGACACGATGGGTGCCAGCATGAACACGGTCTTGTCCGCGCCCGCAGGCACCACCACCTCTTTGACGATATATTTCAGCGCGTCCGCCACCGATTGCAGCAAACCGAAAACGCCAACGACGTTCGGCCCCTTGCGCATCTGTACAGCGGCCCAGATTTTGCGGTCGCCATACACAAGGAACAGCAGCGAAATCATCACAAACGCAATAATCAGCAGGCACTGTGCCGCGATCAGCACGAACGTTCCGAAGCCAGTATTAAGAAAATCAGCCATTCTTGCCCCGTTCCCTCAGACCGTGGGTATTCCTTCGTTTTTACAGTGGGCCACGACGACCTCTGCATCGATTTGCCGCACACCGGGCGGCAGAGCCGCCGAGATGGTGTAAACAGCATCCGCCCGCCAAACGCCACCCTCTTGTGCGACTTTTGTACGAACATGTCGCGCAAAACCGTACCCCCGGATCAGTGTATACTGAGCGGCCGCACAGCGCGCGTATTGCGAAACATCGTCCGTGGATCTCGCCCCTTCCATCGACACGATGAAATTCACCAGATCCCCGTCCAGCAGGCGCGTCTCAATCCCCAGATAGGTGGGGGAAAACGCACCCTGTTCCGTTTGATCGCCCCCCGCCTCGGGCGCGGTGCACCCGGTCAGGACTGCCAATGCGGCAACCCCGACCCAGAGGGGGACGACCGGTTTCAAACCGGGCCTTATTCCGCAGCGATGGGCGCGTTCGCCCGTGCTTTGGCACCCGCAGACAATTCCGCCATCAAGGCCGAGGCCCGTGCAATCGGGTTGGTCAGATAGAAATCCGACACCGCGTTTTGCAGGCTGGCCTTGCCCAGCGATTTGGCAGGCAGTTTCTGCCATTCGTTTTCGATGACCGTGTCGATCTTGGCCAGATGCGGAACCGCAGCGACCAGTGCCTGACGCAGTTGCGCAAGGCTATCGAACGGCAGCGCCTCACCGGTTTCCGCCGACAGCGCCCGCAGGATCGCCCAGTTTTCCTTGGCTTCACCCGGCGGGAAGGCCGCGCGCATTGCCAGTTGGGGACGACCTTCGGTGTTCACGAACAGGCCGTTTTCCTCGGTATAGGCGGCGGCGGGCAGGATGATGTCGGCGCGGTGTGCACCGCGATCGCCATGGCTGCCCTGATAGATCACGGTCGCACCGGCATCGATGTCCACCTCGTCGGAACCAAGGTTATAGATCACCTCGGCGCCCTCGATGGCGGCGCCAAGGCCACCCTCGGTCACGGCACCCACATCCATCGCGCCCACGCGGGCGGCGGCGGTGTGCAGCACCATCAGTTTGCTGTTGGTTTTCTCGGCCAGTTCCATCGCGGCGGCCAGAACGGCCTCGCCATCGGCCTCACGCAGGGCGCCCTGCCCCACGATGATCAACGACGGCGCGTCCACGACGTCGCCGAAATCCTTGTCCAGCAGGGATTGCAGCGCCGCGCGGTCGGTGCCGACATGGGCATAGTCAAAGGTCAGATCGACCGCCTCGCCCACCAGACCGATGTTTGTACCAGCGGCCCACGCCTTGCGCAGGCGGCTGTTCAAAACCGGTGCCTCAAGACGCGGGTTGGTGCCAATCAGTTGGATGTATTTGGCGGTATCGATATCCTCAATCGAGGCGGTGCCAACATAGGCCGAGCGGTTCCCCGCAGGCAGTTTCGCACCATCGGTGCGGCACTCAACATTGCCGCCCAGACCCTCAACCAGTTGTTTCAGGGCAAACGCCGCCTCAACCGGCACCAGATCACCGATCAAACCGGCAACCTTTTTGCCCTTCATCGCGGCGGCGGCGGCCGACAGGGCCTCGGGCCAGCTAGCAGGGCGCAGTTTGCCGTTTTCACGGATGTAAGGCGTATCCAGACGCTGACGACGCAGACCGTCCCAGACAAAACGCGACTTGTCGGAAATCCATTCCTCATTCACGCCGTCATGGTTGCGCGGCATGATCCGTTTGACCTCGCGACCTTTGGTGTCCACGCGGATGTTGGACCCCAGCGCGTCCATCACGTCGATGGTTTCGGTCTTGGTCAGTTCCCAAGGACGCGCGGTGAACGCATAGGGTTTCGAGACCAGCGCACCAACAGGGCACAGGTCGATGATGTTGCCCTGCATGTTGCTGTCCAGCGTCTGGTTCAGATAGCTGGTGATCTCGGCGTCTTCGCCGCGACCGGTCTGGCCCATCTGGGTGATGCCCGCGACCTCGGTCGTGAAACGGACGCAGCGCGTGCAGGAAATACAGCGCGTCATGTGGGTTTCGACCAGCGGCCCCAGATCCAGATCCTCGGTCGCGCGCTTGGGCTCGCGATAGCGGCTGAAATCGACGCCATAGGCCATGGCCTGATCCTGAAGGTCGCATTCACCACCTTGGTCACAAATCGGACAGTCCAGCGGGTGGTTCACCAGCAGGAATTCCATCACGCCTTCGCGCGCCTTTTTCACCATGGGCGAGTTGGTCTTGACCACTGGCGGCTGACCCTCGGGGCCAGGGCGCAAATCGCGGACCTGCATCGCACAGCTGGCCGCCGGTTTCGGCGGGCCGCCCACGACCTCAACCAAGCACATGCGGCAGTTCCCCGCGATCGAAAGGCGCTCATGATAGCAGAAACGCGGCACTTCGATGCCGGCCACTTCACAGGCCTGGATCAGGGTCATAGCGGGATCGACTTCGATCTCACGCTCGTCGATGATAATTTTGCGCAGGTCCGCCATCTGGTCTCACTTCGCTTTCAGCAACACGCCGATCTGGCTGTTTCGTTCAATTTCATACAATCCCACCGTGCAATAGGTCGCGGGCTGATCCGGTTTGACCCCGTTGGCCACCAGATAGTCCAGCGCCAAGCCCTTGACGCGGTTCTTTTCAACCTTGTCACGCACGAAGGCATCGATTTCGTCGTCACTGAACCCGTCCTTACGGGCCAGCGATTGCAGGCTTTGCGCAAAGGCAAAGGCCTTGATCATCCGGGGCGAGATGGTCGCACAGTTTTCCTGAATCATGTCGCCCGCGGCGATCACGACCAGCCCCCGATTGATTTCCTCATGTTCGCGCAGCGCGCTTGCGGCGGCGGCCACATTGGCCGCGCTGATTGCAAAGACGGCCGAGGCCGCGAACAAACGTGTGATCAGTGTTTTCATACCAACACTCCTTTCATCAGAAAGGAGGTGGGGGCGCGACGGCCCGATATGCAATAACAGCGGCTCATTCTGCGGCCTCCGCGCAGGATTTCGCCTGCCACAGGGTCGCCTGATCCTTGAGATACCGCCAGCCAAAGGCCTGATCGCTGTCGCCGTTGTCCCGCAGGTGGGTCAGGCGGGCCATGGCCTCGTCCAATGTGGGGCGGTGCCCGGCGGGCACCCACCACATGACGAAATGCGCCGGTTCCATGATCTCGAACCACTCGGAGCGGCGGTCATAGAACTGCTTGTGCACCGTGTTGAAGAAGAAATTCTCAAGACTGGCCACGTCTTCCCAAACAGTCAGGTTCGTGACCGCCTGCGGATCGCCGTCCAGACAGGTGTCGGTGTTGCCGGTGTTCGGCCCCCCCGCCCCTTCCATCATCCAGACAAAGCCCGGCATCCGTTTGCCCAGACCATTCACCCGATCGAGGTTCGCCATGAAATCGGCCACGCGCGGATCATCGGTCGGCGCCAAGAGGCGCCCGATGTTCAGTTCCGCAAGATGGTGGCCGGTCGGCTGCATCGGTTCAGGTGTCCCTCTGGTTTACTCGGCGGCGACCGACGAAATGCGGCCTGCTTTTTGCGCCTTGATGCGATCCTCGATCTCACCGCGGAAGTTCTTGATCAGACCCTGGATCGGCCATGCAGCCGCATCACCAAGGGCACAGATCGTGTGACCCTCGACCTGTTTGGTCACGTCAAACAGCATGTCGATCTCTTCGATCTCGGCCTCGCCGCGCACCAGACGGTCCATCACGCGCATCATCCAGCCCGTGCCTTCACGACACGGCGTACACTGGCCACAGCTCTCGTGCTTGTAGAACTTGGACAGGCGCCAGATCGCTTTGACGATGTCGGTCGATTTGTCCATGACGATCACCGCCGCCGTGCCAAGGCCCGAGCCCAGTTCACCGCGCAGGTAATCGAAATCCATCACCGCGTCTTTCATCAGTTCACCGCGCACGCAAGGCACCGACGACCCACCGGGGATAACGGCCAGCAGGTTGTCCCAGCCGCCACGGATCCCGCCGCAGTGCTTTTCGATCAGTTCTTCGAACGAGATCGACATCGCCTCTTCGACGACGCAGGGGTTGTTCACGTGACCCGAGATTGCGAACAGCTTGGTGCCCGCGTTGTTCTGACGGCCAAAGCCCGAGAACCAGCTTGCGCCGCGACGCAGGATGGTCGGGGCAACGGCGATCGATTCAACGTTGTTCACCGTGGTCGGGCAGCCATACAGACCGGCACCGGCAGGGAACGGCGGCTTCATCCGCGGCATGCCCTTTTTGCCCTCAAGGCTCTCGATCAGGGCGGTTTCCTCACCACAGATATAGGCGCCCGCACCGTGGTGCAGGAACAGTTCAAAGTCCCAACCCGAACCGGCGGCGTTCTTGCCCAAGAGACCGGCATCATAGGCCTCGTCAATCGCGGCCTGCAGCGCCTCGCGCTCACGGATGTATTCGCCACGGATGTAGATGTACGCGGCATGCGCGCCCATCGCGAAACTTGCGATCAAACAGCCCTCGATCAGGGTGTGCGGATCATGGCGCATGATCTCGCGGTCTTTACAGGTGCCGGGCTCGGATTCATCGGCGTTCACCACCAGATAATGCGGGCGACCGTCGCTCTCTTTGGGCATGAACGACCATTTCAGACCGGTCGGAAAGCCCGCACCGCCACGTCCACGCAGGCCGCTGGCCTTCATCTCGTCGACGATCCACTCCCGCCCCTTCTTGATGATATCGGCGGTGCCGTCCCAATGCCCACGACGGCGCGCACCCGCCAAGGTGCGGTCATCCATCCCGTAGATATTGGTGAAGATACGGTCTTCGTCCTTCAGCATGTCAAATCCTCAATTGGTCCGGCGCAGGCGCCAAATCTGGTAGGTCACCACAAGCGCCCAGAAAAAGGCAGCCAGCGTGGCCATATCGATCAGGAACATAAACCGAGGCGCGATGCCCAGCTTTGCCCCAAGAAATTGCGCCAGCATCCACAGCACCATGGCACCGGCAATCACGATGGCCGCAGTGCGGCCTTGGCGGCGGATCGCTTCGGCGCGTTTGTCGTCCTCAGACATCTGCGCCCCCGTGGTCCACCGGATGCAGGGAAACCGCGTCACCCCCGACCCACGTGCCCTGCCCCGCCATTGCGGCGCGGGGTTCGGCGTGGTGCCGGGCACAGGTCCCGGCCATGGTCAAGCGTTGCGACACGTGTAGCCCCCACATCATCGCTTAGTCGTAAACATCGCCCTTTTTCACGCGCGATGCGAATTCCGTCGTTCCACCAGCGGCCAGCGTGCTCGCCTGTTCGACCCAGTTGTCGCGGCTGACACGCCCCTTGAACCCCTTCAGGTTCTGGTCGACCCAAGCCACCTCATCCGCGCTCCACGCGGCGATCTGGTCAAAGTGGTAAAAGCCCAACTCGTTGAGCATCAGTTCCAGTTTCGGACCCACGCCCTTGATCATTTTCAGATCATCGGCCTTGCCGTCGCGCGCCGCGTCCAACGCTTCGGGGCGGGTGCCCTCGGCGGTGGCGGGTTCGGCCTTGGCGGCGGGTGCCGGTTTTTCGGCCTTGGGTTCGGCCTTTTTCGCGGCGGGTTTCGCAGCCGGTTTGGCCGGAGCCTTCTTCGCCGCCGGCTTTTCGGCCACTGCGGCCGCACCGTTCTGGGCGTTCCACGGCGCCAGCAACGGCACCTCGTCACCCTGAATGCGCTTCACCGTGTCACCGATGTCCACGGCCAGTTGCGCCGAGGCGTTATATTGCTTGCGACCGCTCTCGAATTCCTTGAGCGAGGTCAGGCCCGACAGAGGCTCGGAGCCGTAACGACCGTTCTGGGGACCGGGCACGGGCACGTCGCCCTTGGCCAGACGATCCAGAATGTCGGCAAAGCTCTCGGCGGTCAGATCCTCATAGTAATCCTTGCCGATCTGCACCATGGGCGCGTTCGAGCACGAGCCCAGACATTCGACCTCTTCCCACGAGAATTTGCCATCTGCCGACAGGGCAAAGGGCTTGTCCGCGATCTTGTCTTTACAGACCGCGATCAGATCCTCGGCGCCACAGATCATGCACGACAGCGTGCCACAAACCTGAACGTGGGCCACAGAGCCAACCGGCGACAGTTGGAACATGAAGTAAAAGGTCGCAACCTCGAGAACACGGATATAGGCCATGCCCAGCATCTCGGCGATATGTTCAATCGCCGGACGGGTCAGCCAGCCCTCTTGTTCCTGAGCGCGCCAGAGCAGCGGGATGACCGCGCTGGCCTGACGTCCCTCGGGATATTTCGTGATCTGAGCCTCGGCCCACGCCAGGTTGTCCGGCGTGAACGCAAAGCTATCGGGTTGTTCGTGATGCAGTCGGCGGAGCATTAGACGGCACAATCTCCTGTCACAAGCGTGATGCCACCCTCTTCGGATGCATCAACGATTTCATTGTATACGCGCAGCTGTTGCACGATCGCGTCCAGCGTCGCCTCGTCATAGGCGGTGGCTTCTTCGACCGTCAGGGCGGTTTCTTCGTCTGCGATGGTACAGCCGACATCCGTGATGGCGACGCGGAACGTTTGCAGTTCGTCGTCGGTCGGGATGATGACCTCGGTGGTGCCGTCGGTGGTCGTGTCTTGCGCCACAGCCACAGCCGGCATCAGCGCGATGCACACAGCAGTAATTTTAGCAAGTTTCGTCATGGGTCGTACTCCGGTTACGGAGAACCGCGCTTTCATATCTGCGGTTCCAAAGGGCCCCCACCCTTGGTGAAACTTATGTTGGGACGTGGTGATCACCGGTCGATTTCTCCGAACACGATGTCCATGGTCCCGATAATGGCGGACACATCGGCCAACTGATGGCCCTTTGCGATGTAATCCATCGATTGCAGATGCGGGAAACCCGGTGCGCGCAGTTTCGCGCGATAGGGTTTGTTGGTCCCGTCGGCCACCAGATAGACGCCGAATTCGCCCTTGGGCGCCTCAACGGCGGCGTACACCTCACCTGCGGGCACATGGAAGCCCTCGGTGTAGAGTTTGAAGTGGTGGATCAGCGATTCCATCGACGTTTTCATGTCGCCACGTTTGGGCGGCGTCAGCTTGCCGCGCGCAAGAACATCGCCCGGCTCATTGCGCAGCTTTTCACAGGCCTGATGGATGATCTTGACGCTTTCGCGCATCTCGGCCATGCGAACCAGATACCGGTCATAGCAGTCGCCGTTCTTGCCGATCGCGACGTTAAAGTCGAATTCGTCATAGCATTCATAGGGTTGCGCACGACGCAAATCCCACGCCAGACCCGAGCCACGGACCATCACGCCCGAATAGCCCCAGTTCTGGATGTCTTCCTCGGTCACGACACCGATGTCGACGTTACGCTGTTTGAAAATCCGGTTCTCGGTCAGCAGCCCGTCGATATCGTCCAGAACGCGCGGGAATTCCTTGGCCCACTGATCGATGTCCTCAATCAACTGGGGCGGCAGGTCTTGGTGAACACCACCGGGGCGGAAATAGGCGGCGTGCAAACGGGCACCACAGGCGCGCTCGTAAAACACCATCAGTTTCTCACGCTCTTCAAAGCCCCACAGCGGCGGGGTCAGCGCGCCAACGTCCATCGCCTGCGTGGTGACGTTCAGAAGGTGGTTCAGGATACGACCGATTTCCGAATACAGAACTCGGATCAGCGACGCGCGGCGCGGAACAACCGTGCCGGTCAGCTTTTCAATGGCCAGACACCAAGCGTGCTCTTGGTTCATCGGAGCCACGTAATCCAGACGGTCCAGATAGGGCAGGTTCTGGAGATAGGTGCGGCTCTCCATCAGCTTTTCGGTCCCACGGTGCAGCAGGCCAACATGCGGGTCGGCCCGTTCCACGATCTCGCCGTCCAGTTCCAGAACCAGACGCAACACGCCGTGGGCCGCAGGGTGCTGGGGCCCGAAGTTGATGTTAAAGTTGCGAATTTTCTGCTCGCCGCTCAGTACATCGTCAAAATTTCCGTCCATGATCCTACACCCCTACCCTGTTGGCGGCCCATTGCTCGGGCAAACGGCCAAAGCAGGCTTCGACAAAGTCGTATTGTGGTTTGAGAAACGCCGCCGCGCGGCCCTTCTGCTCATCAGTCATCGCGACAGATGCACCTTCGTGCACGCGCTGCGAAAAATCGGCGGGCCGGTCCGACAGGCCCAGAAACGCACACAGACGCGACATGGTCTGTTGCGTGAACATCTCTTCGTAAAAGGCAGTGAACAACGCCGCAGGGTTCAGCGCCTTTTGCAGGCGGCCCATCACGGACTGATAGTCACCACGGCGCACAACGTCGTCTTTGCGACCGGCCAGAACATCGTCCAGAATCTGATTGCACAGCGCGGGAATGTAGGCGTCGGTATCCGCGCGGCGCTTGGCCAACATGCGGACATGCGACCACATCCGGCTAACCGGGTCCCGCATCAAATAGACAAATCGTACCGTCGACGCCATTTTGGCCATCTTTTTCAGACGCCCCACTGACAACAGCCCATACGCCGGAGTTATGTCAGCAATAAGGCGTTGATCCGCGCGACCGCCATCCAGATAGGCCAGATAGGCCTGTTCACTGCCGCTGGTCAGGGCGCGCTGGTATTCCTCGATATCGGCCAGACGCGCGGCGCGTTGAACCATGCCGTGGGTGGTCCCACCGGCCTGACGCAGTTCCAGACGCGTCTTTTGACGCTCAAGGCCCTTCATCTGCTGCTCGACCTTGCCGGTGTCCAGCGCGTCAAAGAAATGCAGTTCCTTGATACTGCGCAGATGGCATTCAGGATGATCGGCCAAATAGCGATAGAGCCAGCTGGTCCCCGCCTTGGTCGCACCGACGCCAAACATCAACGTTGCCTCGCTCATGCCGCGCCCTCCGCAGAGGTGCCGCCAGTCAGACGCCACCCAGCCGGAACACGGTCGCCAAAGCGCGAACGCACAAACGAATAGACATGGGACAGTCGTCCCTCGGCAGTGCGCGCCCAATCGGCGCTGACATCGGCGTTCAGGCCCTTGAACACACGCGTCGTGTATTCACCAGGCACGAAATCGAGGCCCAAAAAGGCACAAAGCTCTTGCACGCCCTCGTCCGAAAACAGGGTCTCGTAAAAGAGATACAGGATATCTTCGGAGGGAACGACGCTTTCGAGTTCCTTGATCGTGCGCGCGTAATCGGAATAGCCAAACATCCGCGGATGGGTCAGCGCTCGGTCCAGCAGATCGGCATAGTCACGCGACTGCGCATCCAGATCATAGCCCTTGCGACGCGCGCGCATGCGGGCGTTCGACCACAGACGGTCAACCGGATCCCGCATCACAAACACGAATTTCGTGTTGGGATAGATGTCGCGCATTTCCCGATACGCATCTGCGCCAAGAATGCCGTAGGCGGGCGAAACATCGCCAAAGGCGCGTGCGTCTTTCTGATCGCCACGCACAATGTCGAGGTACGAGCGCCCCGATCCAAAGGCCGCAATCGCCGCCGAAAACACCGATTTCACCTCGCCAACGCGAAGCAACAGGTTCCCGCGCGCAAACCACCGCCAGAACGATTGCAAGCGCGGCGCACGACAGTCGTTTTCGACGCTGCCGTGGAACTTGTTGAAATAGTGGTATTCCTTGATCGGTCCCATCGAGACCTGCGGATGGGCCACCAGATAGCTATGCAGCCACGACGTCCCCGACTTTTGCGCTCCGATAACGAAGAACATGACGGGTGCGTCCGTGTCGCCGTTTGGCGTGATATGCTGGCTGGCGCCCTGCACTTAGATCAGGCCCCTGTCTTCTCGTCGCCGGGCAGGACGTATTTCGCGCCTTCCCACGGGCTGAGGAAATCGAACTGACGGTATTCCTGAACAAGGCTGACGGGTTCATAGACGACGCGCTTTTGCTCTTCGTCATAGCGGACCTCGGTGTAGCCGGTCGTCGGGAAATCCTTGCGCAGCGGATAACCACGGAAGCCGTAGTCCGTCAGCAGACGGCGCATGTCGGGGTGACCCGAGAACAGGATGCCGAACATGTCGAACACTTCGCGCTCAAACCAGTTGGCCGACGGGTGCACCTCGGTGATCGAGGCGATCATGTCGCCCTCACGCACGGCACAGCGCAGGCGGATCCGCTGGTTCTGGTACATCGACAGGAAGTGATAGACGACGTCGAAACGCGCATCGCGGTCCGGATAGTCCACAGCGGTGATATCAACCAGCGTCGAGAACTTGCAGCTTGCGTCGGTCTTCAGGAACTCGACGAACGGAACGATGTTCGCCGGAGCAACGTCGATGGTCAGCTCGTCAAACTCAACCGACCACGACAGAACGCATTCGTGGCGCTTGAGCTCCAGATGGGTTCCCAGTTCTTTCAGGGCGTCACTCATCCCGCGTTACCTCACAATGGTGCCGGTACGGCGAATTTTGCGCTGCAGCTGCAGCAGACCATAAAGCAGCGCCTCTGCCGTCGGAGGACAGCCGGGCACGTAGATATCGACGGGCACAACGCGGTCACAGCCACGCACGACCGAGTACGAATAGTGATAGTAACCACCACCGTTCGCGCAGGACCCCATCGAGATGACATAGCGTGGCTCGGGCATCTGGTCATAGACCTTGCGCAGCGCAGGCGCCATTTTGTTGGTCAGCGTGCCCGCAACGATCATCACGTCCGACTGACGCGGGGAGGCACGCGGGGCGATCCCGAACCGTTCGGCGTCATAGCGCGGCATCGAGGTGTGCATCATCTCAACGGCGCAGCAGGCCAGACCAAAGGTCATCCAGTGCAGCGAACCGGTACGCGCCCAGTTCAGGATGTCCTCGGACGAGGTCAGCAGAAAGCCCTTATCCTGAAGCTCTTTGTTCAGAGACTGGGTGGCGTGTTCCATATCAACGCCGGCGGTGTTGGCGGATGTGCTCACTCCCATTCCAGGGCTCCTTTTTTCCATTCGTAGGCAAAGCCGATGGTCAGAACCCCGAGGAAGACCATCATCGACCAGAACCCGACCGTCGTCAGCGTGCCAAAGGACACCGCCCACGGGAACAGGAACGCGATTTCAAGGTCGAAAATGATGAACAGGATCGAGACCAGGTAGAACCGGACGTCGAATTTCATCCGCGCATCGTCAAAGGCGTTAAAGCCACACTCAAACGCGGATACTTTTTCGGGGTCAGGGTTACGTACCGCCAGAACCAAAGCAGCCAGGATCAGGACGAGGCCAAGGGCCACAGCCATTCCCAGAAAAATGAGGATCGGAAGGTACTCTCTGAGAAGGTCGTCCATGTGGCGCAACTCCTTTTGGCGTGCAGGCCGTTACGGCCGTTTTGCTACGCAGGGTTTACCCCCGTGCCGCGTCGGGGTCAACCAAACGCGACAGGTGAAAAACCCTTAAATCACGGGGTTATCCAACAAAGTATGCAATTGCGTGCGAAGGAAAGCGGAAAGAATGTCGCATGCGGCGACTCGCCCCAGCGCGTCATATCCGCCCTACGCCATTGGTCGTACAACCGGGCAAAAGGTCGGATTAGCCCTTATTCCACTGGGGTTTGCGCCGCTCAAAGAAGGCATTGATGCCCTCTTGGGCCTCGGAATCGGCCCAACGCTCGGACAAAGCCGCGACGGTATGCGCAATCACAGTGTCATCAATCTGACGGCTGAGGGCATGGATCAACGCTTTGGCATCGGCCACGGCACCCGGTGCACAAGAAAGATACGGTTCGACCTCGTGTTGAACACGTTGATCAAGGGTGGCCAGATCATCCACCGCCTCGGTCAGCAGGTTGAGGCGCACGGCCTCGTCCCCGTCAAACACGCGGGCCGACATGAACACGCGGCGCGCCTTGGCCGCGCCCATCCGTGCAACGACATAGGGGCTGATGGTGGCGGGGGTCAGACCAAGGCGGGTTTCGGTAAAGCCGAATTTCGACCCAGACAGGCCAATCGCCACGTCACAGATCGACATCAGGCCCAGACCGCCGCCAAACGCCTGACCATTAATGCGCCCGATCAACGGTTTTGGCATCCGGTCCAGCGCCAGTAACATATCGGCCAGTTTGCGCGCGGCGGCCTCTTTGGCGGCCTCGCCCTTTTCAAACTGGGCACGCATCCACGCCAGATCACCGCCGGCACAGAAGCTCTTGCCCGCGCCGGTCAGGATCACGGCGCGCACATCGGGGTTCTGCCCGACTGTCGCGGCCATATCGGACAGCGCGTCCATCATCGGTTCGGACAGGGCGTTGTGGCGGTCGGTGTCGTTCATCGTCACCGTCGCGACGCCGCGCTCGTCAATCTCGATCAGTAGGGGATGTGTCATTCACTGTCCTTTCCGCGCATGGCGCGCGCCATCTCTGCGGCCTGATCCACGATCTCGGAACGCAGGCCAGTGGTATATCCCGCCGCCTCCAGATGACGCATCACCCGTTCGGTCGCGACATTGCCCTTGGCGCCCTTGGCATAGGGACAGCCGCCCAGCCCCCCGACCGCCGCGTCGAAAATCCGCACCCCATGGGACAGGGCCACGTCGATATTGGCCAAGGCCACGCCGCCCGTGTCATGAAAATGCCCCGCCAACAGGTTCGCAGGGACACGCTTGGTCACCGCCGTCAACATCGCATCCACGGCCTCGGCTGTGCCATGGCCCAAGGTCTCGCCAAGGCTGATCTCGACCGCGCCAAGATCCAACAGGCGCGCGGCGACATCCGCGACGGCACCCGGCGCGACGGGCCCGTCATAGGGGCAATCGGTGACACAGGACACATAGGCACGCACGGGGATCGCATGGTCGCGCGCCGCCGCCATCACGGGGGCAAAGCGCGTCAGGCTCTCGTCAATCGTGGCGTTGATATTGGCGCGGCTGAACCCCTCGGACGCGGCGGCAAAGATCGCCACCTGATCGACACGCGCAGCCAGAGCCCGTTCAAACCCCTGCATGTTCGGGGTCAGAGCCATGTACCGCACGCCGTCGGCGCGCGTGATCCCCGCCATCACCGCACCCCCGTCGGCCATTTGCGGCACCCACTTGGGGCTGACGAAACTGGCGGCCTCAATCCGCGCGAAACCCGCGTTGGACAAGAGGTCAATCAGGGCGATCTTGTCCTCGGTCGCGATCACGCCCTTTTCGTTCTGGAGCCCGTCGCGCGGGCCGACCTCAACGATTTCAACGGCTTCAGGCATTAGGGGCCTCCTTGGGCGGGGGCGGATAGAAATCCTGCGTGTAAATCTGGGCCGCGCCATCGCGGGTCAATGCCGCCTGAAACGCGGGCCGCGCGGACAGGCGATCCAGATAGGCCGTCGCACCGTCGATCTCGGCCAGATCGACAAACCGCTGCGCAATCCACAACGCGTACCCCACCGCGATATCCGCCATACTGAACCCGTCGGGCAAAAGGTACGCCTGATCCCCCACCGCGCCAACAACCGCGCCGATACATTTCGCCAGTCGCTTGGCCTCAAGCCGCATGACCGTCGGGCTGCGCATTGAGGCCTCAAAAAGGATGATGTGGTGTTGGGTCAGGTTGGCCAGATGCTGACCCATGGTTTCACCGAAATGCAGCCATTCCAGATAGGCCCCGCGATGATCCGATCCGACCGCGCGGCCAAGCCCCCCGTCAAATGTTTCGGCCAGCAGTTCCAAGATCGCGCCGCTCTCGAAATAGGTACGGCCGTGGAGGTCTAGCGCGGGCACGCGCGACGCGGGCGATTTGGCCCGAAACGCCTCGCCCTGTAGAGATCCGTCGAAAAACGAATGCTGTTCAACGGTGAAATCCACGCCCAATTCGCACAGCGCCCAGAGAACGCGAAAGGACCGTGCCTGGGCCACATGGTGCAGGGTGATGCTCATGCCGCGTTCTCGGGTTCCAGACGGATCAACGGGGCGCCGCCGATGACCTGATCGCCGGTCGCGACCAGAACCTCGGCAATCACGCCGTCGCGCCATGCGGTCAGGGTGTGCTCCATCTTCATCGCCTCTTGGATGACCAGATCCTGACCCGCATGAACCGTGTCACCGGCGGCCACCATCACCGCGCGGATCAGGCCGGGCATGGGGGCCTCAATCACATCTGACCCCGTCGCGCCTGCGTCGCGGGCCAAAGGATCGGGGCGGATAAACACGGGCCGCGCGGGTGTGAAAACGGTGATCCGGTCGCCCGTGATCGTGGCGGCGGGCAATGGCGTGCCATCCACGCTCCATCCCGACGCGGTTTTGGTGGCGGTATGCGTCGCCCCGTCCAACGTGATGTCAATGCGCGCGGCGCTGTGGATCGCGGCGCGGGCCGATTTGGTTTCATCTCCGATGATCAGGGTCACGGGCTGCGCCACCGGACCCCACAGGGCAAAGCCTGTATGCGGCCCCTGCCCCATTTCATCCGCGCACAGGGCGATCACGGCGGCCAGTGTGTCGGTGACATCCGCCCCCGCCGCACCGACCAACGCGTCCAGATCGCGGTCGATCAGACCGGTGTCGACCTGTCCCGCGGAAAACCCGTCATGGGCGCAGAGTGCACCGAGGAAGCCGATATTGGTCACACAGCCCGCAACCTCGGTCCCTGCCAAGGCGCGGCGCATCTGGCGCAGGGCAATGTCGCGCGTCGCGCCATGGGTGATGACCTTGGCCAGCATCGGGTCATAGAATGGCGACACGTCATCGCCCGCGCGAATACCGGTGTCGATCCGCGCGCTGTCGGGCCAGCGCAAGTGATCAATCCGCCCCGTCGCGGGCAAGAACCCAGCCGGAACATCCTCGGCATAAAGACGCGCCTCAAACGCGTGGCCGGTCAGGGGGATGTCCTGTTGCGCCATCGGCAGGCCCTCACCGGCGGCAACGCGCAATTGCCATTCCACAAGGTCAATACCCGTGATCGCCTCGGTCACCGGATGTTCGACCTGTAGGCGGGTGTTCATCTCCATGAACCAAAACCCATCGGGGCGCAGACCGCCCTGCCCGTCGACGATGAATTCGACCGTCCCGGCCCCGCGATAGTTCACCGCCTCGGCGGCGCGCACGGCGGCCTGTCCCATGGCCGCGCGCATCTCGGGCGTCATGCCGGGCGCGGGGGCCTCTTCGATGACCTTTTGATGGCGGCGTTGCAGGGAACAATCGCGCTCATAGAGATGAACCGCGTTCACCCCGTCGCCAAAGACCTGAACCTCGATATGGCGCGGCTGGGTCACATAGCGTTCGATCAGAACATCGGGGTTGTTAAACGCGCCCTCGGCCTCACGCCGTGCGGCGGCCAGAGCGGCGGCAAAACCATCCGGAGTATCCACGCGGCGCATCCCTTTGCCCCCGCCGCCCGCCACGGCCTTGATCAACACGGGATAGCCGATCTCGTCTGCGCGCAGGGCCAGCGACGCGGGGTCCTGATCATCACCGTGATAGCCGGGTACAACCGGCACACCGGCGGCGGCCATATGCGCCTTGGCCGCGTCTTTGAGACCCATCAGGCGGATCGCGTCGGGATCGGGACCGATAAACACCAGTCCCGCCGCCTGCACCGCCGCGACGAAATCGGGGTTTTCGGACAAAAACCCATAGCCCGGATGGATCGCCTGTGCGCCCGTGTCCAACGCGGCCTGAATGATACGCTCCCCGATCAGATAGCTCTCAGACGGGAGGTTCCCGCCAAGCGCCACGGCCCTATCCGCCATTTCCACATGGCGCGCGCCCCTGTCCGCGTCGGAATAGACGGCCACGGTTTCAACGCCCAAACGGCGGGCCGTGTCGATGACGCGACAGGCGATTTCACCACGGTTGGCAATCAGGATACGGTCAAACATTCGTCTCTCCCTTTGGGACGGACTGCACGGGGGCTGCCTGCCCCCGCACCCCCGGGGATATTTGGCCAAAGCAAGTTGGTTTTGCTTTGGTTAAAATATCCCCGCCGGAGGCAAAAAATTTACATGCGGAAGACACCGAATTGGGTCCTTTGGATTGGGGCGCAGAGCGCGGCGGACAGGCTGAGCGACAGGACTGTGCGGCTATTGCGCGGATCGATGATGCCGTCATCCCACAGACGCGCCGAGGCATAGAGCGGGTGGGATTGTTCGGCGAACATGTCGATGGTGGGCTGTTTGAAGGCCGCCTCGTCCTCGGTGCTCCATTCCTCGCCTGCGCGTTCGATCGCGGCGCGTTTGACGGTGGCCAGAACCCCCGCCGCCTGTTCGCCGCCCATGACCGAGATGCGGCTGTTGGGCCATGTCCACAGGAACCGTGGCTGATACGCCCGCCCCGACATGCCATAGTTTCCCGCCCCGAAAGAGCCACCGATCAGCATGGTGATTTTCGGCACGGATGTGGTTGCGACGGCGGTCACCATTTTTGCCCCGTGGCGCGCGATGCCTTGGTTTTCATACTGTCGCCCGACCATGAAACCGGTGATGTTTTGCAGAAACACCAATGGAATGCCGCGCTGGCTGCACAATTCCACGAAATGCGCGCCCTTTTGCGCGGCTTCGGAAAACAGCACCCCGTTGTTGCCGATGATCCCGACGGGCATGCCGGTCACATGGGCGAACCCACAGACGAGGGTTTCGCCAAAGCGTGGTTTGAATTCGTCAAAGCGCGACCCGTCCACCAGACGCGCGATCACCTCACGACAGTCATAGGGCGTGCGCAGATCACGGGGCACCACGCCAAGCAGCTCGGCGGGATCATAGGCCGGTTCCTCGGACGGTTGCAGAACCACGGTGGAGGGTTTGGCACGGTTCAGGTTGCCCACCGCACGGCGGGCAAGGGCCAGCGCATGCGCGTCATCCTCGGCCAGATAATCGGCCACCCCCGACAGGCGCGTGTGCACATCGCCCCCGCCCAGATCCTCGGCGGTCACGTCCTCGCCTGTGGCGGCCTTGACCAAAGGCGGACCGGCCAGAAAGATCGTGCCCTGATCGCGCACAATGATGGTCACATCCGACATCGCAGGCACATAGGCCCCGCCCGCCGTACAGGACCCCATGACCACAGCGATCTGGGGGATGTTCTTGGCGCTCATCCGTGCTTGATTGTAAAAGATCCGCCCGAAATGGTCGCGGTCGGGAAAGACCTCATCCTGATTGGGCAGGTTCGCGCCGCCACTATCGACCAGATAGATACAGGGCAGTGCGCATTCCTCGGCGATCTCTTGGGCGCGCAGGTGCTTTTTCACGGTCATGGGGAAATAGGTCCCGCCTTTGACCGTGGCGTCATTGCACAGGATCATCACCTCTTGACCCATGACGCGCCCGATCCCCGCGACAACACCGGCACAGGGCGCGGCCCCGTCATAGAGACCATGCGCGGCGGTCGCGCCGACCTCTAGAAACGGGCTGCCGCGATCCAACAGGGCGGCAATCCGGTCGCGCGGCAACATCTTGCCCCGCGCGGTATGACGATCACGCGCCCGCGCCCCGCCCCCGTCAGCGGCCCATCGCGCGGCCTCTTGAACGGTTTCCAGCGCCGCGAAATTGGCGGCGTGGTTGTCCTGAAAGTCCTGAGAACTTGTCAGAATCTGAGAGGTCAGTTTCACAGTCGATCCTCACTCACATCGGGAAAAAATTTTGGCAAATCGCGCGTTTGTGATGGCGCGGTTGATACAGGTCAAAGTTCGCCGCAGCGGGCGGCGCGACAAGGGCCTGCGCGAAAAACAAGAAGGTAACACTATGAAACATCTCGCATTCGCCGCGCTGAGCGCTCTGGCCCTGAGCACCCCGATGGCCCTCGCCCAATCCGCAGGCGACATCACCGTTGGCCTCGGTGTCGGCACCGTTGACCCGACAAGCGGCAACGGCACCCTTGCCGGTCAGCCCACCGACGTCGATAGCGGCACGGCCGTTGTCTTTACCGCAGAATATTTCATCAAGGACAATCTGGGGATCGAACTGTTGGCGGCGACCCCGTTCAACCACACTGCGACCATTTCGGGCGTCGGGACCGTGGCCACGAAACAGCTGCCCCCGACCCTGTCGCTGAACTATCACTTTGCCAATGACAGCAAATGGACCCCCTACATCGGCGTCGGCGTGAACTACACGACCTTCTTTGAAGAGAACTCGGCGCTGGGGAACGTCGCGCTGGACGACTCGTTCGGGTTGGCGGCGCAGGTCGGCGTGGATTACGCCCTGTCGGACAAGGACGCCGTGCGCGCCACGCTGCGCTATATCGACATCGACACCGACGCCCGTCTGAACGGCGCACCGATTGGCACCGCCAACATCGACCCGCTGGTCTATAGCTTTAGCTACGTGCGCAAATTCTGATCCCGCCCAACGGGACAGGCACAGGGGGCGCAGGCAACTGCGGCCCCTTTTTCGTGCCCGCACGGCGGGGTGATATGTGCCCCTAGAGATCATCAGAAATCTACGAACGATCCGCCAAGGGTGATGGCCTGCGCGGCGGTCAGGCGCATCACACAGCCATTATAGGCCGGACCCGCGCCCGTACCCCCGCCCCATTGCGCGGCCTCGAATGCGCAGGTCGCATCGCGGTAGGTGATCCACGCGCGCTGCATCTCGCGCAGGGCCTCGGCCACGGATGGCAGGTCCTCCGACAACTCGCCGTCCAGAAACGCCGCCTCGCTCAGCGCGCGCGCGTATTCGAAATTCAACGCCTCGTCCCACCACTCGGACTCAAGCGAGATGCAATAGCTCATGCCATAGGTGCTATAGCCGCCCTCGTTTTGCTCCATGCACAGATCGGCCGCGCTGCCGATACAGCTGTCCGTGCCGCCATAGGCGCGGGCCTTGTCAAAACATTGCTGGACCAATTCCCTGTGAAAGACGACGTCGTCCTGTGCGACGGCCTCACTCGCCAAAAAGGTCAGCGCGATGATCAAGCCATGTTTCATTGGCCATGCTCCTGTGGTTCGGTTTCCGAGCGGCCCGTTTTGGACCGGTGCACGGTCACCCTATTGCATCGCGCCCATCAATTCGCGCCCGATCAGCATCCGCCGGATTTCGGACGTGCCCGCGCCGATTTCCATCAGCTTGGCGTCGCGGAAAATGCGGCTGACGGGGGTGTCGTTCATGAACCCCGTTCCGCCCATGGCCTGCACCGCCTGATGGGCGACGGTCATGGCCTCTTCGCTGGCATAGAGAACACAGGCGGCGGCGTCTTGGCGGGGGACTTCACCGCGATCACAGGCCTTGGCGACCTCATAGACATAGGCGCGGGCCGAGTTCAGCTTGGTGTACATATCGGCGATCTTGCCCTGCATCAGCTGAAAGTTCCCGATCGGCTGGCCGAACTGTTTGCGCTCGGCCAGATAGGGCATCACCTCATCCAGACAGGCGGCCATGATGCCGGTGCCGATGCCCGAAAGAACCACCCGTTCGAAATCCAGACCCGACATCAGAACGCGCACGCCCTTGCCCTCATCCCCAAGGACGTTTTCAAACGGCACCTCGACGTCCTCGAAAATCAATTCCGCCGTGTTCGATCCCCGCATCCCCAGCTTGTCGAAATGGGCGCTGGTCGAAAAACCCTTCATGGATTTCTCAACGATAAAGGCGGTGATGCCGCGGCTGCCCGCCTCGGGATCGGTTTTCGCATAGACGACCAAAGTGTCCGCATCCGGCCCGTTGGTGATCCAGTATTTCGTCCCGTTCAGCGTGTAATAGCCGTTCTTTTTCTCAGCCCGCAGGCCCATGGACACAACGTCCGCCCCCGCGCCCGCCTCGGACATGGCCAAGGCGCCGACATGTTCGCCCGACACCAGACCCGGCAGGTACTTCGCCTTTTGCTCGGGCGTGCCGTTCAACTTGATCTGGTTCACGCAGAGGTTCGAATGCGCACCGTAAGACAGGCTGACCGACGCGGACGCACGCGCGATTTCCTCAACCGCGACCGTATGCGCCAGATAGCCCATGCCAGAGCCGCCATATTCGGGATCGACCGTGATCCCCAAGAGGCCCAGTTCGCCCATCTCGCGCCACAGCTCGGCCGGAAAGCAATTGTCCTGATCGACCTTGGCCGCCATCGGGCGCACGCGTTCCTGCGCCCAGCGGTGCACCATTTCGCGCAGCGCGCCGACGTCTTCACCCAAATCGAATGTCATGGTGGCGTTAAACATCGCGACCTCCCCGACCGCTTTATTGAACATGCGTTCATTTAATCGCTAAAACCGACTCGGGTCAATCACCCTGTGGGGTGTGACGCCACGTCCAATGCGCGTTTGGGGTTGGGTCAGGCCGACTGATAGACCGCGCTGACCTCGGCACGGATGATGCGCGCGATCAGGGCACAGTCCTCGGTGTCAAACGTCAGAGGCAGGCGCATGTCGATCAGCCCCGCCAGAACCGCGTCGGTTTGGGGCAGGTCCTGCGACGGGGCATAGCGCCAGTGCTGATAGCGCGAGGTAAAGGCCACCGGATCGGCCGCGCCGAACCATTTCAACTCCACCCCCCGCGCGGCACAGCGGTTGATCACCTCAACCACACGGTCCCCGTCCCAACCGTCCAGCAGGAACTGAATGGACGACCCGACGATGCGTTCCTGTGGCGGGCGGCTGATGATGCTGAGGCCGGGAGTGTTTTCCAACCCCGCCTCAACCGTCCGATAAAGCGCGTTCCAGCGGTCGATCTGTGTCTCCAAATCCCGCAACTGGGGACGCAGGATCGCGGCGCGCAGGTTGTCCATCCGCCCCGACACATTGGGCGTCTCCATGCGCAGCGCCTCAAACACCTCGGGCGCAGGCGCGGCCAGATGCCGGTCGTATAGCATATAGGACCCCGACAACAGGATCGCGCGCGCCATGATCTCGGGGTCATCCGAGATCAGGAACCCGCCCTCGCCCGAATTCATGTGTTTATAGGTCTGCGTCGAATAGCAACCGATGACCCCATGCCGCCCCGAGGGCACGCCGTTCCACGCCGCCCCCATGGTATGCGCGCAATCCTCGATCACCTGAACGCCGTTCGCATCGCACATCGCCATCAGCGCGTCCATGTCGCACAGATGCCCGCGCATATGCGACAACATCAAAACCCGCGCGCCGGTCTCGCCGATCATCCGCTCCAGATGGGTCAGATCAATCACCAGATCGCGGGTCACATCGACAAACACCGGCACCGCGCCCACGGCGGCAATCGCGCCGGGCACAGGGGCCAATGTGAACGCGTTGGTCAGAACCGGATCGCCCGCGCCAACCCCCACGGCCCGCAACGCCGCCCCAAGCGCATAGCCCCCCGACGCCACGGCCAGCGCGAATTGTGCACCGGTATAGGCGGCGAATTCCTGTTCCAACAGGGCGACCTCGGCCACCTCATCCCCTATGGTGTTGTAGCGGTGCAAGCGTCCGCCGCGCATCACGGCAATCGCGGCCTCGATCCCTGCCTCGGGGATGGGTTCCTGTTGAGTAAAGGCGCCGGTGAACCGTTCCATCACGCACCTTTGGGGATCAGGCGATCCACGATCCCGTCCAGATCGTCATAGTGGTCCAACAACCCCTCAGGGTTCAGGTCGGCCACCGCCCGCCCCGTCGGGCCGAATGTCACCAGAACACAGGGGATGCCGACGGCGGCGGCGGTTTTGCGGTCGGTGATCGTATCCCCGATCAGGATGCTTTGGCCCACATCGCCGCCCACCCCGTGGACCGAGGCGACATAGGGCGCGGGATCAGGCTTGCGCGTCGGCAATGTATCCGCCCCGATGAGCGAGCCGAACAGGTCCCGCACCCCCAGGCGCGTCAGCAGTTCTTGCGCCAGACCCTCGGGTTTATTCGTGCAGACGCCCACGCGGACACCCGCCGCGCGCAGACGTTCGACCGCCGCAACCGCGCCGTCATACATGCGGGTGTGCCGGTCCAGATCGCGCGCGTAATAGTCCAGAAAGATCGGATGCTCACGGTCAATGTCGCCTTCGGTGAACTCGGGCAAGACCCGTTCGAACCCAAGGGTCAACATCGCCCGCCCCCCGCGAAAGGCGGTCGCCGCATCCGCCACGGGGTCCAGCGGCGCGCCATGACCCAAGGCCACGAAACAGGCGTTCGCCGCGTCGATCAAATCGCGGCTGGTATCGGCCAACGTGCCATCGAGGTCGAAAATCACGGTGCGCATATCTGCCCCCTGCTCGGCCAAATATCGCCGATCTATTGAAACTGTTCGAAACGCGTTTTGAACACGCTGGGCCTTGCGATCAAGCCATTCCCCGATAAAAGGTGCACATAACGCAAATAAAGAGGCGAGAGCATGGCAACCGCGCTGATCATTTTGGCCGCAGGTCAGGGAACACGCATGAATTCGGACCTGCCCAAGGTCCTGCACCCTCTGGCGGGTGTGCCCCTGATTCAGCACGCAATCGACAGCGGGGCCGCCGTTTCGCCCGAACGCACCATCGTTGTGACCGGCCACGGCGCGGATCAGGTTGAGGCGGCCGTTGCCAAAATCGACGACACGATCACCTGTGTGCGCCAAGAGGAACAGTTGGGCACCGGCCACGCGGTCTTGCAGGCGCGCGCGGCGCTGGACGGGTTCACCGGCGATGCGATCGTTCTGTACGGTGACACGCCGTTCATCGGACAGGACACGATTGAGGCCCTGACCGCCGCCCGCGCCCAACATGACGTGGTCGTTCTGGGGTTTGAGGCCGCCGATCCCGCGCGTTACGGCCGTCTGGTGGTTGAGGGCGATCAGCTGACCCAGATCGTGGAATACAAAGACGCGACCGAGGATCAGCGCGCGATCACCCTGTGCAACAGCGGCGTTATGGCCGCCGATGCGGGGGTTCTGTTCGACCTGCTGGACGGTCTTGGTAACGACAATGCCTCGGGCGAATATTACCTGACCGACGCGGTGGCGATTGCTCGTGCGCGGGGCCTGTCGGCGGGCACCGTGACCTGCCCCGAGGCCGAGACGCTGGGCATCAATTCGCGCGCCGAACTCGCCCGCGCCGAGGCCGTGTTCCAAGCCGCCAAACGCGCCGAGGCGATGGACAACGGCGTCACCATGTACGCCCCCGACACCGTGTTTTTCGCCCATGACACCTATGTCGGGCGCGATAGCGTCATTGAACAGAACGTCATCTTTGGCCCCGGCGTCACGGTCGAAAGCGGCGTCAAAATCCGCGCGTTCAGCCATCTAGAGGGCTGTCACGTCTCGCGCGGGGCGACCGTTGGGCCATTCGCCCGCCTGCGCCCCGGTGCCGAATTGGCCGAGGACGTCCATATCGGCAACTTTGTCGAGATCAAGAACGCGGTGATCGACGAAGGCGCCAAGGTCAATCACCTGTCCTATATTGGCGATGCGCATGTCGGCGAGGCCACCAATATCGGTGCGGGCACGATCACCTGTAACTATGACGGCGTGTTCAAACACCACACCGAAATCGGTGCGCGCGCCTTTATCGGGTCGAACACCATGCTGGTCGCGCCGGTGCGCGTCGGGGACGAAGCGATGACCGGCTCGGGCTCGGTCATCACGACGGATGTGCCGGACGGGGCCATCGGCATCGCCCGCGCCCGACAGTCCAACAAAGAGGGCCTGGCCCGCCGCCTGTTCGCCAGCTTGCGCGCCGCCAAGGCCGCAAAAGCCGCCAAAAACAAGGAAACCAACTGATGTGTGGAATTGTCGGAGTTCTGGGTCAGCACGAAGTCGCGCCGATCATCGTCGAGGCGCTGAAACGGCTGGAATATCGCGGCTATGACAGCGCGGGCATCGCAACGGTGAACAACGGCGTTCTGGACCGTCGCCGCGCGGTGGGCAAGCTGATCAACCTGTCCGACCATCTGGTGCACGCGCCGCTGGCCGGTAAAGCGGGGATCGGGCACACCCGTTGGGCCACCCACGGTGTGCCCAGCGTCAAGAACGCCCACCCCCATACCTCGGGCCCTGTCAGTGTCGTGCACAACGGCATCATCGAGAACTTTCGCGAATTGCGCGCCGAACTGGCCGAACAGGGCCGGACCTGCGCCACGGATACGGACACGGAAACCGTGGCGATGCTGGCCGCGATGTATCTGGATCAGGGCATGACCCCGGTCGAGGCCGCCCGCACCACCATTGCGCGGCTCGACGGCGCGTTTGCCCTGTGTTTCCTGTTTGAAGGGCACGAGGACCTGCTGGTCGCGGCGCGCAAGGGTTCTCCCCTTGCCATTGGGCATGGCGAGGGTGAGATGTTCGTCGGATCGGACGCAATCGCGCTTGCCCCCATGACCGATCTGGTGACCTATCTGGATGAGGGCGACATGGCCGTCGTCACCCGCGCGGGCGTGACGATCACGGACGCCTCCGGTGCGCCCGTCACCCGCGAAACCCGCCAGATCGCCCAAGAGGCCACCCGCGTCGAAAAGGCGGGCCACAAGCATTTTATGGCCAAGGAAATCGCAGAACAACCCTCGGTCCTTGGCGATGCGTTGATGCACTATCTGGGACCCGACGGGCACACGATCACCCTGCCCGACGCCCTGCCCGATTTCACCCAATTCGACCGCATCACCATGGTGGCCTGTGGCACGGCGTCCCTTGCCTGTCAGACGGCGAAATACTGGTTCGAACAGATCGCCCGCATTCCGGTCGAAATCGATGTGGCATCCGAATTCCGATACCGCGAACCGCCGATCCCCGCGCGCACCTTGGCCGTCTTTGTCAGCCAGTCGGGCGAGACTGCCGATACGCTGGCCGCCCTGCGCTATTGCAAGGGCAAGGCCGCGACAATCCTGTCGATTGTGAACGTGGCCGAAAGCTCCATCGCGCGCGAAAGCGACGTCGCCCTGCCCATTCTGGCCGGTCCCGAAATCGGCGTTGCCTCGACCAAGGCGTTCACCTGTCAGTTGACGGTGCTGGCCCTGTTGGTGATGCGCGCCGCCCGTGAACGCGGCGAGATCACGCAAGAACAGCTGTGCGATTTCATCGGATCGCTGCGCAACCTGCCCGGCTTGATGAGCGCGGCCCTAGGCATTGAGGATCACACCCGCGACATCGCCGCGAAACTGGCCGAGGCACGTGACATCCTGTTCCTTGGGCGCGGGGCGATGTTCCCCTTGGCCCTAGAGGGCGCATTAAAACTCAAAGAAATCAGTTATATACACGCCGAAGGTTATGCATCGGGCGAACTGAAACACGGCCCCATCGCACTGGTCGATCAGCACGTGCCGGTCATCGTGATGGCCCCCCATGACCGCCTGTTCGACAAGACTGTGTCCAACATGCAAGAGGTTCTGGCCCGTGGCGGTCGCGTGGTTCTGATCACCGACGCCAAGGGGTTGGAGATCGCGGGCGACGGCGTGTGGCAACACATCACCATGCCCACGATTGATGAGGTGTTTGCGCCGATCCTCTATGCCCTGCCCGCGCAACTCTTGGCCTATCACACGGCGGTGGCCAAGGGCACGGATGTGGATCAGCCACGCAACCTTGCCAAATCGGTGACCGTGGAATGACCCGTGATCAGGTGCTGCACTCCTTACGCGCCGCCGCGGCCCCCGCGCGTGCCGAAGGCCTGTCGAAACACCACCGCACCGCGTCCATGGTGATGGGCACGGGCAACGCGGCCCTCGCCGATCTGGGCGCGCAAATCCGCGCGGATCTGGACGTTGCCGCGCGCGTTGCACTGGCGCGGGAGTTGTGGGCGACCCAGATCCATGAGGCACGGATCGTCGCCACGCAGGCGTTGAAGCAGGCGCGTTTGCGCCCCGATGACGACGCATGGGCCGCAATGGTCGATTGGGTGGCCGAGGTCGATTGCGCCCCCGTTGCCGATCACCTGATCCGCGCGGGGCAAAAGCGTGTTCTGGCGGGTCCCGCCCGTCTGGACACCGTGGCCGAATGGGCCGCAGATGACGCCCTTTGGCCGCGTGTGATCGCGCTTGGGCTTGGGCAGGCGTGGACGGGGATGAAATTCCCCAAGGACGCCGATCTGACCCACCGCGCGCGTGTGGTTGAGATGACGATTGCCGCCCTGCCCGATCACCGCCGTCCGGTTCAGGGGGCGGTGACGGACGTCCTGTGCGATCTGGCTAAGGTTGATCCCGACACGGCGCGCGACATCCTGAACACGCATGGCGACGTGATGGCGGGCGCGGTGCGCAAATCGCTGCTCCGCGCCCTGCCCGCCTAACCCTTATCGCGCAACTCGCGGCGCAGGACCTTGCCCGTCGCGGTCATGGGCAAGGTTTCGGCGCGCACCACGCGGCGCGGGGCGACGTGGGGGCTGATCCTCTCTTTGACAAGGGCGATCAGGCGTGCCTCGGCCCCCTGCCACGCGGCCCCATCGCGCAAAACCACATGGGCGACGACGATCTCTGTGCGCTCGGGGTCGGGCACGCCCACAACGGCGGCCATCAGGACGTCGGGATCGGACAGCAAACAGTCCTCAATCTCAGCCGGACCGATGCGGTAGCCCGCCGAGGTGATCACGTCATCATCCCGCGCCACAAAGGTGATCAACCCCGTCCCGTCGTCCCAGCCCAGATCACCAGTGAGCAGCCATTCGCCACGGTATTTGCGCGCGGTATCCTCAGGCTTGTTCAGATAGCGCAGCATGGCCACGGGCGTGTCGCGGCGCACGCAAATCTCACCCGTTTCACCGGCGGGCATTGGCGTACCGTCGGGGCCTTGGACCTGCACCTCAACACCAGGCACGGCGCGGCCCATGGCACCGGGGCGCGTGTCCATCATGCCAGGCACCGAGGCCAGCACCAGATTGCATTCGGTTTGGCCGTAAATCTCGGATATCTCGACGTTCAGCGCCGTCCGCCCCCATGTCAGCAGTTCGGCCCCCAAGGCCTCCCCACCGCTTGTGATAGACCGGATATCGACGCCCGCAGGCACCGGCGCCTGTCGCATCATCTTGAGCGCGGTTGGCGGCAAAAACAGGTTGCGCACATTGTGGCGCGCGATCAGGTCCCACGCAGCGGCGGGGTCGAATTTGCGCATCCGCATACTGACCAACGGAACCCCGTAATAAAGACACGGCATCGCCAGATCCATCAGCCCGCCAATCCACGCCCAATCCGCCGGGGTCCAGCCGCAATCGCGGGGTTGGGGGAACATGCGGTGCTGCACCTCAATCGCGGTGAGATGGCCGATCAGGAACCGATGCGCGTGCAACACCCCCTTGGGCGCGCCGGTGGTGCCCGAGGTATAGATCAAAACCGCAGGGTCATCGGCATCGGTATCGACGGGGGCGTCAATCGGGTCGGCCTGCGCGATCTGGTCCCAGAACCCGCCGTCCTGATCAACGCGCAACACCGCGCCAAGATCCGGTAAATCGCCACGGATCCCGTCCAGTTTCGCCGCGCCCTCACCATTCGTGACGACCAAACGCGTGGCGCTATCCGACAGGCGATAGTGCAGCGCATCCGCCCCAAACAGGGAAAACAGCGGCAGGATAATCGCCCCGACCTTATAGGCCGCAAAATGGGTGATCAGAACCGGCGCCCCTTGGGGCAGGATCACCGCCACCACATCGCCGCGCCCGACCCCATGTGTGCGCAACACCGTGGCCAAACGGTCGGATGCGTCGCGCAACTCTCCATAGGTCCAGACGCGATCCCCGTCCGACGCATCGATCAGCGCCGTGCGCGTCGGGTCGTCCTCTGCCCAACTGTCGCAACAGGCACGCGCGATGTTGAACCGCGCGGGCACATCCCACGCAAACCCCGCGCGCATCTGTTCCCACGACGTGGCCTCAGGCAGTAACCGGCGATTGTCCAAATTTGCCCCCTCTTCAAAATTGAACGCCCGTTCAGATTTGCAGATTTTGCGCCACTGTCAATCCCCTGCCCCCGACCAAGGTCGCAAGGTCAGGCACAGCTATTTTATGCCTTGGCGCTTGCCCTTGGGGATGGGCGCGCTTACCTTCACGCAATGGCGCCCAGATTGATCGATCCCTTTGCCCGCGCGATTACCTATTTGCGCGTTTCCGTCACCGACCGGTGCGATTTCCGCTGTGTCTATTGCATGGCGGAAAACATGACCTTTCTGCCGAAAAAGGAACTGCTAACGCTCGAGGAACTCGACCGTATGTGCAGCGCGTTTATCGGTCTTGGCGTGGAAAAGCTGCGGATCACCGGCGGCGAACCCCTTGTACGCAAGGGGATCATGACGTTCTTCAATAGCATGTCGCGCCATCTGGACAGCGGCGCGTTGCAGGAACTGACGCTGACGACCAATGGCTCGCAACTGGCGCGCTATGCGGATGACCTCTATGCCGCCGGTGTGCGCCGCGTGAACGTCTCTCTTGATACGCTGGATGAGGACAAGTTCGCCCGCGTGACCCGCTGGGGGCGCTTGCCGCAGGTTCTGAACGGCCTGGATGCGGCCCAACGCGCGGGCCTGCGCATCAAAATCAACGCCGTCGCGTTGAAAGGCTTTAATGAGGATGAGCTGTTCACCATGACCGAATGGTGCGCCAGCCGTGGTATGGATCTGACGTGGATTGAGGTCATGCCGATGGGCGATCTCGGCAATGAGGACCGCGTCGGGCAATACTGGTCCCTCAAGGACGTGCGCGCCATGCTGGCCGAACAGTATACAGTCACCGATCTGGCCGAGCGCAGCGGCGGTCCCGCGCGCTATGTCCGTCTTGAGGAAACCGGTCAAAAGATCGGGTTTATCACCCCGCTCAGCCATAATTTCTGTGAAAGCTGCAACCGCGTGCGCATGACCTGCACGGGGGAACTTTATATGTGTCTGGGCCAAGAGGACAGAGCCGATCTACGCGCGCCCCTGCGTGACAGCCCCGAGGACGACGCCCCCCTGATCGCCGCCATCCACAAGGCCATCGGCCTGAAACCCAAGGGCCACGATTTCGACTATTCGCGCCAACGCGCCGATGGTCAGGTGTCGCGCCACATGTCCCACACGGGCGGGTGATCCGCGCGCCCTTGACGTTCACGACACGGTCTATCACGGTTGGCCAAACGCCACCTGAATAAGGCCTGACATGAGCACCCCAATTGATCTCGATGCCCTGAACCGACTGGCCGATGTAGCCGTAAATGTTGGTCTGAACCTGCAACCGGGTCAGGACCTGATCCTGACCGCCCCTGCCGAGGCCCTGCCGCTGGTGCGCGCAGTTGCCGCCGCCGCCTATCGCGCCGGTGCGGGCGTTGTCACCCCCATCCTGTCCGATCCGGGCGTGACGCTGGCCCGGTTTGAACACGGTTCGGATGACAGTTTCGACACGGCGCCCGCGTGGCTCTATGCCGGTATGGCAGACGCCTATAACAACGGCGCGGCCCGCATGGCGATTGTTGGTGAGGACCCGATGCTCTTGTCCGAGCAAGACCCCGAAAAGGTCGCCCGCGCGGGCAAGGCCAATTCGATCGCCTATAAACCGGCGCTGGAAAAGATCGCGAATTTCGCCATCAACTGGTCGATTGCCTCCTACCCGACGCTGGACTGGGCGAAACGCATCTTCCCCGATATGGCAGATGAGGACGCGGTCGCGGCCCTTGCCGATGCGATTTTCGCGGCCTCGCGCGTCAACACACCTGATCCCGTCGCCGCATGGGCCGATCACAACGCCGCCCTTGCGACGCGGACCAAATGGCTAAACGCGCAACGGTTCGCCGCGCTGCACTTTACCTCACCGGGCACCGACCTGACCGTGGGTCTGGCCGATGGCCATGAATGGCACGGCGGTGCGTCCGAGGCGCAAAACGGCGTCACCTGCAACCCCAATATCCCGACCGAAGAGGTCTTTACCACCCCCCATGCCGACCGCGTAAACGGCACGGTGCGTTCTACCAAGCCCCTGTCACATCAGGGCTCTCTGATCGACGAGATCGAGGTGCGGTTCGAAAATGGCGTGATCGTCGAGGCCCGCGCGGCCAAGGGCGAGGCCGTCCTGCAAAAACTGCTCGACACCGACGACGGCGCCCGCAAACTGGGTGAGGTCGCGCTGGTCCCGCATTCCTCGCCGATCTCGCAATCTGGCCTGCTGTTCTACAACACGCTCTATGATGAAAACGCGGCCTGCCACATCGCGCTGGGGCAATGCTATTCCAAATGCTTCCTCGATGGCGCAAACCTGACGCCCGAGCAAATCGCGGATCAGGGCGGCAACAGCAGCATGATCCACGTCGACTGGATGATCGGCGGGCCGGACACCGATATCGACGGCATCACCGCCGACGGCACCCGCGTTCCGGTGTTTCGCGGTGGCGAATGGGCCGCGCCGGCCTGAAAGGCCGCAAACCAATAACAACAAAACGGGGCGCACCGCGTCCCGTTTTTCATTTTAACAACAGGCATAGGTCCAAGGGCCTGCGCAACCTGTTGAAATCCCCACCGGTTTAGCGATAGCCTTGGGCAACGCGAACCTTACCCTTACGGCGGAACACTCCCCGATGATGAACGGCGAAACCGTGATGATCGTTTCGACAATGCGAAACGAAGGTCCCTACATCCTGGAATGGGTCGCGCATCACGCGGCATTGGGCGTGGATGAGTTCCTGATCTTTACCAACGACTGCGACGATCACACCGACGAGATCCTGTCGCGCTTGGGCAAAACCTTGCGCGTGCGACAGGTGCCCAATCCCAAAACCATGTTCCCCGATCGCGGCAACTGGCAGGTCATGGCGCAACGCTTTGCACGCAAGTTCGGGGATTATCAGGCCGCCGACTGGATCTATCACACCGACGCCGACGAGTTCCTGCAAATCCGCACGTCTGATCGCACGCTCGACAGCTTTTACTCTGCCGCCGCCGATCAGGCGGGCGATTTCCACGCGGTCTCCTTTACCTCTGTGCCGTTCTCCTCGGCGGGTGAAAAGGCGCTGGATGCGCGCCCCGTCCAGACCCGTTATACCCGCATGAACAAACATTACGCCGCGCACAGCGAGGGTGACAAACCCCTGATCAACGCGGTCAAAACAATGTTCCGCAACGATGTCGACTTTGACCTGCGCCGCAATCACCGCCCCTATATGACCGCCTTTTCCGCACAGGGCCTGACATGGGTCGACGGGTCGGGCAATGCGCTGGGACCCGAATACACGGATACGAAGTTCAAGGCGATCAACGCCACCACCTCAACCAAACTGGCGCAGATGAACCACTATGCGATCAAATGCGCCGAGGCCTATCTGATCAAGCTGGATCGCGGCGACGTGGTGGGTTCGGACCGGTTGGGACGGGACACGAATTACTGGACCAAATACAACGCTTCGGGGGATGAAACGACCGAATACGCGACCCTCTCGCCACAGGCGCAAACCCTATTTGATCAGTTCCTTGCCGACCCCGCTCTCGCCCGCCTGCATCAAAAGGCGCTGGAGGTTCACCAAGGCAAGATCGCCGCGATGAAACAGGACCCCGAATGGTGTCGCGTGGCCGGTCTGCTTGGTCTGGACTGGGGCACGGATGTGGTCCCGACGACCGGCTGAGCCCCCAAAAACAAAGGCGGCACCCGTGGGAATGTCGCCTTTGCGTAGAGCAAATAGGAATGGCGATCAGGCCATGCCCAACGCCTCTTTGTACATCTCCAGAACCGCCTCTTCCTCGGCGATTTCGTCGCTGGACTTTTTGCGCAGGGCGATGACCTTGCGGATCACCTTGGTGTCGTAGCCGCGCCCTTTGGCCTCGGCCATCACCTCTTTTTGCTGATCGGCGATGTCTTTCTTTTCGGCCTCAAGACGCTCATAGCGCTCAATGAACTGGCGCAGTTCGTCTGCGGTCACACGATAGGTGGTGTCGGTCACGGGATCATTCATCGCGGTCGGCCTCATGCGTTTACGGGTTTCCTGTTCGATAGCCTTGCCGCCCGCGCCTTGCAAGGGCTCAAAGGGTTGCGCCCCCACGCGTCATGCGATAGCGGCAAGGAAACCGCACGAAGGAACATCGCGATGGAATGGTTGATCTGGATTGGGGCCGCAATTTCGGTGGTCGGCATGGTGGGGCTGGTCTGGTGCATCCTGCGGGTTGCCCGCGCCAAAAAGGCAGGCCTGCCCGAAGACGCCATGCGCGCCGAGTTGAAAAAGGTCGTCGCCCTGAACATGGGCGCGCTGTTCGTGTCGACCATCGGATTGATGATGGTCGTCGTCGGTATCTTTCTGGCGTGATCAGAACCGGTTGCGGTCGGCGAAACGTTGGCCGTTTTTGATCAGATCGGTGATCAGACCGGATTCCGACCAGAACCCCGCGTCCTCATCCTGCAGGGCGCGCAGGGTGCGGCGCAGGGCCATCAGGCCGTCCTCATCCGCGACCTGCATCGGACCGCCCTTCCATTTGGGAAAGCCATAGCCACTGACCATGGTCAGGTCGATGTCGAGCGGGTTGTGCGCGATCCCAGCCTCAACTAACAGGGCACCGGTATTGGCCATTGCCGCCAAACAGCGCTGGATGATCTCGTCGGCGGGCATTGCGCGCCCGTTTTCGGTCGGATGCGCCACCGCGCCAGAGCGCAGCGGATTGCGCGTGAACCCATAGTCGCGGAACGCCGCAAACACCGTGTCCCGCGTCGCGCCGCGTTTCAACGCATCCTCGGCCGCCCACATGCACGCCCCCCACACGGACGACCCGATGCCGCCCGCGCTGGCCCGTGACAGGACCGGATGCTTGCTGAGCTTGCGCAGCAACACCACCAGCCCCGCCAGGGCCGCCAAATCGGTGTCTGCCGTGTGCAGCACCTCAAACAGTTTGCTGAGATGCGGGCGGTCGGCCAATTGCACGCCGACAACGCGGTTGGGTGCGGGGTAATCCGCGAATTCACCCGCCTGCCCCAACGGCAAACCAACGCAGAGCAATGCCGCGCCGTTCAGACGTTCCTGGGTCGCCTTGCCCTGCGCCGCATCCGTCTGGATCACCAGATCCGAGCTCAGCGCGCCGGAGCTGGGTCCCGCCACGCTGAGGCGCAGCAAACGGTCCTCACGGACCTGCGGCAACATGCGTTTGGCCGCGATGGCCTTGGCGTAGACCTCTTTCACCTCATCGCGCGCGGCCTCGGCCCCGTCGTCAAGGATCGCAACCCGCATCCCCGCGTCCAGCGCCATAATCGCCCAACCGGCCATCGCCGCGCCACCGCCCATGATCACGCAGGTCTCAAAGGTTTTGGGCACGGTCCCCTTGGGCAGACGCATCTGACCGGCGACCTTTTCGGCCCACATCACGTGGCGCATCGCACGGCCCTCGGGCGCACGACGGCATTCGTCATGCAACTCAGCCTCGAACGTCAGACCTACCTCATAGGGAAGCATCTGCGCGGCCTCGACCGCCTCAACGATCTTTTTCGGCGCGGGGTGATTGGCGTTTGCGACCTTGTCACGATAGGTTTTGACCGCCGCCGCAAAGGCCTTGCCGTCCCTAAGCACATCGGTTTTCGCCCCGACCGGTCGGGGACCCGCCCCCGCCTCAAGCAACTTGCGCGCATAGTCCAGTGCGGCAACGCTCTGATTGCCCAGCAAGACCTCGTCGATCATGCCAAGGCGCTTGGCCTCGGGGGCCGCGATAGGCCGCCCCACCAACATCAATTCCAGCGCGACCGCCGGTCCCACCAGACGGGGCAAGCGTTGCGTGGCCCCACCCGACGGCGGCAGGCCCACGGTCACCTCAGGCAGGCCCACGTAGGATTTGTTCGCCGCCGCGCGGTAATGCCCCGCCAGCAACAGGTCACACCCCGCCCCAAGCGCGGTGCCGTGGCTGCAAACCACAACCGGTTTTGAACTGTGTTCAATCGCCAGACAGAGGTCGGACAAGGTCGGATCGGTCTGCGGCACGTCGATCTCGGCGCGCTCCACACTCGATGGAAAGGTGCGCCCCTCGGCGCGGATCAGGATCAGCTTGATCTCCGGATCGGCCAAGGCAGCGTTCAGCGCGTCCATCAGATCCGCACGCATCCGCGCCCCAAGCGCATTTGCCGGGGGATTGTCCAGAATGATCTGCCCGATCCCACTGCTTGTCGGCACCAACCGCGCGCTTGTCTCTACACCGTCTTTCACACCACACACCTTACGAAAAAGGGCGACCGTTTCGGGCCGCCCGTGCGTCCTTGGACAATTTGTACCTGTACAAGGAAAAATCGCAAGATTTTAGGATGTTGCGCCGCGCCTAAATCGGCATGTTGTCAAACAAATCGTCGGCATCATCATCTTCGAGTTGCGCCTCGAATTTCCGCATGTCGGCGGGCACAGGAAGACCCAGCGCACGGAATTCAGCGATTTTTTCCCGCAATTGTTCCTGCAGGACGTGCCGGTCATCGGGACGTTTCTCAATCTCTTCAAGGATCAAGGCGATGCCAGCTTTCAAACTTTCCAGTGCCATTTTTAGGTCCTCCCTAATAGCCAGTGAAACTCAGGACGCGCAGGTCGCGCAGAACGGGGTGGCGGGCAGAATGTCCAGCCGCTTGGCCGAAATCTCATCGCCGCAGGTCACGCAGACACCGTAGGTGCCATCGTCAATACGCGCTAACGCATTGCGAATACGTTCAATTTCAGCGATGCCATCAACCCCGATACGCTCAAGTACTTCGTCCTCTTCCCTCTCGGTGGCCAGGTCCTCCCAGTCCTTGGCCTGATGAGAGTCAAGTTCATCTTCAATGCTATGAAGCCGTGTGTCCAGTTCACGCAACCGTGCGATCAGGGCTTTTTTACGCTGTGCCAGATCAATCATCACATGCTTCCTTTCTGTGCATTTTTCACAGAACTATCACAGCTTTACGATTTTGTGACATTGACCCAAGTCAATTCGCGCGGGTGCATCTTGAAACATATTACAAAAATCGCATATGTTACATGAAAGCCAGAAAGGAGTGACTCGTTATGTCGCCGGAAGTTAAAGCATTTTTCGACGAGGCCACCTTTACCGTGTCCTACGTCGTCAAAGACCCGATGTCGAACAAGGCCGCCATCATCGATAGCGTGCTGGATTTCGACTATGCCTCGGGTCACACCGACACGACCTCGGCCGATGAGGTCATCGCCTATGTCAAAGAACAGGGGCTGGATATCGAGTGGATCCTCGAAACCCACGTCCACGCCGACCACCTGTCGGCCGCGCCCTATATTCAGGAACAGGTCGGTGGCAAAATCGGGATCGGCGAAAAGATCACCGTGGTTCAGGACACCTTCGGCAAGGTCTT
>PALT01000038.1 GCA_002706605.1 Rhodovulum sp. | reverse complement strand
TTACACGATATGATCGCTGCCCCAAGGTCTTCCTCTCAGCCATCGCTCTGGCCGCGACCGTCATCTATTGGTTATGAATCCTGACCCTAGGGATGGCTGCATTCTGGATTGTACTGGCCATTGTTGGTTTTCTGATCGCGGCCTTTCCGGTGGGGGCGGTGCTGGGGCTGTTGGGCTTTGGTATCGACGACGTCTATATGAATGGGCGTCTGGCCCGCGCGATCGGCAATATCTATTGGGAAAAGAGCATCGACTTTTTGCTGCTCTCGGCCCCGTTGTTTATCATGCTGGGCGAGATCATGCTGCGCGCCGGTATCGCGCGCAAAATGTACAACGCCGTGGCACAGTGGCTGACGTTTTTGCCGGGCGGTTTGATGCACGCCAATATCGGGACCTGTGCCTTGTTTGCGGCCACCTCGGGGTCGTCTGTAGCGACCTGTGCGACCATCGGCGTCGCCGCCTATCCCGAGATCGAGCGTCATAAGTATAACGAGCGCCTGTTCATGGGCTCAATCGCGGCGGGGGGCACTCTGGGCATTTTGATCCCGCCGTCGGTGAACCTGATCTTGTACGGGGTGATCACCGAAACCTCGATCCCCGAACTCTATATGGCGGGCATTATTCCTGGCCTGATTTTGGCGGGTGCGTTTATGGCGGTGATCCTCGTGGCCTGTCTGTTCCGTCGCGATTGGGGCGGGGATAAGGTCGAAACCAGCTGGCGCAGCCGCATCGCGTGCTTGCCCGATCTGGCCGGTCCGATTGTCCTGTTCCTTGCGGTGGTCGGCTCGATCTACGCCGGTATCGCCACCCCGACCGAGGCCGCAGCCGTCGGGGTTGTGGTTGCGCTGGGTCTGGCGGCGCTGAACGGGACACTGACATTTTCCATGGTGTGTGAGGCCGCCGCAGGTACGATGCGCACCACCGGCATGATCATGTTCATCATTCTGGCCGCGCTGTTCCTGAACTTTATCTTTGCGTTCATGGGCGTGACCAAGGCGATGCTGACCTTTATCGCCACGCTGGGCCTGTCGCCGGTGGAAACGATGCTGATCATCGTGCTGTTCTACCTGATCCTCGGCATGTTCATGGAGACACTGTCGATGATGCTGACAACGATGCCCATCGTGTTTCCGATTGTCGCGCAATTGGGCGAAGCAGGCTTTACCGGTGTGTGGTTCGGCATCCTGATCACCATCTTGATGGAGGCGGGCCTGATCACGCCCCCCATCGGCATGAACCTCTATGTGGCGCATGGCATCCGTTCCCGCGGAGGTCGATTTGGCGATGTGGCCATCGGGGCCCTGCCGTTCCTGTTGCCGATGCTCTTGCTTGTGTTCTTGCTGATCGCGTTCCCGGGGATCGCGACATGGTTGCCTGACCGCATCTATCACTAATCTCAGGGGCCACACCGGCCCCTGATCCGCCTATTTCAGGAGGTCCCTTTGGACGATTTTGAGCATTATACGACCATTCCCCAATTCAACCGTATGCGTCACGACATCCTGTACGGGGATGTCTGGCAGCAACCCGAACTCACCCCCCGCGACCGCAGCCTTGTGACCTGTGCAATCCTTGGGGCGCTGGGCAAAAACGCCGAGCTTGAGGCGCATATGCACAAGGCCATCGAAAATGGTGTGACGCCCGATGAACTGCGGGGGCTAGTGGTGCAACTGGCCGTCTATGCCGGTTGGCCCGTAGGGGTGAATTCGGCCAAGGCGGGGTTGGATATCTTTAAGGCGCACCCACCGGCCGAGGGGGATTAACCCGACCTCGTCCACGCCCCTTTTCCCGCCGGTTTTCAAAATGTCCCACGCTACCTTGTCCGCCCCGCCACAACGGGGTCTTTTGCCCGACCTGTTCCCGCAACTGATGGCGGTTGCTTTTACCTATCTGGTGTCGGGGGCGTCTTTTGCGACGATCCCGTTGTTCGTGTCGCGCGAGTTGGGGCAGGGGGCGACGGTCGTGGGAACACTGACGGGGCTATCGTTTTTGGTGGCGATTGCCACGCGTCTGTGGGCGGGCGGGTTCGCCGACCGCAAGGGGCCCAAACCCGCACTTATCCTCGGGGTCTGGTTGGCGGTTTTGTCGGGTCTGTTTGCATGGGCGGCAGACATCTATCAGGACAGCACCCGCGTCGCGATCTGGTCCCTGATCCTGTCGCGGGTCCTATTGGGCAGTGCCGAGGCCATCGTGGTCGTCGCCGCACAGACATGGGCCTTGGCCGTGGCGGGGCCGACGCGCTCGGCGATGGCGCTGGGCTGGGTCGGATCGGCAAGCTTTGTGACCACCGCCATCGGCGCACCGGTCGGTGGCATCCTCTATGCGGCCTACGGGTTTGAGGGTGTCGCGATCGTCATGATCCTGATCCCCGTTCCGATCATCGCATGGCTCATGCGGGTGCCCGGTGCATCCGTTGAGGTGGGGCAGTCTCTGGTGTTTTTGGATGTGATCCGCCGCATCGCGATCCATTGCGTGACCATCGGTCTGGTGGGGGTCAGCTATGGCACCATCGTGTCCTTCAGCGTCCTGTTGTTTGAGGAACGCGGATGGACGCCGCCGTGGATGGGGCTGACGTTGTTTTCCGTGGCCTTGGTCGCGATCCGTATCTTTGCGGGATCGGTGCCGGACCGGTTCGGGGCAGGGCGCACGGCGGTCTGGTCACTGGTGGTGCAGTTTTCCGGTTTCGCCCTGATGGCACACAGCCATTCGGTCGCGGGGGCCTATGTGGGCGCGATGCTGGCGGGATTGGGGTTTGCGTTGGTCTATCCGTCCGTGGCCAGTCAGGCGTTGAACCGCGTGCCCCCGCGCAACCGAGGCGCGGCGATGGCGCTGTTCTCGGCGGCGGTCAATCTGGTCCTTGGGATCGGGGGGCCGTTCATGGGAATTCTGGCCGAGCATCGCGGCACGGGCGCGGTGTTCTACCTTGCGGCGGTGGCGGCGTTTCTGGCGGGGCTGATCGTCCTGAGTGGCCGCACAAGCGCGCCCTATCGCGGCTAGTCCCGCACCATCCGCAACACGTATTCGGTTTGGGCGGTGATATAGTCACCCAAAGTCATCACGCCCTTGAACCGGTGATGTTTCAGCGCCCACATATGGCCCAGTGACACCACATCGAACGCCACCAGAAACGGGTTGTCCGTTTTGAACGCACCCGATGTCACGCCGCGTCCAATCACACTCTGAAAGAACATGGTCACATCGCGTTCGGCCAGATCGAACAGCTTGCGGTCTTCGGGCTCAAGGCTGCTGGTGTGGAAATAAAGGACGCTGGTTTTGTCGCGGTGGCGGTTGATGATGCCGTAATAGACCTCGATCGCGCGGATCAGGCGGGTCTCGTCATCAAGGTCCTGATCCAGCAGGCAAAACAGCTTTTCGTGGTAGTCATCCACCGCCATTTCCAACATCAACAACAGGATGTCTTCCTTGCGCGAGATGTATTGGTAGATGTGGCCTTGGGACACGCCCATCTCGACGGAAATGTCGCGGATTGCGGTCTTGTGGAACCCCTTTTGACGGAACAGGCGTGCCGCCGCATTGACGATCTTGCGGCGGCTGTCGCGCACCAGATCCGCGCGCCCGTCCGAAATGGACGACCGGATCTGGGACACACGTTCATTCAGAATATTCATTGCCGCATCCTGTCTTCAAAACCTGACACACCCGCGCAGTTCAGAACCGGCGGGGATTTACTCAGGGCTACCTCAACTTGGCAAGTTTGTTTTGGAAACCTTACGTCAGAGCGGGGTGAACTGGACGCGGTATAGGCGGCACCTGTGGCCCCTCTCGGCGGCTCTCACTGAACAGTCGCTCAGCGTTGACCGCTGAACAATCGCTCAGTTATCCCTGAAGCAACAACAGGCCTTTTAGGGAGGGGACTGACATGAGCCGCACGACGAGACGCGCGTCATGAAGACCAGTATTGTCGGTCTGGGCCAGACCGAGTTTTCCAAGAATTCAGGCCGTAGTGAACTGAGGCTGGCGACCGAGGCGATCCTCGCAGCGATGGCGGATGCGGGGCTTGAGGTCAACGATATCGACGGGTTGGTCCGCTATACATGGGACAACACGACCGAGGCCGCGATTGTGAACGCGCTGGGTCTGCCGTCGCTGAAATACTATGGCGAAACAGAATTTGGAGGGGTCAATTGTTGCGGCGCGGTGGCACAGGCCTCGGCGGCGATTGAGGCCGGTCTGGCGTCCTGCATCGTGTTTTACCGGACCCTGAACGCGCGCTCTGGTGTGCGCTATGGGCGGGGTGAACGCATCCTGTCCGAAGAAGATGGTCGACTGATCAACCGTCAGCCCGAACCGCCCGGTGACATCTATTCCGCGCCGTTCGGATTGCTGGTTCCCGGTCAGCACCACGCCCTCTACGCCCAGAGCTATAAGGGCCAATATGGCCTGAGCGACGATCAGTTCACCGATATGCTGGGCAGTGTCGCGGTGACCCAACGCGCCTATGCCAACAACAACCCCAACGCCCTGTTGCGGGACAAACCCCTGAGCATGGATGACTACCGCGCGGGTCGTGTCATCACCGAGCCGTTGCGCATCTATGACTACTGTCTGGAAACCGACGGGGCGATGGCCATGGTGATCGTGTCGCGCGAACGGGCGCGGTCCATGGGCGTCAAGGCGGTCGATGTCCTGTCGGCGGGGCAATACATCTATCCGGGTTCGGTGCCGATGTTCCTCTATGCGCCAGTCACGCACACGCTTGCCCCGCCCGAGGCGGGTGAAGACCTGTTCGGCAAGGCGGGTCTGAAACCCTCCGATATCGACGTTGCGGGGATTTACGATGCGACCTCGATGATGGTGCCCCTCGCGCTTGAGGATTTTGGGTTCATCGGGCGCGGTGAGGCGCATCAGTTCCTGACCAGCGGCGGCAATGGCCCGACCGGTGCCCTGCCGGTGAACACCCACGGCGGCCTGCTGTCCGAGGGGTACTTCCACGGTCTCAACACCATTGCCGAGATGGTTCGGCAGTTGCGGGGCGAAAGCCCAAATCAGGTGGACGCCGAAACTGCGTTCATCACGCTGAGGGGGGCAAGTTCGATGATCTTGGGGCGCGCATGACTGTAATCAGACCCGGTGACGAATATCTGGCGCAACCGTTCTGGACGCATCTGGCCAACGGCACGCTGCACCTGTCCACCTGCGAGGACTGCAACAAGGCGCATCACCCGCCATCCCCGATCTGTCCGCATTGCCGGTCGTTCAACATCGGTTGGAAGCCCGCATCGGGCAAGGCGACGCTGAACACCTATGCGGTGGCGCGCCACGCGGTGCATCCCCTGTTGGCGGATCAGGTGCCCTATACGATCACCCTCGTCGATCTCGAAGAGGGCGTGCGCCTCGTCAGTGGCATTCCAAACGGCATGGAGGTCGATCTGGAAATCGGCATGCCCCTCGAATGCAAGGTCGTCAAAATCGATGACCAACTGTCGCTGCCCTATTTCCTGCCCGCTGGTGCGGCGGATCAGGATCAATGAACGAAACGGACCCCCATATGGACACGACTAAACCCCTAAGCGGCATCCGCATTCTGGATCTGGGTGCCTTTGTTGCCGGCCCTTATGCGGCAACGATCCTGGCCTCCCTCGGGGCTGAGGTGGTCAAGGTCGAGCCACCGCGCGGGGGTGATCCGTTCCGTCGCGGCATCGGAACCAAGGACCCGTTCTTTACCCAGATGAACGCCGGCAAAAAGAGCATTTCGATCGATTTGAAATCTCCTGACGGGGTTGCTCTGCTCAAGGCGTTGTTGCCCGAATTCGATGTTCTGATCGAAAACGGCCGTCCGGGTGTGATGGAACGTCTGGGTCTGGACTATGACACGGTGCGCGCGATCCATCCCTCCATCGTCTACTCCTCCTCCTCTGGGTTTGGCGATGGAGGGCCGTGGAGGGATCGGGCGGCGTTTGACACGATCGGTTTGGCGATGAGTGGCTTTTTGTCGATCATGTCGGATCAGGACACGCCGCGCTTGGCGGGCACCTGTATCGGCGATCTGGCGACGGCCTTGGTGGCGGTGATTGGTATCGTATCGGCCCTGTTCGGGCGGGAACGCACGGCCGCGGGCACGCATGTGAAAACCTCGCTGCTTGAGGCGATGACGACGATTACCATCGACGCCATGACCCAGAGCTTTGAGACCGGCCAGAGCCCACACCGCGAATCCCGACATCCCGCCGCGCAGAGCTTTGCCCTGAAATGTTCCGATGGTGGCGCGATTGCCGTGCATATGTCGGGCTCGGAAAAGTTCTGGCAGAATTTCACCGCCGCGATGGCGCGTCCCGACCTGCAATCGGACCCGCGCTTTGCGACCTATGCGGATCGCAAAGAGCATTATTTCGACCTGCGCCCGATTGTGGAGGCCGAGTTCGCCAAACACGACCGCGCGACGTGGGAACAGCGTCTGCGCGACGCCGATGTGCCCCACGCGCCTATCGTCACTGGTCAGGAATTGCCGGACTTTCCCCAGATGCAATGGCTGGACATGTATGAGGCCCCCCGCGAGGACGGGCTGCGCCTTGTCCGGATGCCGTGGCGCTTTGACGAGGTGCGCGGGCGCAAACCCGACGGCGCGCCGGAACTGGGCCAGAACACCCGTGAAATCGCCGCGCGTGTGTTGTCAGACGAACAGATTGACCGCCTGATCGCCGATGGCGTTCTGGTTCAGGCAGCAGAGGCCAAGTGATGAGCAAGACCCCGAAAACCATGACGGCCGCCGAAGCGTTGAACCATGTTCAATCCGGAATGACCGTCGCCTTTCCCCACCTGAGCGCCGAGCCCACCGCCCTGACGGCGGCCCTTTGGGAGCGCGCGGATACGCTTGGCGATCTGACGGTGATTAGCGGCATGTTGCTGTCGGGCTATGGGTTCCTGTCGCGTCCCTGCGCCAAGAATATCCGGTTCAAGACATGGTTCTTGCCGGGCACGTTGCTGCGCAAAACCGCGCCCGATGTGCAGGCCGAATACCTGCCGATGACATGGGCACAGACCGCGCGCTATCTGGACGACAGCACCTTTGACGTGGGTCTGATCCACGTCTCGCCCGCAGACGCGGATGGCTATCACAGCTTTGGGGTTTGCTGTACGGCGGCCAAGGGGATCGCCAACAGCTCGACCTATCTGATCGCGCAGGTGAACCCGAATATGCCGCGCACCTTGGGCGATAGCCGCATCCACGCGTCCCAGATCGACGCGCTTGTCGAGGCCGCTGAACCGTTGGCCGAATATCCCAACCGTCCGCTTGACGACATCGATGCCACGATTGGTCGCCAGATCGGGGACCTGATCCCCGATGGTGCCGCGCTTAGCCTTGGGGTCGGGGGCATTCCATTGGCGGCCGCGCAGGCCCTGATGGATCGGGGCGCCCGCGATCTGCGGTTCATCAACACCTTTACCGACCCGACCATGGCCCTGATCAAGGCGGGTTGTGCCACGGCGGAAAATCCCAAGGCGCATACGGGCGATATTTTCGGGTCCAAGGACCTGTATGACTGGGTTGCCGACAATGACGCCATCGCCTTGGCAAGCGCCCTGACCACCCACCGCCCCGAAGATTTCGTCGCCCGCAAGAACGTGGTGTCGGTGAACTCGGCGCTTGAGATCGACCTGATGGGGCAGGTCAACGCAGAAACCATCGGCGGCAAACAGACCGGTTCGATGGGCGGTCTGATCGACTTTGCCGTCGGCGGTCAGGTTGAGGGCGGACAGTTCATTCTGGGCCTGCGCTCGCAAACCAACAAGGGCCGCCCGCGCATCGTGACCCGTCTGGACGGGGATATCGTGTCTCTGTCGCGGACCTTTGTCGAAACCGTTGTGACCGAATTCGGCGTGGCCGATCTGCGGGGCAAGACCGTGCATGAGCGCGCACTGGCGCTTGCCGAAATTGCCCACCCCGATGATCGCGACGCCCTGCGCGCGCATGCCGCGACCCTGCACTGAGCGAGGACAGACCATGACCGTCACCCCGAAAAAACCACGCAAGGTCATCATCACCTGCGCCATCACCGGTTCGATCCACACCCCGTCGATGTCCCCCCACCTGCCCGTCACGCCCGAGGAAATCTCGGACGCGGCGATTGGGGCCGCCGAGGCAGGCGCGGCGATTATCCACCTGCACGCGCGTGACCCGAAAACCGGCGTGCCGGATCAATCGGTCGAGGCCTATAAAAACATCCTGCCCGTCATCAAACAGCGCACCAATGCGGTTTTGAACATCACCACCGGTGGGTCCACCTTGATGAGCACCGAGGAACGGCTTGGCCCCGCGCTTCACTACAAACCCGAGGTGGCCAGCCTGAATATGGGGTCGATGAACTTTGGCCTCTATCCCATGCTGAACCGCTTTTCCGAGTTCAAGCATGACTGGGAAGAGGACTATTTGCGGGGCAGCGATGACCGGATTTTCAAGAATACCTTCAAGGACATCGAGACGATCCTGACCAAATGCGCCGACAATGGCACGCGGTTCGAGGTCGAATGCTATGACATCGGCCATCTTTATACCTGCAAGCATTTCGTGGATCGCGGCCTGATCAAGGCACCGCTGTTTATTCAGTCGGTGTTCGGCATTCTCGGCGGGATTGGTCAGCATCCCGAGGACATCATGCATATGAAACGCACCGCCGACCGTCTGTTCGGGGACGACTACCAATGGTCGGTTCTGGGCGCGGGGGCCAAGCAGATGCAGATCGCTGCGCAGGCCGCGATGATGGGCGGCAACGTGCGCGTGGGGCTAGAGGACTCGCTTTGGCTCGGCCGCGGCAAACTGGCCGAAAGCAACGCCGCGCAGGTCCGTTTCGCCGTCAAGATGATCAACGATCTGGGGCTTGAGGTGGCAACGCCCGACGAAGCGCGAGAGATCCTCGAACTGAAAGGGGGCGATGATGTCAACTTCTGACCCCGTTTTGATCACGGATAAAACGGATGGCATCCTGCGCCTGACGATCAACCGACCCGCACGGCGCAATGCCCTGAACGATGATCTGATTGTAGAGCTGGATCAGGCGTTTGCCGCTGCCGGTCATGACCCAGACGTACGGGTGATCATCCTTGGTGCGGTCGGGGACAAAGCGTTTTGCGCCGGTGCCGATCTGAACCCGAACGCGGGAACGTTCGGGTTTGACTATGCCGAACCGACGACGACCTATGCCAACCTGCTGCGGACTGCGCGAAAGACGCCTGTGCCGGTGATCGCACGGGTGAACGGGTTCTGTTTGGCCGGTGGGATGGGGTTGTTGGCGATTTCCGATCTGGCCGTTGCGTCGGACAATGCCAAGTTCGGCCTGCCCGAGGTCAAGGTCGGCCTGTTCCCGATGCAGGTTGCCGCATTGATGCAAACCATGCTGCCGCCCCGCAAATTCGCCGAGATGTGTTACACCGGTGAGATGCTGGATGCCGCCGCCGCGCTGGAGTGCGGTCTGGTGAACTATGTGGTCGGGATGGACGATCTGGACAGCACGGTCGATGATCTGGCCGCCAAAATCGCCCAGAATTCGCCCGCCGCGATCAAGCGGGGCAAGCATGCCCTGACCGCGATGCATGGCATGACGTTCGAACAGGGGATCGCGTACATGGAGGCACAGGTCGGCCTGATGCCCCTGACCGAGGACGCCCAAGAGGGCCTTGCCGCCTTTGCCGAAAAACGCGCACCACAATGGACGGGCCGCTGAGATGAGCGACCTTCCCACCCACGTCCACATCACCGAGGTCGGCCCGCGTGAGGGGTTTCAATTCGAGCCGCCCCATATCGCCACCGCCGATAAAATCCGCCTGATCGACGCCCTGTCGCAAACCGGCGTGCCGGAGATCGAATGCGCGTCCTTTGTGAACCCCAAGGTCGTCCCGCAGATGGCGGATGTGTTCCAGATCGCCGATGGCATCACCCGCCATGCGGGCGTGACCTATGGCTGTATGTGGCTGAACGAAAAGGGGTTTCATCAGGCCATCAGTAGCGGCCTCTATACCCCCGCCCTGACCAGCACCAGTGCCTCTGACACCTTTCTGATGCGCAACAACAACCGCACGCCCGACGCCCAGATTGCGGGCCAGATCGCCCTGCGTCAGGCCTATAGCGACGCGGGATTGGGCAGTGGGCCGATCTATTTGTTTACCGCCTTTGGCTGCAACTATGAGGGCGCAGTGTCGGTCGAACAGGCGATGCTGCGCGCCGCCGATCTGGTCGCGGTCTGTGAAGACGCGGGAACGCCACCGACCTGTATCACGCTGTGTGACACGGTCGGGGCCGCCGATCCCGCCGGTGTGCGCGCCTTGGTCGAGGCGGTGCGCACGCGCTGGCCCGACTATCCTGTCGCGTTGCATCTGCATGATACGCGCGGCCTTGGGATTGCGAATGCGATGGCGGGGCTGGAACTGGGCGTTGCGCGGTTTGATGCCTCGGTGGGTGGTCTTGGTGGCTGTCCCTTTGCCCGAAACCGGTCCGCCGCAGGCAATATCGCGACCGAGGAACTGGCCCTGTTGTGCGACCGTCTAGGCATAGAGACCGGCATCGATATTCCCGCCCTGATCAAGGCCGCTGAACTGGCCGAAACAATCGTGGCCCATCCCCTGAGCAGCAAGCTTGCCCATGCGGGCCTGTTCACCCCGAAACCGTGATTTTCACCCGTATCTGACACGCGGAGAACCCCGATGAAAAAACCCGATTTGCCCGCAGGCATTATTGCAACCGACGAACGCCTGCAGATCGCGGACTCTGTGCGCCGCATCTGTGACCGGTTTGACGACGAATGGTGGCTGGAAAAAGAGCGCGCCGCCGAATTCCCCCACGAGTTCCACCAAGCCATGGCCGAGGCGGGTTGGCTGGGCATTACCATGCCCGAGGAATATGGCGGGGCCAATCTGGGCGTGACGGATGCGTCGTTGTTGATGCAGATCATCGGCAATTCTGCCGGTGTCATGGCCGCCTGTTCCAGCATCCACATCAACCTGTTTGGCCCCCATGCGATGGTCAAACACGGCACCAAGGAACAAAAGGACCGGATGATCCCGCCACTGGTCGAGGGCAAGCATATCGCCTGTTTCGGCGTGACCGAACCCGATGCCGGTCTGGACACCACACACATCACCACGCGCGCGGTGAAAAAGGGCGACCGGTATATCGTGAACGGGCAAAAGGTCTGGACCTCGACCGCGCAACAGGCGCATAAAATCCTGCTGTTGACGCGCACCACCCCGATTGAAGAGTGCAAGCGCCCGATCGACGGGATGACCCTGTTCTACACCGACTTTGACCGGTCGCGCATTTCTGTGACCCCTATCGAAAAGATGGGCCGCGCGGCGGTGAACTCGAACTCGATCTTTATCGACAATCTGGAAATCCCCGAAGAGGACCGCATCGGCGAAGAGGGCGCAGGCTTTAAGCTGTTGCTCGACAGTCTGAACCCCGAGCGTGTTCTGGTCGCCGCCGAGGCGATTGGCGTGGGGCGTCGCGCGTTGGAAAAGGCCGCCGATTACGCGAATGAGCGCGTCGTCTTCGGTCGCAAGATTGGCCAGAACCAGTCGATTCAACACCCGCTTGCCCAAAGCTGGATGGCGCTAGAGGCGGCGGATCTGATGGTTTGGCATGCCGCGCGTCTGTATGATGAGGGCAAATCCTGTGGTGCCGAGGCGAATTCGGCCAAATTCCTTGCAGCTGACGCAGCGTTCGATGCCTGTGACCGCGCTGTACGCACCCACGGCGGATTTGGCTATGCTAAGGAATACCATGTCGAACGGTATTTCCGTGAGATCATGTTGCCGCGTATCGCACCCGTGACCCGCGAACTGATCATGTCGTTCATCGCCGAACGCGTTCTGGAACTGCCGAAGTCGTACTAGGGAGGGAAGGCGATGAAACTGGACGGAAAAACCGCCCTTGTGACGGGGGCGTCCTCGGGTCTGGGGGCGCATTTCGCGCGGGTTCTAGCGGCCCAAGGCGCGACGGTCACCGTGGCCGCGCGCCGTGTCGACCGGCTTGAGACGCTTGTGGCCGAGATCGGTGGCGATGCGCGGGCTGTAGCGATGGATGTCACCGATGGCGAAAGTGTCCGCGCGGGGTTTGACCGCGCCTATGACATCGTCATCAACAACGCCGGTGTGACCTATGACGGGCCCGCATTGAAGACGGAATTGGATGACTGGAACTGGGTCATCGACACCGATTTGACCGGCGTATTCCGCGTGGCGCAGGCGGCGGGGCAGGCCATGGTCGCGGCGGGCAAGGGGGGCAGCATCGTCAACATCGCCTCGATCCTTGGTCTGCGCGTGGCGGGCAACCTGTCGGCCTATGCCACGGCCAAGGCGGGTGTGGTGCAGATGACCAAGAGCCTTGCCCTTGAATGGGCGCGCTATGGTATTCGCGTGAATGCCCTGTGCCCGGGCTATATCGAAACCGACCTGAATCGTGACTTTTTCGCGTCCGACGCCGGTCAGGCGCTGATCAAACGCGTGCCCCAACGCCGCCTTGGCCAGATGTCCGATTTGGACGGGCCGCTGCTCCTGCTGGCCAGCGATGACAGCGCGTTCATGACCGGCTCCGAGATCGTCGTGGACGGCGGTCACCTTGTTTCTTCGCTTTAGGATGATCTAATGGATTTTACTATTTCCCCCCGCGTTGAGGATTTTCGCGCCCGTATCGCGCGGTTTGTCGAGACCGAGATCATGCCGTTGGAGGCGGATCGCGCGAATTACGATCCGCATGAAAACATCCGCAAGGACGTGCTGCAGGACCTGCGCGCGCGGGCCAAGGCCGAGGGTCTGTGGTGCCTTCAATTGAAACAGGAAACCGGCGGGCAAGAGCTTGGGATCATGGGCATGGCGGTCTGCTATGAGGAGATGAACCGTTCCATCTTTGGGCCGGTGGTGTTCAACGCGGCCGCGCCGGACGATGGCAATATGCAGGTTCTGGAAAAGGTTGGCACGCCCGCGCAAAAGGAAACGTGGCTGCAACCTATCGTGCGCGGGGATGTGCAATCGGCCTTTGTCATGACCGAACCGGCGCCGGGGTCGGGGTCCGATCCGGGGGGGATGATGCTGACCACGGCGAAACGGGTCGGGGACAGCTATGTCGTGCGCGGGCGCAAATGGTTCATCACCGGCGCCGAAGAGAGCGAGCATTTCATCCTGATCGCGCGCACCTCGGATGATCCGCGCAAGGGTCTGTCGGCGTTTTTGCACAAGCGCGATACACCCGGGTTCCGGATCGAACGCCGCATCCCGATCATGGGACCAGAAGAGCACGGCGGCCATTGCGAGGTCGTCTATGAGGACATGGTCATCCCCGCCGAGAACCTGTTGATGAATGAGGGCGATGGCCTGAAGCTGACCCAGATCCGGTTGGGTCCGGCGCGTCTGACGCATTGCATGCGCTGGCTGGGCCTGTCCAAACGCTGTGTCGAGATCGCCAGCGAATACGCCCACAACCGCTTTGCCTTTGGCGAACGTCTGTCCAAACGCGAGAGCGTTCAGATGATGCTGGGCGATCTGGCGATGCAGATCGAAATCGGTCGCATGCTGGTGATGAAGGCCGCGTGGGAACTGGACCGTGGCGGGTTTGCCCGCAAAGAGGTGTCGATGGCCAAGGTCCATGTGGCCAACGTCCTGCACAAGGCCGCCGATACCGCGATCCAGATCAACGGCGCGCGCGGCTATTCCAAGGACACGCCTCTGGAATGGATTTACCGTTATGCCCGTCAGGCGCGTTTGGTCGACGGCGCGGATGAGGTCCACAAGATGGTCCTGCACCGCAATGTCGAAAAAGAGGGCCGCGACTTCTGGAAATGGGATGTCGGCGCATGAGCGATCTGGATTTCAACGCGGACGCTCTGGACGGGTTTCTGGCGGGTCATTTCGGCGCGCGGGCCGCGATGGACATCGAGCGCATCGCCGGTGGTCAGTCGAACCCGACCTATTTCGTGACCTATGGCGATCACCGTATGGTGCTGCGCAAACAGCCCAACGGCCCGATCCTGCGCGGGGCCCATGCGGTGGACCGCGAATACCGCGTGTTGACGGCATTGCACCCCACGGGCGTGCCGGTGCCCCGTCCGATCCGGTTTCATGAGGACGCGGATGTGTTGGGCACGCCGTTTTATCTGATGGAGCGGGTCGATGGTCGCGTCTTTTCCGACTGTGCCTTGCCCGACGCCGATCCGGCCGAGCGCAAGGCGCTGTGGATGGGTCTGGCTGATGCGATGGCCGCCATGCATGCGGTGCGCCCTGATGAGGTGGGCTTGGGCGATTTCGGTCGGCCCGGCAACTATTTCGAACGTCAGATCGCCCGCTGGTCCCGCCAATGGGATGAAAGCCCCAGCGACCCGATCCCCGAACTGGATGCCTTGGCGGCGTGGCTGCGCGACAACCAGCCCGCCGATGATGGCGCGGTCAGTCTGGCGCATGGCGATTTCCGTATGGGCAATGTCATCTTTCACCCGACCGAGCCGCGCGTGGTTGCGATCCTTGATTGGGAACTGTCGACGCTGGGCCATCCTTTGGCCGACCTGGGGTTTTGTGCGCTGGCGTGGCACACCGCGCCGGATGAATACGGCGGGGTTCTGGGGCGGGATTTAACCGCGCTGAACCTTCCGGATGAGGCCGCATTCGTGGACCGGTATATGGCAAAAAATCCCGCCGCCGGTCCCCTGACCACGTTTCACAAGGCATTCGCCCTGTTCCGGTTTTCCGTGATTTGGGTCGGAATTGCCGACCGCGTGCGCGCAGGCACCGCCGCAGGGGCCGACGCAACAACCCACGGCGATTTGGCGCGCAAGCTGGCCATTCGGGGCATGGAGGTGGTGAACGGCCACCACGACACATAGGACAGATCATGAAAGACATCGTATTGGTTTCCGCCGCCCGCACCGCAGTGGGCGACTTTGGCGGCGCATTGGCGGGGCTGACCCCGACAGAACTGGGCGTCGCCACCGCAAAAGAAGCGATCGCCCGCGCGGGCCTGACACCCGCGGACATAGGGCAGGCGTTTTACGGCAACGTCATCCACACCGAACCGCGCGATATGTATGTGTCGCGCACAATCGCGATTGAAACGGGCATGGCGCACAACACACCCGCCTTGACCGTAAACCGGCTGTGCGGCTCGGGGTTGCAGGCGATTGTGTCCGCGGTTCAGGCCCTTGCCATGGGCGACACGGACACCGCCATCGCGGGCGGCACCGAAAGCATGAGCCGCGCGGGATACCTGATCCCGTCCGCGCGCTGGGGCCAGAAGATGGGCGACAGCACCGCAATCGACATGATGACCGCCGTTCTCACCGACCCGTTCGGACACGGGCACATGGGCGTCACCGCCGAAAACGTCGCCGAGAAATACGGCATCTCGCGTGAGACCCAAGATGCTTTTGCTGTCGAAAGCCATCGCCGCGCGGCTGCGGCGATTGAGGCGGGCTATTTTGACGAACAGATCGTTCCGATCACCCTGAAGACCCGCAAGGGCGACGTGGTGTTCAAGACAGATGAACATGTCCGCGCCGACGCCAGTGTCGAGAACATGGCCAAACTGCGCGCCGTGTTCAAAAAGGATGGCAAGGTCACGGCGGGCAACGCCAGCGGCATCAACGATGGCGCGGCCTCGGTTGTTCTGATGACGGGGGATGCGGCGGCGGCGCGTGGCGTTGCGCCGATGGCCCGTGTGGTGGCCTATGGGCATGCGGGCGTCGATCCGGCCTTTATGGGCATCGGGCCTGTGCCTGCGATGCAGGTCGCCTTGGAAAAGGCGGGTTTGGGCGTCGATGATCTGGACATCATCGAGTCAAATGAGGCCTTTGCCGCACAGGCCTGCGCGGTCAGTGCGGAATTGAACCTGAACCCTGCCAAGGTGAACCCGAACGGCGGCGCGGTTGCGCTTGGCCATCCCATCGGGGCCAGTGGCGCGGTCATCACGACCAAGCTGCTCTATGAACTGAAACGCACCGGCGGGCGCTATGGCGCGGCCACCATGTGCATCGGCGGTGGCCAAGGCATCGCCCTGATCGTAGAGAACCTGACCGCATGAGCATCGAAATCAACCGTTTGGGCATTGTGGGCGCGGGCACCATGGGGGCGGGGATCATGATCAACGCCGCCATGTCGGGGATGGATGTGGTGCTGCTTGACCGTGACGCGGATACGTTGGATCGGGCGCGCGTGAAACTGTCGCGCTATCTTGACCGGCAGGTCGCCAAGGACCGGATCACCAAAGATGCGGCCGCTGCGGCGGGCGCGCGGGTGGCGACCGCAACGGACATGTCCGCGCTGGCCGATTGCGATCTGGTGATTGAGGCCGTTTTTGAAAACCTGCCCCTGAAAAAGGCGATTTTTGCCGATCTGGAACGGGTCGTGCGCGCCGATACGATCCTTGCCAGCAACACCAGTTGCCTGCGCCTGTCCGACATTGCCGCCGATCTGACCGATGCGGGCCGGTTTTGCGGGATGCACTATTTTAGCCCCGCCGAAATCAACCCCGTGGTCGAATTGATCCAAGGTCCGGCAACGCGCGACGATTGCCTGCGCGCGGCGGATGCGTTTCTGACGCGTACCGGCAAAACCGTGATCGCCTGCAAGGATCAGAACGGGTTCGCCCTGAACCGGTTTTTCTGTCCCTACACGAATGAGGCTGTCCATGTTCTGGACCAAGGTCTGGCCACCACGGCCCAGATTGACGCGATTGCACGGGATCGGCTGGGGCTTGCGCTTGGGCCGTTTGCGGTGATGAACATCATCGGCACGGCGACCAATTTGAACGCCGTTCGAAACCTCGGTGCGCTAGGGCCGTTCTATGAGGCGGCGGCGGGGTTGATTGCACATGGCACGGACAACACCCCGTGGCAGATCGACGAGGACCCTGCGCCGCTGGATCCCCAAACCGCCGATCAGATTGGCGAGCGGCTGGAAAACGCGATCCTGTTGCCCGTGGTTGAAGAGCTTGCCGAAGGCACGGCAACCTTGGACGCCATTGATACCGGTGCGCGTATGGCGTTTCGTCTGGGCCTGACGCCGGGTGACATGCTGAAACGGTTGGGTCCAGAGGGCGTCAGTAAACGTTTGGGTGATTTTGCCACCGCCTATGGGCATCCCGCGCCCGCGCCTGTGGTCTGAAATCTGACACCTCCGGTCACGGGGAATGGCACCCGAAGTGCGCCGTTCCCCCGTCCATAACACGCGGGCGGCCCTGAACGGCCCGCTCCAACCGGAGGTCACCCCATGCCCCATGTCATTGTGAAAATGGCTGCAGGCCGCAGCGAACAGGATAAGAAACGTCTTGCCGAGCGCGTCGCCCTAGCCGTGATGAACACTCTTGGTACATCCCAAGAGGCGATTTCTGTCGCCATTGAGGACGTGTCGCCCGACGATTGGAACACACAGGTCTATGATCCTGACATCGCGGGACGTCAGGATACGATTTACAAACAACCGGGGTACGACCGGTTCTAGGCCTCGGCCTGTTCGGCGATTTCCTCAAGCTTTTTGTAGAGATACGAGCGTGACACGCCCAAGTGTTCCGCCGCCTTTTTCTTGTTGCCCTTGAACCGGATGATCGCGTCGTTGATCAGCTTGTTTTCGAGGGCCTCGACGGTTTCCTTCAGGGTCGCGCCGGATTTGACGGCCATGCTTGGCGTGGCGGGAGAGGGTACCTTTTTCGCACCAAATGCCGTGCCGCGTTGGAAATCCTCAATCCGCAGGCGTCCGTCCTCGGCAAAGACCATCGCGCGTTCCACCATGTGGCGCAGTTGGCGCACGTTGCCGGGCCATTTCTGTTCCATCAGGTAGTCATGGACGTTCAGATCGATCTCGGGTTGAGGACGGTTATATTGCGTGGCCAGATCGGTAACGAAGTGGTTCAGCAACAGCGGGATGTCCTCAAGACGCTCTTCCAGTGTCGGCATCGCGATCACAACGGGGCTGATCCGGTAGAACAGGTCCAGACGGAACCGGTCCTGTTCGATGAACGCCTCTAGGTCGCGGTTGGTGGCCGAGAACAGACGGAAATCGACGCGCTTGGGCTTGGCCCCGCCGACGCGTTCGACCATCCGGTCCTGAAGCACGCGGAGCAGCTTTGATTGCACCTCAAGCGGCATGTCCCCGATTTCGTCAAGGAAGATCGTGCCCTTATCGGCCTGTTCGAATTTACCTGCGCGGCCTTTGCGGTCGGCACCGGTGAAGGATCCCGCCTCATAGCCGAACAGCTCGCTCTCGACCAAGGACTCGGGCAGGGCGGCGGCGTTTACGGTGACCAAACGGCCCTCATGGCGGGGGCTCAGCATATGCAGGGCCTGCGCCACCAGTTCCTTGCCTGTGCCGCTTTCGCCTTGCACCAGAACGGGGATGTCAAGCGGCGCAACCTTGCGAATCTGATCCTTGACCGCACGGATGGCAAAGCTCTGGCCGACGATGGCGTCCAGATAGGCGTTGTCGGTGTTTTCGGACGAGGCCTTGGCCTTATAGGTCGCGATTTCCTCTTCCAGCGCGTTGATGCGGCGCGACATGGCTTCGACCTGTTGGGGGCCTTTGAACATGATGCGCCCGATGGCGCCCACGATCTTGCCGTCGTTCAGGATCGGATGACGTGACACCACGCGGTCCTTGCCGCGCATCCGGTGGATTTGGCCAACCTCGGCGATCCCCGTGCGCACCACGTGGTGCAGGCGCGAGTTTTCGATCACATCGCGCACGTTCTTACCGACGGCTTCACCTGCTTGCAGCCCAAAGAATTTTTCATGAACGGGCGAGATATAGGCCAGCTTTTCGTCGCCCCCTACGACCGCCATCGCATCATAGGGATCCATCAGGATATGGTTCAGGATGTCATAGGCGAAATCGACGCTAAGGATAAAGTTCAGGACCGCGTCCGAGGGCGGTTCCGACAACAGGATCAGCGTCCCCTCGGGCACCTTGGTCACAAGCGCGGAATACTGCGCGTCGTTCAACAGGATCGGGGTCAGTCGCCGGTCAGTCGCCTCTTTTAGCCACTCGGCATTGGTGACCATGCTGCGAATCCGCATGTCCGCACCGGCCCCGTATGCGGCCGCACATTTGCCGGCATCGTCCAAGAGAACGACCCCCTTGACCCCCGGACCCTTTTGTTCGGAAATAGACAAAACAAACCTCCCTCTGCGCGATTTTGTGCGAAACTGCAAAAAATCGCGTTCTCCTGTCCAAAACGGATACACTGTGGGAGGTGTTGTTCCAATGTGTCCGCGCAGAATGCACTCTTGCTATATTCTGTACCTATCGCGGCCACAGGTTTGGCATGATACTAGCCAAAGGTAGAACGCGATAACCTCTCTTCAGGAGAAGTCCTGTGCCCGCGCAGGACCGAGGGAGGACACAATGGAATTAGGGCGTCGTCTGTCCGTACAGACCAAGAAGACTATTGCGATTACACCGCGTGTGATCCAGTCGATCAAGCTGCTAAAGTGTAATCACGACGAACTGTGTAGCTATCTCAAAGAGCAGGAAGAGCGTAACCCGCTGATCGACGTGGTCCTGCCCGAAACGCGCCCCGTGTCCACCGCTGAGCCACAACCGCAACCGACTGAGCGCGCCGCGAAATCCGAGCCACACAAGGGCGGAACATCGCTGTCCGTGCCGCGTAGCGGCGGTGCCGCCGCCGGTGATCTGCGCAGCATCGAGGAAACCTTTGCCCGTCGCCAAACCCTGCGTGAACATCTGTTGGAACAGGTCGATCTGACCATCCACAATACTGTCGATCGCCTGTTGGCGCGGGAGATCGTTGAATCAATGGACCCTGATGGATACCTGCGCCGCGATCTGGATGAAATTGCCGATGTCCTTGGGATCGTTCAGACCCGCGTCGAACATGCGCTCCACCTGATACAGGGGCTAGAGCCCACCGGCGTTGGCGCGCGTGATCTGGGGGAATGCCTGCGCCTGCAACTGGATGAGGCGGGCGAGTTGACCGACGAAATGGGCATCTTGCTGGACAACCTCGATATGTTGGCCAAGTTCGATCTGGCTGCGCTGGCGCGTCTGTGTGGCGTGGACCGCGTCGAGATCGCCGAAATGGCGCGTCAGATCCGTATGCTGGATCCGCGCCCCGGTCGTCAGTTCGATACCGACGCTGTTCTGCCCGCGATGCCGGATGTGAACGTCGAACTGCGCCCCGATGGAACGACGCATGTCGAGTTGAACTCGGCCCTGTTGCCCAAGGTTCTGGTGAACCGTGAATATTATTCGGAAATGCGCGCGGTTGCGTCTGGCGAAAACGATGTGCGGTTCGTGACCGATTGTATGCGCGATGCGAACTGGCTGGCGCGAAATCTGGACCAACGGGCCAATACGATGCTGAAGGTCGCGACCGAGATCGTCAAACGGCAGCAGGACTTTTTGCTCAAGGGGGTGGAGCATATCAAACCCCTGTGTCAGGCCGATGTGGCCGATGCGATCGGGATGCACCGATCGACCGTGTGCCGTGCGATTTCGGGCAAGTACCTGATGACCAACCGTGGCCTGTTTGAACTGAAATACTTTTTCTCGAACGCTCTGTCCGGCGAAGGCAGTGCCGAGGACGTATCGGCGGAATCCATCCGTGCCCGCATCCGCAAATTGATTGAGGGCGAGCAGGGTAAAAAGGTTCTGTCGGACGATGCCATTACGGCAACCCTAAAGGGCGAGGGCGTCAATATCGCCCGCCGCACCGTGGCCAAGTATCGGGAAATGATGAATATTCCCCCGTCCTCCATTCGCCGTCGCCAACACAGTGCCGCCCGCATTGAGGCCGAGGCCTGTGTCGCCTAGGTCATTCCGGCACGTCAGTTGCTAGTCCCCTGAGAACGGGCCCGCGTGGCCCACCCAAAACCATGGAGCAATCAGATGACGCTGGCGAACGGTGACTCGCAGGAATACTTTGCGGCGGCCAAAGAGGGGCGGCTAACCTTTCAGAAATGCAACCGCTGTGACGCGGTGCAATTTCCTCCGCGCCACCATTGCACCACCTGTTGGGAGGCGGATCTGGCGTGGATCGACAGCACGGGCAAAGGCAAGGTCGAGACGTTCACAATCGTGCGTCGCGCGCCGCTGCCGGCCTATGCGGACAAGGTGCCCTATGTCATCGCCGCCATCAACGTCGCCGAGGGGCCGCGCATGATTACGACCCTTGTTGGCGAGGACGCGTTGGATGTACAGATCGGGGACAGCGTCGCCGTCACCTTTGAACAGGGTAAGGACGGCGATACCTTACCTGTGTTTCAAAGGACCTGACCCCACATGGACATATGCACCATCGGCACCCCGACTTTTATGACGCGGGTCGAGACATGGGAATGTGACCACAATCAGCACTGGAACGTGCGTCAGTATCTGCGCTGTTTTCAACAAGCAGGGTTTGTCGCGCGCGATATGTGCGGGGTGGCGCCGACCGGTGTGCTGACCCAACACACGCGCTTTCACCGTGAGCTGCTAGAAGCCGCGCCGGTCGAAATCCGCAGCGCCGTGGTCGGAGACGGGCCGTTTGCCGGTGTCTGCGTGCATGTGCTGACCTCGGATGGACGGCTATCGGCGACGGCATTGGACCATGTGACGGGCTTGGGCGATCTGCCGGTTGTCGCATCCGATGTGGTCAAGCTGGCCCTGCCGCGCGGCATTGATGGCGCACCGCACAGACCGCTGGCTTCTACTGTCGACACGCACGACATGGTGCAGCACGGCTATGTCCAGCCCAAGGAATTGGACCATTTGGGCGGGCTGTCGCTTGACTGGTTGATGGGGCGAATTGCGGCGGCGTCTTCGGACCACATGGGGCGGTTGGGCTTTACCCCTGAATACGTGCGTGAACATGCGATTTCGCGGATGGGGGTCGAAACGAAGATGACCGTGTTTGCGCCGGTTCCCGTGGGCACGCGGTTGTGCAGCACGGTGCAGGTCGCCGAAACCGGTCGTAAGAACATCACGTTGCGCCACCGGTTTTTCGCCGCCGACGGCACACCTGTTGCGGTTTCGGATCAGGGACTTGTGGCGGTGGATATGACCACGCGCCGCGCGACCGAGTTGCCGGAGTTCCTGCGCAAGGCGCTCTCCGACAACCCGTGATGCGCTAACCTAGAAACCGAGGATCGCCTTGGTTTCCAAATATTCTTCCATGCCATAGACGCCCATTTCGCGCCCGTTGCCGGATTTCTTGTAGCCGCCCATCGGGGCGACGGTGCTGGCTGCGCAGCCGTTGTAGAACACGCGACCTGCCTGCATCTGGCGGCAGACGTTCAGGGCGTTTTCGCGGTCCTCGCCGAACACATAGGCACCCAGCCCGTATTCGGTATCATTGGCCAGCGCGATTGCCTCTTCCACGGTTTTGTAGGGCATGACCGACGTCACCATGCCAAAAATTTCTTCGCGGGCGATGGTCATATCCGGTGTCACTACAAAGATCGTCGGCTGGATAAAGAACCCGCGGTTGAGGCCATCAGGGCGACCGGGGCCGCCGGTGATCAGGCGCGCGCCCTCATCAATGGCGGATTGGATATAGGCCTGAATGCGGTCGAACTGAGCGCGGTTCACCACGGGGCCGTGGGTCGTTTCGGGGTCGGTCGGGTCGCCCACGCGGATATGTGCGGCGACGCTGGATTGCAGGTGGGTGACCAGTTCCTCAAGCTTGTCTTCGGGCACCAGAATGCGGGTCGGCGAATGGCACGATTGCCCCGAGTTCGAATAGCCGCGCGTGACGTTATAGTTGGCCGCAGCCGCAACATCCCCGTCGGGCAGGATCAGGTTCGCGGATTTCCCGCCCAGCTCTTGGGTGACGCGTTTCACCGACGGCGCAGCCGCCTCGGCCACCAGAATGCCCGCACGGGTCGAACCGGTGAACGACACCACCCCGATGTCATGATGCGACGAAATCGCGTTTCCGACCGTGGGTCCGTCCCCGTTCACAAGGTTGAACGCGCCCTTGGGCACATCGGCGGCATCGATGATCTCGGCAAAGACCAGCGCGCTGACCGGCGTAAATTCCGACGGTTTCAGAACCACGGGACAACCGGCGGCAAAGGCCGAGGCCAGCTTGTTACAGATCAATTGCACCGGCCAGTTCCACGGCGTGATCAGACCGGCAATGCCGATCGCCTCACGTTGCAGGATATAGGTGCCCATGTCCTCTTCGAAGTCATAGTCGCGCAGGGTTTCGACCGCCTGTTTCAACGCGGCCAGGCCAGCACCGGTTTGTTGGGTCAAACGCGCAGGCGCCCCCATTTCCAGTGTCAACGCCGCCATGAGATCGTCCTGACGGGCGACATAGGCGTCAATGATGCGTTCCAGCAGGGCGATGCGTTCGTCCTTGGTCTGGGCGGCAAAGGCGGGCAGGGCGCGCTTGGCGGCGGCAACGGCGGCCTCGACATCGGCAACACTGCCCAAGGCGACCGTGCCAAACACCTCTTCGGTGGCGGGGTTCACCAATTCGAACGGGGTATAGGACAGGGGATCAACCCATGCGCCATCAATGTAAAATTGATTATATTCTTTCATCGTATTCTCTTTCGGCTCGGGGCGGGCGATGTGCCTCAGGCCCCTTTGAAATTCGGTTTACGCTTTTCCTTGAATGCGGCGACGGCCTCTTTGTGGTCGTCGCTGGTCCGCACAAGGGCGATGTGAGAGCTGAGCGTATCAAGGTGGCTGTGCAGGTCGGTGTCCTCTGCGCCCAGAACCAGACGTTTGATAAACCGCACCGACAGGGGGGCGGCATCGGCGATTTGTTGGGCATAGGCGCGCACCTCCTCGCGGAACTTGTCCGCAGGGAAGACACGGTTCACCAGACCCAGCGACAGCGCCTCATCCGCATCCACCCAGCGCGAGGTCCAGAACAGGTCCAGCGCCGCCGACTTGCCAATAATGCGCGGCAGGAACCACGCCCCGCCAACGCCGGGGATCAGGCCCATCTTCGCATAGGTCTCGGCCACCCGCGCATCATCGGCCATCAGACGCACATCGCACATCAACGCAACGTCCAGCCCCCCGCCAACAGCCATGCCGTTGATCGCGGCGATGATCGGTTTGTCGATCTCGGCCACCTTGCGCGCCAAGGATTGGGTGTTGGCCATCATGCCCGCCTTGGCCTGCAACGGGGTCTGTTCGGCCTTGTCCTTGAACTTGGACGTGTCACCCCCTGCGGAAAAGGATTTCTCGGTGCCGGTAAAGACGATCACCTTGACGTCGTCGCGGGTCTTGCACTCTTCCAGCCACGCCACCCATTGACGCACCATGTCGTCGTGAAAGGAATTGCGCTTGTCCGGTCGGTTCAGCGTGATCGTCGCCACCCCGTTTTCGACCTCAAACAGCAGTTCATCAGACATGGATCAGCCCTCCGCGCGGCGTTTGTACATGATCGTTGCCTTCATGCTCTGGATCACCTCATCGCGCTGGTTGACGAATTCCCGCTTGAACGTGACCACACCGCGATCGGGCTTGGACGTTTCTTTCTTGGTCTCGACAATTGCGCGCATGTGCAAGGTGTCACCGTGTTTGACCGGCAAATGCATGCGCCATTCGTCAATCCCCAACAGCGCCAGCAGCGTGCCGTCATTCACACCGGATGCGTATTGCAGACCGCCCATGATCGCATAGACCAAAGGCCCATGCGCGATCGGTTCGCCAAAGGGCGTGTTCTTGCAGTATTCGAAGTTGGTGTGCACCTCGTTGAAATCCCCCGACAGGCAGGCGAAATTCACAATGTCCGTCGACGTAACAGTGCGGCGCGGCGTTTCGATGACTTGGCCGATCTCGAAATCCTCGAAATACATGCCACGGGGTTCGGTCGTCATAATCAATCTCCGTCAGGTAATTCAGCGCGGTTCGGATGTCAGAACCGCTGTACAATGCGACGACAGGATGCCGCCTTCGCCATGGACAAGGGCGGTGGTCGCGTTCGGTGTCTGACGCTCGCCCGCGTCGCCGCGCAACTGGCGCACGGCCTCGATCACGCCCATCAGGCCACCAACCGCGCCCGCATGCGCATGCGACAGCATCCCGCCATGCGTGTTCACCGGCAGACGCCCGCCAATCTGTGTGTCGCCCGCGGCAAAGACCGCGCCGCCCTCGCCACGCGGCGCAAGGCCCAGTTCCTCCATCTCGATGATCGGCACGATCGAGAAACAGTCATAGAGCATCGCCACATCAATATCGTCCGGCCCCAGACCCGCCATGCTATAGGCGCGTTGACCCGAATGTTCCGCGCCGAAATCGGTCAGGCTGGGCGCGGCGATCAGGTGCTCATGGGTATGTGCCTCGCCGATGCCCGCCAGATAGACAGGCGTGCCCGACATGTCCGCCGCGCGTTCAGGTGTCGTTACAATGAACGCCCCACCCGCGTCCGAAATCAGTGCACAGTCAAACAGGTTGAACGGGTCCGAAATCGGTTTCGCGTTCAGCACGTCATCGATGCTGAGCGGCTTTTTCATATGGGCGTTGGGGTGTTTCAGGGCGTTCGCGCGCGTACTGACACAGACCGAGGCCATCTGTTCGCGCGTGGTGCCGTATTTCTCCATATAGGCATTGGCCACCAGCGCATAGAGCGAGGGAATGCCAACGCCACAAGGGGCCTCGAAATAGGGGTGGCCCACGGCGGTCAGGGCGCCCACCGCTTCGTCCCGCGACATGCCCGTGGCGCGGTTTTCACCGGCACAGACCAGAACCACCTCGGCCTGACCGGTGTTCACGGCCTGCGCGGCATGGTTCAGCATCACCGTCGGCGACGCGCCCCCCGCGATCACAGATGCCGAATAGCACGGCGCAATCCCAAGGTATTCCGCCAGAACCGAACCCAGCATGAAATAGGGCTCGGTAAAGGAATAGGCGGTCAACAGGCCGTCGATGTCGGTGTGTTTGATCCCTGCGTCCGCAATGGCGCGGCGCGCGGCCTGCGCGTTCAGCCCAAGGCCCGTCATATGCGGCACCTTGCCGATTTCGCTCTCGCCGACACCAACGATGACCGCGCGATTTCGTAGAGTCATAAACCTGTCCCTCTGGTCACATGCGTTGGGCAGGTAGGCCGCACAATGTATGCCAAAGGCCGTGTGGTGCGGCGAAAATTTCCGAGAACCGGTTTTGGCACGGGCGTTGCTTCTCTGGCGGCCAATCCCGTATCGTCGGTTCACGCCACGTGTCGGGCTATCGTGATCAACCAATTGCACCGGAGATTGCCCAGTATGGACGAAATGTTGCCCGAAGAAATCCCCGCGATCCGTGACTCGATCCGTCGTTTCATGGAGACCGAGGTCATTCCCGTAATGGACGACTATGAAGCGCGTGGCGAACTGCCTCGTGATCTGATCCGCAAGGCGGGTGAGGCCGGGTACTATGGCGCGACCTTCCCCGAAGAGGTCGGCGGCAGCGACATGGGCTATCTGGCCGCCGCTGTCCTGATCGAAGAAATCGCGCGCATGGATGTGCGCTATGGCGGGTTCAACCAGAATGGCGGCAACTGTCCCGCGTGTATCTATCTGGGTGGCACCGAAGAGCAGATTAAAAAGTTCGTGCCCGATCTGCTGGCCGGCAAGACGGTCGGCATGATGGCCCTGACGGAATCCGGTGGCGGCTCGGATGCGGCTGGCGCGATGAAAACGACCGCCCGCCGTGAGGGGGACGTTTACAAACTGAACGGCTCCAAGATGTGGGCGACCTTGGGTGATGAATGCGATGTGGGCATCGTCCTTGCCAAGACGGACCCTGATGCGGGCGCCCGCGGCGTATCGGCCTTTATCGTCGAGCCCAAGAAATACCCTGGCTACACCGCTCAGCCGATCGACGTCGGTCTGTCCAATTCCTTCCGCGTGTCGGCGGTCTATCTGGACGATTTCACCGTGCCTGCGGAAAACATGCTGGGCAAAGAGGGTGAGGGTTTCAAAATCATCATGCGCGCCCTGCAAGGTGGTCGTGCGGTGATCGGGGCCAAGGCCCTTGGCATCGCGATTGGTGCCTATGAGGACGCTGTGCAATACGCGAACGAACGCATCATCAAGGGTCAGCCGATCGGCAAATACCAGATGATCCAGAGCCAGATCGCCGAAATGGCCGTCGCGATTGAGGCAAGCCGTGCTCTGGTCTATCAGGCGGCCCGCGCGATGGACATGGAACTGCCGACCAACCGTATCGCGTCGATTGCGAAATTCCACGCCTCGACCACCGCGAAATTCTGCACCGATCAGGCGCAACAGATTTTCGGCGGCTATGGCCTAAGCAGCGAATACCGCATCGCGAAATACCGTCGCTATGCGGACCTGATGTTCACGGGCGAAGGCACGGCAAACGTGCAAAAGGTCCTGATCGCCGAAGACGCGCTGGGCTATAAGGTTGCCGACCGCCACCACGGTAAAACCGGCCTGCGGCAAATGGGTCGCGCCGCCGGATAAGGCGCCAAATCGACTAAGACAGTAAAGGGCGCCCATGGGCGCCCTTTTCCATTGGGTTAATGGTCTGACCGTCGCGCGGACAGATGTGCGTGCGTCCTGTCCGAAACCCCGACATTTTCACCCGCACTGCGGCGGTTTTCTCTGCCTGCTCGGGCTCTCGTTTTTGGCATAGGAAGTGCGTCCTCTGATTTCACCAGAAATAAGAGGAAACGCGCAATGACTGGACAGACTGCCGACACGGACATCAGGGACGACGCGCTCCCGTATCATGACCTGCCTGTCGTGCGTGGCGGTCAAACCTTCGGCATGCTGAACGGGTTGCGCGTGGTGGACGTGACCACCTCGGTCGCAGGGCCTTATGCGACGATGCTGTTGTCCGATTTCGGGGCCGAGGTGATCAAGGTCGAGCGCCCTCATGGCGATGACGCCCGCGCGTGGGGGCCGCCGTGGCTGGACCAACAGGCGCTCTGGTTCACCGCCGTCAATCGCAACAAGAAAAGCGTCGTGATCGATGCCCGCACGCCCGAGGGCAAGGCCGCGATGCTGGACCTGATTGCCAGTGCCGATGTCTTTGTCACCAACCAACCCCCATCGGTGCAGCGCAAGCTGGGAATGGATTACGCCGCGATCAAGGCCCTGCGTGAGGACATCGTCTTTGTCTCGATCACGGGGTTCGGCCTTGAGGGCGAGCGCGCCGATTTGACCTGCTATGACCTCATAGCCGAAGGGTATTCGGGCGTCATGGACATCACCGGCGCAGCCGACAGTGGCCCGCAAAAAATCGGTACGCCCGCCGCCGATATGCTGGCCGGTCAGGACGCGGCGATGGCCGCCATGGCCGCCCTGTTTGAACGTCATAAGACCGGCAAGGGTCACCTGATTGATGTCAGTCTGGTGGAAAGCATGACGCGTTTCCTTGCCTGTCGGATTTCGCCCTATCTCGGCGCGGGCGAGGTGCCTGCGCGCACCGGTGGAACCGATAGTGTGATCGCGATCTATCAACCCTTTGACACCGCCGATCTGCCCATGAACCTTGGCCTCGGGAACGACGGCATCTGGGCGCGGTTCTGGGATGCGGTGGGCGATCCGGACTATGCCGCGCGCCCCGAATTCGCGACCAATGCCGACCGTCGCAAATGCCGCCCCGAAATCGTGGCCCGCATTCAGGAGATCCTGCTGACCCGTACGCGGGACGAATGGCTGTCCCTGATGGCCAAGGCCCGCGTGCCTGCCGGTCCGATTAACCGCGTTGATGAGGTTGCAGCTGATAAACCCCTGCAGGATCGCGGCCTGTTCTACACCTATGCCGAAGACGACCGGATGGTGCCCCAGATCGGCCTTGGCATCCGCATCAACGATCAGGTTGCCACAGCCCGATCCGCCCCCCCGCTACTGGGCGCACACACGGCCGAGGTTCTGTCCGGCCTGCCCAGCACCAAAGACCAACTTTGAAAAGATGACCGAAATGACCTTTACCCAGATCACCTATTCCGAAGACGGCCCCGTCGGGACCATCACCCTGAACCGTCCCGATAATGGCAACATGTTCACCGAAACCATGTGCCATGAAATCCGCGATTGCATCGAGGCGATCCGCCGCGAAACCCGCACCCGCGTTGTCGTCCTGACCGGCGCAGGGGACAAGTTTTTCTGTATCGGCGGCGAAAAGGACGGGATGGAGAAAACCAAGCTCTATGCCGGGACCTTGCCCACGCTGGAGATGTATGAGGCGATCGACAAGCTGCAAAAACCCGTCATCGCAAGCGTCAACGGCTATGCCGTCGGCGGCGGTAACGTGCTGCAGATGGTCTGTGACGTCACCATCGCCAAACAGAGCGCGGTCTTCCGTCAGGTTGGCCCGATGATGGGTTCCTTCGATGCGGGTTATGGCACTTGGTACCTTGAGGATCTGGTGGGCAAAAAGCTGGCCAAGGAAATCTGGTACGCCAACATCAAGATGTCCGCCGATTACGCCAAGGAAATCGGCCTGATCAACCGCGTCGTCCCGGATGAGGAACTGGCCGAAAAGACCCGCGAATTCGCCTTGGAAATCGCGGATCGCGGCCCGTTTGCGCTTGCCGCGATCAAGGGTGCCTTCAACGCCCGCCATGGCGGTGTGGGCGGTCTGTCGCGCGTCACCCATGACCTGTTGCTGACCCAGTATCTGGGCACAGAGGAACAGAAAGAGGTGAACGCCGCCTTTAACGAACGCCGTTCGCCCGATCCGTCCAAATTCGGTCAGTAAGAGGCCCCCATGAAACCGTTTCTGACCCTGCATGATCCCGCCGCAGCCCGTTCCTATTACGATCAGGGCCTCTGGCAGGACGACACGTTCTACACCCTGCTGGCGCGTCACGCCGCCGAACGTCCCGACGCCAAGGCGCTTAGGGACGGGCGGGTCATTCTGGATTGGCGCGGGTTAAAGGCGCGGGTCGATGCGATGGCGGACTCGTTGCAGTCTGCGGGAATTCACGCGGGCGACCGGATTTCGATCTGGATGTCGAACCGTGCCGAGGCGGTGGTGACCTTTCTGGCGTGTTCGCGTCAGGGGATCGCCTGTAACCCGTCCCTGCACCGCAGCTATACCTGCGGCGAAATCGTTGACCTGCTGAGTGAACTGAACGCCCGCGCCATCGTGACCGAGGACGGGTGGGGCGCGGACCGTAAGGCGCATGATTTCGGCGCGATGGTGGATGAACTGCCCTTTGTGAAACGCCTCTACACGCCGGACAACTTTCCCATGCACATCATGGGCGACGGGCAGACGATCCACACCAACCCCGATAGCATCGTCTATCTGGCCTTTACCTCGGGCACCACGGGCAAGCCGAAATGCGTCATGCATTCGTCCAATACCCTGCTGGCCAATGCGCGTGATCTGGTGCGCGATTGGGGCCTGACGGAATGTTCGAAAATCCTGTCCCTCAGCCCGCTTAGCCACCACATCGCATGGGTTGCGGTGGCGCAGTGGCTGGTGTCGGGCGGTTTGTTCATCACCAATGATCCGCCTGCGGGCGTAACACCGATGCAATGGATCGTGGAAACCGGCGCGACCTATGTTTTGGGGGTTCCGACCCATGCGATGGACATCCTGGCCGAACAGAAAAAGGCGGGTCTGGAACGTCTGGGGCAGGTCGAAACGTTTTACATGGCCGGTTCGCCCATCCCCGAGGTGGTCGCCGAGGCCTTCGTCGATCAAGGGATCGCGCCCCAGAATATCTATGGCATGACCGAATGTTCGTCACACCAATACACGCATCCGTCGGACCCCAAACGGGTCTGGATCGAAACCTGCGGGCGCGGTGGTCCGGCCTATGAGGTCAAAATCTGGGACCCTGAAAATCCCGACCAAGAGGTCTCGCGCGGCCAATCCGGCAATATCGGCGGGCGCGGCGCGGCGATGATGCTGGGCTATTTCGCGAACCAAGAGGCCACCGAAAAGACGATGAACCGGCACGGATACCTGTTGTCGGGCGATCTGGGGTCGTTGGACGCGGATGGGAACCTGCGGATTGAGGGCCGGATCAAGGATCTGATCATTCGCGGCGGCCATAACATTTACCCCAGCCGCATTGAATCCCTCGCCCTGACCCACCCCGCCGTGGAAAAGGTCGCGGCCTTTGGGGTGCCCGATGACCGTCTGGGCGAACGGGTCTGTCTGGCGATCATCGGCGATCTGCCTGCGGACGAGATGTTGGCGCATCTGGCGGCCGAGGGTCTGTCGAAATTCGACATGCCCGAATGGTACGCGGCGCTGGCCGAGTTGCCCCTGACGGCCAGCGGAAAAATCCTGAAACGAGAACTGACCGAGATGGTCAAGCGCGGCGACCTCGCCCCTGAGAGCGTGCGCTATGTCGAAAAGAAAGCAGTCTGAAATGACCGTAGAACTGACACAACAGGGGGACCTTGCGGTCCTGACCCTGAACCGTCCCAAGGCGCTGAATGCGCTGTCCTTTGCCATCCTGAAAGAGATCGGTGAGGCGATTGATCGCGTGGCCGACATGGATGTGCGCGCCCTGTTGATCACCGGTGCAGGCGACAAGGCGTTCTGTGCGGGGGCCGACATCAAGGAGCTGCGCAACCGGTCTTTGGTCGATCAGAAGCGCGGCGCGGAACTGGGACAGGCGGTGTTCGCAAAACTGGACAGGCTGCAGGTTGCATCCATCGCGCTGGTGAACGGTTATGCCTTTGGCGGCGGATCGGAACTGGCGCTGGCCTGTACCTTCCGTTTGGCCTCGCCCAACGCGATTTTCGGCCTGCCCGAGATCAAACTGGGCCTGATCCCGGGTTACGGCGGCACACAGCGTCTGCCGCGTCTGGTGGGCGAGGGCCGCGCGCTTGAGATCATCATGACCGGCCGCAACGTCCGCGCCGAAGAGGCCGCACAGATCGGTCTGGTCAATGCCGTGGTTGAGGGCGACCTGATGGAGGCCGGCACCGCATTCGCCGCCAAGTTCACCCGATACAGCCTGCCGGTTCTGGAACTGGCGCGACGCGCGGTGCAACGCGCGTCCGACATGCCCCTGCATGAGGGCCTAGAGATGGAGGCGGACCTGTCGACGCTCGCCTATCGCACCAACGACGCCGAAGAGGGCATGGCCGCCTTTGAGGAAAAACGCGAGGCACAGTTCAAAGATGGCTAAGGGACAAATCATCGTAACCGGCGCATCCAAAGGGATCGGCGCCTCTATCGCGGCGGAACTGGATCAACGCGGGCACGACGTTGTGTGCCTGTCGCGCAGCGGCACGTCCGACGTCGGGCGCGCGATTGCCTGTGACATGACGGATGAGGACGCGGTGCGCGCGGCCATGGCCGAGATCGGGGCACGTGGCCCCGTGGCCGGTCTGGTCAACAACGCGGGCGTTCATATCCTTGGGTCCATCGCGACGCTCTCGACCGAGGACTTCAACAAGACCTTTGCCCTGAACACCACGGCGGTGATGATCGCCGCGCGCGAGGTCTATCCGCATCTGCGCGAAAATGGCGGCATCATCGTCAACATCGGCAGCTTTTTCGACAAGTTGGGCGTGCCGGACAACCTTGCCTATTGCGCGTCCAAGGCCGCGGTTGCGGCGATGACGCGATGCATGGCGGTCGAATGGGCCCGCGAAGGCATCCGCGTGATGAACGTCGCCCCCGGGTACATCGAAACCGACCTGAACCGTGATTTCCTTGCCCGTGAAAAGGTCAAGGCGTGGATGGCCAGCCGCATTCCCGTCGGTCAGCCCGGCACCTCGGCTGATGTGGCCAAGCTGGTCTCATCGATCATGGACGAAAACATCAACTTTCTTACCGGCGAGACCATCTACATCGATGGCGCACAGGGGATGAACCACTGATGAATATGCTCGACAAAGTCATTGCCGCACGCAACTGGAACGACGAAGAACGCATGATCTTGGATCAGGTTCAGCGTATGACCGATGACGTCATCGCGCCAAACGCGGCCAAGATCGACGAAACGCATGAATTCCCGTGGGAAAACGTCAAGGCGATCAACGAACTGGGCCTGAATGCGATTTTCGTGCCCGAGGAATTCGGCGGTCTGCCGATGTCCTACAAGCTATATCTCGAGATCGTGTCGATCATCTCCGAGGCCTGCGCCTCGACCGGCATCATCTACGCCACGAACTATCACGGGATGAAGCCGCTGATCGATTTCGGCACGGATGAACAGCGCGCGCGCCTGTTGCCCCGCATCGCCGAGGGCGGTCTGGGCGCGCTGGCCATCACGGAACCGAACGCGGGCTCGGATGCGACGGGTATGCGCACGACGTTTACCGAGGACGGCGATGACGTGATCATCAACGGGTCCAAGGTGTTCATCTCGAACGGCAACGTGGCCGACCTGTACATGCTGTTCGGCAAATGGAAGGGCATCGACGATCCCAAGGCGTCGATCTCGGCCATCATCCTTGAAAAAGGGGCGGACGGGTTCGTCGTTGATAAGGTCGAGAAAAAGATGGGGCACAACGGCTCGGCCACTTGTGCGCTTAGCTTTAATAACGTGCGGATGCCGCGCGCGAACCTGATGGGGAACCCTGGCGATGGTCTGCGCATCCTGCTGGCGTCGCTGAACAAATCGCGCCCGTCTGTGGCCGCTCACGCCCGTGGGATCGCCCGTGCTGCCTTCCGCGACATGGTCGCCTATGGCAATGACCGCGTGCAATCGGGCAAGGCTATTCTGGACTTTCAGGGGAACCAGTTCACCTTGGCCGATCTGGCGTCTGAACTGCTGATGGTTGAGCGTTGGATCGACTATGTGGCCGATATGGTCGATGGCGGCAGTACCGATTTTGGCATGGAAGCCTCGATTGCGAAAATGCGCGCCACCGATCTGGCGATGAAAATGGCGCTAGAGAATGTCCAGTTTCACGGCGGCTATGGCTATATTCAGGAATACCGCGCCGAGCGCCTGATGCGTGACGCCAAGATCGGTCAGATATGGGAAGGCACCAACCAGATTCACCGCCAACTGATCGGGCGCAGCTTTCGCAACAAAAAGCGGGGCTGACCATGACCGGCGCATTGGATGACCTAAAGGTTCTGGATTTCTCGACCCTTTTGCCCGGTCCCATGGCCAGCCTGTTTCTGGCCGATGCGGGGGCGCAGGTGATCAAGGTCGAACGCCCCGTGACGGGCGAGGACATGCGCGCCTATGTCCCCAAATGGGGCAGCGACAGCGTGAATTTCCTTATGTTGAACCGTGGCAAGCAGAGCCTTGCCCTGAACCTCAAGGACCCCGACGCACGGACGGTTCTCGACCCGCTCTTGCGTGAGGCGGATGTGGTGATCGAACAGTTCCGACCGGGTGTGATGGCGCGGCTGGGGCTGGGCTATGACGAGGTGCGCGCGATCAATCCCGATGTGATCCATTGCTCGATTTCGGGGTACGGACAGACGGGTCCCAAGGCCCTGCGCGCGGGTCACGATCTAAACTATATCGGGGATGCGGGGATGCTGGCCCTGTCCCATGGTGATCCTGAGCGCGCGGTTCTGCCGCCTGCGTTGATTGCCGACATTGCCGGTGGGACCTATCCCGCGCTGTTGAATATCCTGTTGGCGCTGCGGGCGCGCGACGCGGGCAAGGGCGGCGCGCATCTGGATATTTCCATGGCCGAAAACCTGTTCCCGTTCCTTTATTGGGCCATGGGTGAAGGTCAGGCCGCCAACGCATGGCCGGGGAACGGCGATGCCTTGGTCACGGGCGGCTCACCCCGATATCAGCTCTATGCGACCGCCGATAACCGCGTTCTGGCCGCCGCCCCGATTGAGGACAAGTTCTGGGCGATGTTTTGCGACGCGATCGGTCTGGACGAGAGATTGCGCAACGACACGGCCGATCCTGCGGCCACACGCGATGCCATCGCCGCGATCATCAAGACACAGCCTTCGGCACATTGGCATCAGGTGTTTGAGGTCGCTGATTGCTGTTGCTCGATCGTGCGCACCGTGCAGGAGGCCATGCAGGACCCCCATTTCCGTGCGCGCGGCGTGTTTGACCGCCAACTGAGCAACGCCGAGGGCGACACGATCACCGCCCTGCCGACCCCGATTGCCCGTGTGATGGCCGCCGATCCTTCGGGAACGGACCGTGCCCCGCGCTTGGGCCAAGACAACGACGATTTGACGTCGGGCGCCTAAGGCCCCGACAAGACAGGAGATTTTAACGTGAGCACGCAAATCAAAAAGGTCGCCGTATGCGGCGCAGGCGGAACAATGGGTGCGGGGATCGCACTGGTCGCGGCGCGGGGCGGATATCAGACCCTGTGCTTTGATCTGTCGGCGGATGCCTTGGCCCGTCAGCGCAAAGCGGCGCAAAAATTCTTTGACCGTTCTGTCGAAAAAGGCCGCATGACGCCCGAGGCCCGCGACGCCGCCATGGCCAATCTGGTGGACACCACGGACCTGAACGATCTGGCCGATTGCGACATGGTGATTGAGGCGATTTTTGAAAACCTCGACGTCAAAAAGGACCTGTTCGCCAAGCTGAACGGTATCTGTAAGGACGAGACGATTTTCGCCTCGAACACCTCGACCCTGTCGATCACCCAGATTGCGGGGGGCTGTGGCCGCGAGGACCGCGTGGTCGGCATGCATTTCTGTCTGCCCGCGCAGGTGATGAAGCTGATCGAGATGTCGCGCGGCATCAATACCTCGGACGAAACGTTCAACACCGCATGGGCATGGACCGAGGCCGCCGGTCAGATTTCGGTCGAAACGCAGGACAAGCCGGGGTTCATTTTGAACGCGCTGTTGGTGCCGTTCAACAACGACGTCATTCGCGCGATTGAGGCCGGTCTTGCCACGCCCGAGGACATCGACACCGCGATCAAATCCGGTCTGGGCTACAAAATGGGGCCCTGCACTCTGTTGGACCTGATCGGTCTTGATACGCAGGTTCTGCTGGGTGAGGCGTTTTTCCCGATCACTCTGGACCCGCGCGCGGCGGTGCCGCCGCTGTGCCGGCGGATGGTTGCGGCGGGCAAGCTGGGCAATAAGTCCGGTCAGGGTCTGTTGACCGGTCTGACCCGCGAAAAGGCGACCGAGGCCCCGTCGTTCAGCATCGTTTCGGGCGGCAACAGCCGCTCGTTCCCCGACGGGGTTGACGGCGCGGTTGCCGGTGGTGACGTGACGATCCATCTGGGCGGTGGCTATGTGGCCGACGCGTCGAAAACCGCCGTTCTGGTCGAGCTGGACACCGAATGCCTTGGGGTGCACACCGGCGAGGACATGGGCGATGAGGGCAGCAACGCCGTCGGTTTTGCCCGCTATCGCAACGGGGACGATGCGCCCTCGAACCTGATCGAACTGGTGCGTCAACCCAACACGACCGACGCCGCGATCAACGCCGCCCGTGCTGTGTTCGAGGTCGCCGGTTTTGACACCGTCGTGTGCAAGGATCTTGCGGGCCGCATCGTCGACCGTCTGGTGCGCCCGAAATACAATGACGCCCTGCGCTTTCTGGACGAGGGTCTGGCGACGGCGGCCGATATGGACAAAACCTGTTGCATGGGGCTGGGCTATCCCGATGGCCCGATTGCGCGGGTGACGCGGGGCGGTCTGGCCCGTCATTATGACGTGTCCAAGGCCATTCAGGACATGACCGGTCTGGCCGGGTTCAATCCCGCCCGCCGCGCCGTGGTCGCCAAAGCCCGCCAAGGTGCGTCGTGAAGGCCCTGATAGTCAACGCGTTCACGGATTTCGATCAGGCCGTTGTCGGCAATCTGCCCGACCCCACGCCGGGGCCGGGCGAGGTCGTTGTGGACATCCGCGCCTCGGAAACGAATTTTCCCGATATCCTGTATATCGAGGGCAAATATCAGAAGAAGCCGCCCTTTCCCTTTTCCCTTGGTCTGGCGGGTGCAGGGTTGATCGCAGAGGTCGCGGAGGGCGTTGATCCATCCCTGATCGGGGCGCGTGTTCTGACGCTGCCCGCTTACGGGACGCATGCGGAACGCGTTTTGGCGCCTGCGGACTGGTGCTTTCCGATCCCCGATGACATGGATTTTGCCACGGCGGCGGCGTTCGGATTGGTCTATCAGACCGCCTATTTCGCCCTGACGGCGCGCGGACAGATCGCGCGCGGGGACCGTGTGCTGGTTCTGGGCGCGACAGGTGGGATCGGCATGGCCGCGATCCAACTGGCCAAGGCCCTTGGGGCGGGCACGGTGATTGCCGCAACCCGCGGGGCCACCAGCGGCGCGTTGGCGCGCGACATGGGTGCGGATGTGGTCGTGGATGCGGCAATGGAGAACCTGCGCGACGGATTGCGCGACGCGGTGATGGACGCCACGGACGGCCACGGCGCGGACGTGGTCATCGACCCCGTGGGCGGTGATCTGACCGGTGCGGCCTTGCGTGCGATGGCGTGGTCGGGGCGGCTGGTTGTCGTTGGCTTTGCCGCCGGATCAATTCCCAAAATCGCGGCCAACTATCTGTTGGTTAAAAACATTTCCGTCTCTGGCATTCAGTGGACCGACTATCGCGCCCGCCAGATTGAGCGCGTGCGCGATGCACAGGCCCATATGTTCGATCTGTGGCGGGACGGGGCGTTGGCCCCGAAAATCACGGCAACTTATCCGCTGGCCGACTTTGCGGTCGCGCTGCGGGCGCTGGCGACGGGAACGGCCAGCGGCAAGATCATCCTGACAATGGGAGAGCAGACATGAATGCAATCGCAAAGGACCGCGCCATCGGCGTTGTGGGGGCGGGAACCATGGGCGGGGGCATTGCGCAACTGGCCGCGGCGGCGGGGCATCCCGTGATGCTTTATGATGCATTTGACGGCGCCGCCGAGACCGGCAAGGCCCGCATCGCCAAAGGGTTGGAGAAACTCGTCGCGCGGGGCAAAATGACCGCCGAGGATGTGGCGGACCTGATGGGGCGGATCACGGTTGTCGGTACGCTGGACGATATGGCCGATGCGGCCATGGTGGTTGAGGCCATCGTTGAAAACCTCGACGTCAAACGTGATTTGTTCGCCGCGCTTGAGGGTATTCTGGCCCCCGACGCCATTCTGGGCACGAACACCTCGTCCATTTCGATCACCTCGATTGCGCGGGATTTGCGCCATCCCGAACGGGTTGTCGGCATGCATTTCTTTAACCCCGCGCCGGTGATGAAACTGGTTGAGGTGATTTCGGGCGTGGCCACATCCCCAGAGGTGGCCGAGACGGTGTTCGAGACCGCCGAAAGCTGGGGTAAAATCGCGGTCCATGCCAAATCGACACCCGGTTTCATCGTGAACCGCGTCGCGCGCCCCTATTACGCCGAGGCGCTGCGTCTGGTCGAAGAACAGGTCGCCGATGCGGCCACGATCGATGCCTGTCTGACGGCAGGGGGCGGGTTTCGCATGGGTGCGTTTGCCCTGATGGATCTGATCGGGAACGACGTGAATTACACCGTCTGTAAATCCGTGTTCGATGCCTATTATCAGGAACCGCGCTTCCGCCCCTCGATTGTTCAGCTTGAGATGGTCAACGCCGGTCGTCTGGGCCGTAAAACGGGTCGGGGGTTCTTTGACTATGCCGACGGGGCGGAGACGCCCGCCGCCGCGACCGTCCCCGCAAAGGCGGACGCCGCTGTGATTGACGATCTTACGCTGGGAACCGCGATTACGGTGGACGGTGTGGCGATCCAGCCGACCGATGGGCGTCGCGCCGCCGCGATTGCCCGCGCCACGGGCACCCCGACCGTGGTCTATGACCATATCGCGGACACGGGCACGCATCTGGGCATCGCAACGTCACCCGATGTGCCCGCCGCGGTGGTGGACAGGTTGGTCGCGACGTTGTCCGCGCGTGGTGTTACGGTGACGCATTTGCCCGACTGGCCCGGTCTGATTGTAATGCGTACCGTGGCCATGTTGGCCAATGAGGCGTTTGAGGCCGTGATGCAGGGCGTCGCCGATGAGGCAGGCGTCGATGCGGCCATGCGGTTTGGCGTCAACTATCCCAAGGGCCCCATTGCATGGGCGCGGGAACTGGGTCTGAACCGCGTTCTGTCCACGTTGGATGCGATCCACGACCTGACGGGCGATCCGCGCTACCGTGCGTCGATGGGGCTGCGCATCGCGGCAGAGGCCTAGGGCGATTATAGGGCGCGGGGCCACTGGTTTCGGTGCCGCGCCCGCCCTAAGCTGTGTCCGACAACCGCCAAGGATCACCCGATGCCCTTTATCAAAAGCCTGCCCGAAAACGCAGGTCCGCCCGCCGTATTCAAGCAATACCCCGATATCTACGGCCCTTATTCCGAGATGAGTCAGGCCCTGATGAATGGCCCGTCTCCCCTAAGCAACGGCGAGCGGGAGGTCATTCTGGCCTTTGCTGCCGGTGCGATGGGATGCGATTTTGTCCTGACAGGGCATAGTGAGGCTGCCTATGCATGGGGCGTAGAGCGCGGCACGCTGGACCGGCTGTTGGAGGACATCGACAGCGCACCGATTGACGACAAGCTAAAGCCGCTGATGCATTACGTGCGCAAGCTGGCCGTTGATCCAAACGCGGTCACGCAGGCCGACGTTGATGCGGTGTTTGCGGCCGGTTGGGACGAGCACGCCCTGCATGACGCCATTGCGATTACGGGGCGCGCGGCGTTCATGCACCGTCTGGTTGCGGGGCACGGGTTCAACCCGTTGGATCCGGAGGTCTCCAAAAGCCACGCCGCCAAACGGGTCGAGCATGGCTATGTGAACATCTATAGCGCCTTTCGCAAACCCCGCTGATCCGTCCGCATTCCCGTCTTTGGCACGCCAGTTGCGAACCTGTTTTCCCGACACAGGATCGCCCTAGGGCCAGACGTTTGGAATAAGGAAACGACACATGACATTCAGCACAGATGCACTTGCCGGACGCGTGGCCGTCATTACGGGCGGCGGTGGCGGTATCGGCTTTGGTATCGCCAAGGCATTTGTCGCCGCAGGCGCCAAAGTGGTGATCGCCAGCCGCAACCAAGAGCGCCTTGATACCGCCGCGACCGAGCTGCGTGCGATGGGTGGGGATGTCACCACGGTACAGGCCGACGTGCGCAACTATGACGATGTCGAAGGCATCGTGAAAACCACGCTGGATACCTATGGTGCGCTGGATGTGATGATCGCGAACGCGGCGGGGAACTTTGTTGTGCCTGCGGCGGAAATGTCGCCCAACGCGTGGAAAACGGTGATCGACATTGACCTGAACGGCACGTTTTATTGCGCGCGCGCCGCCCATGGCGCCCTGAAGGACAGCAAATTCGGTGGCCGTTTTATTGCGATTTCGACGACCCGCGCGCTTGAGGGCTGGCCGGGATGTGCCCATGCGGGTGCGGCCAAGGCGGGCATCATGTCCCTGATCCGGACATTGACCGGCGAATGGGGCAAGGACGGCATTCGGTGCAACACGATCGCGCCGGGCGCGATTGGCGACACCGAAGGCGTCAAGCGTATCTACGAGGACGCAGGCCGCAAAGCGAACGAACTGTCGTCGATCCCGCTGGGTGAGTTCGGCAAAACCGTTGATATCGCGAATGCGGCTGTGTTCCTGTGTTCGGACGCCGGTGCCTATGTGGCCGGTGCCGATCTGGTGGTGGACGGGGGCCGCAACCGTGGCCGCGCAAGCCCCATCGTCAACACCCCTGCGAAATGAGGTCCCAGATGATCAAGAGCTATCCCCACGTCGAAACCGAACGTCAGGACAATGTCCTGATCATCCGTCTGGACAATGAGGCCGCGCGCAATTCCCTGACCCGCGAGATGCGCTATTCCCTGCGCGACATCACGCGCGAGGTGCAGGACGATTATTCGATCCGCGCGATTTACCTGACCGGTAAAGGCCCGACCTTTTGCGCGGGTGGTGATCTACGGATGTTGACCGAACAGAAAACGGTCTTTGAAAAGCACCGCCGGTTCCGTCACGCGGCCACGTTCATGCCGCAACTGATGGCGCTGGATCGTCCGGTGGTCTGTGGTGTGCGCGGTGTCGCGATCGGGGGCGGGATGGGTCTTGCCTTGATGGCGGACACGATTGTCGCCGGTGACAGCGCCAAGTTCATGGCGGGCTTTTTCCGTCTTGGGGTGGTGCCGGATTGCCTGACCCTGTTCACGCTGCCGCGTTTGGTCGGTTTGGCCAAGGCACGCGATTTCTTTTATTCGAACACCACGTGGGACGCCCAGGAAGCGCAGGCCAACGGGGTCGTGTCCAAGGTCGTTGCCGACGATGACGTCGACGCCGAAGGCATCGCATTGGCCCATAAATACGCCTCTGGCCCCGCCGAGGTGATGGGGTTGGCCAAGACGATCATGCTGAAATCCTTTGAGAGCAGCATCGCCGAGATCATGGACTATGAGGATTACGCACAGGTCATGGCGCAATCGGGTCCTGAGTTCGGCGAAGGACTTGCCGCGCTGGTCGAGAAACGCAAACCCGATTACGCCGCCGCCGCCAAGGCAGAGGGCTTTTCGGATGGGATGCCGTCGTCGATGAAAGACGACGAGTAACGTCAGAATACCAAGAGAGGGTCAAAATGCAGGTTGGGTATATCGGGTTGGGGGTCATGGGCGGCGCCCTTGCAGAGCGTTTGTTGGTGTCACGACCCGTCAAGGTGTTCGACCTGAATGAGGAAGCGGTTCAGCGTCTGACACAGGCGGGCGCGACGACGGCCCCTTCGGCTGCGGGGCTGGCAGAGGAGTGTGACGTGATCTTTCTGTGCCTGCCACGGTCGCGCGATGTGCGGGCGGTGATTTTTGGGGAGAACGGGTTGGCGCGCGGCCTGCGGCCCGGCACGATCATCGTCGATCAGACCTCAGGCGATCCGAACGAGACCCGCAAAATGGCCGCCGAATTGGCTGCGATGGACATTCGCATGGTCGATGCGCCCGTGTCCGGCGGGGCCGCAGGGGCAAAGGCGGGCACCATTGCGATCATGGTCGGCGGCGCCAATGACACCGTCGCCGAACTGCGTCCGGTCTTTGAACAGATCAGCCCCAATATCTTTGAATGCGGGGATATCGGCGCGGGACAGGTGATGAAACTGATCAACAATATGGTCAGCACCTGTAACCGTCTGGCGATGCTGGAAGGCGTTACCATGGGGCAACGCAACGGTCTGGACCTGTCGGTGATGTGCGATGTCCTGAACGCAGGCGGGGCGCGCAGCAAGGCCAGCGAGAACATGTTGCCTGCGATCGTCGAAGGCGTGCCGGATAGCTTTTTTCTGTTGCAGCTGATGCTGAAGGATCTCAATCTTGCCGCCGCCTTGGGCACCGAAACCGGTGTGCCCTTGCAGTTCGGTCAATTGGCGCGCGGGATGTTGCAGGCCGCGTCCAATACCTTGGGGCCTGAGGCGAACCTGTTCGACATCAGCGATTATATTGCGACCGAGGCGGGGACATCCTTCAAGCGCGCGACCTGACCGGCGCCCGTTTCCAAAATGAAAACGGCCCGTCCGCGTTGCGGTCGGGCCGTTTATTGTTTCAGCGGTGGCGCGGGGCAGGTGCCCCGCGCGGCGCTTAGTTCATGCCGTAGGAGGACGGTTCCAGATCGTTGAACATGTTGTCCAGCAGCAGCTTGGTCAGTTCTTCTTCGTCGTTGCGGTCGTTCAGGCCATCCACCAAGGCGCCCCATTTGGTGACATAGGGTTCAAAGGAGTCAAACACCGCCTGCGGGTTTTCGATCTTGTAGGTGTCGCGCGCGATGCCGATCATATCGCCCACACCGTTGTCGATCCATGCCTGAACGGCGTTCTGCAGGCTGTCTGCCGGTTCGACCTCAATCGTTTGGCCGGTTTCGAGGGCGTTGGCGAGGGCACTGCTTGCCGATTCCGCGTACATGATGTGTGCGCGGGCCTGTGTGCGGGCGGCCAGTTCAAAGATGATGCCGCGCTGTTCGTCTGTCAGGCCCATCCACCAGTCTTTGTTGATGGTCATCTGGGGCGAGTTGAACGCAGGCGTCCAGCGTGTCAGCGTGGTCGAGTTCGACACTTCTTGGAGGTTGCCGTCGCGCAGCCAGTTCGCGCTGAGCGAGGCGCAGTCCAGCGCGCCGGTTTGCAGCGCCTGATAGGCCTCGGAGGCGGGCATGCCAACGGGGACACCACCCAGATCGGTCACCAATGCGCCGATCAGGCCATAGGCGCGGACCTTGAGGCCCTTCATATGCTCAAGCTCGGTCACCGGTTCGGCAGTGTTGCACATCAGCGAGTATTCGGGGGTCGAAAAGCCCGCCATCGGGATCACGTTGTGGCCGTGCCATTCGGCCTGAGCGGCGGGGTCGTGCATGATCCAGTCGGCATAGGCCGCGCCAATCGCGATTGGATCGGGTTCGATAAAGCCAAAGCCGGCAATCGAGGCGTTGATCGGCAGGTCCGACGGGGTATAGCCCACGGTCGTCTGACCGATTTGTGCAACGCCATCACCGATGCCTTGCAGGTGGGATTTCGGCGGCATGATCGCACCACCGGTGAAATGCTGGAACGTGATGTCGCCATTCGTGGCGGCCTCAAGGTCTTTGATGAACTGGTCGTTGGCTTGGGTCGTCGGCTCGGTCGGGGCGTTCCAGCTTGAGAACCGGTAGGTTTCAGCCGAGGCGGTGCTGGCAACGGCCAGAGCGATACCACCACACAGCAGGGCGCGTTTGACGTGTTTCATTTCTATTTCCTCTCCTGATGGGCACGGAACAGGGTGAAATGTCCCGTTGTTTGCGGTTTCCCGCGTCTCCTCCGTCACAGAGGGGCCCATGCCAGTGTTCGTTGCGCCGGCACACCCTCTGTCTAGGGCGGTGGAGACGCACTTGCCATGCCAAAATGCCGTCTTTCCACCATTGGCATGTCGATTGCGAAGCCCCCCACGAACGCGCCCGGTGTCGTTGCATAATGCACCACAATCAGCGCAGGGTGAGAGACGAGGAAACGTTATGAAAATCGGTTATGTCGGCCTTGGGGCTATGGGGGGCGCGCTGGCGCGTTGGTTGGTGGCGGATCACGACCTGATGGTGTGGGATCTGAACCCTGAAGCCATGGCGCGCTTTGCCGAGTATGGCGCGACGCCCGCGACGTCCCTGCCGGATATGGCGCGGGCCTGTGATATCGTTTTCCTGTGCCTCCCCCGAAGCAGCAATGTCGAGACCGCGATCTTTGGCGACGGTGGTCTGGTGGGCGGTCTCGCCCCCGGCAAGATCGTGATTGATCAGACCAGTGGCGTGGGGGCAGAAACCCGTGACATGGCGATCCGTCTGGCCGCGCAAGGTGTTGATATGTTGGACGCTCCGGTCGCGGGCGGTGTGCCAAGCGCAGTCGGTGGTACGATCACGATCATGCTGTCGGGCGATGACGGGGCCCAAGCGCGCGCCATGCCCGCCCTACGTGCCATGACGTCGAAAATCTATCGCGCAAGCGGCGTGGCGGGGGATGCCCAGTCCGTCAAAACCCTGAACAACATGATGAACATGGTGTTCCGCGTGGCGACGCTTGAACTTGCGGCGTTGGCGGTGCGGTTGGGGGTGCCGATGGGCGAACTGACCCCCGCATTGGAGGCCGGTGTGGCAGGCAACTTTACCTGTCGTACAGTTCTGCCCGCGATTATCGCCGAGCGTTCGGTCGGGGATTTTGCCCTGACCCTGATGCTGAAGGACAATAATCAGGCGTTGGAACTGGGGATTGCGGCGGGTGTGCCGATGCCCTTGTCGGCCTTGGGGCGCGCCGCCGTTCAGATGAACATCAACATAATCGGTGATCACGCGGGTCTCGACCACGTGATGCCGTTCATGGAACAGGCAACCGGTGTGCGTTTCATGGACACGTTCGACCGTGTCACGGACAGTGATGTGACCGCGCTGACGATCACGGCACTGGCGGCGGCGAACCGTGCGGTTGCCTATGAAATCCTGTCAGTCGCCGCCAAGATGGGGATGGACCTGACCGATTTCGGGCGCATTCTGAACAACGGATCGGCGTGGAACCGCGAATGCGAAAACATTCTGGATGAGCTGTCCACGGGCCGCGCGTCTGCCACAACCCTTGGCGATGCGATTGACGCGATGCGCAAGCTTGAGGAACTGAACCTCAAACACGGGGTGACGACCCTGATGCTGGGTGAGGTGCGGGCGATTTATGAGACCGCCGCACGAGAGTTGGGCATGGGTGCGTCCGTCAGTTTTCTGGCCACCCTTTATGAGCGGGTTGGCGATGTGACCCTGCGGGCCGCCTAATCGCGTTTGTGCAGCAGATTGAAAATGAAGATCGCGGTGAACATCACGATGACATAGCGCATCGTATGCGCGATCGTCACAAAGGCGACGCTCTGGTTGATGGCGAGGGCCAAGAGGCTCATCTCCATCAAACCGCCGGGCGCATAGCTGAGCAGGGAGGCAAAGAAATCCATCCCCCCCGCCAGATAGGCAATCAACGCGATACTGCCCGAGACACAGATCGCCAGAACGGCGGCAATCAGGCCGTGCATGATGCTGCGGGCGACGACCCGCAGGTGCATGCCCGCAAAACTTGCCCCGACGGCCCCGCCCAGAACCAGCTGGGCCGCGCGTGAAATCGTGGTGGGCGGCGCAGAGTGAACGATTTCGGTGAGGTGGGCAATCGCGCTTAGGATCAGCGCGCCCAGAATGGCCCGCGCGGGGATGCGCAACAAGCGCCCCGCCAACGGCCCGAACGCAGCACAGCCAAGCAGGATCAACAGTTCAAGTGGCGGCACCTCACCAAAGGCCACCAGACCCCGTTCGCCCGCCTGACCGGTCTGATCGCCCGCAATCAGAACCACCAGAACCGCGATGCCGACCACCGACACAATCACCCGAAGCGAATGGGACAGGGCGATCTGGCGGGAATCTCCGCCGCTCTGTTCGCCCATCAGGACCATGTCGTTCAGACCGCCAGGAACACTGGACAGGTAGGATGTGATCGGGTCGAGATGCGCCACCCGCCGGTAATACAGGTAATTGACCGAGGTTGAGGCGACGATGAACACGGGGATCAGCGACAGGGCAAAGACAAACGCGCCTGCGTTGGCAAAAATGTCCGGCAGGAATGCCGACCCCAAAACGACCCCCAGCACCGGCAGGGCCACAGGGCGCAGCATGTTCAGCCCGCGCACAGGCACACCGGCAAGGGCAGGGATGGCGTTGAACATCAGGGGGCCGATGTACCACGGCAGGGGACTGCCGATGGCTTGCATCACGATGCCGCCAATGATTCCCAGAACCGCCCCAAGCGCGTATCCGAACCAGTTCCCCATCACGGGAACCTTCGGAATACGTTATGGAAATGCGGGTCGATCACGTCTGAGCCTTTGTCGTGTATGGGGCCGGTCTAGCGGGGTCTGCGACCGAGGGCCACAGGGAAACGACAAAAGGCTGGCGAACATGCCGCCAGCCTATGGGTGTTCCTGTTTTGCGCTTGGGAATTAGGCGTCTTTGGCGGTCCCGAGGAAGTCCACCGCGACCAGACCCTGACCGTTGGGGCGAACCAGAACGGGGTTCACCTCGGCCTCGGCAAGGTCGGGGGTGCGCAGGATGGTGTTGCCGAATTCGACCGCCGCCGTGATCAATGCCCCGGTGTCTGCGGCGGGCGCGCCACGGAACCCTTCGAGCAGGGTCCACAGTTTCAGGCGTTTCAGGGCCTGTTCGACCTGTTCGCGGGTGACGGGGAGGGCCAGATAGGTGATGTCCCGATAGAGTTCCACCGCAACGCCGCCCGAGCCAATCGACAGAACCGGACCGAAATCGGTGTTGCCCAGACAGGACAGGACGACCTCGACGCCGTCCGTGACCATTTCCTGAACTAGAACCGGCAGATCGGGGTTGCTCAGGATTTTGCGGAATTCGGCGGCGTGGGCATCCACGTCCTCGGGTGTTTGGACCTTGAGCTTGACCAGACCCAGTTCGGTCTTGTGTTCGGCCGCGTCGGGCAGAACCTTGACCACCAACGGATAGTTCAGATCCTTGCATCCCTCGACCGCCGACACACCCGGTTGCAACAGGGTCCATTTGGCAGGCGTGATCGCGGATGTGTCCAGATACTCCATCATCTCATCCCATGTCTGGGGGACGGACAGGGGGGATGACGACGTGTCGGGCAGGGCCACAGTGATGTTCTGGAACCGCTGACGGTCATACAGCCAGCGCAGCGCACGCATGGTGTTGGACGGATCGTCGGAGATGAGGATTCCCGCCTCCATGAATTCCATCTTCAATTCGGTCGACACCTTTTCCATCGCAAAGGTGATGATCAAGGGCAGGCCACTCTCGCGGGCGGCTTGTTTGAAGGCATCGCCATTGTCGATCAGGTCTTTCATGCCGCTGGACGCGAATTGCACCACGATGGCCTCGGTCCGCGCATCGGCGCCCAGAACGGCCAGAGTGTCGCGAAACAGGTTCGGGAACTGGCGGATTTGACCAGTGAGGTCGACGGGGTTTGCCTTGCGTGCGAATTCGGGCAGGATTTCCTGTAGCTTTGCGGCGGCGTCGTCGCTGAACGTGGACATGGGCAGGTCGCGCTCGTCGCTATGGTCGGCCAACAGGGCGCCCGCCCCGCCAGAGGAACTCATCACGGCGATGCCGGACAGGGGATCGTCGGATACACGCGGGTTCGGCATGAAGGACAGAACCTCAACCGCCGCCATGGCCTCACCCAGACTGTCGACCATGATCACACCCGCCTGCTCCAGAACGTCGGTATAGATCGCATGGGGCGAGGCGATTTTGCCGGTATGCGACGCGGTCGCCTCTTGGCCGAATGCCGATCGACCGGCCTTTAGCGTGACGATCTGGATGCCGCGTTCACGGGCGCGGGCCGCGATGCGCAACAGTCGCGCGGCGTTGTCCAGACCCTCTAGGTACAGACCCACAACGCGCACGTCGTCCTGTTCCACGACCCAGCTGAGCGCGTCCAGCGCATCCATGCAGGTCTCGTTCCCGACGGATACGATATAGGAACACCCAAGGCCCGTGCGTTGCAGATGCGCGCCAATCGCCCCCATCAGCGCGCCGGATTGCGACACGACGGCAATCGGGGCGTGGCGCAGGTTTTCCAGCCCGAACGCCGCCGCACCAAAGGTCAGCATCGTCTTTGCCTGAACCGACCATACGCCCTGACCATTTGGGCCAAGGACATGAACGTTGTTTTTGTTCGCCGCCTCTTTCAGTTTCGCGGCCAGTTCATGCCCGCCCTCAACCTCTTCAAAGCCTGCGCTATAGACGATCGCACAGGCGATGCCCTTGGCGCCGCATTCCTCAATCAGACCCGGAACCGTGGCGGCGGGCGTGATGATCAGGGCAACATCGGGCACCTCGGGCAGATCGGCGAGGGTTTTATAGGCCTTGTGGCCCTCAACCTCCTCCGCGCTGGGCGAGACGGGATAGATGCGCCCCTCAAACCCGTGCTTGATCAGGATTTTCACGATCCGGTTACGCGCGCCCGGCTTGGGCGAGGCACCGACGATCGCCACGCTTTTGGCGCGAAAAATCTTGTCCAGCGGCGGCACGGCAATCTCGTCAGGGGCGGGGGAATGGGCGTTCATAGTTTGGGTCTTCCGTCTGTTTCAGGCACTAGGATCAGCACCGCGCGCGCCCAAATGGCGCGGCCATGCTGCGTTGCGGCCAAAAACGCACTTCTCGTGCCAGAACCATGAACTCCCCCCGTTTGTGCAGGCTCCGCCGTCCCCCCGACTGCGGTCGTGCGCCCCTATCCTAGCCGCCCTGCATGTGGTCGCGATATCGTCTTTGGCTATGCGGCATAAAGGATCGGGCTATATCCGCGTTTCCGCGCTCTCGACGGGTGAATGGGGCGGCGCTAGTTTTGGGTCACACCCGAAAAGGATAAGAAAAATAAGCTCCTCGCCCAAAACCTCGCCGTTCGATCCCCTCAAGAACCGCGGCTTTTTGATCTATTGGTTGGCCGGATTGTCGGCCAATTTCGGCTGGCAAATCCAACTGGTGGGGGCGTCTTGGTTGATGGTCTCGCTGGGCGGTACACCGGAACAGGTCGCATTGGTCCAAGCGTCGGTTGCCCTGCCGGTGATGTTGTTGTCTTTGCCGGGGGGCACTTTGTCCGATCGTGTCGGCCAAAAGGTCATGGTGCTGTGGGCGCAGTCATTTTTGATGATCGTATTCACCGCCGTTGCCGTCGCCGCCTATTTTGAGGCGCTGACGCCGTCGCTGTTGTTGCTGAGCACGCTGGCCGTGGGGGCGGGGCGGGCCCTTTATTATCCGGGCTGGCAGTCGATGGTGTTCGAGTTCTTTGAGCGCGACAAGACCCCCGCCGCCTTTGCGATCAACACCGGCAACCTGAATATCGCCCGCAGCCTCGGGCCCGCACTGGGCGGTGCGTTGGTGGCGTCGGTCGGGGCGTTCTTGGCCTTTGTCGTCGCCGCGATCAGCAACATCAGCGTTCTGTTCGTGGCCAGCCGGTGGAAAATCGCAAAGCCGTCCCACGACCTGCCGCCCGAACCGTTCGGCAGCGCGATCTTGGCCGGTCTGCGCTATATTGCCCTGTCGCCGACCTTGTTGACGGTGATCTTGCGCTCTTGCGTGTTCAACATCGCGGCTATTGCGGTGATGGCGATGCTGCCGCTTGTGGCGCGCGATGTGTTGCAGGGCGGCCCGCAGGTTTACGGCTTTCTGCTGGGGGCGTTCGGCATCGGGGCGGTGGCGGCGGCGGTGCTGTCCCAGACCCTGCGCCGTCTCATTCCGGTCGAACGCTATCTGGCGGGGGCGTTTGTGACCTATGCCGTGGGGATGGTTGTTCTGGGTCTTAGCCCGTCGATCATTCTATCGCTGATTGCCGCCTGTATGACCGGCATGTGCTGGATACTTGTTCAGGTGACATTCGGGTCCACGAACCAAGTGTCCTCGCCCCGCTGGGTCATCAGCCGCAGCATCGGCATCTACCAGACCTTTGTGTTTGGCGGGAACGCGTTGGGGAGTCTGATTTGGGGGATGATCGCAGGCGGATATGGCACGCCTGCCGCCCTGTTTTCGGCGGCTGCTCTGATGGTGGCGGGGGCGGGCATTGGTCTGTTCCTGCGGATCAAGGAACCCGACGGGTTCGGGTTGGACCCGCAATCGGACTGGAAGCCACCCCAGCCCAAGGTCGATATGGTGATGAAAAGCGGACCGATCCTGACCACGATCACCTATCGCATCCGCGAGGAGGACGTTCCCGAATTTCTGTCCGTCATGCGTGAAAAGCGGCGCAATCGTATCCGTGACGGGGCGGCGCGTTGGACCCTGTCGCGCGACATTCAGGATGCGGAGTTGTGGTTTGAACGGTTCAAGGTCGCCACATGGGCCGATGCGCAACGCCTACATTCACGGCGCACGGTGGCCGGCGGCCTTGTGATTGAGGCGGTGCGCAAGCTGCATCAGGGTCCAAATCTGCCCGAGGTGCATTATGAACTGGTCCGCAATACGGCGCATACCCCGCACGACCGGACCCACGAACACCACCATTGACCCAAAGGAAAAGGCCGCGTGAAACACGCGGCCTTTGTTGTCTTATCGCTCGGACCTTAGAAGTGGGCCGATTTCGTCGCGGGGTTCTTTTCCATCGGCGGGGCGAATTTGGTCAGGTCGATGCCTTCAACAGCGTCCTTGTATTCGTCCAGCGTGGGCGTACGACCCAGGATCGCCGACAGAACCACAACCGGGGTCGACCCCAGCAGCGATTCACCCTTCTTCTCGGGCAAGTCGCCGACGACGCGGCCTTGGAACAGGCGGGTCGAGGTGGCCAGAACGGTGTCGCCCTTGGCGGCCTTTTCCTGGTTGCCCATGCAGAGGTTACAGCCGGGACGCTCAAGATACAGGATGTTCTCGTACTCGGTACGGGCCTGTGCCTTGGGGAACAGATCGTCGAACTCAAAGCCCGAGTATTTCTGCAGGATTTCCCAGTCGCCTTCGGCCTTCAGCTCATCAATGATGTTGTAGGTCGGGGCGGCCACAACCAGCGGTGCCTTGAACTCGACCTTGCCGTTGGCGACTTCGAGGTTCTTCAGCATCTGCGCCACGATCTTGATGTCGCCCTTGTGCACCATGCACGAGCCGACAAAGCCCAGATCGACCTTTTTGTCCGCTGCATAGTAGGAAATCGGACGGATGGTGTCGTGGGTGTAACGCTTGGACACATCGGCGTTGTTGACGTCGGGGTCGGCGATCATCGGTTCGATGATCTGGTCCAGATCGACGACAACCTCGGCAAAGTAGTTCGCATTGTCATCCGGCGTCAGCGCGGGTTTTTCACCCGAGGTGATTTCGGCGATACGCTTGTCCGCTTTGTCGATCAGACCTTGCAGGGTCTTGGCTTGGTTATCCATGCCCTTGTCGATCATCACCTGGATGCGCGACTTGGCCAGTTCCAGCGACCCGATCAACGTCTCGTCGTTGGAGATACAGATCGACGCCTTGGCCTTCATCTCGGCCGTCCAGTCGGTGAAGGTGAAGGCTTGGTCGGCCAGAAGGGTGCCGATGTGCACTTCGATGACGCGGCCTTGGAAGACGTTGTCGCCGTGTTGCTGCAGCATCTGTGCCTGCGTGGCGTGGACCACGTCACGGAAGTCCATCCAGTCGGCCATTTTGCCTTTGAACGTCACTTTGACCGACTCGGGGATCGGCATGGTCGCCTCACCCGTGGCCAGTGCCAGAGCAACCGTGCCCGAGTCCGCACCAAAAGCAACGCCTTTGGACATACGGGTGTGGCTGTCGCCGCCGATGATGATGTCCCAGTCATCCACGGTGATGTCGTTCAGCACCTTGTGGATAACGTCGGTCATGGCGTGGTATTCGCCCTTGGGGTCACGCGCGGTGATCAGACCAAAGTTGTTCATGAAGGACATCAGTTTGGGGATGTTGGCCTGCGCCTTTTTGTCCCAAACCGACGCTGTGTGACAGCCCGACTGATACCCCGCGTCCAGCGACGGCGAGATCACGGTGGCGGCCATCGCCTCCAGCTCTTGCGCGGTCATCGGACCGGTGGTGTCCTGCGAGCCGACGACGTTGACCTTGACGCGCACGTCCGAACCGGCGTGCAGGGTCTTGCCCGGCGTGGTGCCGCGGGCGTTGCGGTTAAAGATCTTTTCAACCGCGGTCAGGCCTTGGCCCTCAACCGACACTTCTTTGGACGGCGCATAGGCGGACTTGAGCTCTTGGCCCAGGGCCTCGGCCGCGAATGTCTGCAGCTTTTTGCCAAAGACCACGGCGTAAGAGCCACCCGCCTTGATGAACTCAACCTTTTGCGGGGTCAGCGACGCGGCGATATCGACCAGTTCGGTGCCATCCGCATCGTACAGCTTTTTGTCCTTGGTGTTGATCGTCAGAACCTTGCCGGTCTCAACCGAATAGGCTTGCTCCAGAACCGGATCGCCGTTTTCGTCCAGAACGGTTTTGCCGTCTGCGTCGACCTTACGAACCCAGTTTTTCAGGTCGATGCCGATGCCGCCGGTCACGCCAACGGTGGTCAGGAAGATCGGCGAAATGCCGTTGGTGCCGGCCACAACCGGTGCGATGTTGACGAAGGGCACATAGGGCGATGCCTGTTTGCCGGTCCAGAGCGCAACGTTGTTCACGCCCGACATACGGGACGAGCCCACACCCATGGTGCCTTTTTCCGCGATCAGCATCACGCGGGCATCGGGGTTGGCTTTTTGCAGCTCTTGGATTTCTGCCTGTGCTTCGGGGGTGATCATGCATTTGCCGTGCAGTTCACGGTCGGCGCGGCTGTGCGCCTCGGCACCGGGCGACAGAAGGTCGGTCGAGATATCACCTTCGGCGGCGATATAGGTGACGACTTTGATCTCTTCTTCGATCTCGGGCAGCTTGGTAAAGAATTCTGCCTTGGCGTAGCTTTCCAGCAGGTCTTTGGCGACCGCATTACCAGCCTTATAGGCCGCGTCCAGACGGTCGGTGTCGGCCTCGTACAGGAACACCTGAGTCTTCAGAACCTCGGCGGCCTGTGCGGCGGTCGCGGCGTCATCACCAAGGGCAAGGTCCAGCAGAACCTCAACCGACGGGCCGCCCTTCATGTGCGACAGCAGTTCGAATGCAAACTCGGGGGTGATTTCGGCGACTTCTTCCTGACCCAGAATGATCTCTTTCAGGAACTTGGCCTTAACGCCTGCGGCGCTGGTCGTGCCGGGCAGGGTGTTATAAATGAAAAAGTTCAGCGACGCTTCGCGGTGCTCGTTGCCGGTGTCCTTGATCTGTTCGATCAGTTCCGCAACCAGTGCGCCATCGTCGATGGGCTTGGGGTGCAACCCTTGCTCTTTACGATTTTCAATCTCAATCAGGTAGTCTGTGTACAAGCTCATGACGATCCCAGCGATTTAGAGTTAGATGCGGTGTGAATGCCACCCAATAGAATCTTCTGCAAGGTGCGCATCCCGTTTGTATGCGGCTGTATACCAATTGGCCTGCCGATGCAATATCCCGCGTGTTTCAAGACGAAAAAGCCCTCGGCCACCCGCGGGGCCAAGGGCGCGAATTTCTGGATGCGTTTTGAGGGGGCTAAGTCAGATTTGCAATGTGGCTTTTGATCGCGGATGCGGGCAATGGACCACCATGGCCCAGCAGGAATTCCCGTCCGCCAAGGGTCAGCAACCGGTCGAGTGACGTGGCAACGGCGGCGCGGTCCTCTTCGAACGGGGGGGATTTCGGGCGGCCGCGCAGGATCAGCCCGCCAAGGGCAATGCCCGATGCGGCCAGATCACCCGCAAACACCCGTCCGTCATTCATCAGTACCGAAATGGACCCCGGCGTATGGCCGGACGTATGCAGCACACGCGCGGGCAGGCCAAAACCCGACAGGTCCATGTCGTCCTCGTCCATCCGGATGTCAGGGGTGACGTGTGGAAACGGCTGGTTAATCAAACCGGTCCGTTTGAAGAGCCGCCCGAACAGGCCACTGGGCCGTAACAGGGGCGGGGTGCCGGTCAGATAGGGCATCTCATCAACATGGGCCAAAACCGGCGCGCCCGACAGGTCGGCCACGGCCTTGCCCGAACCCGCGTGGTCAATATGCCCGTGGGTCAGCACGATCAGACGCAGGTTGCCCCACCCCATGTTCCGCCGTGCAAGGGCGCGCGCAATCTTGGGCGCGCTTTTGGGCAGGCCCGTGTCGATCAGAACCGCCTCCGACCCCCACGTCACCAGAAACGCGTTCAGCATCCCGCGCGGCAGCATGGAAATCGTATCTATGTTTATCTTGGTCATCGCGGCCCCCGTGTTTAGGTTCGGGGGCAGATGACATGGCCCGCGCACGGCGGGCAATTAGGCACCTTTTTGTAACCAGAGGCCGATGTGAAAGACACGATTGACCCGTCGCGCCCGTGGGCGATACCCGAAACCGGTGACTGTCCGGTGGCCGATACGCTGCGCCTGTTGGGTGGCAAACACGCGGCCAAAGTCCTGCACTGTCTGGTGGCGGGGGAAATGCATTTCCTCGAACTGACCCGCGCGATGCCGGACATCAGCCGCAAGGTCCTGACGGCGCAGCTGGGCGAATTCGAACACACGGGGCTGGTGTTGCGGGTGGAAAAACAGGATGCGCGCCGCCGTGTGGGATATTCCCTGACCCCCAAGGGGCGGGCGTTGGCGGACATTCTGGCGCAGCTTTATGACTGGGGTCTGACATTTGGCCCCGATAAAACAGAACCGTCCGGGCAGCAGGGCCGCCCGGACGAGGGATAGGTTACGCGATAAGGTCAAACCGGTCGGCGTTCATCACCTTGGTCCATGCGGCGACGAAATCGCGCACGAATTTCTCGGCGTTGTCGTCTTGGGCATAGACCTCGGCGTAGGCGCGCAGGATCGAGTTCGAGCCAAACACCAGATCGGCGCTGGTCGCGGTCCATTTGGTGTCGCCGGTTTTGCGATCACGGATCTCATAGAGGTCCCCGTCCACAGGGTTCCAGCTATAGTCCATGTCGGTCAGGTTGACGAAAAAGTCGTTCGTCAACTGGCCCACACGATCGGTGAACACACCATGGGACGTGCCGCCATAGTTCGTGCCCAGAACCCGCATGCCGCCGACCAGTACGGTCATCTCGGCCGCCGTCAGGCCCAGCAACTGTGCCTTGTCCAGCATCAGTTCCTCAGGCGCGACCGCATATTTTTCCTTTTGGAAGTTACGGAAGCCACAGGCCAGCGGTTCCAGCGGATCAAAGCTGGGCCCATCGGTCTGTTCGTCGGTGGCATCGCCACGACCGGGCGCAAAGGGCACGGCCACGTCATGACCCGCGGCCTTGATCGCCTGTTCCAGACCCACGTTACCGGCCAGAACGATCACATCCGCGACGGATGCACCGGCCTCGGCGGCGATGGGTTCCAGAATGCCCAGAACCTTGGCCAGACGCTCGGGCTCATTCCCAACCCAGTCCTTTTGCGGGGCCAGACGGATGCGAGCACCATTCGCGCCGCCGCGCTTGTCCGAGCCGCGATAGGTGCGGGCGCTGTCCCATGCGGTTGCGATCATCTCGGCGGCGGACAGGCCGCTGTCGGCGATCTTGGCCTTGACGGCTTCGACGTCGTAATCGGTCGAGCCGGCGGGGATCGGGTCCTGCCAGATCAGGTCCTCATCAGGGACGTTCGGGCCGTAATAGTTCGCCTTCGGGCCCATGTCGCGGTGGGTCAGCTTGAACCAAGCCCGCGCAAAGGTGTCGGCGAAATACTCGGGGTCGGCCATGAATTTCTGGCAGATCTCGTTGTAGATCGGGTCGACCTTCATCGCCATGTCCGCGTCCGTCATGATCGGGTTGCGGCGCACCGAGGGATCGGTCGGATCGACCGGTTTCTTGTCCTCGGGCATGTTGGTCGGTTCCCACTGCCATGCGCCTGCGGGCGATTTGGCAAGGGCCCAGTCATAGTTGAACAGGTAGTCGAAATAGCCCATGTCCCACTGGGTCGGATGCGCGGTCCATGCGCCCTCAATCCCCGAGGTAAAGGCGTTCGTGGCCTTACCGTCGTGACCGGGGTTGTCCCAGCCAAAGCCTTGGTTATGCACGGGGCACCCTTCGGGCTCGGGACCGATGCTGTCGACCGCGCCGCGACCGTGGGCCTTGCCAACCGTGTGACCCCCACAGGTCAGAGCGGCGGTTTCCTCGTCGTTCATCGCCATACGGGCAAAGGTTTCGCGCACGTGTTGTGCGGTGCGGGCGGGATCGGGATTGCCGTTCACACCCTCGGGGTTCACATAGATCAGACCCATGTGCACAGCCGCCAGCGGGTTATACAGGGTCGAGGTGTCGTCCAGATCGCCATAGCGGTTTTCCGACGGCGCCAGCCATTCGTTTTCCGCACCCCAGTTGACGTCCTGTTCCGGTCCCCAGATGTCTTCGCGACCAAAGCCAAAGCCGAAGGCGGGCAGGCCCATGTCTTCATAGGCCATCGTACCGGCCAGAATGATCAGATCGGCCCAGGACAGGGCATTGCCGTATTTCTTTTTCACCGGCCACAGCAGGCGGCGCGCCTTATCAAGGCTGGCGTTATCGGGCCACGAGTTCAGGGGGGCAAAGCGGATGTTGCCGCCGCCGCCGCCACCGCGCCCATCGGCCAGACGGTAGGACCCTGCCGAGTGCCACGCCAGACGGATCATCAGACCGCCATAGTGACCCCAGTCCGCAGGCCACCAATCCTGACTGTCGGTCATCAGGGCCTTGACGTCTTCTTTGACCGCCTCGAAATCCAACCCTTTGACCGCCTCGCGGTGGTTGTAATCGGGATCCATCGGATTGGTGCGCGCGCCGTGTTGGTGCAAAATGTCGAGGTTCAGCGATTTCGGCCACCATTTGGTGACGCTGTTGCCGTGACCCGTGTTGCCGCCGTGCATGACGGGGCACCCGACGGGATGTTCTGGATTATTGCCGTCCATGGCTCTCTCCCTTGCTGCGGTCAGGTAATCCTGACGTGAAATCTAGAATCACTCTAACTGGGGTGTGTTATTATCTCCAATTTGATTTCCTAACGGATGTGATAAGTTCTGCTTATGATTGGTCTGACTCTGAAACATCTCCGCTATTTCCAAGCGTTGGCCCAGCACCGGCATTTTGGCCGTGCGGCGGATGCCTGTGCGATTTCGCAACCTGCCTTGTCCTTGCAGATCAAGGAATTAGAGGCCCTGTTCGGGGTGGCCTTGGTCGAACGCAATGCCCGCGAAATCCGTCTGACATCGGTGGGCGAGGCCCTGTTGGACAAGGCGCGCGGAATTTTGCTTGCCGTAGGGGAACTGGACGATCTGGCCCGCGCGGCCAAGGGACCATTGGCGGGCCGTTTGCGGATGGGGGTCATTCCGACCGTCGCGCCTTATCTCTTGCCGCGTATCATTGCGGCCCTGTCGGATCGCCTGCCGGAACTGGATCTGCACCTGCGCGAAGCGATGACCGAGGTCCTGATCGCCGAATTGCAAGAGGGGCGGTTGGATGTCGCCATCCTAGCCCTGCCGATTTCCGAACCGACCCTGACAGAATTCGCGCTGTTTGATGAGGATTTCGTCCTTGTCCGTCCGGCCGAGGACGCGGGTAATCCGGTGCCCAGCCCCCAGACGTTACAAACCATGCGCCTGTTGTTGTTGGAAGAGGGCCACTGTTTCCGCGATCAGGCCCTGTCGTTTTGCCAGATGGATGCCACGCGCCCTGGCGCGTTGATGGAGGGCAGTTCCCTGTCGACCCTTGTGCAGATGGTTGGCGCGGGGATGGGCGTGACCCTGATCCCCGATATGGCGGTCGATATGGAAACGCGCTCCGCCGATGTTGCGATTGCGCGGTTTCCGGCCCCCCGCCCACGGCGCACGATCGGCATGGTCTGGCGTAAAAGTAACCCGTTGGCCGAACAGTTGATGCAGATGGGCGCCATCGTGCGCGGCGCCGCGCGGCCATAGCCCCCAAATGTTACGATCAGTCATCCGCGCGTGAGAGTGTGTGATATTACCTAGGCACGGGCGCGGGGATTGCAGGAACTTCACATCAATGGTGCGTATGTGCACAAATAAAGCGACATCGCTCACGCTCCTGTGCATTGATGTTTCAATTTCAAAACCCAAATCGATGTCATGAACGCGGCACAGTCCGCATGACCCAGACATTGGAGAATTGAAATGAAAAACATCGTACTTGCTTCCGCCCTGATCGCTTCTGTTGCTGCTCCGGCTTTCGCCGAAGGTGTCAAAGCCCCCGGTTTCGCCAACGCCCGCGCCGCAGAAATCCACGCACAACTGACGCTGGAATCGGACGGCTTTAACGAAGGTCTGTCGAAATACGTCGTCGAAGAGGCCGTGTCGCCCTCGAACATCTCGGTTTCGTCGAGCAACGTCAGCAACCTGCGCGCTGCTGAAATCTTTGCTGAGCTGGCTGCTGCTGACCACGGCCGCAACGCCGGTCTGCCGGTAGATGGCGCTGTGACGTCGTTCGACGGTGGCGCTGTCAACGCTCGCGCCGCTGCGATTTTTGAAGCACTGGATCTGGCTGACGACGACGACTAATCCGGACGGACATATCTGACAGCTTGCCGGCCCTGTTCGGGGCCGGCGCAAGAAAACGGGGGCCATTCGGTCCCCGTCTTTCGTTTTTGCCTAGCCCTTGAACGGCGCGACAGTGACGCCCGCGTCCTCTAACCCCGCGCGCAGGGACTGTGCCATCGACAACGCCCCCGCCGTATCGCCGTGCACGCAGACCGTATCGATTTGACAGGGGATGTGCTTGCCGCTGTGGGTGATGATCGCCTGATGGCGCAGCATGTCCAGAATGCGGGGCGTGATCAGCGCCGGCTCGTGCAGGACCGATCCCTCGATCGACCGATCGACCAGTGTCGCGTCATCATTATACGCCCGATCGGCAAAGATTTCGCCCGCCCAACGGCATCCCAGATCGCGAACAACCACCTCCATCGCGGTTGCTGCCAAGCCCATGATGATGATGTCGGGCGCAACGGACAGGGCCGCCTGATAGCACACCCGCGCCAATTCCGCGTCTTCGGACGCCATATTGGATAGCGCGCCGTGCAGCTTGAAATGCCGCACCTCGCCCCCCGCCGCGCGGGCCATCGCCTGTGCCGCGCCCAGTTGATAGGTGATCATGTTGGTGATTTCGGCGTGGCTCAGCGGTAGGCGCCGCCGTCCGAACCCCTGTTTGTCGTCAAATCCCGGATGCGCGCCGATGCCGACCCCGTTTTCAACGGCCAAGCGCATCGTGCGAGCCATCACATCGGGATCGCCCGCGTGAAAGCCACAGGCGATATTGGCCGAGGAAATCACCCGCATCAGGGCGGCATCATCGCCCTTGTCCCACGGGCCATAGCCCTCACCGATGTCGGAATTCAGGTCGACAGTGATCATATCTGCTCCTCTGGTTCATGGCCCGTGATCATCCCGCTGATCAGTTGATAGGACAACAGGTCAGGGATGGTTGCGGGATCGCGGATCAATGGGGTGGCGCGGCGGGAAAGGGCCGCAATGTCCTTGGCGTATCGGGCGGCGATATCGTCGGCCTGATCCAGTGTGATCATCCGGAACCGCAGGCTCGCGCCCATCGGGGCCTGCGCGATGCGGGGCAGATCGGCGTCGATCACCGTGCCGATACGGGGATAGCCGCCGATGGTCTGGCATTCGCACAGCAACACATAGGGTCGCCCGTCGCCGGTCATCTGCAGATCGCCCTCAAGGATGAAATCCGACAAAAACCCGTCGGGCATATCGGCGCGAAACGGGGCGGTGTCCGCATCAAGGCGCACGCCCTGACGGTTGGCGGTGGCGGATCGGGTGAATGCGGTGGCCTGAAACCGCGTTAGGGTCTCGATCCCGAACAGGTCGGTCTGCGGTCCCGCAATGAACCGGATATCGCCACCCTCAAACCGGTTGTCGGGGCGCAAACCCATCGGTGACGCATCCGCATTCGGGTCGGGCAACAGGGGCAGGCGCATCCCGTCCTGAAGGTCAAAGATCAATCCGGCGGTGCGGTGGGTTGAGCGGCTGTTCAAAACCTCGGGCGTGGCGAACCCGCCCGCCGCAGTGAGATAGCCATAGGTCCCCGCCGTCACCGCGCCGATGATCAGATGCTCACCGGGATGCAGGGTGTGGCTGGCGTTCCACTGGATGTCGCGCGTGCCGATCTTGGCGCGCATCGGGGCACCGGTCAGGGCGATGCGGGTCGGGGCGGTGACGGCAAACGTGCCGCCCATTCCCGCCATTTCCAGTGCCGCAACCGGCGCACGATGGCCCAGCAACGCAGCCGCCTCATGCAATGCCAACGGATCCGCCGCGCCGCCCCGTGACAGGCCCATGTTGCGCAGACCGGACCGTCCAAGGTCCTGAATGCTGTGCCCCGGTGCGGTCTGGATCAGGATCAGATCGCTCATCCCCGCACCTCTTGGCGCGCGCCGCCCATGGGATCGCCTGATGACAAGAGCGCGTCCATCTCACCGGCACCGACGGGGATCAGGCGGACCTCATCCCCCGCAGACAGGGGCAGGGGGGCGGGCGCATCGGGCTGATAAGGGCGAAACGCGGTGCGCGCGACCTGACGCCAACCGGTCGGGGACGGATTGGCAAACAGCACCAGTTGCGAAATCGCCAATGCAATCGCGCCATAAGGCACCTGCGGATTGATTTCGGACATGCGCGGCAGGTTCAGGGCCTCCGGCAACAGGCCCAGATAGGGTTGACCCGGGGCGAACCCGATGGCCAGAACGCGCAGGGGCGTGTCGGTGATCATGCGTACAACCGCGTCGGGGCCGAGACCCGTCAAGCCCGCAACGGCGTTCAGGTCCGGCCCGTGATCGCCGCCAAACGCGGTGGGCAGATGCCAGACCGTTGGGGCAGGGATCGGCGTTGCGCCCCGCCAATCCGTGTTGCGCAGGATTTCCGCAATCCCCGCACGCACCGTCATTCGGTCCGAGGCATCGGGATCATAGGTGAACAAGACCGACCCCAAGCAGGGCGAAACGCCCGTGACGCCTGTGGGCGGGTTTGCACTGGCCCGCGCAACCAACATTTGCACCGCGTCGGGCACCCATGGTTCCATCGTCAGGTGAAAGCTCACCAACCATCCGTCCCGTCCCAGTGGCAGGATGACCGGTTCCGTCGGGCGGGGTGGTGATGTGGTGATTGGCGCGGGGTCGGCGGACAAATCGGGGTCCCGAATAGAGAGGTGTCTCGATTAAAGTCGCAAAACGCTGATGATTTGTCAACGTTTTTACTGCCATGCGCCACTGCACCCATATGAAACGAAAATACCCGGCCACGAAACGGGCCGGGTATCTCTCAAATCAGGCGGGTCGCCCCAATCAGGTGTCGGGTGTGTCCAGCGTGGACCACGTGCTGTCCTTTTGCGGGGCAGGCGGGGTTTCGCACGTGCGGCGATGGATCGTCACCTTGGCGATAAAGTTGGCCGAGACCGGTGCGGTCACGAACAAAAACGCCATGATCAGCAGTTCGTGGATCGACGGTTCACCCTTGGCCAGCGAGGCCAGCAACGAGGCCAAGAGCAACATGCCAATGCCCATGGTGCCGACCTTGGTGGGGGCATGCAGGCGGGTCATCGGATCGTCGAATTTCAACAGGCCGACAACCCCGACCAAGACAAAGCCGGAACCGATCAACAGCGACAGGGCCGCCCCGAGTGTAGCAATCGTGGAAAGGGTCATTCGATGATATCTCCCCGCAGAATAAAGCGCGCCAGAGCGACGGTCGACACAAAGCCCAGCATCGCAACCAAAAGGGCCACCTCGAAATAGACCTTTACGCCTTGGTAGATGCCCAGCACGACAATCAGGCCAAGCGCGTTGATCACCATCGTGTCCAGCGCAAGGATGCGGTCGGCGACCGTCGGGCCGATCACCAGACGTGCCATCGACAGGATTTGGCCCGCCGCCAGCGCGATCAACGCGATGATGAGGGCGATTTCAAACAGTCCGTCGGCGCTTGTCATGAGAAGATCTCCAATAGGCGGCGTTCGTAGCGGTTTTTGATGTCATCACGCACCGCGTCGGGATCGTCGGTGTGCAGGACATGCACCAAGAGGCTGTTGCCTTGGCTGGACAGGTCCGCCGACACGGTACCCGGCGTCAGAGTGATGGTGCCCGCAAGGACGGTGATCGCCTCGGGGTGTTTGACGTCCAGCGGGATCACGATCCACGCAGGGCGCAGCTTGGCGTTGGGCACAGTGATCACGATCCATGCGACATGGATGTTAGAGACAACGATGTCCCAAAGCACCATCAGGCTGTAGGTGAACATTTTGCCCATGCGGAACGACTTGGGGCGGTCGGGCCACCAGACCGCGGTGATACGCGGAATGATGATCCCAAGGATGATGCCGAAGACCACCATGCCTGCGGTGACATCGTTTTGCAGCAGAACCCACACAACCGCCAAAATCAGGGTCAGGAGCGGGTGCGGAAAGAGCCAGTTGTACACGCGTACCATCTTAGTGATCCCCCTCTTTGGCGTCGCTCAGCTTGCCCGGCGTGTCCAGAACGGTGGACAAATAGGTGTCGTGGGCGAACAGTTCGGCCGCGATTTCCGTTGTATAGCCATGCACCTTACCGGCAAAGACCGTGTGTGCGATCAACAGGGCAAACAGACCACCCACCGCCGCATAGCTAAGGGTGCTCGGGCGCTGGGTCCCCTCGACGGGGGCTGTTTCGGGCGTGCCAAGGGCCTTCCAGAACACCACACTACCGGCGCGGGCGAAACCCACCACGCTAATCAGGCTGGCACCTAGGACAATCGCCCAGACCCAAACCATCAACGCGCTGTCATAGGACGCATCCAGCACCAGCAGTTTGCCCAAAAAGCCCGACAGCGGCGGCAGACCTGCCATCGCAATCGCACCGACAAAGAACAGACCTGCGGTCATATAGGTCCCTGCCATGGGCGGTTGCGCCGTCAGATCAAGGTTACCGCGACCCGTGCGCACCAGATCCGCAATCAGGAACAGGGCCGCGCCCGCAAGCGTCGAGTGGACGATATAGTACAGGGCGGCGGCGATACCTTCGGGTGTGAACAGCGAAATCGCGATCATCACCATGCCCATAGAGCCGATGATCGAAAACGCGATCAGACGGTCCAGTTTGCGCGCGGCCAGAACGCCGATCATCCCGATGGCCAAGGACACCAGTGCAGCGGGCAACAGCCAGACGCCAAACAGGCCCGCCGTCGCCTCAAGCTCGGGCGGGAAGATCATGGTGTAGACGCGGATGATGGCATAGGCGCCGACCTTGGTCATGATCGCAAACAGGGCCGCGACGGGCGCGGGGGCCTCGGCATAGCTGGACGGTAGCCAGAAGTGCAGGGGCACGACTGCCGCCTTGATCGCAAAGACCAACAGCAACAGAACCGCCGCGATGCGGATGCCTGCGGTTTCCTCGGGGCCGACCCCTTGGACACGCACGGCGAGGTCCGCCATGTTCAAGGTCCCCGTCTCGGCATAGAGCGCGCCCAGTGCAAACAGGAACAGGGTCGAGCCGATCAGGTTGAACAGAACATATTGCACACCTGCGCGCAGACGCTCGTTCCCGCCCGCATGGATCATCAGACCATAGGACGCGATCAGCAGGATTTCGAAGAACACAAACAGGTTAAAGATGTCCCCTGTCAGGAAGGCCCCCAAAATCCCCATCAACTGAAACTGGAACAGGGCGTGAAAGTTGCGCCCGCGTTTGTCCCAGTCCGACCCGATGGCATAGAGCAGAACAAACAGGGCCAGAACAGCGGTCAGCAACACCATCAGTGTCGACAAACGGTCCCCGACCAGAACGATGCCAAAGGGCGCGGCCCAGTTGCTGAGGCGGTAATAGATGACCGATCCGTCGGACACCTGCCACACCAGACTGGCCGCCAGCCCGATCAGGGCAAGCACACCTGCCACGGAAAAGACGCGCTGAATCCCGATATGATACCGCGCAGCCAGCACGATGAACGGGGCCAGAAACGCCGGCAGAACAATAGGAAGAATGATCCAGTGGGTCATTTGCGAACCTCCGAACCGGCGGCCTCAATCGGATCGTCGACATGGTCGTCGTCCGAGCCCAGATAGGCGCCAAGGCTGATCATCACGACAACCGCCGTCATCCCGAACGAGATCACAATCGCCGTCAGCACAAGCGCTTGGGGCAGGGGGTCGGTGTAGGTCGTCGCGCCATCGCTGAGGATGGGAGGCGCACCGATGGTCAGGCGACCGGACGCAAACAGAAAGACGTTCACGGCATAGGTCAAAAGGGACATGCCCAAAATCACCGGAAAGGTTCTAAGCCGCAGGGTCAGATAGACCCCGGCGGTGGTCAACACGCCGATTGCGGAGGCGACAAGCAATTCCATTTTAGTTGCCCTCTTTCATATCTGTGCTGCCCTCTGCGGACACAGCGCGCGACGGGTCAATGTCCATCGGGTGCTCGTTCTCGGCGCTATCGGCGCGGCGGGCCAGTCGCGAGAAGCTTTCCAGCGACAGCATCACAGCCCCGACAACCGCCAAGAACACCCCAAGGTCGAACAGGGCCGCGGTGGCCAGTTCAAACTTGTAGAACGGCGGGATGCGCACATAGGTAAAGTCCGAGGTCAGGAACGGTTTGCCGACAAACCACGACCCGATCCCCGTCAGACCCGCGACCAGAACGCCCGCGCCAATCACCCCGTGATAGGGGTATTTCAGACGCGCGCTGGCCCAGGAAAAGCCGCTGGCCATGTACTGCATCACCACGGCGATCGACACGATCAGACCGGCGATAAACCCGCCGCCCGGTTCGTTGTGGCCGCGCAAAAAGATGTAGAACCCGACCAGCAGAACCACTGGCATGATGACCCGCGTGACAACCACCATCATCATCGGGTGCATATCGCCCGAACGGGGTTGATCAGGCACACGGTTCAGCAACCGGCGACGGACCGGACCATTAAGCAGGGCTTCGGTCAGCGCGTAAATCAACAGTGCGGCAATGCCCAAAACGATGATCTCGCCAAACGTATCGAACCCGCGGAAGTCCACAAGGATCACGTTCACCACGTTGGTGCCCCCACCGCCTTTGTACGAATTGGCAAGGTGGAACTCCGAAATCGACGGATCGATAAAGTCGCGCAGCAAGTAGTGATAGGCCAAGCCAAAGGTCGCCAGACCCGCCGCAACCGACACCACCGCATCGCGGGTCCGGCGCAGGGTCGTGCTTTCGACCGGGGTTTGGTTGGGCAGAAAGTTCAACGCCAGCAACAGCAGGATGATCGTGACCACCTCAACCGTGAACTGGGTCATCGCGAGGTCCGGCGCGCTGAGGTAGACAAAGCCGACCGAGACCATCAGACCAACAATCCCGATCAGGATCAGTGCCAACAGACGTTGGCGGTGCATGATCACCAGACCACAGGTCGCCGCGACCAGCATCGCCCAACCCGCAATCGGCACGGGACCGGCGGATTGAATGGCGCGCACGGGGGCGGCAACCGTGCCGGTGGCATAGGCGTGATAGCCTGCGGCGATCATCGCAATCACCCCGATCATCGCGTAACGCGTGAACGAACCGTTGTGCAGCGGATGGGTCAAAACCTGCGATAGGCGCACAAACGCCGCGATCATGGCCTCAAAGATCACCTTGGCCTCGGGGCGCGGGGTGGTCTCCCAGATCTTCGACAACGGTTTGAACAGCATCAGAACCGCAAGGCCACCGAATACCGCAATCAGCGACATGTACAACGCAGGCGTCAGGCCGTGCCAGATCTTGATGTATTTGGTCTTGAGAACGGCCGCGTCACCCATCACCGCCTTGGCAACAAGGAACACAAAGTCCTGAACGAGGAAGGGCGCAACACCGATCACGACCACCAGAACCGCCAGTAGGGCGGGGGGTAGCCACATGCCCGCATTCGGATCATGCGGCTTGTGCGGATAGTCGTCGCGCACCGGACCAAGGAAGGTGTGCCCGATAAAGCGGAAGCAATAGGCCGCCGAAAACAGCGAGCCCACGGTCGCCATCACAGGCACCAACCAATGGCTGCCGAAGAGGACGGTGTGATGCGCCTCTTCGAGCATCATTTCCTTGGATAGGAAGCCGTTGAGCAGCGGAATACCCGCCATCGACAGGGCCGCAACCGTCGCAATGGTAAAGGTCACCGGCATCAGATGACGCAGACCGCCAAGGCGACGGATGTCGCGGGTGTGGGCCTCGTGATCGACGATACCTGCGGACATAAACAGGGCGGCCTTGAACGTCGCGTGGTTCAGGATGTGGAACACGGCGGCCAAGGCGCCAAACGCGGTGCCCGTTCCCAGCAGCATCGTGATTAGGCCCAGATGGCTGACCGTCGAAAAGGCCAAGAGCGATTTGAGGTCATGTTTGAACAGCGCGATCACCGCGCCCAGAACCATCGTGATCAAACCCGCCGAGGTGACCAGATAGAACCATTCGGGCGTGCCGGAAAACACCGGCCACATCCGTGCCATCAAGAAGATACCCGCCTTTACCATCGTGGCCGAGTGCAGATAGGCCGACACAGGCGTCGGCGCGGCCATGGCATGGGGCAACCAGAAATGGAACGGAAACTGTGCGGATTTGGTGAAACAGCCTAGCAGGATCAAGATAAGCGCGGGCAGGAACATCGGATCGGCCTGAATGGCCTCGCGGTTCTGCAGGATCACGCTCAGGTCATAGCTGCCGACAATCTGACCAAGGATCAACATCCCCCCGATCATCGAAAGGCCCCCCATGCCGGTCACGGTCAGGGCCATGCGCGCGCCCTGTCGTCCCTCGGCAAGGTGCTTCCAATAGCCGATGAGCAAGAAGGATGCGAGCGAGGTAAGTTCCCAGAAAACCAGCAAAAGCAGGATGTTATCGCTCATCACAATGCCAACCATCGCGCCTTGGAACAGCAACAAATAGGTAAAGAACTCACCCATGTTGTCTTCGCGGCTGAGATAGTTGCGGCCATAGACGATGATCAGCATGCCGATCCCGAGGATCAGCAGGGCAAAGAAGAACCCAAGCCCGTCAAGCATCAGGGTAAAGTTCAACCCCAACTCGGGCATCCAATCGATGCGGGCCATAACCGTCTGACCGGCCAGAATGGCGGGCAGGTTCGTAAGCAACCCGACAAAGGCCGCCAGCGAGACGGTAAAGGTGACCCCGGCACAGGCACTACGCCCAGCCGAATTCATAATCCCCGGAAGCAAAGCGCCAAAGAAGGGGAGAGCGACGAGAAGAAATAGTGACACGGCCCGTTCCTACGATTTCAGAGTGGAAGCGACGAAATGACAGGTCCGCGCGTTGGCGCATCCCTTTTGGACAAGACGCCCGACCGCACGCGGTCGCGCATCCGTGCAGGTCGGCACAACCGGGGTGCCACACGACGATTGTTCATTCATCAGTTTGTACTCTCGGGGTCCAAATTGCGGGTCTCCCAAGGGTAAACGGCGAATTTCCAGATCATATTCGTCAAAGCCCCCCTGTTTTTCGTTTGTCGCTAGGTGTCATCCGACAGAAACATAGTCCCGTTGGACGCGAATTCATCGTTGGCATAGCGATTTTTCCGCGAGAGACAATACGAAGAAAAAGAAAGAACTCCAACTGCTGGGGCGCTGATTTTTCGGGCAGTTCGCCAATTTTCGGGTGGCGGGGGCCGCGTGCAATCCTAGGTGCCGCTCTGCCGTGGCGTCGCCTTGCCCGCCGTCGCAAATGCGCGCAACACTGCGGATGTCGGAACAAGAGGAACCACAATGGCGATTGGGTGGCAAAGGGTCGAGGGCGCGCTGATCTTTATCGGGGCTGTGGCGATGTTCCTGTGGTTGGACGGTCCCCAGCCTTGGTGGGCGGCGGTTTTGTTGTTCTTTGCGCCGGACCTTGGTTTCGCGGGCTATCTGGCGGGGCCGCGTGTCGGGGCCGTAATCTATAACGCCGTTCACATCTATGCGTTCGGGATTGTGATCGGGGCGCTGGGCCTGATCCTGTCTGTGCCGGTTATGATGGCGCTTGGTGCGCTATGGCTGGCGCATTCGGGGCTTGATCGTGCGTTGGGCTATGGGCTCAAGCTGTCGACAGGATTTCAGGACACACATCTCGGACGGATCGGGCGCTAGACTGGCATGGTCCACAGATCGACGTCGTCCGCGCGCCGTGCCCCAAGTTTCACATAGAACCCCTGTGCCTGAGTGTTTTCGCGCCAGACCTCGAACCTGATCTCGCGACATCCGCGGTCGAACGCGATGCGCCGCACGGACGTTATCAACTCGGCGCCAATGCCAGCGTGTTGCGCCTGATCACTGATCATCAGGTCGGAAATATGCAGGACGCGCGAATTGGTGTGCAGTTCGAACCGTTCGGAAAAGGCGATGAACCCGACAACTTGTCCTGCGCTTTCCGCCACCAACGCCTGAAACACCGCCGGTTCCCCAAAGGCAAGATTTTCCAATCCCTCGGCGGTCAGATCAGGCACGGGGTCGTTCACATGCTGGGCCAGTTGTTGAGCCAGACGGATCACGTTCGCGATGTCACATTTGGCAAAGCCCCTGATCATCCGTTTCTCCCGCCGGTCGCTTTGGACATGACCTAGCACAGAATACGGTCCGAGCGCTCATGACGTTCTTGTCACGACGGATCGCGATGCGAAAATATAAATCGAAAGGGAAGTTTGGTGGAGCCTAGGGGGATCGAACCCCTGACCTCTTGCATGCCATGCAAGCGCTCTCCCAGCTGAGCTAAGGCCCCAAACCAGTGGACGTTTATCGCGTCCGTGGCGTGTCTTTATGGAAGCGGAGGCGGGAGTTCAAGCAGAAAATCCCGCCTCTGCAAAAGATTTTTAGTTGTCGTTATCTTCGTTCGAAACGTCCGCGATTTCGTCCAGCGAGACGTTGTCGTCATCGTCGTCGTCATCCAGAACGTCATCGCCCAGATCGACGTCATCATCGTCGTCCAGTACGGTATCATCATCCAGCAGGTCGTCGTCATCGGTCTTGGCCGGCTTTTCGGATTTATCGGCAACCAAGGTGCGGCCCTTGCCCGCATTCAGGCTCTCCAGAGAGAAGCTGTGCGCGCAGGACGGGCAGATCATCGGATCGCGCTGAAGGTCGTAAAAGCGGGTCGAGCAGCTCGGGCAAACGCGCTTGACGCCCCATTCTTCTTTGGGCATGGGATTCCCCTCAATCGTCAAAAAGGTCAGAGTCGATGCCAACTGCCATATGTGGCAGGGTGTGTCAAAGGGCTTTTCGATCAAAACCGCGATGTGGGGCGCAATCGCGCTGTACTCGGGGGCGGGGATGGGACATTTTCCGGTATGGCCGCGCAAGATCCGAAATCCCTGTATTTGACCAACGACCCGTCGATTGAGGTGCTGTTGCGCCGCTCGGCGCGGGCGCGGCGGTACACGTTGCGGGTGTCCCAATTGGACGGGCGTGTGACGCTGACCTTACCAGCGCGGGCATCGCTGCAGGACGGGATCGCGTTCATCAACGACAAGGCCGACTGGATCACGACACAGGTCGCGGGGCAGGGCGGACAGACCGTGATTGCGCTGGGCAATGACGTCCCGTTTGAGGGGCGCACCCATCACCTGTGCCTCAGTTCCACGCATAAATCCGTTCAGGTCGGCGCGGGTGAGATATTCCTGCCCCAACGCCATCAGGATCGCGCCGCTCCGGCGGTAAAGGCGTTCCTGAAACAGGCCGCGCGGGACCGGTTGGCGGCGGCCTGTGACCATTACGCGGAACAGATCGACCGACGGGTCGGGCGGATCACGCTGCGCGATACACGGTCGCGTTGGGGGTCCTGCACGCATCGGGGCGATCTGATGTTTTCGTGGCGTCTGATCATGGCCCCGCCTGCGGTCCTGCGCTATGTCGCGGCGCATGAGGTGGCCCATTTGATCGAGATGAACCATTCGCCCGACTTTTGGGCGATCGTCGCCGAGTTGTGTCCTGACTATCAGGCGCATCGCGCGTGGTTGCGTCAACACGGCGCGCAATTGCACCGCGTCGTTTTCCCTGATTGACGCGCGGGCCATTTGTGATCACAAACGTCCCATGTTGATCCAAACCCGTCCTGCCGAGAGCAGCGCCCCCGCCCATGACCAGATTTATCGCACGCTGCGTGCGCGTATCATGCATGGCGAAATCACGCCCGGTGCGGCGCTGACCCTGCGGGGGGTGGGCAAACAGTTCGGCGTGTCCATGACACCCGTGCGCGAATCCGTGCGCCGGTTGGTGGCTGAGGGCGCGCTGACCTTGACGAACTCGGGCCGGATTTCGACGCCGGAACTGAGCAACGAGCGGATTGAAGAACTCGCCGCCCTGCGCGCCCTGTTGGAACCGGAATTGGCCTCGCGGGCCTTGCCGCGGGCGCACCTTGCCCTGATCGACCGCCTTCAGGTGATCAACGGCACGATTTCCGAGGCGGCCAGCCGCAAGGATGCCGTCGCCTTCATCAAGACGAACCTAGAGTTTCACCGCACCCTGTACCTGCGCGCGCAGGCACCGGCGATGTTGGCGATGGCGGAAACGGTGTGGCTGCAACTTGGGCCGACGATGCGGGCGCTATATGGACGTCTGGGTCGGACCGAGGCCCCGCGCCATCACCGTGTGATTCTTGAGGCGCTCAAGGCAGGGGATGAACCCGCGCTGCGTCTTGCGGTGCGCACGGATGTGACCCAAGGCCTGCGCCTTTTGGCGGCCTGACGAGCACAAGCCCTGTTCAAAAATGTACGGTAAATTTTTCGCCTGTTTTTGTGAAAACATGTGCGACGGAATTTCGATGCAACTGCGTTAGATGAATCATGACGCGTGCTGCTTTGGCGCGTGCTCCGGCGAACGCCAACGCCGTAGGCTGACCGGGGTTTCATCCCGCCCCGGTCAGCCGACTTTATCAGGCGTGGATCGCGCCGTCGCCACAGGCCAGAGCGGCCTCGCGCATTGCCTCCGAGAAGGTCGGGTGCGCGTGACAGGTCAGCGCCAGATCCTGCGCCGAGGCGCCGAATTCCATCGCGACACAGATCTCGTGGATCAGATCGCCCGCCGACGGACCGATCAGGTGACAGCCCAGAATGCGGTCGGTGTTTTTATCAGCCAGCAGTTTGACGAACCCGTCGCCCTGATGCACGGCCTTGGCGCGGGCGTTGCCCATGAACGAGAATTTGCCGACCTTATAGGCGACGCCTTCTTCTTTCAGTTGCTCTTCGGTTTTGCCAACCGAGGCGACTTCGGGCTGGGTGTAGATCACGCCGGGGATGACGCCATAGTTCACGTGGCCGGACTTGCCTGCCAGAACCTCGGCGACGGCCATGCCTTCGTCCTCGGCCTTGTGGGCCAGCATCGGACCCTCAATCGCGTCACCGATCGCGTAGACGCCTTTGACGGTGGTCGCCCAATGGCCATCGGTTTTGATCTGACCGCGCGGCAAGATTTCTGCGCCCAGTGCCTCAAGGCCCAGACCATCGGTGAACGGACGGCGACCGGTGGCAACCAGAACCACATCGGCGTCCAGCGTGGCCTCGCTGTCGTCTTTGCGCAGCTTGTAGGTCACTTTGGCCTTGGTCTTGGTGGCCTCAACGCCCTGAACGGCGGCACCCATGATAAAGTTCAGGCCCTGCTTTTTCAGCAGTTTCTGGAAGCTGCGGGACACTTCGGCGTCCATGCCCGGGGTGATGTTGTCGAGGAATTCGACCACGGTCACCTCGGCACCCAGACGCGCATAGACCGAGCCCATCTCCAGACCGATCACACCGGCACCGATGACGACCATCTTTTTCGGGATTTTCGGCAGGGACAGCGCGCCGGTCGAGGTCACGACGACCTTTTCGTCGATCTCGATGCCCGGCAGGCTAGACGCCTCAGACCCGGTGGCGATCACGATGTTCTTGGCGTTGTGGACCTCATCGCCGACTTTGACTTGACCGGCAGCGGGGATCGAGCCCCAGCCTTTCAGCCAATCAACCTTGTTCTTTTTGAACAGGAACTCGATGCCCTTGGTGTTCTGGCCGATGACATCGTCCTTGTAGGTCTGCATCTGCGCCCAATCGACGGAGGGCGATTTGCCCTTCAGGCCCATGCTGGCGAAATTATGCTCGGCTTCGTGCAGCAGGTGCGTCGCATGGAGCAGCGCCTTGGACGGGATGCAGCCCACGTTCAGACAGGTGCCGCCAAGGGTCTCACGCCCCTCAACACATGCGGTTTTCAAGCCCAGCTGTGCACAACGGATCGCACACACATAGCCGCCGGGGCCACCACCAATGACGATTACATCATAGTCTGCCATACTCTTGGTCCTAACCTAGTTTCATCTCGTTTGTTAAACTCGTTCCAGCATCGCGACACGGGCGATTTCCATCTGGAACCATGATTGGCAATGCTCGTGCAGGCGACGGGTCTCTGCGTCCTGCAACAGGGCATCAATGCGCGCACGGGTCTCGGGCCACATGCGCAGGATATCGGTATTTTCAACTTCGTTTCGGTCAAAGGCGCGGTAGACCTCTCCGCCGACCTCAAACCGGTTTTCAAGCGGTTGGCCACCAAAGCCGCGGTATTTCTTGGTGCGGTAGACATCCGCGGCCTTCAGCGCGTGATGCGCCAGCCAGCCGTTTTCGAAAGTGCAACGTTCCATACCACACTGGTAGCGCACGCGGTCGGGGATGGCGAAACCCCGTGTGGGCAGGTCCACACCGGCGGTGTTGCGTGCAGAAACATCCCCACGCGGCCCCTTTGGCATGTGCGGGTGGAAATGCTCGAACCGGTCGGGGCGGAACAGGGTCTTGTGCCCGATCAGACGGCGGGCCGGCGCGCCGTGGGTGCGGGTGCGCGTCGGCAAGATATGTTCGCCCTGCCATGTATCGTGACCGGCCGTTCCAAAGAACCGCCAGAACAGGGCAATTGCATCGGCATCTGCACCGGCGGCGGTGATCAGGTCAGCAACCATGCCCGCGCCGGCGGTGACGGTCAGGTATTCATCGGCGTCCTGCACCAAAACCCAATCGGAACTGCGCACGGCATCCAGACCTTCGGCAATGCGTAGGCCCGCAAACTGCGGTTTTTCACCCTTGGCGGGGGTGTGGTTCACATGGATGACCTCACCCAGCGTATCCAGCCGCGCCAAGAGCTCATCCGAGCCATCGGTACAATCGTTGGTCAGAACCACAATCGGGCCGAAACCGATCACCTGATTATAGGCGATCCATTCGATCAGATTGGCCCCTTCGTTGCGCATGCAACTGACCAGAGCAGTGGTGGGTGTCTCTGTCATGGCCCACCTCTACCACAAGGCCGCCAGAACCATCAAAAGCGTGGCAAAGAACCCCACGCCAAAGATGGCCGAACGCCACGGACGCCAGCCCAGATAATAGGCGGGCACATAGGCGACGCGCGCCGCCAGATAGGCCCATGCACAGCCACGGGTGAACGCGGTCGATTGATCGCCCAGCGTCACAACAACCACAGCTGCGGTAAACAGGATAAGCGCCTCAAAATGGTTGTTCATCGCCCGTTGCAAGCGACCGGTTTTCACCGACAGGGATTTCGAGGGCGGATAATCGCGGGCCGAGGAGGTGTACCCCGTCCCCAGTTCCAAATTCGCAGGTACCGCGAAAATGAAATACTGAACCGCCTGCAAAACGATGGCCAGCGCCAGAACGGTCAACTCGGTGCTCATGCCACACCGCCAATCGTTCCGCGTCCCGAGCCCGTCGGGGTCTCAGTGATCTGCGCAGATATGTGCAAGTTCGCCATCATCATCGGGGTTCTAAAAAAGCACCGGCGGGGAATGTCCCCGCCGATGTTTGACTTGATCAGAGATCCATCAGCAGGCGACGGGGATCTTCCAGCGCTTCTTTGACGCGCACGAGGAAGGTCACAGCACCTTTGCCGTCAACGATCCGGTGGTCATAGGACAGGGCCAAATACATCATCGGACGGATGACGATTTCGCCGTTCACAACGACCGGACGGTCCTGAATTTTGTGCATGCCGAGGATACCGGACTGCGGGGGGTTCAGGATCGGCGAGGACATCAGCGAGCCGTAGACACCACCGTTGGAGATGGTGAAGGTGCCGCCCTGCATTTCCGCCATGGACAGTTTACCGTCGCGGGCGCGCTTGCCCTTTTCGGCGATCGCTTTTTCGATCTCGGCGAACGACATCTGGTCGGCGTCACGGATGACCGGAACAACCAGACCCTGCGGCGTACCGGCGGCGATGCCCATGTGAACAAAGTTCTTGTACACGATGTCCGTGCCGTCGATTTCGGCGTTCACTTCGGGCACTTCTTTCAGGGCGTGACAGCACGCCTTGGTAAAGAAGGACATAAAGCCCAGACGCACACCGTGTTTCTTTTCAAACAGGTCTTTGTATTCTTTACGCAGCGCCATCGAGGCCGACATGTCCACCTCGTTATAGGTGGTCAGCATGGCCGCGGTGTTCTGGCTGTCTTTCAGACGCTTGGCGATGGTCTGACGCAGCTTGGTCATTTTGACCCGCTCTTCGCGCGCCGAGTCTTCGGCGGCGACAGGCGCACGCGGTGCAGCAGCCGGAGCAGGCGCAGCCGAAGCAGCGGCGGTGCCAGCGGCCAGTGCTTTTTGCACGTCTTCCTTCATGACACGACCGTCGCGGCCCGTGCCCTGAACCGAACCGGCAGATAGGCCAGCCTCGGCCATCATTTTCTTGGCGGCGGGGGCGTCTTCGACGTCCTTGCCGGTCGAGGCGGCCGGAGCCGCAGCAGCGGGAGCAGCCGCCGGAGCAGCCGCCGCGCCAGCACCCGACGAGATCACGCCCAGTTTGGCCGATGCATCAACGGTCGATCCTTCGGCGGCGGTGATTTCGGTCAGAACACCAGCGGCGGGCGCGGGGACCTCAACCGACACCTTGTCGGTTTCCAGTTCGCACAGCATCTCGTCCTGTGCGACGGTGTCGCCCACCTGTTTGAACCAAGTGGAAACGGTGGCCTCGGTGACGCTTTCGCCAAGGGTCGGGACCATCACGTCCACAGCCGAACCGCCCGCATCTGCGGGGGCGGCGGCAGGCGCCGTCTCGGTTTTGGCGGCCGGAGCACTTGCCGCCGCGCCAGCCTCGGAGATCGTGGCCAGCAGGGCGTCAACACCAACGGTTTCGCCTTCGGCGGCAACGATTTCGCCCAGCGTGCCAGCGGCGGGCGAGGGCACCTCGACGGTGACCTTATCGGTCTCCAACTCGCACAGCATTTCGTCTACGGCGACGGTATCGCCGGGTTGCTTGAACCACGTTGCAACAGTGGCCTCGGTGACGCTTTCACCCAGAGTCGGTACGCGTACTTCAGTGGACATATTGACTTACCCTTCGATCGTCAGCGCTTCGTTCACGAGCGCCTCTTGCTGTGCTTTGTGCTGGCTTGCCAAGCCGGTTGCCGGAGAGGCCGACGCATGACGGCCTACATAGCGGGGACGCGGGTGTTTGGCTTTGATCCGCGTGAGAACCCATTCGAGGTTCGGTTCGATGAACGTCCATGCGCCTTGGTTCTTGGGCTCTTCCTGACACCAGATCATTTCGGCGTTTGCGAAGCGACCCAGTTCCTTGGCCAAGGAGATGGCGGGGAACGGATAGAACTGTTCCACGCGCATCAGGTAGATGTCGTCGATACCGCGTGCGTCGCGCTCTTCCAGCAGGTCGTAGTAGACCTTGCCCGAGCAGAGCACCACGCGCTTGATTTTGTCGTCGGCGACGAGGTTGGTGTCCGAGTTGCCCTGTTCCGCGTCATCCCACAGGATGCGGTGGAAGGAGGAACCGCTGACGAAATCCTCTTTGGTCGAGATGGCCAGCTTGTGGCGCAGCAGCGACTTGGGCGTCATCAGAACCAGCGGTTTACGGAAGCTGCGGTGCAGCTGACGACGCAGGATGTGGAAGTAGTTCGCCGGAGTCGAGCAGTTCGCGACGATCCAGTTGTCCTCGGCGCTCATCTGCAGGAAACGCTCTAGGCGGGCCGAGCTGTGCTCGGGGCCCTGACCCTCAAACCCGTGGGGCAGAAGCATCACCAGACCCGACATCCGCAGCCATTTGCGTTCGCCCGAGCTGATGAACTGGTCGAACATGATCTGCGCGCCGTTGGCGAAGTCGCCAAACTGTGCTTCCCACATGACCAGAGCGTTGGGTTCGGCCAGCGAATAGCCATACTCAAAGCCCAGAACCGCGTATTCCGACAGCATCGAGTCGATGACCTCATAATGGGCCTGACCTTCGCGGATGTTGTTCAGCGGATAGTAACGCTCTTCGGTGTTCTGATCGATAAAGGCCGAGTGACGCTGCGAGAAGGTGCCGCGCGTCGAGTCCTGACCGGCCAGACGGACCGGATAGCCCTCGGTCAGCAGCGAGCCGAACGCCAGAGCCTCGGCCGTGGCCCAGTCAAAGCCTTTGCCGGTTTCGAACATGGCCTGTTTGGTTTGCATCAGGCGGCCAACGGTTTTGTGCACCGAGAACCCGTCGGGAACCGCGGTCAGTTTGCCGCCGATTTCGTCAAAGGTTTCGGGTTTGATCGCCGTCTCGCCGCGCTGGTATTCTTCACCTTCGCGGTCCAGATGCGACCAGCGACCGTCCAGCCAGTCGGCCTTGTTCGGTTTGTATTCCTTACCGGCCTCGAACTCATCGTTGAGGTAGGATTGGAACGCGGCCTTCATATCCTCGATCTCACCCTCGGGGATCAGGCCATCAGCCACCAACCGGTCGGTATAAAGCGACAGGGTGGTCTTTTGCTTTTTGATCTTTTTGTACATCACCGGGTTGGTGAACATGGGCTCATCGCCCTCGTTGTGACCAAAGCGGCGATAGCAGAAGATGTCGATCACGACGTCTTTCTGGAACTTCTGGCGGAATTCGGTCGCGACCTTAGCGGCGTGGACAACGGCCTCGGGGTCGTCGCCGTTCACGTGGAAGATCGGGGCCTCAACCACCAGAGCGTTGTCCGTCGGATAGGGCGAGCTGCGCGAGAAGTGCGGCGCGGTGGTGAAACCGATCTGGTTGTTCACAACGATGTGGATCGTGCCGCCGGTGCGGTGACCGCGCAGACCCGACAGGGCGAAACATTCGGCCACAACGCCCTGACCCGCAAATGCGGCGTCACCGTGCAGCAGGATTGGGATCACGCTGGTGCGGTCGTGGTCGTTTTTCTGGTCGGTTTTGGCGCGGGCCTTGCCCAGAACAACGGGGTTCACCGCCTCAAGGTGCGAGGGGTTCGCGGTCAGCGACAGGTGAACCGTGTTGCCGTCGAATTCGCGGTCCGACGATGCGCCAAGGTGGTATTTTACGTCGCCCGACCCATCAACGTCCTCGGGCTTAAAGCTGCCGCCCTGGAATTCGTTGAAGATCGCACGGTAGGGTTTGCTCATCACGTTGGCAAGGATGTTCAAACGGCCGCGGTGGGGCATGCCGATGACGATTTCCTTGGCACCCAAAGCACCGCCGCGTTTGATGATCTGTTCCATCGCGGGGATCAGGCTTTCGCCGCCATCCAGACCGAAACGCTTGGTCCCCATGTATTTCACATGCAGGAATTTCTCGAAACCTTCGGCCTCGACCAGCTTGTTCAGGATCGCGCGGCGACCTTCGCGGGTAAAGTGGATCTCTTTGCCGTAGCCCTCGATCCGTTCTTTCAGCCAACCGGCTTCTTCGGGGTTCGAGATGTGCATGTATTGCAGTGCAAAGGTGCCGCAATAGGTGCGCTGAACGATCGAAATGATCTGACGCATCGAGGCCATCTGCAGGCCCAGAACGTTGTCGATAAAGATCGGGCGATCCATGTCGGCCTCGGTAAAGCCGTAGGATTTCGGGTCCAGTTCGGGGTGGGGGGTCTGGTCGCGCATGCCCAGCGGGTCGATGTCGGCGATCAGGTGGCCACGGATACGATAGGCGCGGATGATCATTAGTGCGCGGATCGAGTCCAGCACAGCGCGCTTCATCTGGTCATCGCTGATGGCGACGCCTTTGTCGGCGGCCTTGGCGGCGATCTTTTTGCCCATGTCCGCAGGCGCAGGGTCCGCAGGCCATTGCCCGTCCAGCGCCATGGTCAGGTCATCGTTCGGGGTCGGCGGCCAATCGGTGCGCTGCCAAGAGGGGCCGGTGGCCTCTTTCTTGACGTCGACTTCGGAGTCGCCCAAGGCGCGAAAGAATTCCTGCCATGCCTCATCAACCGCGTTCGGGTCGTTGGCATATTGCGCGTACAGTTGCTCAATATATTCCGCGTTATGCCCCTGAAGGAAGCTGGAAGCGTGGAAGATATCGTTGGGGCTTTGGTCGTTCATTGGGTAACCTCTAGTGGGTTGGGACCGTACGAATGAGGGCGCTGATCACCCGGGGCGGGGCGCAGGCGACGCGACGGTCCCCACGCAAGATTTGTCATATGGTCCACCGTGCTGTTGCGGCGGGCCAACGCGCCGAGACGCGATTTGGTTGCCCCCATTTGGGGCGCGGATGGGTCGGTTGCCAAGGAAACCAACGAAAACGTGTCAAAAGAATGAACGGCGTTTTGTGCGAAAACCTGAGCACGCGGAAAAACACGCCCCGTAAATGGGCGTTGGCCGGGGCGATAAAACCGCCCCGGACCAATAGCGTCTCTACCCGAGCCCGCGCATATGGCGTTCCCGGCCGGCATTAGCCGAGCTCGATCGCCTTTTGCACGGCTTCGCCCAGCGTAGCGGGGCTGTCGGCAACAATGATACCGGCCGATTTCATGGCTTCGATCTTGTCTTCGGCACCGCCTTTGCCGCCAGCAACGATCGCGCCAGCGTGGCCCATGCGGCGACCCGGAGGGGCCGTACGACCAGCGATAAAGCCTGCGGTCGGCTTCCAGCGACCTTTTTTCTTTTGCTCTTTCAGGAATTCGGCTGCTTCTTCTTCGGCCGAACCACCGATTTCACCGATCATGATGATCGACTGGGTCTCATCATCGTCCAGGAACATGTCCAGCACGTCGATGTGCTCGGTGCCTTTGATCGGGTCGCCGCCGATACCAACAGCCGAGGACTGACCCAGACCGATGTCGGTGGTCTGTTTCACGGCCTCATAGGTCAGCGTACCCGAGCGCGACACAACGCCGACCGAACCACGCTTGTGGATGTGGCCGGGCATGATGCCGATCTTACAGGCGCCGGGGGTGATGACGCCGGGGCAGTTCGGGCCGATCAGGCGCGAGGTGCTGTCGACCAGAGCGCGTTTGACGCGCATCATGTCCAGAACCGGGATACCTTCGGTGATGCAAACGATCAGTTCCATTTCTGCGTCGATCGCTTCGAGGATCGAGTCAGCCGCAAAGGGCGGGGGAACGTAGATCACGGTCGCGTTGGCCTCGGTGACGGCCTTGGCTTCGTGAACCGAGTTGAACACAGGCAGGTCCAGATGCGTGGTGCCGCCCTTGCCGGGGGTCACGCCGCCAACCATTTTGGTGCCGTATGCAATTGCCTGTTCCGAGTGGAACGTACCCTGCGAGCCGGTTAGGCCCTGACAGATAACTTTAGTGTTTTCGTCTACGAGTACTGCCATGTTGGAGTCTCCTATGTTGTAGTCTCGGACTAACGAGAAATTTTATGCTCAAGTGTCAGGTGGAGGGCACCAACAGGGCCTTGCTCGGCGATGAAATAGAAAAGCTCCAGCCGTAGATTCCGGCCCTCACTTTCAAATTCCACCCGCTTTCCTTCAATGTACCGATCTGGGTCATCATCAAATTTAGCGGGGCCGATATAGGTTGCCTTTTGTCCTCCGCCCGCAATTCTTTTCAAGCGATTGAACTTTTTGGTTACGTCGCGCGCTTCCAAGTTTTTTGAAGCCACATAGCAGCTGAAGGTGCCGAGACCGTCACCGGATCCCGAAACGTACTTCGGGGTGCCGCGCAGATCCGTGGCTTTTCCTTGTGCATCGTACTGCGCAAAGACATTCCCTGCGTGGAATGCAGCGTATGCGCCATCGTCGCTACTCGTCCCATTGCCAAGAGCAAGAACCGGATCTGACAAGCACGCTTGTTCAAAAATCTCGGCAGCTCTGTTCGCCAATGACTGAGCACCTGCTGATGATGCAGCTGTAAAAACAAAAAAGAGTGCGACGATCGCCCGCATTAGCCCTTAACCGCTTTCACGATTTTCTCTGCACCGTCCGACAGGTTGTCGGCTGCGATCACGTCCAGACCCGAGGTGTTGATGATCTCTTTGCCTTGCTCAACGTTGGTGCCTTCGAGGCGCACAACCAGCGGCACTTGCAGACCGACCTCTTTCACAGCAGCGATCACGCCCTCTGCGATCACGTCACAGCGCATGATGCCACCAAAGATGTTCACCAGAATGCCCTTAACGTTGGGGTCGGAGGTGATGATCTTGAAGGCTTCGGTCACTTTCTCTTTCGTGGCGCCGCCGCCAACGTCGAGGAAGTTTGCCGGTTCCGCACCGTAGAGCTTGATGATGTCCATCGTCGCCATGGCCAGACCCGCACCGTTCACCATACAGCCGATTTCGCCGTCCAGTGCGATGTAGTTCAGGTCGAACTTGGACGCGGCCAGTTCTTTGGGGTCTTCTTCGGTTTCGTCGCGCAGGGCAGCAACATCGGCGTGGCGATAGATCGCGTTGCCGTCAAAGCCCAGTTTCGCGTCCAGCAGTTTCAGGCTGCCGGTGTCGGTCACGATCAGCGGGTTGATCTCCAGCATCTCCATGTCTTTTTCCATGAAGGCTTTGTAGAGGATACCCATCAGAGCGACGCATTCTTTAACCTGTTTGCCCTCAAGGCCCAGAGCAAATGCAATGCGGCGACCGTGGAACGGCTGGTAACCGGTGGCGGGATCAACCGAGAAGCTCAGGATTTTTTCGGGCGTGCTGGCAGCGACTTCTTCGATGTCCATGCCGCCTTCGGTCGAGCAGACGAACGACACGCGGCTGGTGACGCGGTCAACCAGCAGGGCGAGGTACAGTTCGCGTTCGATGTCCGAACCGTCTTCGATGTAGATGCGGTTCACTTGCTTGCCAGCCGGACCGGTCTGGTGCGTGACCAGGGTGCGACCCAGCATCTTTTTGGCTTCTTCAGCGGCCTCTTCGACCGACTTGGCGAGGCGTACACCGCCTTTTTCGCCAGCATCCGCCTCTTTGAACGAGCCTTTACCGCGCCCACCTGCGTGGATCTGCGCTTTGACGACCCACAGCGGGCCGTCCAATTCGCCTGCTGCGGTTTTAGCTTCGTCAGCTTTGAGAACGACACGGCCTTCAGAGACCGGGGCGCCATAGGAACGAAGGAGAGCCTTCGCCTGATATTCATGAATGTTCATGAAGATAGTCCCGTTCTAGTTCAATTTCGATTGTGTCATGACATGGCGAACACCCGTTTAAAAACGGTTTCCGCTATCAGTATCTTAAAATCGACCAGAATTCGGGTTTTGTGATCACAGTTCTAAAAGGTGTGATCACAAAGGGCGCAGAATCGCGACAAATGTCGCAAACCCCTTGAAACATTAGGTGCTACGCGGTGTGGTACGGCGTTCGCCCCGAATGCAAAAGCCGACCCGCAGTGGGCCGGCTTTCGCGAATGTCTGTCTGGCGGGCCTTAAGCCAGCGAGCCGTCGATGCCCTTACAGGCTTCGACCAGACCTTTAACAGCGTCGACCGACTTGTCGAACATCTCTTGCTCTTCTTTGTTGAGCTTGATGTTGACGACTTTCTCAACACCGTTTGCGCCGATGATGGTCGGAACGCCAACGTACATGTCGTTTACGCCGATTTCGCCATCACAGTATGCCGCACAGGGCAGAACGCGCTTTTGGTCTTTCAGGTAGGCTTCGGCCATTTCGATCGCCGAGGTCGCCGGAGCGTAGAAGGCCGAACCGGTCTTCAGCAGGCCAACGATTTCTGCGCCACCGTCACGGGTGCGCTGAACGATGGCGTCCAGTTTCTCTTGCGTGGTCCAGCCCATTTCGACCAGATCGGGCAGCGGGATGCCGCCAACGGTCGAGTAACGCACCGAAGGAACCATCGTGTCGCCGTGACCGCCCAGAACGAATGCGGTGACGTCTTTCATCGAGACGTTGAATTCGACCGACAGGAAGTGACGGAAGCGTGCGCTGTCCAGAACACCGGCCATGCCGCAGACCTTGTTGGTCGGCAGGCCCGAGAATTTCTGCAGGGCCCAGACCATCGCGTCCAGCGGGTTGGTGATGCAGATAACGAATGCGTTCGGCGCGTGGGCAGCGATGCCTTCGCCAACCGACTTCATGACTTTCAGGTTGATACCCAGCAGGTCGTCGCGGCTCATACCCGGTTTACGGGGAACACCTGCGGTGACGATGCAGACATCTGCGCCCGCGATATCGGCGTAATCGTTGGTCCCTTTCAGGGATGCATCGAACCCTTCGGAGGGGCCGGATTCGGCGATATCAAGCGCTTTACCCTGCGGCGTGCCTTCTGCGATGTCGAAGAGAACAACGTCGCCAAGTTCCTTGATGGCGGCCAGGTGAGCAAGGGTGCCACCGATTTGGCCTGCGCCGATAAGGGCGATCTTGGGTCTGGACATGAATGAGATCCCTGTCTGTTTGAAAAGTGACGGTTGCCTAGCGATTTCGGGGCCTTGGCGCAAGCCCGCTGCAGCGCGGCGCGGGTGATTATGGGCCTTCTTATGGCGCTAACATTGCGCTATGAGGTGACAAAATGCCCCAGTTTACAAGGTAGTTACATGTTGGAATTCGATTTTACATTTTTCGCGATTGCAATTCCGGCAGTTCTCTTTGCGGGTGTGTCAAAAGGCGGGTTCGGGTCCGGTGCGTCCTTTGCGGCGACGCCGATTCTGGCGCTGGTGCTGCCGCCGGAAATGGCGCTGGGGATCCTTTTGCCGCTGTTGATGCTGGCGGATGTGACGACGCTTGGCCCCTATTGGAAACAGTGGGATTGGCCCAGTGCGCGCAACATGATGCTGGGCGCGGTGCCGGGTGTTGCACTGGCGGTTTTGATCTATCGGATGACCAACCCCGACGTGTTCCGGTTCCTGATCGGGGCGGTCGCGATTGCCTTTGTGCTCTGGCAATTGGCGTTGAAATACAAGCTGATCACGCTCAGCGTGCGACCGGTGTCGAACACCACGGGCTATGTCGCGGGGGCCACGGCGGGGTTTGCCAGTTTCGTCAGCCACGCAGGCGGCCCGCCGGTGGCCGTTTACCTGTTGGCCCAAGGCATGGGCAAAACCACCTTTCAGGCCACGACCGTCATTACCTTTTGGGTGATCAATTGCCTCAAATTCGTGCCCTATGCGTTTCTGGGCATCTTTTCATGGGACACGTTCAAGGCCGATCTGTTCCTTGCGCCGTTCATGGTGATCGGCGCCCTATTGGGGGTAAAGGCGCATCACCTCCTGCCCGAGCGGTACTTTTTCGGCTTAACCTACGTTTTGTTGATGATGACGGGGTCAAAGTTGATCTGGGATGCCCTGACCTAGCGACAAATCCTCGCCAATTCGTCGCATTACGCTGCATCGCGGCAAATCGGGGGTTGCGCAATCGTGCGCATCTGTGATGGTTTGCGCAACAAAGTTGCGTAGGGAAGGAATCATCATGGCTCAGGTCGCGCGCCCTTATCGGTCGGTACTGTATATCCCCGGATCCAAGGAACGGGCGCTGGAAAAGGCCAAGGGCCTGCCGGTGGACGCCATCATCTTTGACCTCGAAGATGCAGTGGCCATCGACGAAAAGGACAACGCCCGCGAATTGCTGGCCCAGACCCTGAAGGACGGGGATTTCGGGTCGCGTGCGCGCATCGTCCGGATCAACGGTCTGGACACCGAATGGGGTGCCAAGGATATCGCGGCCTTTGTCGGTGCCGATATCGAGGCCATTCTGATCCCCAAGGTCAGTAGCGCCGCCCATGTCCAAGCCGTTGCGGACCTGATCCCCGACGTGCCGCTGTGGGCGATGATGGAAACCCCTGCGGGCATGTTGAACGCCGCCGAAATCGCTGCGCATCCGCGTATGGCCGGTTTCGTGATGGGGACCAACGACCTTGCCAAGGAACTGAAATGCCGGTTCCGCGCGGACCGTTTGCCGATGCTGACCTCGTTGCAACTGTGCCTGCTGGCCGGTCGCGCCGAGGGCATTCCGGTGATCGACGGCGTTTATAACGCGTTCAAAGACGACGAGGGCCTACAGGCCGAATGCGATCAGGGCCGTGACATGGGCTTTGACGGCAAAACCCTGATCCACCCCGCACAGGTGGCGATCACCAACGCGGCCTTTGCGCCGACCGAGGCCGAGATCGATCTGGCCCAGCGTCAGATCGCGGCGTTCGAAGAGGCCGAGGCAAATGGCCTAGGTGTCGCAGTTGTTGATGGGAAAATCGTTGAAAATCTGCATATCGTGACTGCGCGAGAAACGTTGGCCAAGGCGGCCGCGATCGCGGAGTTGGAAGGTATGTAATGCTGCTATTGATCTTGGGGGTGGCCGTCTGGTCGGCTGCCCACCTGTTGAAACGTCTGGCGCCCGAGATGCGCGCCGGTCTGGGAGAGGCCAAGGGACGTGGCATCATCGCCATCGTTCTGTTTGCCAGTATCGTGCTGATGGTGATCGGCTATCGCATGGCGGATGGCCCCTATTTTTGGGGACGCACGGCACCGACCACGGGGATCAACAATCTGTTGATGATCCTGTCGGTTTATCTGTTCGCCTCAAGCGGGACACAGAACGCACTGGGACGGCGGATGCGTCACCCGATGTTGGCGGGTGTCAAGGTCTGGGCGCTGGCGCATATCCTTGTGAACGGGGATTTGCCATCGTTCATCCTGTTTGGCGGTCTGTTCGTCTGGGCCTTGGTCGAGATGATCGTGATCAACAAATCCGGTCCCAGACCCGCGCCCGCCGCAGACGCACCCACAGGCGCAGGACCCGAGATCAAATCCATCGTGGGCACCGTGGTGGTCTATGGCGTCATCGCCTATATCCACGTTCTGTTGGGATATTTTCCGTTCGGGTGAGACCATGAAAGCATACCGTTTATTGACCGAAGAAGACACCTCTGTCTTTTGCCACAAGGTGACCGATGCCCTGAGCAAGGGCTGGGATCTCTATGGCGATCCGTCCTACGCGTTCGACGCGGGGACGGGCAAAATGCGCTGTGCGCAGGCGGTGGTGAAAGAAGTTGAGGGCGAGTATTCGCCCGATGTGAAACTAGGGGCACTATAGACCATGGCGAAAACCAATCCGGGACGTTTTTTCGAAGATTACAGTGTAGGGCAGGTGATCAAACACGCCGTACCGCGCACCCTGTCGGGGGGCGAGCGGGCGATGTATCACGCGCTCTATCCGGCGCGCCATGCGCTCTATTCTTCGGATCAGTTCGCCCAAGACTGCGGCCTGCCCGCGTCTCCGCTGGACGATCTGATCGCCTTTCACACGGTGTTTGGCAAAACCGTTCCGGATGTGTCGCTGAACGCGGTGGCGAACCTTGGCTATGCCGAGGGGCGGTTCCTGCGTCCGGTCTATGAGGGCGACACGCTGCGCTCGGAATCCGAGGTGATCGGCCTCAAACAGAACTCGAACGGGAAATCGGGCGTCGTTTACGTGCGCACCCGTGGCCTGAACCAGCGCGGCGAAGAGGTCCTGAGCTATGTGCGTTGGGTCATGGTGCGCAAACGCGATCTGGATGCGCCCGCGCCCGAAACCACCATCCCCGATCTGGCCAAAACCGTGCCCGCATCGGATCTGGTGATCCCCGAGGGGCTGGATTTCACCAACTACGACTTTACGCTGGCCGGTGAGGCGCACCGGTTTGGCGACTATGAGGTGGGCGAGATCATCGACCACGTCGACGGCGTCACCATCGAAGAGGCCGAGCATATGCAGGCCACCCGCCTGTGGCAGAACACCGCCAAGGTGCATTTCGACGCCACCTTCCGCCCCGATGGCCAGCGTCTGATCTATGGCGGTCACGTGATTTCGATGGCGCGCGCGCTGTCGTTCAACGGTCTGGCCAATGCGCAGATGATCGTCGGCCTGAACGGCGGGGCACATGCGAACCCGTGTTTCTCGGGCAAGACGGTCAAGGCATGGTCCGAGGTTCTGGAAAAGGCCGAAACATCCGCGCCGGGCGTCGGTGCGATCCGTCTGCGTCTGGTCGCCACGGATGGCGGCACCCCGGGCACGTTGAAGGGCGAAGACGGCAAGTACCTGCCCGAGGTCCTGTTGGATCTGGATTACTGGGCCCTGATGCCTGTGTGATAACATTTTTGCCGTTTTGTGATCACGCGGCGTATTTGCGTGATCACAAACGGTAATTTTTAGACAGATTTTTCAATTTTAGCGGCTGTTTGGCGCTAACATGGCGTGACTCTAACCGTCATATCGCTATGACATATCCGCAGAACCAGACATGGAGAAGGGATCATCATGGCTGACGTGAACAGGGGGAACCGGCCGCTTTCCCCGCATTTGCAAGTGTACCGGCCGCAACTGACCTCGATTACCTCGATTCTGACGCGGATCACCGGCATCGCCCTTTTGGCGGGTGCTGTGTTGGTCGTGTGGTGGTTCCTTGCCGCCGCATCGGGACCTGAATATTTCGCATTCGCCGACGGCGTCATCACCTCGTGGATCGGGGATCTGGTGATGTTCGGCTCGGTCTGGGCGCTGTGGTATCACACGCTGGCCGGTGTACGTCACCTGGTCTGGGATACGGGCCGCGGGTTCGACCTGACCACCGCCACCCAGATGGCGTGGGGCGTGATCATCGGGTCGGTGGCCTTGGCCATCTTCACCGTCGTTGTGATCTAAGGAGTTCTCATCATGGCATTCTTGACGGATCGCAAACGCGCAAGCGGCTTGGGCTCGGCCCACAAGGGCACGCAACATTTCTGGTCCATGACCGTCAGCTCGGTCGGGCTGTTGGTTCTGGTGCCGCTGTTCGTGTTCACCTTTGGCCCGATGCTGGGCAAACCCTATGAAGAAGTGATCGCAATGTTCAGCCGCCCCTTCCCGGCGGTGATTGCTGGCCTGACCATCGCGGTCGGCATGATGCACTTTAAGAACGGCGTACAGGTCGCGATCGAGGACTATACCTCGGGTCTGACGCGCAAAATTCTGATCATCGCGATGATCTGCCTCAGCTATGCGCTGGCCGCGATTGGCCTTTTCTCAATCGCCCGCATCGCGCTGTAAGGAGCAAAGACGAATGGCTGCATACGAATACGAGACGCATGATTATGACGTCGTGGTCGTTGGTGCGGGTGGTGCCGGCCTGCGGGCGACACTGGGCATGGCCGAACAGGGCCTGCGCACCGCTTGTGTGACCAAGGTGTTCCCGACGCGCTCGCACACGGTTGCCGCACAGGGCGGTATCGCGGCGAGCCTCGGCAACATGGGCCCCGACAGCTGGCAGTGGCATATGTATGACACGGTCAAGGGCTCGGACTGGCTGGGCGACACGGACGCGATGGAATACCTCGCCCGCGAAGCGCCCAAAGCGGTTTACGAACTGGAACATTACGGTGTGCCGTTCTCGCGCACCGAAGAAGGCAAAATCTATCAGCGCCCGTTCGGCGGCCACACCACCGAATTCGGTGAAGGCCCGCCCGTACAACGGACCTGTGCCGCCGCAGACCGGACCGGTCACGCGATCCTGCACACCCTTTACGGTCAGTCGCTGAAGAACAACGCCGAATTCTACATCGAATATTTCGCCATCGACCTGCTGATGAGCGAAGACGGCGAATGCCAAGGCGTTCTGTGCTGGAAGCTGGACGACGGTACGTTCCACGTGTTCAACGCGAAAATGACCGTTCTGGCGACCGGCGGCTATGGCCGTGCCTATTTCTCGGCGACCTCGGCGCACACCTGTACGGGTGACGGCGGCGGCATGGTGGCCCGTGCGGGTCTGGCCCTGCAGGATATGGAATTCGTTCAGTTCCACCCGACCGGCATCTACGGTTCGGGCTGTCTGATCACCGAAGGTGCCCGCGGCGAAGGCGGCTATCTGACCAACTCGGAAGGCGAGCGTTTCATGGAACGTTACGCCCCGACCTACAAAGACCTCGCGCCGCGTGACTATGTTTCGCGTTCGATGACCATGGAAATCCGCGAAGGTCGCGGTGTTGGTAAAGATGGCGACCACATCCACCTGCACTTGAACCACCTGCCGCCCGAAACTCTGGCCGAACGTCTGCCGGGTATTTCGGAAAGCGCGAAGATCTTTGCCGGTGTCGACGTCAACAAAGAGCCGATCCCGGTTCTGCCGACGGTCCACTACAACATGGGCGGTATCCCCACCAACTATTGGGGTGAGGCTCTGAACCCGACTGCCGAGGATCCGACCGCCGTTGTGCCCGGTCTGATGGCCGTGGGTGAGGCCGGTTGTGCGTCGGTCCACGGTGCGAACCGTCTGGGCTCGAACTCGCTGATCGACCTTGTGGTCTTTGGCCGCGCTGCCGCGATCCGCGCGGGTCAAGTTGTTGATCCCGCCGCCGCAACGCCCGTTGCCCCGCAGGCCGCGATTGACAAGGCGTTCGAACGTTTCGACGGTCTACGCTATGCCAAGGGCACGATGGCCACGGCCGAGCTGCGCCTTGAGATGCAGAAAACCATGCAGTCGGATGCGGCTGTGTTCCGGACCTCGAAAACCTTGGCCGAGGGCGTCGAAAAGATGACCGCCATCGCGGGCAAGATGGACGACGTCAAGGTCACCGATACCTCGCTGATCTGGAACTCGGACCTGATGGAAACGCTGGAACTGACGAACCTGATGCCGAACGCGATGGCCACCATCACCGGAGCAGAGGCCCGTCACGAAAGCCGTGGTGCCCACGCGCACGAGGACTTCCCCGAGCGCAACGACGGCGACTGGCGCGTTCACACGATCGCCCATGTGGATGGTCCCAAGGTCGATCTGACCTACCGTCCGGTGATCGAGGATCCGCTGACGACCGAAGATCAGGGCGGCATCAGCCTGAAAAAAATCGCGCCCAAGGCGCGGACGTTCTAAGGAGGGTTACTTACATGGTACAGTTCACACTTCCCAAGAACTCCAAGGTAACGGCCGGTAAAACCTGGCCCAAGCCCGAGGGTGCGACGAACGTCCGCAAGTTCCAGATCTACCGCTGGAGTCCGGATGACGACAAAAACCCGTCCGTCGATACCTATTTCGTCGATATGGATGACTGCGGCCCGATGGTTCTGGACGCGCTCATCTACATCAAGAACAAGGTCGACCCGACCCTGACCTTCCGCCGCTCGTGCCGCGAAGGGATCTGTGGGTCCTGCGCGATGAACATCGACGGGATCAACACGCTGGCCTGTATCTATGGCATGGACGAGATCAAGGGCGACGTCAAAATCTACCCGCTGCCGCACATGCCGGTGGTCAAAGACCTGATCCCTGACCTGACGCATTTTTATGCTCAGCACGCATCGATCATGCCGTGGCTGGAAACCAAGACCAACCGTCCGGCCAAGGAATGGCGTCAGTCGATCGAGGATCGCAAGAAACTCGACGGTCTGTATGAATGCGTTATGTGCGCGTCCTGCTCGACCTCGTGCCCCAGCTACTGGTGGAACGGCGATCGGTATCTGGGCCCGGCTGCGTTGCTGCACGCCTATCGCTGGATCATCGACAGCCGTGATGAGGCCACCGGGGAGCGTCTGGACGACCTCGAAGATCCGTTCAAGCTTTACCGCTGCCACACCATCATGAACTGCGCGAAAACCTGTCCCAAGGGTCTGAACCCGGCCAAGGCAATCGCGTCGATCAAAAAGATGATGGTCGAACGCATGGTCTGATCCGGACCATAGGTTGAACACCCGAAAAACCGCGCTTTTTGCGCGGTTTTTTGTTGCGCTGAACGCATAGCGAGGTTGCCCGATTGTCGGGTGTAACTTGGGCGACAAAGGACTAGGTAACCGCGCAGGGAGGGTGAACAGCCTTAGGAACGCGACTATGCAACCGATCCAACACCCCGCCGCCGAAGTGCAGGCACAACTGGCCCTCGCCATCCTCGAAGAGAGCCTGTCCTACTACGAGCCCGCCGAATTCGTCGCCCATGACGAACAGGACCAAGAACCGGCTCAATTGTTCGAATACTACAACGCAGCCTGATCTGCGCGGACGTTTCGATCAAAATTTGCACGATATGTGTCATCAAGGGTGCCCATGGGCGCCCTTTAAATTTGTCCGGACCTTGCCTAGGCTGTGCGGGAACACGGTGCCAAACGGATGGGGCAGGGGATGTTTATTGTAATCGGCCTGATCGTGGCTTTTGTCCTAGTGGTGCTGTTTTCGCGCCCCGATATGCGACGATGCAGGTGGCGCGCGGACCGGCGGGGCGACCGTGACGGACATGCCAAATATGTGTGCTTTGCCTGTGGTGCCGTGACCTTTACCGAGGACGGCAAGGCCCCTACATTTTGCGCAGAGAAAACCAAAGGTTCCCCCGAATGACCACGCCCCCTGACGCCGAGGCCCGCCGCGCGATTGCACCTGTGATCTGCTATCCGAACGACACGCTGCCTGCGGCGCCCATGGACATCTACCACGCCGCGCGTGAGGGCGCCGAGGTCATCAGCACCACCCGCGTCGAACCGCGCGATGCCGCCTGTTTCACGGTGCCTGCGGGGCATTTCTTTCGCATCGCTTGCCCCGACGGGTCGCAGGTGGGGGACCTGAACCTGTTCAACGCCAATGACCTGACTGAGCGGTTCTTTTCCGGCAAAACCCGCGCGCTCCACGGCACGCATGTGGGGATTGGCGACCGGTTGTGGTCGAACCTTCCCTATCTGCGGCCCATGGCGACGGTGACGGGCGATAGCCTGCATTGGTACGGGCGCGATGAATTCGGCGGCGGGGTGCATGATGTCATCGGCACGCGCTGTGACCCCTATACGCACCATGTGCTGTCTGGTGGTGAGGACTATCATTACTGCTGTCACTCGAACCTGACGCGCGCCTTGGCCGCCCACACGGGCCGACCGGCGGATGAGGTCGAACATCACATACACGACGTCCTGAACGTGTTCATGTGCACGGGCTTTACCGCCGACACGGGGCAGTATTTCATGAAGGCCAGCCCGGCGCGCCAAGGCGATTATATCGAGTTTTTTGCCGAGATTGATCTGCTGGGCAATTTGTCCGCCTGTCCCGGTGGGGATTGCGGATCGTCGCATTCCTCGGACGATGCGAAATGCCATGCGCTATTGGTTGAGGTGTTTAAACCCCGCGCGGATGTATTAACCGATTGGGTGTCGCCGGATAGGAACGGCTATTCCCGTTCCCACGGGATTTAGGTGTCAAACGCCGCGTGCAGGGCGATCTCAACCATTTCGCCAAAGCTGCGTTCGCGTTGATCGCTGGGCAATGCCTCATGCGTAACGACGTGATCGGAGACGGTTAACACCGCCAATGCCCGCACCCCATACCGCGCGGCCAGCGTGTAGAGCTCAGCCGCCTCCATTTCGACGGCCAATACGCCGTGACGAATCAGTTGTTCGGTCAAATCAGCGCGTTCGTCGTAAAACGTGTCGCTGGAATAAATCGAGCCGACATGGGTGGTTACATCCTGCGATTGCGCGGCATCAACCGCCCGACGCAGCAAGTCCCAATCCGCGCAAGGTGCGTAATTCAAATCGCGCAGAATGGTAGAAGAGGGCGACGACACATAAGAACAGGCCATCGCAATCACCACATCGCGGACCTTTACGTTATCCTGAAAGGCACCGCAGGAACCGATCCGGATCAGGGTTTTCGCCCCATAGTCCCGGATCAGTTCATTGGCATAAATCGATAGCGACGGCATCCCCATACCGCTGCCCTGAATGGTGACACGATGACCATTCCATTCACCAGTGTATCCCAGCATTCCGCGCACTTCGTTTACAAGTGTCGGATTTTTCAGGAACTTTTCTGCCGCCCATTTCGCCCGATAGGGGTCGCCCGGCATCAGAACCGTTTCTGCAATATCGCCGGGTTTGGCACCGATATGGATGGTCATTTGTGCTTTATACCTTCAGTTCGTCCAGATCTTTGCCGCTTTCCAAGGCGTCCACAATCCATTTGGGTTTGCGGCCACGACCGGTCCACGTTTGGGTCGGATCGGCGGGGTTCTGGTATTTCGGTGCGGATGCGGGTTTGCCGTCTTCGGTCGTCAGATCAGAGAGGCTAAAGCCGAATTCTTTGGCGGCATCCTCGGCGGCGCGCAATGCGGCAGCGCGGTTTTTAACCTCAAGCTTTTTCAATGCTTTTTCAACATCAGCTTGCAGTTGTAGCAGTTCTTGGCGAGTGAGAGTCTCTAGGTTCATTATGTTTCCCCATAAAAATTTGCCCACCTGATAAAACGCACAGGTTTTCAAAAAATACAATTGAAAACCAGAGCTTGCACCAGATGGGCAACTTTCACAAGGGCGCGGTTGTTAACCTATTCGGCCGCCACAGGGGCCGGATCAACCAGAGAAACGATATCGAACATAATGCGGTTCAGTTCGAAATCTTTGGGGGTGTAAACCTTGGCCACTCCCATTGCCAAAAGACGTTCCGCATCTGTGTCGGGAATAATACCGCCAACGACCACCGGAATATGCGACAGACCTTCGGCGCGCATTTTGTCCATCAATTCGCCGATCAACGGAATATGCGAGCCCGACAGGATCGACAGACCGACCACATGGGCGTCGTCGTTGCGCGCGGCCTCGACGATTTCCGCGGGGGTCAGGCGGATGCCCTCATAGCTGATGTCCATGCCACAATCGCGGGCGCGGGCGGCGATTTGCTCGGCGCCGTTGGAATGGCCGTCCAGACCGGGTTTGCCGACAAGGAATTTCAGACGGCGACCCAGACGGTCGGAGACTGCGTTGACCTGTTCGCGGATGTCCTCAAGGCCCTCGGTGCGGTTCGACGGGTTCTTGGAGACACCGGTCGGACCACGGTAAAGGCCGAAAGCATTGCGAACAACGTCACCCCATTCACCGGTGGTCGCACCGGCCTTGGCTGCCTCGATCGAGGCGGGCATGATGTTTTCACCGGTTGCGGCGGCCTGACGGACCTTGGCGAGGGCGGCCTCTACGGCGGCGTTGTCGCGCTCGGCGCGCCATGCGTTCAGGCGGGCGATCTGGTCGGCCTCGGCTTCGGGATCGGCGACCATGATCGCCTCGGGGCCTGAGGTCAGCGGCGAGGGTTCGCCCTCGGTCCAGCGGTTCACGCCGACAACAATCGTGTCGCCGGTTTCGATCTGGCCGATGCGCTCGGCGTTGGATTCCACCAGACGGGATTTCATGTATTCGATTGCGGCCACGGCCCCGCCCATCGCGTCGATTTGGGCAAGTTCGCTGCGCGCACCGTCTTTCAGTTCCTCGACCTTTGCGGTGACGGCGGGGTTGCCGTCAAACAGGTCGCCGTATTCCAGAAGGTCGGTTTCATAGGCCAGAATTTGTTGCATACGCAGCGACCATTGCTGGTCCCACGGACGCGGCAGGCCAAGCGCCTCGTTCCACGCGGGCAACTGTACCGCACGCGCACGGGCGTTTTTCGACAGGGTCACGGCCAGCATTTCGATCAGAATACGATAGACGTTGTTTTCCGGCTGGGGCTCGGTCAGGCCCAGCGAGTTCACCTGAACCCCATAGCGGAAGCGGCGGTATTTCGCGTCCTCAACGCCATAGCGTTCGCGACAGATTTCATCCCACAGCTCGGTAAACGCCCGCATCTTGCAAAGCTCGGTCACAAACCGGATGCCTGCGTTCACAAAGAACGAAATCCGGCCCACCATGGCGGGGAAGTCGGCGTCGCTGACCTTGCCCTTGAGGTCGTCCAGAACGGCGGTGGCGGTCGCAAGGGCAAAGGCCAGTTCCTGTTCCGGCGTCGCGCCCGCCTCTTGCAGGTGATAGGAACACACGTTCATCGGGTTCCATTTCGGCAGATGCTGGCGGGTGTAGGCCGCCACATCCGTGATCATCCGCAGGGACGGTTTGGGCGGGCAGATATAGGTGCCGCGCGACAGGTATTCCTTGATGATGTCGTTTTGAACCGTGCCTTGCAGCTTGGACACATCCGCGCCCTGTTCCTCGGCCACGGCAATATAAAGGGCCAACAGCCACGGCGCGGTGGCGTTGATCGTCATCGACGTGTTCATCTGCTCCAAGGGGATGTCATCAAACAGCATCCGCATGTCGCCAAGGTGGGCCACAGGCACGCCGACCTTGCCGACCTCGCCCTTGGACAGTTCATGGTCGCTGTCATAGCCGGTTTGGGTCGGCAGATCGAAGGCGACCGACAGGCCGGTTTGACCCTTGGCAAGGTTGCCGCGGTACAAGGCGTTGGATGCCTTTGCGGTCGAGTGGCCTGCATAGGTTCTAAACAGCCACGGGCGGTCTTTTTGCGTCTCAGTCATCGCGGGCCCCTTGAATCGGTCTTGAGTCGGTTCAGCAACAAAATTTCGTCCAACAGGACATAAGGGAAATATTATGGCCGTGTCAATTCGCTGCGACGCGGCGTTCTTTGGCGTATAGTCGTAGCCACGACCCCATCTCATCCGATTTTTACCGATTCCGCTAGGTAAACGGTGGTTTGAGGTGGTTTGAGGTGGTTTGCGGCCGTAACGTCGAAATTCCGCCGCGACATAAAATTACAAAATATGCCCGACTTTGGTTGCAAAGTTACTTTTGCACCTTTACTTGATGGCCCAGATCACGCATTGATTCTGCGATGCGGCACAGAATTTAACTCTAGGAGGCTCAGATGGCTCTGGACACGAACACGGATGTACTGACGTACGACGCACCGGAAAAAGACCTGTACGAGGTCGGTGAAATGCCCCCGATGGGCTATGTTCCCAAGAAAATGTATGCATGGGCGATCCGTCGTGACCGTCACGGCGAACCCGAACAGTCGTTCCAGAAAGAGGTGGTCGACACCTGGCAGATCGACAGCCACGAAGTGCTGGTTCTGGTGATGGCCGCTGGTGTGAACTACAACGGCGTTTGGGCCGGTCTGGGTCAGCCGATTTCGCCCTTTGACGTCCACGGTCAGGATTACCATATCGCCGGTTCGGATGCTTCGGGCATCGTTTGGGCCGTTGGTGACAAGGTCAAAAACTGGAAAGTGGGCGACGAGGTTGTCATCCACTGTAACCAGGATGACGGTGACGACGAAGAATGTAACGGTGGTGATCCGATGTTCTCGCCGACCCAGCGTATCTGGGGCTATGAGACCGGCGACGGGTCCTTCTCGCAGTTCACCCGCGTTCAGGCGCAACAGCTGATGCCGCGCCCCAAGCACCTGACTTGGGAAGAGAGCGCATGCTACACCCTGACGCTGGCGACCGCATACCGCATGCTGTTCGGCCACCACCCGCATGAACTGAAGCCCGGCCAGAACGTTCTGGTTTGGGGGGCTTCGGGCGGTCTGGGCTCTTATGCGATCCAGCTGGCCAACACGGCCGGTGCAAACGCGATCGGCGTGATTTCGGACGAATCCAAGCGTCAGTTCGTTCTGGATCAGGGCGCCAAGGGCGTCATCAACCGCAAGGATTTCAACTGCTGGGGTCAACTGCCCACGGTCAACAGCCCCGAATATAACGAATGGCTGAAAGAGGCCCGCAAGTTCGGCAAGGCGATCTGGGACATCACCGGCAAAGGCGTGAACGTCGACATGGTGTTCGAACACCCCGGCGAGGCGACCTTCCCCGTGTCGACCCTGATCGTGAAAAAGGGCGGTATCGTTGTGATCTGTGCCGGCACCTCGGGTTTCAACACCACGTTTGACGTGCGTTACATGTGGATGCACCAAAAGCGTCTGCAGGGTAGCCACTTTGCCAACCTGAAACAGGCCGCTTCGGCCAACCGTCTGATGTGTGAGCGTCGTCTGGACCCCTGCATGTCCGAGGTGTTCCCGTGGGAAGAAATCCCGCAGGCCCACACCAAGATGCTGCGCAACGAACACAAGCCCGGCAACATGGCCGTGCTGGTTCAGGCCCCGAAAACCGGCCTGCGCACCCTTGAGGATGTTCTGGAAGCTGGCCAAGCCTAAGCGGGCCGAATTCAGGAACGCAGAGACCCCGTCGCGCGCCCGCGGCGGGGTTTTCTGTTGCCGAGTTCTGAAAACGACTATGCAATGACATTTTTCACGTTATGGTTGTAAATGCTTGACCAACTAACCTTGGGCCGGTGCAACATGGCGGATGAATGGATACTCGAAGTTCTTGATGATCTCAGGGCGTTTGCCTTGGCGAACGGCTTGTCGCATCTGGCGCAAGAGCTTGGCAGAACAAAAGAAATTGCGCGACAGGACCTTGGCGGCGTTGGACCCGCCCAGCGTCCGAGCGATGATGTGGTGACGTCACTGGACAGTCACAGACGAAAAACGCTGTAGGCGCGTTTCACGCTGGTGCGGGGCGGCGCGCAGAACTAATGTGGCGCCATGTCGACACCTGCCATCCAGTTTTCCGAAGATCAGGCCGAAGCCTTTGATCAGATTGCCGAGATCCTGCAGGGCGTTGGCGTCCATCTAGAGGGTGAGGCGCTCTTGTCGCCGCGTTCCGACGATCAGGGCACATCGCCCGTGGCCGTTGTCGGCAAGGCGGGATCGGGCAAGACGCTGTTGTTGGCGGAACTGGTTAAGGCGTTGCAAGAGGCAGGCGTCGATGTGGTGTCCGGCGATTATGAGGGCAAGCGCCGCAAGGACCGCCGTACCCTTGCCATTCTCGCCCCGACGAACAAGGCGGCCAGCGTGCTGCGCAATCGCGGCGTGCCCGCGACGACCATTCACCGCATCCTCTATACGCCGATGTACGATCCCGAATACGAAAAGATCGCAGAGTGGCTAGAGGGGAACGCCGAACGCCCCGAGATTGAAGGGCTGACCGACACGGCGCTGGACCGCGCCCATGCGTTCTATCAGACCAACAAATCCATTCCGGGGGCCTTGGCGGCGGCGGGGCTGCGCGGGTCGGATTTCATCACCGGCTGGAAACGGCGCGAGGACCCGCTGGACATCGGTCTGATCGACGAAGGCTCGATGCTGGACGACCGGCAGTACGAAGACCTGTGCGAGATTTTCCCGACCCTGATGGTGTTCGGTGATCCGGCCCAGTTGGCGCCGGTGAAACAGTCGGGCAGCATGGTGTTCGACCGCTTGCCCGAGGACCGCGTGTTTGAACTGAAGCGCATCCACCGGCAGGCCGACGACAACCCCATTCTGGACCTTGCCCATGCGCTGGCCGATCCGTGGATGGACTATTACAAATTCGACCGTCTGGTGGCCGAGATCGCGGAAAAAGACGACCGCGTGGTCTATGCGGGGCGGGTGGACGCGGGTCTGATGGCGCGCTCGCCCGTGTTGGTGTGGCGCAATGATACGCGGGTCAAATTGATCCAAGCGTTTCGCGCAGCCTATGGCGCGCCGCATGATGCCCTGTTGCCGGGGGAGCCTCTGATCTGTGACGGGATCGAGTTGCCGATGAAGCATCGCAAGAAACGTCTGGACCTTGAGGCACGCGGCCTGATCAAGGGCGCGCAGGTGATTTACATGGGGGCAGGGCGCAAGCCTGGGTTTTCCCAGCTGCACGTCGTCGGTGCCGAAAACCCGCAGGTCAGCGCGGCGTCGATCATCAAGATCGAACTGCCCGGCGAAGAGGAACCGTTCATCCCCTATGCCGCACGCATGGGGGCGGCGTTTCTGCATGGCGCGGCGGTCACCATCCACAAGGCGCAAGGGTCGCAATGGGAAGAGGTACAGGTCTTTGCCCCCGATCTAGAGGTCGCCGCGCGCATGGGCCGTGTTGAGGCCGGAACGCCCCTATGGAAACGTCTGGCCTATGTGGCGATCACGCGGGCGGAGAAACGTCTGCACTGGGTCGTGCGGCGCAGCTTGGCGCGCCCGACGGCGGCCTTGGGGACATCGGATTTGGTTGCCGCCCCCGCGCCCCTGACCCTAGAGGTACAAGACGATATCGATCAGGGCTGAAAATAGCGGAACACGGCCGACGCGGCCCAACCCGCGATGATCGCAATCGCCAGCGACAGGATCCCGTAGATCAGCGGCTGGTCATAGGCCAGTGTGTACAGCGCACGTTCCAGCCCCACCTTGCGCACCACGATCACCGTGTCATAGCGGTCGATCACATCGCCCCCGCGCAACAGGAAAATCCGCGTGGCATAGGCGCCTTCGGTCAAGTTCGCAGGCAGGGCAATGCCCGCGCGAAACAACGTGTCCTGTTGCAAGGTCACGGCGCGGTCACTGATTTGATAGAGGCCCTCGTCCTCACGGATACGGATCAACGCATCGATATAGTTGTTGTCCGTCACGCCCACGCCGCGAATGGCGCGGCGGATGGAAATCCGGTGCTTGCGGTCGGTTTCAGGGGACAGGATTTCGCTCAGCGGGGCCGAGGTCGCAACGGAATAAAAGGTCGGCGCGGGGCCGATATCCTGCATATCCGCGTTGACCCAGATACCGGCGCGGCGATCCTTGCGGCGCACGGTTGTCGGTTCGGACGGGCCCGCGACGGTGACGACCACGTTCAGATCCGCCCCCTCGGGCGCGGGGGCCTCGCGTTTGACGGCCCCGAACACCAGAATTTCCGAGCCGCTAAAGTCCGTGGTGATGGACACGCGTGCTTGGCTCAGGCCTGCGACGACGCGTTCGGCCTGTGCGGGCAGGGCCATCAACAGCAACAGGATCAGGGCGCGCGCGATCCTCATCCGTCCGATCCGATCGAATAGAGTTCCGCCGGTTCAATCAACAGTTCCAGCGCCAGCTTGCCACAGACCAACAGCACCATCAGCGCCAGCAGGATGCGCAACTGTTCGGCCTTCATCCGTACGCCAATCCGCGTGCCGATCTGCGCGCCGACCACCCCGCCGATCAGCATGAGAACCGCCAGAACCATGTCCACCGTGTGGTTGGTCGCGGCGTGCAAAACGGTGGTAAAACCGGTGACAAAGATGATCTGAAACAGGGACGTGCCCACAACCACCTTGGTTGGCATCCCAAGGATATAGATCATCGCGGGCACCATGATGAACCCGCCACCAACGCCCATGACGGCCGCCAAGACCCCGACCAGCAACCCAACCAGCAACGGCGGAATGACCGAGATATAGAGACCCGAGGTCCGGAACCGCACCTTAAGGGGGAGGCCATGCACCCAGTTGTGTTTCTTGCGGGCGGGACGCTTGCCGCTGCGCGATTTTTGCAGCGCGCGCAGGCTCTCGACAAACATCAGCGCGCCAATCACCCCAAGGAACAGGACATAACACAGCCGCACCAACAGATCGACCTGACCCATTTCGCGCAGCAGATTAAAGATATAAACGCCAAACCCCGCGCCGATCAGGCCCCCGATCAGCAGAACGACGCCCATCCTTAAATCGACGGTCCGCCTGCGCAAATGCGCCAGAACACCGGAAAAGGACGAGGCAACGATCTGGTTCGCGCCGGTTGCCACGGCCACAGCGGGCGGGATGCCGATAAAGAACATCAGCGGCGTCATCAAAAACCCGCCGCCCACGCCGAACATGCCGGACAATATCCCCACCAATCCGCCAAGGCCCAACAGCAAGAACGCGTTGACCGATACCTCAGCGATGGGAAGATAAATCTGCATATATAATCCCTAGGCCCATTTGCGGGATCTAGGCAAGACGCGAAATCGGGCTGTGATCAGGTTTTAGCGTTCTTTGACATAGGGTTCGCCGCCCGCGCGGGGCGGGATCGCCTTACCGACAAAGCCCGCAAGGATGATCACCGTCAGGATAAAGGGCAGCGCGTCCATGAACTGCACCGGCAGGACAAAGACCCCAAGGTCGATGTTCTGAAACCGCAGCGCGACCGCCTGTAGCAACCCGAACAGCAACGTCGCCCACAGGGCATACCACGGTCGCCATTTCGCAAAGATCAACGCGGCCAGCGCGATATAGCCCCGACCGGCGGTCATATCCTTGACGAAACCGGCCTGCAGGGCGGTGGCCAGATACGACCCCGCGATCCCACACAGAACGCCACAGATGATCACGGCGGCATAGCGCAGACGCACCACCGAAATCCCCGCCGTATCGACGGCCTCGGGGGCCTCCCCCACGGCGCGCAGACGCAGACCGAACCGCGTACGATAGAGAACCCACCACGTCAGAGGCACACAGGCAAAGGCGACGTAGACAAGGATCGTATGCCCCGACAGCAGGTCGCGATAAATTGGCCCAAGGACCGGAACCGCGCCCAAGCTTTCGGCAAAGGGCAGGGTGATCGGATTGAACCGCGCCGCGCCCGTCAGGGACGGGGTGCGCCCGCCCTGACCGAACCAGTCCTGAGCGACCACAACCGTCAGACCCGCGGCCAGAAAGTTGATGGCGACGCCCGAAATCAACTGGTTCCCGCGAAAGGTGATTGAGGCCAGACCGTGGATCACCGACAGGATCAGCGACGCAAAGATCGCCGCAACTAGACCCATCCACGCCGATCCGGTCACCGCCGCAATCGCGCCGGAAAAGAACGCCGCGAACAGCATCTTGCCCTCAAGGCCGATGTCGAAAATCCCCGCCCGTTCGGAAAACAGACCCGCCAGACAGGCCAGCAACAACGGTGTCGCAAGGCGCACGGTGCTGTCGGAAACTTGGAGAAGCGTCAGGAAATCCATTATGCGGTCTCCTTGCGGCGGCGCAGGTTAAACACATAGGCAATCGGCATGCGCACCATATTGTCGAGCGCGCCGGTGAACAGAATGACCAGCGCCTGAATGACCACGATCAATTCGCGCGGGATGTTCATCCACAGGGCCAATTCCGCGCCGCCCTGATAGAGAACGCCGAACAGGATCGAGGCCAGCAGAATGCCGAACGGATGGTTGCGGCCCATCAGGGCGACGGCGATCCCGATGAACCCCGCCCCCTCGACCGAGTTCAGGACAAGGCGCTCGGCCTCACCCATGACGTTGTTGACCGCCATGAGACCGGCCAGACCGCCGGAAATCAGCATGGCCACGACGATGATCTTGGTGGGTGAAATACCGGCGTAGACGGCTGCGCTCTCGCTCTGGCCATAGGACCGCAGGGCATACCCCAGACGCGTGCGCCAGATCAGAACCCAGACAAGGAAACAGGCGATCAATGCGATCACAAAGCTGATGTTGGCCGGTGCGGCCTTGGAAAACGGGATGCCAAAGACGCCCAGAATGTCGTGCAATGTCGGCAGATGCGTGCCCTCGGGGAACTTGGCCGTGGCCGGATCCATCGCGCCAACGGGGCGCAGGACATTCACCAGAACATAGTTCAACAGGGAAAAGCCGATATAGTTGAACATGATCGTCGTGATCACGATATGGCTGCCGCGTTTGGCCTGTAGCCATGCGGGCAAAAACGCCCATGCCGCACCGAACAGGGCGCCGCCGATCATCGCCGCAGGCAGGGCCAGCGCCCAATGCGGCCACGGAATATAGAGACAGACCAATGCCACGCCCAGACCGCCAAGGGTCGCCTGACCCTCAGTGCCGATATTGAACAGACGCGCGTGCGACGCCACCGCAAAGGCCAAGCCCGTGAACAGGAAATTCGTCGCGTAATAAAGGGTATAGCCCCAGCCATAGGTCGAACCGACCGCGCCACTGATCATCATTTTAACGGCGGCAATCGGGTTTTCCCCGATGGCGAAAATCACCACACCGGACAGCAGGAACGCGATCAGCAGGCTGAACAGGGGGACCAGAACCACATCGGCCCAATTCGGGATACGCTGCATTACGCGGCCCTTTCGTCGACACCGGCCATCAAGAGGCCCAGTTCGGTTTCATTCGTCTCGGCGGGTAGGCGTTCGCCCATGATCTTGCCGTCAAACATCACCGCGATGCGGTCCGATAGCGACATGATCTCGTCTAGCTCAACACTGACCAACAAGATCGCCTTGCCCTCATCGCGCAACTGGATGATGCGTTGGTGGATGAATTCAATCGCGCCGATGTCCACGCCGCGCGTCGGTTGTCCGATTAGCAGCAGGTCGGGGTTGCGTTCAATTTCACGGGCCAGAACGATTTTCTGTTGGTTCCCGCCCGAGAAATTGCGCGCGGGCAGGTTCGGGTCGGGCGGGCGCACGTCAAAGCGTTCCATCTTGGCGGCTGTTTCAGCACGGATACCCGCGTTGTCCATGATCAGGCTGTTTTTCTGATAGGCGGGATCGTTGTGATAGCCAAAGACCGTGTTCTCCCACGCCGAAAACGGCATGATCAGGCCCTCGTGCTGACGATCCTCGGGGACGTGGGCGATGCCGCGCGCGCGCCGCGATGCCCCGTCCGAATGCCGCCCCGTCAGGTCAAGCGTATCGCCGTTCATCCGCAGGATGCCCGTGCCCGTGCGCATCCCGCCCAGAACCTCAAGCAGTTGCGATTGCCCGTTGCCCGCCACGCCCGCGATGCCAAGGATTTCACCGGCCCGCACGTTTAGGGACACGTCTTTCAGGCGCGCAACGCCGTCCTCATCCGTGACGTTCAGGTTTTCGATTTCCAGAATTGGGCGACCGGGCTGTGCGGGGACCTTATCGACGCGCAACAGAACTTTGCGGCCCACCATCAGTTCGGCCAGATGCTCGGGCGAGGTTTCGGCGGTTTTGACGGTCGCGGTCATCTCACCACGGCGCATGACGCTGACCGTGTCGGTGATTTCCATAATCTCGCGCAGCTTGTGCGTGATCAGGATGATCGTTTTGCCCTCGGCGCGCAGGTTGTCGAGGATGCGGAACAGGTGGTCCGCCTCGGCAGGAGTCAGAACACCGGTCGGTTCATCGAGGATCAGGATATCGGCCTGACGATAGAGCGCCTTCAGGATCTCGACCCGTTGTTGGTGGCCGACCGACAGATCCTCGATCAAGGCATCGGGATCGACCTGCAATTCGTAATCATCCGCCAGACGACGCAGTTCCTTGCGCGCCTTGGCCAGTGATGGGCGCAGCATCGCGCCGTCCTCGGCCCCCATGATCACGTTTTCCAGCACCGTGAAATTGTGGACCAGCTTGAAATGCTGAAACACCATGCCGATGCCCGCCGCAATTGCGGCCTGACTGTCGGGGATGGCGGTGGGTTTGCCGTTGATGATGATCTCGCCCGCGTCGGCCTTGTAAAAGCCATAGAGGATCGACATCAGGGTGGATTTCCCCGCGCCGTTTTCGCCAATGATCCCGTGAACCGTGCCGGGCATCACCCGGATGGAAATGTCTTTGTTCGCCTGAACGGGGCCAAACGCTTTGGAAATCCCGCGCAGTTCGATCGACGGCACTTGGTCAGTCATGGGCAGAGGTCTGAAAATTCGGGGGCAGGGCCCTTTGGCAAAAAACAACCGGCGGGCGGACCCGCCGGTTGCATGTCGGTGTCAGGAATTACTGAACCGGACAGGCGTTGTCGGACATATAGTCGTGCACGGCGATTTCGCCCGACGCGATTTTCGCAGCCGCATCATCGACGGCGGCCTGCATCTCTGCGCTGACCAGCTCGGCGTTATATTCGTCCAGTGCGTAACCGATACCGCCGTTGGCGATGCCCATCACGTTGAACCCGGTCTCAAGGTCTGCGCCTTGGCTCATCGCCTCGTAAACGGCGTTGTCCACGCGTTTCATCATCGAGGTCAGAACCTTGCCCGGGTGCAGGTAGTTCTGGTTGCTATCCACGCCGATCGACAGGATGCCTTCGTCCGCAGCCGCGCTGAGAACACCCACACCGGTGCCGCCCGCAGCCGCGTAAACCACGTCCGCGCCTTGGCTGATCTGGGCCTTGGTCAATTCACCGCCCTTAACCGGATCGTTCCATGCGGCAGGGGTGGTGCCGGTCATGTTCTGAACAACGGTTGCATCGGGGTTCACGGCCTTGACGCCTTGGGCATAGCCACAGGCGAATTTCCGGATCAGAGGAATGTCCATACCACCGATAAAGCCGACGGTGCCCGATTCCGAGGCCATCGCGGCCATCATACCGACCAGATACGAGCCCTCATGTTCGTTGAACACAACGGAGCGGACGTTCGGGGAATCAACAACCATGTCGATGATGGCGAATTTGGTGTCGGGGTAATCCGGCGCAACCTCACCCAAGGCACTACCGAACGCAAAGCCGGTCATGATGATCGGGTTGTTGCCTGCCTCGGCAAAGCGGCGCAGGGCCTGCTCACGCTGGGCTTCGGACTGCAGTTCGATTTCGTTATAGCTGCCGCCGGTTTCGGCTTTCCACTTTTCTGCGCCGTTATGCGCAGCCTCGTTGAACGACTTGTCGAATTTACCGCCAAGGTCATAGATCAGAGCCGGGTCGGCCAGCGCCCCGCCAGCACCCAGTGCAAGCGTCGCTACAGCCCCCAGAAACGTGGCTTTAATCGTCATCAAACAACTCCCATGTGTTGAAACGGATGTCTTGTCCGCGCGCAGCGGCTGCATCCTTTGCCAATTCATGCCTGTGATTAAGGCGCAAGGCGGTTCAGGTGGTCAACCGCTTTTTGACCCCTTGTTCAGGAATGGCAAAGGTTAACCTAACGTCGCCCAAGGTCGCGGCACATGATCCGCGCATTTTGTGTTTGTCCATCGGGGGTTCGGTAATATCCGGGGCGCGTTCCCGTGGTTTCAAATCCGGTCACCTCGTATAGGGCAATCGCGGCGGCGTTGGGCGCGGCGACCTCCAGAAACGCGGTGGTTGCGCCCAGTTCCGTCGCGCGGGTCATGAAGGCCTCGACCAAGGCGCGCCCTGCGCCCGAACGCCGTTCATCGGGGTGGACGGCAAGGGTCAGCAATTCCACCTCATCCGCGATCACGCGTCCCATGATCATGCCGCGCCCTTGGGTGATCAGAAACACGCCGCGCATGTCCAATAGGTCCGCGAACTCGGTCGCCTTCCACGGGCGGGGAGTGGTGAAACACAACGCGTGTAGATCGGCCAGTTCGTCGGGCGTCATGTCAGGATTTTGGGCGGTTGGTCCGCCGCAGGGGCCGCATCCGCCGCACGCAGGTACAGGGGCGCGGGGCGCGCGACCTGACCGGATGCCGCGCGTGCGCCTGCGATGGCAGCAATCGCCACGGCCACGGGGGCGGCGGGGGCCGCGATGGTGCCGCCCGTGTGCGCGGCCAGACGCTCGGCACCATGTCCGATCACGGTCAGGCCAGTGTGTGAAAGGTCGCTCGGCAATTCATCCAGATGCGCCTGAAACGGCTCTGCGCCGGTCTGCTGCAGGTAGACCTGATCGCGCCGCCCGTCGATCGACGTCAAAACCGGTTCCTCCGTCCCGTAGGCCAGCGCGTCAAAGCCCGACACGCCCACCGCAGGCACCCCAAGGGACAGGGACAGCCCCCGCGCCGCCGAAACCGAAATACGGATGCCGGTGAAATTGCCCGGCCCAATGCCCACGCCAATGGCGTCAAGGTCGGACCACGCATGGCCGCCCATCGACAGTACCTGTTCAAGGATCGGGAACAGGCGCTCGGCCTGTCCGCGGGTCATCTCCTCGGTCATCTCGGCCAGAACACGATCGCCCAATAGCAAAGCGGCCGCGCAATGCGCGGCCGATGTGTCAAAGCCGAGGACCAGAGGTTCAGGCCGCAACGGGGCGTACCTCAAGCACTTCGGGGATGTAGTGACGCAGCAGGTTCTCGATCCCCATTTTCAACGTCAGGGTCGAGGACGGGCAGCCCGCACAGGCACCTTGCATGTGCAGGTAAACCACACCGCGCTCAAACCCGTGGAAGGTGATGTCGCCACCATCCTGTGCCACGGCGGGACGCACGCGGGTGTCCAGCAGCTGTTTGATCTGATCGACGATCTCGCCGTCGGGACCATCATGTTCCGCATGGGCGGGCGCGGCGGGCTGATCACCGGCCAGAACCGGTTGGCCCGACTGGAAATGCTCCATGATCGCGCCAAGGATCGCGGGTTTGATATGTTCCCACGCGGTCGCCTCATCCTTGGTGACCGTCACGAAATCCGTGCCCAGAAACACGCCGGTCACGCCATCGACCGCAAAGATGCGGGTGGCGAGGGGCGATTTGTCCGCGCTCTCGGCGCTGGGGAAATCGGCAGTTCCCGTTTCCAGAACGGTTTGGCCCGGAAGAAACTTCAGGGTGGCTGGGTTCGGGGTCGATTCGGTTTGAATGAACATAGGCGTCTCCGCTGGTTTGGGAGTGATATGATAATTCTGACAGCCCAAGTCAACTATAGCAACGGAAAGGGGCGATCACATTGACCGCCCCAACCCTACCTGTCCAGGCTGTTTAACTTATGCCAGTTCTTTGGCTTCGGCTTCGGCTTTGGCGTAACCGGCTGCCGGATCAGCGGTCAGCAGCGAGGGCTGATAGCGCACGAGATCGATGTCGCTGACGCCGATGGTTTGCAGCCACCACTCCAGATAGTTCGAGTGGAAGTCGGTGCCGTATTTCGCATCCGCGCCCGGGGCCCAAACGCCCGACGAGGTGATGACGGTCGCTTTTTTGTTTTCCAGCAGGCCGAAATAGCCGCGCTCGGGGTCGAAGCCGAACAGCATGCCGGGCTGGGTGATGATGTCGATGTAATGTTTCAGACGGTAGGGAACGCCGCCGTTCCACATCGGAACGCCCATTACATAGTGGTCAGCCGAGATAAAGCGGTTGGTGATTTCGGCGACTTTGTCCCAAGCGGCTTGCTTGGATTCGTCCATGACGCCGTCACCAAAGAAGGTCATCTTTGCAGCCGCCGGATCGCCGTCAAATGCGGGCAGATCTTCGGCAAACAGGTCCAGAACGTCGACTTCGAGGTCGGGGTTCTTGGCCTTGGCTGCTTCGACATAGGTCGCGGCCAGCGCGTTCGATTTCGAGTTTGCACCACGGGGCGATGCGATGATGTGCAGAAGTTTCGTCATGGTAGCCTCATGTAACCAGTTAAATTGCTTTTAGAGGGTTCTCATATGGGGTGGTAACTGTCTACACGTAAAGTAGGAGGTTACGAAGACGTGATGCGGTGAAACACGTATCGTAAAGACGCCTTTACGCGGGGATGGGGTTAGGTGATCGCCTCAAGCCGTTCTTTGGACATGCTGCCCGGAACGATGGTCAGGGGGATCGGTAGGGTGCCCGAGGACTTCATCATGTGGCTGACGATGGGGCCGGGGCCCTTTTTATCGCTGGCCGCGCCAAGGACCAGAACGCCGACCTCGGGGTCTTCGTTCACCTGTTGCAGGATCTGTTCGACCGCCTCGCCTTCGCGGATGACCAATTCGGGTGTGATCGCATGGCGGTCGCGCATCCATTTGGCAAAGACCTCAAAATGGGCCTCGATCCGTTCGCGGGCTTCTTCGCGCATCAGGTCGCCAACCCCGATCCAGTGGTTGAATTCCTCGGGGGGAATCACCGACAGGATTTGTACACCGGCCCCGGTGTTTGACGCACGCATGGCGGCAAAACGCATCGCGTTCAGGCATTCGCGGCTGTCATCCAGCACGACCAGAAATTTACGCATGGCGGGGCCTCCTTGTTCGGGGATACTGCGCAGGCTTGGCCCGTCATGCAAGCACAGTCGCATCGGATAGGGCTAAAGAAGAACAAACGCCTCTGGCGGGGAACCAGAGGCGCGGGGCGAATTCGGCGGGGAAACCAAGCGCCCGAAGCCCGAGAAGGTCTTTTGGGGGAACATGCCTCGGGGCAACCGGCGCAGGTGCCGATCACGGGTCAGGCTAGGGGATTCGTACAACCGAAATGTGACACGGGCGGGAAGTGATCCCCGCCCGCGCGAAATGTTACGACCGGATCATACCGACGATGTCGTAGGTCTGTTTCAGGATCGGTGCAGCGATTTCGCGCGCACGCTCGGCCCCGCGGCCCAGTATGCGGTCGATCTCGGCGGTGTCCTGCATCAGGCGCGACATCTCGGTCGAAATCGGGGCCAGCTTGTCCACCGCCAGATCGGCCAGCGCCGGTTTGAACGTGCCAAATTGCTGACCTGCGAATTCGGTGACGACCTCTTGGGGGGTCTTGCCCGACATCGCGGCGTAGATGTTGACCAGATTGCGTGCCTCGGGACGTTCGGACAGATCGTCATAGGTCTCAGGCAAGGGATCGGGGTCGGTCTTGGCCTTGCGGATCTTTTTCGCAATCGCATCCGCATCGTCGGTCAGGTTGATGCGGCTCATGTCCGAGGGGTCGGATTTCGACATCTTTTTCGACCCGTCGCGCAGGCTCATGACACGGGTGGCCGCGCCCTCAATCACCGGCTCGGTCACGGGGAAGAAATCTACGCCAAAGTCGTTGTTGAACTTGATTGCGATGTCGCGGGTCAGTTCCAGATGCTGTTTCTGGTCCTCGCCGACGGGCACATGCGTCGCGTGATAGATCAGGATGTCGGCGGCCATCAGCGCGGGATAGGCAAACAGGCCCAGCGACGCGTTTTCCTGGTTCTTGCCGGCCTTGTCCTTCCACTGGGTCATGCGCTTCATCCAGCCCATGCGCGCGACACAGTTGAAAATCCACGCCAGTTGCGCGTGCTCGGGCACTTGGCTCTGGTTGAACAGGATCGATTGTTCCGGATCGATACCGGCGGCGATAAACCCGGCGCACAATTCACGCGTGGCGTTGGTCAGTTTGGCGGGGTCTTGCCAGACGGTGATGGCATGCAGATCGACCATGCAGAAAATCGTGGGCATGCCACTGTTGTTTTGCATGTCGACGAACCGGGTCATAGCGCCCAGATAATTGCCCAAAGTCAGGTTGCCCGAGGGCTGGATCCCTGAAAAGACGCGCGGTGTGTGGACCACCTCCGTCATAATATACTCTCCGTCTGGAATTTCATGTACTGCTCGCTTACCCATGCAGGGACAGCCCGTCAACATGACGCCACGCCAAAGGACCCGCTATGACCGATCTGAACGAGGCCCCGATAAATCCGTTGCCCCCTGTGGTCTGGGCCTTGGTTGTGCCGATGGCCATGGCCGAACTGATGTTCAACATGGGCGCGCGGGGCCTGATCGGTGGGGCGGGGGCCGTTGGGTGGCGCATCGCCGCCATTCAGGATTTCGCCTTTTCGGCCGAGGCGCTGCGCTGGATGGTGGAAACGGGGCGCTATCCGGTGGAGTTGCTGTGGCGCTTCGTGACCTACCCGTTTGTGCACGCCCATTTATCCCAAGCGGTGTTTGCCATCGTGTTCATTCTGGCGCTGGGCAAAATGGTGGGCGAGATTTTCCGCGCATGGGCAGTTCTGGCCGTGTTTTTCGGCAGCTCGATTTTCGGGGCGATCATGTACACGGTCCTTGTGCCCAACCCGATCCCGTTGATCGGGGCGTTTCCGGGGGCCTATGGGTTGATCGGGGCGTATTCTTTCCTGCTCTGGGTGACCTTGGGCGCGCGGGGCCTTAATCAGGCCAGTGCCTTTACCCTGATCGGGTTTCTGATGGGGCTACAGTTGCTGTTTGGCGCGCTGTTTGGCGGTAGCCCTGATTGGGTGGCAGAGCTGTTCGGCTTTGTCGCGGGGTTCGCCCTGTCCTTTGTGGTTAGTCCGGGGGGATGGTCCCGCCTGATGGCCAAGATGCGGCGCGATTAACCGCGCCCGCCGCGGCGCAATGCCGATTTGAAATCCCCAAGGCGGAAGGCCCCGATCACATGGCCGCCGCCGAAATAGACCACGCATCCAAGGAGTACGAGCGCAAGCAGCGCGAGGTATTTCACCCCGCCCATCGCCAACAGGGGCGCCATAACGCGCGCCGCCCAGAACAGGGCAACACCCATGATGGCCGAGGCGGCAAAGATGCGCGGCACACGGGTCCAGAACCGCGCGTCAAACCGTGCCGCCGCGCCCATATTCCGCGACCAGATCCACAGCAGCGCGACCATCCCCCACGCGGCCAAGGTCGTGCCCCAAGCAGCGGCGATAAAGCCGAGCGTCCCCATCAACCCGATTGCCACCGCGGCATTGATCACCAGCGAGGCCAGCGCGAAATAGAACGGGCGTTTCGTGTCCTCCCGCGCGAAATAAAGGGGCTGGAGCACCTTTTGCAGAACAAACGCGGGCAGGCCAAGGCCATAAACCATCAACGCCTGCGCGGTGAACTGGCTGTCCTCGGCGGTGAACTGGCCGCGCTCGAACAGCACCGAAATCAGGGTCACGGGGATCGCGATCAGGGCGGCGGCGGCAGGCACGGTCATCGACAGGGCGAACTCGCCTGCGCGGCTGAGGGCGTGACCGCCCCCGTCCTCATCCCCCGCGCGCAGACGGCGCGACAGATCGGGCAGCAGGACCACGCCAACGGCAATCCCGACCACGCCAAGAGGCAGCTGATACAGGCGGTCGGCATAGTTCAGCCAACCAATCGCGCCCTCAAAAAAGCTGGCGACCTGACGGCCCACCAACAGGTTGATCTGCACCACCCCACCGGCCAGCGCGGCAGGCGCGGCGATGATGGCCAAGCGGCGCAACTCGGGCGTCATATGCGGGCGGGTGGGGATCAACCGGAACCCCGCGCGCGACGCCGCGATCCAGACCAGCGCCATTTGCGCCACGCCTGCAATCGGCACGGTCCATGCCAGTGTCAGGCCTGTGTCCCATCCGGCCGCGCCCCCGATCCACAGCGCGCCGATAAACAGCACGTTCAACAGAACCGGCGCGGCGGCGGCGGCGGCAAACCGCCCCGTGGCGTTCAAAACGCCCGACAGCAGCGCGGCAATCGAAATGAACAGGATATAGGGAAACGCGATCCGCCCGAACGCGACGGCCAGATCGAACCGCTCATCCCCCGCAAACCCCGAGGCCATCAGCAACACCAGACCCGGCATGAACAACTGGGCGATCAGGGTGAAAAGGATCAGGACACTCGCCAGCCCCGTCAGGGCGTCGCGGGCGAATTCATGTGCGCCTTTGCCGGCCTCAACCTTTTTGGAAAACATCGGCACAAAGGCCATGTTGAACGCGCCCTCGGCAAAGAACCGACGGAACATGTTGGGCAGGGAAAAGGCGACGAGAAAGGCCTCGGCCACCGGTCCCGTGCCCAGATAGGCCGCGATCAGGATATCGCGCACAAAACCAAGGACGCGGCTGCACAGGGTCCAAAACCCGACGGTCAGAAACCCCGATAACAACCGCACCGGCGCCATTATTTCTTGGCCCTTTGCGCACCGGCCTCAACGGCGGCGCGCAGCTTTTTGTCCAACGCGTCCTGACGGCCCTGCGAGTGCAGTTTCAGCCCGAACAGGTCTTTGACATAGAACGTATCCACCACCTGCGCCCCGTAGGTCGCGATCATCGCCGAGGCGATGTAGATGTTGTTCTCGGCCAAGGTCCGCGTCAGATCGTGCAACAGGCCCGGACGGTCGCGGGTGTCGACCTCGATGATCGTATAGATCTCGGACCCCTCGTTGTCGAAGGTGATCGAGGTTGGGAAACGGAACCCCGCCTCGCGCTTGGACAGCTTGTCACGATCGGCCAGTTTCTCGCGCGCGACGACCTCACCCAGCAGGGTTTTCTGGATCATCTGGCTGAGACGGGGCAGACGTTGCTGTTCATAGGGGGCGCCATCGGCGTCCTGAATCCAGAACACGGCGGTCGCATAGCCGTCCGAGGACGTATAGGTCCGCGCATCCACCACGTTCGCCCCGACAAGCGCCAGCGCGCCCGACAGACGCGAGAAAATTCCGGGGTGATCGGCAAGCGCGAAACAGGCCCGCGTCGCATCGCGGTCCTCGTCCGGCTTCATGTCGATGCGGATTTCGCCGTTGGAAATACCACGCAGCAGGTTCGCGAACACGACGTGGGTGTCGGTCTGCAAGCCCTGCCAATAGGGGTCGTAGTGGCGTTTGGTTTCCGTGCGCAGGGCGGTGCGGTCCCAATCGACCAAGGCATTGCGCAGGTCTTTTTTGGCGTCGGCTACGCGGGCTTCGCGGTTGACGGCCTCTAGGCCGTTTTCAAGCGCCTCGGCGGTGTGGCTGTAGAGATTGCGCAGCAACTGCGCCTTCCAGTTGTTCCACGTCCCCGGACCCACGCCGCGAATGTCACAGACCGTCAAGACCGTCAGCAGGTCCAGACGTTTCTGGGTTTTCACCAGCTTGGCGAAGTCGCGCACGGTACGCGGGTCGGACAGATCGCGCCGCTGGGCGATGTCGGACATGCGCAGGTGATAACGCACCAGCCATTCGACCGTTTCGCATTCCTCGGGTTTCAGACCCATGCGCGGCGCAACCTTGCGCGCGATTTTCGCGCCAAGAACCGAATGGTCCTCGGGCCGGCCCTTGCCGATATCATGCAGCAAGAGGGCCAGATACAGAACCTTACGGTTCACGCCGTCCTTTAGGATGCGGCTGGCGACCGGCAGGCTCTCGATCAACTCGCCGCGCTCAATCTGGGCCAGAACCGAGATGCATTGGATCGTGTGCTCATCCACCGTGTAGTGGTGATAGACATTGAACTGCATCATCGCGACGATGGGTTTGAACTCGGGCACAAAGGCGCCCAGAACCCCCAATTCGTTCATCCGCCGCAACGAGCGTTCGGGGTTGCCGTGTTTCAACAGCAGGTCCATGAACAGACGCTTGGCGTTCTTGTCGTTGCGCATCTCGTCGTCGATCAGATCGAGGTTCGCCGCAATCGCGCGCATCGCGTTGGGGTGGATCAACATCCCCGTGCGCAGGGCCTCTTCGAACAGGCGCAGGATGTTCAGCTTGTCCTGAAAGAACTCGGTGTCATCCTTGATCGCCAGACGGTTATGGATGATCTCATAAAGAGGCTTGGTCTTGCGACGACGGCGAAAGAACCCAAGGATCGCAGGTTCTTTTTTGACATGCATCGCCTCCAGCGCGGTCAGGAAAATCCGCGTCAGATCGCCCACATGGGTCGCGTGGTAGAAATAGTCCTGCATGAAATGTTCAACCGCACGACGCCCGCCGTGATCGGTGTATCCCATGCGGCTGGCGACCTCGATCTGCATGTCAAAGGTCAGCTGATCCATCGCGCGATTGGAAATCAGGTGCAGATGACAGCGCACAGCCCAGACAAAGTTCTCGGCATTGTCGAACTGGCGGTATTCGTCCGCCGTGAACACGCCCAGATCGACAAGCGCCTCGGGGTCGTCCACGTGGTGTACGTATTTCGCGATCCAGAACAGGGATTGCAGATCGCGCAGGCCGCCCTTGCCCTCTTTGATGTTGGGTTCCAGAACGTAACGCTGACCGCCTTGTTTGCGGTGCCGGTCCGAGCGTTCCTGCAACTTGGCCTCGACGAAATCGGCGGCGGTCGAACTGAACAAATCGTTCCACAGGCGGTTGTGCAACTCATTCGCCAGCTTTTCGTCGCCACACAGGAACCGGTGTTCCAGCAAGGCGGTGCGGATCGTGTAATCCTCACGCCCGAGGCGCAGACAGTCTTTGATCGTGCGGCTGGAATGGCCGACCTTTAGCTTGAGGTCCCACAGCATATAGAGCGCGGATTCGATCACGCTCTCGGCCCATGCGGTCACCTTGTAGGGCGTCACGAACAACAGATCGACGTCCGAATGCGGGGCCATTTCCGCGCGGCCATAGCCGCCCACGGCGATGACCGACATGCGCTCGCCCTCGGTCGGGGTGCTGAGCGGGTGCAGGATCTGGGACGAGGTGCGGAACACGTTCAGCACCAGACAATCCGTCAGATAGGCATAAGCGCGAACGGTTTTTTCGGCGGCAAACGGGTGTTTGGTAAAGGCCGCGGCGATGACGTCATTGCCGTGTTTGCGCGCCTCGTTCAGGTGCTTGACCACCATGTTGCGGATGTCGCGGGGCGCGTCGCCGTTTTGGCGTGCGGCCTCGATCGCGGCGTCCAGCGCGGCTTGGTCAAAAATAGTGGACGCCGGACAGATCAATCCATCCGGCGTGCGATCGCGGGGGTCATTGGGACGTTGGTCAGGAACCGGCGCCGCCGAAGCTTCTTGGTGCAGGGTCAATCACTACCACCTGATTATTCTGGATTTCTGCGACCGCTAGGCCGCGTTCGTTCGTACCGTCCGCTTTCAGGCGAAAAACACCGTTCACACCGGCAAAACCCTGCGCTTGGGTCAGGCTGCCGACGGTCAGCGCGTTGCTGTCCCCCTGTTGGACAAGCGCACCAATAGCGGCAATCGCGTCATAGGCCAAGGCGCTGAATGGCAGGGGCGGTTGGCCGAATGCGGCTTGATAGCGGCTCTCGAACGCGGTGGTCAGTGCCGGATCGGGCAGGGCGAACCAACCGCCCTGAACACCGGGCAGGGACAGGGTGCTGGGCGGGATGTCCCAACGGGTCAGGCCCATGAATTGATACTGCGACGGGTCCACGCGGTTTTCCGGCAACAACTGGGTCAACAGGGGCAGGGCGCCCGCGCTGTCGGCGGTAAAGAACAGGGCCTCGGCACCGGTGCTGCGGGTGGTCGACGCGATGCTGGTGATGGCCTGAACCACACCGTTTTGCGAGAACTCGTAGGATTCTTCGCCCACGATCGTCGCGCCAGACCGCGTGGCCGCGTTGCGGATAGCAGTTGCGCCCAATTCACCGGCGACGTTCTGGTCGCGCACGATCAGGATTTGATCACGGCCCTGACGCGCGGCGTAGGACACCATACGGTTGGCGGTGTTCTGGAAGGTCGGGCCAAGGACAAAGACGTTTCCGCCCGCGATCTCGGTGTTGTTGGAAAAGGCCAGCACGTTCACGTTGCGCGATGCGACGGCCAGACCGGCGGCGTTGGCGTTTTGCGCATAGAGCGGGCCGATGATGATCTTGGCGCCCTCGGACACGGCCTCTTGGGCCATGGCGGCGGCCTGATCGGGGTTGCCGGCGGTGTTATAGACGCGCAGGTCGATTTCCACGCCCTCAAGGTCCGAAATCGCCAGACGCGCCGCGTTCTGCAGGCTGGTCGCGGCCAGATCATCGGCTGCGTTGGCCGAGCCGCCGGGCACCAACAGGGCCACAGGCACGGCGTTGCGTGTGTTGATGCTGGGGCCTGAACCGGTTGCAACCGGCTGACACGCGACCAATGCCAACATCGCTGCCCCAAGTGCCGCAGGTTTGGCGAACGGCTTGCAGCGGCCTTTGAAAATAGCCAACATAAATCAAACTCCTCAATCCCGGTTCTCGGGGCCCAACTTGCGGCGCAGGTTAAGACCTAAGCCCCTGCAAGTAAACGTTACATAAAGAAAGTGGGTGTTCTTTGACCCCGAACGAAACCAAACTCAACCCTGGACTGTATTTCGTGGCGACCCCTATTGGTGCGGCCCGTGATATCACGTTGCGCGCGCTCGATATTCTGGCCTCGGCCGATGTTCTGGTGGCCGAGGATACCCGCACCTTACGACATCTGATGCAGATTCACGGCGTTGCCTTGGGGGATCGGCATGTCATCGCCTATCATGAGCACAGCCCCCCCGGAGTGCGTGACAAATTGGTCGCACAAATGGCGGGCGGTGCCTCAATCGCCTATGCAAGCGAGGCGGGAACGCCCCTTGTGGCCGACCCGGGGTATCAGCTTGCGCGTGCATCGATTGATGCAGGCATCAATGTTCTGACCGCGCCCGGACCGTCGGCGATTTTGGCGGCGTTGACGGTGGCGGGCCTGCCGTCGGACCGGTTCATGTTCGCCGGTTTTGCGCCCACCGCAAAATCCGCGCGGCGCAGTTGGATCGCCGATCTGGCCGAGATTCAGGCGACGTTGATCATGTATGAATCACCCAAACGTGTCGCCGCGTTACTGACCGATCTGGCCAACATCATGGGCGAGGACCGGCGCGGGGTGGTGTGCCGTGAGTTGACCAAACGATTCGAGGAAACCCGCCGCGGCACTTTGGGCGAATTGGCGGCCTCCTTGGCCGAGCATCCGGTCAAGGGCGAGATCGTCGTGTTGATCGACCGCGCTGAACCCAAACAGGCCAGTGAACAGGATGTCGAGGCCGCGTTGACCGAGGCCCTGACGCGCCTGTCGGTCAAGGACGCCGCTGCCGAGGTCGCCGCCGCCCTGAACCTGCCGAAACGTCAGGTGTACCAAATGGCCTTGGCGCAACAGAAATGAAATCGCGCGGTCAGCACGCCCATTACGGCGGTCTGGCCGCCGAGGACATCGTCGCCCGCGATTACGCCGCGCGGGGCTATGAGGTGTTGGAACATCGCTGGCGCGGGCAGGGCGGGGAAATCGACCTGATCGTCCAGAACGCCGACACCGTGGCGTTTGTGGAGGTCAAGCGCAGCAAAAACTTCGCGCGCGCCGCGACCCACCTGTCGCCTGCCCAAACCCGCCGCCTGTTTGCCGCCGCATCCGAATATGTCGGGCACCTGCCGACGGGGCAACTAACCCCGATGCGGTTCGATGTGGCCCTTGTAGATCAGGCCGGACAGATACAGATTATCGAGAACGCTCTGGGGACCTGAACACCGACCTAACGGGAATGTGAGATTGCAACACACCCCGTCACGGTCCATGTATGGCCCAACTATGGAAAGGACTGTGCATGTCTTTGAAGGTCGCTATTCAAATGGATCCCATCGACGGGATCGACATCAACGCCGACACGACGTTCCGTCTGGCCGAAGAGGCACAGGCGCGGGGGCATACCCTGTTTTACTACACGCCCGATCGTCTGTTCTGGGACAATGGTCGGGTCAAGGCGCGGGGCTGGCCCCTGACCGTGCGGCGTGAGATCGGCAACCATTTCACCCTTGGCGATGAAACGGTCGAAGATCTGGGCGATTGGGATGTGGTGTGGCTGCGCCAAGACCCGCCGTTCGACATGGGCTATATCACCACGACGCATATGCTGGACTTTATCCATCCTGAGACGCTGGTCGTGAATGACCCGTTCTGGGTGCGCAACTTCCCTGAAAAGCTGTTGGTGCTGAACTTCCCCGACTTTATCCCGCCGACCATGATTGCGCGCGATCTGGACACGATCAAATCGTTCAAGGCCGAGCACGGCGATATCATCCTCAAACCGCTCTACGGCAATGGCGGGGCGGGCGTGTTCCGTCTGGATCACAGCGACCGCAACCTTGCCTCGCTGCACGAACTGTTCACCGGCATGTCCCGCGAACCGATGATCGTGCAGAAATTCCTGCCCGCCGTGTCTGCGGGGGACAAGCGCGTGATCCTTGTGAACGGCGAACCCGTCGGGGCGATCAACCGCGTGCCGGCCGAGGGCGAAACGCGCTCGAACATGCATGTGGGCGGACGCCCGGAAAAGGTGGCCCTGACGCCGCGCGATCTGGAAATCTGTGCGGCCATTGGCCCGACCCTGCGTGAAAACGGCCAGATTTTCGTCGGCATCGACGTGATCGGCGATTACATGACCGAAATCAACGTGACCTCGCCCACCGGCATGCAAGAGCTGGAGCGGTTCGATGGCACCAACGTGGCGGCGCAGGTATGGCAGGTGATCGAGGACAAACGCTAAGCCTGCGTGGGCGGGTTCTGAACGCGGCGCTGACCCATGTGGAAAAGCCCGCGTTGGCCCGCATTGAAACTGTTGAGGAGGCGCGCCAATCGTTCCGGCGCAAGGCGCGCCTGTTTTTCCGCAGCCCCCGCGGCGCGACCTACACCCCTGTGAACATCGTTCGCGATCTGCCCGGATTGCGCATCACCGGCCCTGAAACGGGGACGGCGCATCTGCTGTATTTCCATGGCGGCGGATACATCATGGGCGGGCTGGACACCCATAAAACCCTTGTGGCGCAGATGGCGATCCGCTGTGGCGCCTGCGCGTGGATGACGTCCTACCGCCTGGCGCCAGAACACCCGTTTCCGGCGGCCTTTGACGATGGTCTGGCGGCGTATCGCGGGCTGTTGGAGCGTGGCATTGCGCCCGATCAGATCGCGATTGGTGGGGATAGTGCGGGGGGCGGGCTGGCCTTGGCCGTTGTGGCGGCGGCTGCGGCGCAAAACCTGCCCTTGCCGCGCGCCTGTTTCGCGTTTTCGCCGTGGACTGACCTGACGTTTTCGGGTGCGTCCGTTCTGGCCAATGCGAAAACTGAGGTGATGTTGCCCATCGCGCGCCGGTTCGAAATTTCGGACTATTACCTACAGGGGCAATCGGCGACGGACCCGCAGGCCTCGCCCCTGTTTGGTGATTATCCCGTTGATGTGCCAACGTTTTTGACCGCCTCGGCGACCGAGGCCCTGTTGGATGACACGCGCCGGATGGCAGACAAGCTGCGCCAAATCGGGGCGCCCGTGCATGAGGTGATTGAGCCAAACCTGCCCCACGCATGGCCAATCTTCGGGCGGATGCTGCCCGAGGCGATGGGCACGATTGATACGCTGGCCAGATGGCTGGTCGATCAGGGCTGGGACGGCAAACGATAGCTGAGCGCCTCGGCCACATGGGGCGCGCGGACGTCCGCGCTGTGATCCAGATCGGCGATGGTGCGCGCTACCCGCAGCACACGATGATAGCCCCGTGCGCTCAGGTTGAACCGGTCCGCCGCACGGCCCAGCATCGCCTGACCCTCGGCATCCGGCGTCGCGATCTCCTCAAGGATCTGACCCTCGGCATGGGCGTTGGTGCCGACCCCGTCCATATCCGCGAACCGCGCGGTTTGAACGTCGCGCGCGCTGCGAATGCGGGCGGCGATTATCGCGCTGTCCTCGCCCGAGGGGGGCAGGTCCAGATCGCGGTAGGACACCGGCGGCACCTCGACCCGCAGATCGAACCGGTCTAGCAACGGTCCCGAAATCCGGCCCAGATAGTCCTCGCCACACGCAGGCGCACGGGAACAGGCGGCGGTCGGATCGGACAGATGCCCACAGCGGCACGGGTTCGCGGCGGCCAGTAACATGAACCGGCACGGATAATGCGCATGGTTGTTCGCCCGCGCCACCGTCACCCGCCCGGTTTCCAACGGCTGGCGCAGGGTTTCCAGAACCGCGCGGTTGAATTCAGGCATTTCGTCCAGAAACAGAACCCCGTGATGGGCCAGAGACACCTCACCCGGTTTGGCACCGCGCCCGCCCCCGACAATCGCCGCGACTGATGCGGTGTGATGGGGATCACGAAACGGGCGGCTGCGCGATATGCCGCCCTCGGAAATCAGACCGGCAAGGGAATGGATCATCGAGGTTTCCAAGGCCTCGGCGGGCGTCAGATCGGGCAGCAACCCCGGCATCCGCGCGGCCAGCATGGATTTCCCCGCGCCGGGCGGGCCGGTCATGATCATATGGTGATGTCCGGCGGCGGCGATCTCCAGCGCCCGTTTCGCGCGTTCCTGTCCCTTGACGTCGCGCATATCGCGGGTGGCGGGGGCGGTGGTGACCTCACCCGGGGTGGCGGGGGATAGGACGGCCGCGCCGGTGAAATGGCGGATCACGTCGGACAGGGTGCGCGCACCGATGACCTCGGTCGCGCCGACCCATGCGGCCTCGGGCGCGCTGGGCGCGGGGCAGAGCATCGTGCGACCCTCTTCGGCGGCCAGAACGGCGGCGGGCAGGGCGCCGGCGACGGGCATCAACGCCCCGTCCAGCGACATTTCCCCAAGAGACAGGGAACGCTCAACCTCGTCCCTCGGGATCACCTCAATCGCGGCCAAGAGGGCTAGGGCGATGGGCAGGTCGAAATGCGAGCCCTCTTTGGGTAGATCGGCAGGGGACAGGTTCACGGTGACGCGTTTGGACGGCAGGGCCAGCATCATCGACGCCATCGCGGCGCGGACGCGTTCGCGCGCCTCGCTGACGGCCTTGTCCGGCAGGCCGACAATGGAAAACGCGGGCAGACCGGGGGTGACGGCGCATTGCACCTCGACGAGGCGCGCCTCAACCCCTTCAAACGCGACCGTATAGGCGCGTGCCACCATGACCGACCATCCTGACCTGTTCACCCGATGGTTAACCATTGGGCGAACAGGGTTAATGCGGGGTTAACGCGCGCGGACGGGCGTTAAGACCACAGGCTCTCGGGCCACGGGGTCCAGTCGAGGGGCAGTTGATAGCTGCCCTTGAATGTGTCGCCATAGTCCTCGGTCAACGCACCCTCGCGCCATTTCAGGAAGGCGGGGTCATTGATATGCGTGCGGGCATAGTCCATCGCCATGTCGCTGACCGGTAGTTTGTGGGTGATGATGCGCGTGGCAACGGGGGCGTAGAACACATCGGCGATGCTATAATCGCCAAACAACCACGGACCGTTTTGACCATAGGCCGCGCGCGCCTGACCCCACAGGGTCTCAAGCCGCGCCAGATCGGCCAGAACCGCGTCGGATGGCTCAAACCCCAGCCAGATACGTTGCAGGTTCATCGGGCAGGCCCCGCGCAGGGCACCGAACCCCGAATGCATTTCCGCCGTGATCCAACGCGCGAACGCCCGTGCGCCCGCATCCGTGGGCCACATGCCAGCATCGGGATGGCGGTCGTTCAGGGTCTCGGCCATGGCCAGCGTGTCCTGCACGATGTGGCCCTCGGGTGTGCGCATCACGGGAACGGTGCGGGCGGGAAAGAGGGGCTTCATGTCCTGTGACATCGTGCCCTGATACATCCCGATCGCGTGCTCTGTGAACGGAATGCCGAATTTTTGAAACAACAGCCAGCCGCGCAAGGACCAGCTGGACAAGGTTTTGTCACCAATAAAAAGATCATAGCTCATACCTCAACGGCTAGCCGCAAAGCCCCGCCATACAAAACGATATTTGGTGATGAAACCGATCACGAACGGTGAACGTCAGCGCGCAGTGTGGCAAAAACTTGGAACGAAAGTGATCCGAACCGCGTTGACCAACGTAACTCTCATGAAACCGACCCATGAGATCAGGAGCGGGACATGGCATTCGACGGACAAGCTGACCAGAAATTTTCACGCCGCGCGATGAAGGCGGAATTGCTTGACGCAGAGACCGAGGCACAACTGGCCTATGCGTGGCGCGATCAGCGTGACGAAGAGGCGCTGCACCGCCTGATCACCGCCTACATGCGACTGGCGATTTCGATGGCGTCCAAGTTCAAACGCTATGGCGCGCCGATGAATGACCTGATCCAAGAGGCGAACCTTGGCCTGATGAAAGCGGCCGAGAAATTTGACCCCGACCGCGGCGTGCGCTTTTCGACTTATGCGGTGTGGTGGATCAAGGCATCCGTTCAGGATTACGTCATGCGTAATTGGTCGATGGTGCGCACCGGCTCGACCTCGGCGCAAAAGGCCCTGTTTTTCAACATGCGCCGCGTACAGGCCCAGATCGAACGGGAGGCCGCCGCCGCAGGCGAGCAACTGGACAGCCATCAGTTGAAACAGCGGATCGCGATCGAAATCGGCGTGTCCGAAAACGACGTCGAAACCATGCAGGGTCGCCTGTCGGGCTCGGATTTCTCCCTGAACGCCACCCAGTCGTCCGAGGACGAAGGGCGCGAATGGATCGATACGATTGAGGACACCGGCGAACAGGCCGATGCCGCCGTTGAGCATGCCCATGACACCGAACAACTGCGCGAGTGGCTGTTGAACGCGATGTCCGCGTTGAATGAGCGTGAACGCTACATCGTGCAGGAGCGCAAACTGCGCGACGATAGCCGCACCTTGGAAAGTCTCGGTCAAGAACTGGGGCTGTCCAAAGAGCGTGTACGCCAGCTTGAGGTCGCCGCGTTTCAAAAAATGCGCAAAAACCTTGAAACCCAGAGCCGCGAGGTCCATCACTTCTTGATGTGAGACCGATCCTACATATCGCGGCCCTGTGCCTGATGGCGTGCTCTACGTGGGCGCGCGACATCGACACCGCTACCGGCATCCCGCCCGCGTCCATCGTGATTGTGGGCGAGGTGCATGATAACCCTCTCCATCATCAATTTCAGGCCGATGTGATTGCGGCCCAGCGCCCTGCCGCCGTGGTGTTCGAAATGTTGTCGCCCGAACAGGCCGCCGCGATCACGCCCGATCTGTTGGGCGATGCCGCGGCCCTTGGTGACGCGCTGCACTGGGAGGCCTCTGGTTGGCCCGCGTTTGACATCTATTACCCGATCTTTGCCGCGCTGGGCGAGGCGCGTGTATACGGGGCCGCCGTGCCGCGTGATACGGTACGAGCGGCCATCGGGGCGGGTGCGGCGGCGGTGTTTGACGGCGATGCGGCGCGGTTTGGCTTGGACAAACCCCTGCCCGAGGCCGAACAGGCCGCGCGCGAGGCCGACCAACAGGTGGCCCATTGCAACGCCCTGCCTGAACAGATGCTGGGCGACATGGTCGAGGCCCAGCGCCTGCGCGACGCGACATTCGCCGCCGTGACGGCAGAGGCCCTTTCGGACACCGGTGGTCCGGTGATTGTCATCACCGGCAATGGCCATACCCGCCGTGATCACGGTATTCCCGCCGCTCTGGCCCATGCGGGGATCACGGACGTCATCGCCATTGGTCAGTTTGAAGAGCCGCCCGAGGGCGATGTGCCCTTTGATCTCTGGCGCGTCACCGATCCGGTGGACCGCGACGATCCCTGCGCGGCATTTTCGAAATAGGTCGGGCGGGGCGGCACCAAAGGCGGGGTCAGGCCGTGCTTGTCACCGCATCCCCCCGCGCGTAGACATATCCCAAAGCCACAGTCGCGGGGGGCAAACATGCTGGCGGGCAAGCGTATTTTGCTGATCATTGGCGGCGGGATTGCCGCGTATAAATCGTTGGACCTGATGCGCCGGTTGCGCGATCAGGGCGCAACGGTTGTGCCCGTTTTGACCCGCGCGGCCGAGGAATTCGTGACGCCCCTGTCTGTCGCCGCATTGGCCGGGCACAAGGTCTATCGCGACCTGTTCGACCTGAACGAAGAGGCCGAGATGGGTCATATCCAACTGTCCCGTTCTGCCGATCTGATCCTTGTGGCGCCGGCCACCGCCGATCTGATGGGCAAGATGGCAAACGGTCTGGCCAATGATCTGGCGTCCACCCTGTTGATGGCGACCGATACACCCGTGATGATCGCCCCCGCAATGAATGTGCGCATGTGGGAACACCCCGCGACACAGCGCAATTTGGCGACCCTGACCGGTGACGGGATCACCTGTGTCGGGCCCGAGGAAGGCGCGATGGCCTGCGGTGAATTCGGTCCCGGTCGCCTGTCCGAGGTCGATCAGATCGTCGCGGCCGTCGCGGATCATTTCGCCGACGGGCCATTGACCGGACGTCATATCATCGTGACCTCGGGGCCGACGCATGAACCGATTGATCCAGTGCGCTATATCGCGAACCGGTCCTCGGGCGCGCAGGGTAGTGCGATTGCGGAGGCCCTTGTCGAGCTGGGCGCCAAGGTCACGTTCATCACCGGCCCCGCCTCTGTCGCGCCGCCTGCGGGGGTGGACGTTGTCGCCGTGGAAACCGCGCAGGCCATGTATGACGCCGTACACGCCGCATTGCCCGCCGACGCCGCGATCTTTGCCGCCGCCGTGGCGGATTGGCGCGTGACGAATGCCAGCGGGTCCAAGATGAAAAAGGACGGCGCGGGCAGCCTGCCGCAGCTCGAGTTCGCCCAGAACCCCGACATTCTGGCCACCATCAGCCAGCTGGAGGAACACCGCCCCGAATTGGTCGTGGGCTTTGCCGCCGAAACCGATGACGTGATCGCCAATGCCACCCTGAAACGGGCGCGCAAAGGGTGCGATTGGATCGTGGCCAATGATGTGTCGCCCGAAACCGGCATCATGGGCGGCGCGGAAAACGCCGTGACCGTGATCACCGCCGAGGGCGGCGAAAGCTGGCCCCGCGCGGGCAAGGATGAGGTCGCGCGCAATCTGGCCGACAAAATCGCAAAGGCCCTGACATGACCCCGATGATCAAGGTTCTGTTTGACGACTGGGCGGACAGGGGCGTGGCCCTGCCGTCCTATGAAACCACGGGTGCGGCGGGCGCCGATGTGCGCGCGAACCTGCGCCCCGAGGATCGTGAGACCGGCCTGACCTTGGCACCGGGAGAGCGGGCGTTGGTTCCCACGGGCCTGCGCGTTGAAATCCCCGAAGGGTTCGAAATTCAGGTGCGCCCGCGTTCGGGTCTTGCCTATAAACACGGGATTTCGATCCCCAATGCACCCGGCACAATCGACAGCGATTATCGCGGACCGCTGGGGGTGTTGTTGATCAACCTGTCCGATCAGCCGTTCCAGATCGCCCACGGCGACCGGATCGCGCAATTGGTCGTGGCCCCCGTCGTGCAAGGCGTGTTCGCCACCGCGGAGGACCTCAGCGACACGGACCGTGGCGCGGGCGGGTTTGGCAGCACGGGGCGCGCGTAAATGGTTGTGGTTCTGGCGATTGCGGTCCTGATCTGGGGCTTTGGCGCGATCCTGAACGTGCCGGTGCGGGCGCGGATGGTGATGCTGGGCCTGCTGTACCTTGGGGTTCTGATCCTGTTGTCTGTTCTGCCCGATGGGCACCCGATGGTCGAAAACCTTGGCGGGACGCGGAATGAATGGCTGGTCCTTGGGGGGGCGGTCGCGCTGGTCTATGGCTATCGCTGGGCGCTGGGCCAACTGCGCGCGCGTGCCCGCACGGATGATCCCGCGCCCGAGGTCAAATCGGACAAGTTCACCGCGACCGAACTGGAGCGCTACGCCCGTCATATCGTCCTGCGTGAGGTGGGCGGTCCCGGTCAGAAGCGCCTGAAGAATGCCAAGGTTCTGGTGATCGGGGCAGGGGGGCTTGGCTCACCTGCGTTGATGTATCTGGCCGCCGCTGGGGTCGGGACGATAGGCGTCGTGGATGACGACACGGTCGATCTGTCGAACCTGCAACGCCAGATCATCCATACCGACGACCGTCTGGACATGCCCAAGGTGTTTTCGGCCCAAGAGGCGATGCTGGCCCTGAACCCGCATATCACCGTGCGCCCGTATCACCGCCGTCTGGACACAGAAACGGCGGTTGAGATGTTCGCGGAGTATGACCTGATCCTTGACGGGACGGACAATTTCGACACGCGTTATATGGTGAACCGCGCCGCCGTCGCGGCGGGCAAGCCGTTGATTTCCGCCGCTATCACGCAATGGGAAGGGCAGATCAGCCTCTATGATCCGGCCCGCGATGCGCCGTGCTATGAATGCGTGTTCCCCATGGCCCCGGCGGCCGGTCTGGCCCCCAGTTGCGCCGAGGCGGGGGTCATGGGGGCCCTGCCTGGTGTGGTCGGGTCGATGATGGCGGTCGAGGCGATCAAGGACATCGTTGATGCTGGTCAATCCCTGCGCGGACGGTTGCAATTCTATGACGCGCTTTATGGTGAGAACCGCCAGATGACCGTCAAACGTCGCGCCGATTGCCCCGTTTGTGGGGACGTGCATTAGGGCTCTGGAACTTTGTCACGGGGCAACCTAGCTTGAGTGTGACAAAGGAGTTTTCTTGATGACCAACCCGTTGCTTGGCGACTGGTCGACACCGTTTGACCTGCCCCCCTATGCCGACATTTCCGACGCTGATTTTGAAGAGGCGTTCGAGGTCCTGATTGATGAGGCGCGCGCCGAAATCGCCGCTATCGCCGATCAGACCGACCCGCCGACGTTTGCAAACACGATCGACGCGCTGGAACTGGCGGGGGACCGGTTTGGTCGGATGCTGGGTGTGTTCTATTCCGTCGCGGGCGCGGATAGCACGCCGGAACGCGAACGCCTGCAACGGGAATTTGCGCCGAAACTGTCGGCCTATTCGTCCGAGATTTCGATGAACGCCGCCTTGTTCGCGCGCATCGACACCCTGTGGCAGGGGCGCGCGGACCTGAACCTAACCGATGAACAGGCGCAGGTTCTGAAGCTGACCCATCGCGGGTTCGTCCGTCAGGGGGCCCAGTTGCAGGGCGACGCGCGTGACCGCCTGACCGAGGTGAAATCGCGTCTGGCCGTTCTGGGCACGCAATTCTCGCAAAACCTGCTGGCGGATGAGCGTGGGTGGTTCATGCCGCTGGCCGAGGAGGACCTTGACGGTCTGCCCGGTTTCGTGCGGGACGGGGCCCGCGCCGCGGGTGAGGAAAAGGGCGCAGACGGTCCCGTTTTGACCCTGTCGCGGTCGCTGATCGTGCCGTTTTTGCAATTCTCGCCCCGTCGCGATCTGCGCGAAAAGGCATTTGCCGCGTGGACCGCGCGCGGGGCCAACGGGGGCGAAACCGACAACCGCGACATCGCCGCCGAAATCCTGTCCCTGCGCCATGAACGCGCAAACCTGTTGGGATACGCGGATTTCGCGGCGTACAAGCTTGAGACCGAAATGGCCAAGACGCCCGCGAATGTGGAAACCCTGCTGAAACGGGTGTGGGAACCGGCCAAGGCGACCGCACTGGCCGATGCAGAGGTGCTGCAGGATCTGATGACACAGGACGGGGTGAATGAACCGCTGGCCCCGTGGGATTGGCGGTATTATTCGGAAAAACGCCGCAAGGCCGAGCATGACTTGGACGAGGCCGTCCTGAAACCCTATCTGCAACTGGACCGCATGATCGAGGCCGCCTTTGCCTGCGCGAACCGCCTGTTCGGGTTGGAGTTCGCGCCGCTGGACGTGCCCGCCTATCACCCCGATGTCCGCGTTTATGAGGTCACCCGCAACGGCCAACATGTGGCCGTGTTCATGGGCGATTATTTCGCGCGCGGATCGAAACGGTCGGGCGCATGGTGTTCGGCCAGCCGCAGCCAGCGCAAGCTGGGCGGCGATGTCCGCCCCATCGTGCATAACGTCTGTAACTTTGCCAAACCGCCTGCGGGGCAACCGGCGTTACTGTCCTATGACGATGCGCGCACGCTGTTTCACGAGTTCGGCCATGCGCTCCACCAGATGCTGAGCGATGTGACGTACGAGAGCATCTCGGGCACGTCCGTGGCGCGTGATTTCGTGGAACTGCCCAGCCAGCTCTATGAACATTGGCTGGAGGTGCCCGAGGTCCTGACCGAATTCGCGACCCATGCCGAGACGGGCGAGCCGATGCCCAAGGATTTGCTGGACCGGCTGTTGGCGGCGGCGACCTATGACATGGGGTTCCAGACCGTCGAATATGTGGCCAGCGCGATGGTCGATATCAAGTTCCACCAAGGCACACCGCCCGCCGATCCGATGGCGGCACAGGCGCAAATCCTGTCCGACATGGGCCTGCCCGACGCGATCACCATGCGCCACGCCACGCCGCATTTCGCGCATGTCTTTTCGGGCGATGGCTATTCCAGCGGATACTACAGTTACATGTGGTCCGAGGTGATGGACGCCGACGCCTTTGCCGCCTTTGACGAGGTCGGGGATGCGTTTGACGCGGACACGGCCAATCGGCTGGAGCAGTTCATCCTGTCAACCGGCGGATCGCAGGACGCGGATGAGCTCTATGTCGCGTTCCGTGGTCGGTTGCCGGGGCCCGAGGCCCTGTTGGCCGGTCGCGGTCTGGCCTAACAATCACGGCGGGGTTTAGGCCCCGCCGCGTGCCGCCTGTGCGTTGCGGGCGGGGTCCTTGTGCACGATCAGATCGACTTGCGGATAGGCCTCGACAATCGCGCGTTTCAGACCCGCGCCGATCCCATGCGCCACATAAAGGGTCTGATCCCCGTCCAGTTCGATATGGATGTTGACGAAAACCCTACTGCCCGCTGTACGGGTTTGCAGGTCATGGTATCCGCGCACGCCGGGCCAATCGCGCACGATGTCCTCAATCCCCGCAATCAGGTCCGGATCGGCGGCGCGGTCCATCAGCGCGTTCCATGCGCCGGTGAACAGACGCGTCGCGCCCACGGCCATGAAGACAGCGGCGGCGATGGCGACGATATTGTCGATCTGGCCGATCCCGAATTGCGAGGACACCCACAGGGCGATGATCGCGCCAATGCTGGGCAGCAAATCCCCGATGTAATGCAACGAATCCGCCGCCACGACGCGGTTGCCGGTGCGCTTGGCCACGCGGCGTTGCCAGAGAACCAAGGCCACGGTCAGGACGATCGAAATCGCCATGACGATGATCCCCGCGCCCTGATCCATCAGGGTCGACGGCGTGCCCGATAGCAGGCGCATAAACGCGGTCCAGCCAATCGCGCCGGCAGACATCAGGATGAACAACGACTGTCCCAGCGCGGCCAGATCCTCGGCCGAGCTGTGCCCGAAGGTATGATCGTCATCGGCGGGGCGCGCGGCATAATAGACCGCCACCAACCCGCCCAGCGAGATCATCAGGTCCATTGCGCTATCGGCCAGTGACGCCGCCACGGAGAGGGCGTTGGTCTGGCTTAGCGCCCAGAGCTTGAGCGCGACCAGAACGAAGGCCACCCCGACCGAGGCCACACCTGCAGACAGGTTCAACCGTGTAGCGTCATTCTGTGCCATTGGCGCGCCCTTTGATCTGTTGCGGGGGGCGTCCCCTAAATGGATTCTGGGGTCTATTCAAATACTTCGTCGTCGTTGACGCCCCAGATGTCGGATTTCTTGATCCAACCGGCACCGCCACCGGCGGAAATCTCGCACCACGCGGGCACACAGCCAAGCAAACGCGCCACCGCGCCCATCTCGGCGTTGGCGGTCACCATGGTTTCGGCGTCCGGCGCGCGGTGCAGCGACGCGAAATCGGTGGTCACCAGAACCGTGCGCACCCCCGACAATAGGGAATAATGCATCCACCCGCCAAACCCGTCCTGATCGCGCACGCGACGCCAGTGGCCGAACTCGGCGGTGATCTCCAACGGCTGGTTGCGGTGCTTGTAAACCCAGTCGATTTTATGCGTGCGACCGGGACCACGACGGGCAAAGCCCTCGCTGGCCTTCATCGACACAAACCGCGGCAGGGGCAGGTTCGTCACGGGCCCCACGTCCTGCGCCTGTGCCAGACCGGATAGTCCCACACTCAACGCAACTGCCCAAAGCAAGTGTCGCATATGCCGCCTCATGAAATACGTTCGCCGTGTTTGCGCCATCTCTGGCGTCGGGGTCTTGTGCAGCGCCCCGTTCTGGGACACTTTGCCATCAAGGGACAGGCTTGGAAAGAGAACGGGGGGCCCGGAATGCCAGCAGAACGTCTAAGTGTTGTCGTCACGCGACGGTTACCGGAGGTGGTTGAGACCCGTCTTTCCGAACTCTTCAACGTCGAGTTGTCCGTGGCCGACGAAAAGATGTCGCGCGAGGATCTGATCCGCGCCATGCAGCGGGCCGATGTCCTGGTGCCGACCGTCACGGACCGGATTGATCAGGGGATGCTGGCCGCCGCCGGTGACCGGTTGAAACTGATCGCGAACTATGGCGCGGGTGTGGATCACATCGACGTTCACACCGCCCGCCAGCGCGGCATTCTGGTCAGCAACACGCCGGGCGTTGTCACCGATGACACCGCCGATATGACCATGGCCCTGATTCTGGCCGTGACGCGGCGCATTCCCGAAGGTCTGGCCGCGATGCAGTCCGGCCAATGGGAGGGCTGGACCCCCACCGCGTTTCTGGGCGGTCGGGTCGGCGGGCGCCGTTTGGGCATCCTTGGCATGGGCCGCATCGGTCAGGCCGTGGCGACCCGCGCGCGCGCCTTTGGCATGCAGATCCATTACCACAACCGCACCCGTCTGCGCCCCGAGGTCGAGGCCGCGCATGAGGCCACCTATTGGGAGAGCCTAGACCAGATGATCGCGCGTATGGATGTAGTGTCGATCAACTGTCCGCATACGCCATCCACGTTCCATTTGATGAATGCGCGCCGCCTCAAGCTGTTGAAAAAGGACGCTGTGATCGTGAACACCTCGCGTGGTGAGGTGATCGACGAAAACGCCCTGACGCGCCAGTTGCGGGCCGGGGAGCTGGCCGGTGCGGGTCTGGACGTGTTCGAGCATGGCCATGAAATCAACCCGCGCCTGCGTGAGTTGAACAACGTGGTTCTGTTGCCCCACATGGGCTCGGCCACGGTCGAGGGACGGATGGAGATGGGCGAAAAGGTCATCATCAACATCAAGACCTTTGCCGATGGTCACCGCCCGCCGGATATGGTCGTGCCCTCGATGCTGTGACGCGATCGGAGGTCGGAAAAACGACACAGGTCGGTTTTTTCCTATTTCCGGTCGGTGGCTAAACGCGCGGCGCGTCTGAATCTGGGTATTGCTAGGAAAACATACCCCTAGAGAAGAGTCGCGCCTCATGAAAACCCATGTCAAAGCCCTTGTAGTCGGCGGCGGTGCAATCGGGACCTCGATTGCGTATCACCTTGCGCGTGCAGGGTGGCAGGATGTTATGCTGTTGGAACGGGATGAGCTGACCAGCGGCTCGACCTGGCACGCGGCAGGCCTGTTGCCCTACTTCAACATGAGCTACGCCACCACTCACATCCACGACTATTCGATCAAGTTCTACAAGACGCTTGAAGAAGAGACCGGCCTGAACGCGGGCTTTTCGGTCGTGGGCAACCTGCGTATGGCCCAAACCGATGAGCGCATGGATGAATATATGCTCTATGCCTCGACCGCAGAAACCTGTGGTGTGCCCTATGAATGGATGACGCCCGAGCAGATCAAAGAGCGTTGGCCGCTGATCAAGACCGACGACCTAAAGGGCGCGATCTATCACCCGACCGATGGCTATATTAACCCCGCCGACGTCACCATGGCGATGGCCAAGGGCGCCCGTCAGCGCGGCGTGACGATTGAGCGCAAATGGCAGGTCGATGGATATGAATGGAACGGCAGCGCGTGGCTGGTCACCTGCACCAAGATGATGGACCGCGGTGGCAACCTTGTCCCGACCGAGGAGCAGATCGTCATCACCGCCGAGCACATCGTGACCGCCACCGGCAACCACGCACAGCGCACCGCGAAATTGCTGGGCATCAAGATCCCCGCGATCCCCGTTGAGCACCAGTTCATCGTGACCGAGCCCGATCCCGAACTGGTCGCCTACCGCGAAAATGGCGGCGAAGAGCACCCCGTGATCCGCGACGCCGACGCCAAATGGTACGTCCGCGAAGAGCGCGGCGGCTGGATTCTTGGCCCCTATGAGCTGAACGCGCCCGCCCGTTTCGAATACGGCTGCCCCGATAGTTTCCGCGCGGATCTGTTCCCACTGGATCTGGACCGGATCGAAGAAGAATACATGTCGATGATCCACCGTCTGCCGTCCTCGGAAACGGTTGGTCTGAAAGACGACTTTAACGGCCCGATCTGCTACACCCCCGACGGCAACCCCCTGTTGGGCCCGGCACCGGGTCTGCGCAACATGTGGCTGGCCGAAGGGTTCAGCTTTGGCATTACCGCCGCGGGCGGCACCGGCTATTACCTTGCCCAGATGATGGTGAATGGCGAGGCCGAGATCGACATGGCGTCGCTCGACCCCAAACGCTATGGCAGCTGGATGACCACCGAATACGCCGCGCGTAAAAACGAAGAAGCGTATGAGCACGTCTACATCCTGCACCACCCCGATGAAGAGCGTTCGGCCTGTCGCCCGCTGAAAACCGCACCCGCCTATGACCGCCAAAAGGCGCTGGGCGCACAATTCGGTGCCGTGAACGGGTGGGAACGTCCGAACTATTACGCACCCGAAGGGTTCGACGATCACGCCGCGCGCAGCTTCCGTCGTGGTGGCTGGTGGCAATACGCCGAGCAAGAGGCCAAAGCGATCCGCGAGACCGCCGGTCTCATCGACGCGACCGCCTTTGCGAAACTGCGCGTCTCGGGTCCGGGCGCGACTGCGTTCCTCGATTGGTTCACCTGTAACAAGCTGCCCAAGGTCGGTCGCATCAACCTGACCTATGCTCTGACGTCGGCAGGCACCACGCGCACCGAATACACCATCGTGCGCGAGGCCGAGGATAGCTATTACCTTGTCTCCGCCGGTGCATGGCAGGCCTATGACCACGACTACCTGCGCAAGGCGGTCGAGGACAAAGAGGCCGAGTTCGGTCGCATCAACGTGCAGGACGTCACCTCTCAATACGGTGTGTTCGCGCTGGCCGGTCCGAACGCACGGGCCATCCTTGCCGAGCTGATCCGCGACGCAGAGCCCGAAACCGCCCTGTCGAACAAGCGTTTCCCGTGGCTGTCGGCGCGCGACATCGAACTGATGATGTGCCCCGTCAAAGCGATCCGCGTGGCCTATACTGGTGAACTGGGTTGGGAACTGCACCATCCGATCGAGATGCAGAACTACCTGTGGGATCGTCTGATGGCAGCGGGCGAAAAGCACGGCCTGAAACCGGTCGGCGCACGCGCCCAGAACTGGCTGCGTCAGGAGAAATCCTATCGCGCCTTCGGCACCGAGCTTGGCCGCGACGCGACCCCGCTTGAGGCTGGCCTGAACCGCTTTGTTGACCTCGACAAAGACTTCTACGGCAAGCAGGCGATGCTGGACACGGGCATTCGCGCGAAATGCGTCACCCTGTTGATCGACGGCCCCGAAGGCGCCGACCCGTGGGGCCGTGAGGCGCTCTATGCCGCTGATGGCACGCGCGTTGGTCGTCTGACCTCGGGCGGGTATTCGGTCCATTTCGAGAAATCGATTGGCATGGGCTATGTCGCCCCCGAGCACGCCGAGGTTGGCACCCAACTGAAGGTCAAGATGTTCGATCAGCTATTTGACGCCGTTGTCGCCGAAGACAGCCCCTATGACCCGAAAAACGTCACCATCCGCGTGGATGGTTAAATGAAACGAGGGGGCGCTGCCCCCTCGAACTCCCCCGGGATATTTCGCCAAAGCAAGAGATGCGCGCGGCGCTTGGTTTTGCTTTGGTTCAAATATCCTCGCCGAAGGCTTTCTCTCCACGTCAAGTGGAGAGAAAATCGTTTTAGCCCGCTTTGCGGGCGTCGGCGGCGCTGATCACCCCGTCGCCGTTGCGGTCCTTTCGTTTGAACCAGCCCTTGATGCCGTTGTTGTATTCGGCCAGCGAAATCTCGCTGTCACTGTCTTTGTCGTACTGTGCGATCATGGCATCGATGCTGTCGCTGCTGGCCTTTTTGTCGATCTCGTTTTCCGACAGGACCTGTTCGACCATGCGGATGCGGCGCACCAGCTCTTCGCGTGACAGGCTATCACTGCGGTCGCGGTCAAGCAGGCTAAAGACCTGTTCGCGGTGGCTTTCGGCCTCGGCCATGGTGATCTCACCATCGCCATTGGCGTCAAAGTTTTTGATAAAGGCTTTGGATTGGGGGTTTGCGGTTGCACCACTGGCAGCCGCCAGCATCAGGGCGGCAAGGCCCAGTCCTACAAATTTCATGTTAGCACTCCTGCTCGATTACACGGACCCGGTTTTCCGGTTGTATTTTGTGTTTGGCGTAGGTGCAGAGTGCCACGAACCTCCAATGTCTCAAAGGGGGAAAATCCTTTTTGCGGGATCAGGGCAAGAAACCACCTATACCGGCTTTCCCTTGGTGCGGGTGAGTGGCCGCCTTTGCACCCCTTTTCCTCAAAGCGACAGCGGGGCATCTCGCGAGGATAGATCGCGGTCTCTGCTTGACGCCAAGGGGTGGTGCACCAGGCCAAAAGTATACGGTAATCGGCTATTTCCCCGCGTTCCCCTACATCCGTAACGTTTAGATCGTCCGGTCCAACGCGGTAGAGGAAGGCCCTGTCTGCAGTCACTACCGAGTATTCCCGTGACCAAAATCCTGGCCCATCTTATCGCCACAGCTTTTCTTTTTGTGATCGCGGCCTCTGCAACGCGCGCCGAGGTGGTTTCGGTGCCATTCAGCGAGGGGTTCGTTGGTCTGCGCGGACAAAACAACCAAGACGCCGATACCGTTGTCACCTTTGCCGATCTCGGGTTTGACGCGACCTTTTTCAGTCAAGTCAGCGCGACAGGCGAATTCATCGGATCAGGGGCACAGGGCAACGATGTTGCTGGGACGCTGCGCCTGCGCCGTGGGGCAGAGGTGTTGGACATCGACGGGCGGATCGGTTGGCAGCTCAAGGAACAGGGCGATCTCAAACTGTTCGGCTTTTTGCCAAATTCGAACATTGCCGACATCGCGCTAAGCATGCCATCGGGGACGACCTTGCCCGCCGGTATTCAGATGAAAGACGTACAGGACGTCGTGCCGGGTAGTGATGTCTATGTGACGACGGGCGGCGAAAGCACCTATTACATCTCGGGGGCCTCGAACTTTGGGGTTAGTAAATTCGGGATTTCCCTGTCTGACATCAAACCCCTTACCAGCGCCCCGCGCGGCATCGACACGGGCGAGGACGTTGGCGGGTCGGCAGACGGGTCGGGCATTCTGGATGCGCTGAACGACTATCTTGCCAGTTCTGAGAGCCAGCGCCCCGTCGGTCCCATCGCCGTGAACTCACAAACCACTGCCGATACCACGCCGGTGGTTTCGGGGACGGTCACGCTACGCTCGGGGGAATATCTGGTCATTCTGATCAACGGTCAGGTTTACACGGCCGACAGTGGCGTGGTTCAGCCCGCGGACGACGGCAATAGCGCCACGTGGAGCATCGAAATCCCCGCAGGCTCGGACCTGACTGCGGGGGAAACCTATGACGTGTCGGCCCTGATCTATAATCAGGCGGGTTGGTTGCTTGAGGACGCGACGACGGATGAGGTGACGATCACAAACGGGGTGACGTCGCTGCCGAAATTGCAAGTGACCAAGACGGTTGATGCAAGCGCGCTGAACGACGGGGCGGTTGCAGGGGATGTTCTGACCTATGAGGTGGTGGTCAGCAACTCGGGCAATGTGCCCCTGTATGATCTGAGCTGGAGCGATGCCATTACCGATGGGGCAGGCCGTGAAACGGCCCTGACCCTAGGCACGCCGGTCAAGACCGGCAGCGGCAACAGCACGACCGACGGCGCGCTGCTTGAGGTTGGCGATACACTGACCTTTACGATGGGCTATGCCCTGACCCAATCGGACATTGATAGCGGCGCGATCAGCAACCTTGCGACGATTGAGGCCCTGTCGGTGGATGGCGATCCCGCAAGCGCCTTCACGGTCGAGAGCTCTTCGTCGGGGAACCAGACGAATGGCACCGGAAACGGCGATGCGACCACCCGCGCCATTAGCCGCGCGCCTGCGGTAAATGTGATCAAGACGGTTGCACATACGGACGGGGACGGGGATGGCGTGGTCAGCGTGGGCGATACGCTGGTCTATACCCTGAACGTCGAAAACACGGGCAACACGACCCTGCGGGGTGTGACCCTTGGCGATGATTTCCAGCGCGTCGATGGCACGTCTCTGACCGCGACCCTGAGTGCGATTGCCTATAGCGCGGGGAGTACAGACGCCGCATTCCTACCCGGTGGCACGGCCAGCGCGACCCTGACCCATGTGGTGGATCAGGGCGACGTCGATGCCGGTGGCCTGAGCAATAGCGCGAGTGCAACGGCATGGGTCGATCTCAACGGCGACGGCCAACGTGCGGGTGATGGCGGCGAAGACGTCACCGCCACCACCGCGACACCGGTGAGCACGACCATATCGCGCACCCCATCGGTTGCCCTGCGCAAGAGTGGTGTTTTGAATGACGTCGACGGGGTGGCGGGCACGTCCATCGGGGACACGATTTCCTATGTGCTTGAGGTGCGCAACACGGGCGATGTCACCCTGACCGACGTCCAGATTGATGACCCGCTGTTCGGTGGTGTGGTGGGCCAGACCATTGCCGCCCTTGCGCCTGGAGAGACCGACGATACGACCTTTGTTCTGACCTATGGTCTGACCTCGGCGGACCTTGAGCGCGGCTATGTCCGCAACCTTGCCTTGGCCAGTGCAACAGCCGCGACGGCAACGGTGAATGACCAATCCGGTCCGACCTTTGACACGGACGAAGCGACCGTCACATTCCTGGGCTCGATTTCGGGGCAGGTCACCGATGGCACCCGCCCCGAAGAAGGTGTGATCGTCATCCTGATTGATCAGGCGACAGGGCAAGAGGTTGCGCGAACGGTGTCTTCGGCCTCGGGGTTCTATTCGTTCCTGCAGCTTGAGATGGGCACCTACGCGATCCAGTTTCAGCCGCCCGAGGGGGGCGCGGTCCGCTCGCAGTCGTCCAACGGCGATGCGAATGGAGATCAGGTTCAGGATATCGTCGTCGCCGCAGGTGCCGAGCGTCTGGTGGCCGATGTCGATGCGATCGTCGTTGACCCGAGCGGCGTCATCTATGACGCCATTTCGCGCGCGCCGATTGCGGGGGCAACTGTAACCTTGCTGCATAATGGATCGGTGGTGCCGGACACATGGCTGGACACATCGGCGGGTGATGCGAACAACGTTCAAACGGGGGCGGACGGGCTCTATTCCTTTTTGCTCCAATCTCCTGCGCAAAGCGGCACCTATTCCCTAAGCGTATCGCACCCCGACTATAGCTTTGCGTCCCAGATCGTGCCGCCACAGGCGGGCAGCTATACCACCAGCCTTGGCTTTGGGGTCGAGGAAATCGTGGCCTCAACCACGGCCCCGGCCGCAAGTGGCGGTGACGCGACCTATTACCTTGAGTTTGATTTTACCTTTGCGGACTGGACCGATCCCGATGCCCTGTCCAAAGGGGTGATCCATAACCATATCGCGATGGACCCTCGTGATTTCACCACCGGCATCGAGATCACCAAGATCGCGGATGACAGCGCCCTGTCCGAACGCCCGCAGGTCGGTGAGATCATCTCCTATACGATCACGGTCGAGAATATCGGCGATCTGAGCTATGACACCGTTTTGTTGGACGATCCGCTGACCAGTGATGAGGCGTTGACGCCGGTCGCGGGGGTGACAGACGACGGCATTCTGAATGCAGGTGAGCAATGGGTCTATACGGCAAGCTATGCCCTGACCTCATCCGACCTCAGCGCGGGGCGGGTGGCGAACCTTGCCACGCTCAGCGCTGATTTGATCGCAGGTTCGAACGCAGTGACGGGGGGCACGCCCACCGGTGTCGATCTGGGGGGCACATATGTCTACGAGAGCGCCCCAAGCGGCAACGCGACCGAGGGCACCGGTAACGGCAGCGCAACGGTGGTCACCTTTGATGTCGAGTTGATCGACCAGATCGCACAGGACCTTGCCCTCATCCTAGAGGACGATATCCGCGTCACCATGCAGCGCCAGACGGAAATGGTATCCAAATGGCGCGGTGATGCGGCCAAACGCCTGCGGCGTGCGCTGAAGGATCGCGATGGGCTGCGGTCGTATCAGACAACCGACCGCATTGATGGTGCCGCCAAGCTGACCTTTGAAGGGCTGGTCCTCGACGGCGTCTACACGAATGAGCGCTATAATGAGCTGACCCGTAAATGGACGATCGACAGCGCGGATATCGTCTTTACGCAGGATGACGCCCTTGGCACGCAATATCAGCTGACCTTTAACCGCCGGTGGGAGAGCTTGGGGCAGGGGGAGAGCCTGTTCGGCAGGTATCTGGGGGGCTACATGACCAAGACGACGGTGGATACCCTTGCAGGTGGCCAGATCGACGGTTTTGGTCTGAACGCCGGTGTCTATGGTGCGCGTCGTTTGGTTCAGGATGTGTTTCTGGACTATCACCTTGGCGGGGTCATCGGAAACCATAGCTATGATCTGGACTTTGACGGGGTCGACCCGATCACGGCCACGGGGGATTTCACCTATTGGGGTGTGACCGGCGGTGTTGCAGTGTCGGGTGAGATGCTGATCTCGGACACGATTGTGACGCCGCGTCTGGGGCTGGAGGGGTTCTACACCCCGAACACAGAGACCGAGGTGACCGCCATTAGTGACCCGTTCCGCGATGTGGGCACTGTGCCGATCGAAAGCGTGTCGGGCGGGCGCATATTCGTCGAGGCACATTTCGCAAATGACCTGTCCCAAGCGGGCGATGGCGCGGGGCTGTGGGACGGGCTGGATGGCCAGCTTGATCTGGGTCTTAAGGCGTTCTGCGATGCGTTTGACGATATTGAGACGCGGTGCGGTATGGGGGTCGGCTTCGACTTTGTGACTGCCGAGGAGGATGGGCAAACGCGGCGCATCCATCTGGATATCGACCACGCCAATGACCAAACCGCCCTCCGGTTCGGAATCGGGTTCGAGCGCCGTTTCGCGCGCGATACGGGGCTATCGTCGCTTAACCTGCTTGCGACGGAAAAGGGCCAGCCTGAGGTGCAATACAGCCTGACTCTGGAGTTCTAGGGCACACTATCAGGCCTAACCCCTTTAAAGATCGCGACAGAGGTGCGCAGCGCCTCGACCAAGCTGTCAAGAAGGTTGGTCAGGGTTCGGCGTCTACGGAAGAGGCCGATGACCGCCGTCAAAAGCGCACCGACGGCCGTGGCCTCGGTTGCGGTGACGACGCCGAAATAGATCGACAGGATCACGGCGATGAACAGAAGGCCAACGGCCCAGACGCCGCGCAGGGCTGCGATGCCTTCGGACAGGCGGAAAGGTTCCGCTGCGGGCAATTTACGGCCATACCACACGCGGACGGTCAGCATGTACATCAGCGGGGCAAGGATGCCAGGAACCACGCCATCGCGTTTCTGACTCCGCAGTCCGGAGACGGTGCGCGATAAGAACAAGGATCTGGCCCTGAAGGGATGCGTTCTGGCTGCGCGCGTTGCGCGGTCGATGTTGTGATCCCAAGCGGGGATGCCCGAGGACGATCCGATCAGGTCTACGGTCGGGTTTTTCGACCCTCTGAGATTTTCAGTTTTTTAGGATTTATGGCTGGGGTGGTAGGATTCGAACCTACGGTGCGCGGTACCAAAAACCGGTGCCTTACCACTTGGCTACACCCCAACTGTGGCGCGTTATCTACGCCGGGATTGGCTGGTCTTCAAGACCCAAAAACGAAAAATTCTGAATTTTTTCCGTTTCTCGAAAATCGATTTTTGATCTTCTGGTCGGGACACTGCTCTGGGCGGGGCGGCGGTGTGCCGCCCCATCTCATTCAGTGGTTGCCTTAGGCCGAAATCTGCTCGCGCAGGATGGCGGCGGTCATCGAAATCATCAGGTAAATCCCTGCAAAAACGAGAAACGCCAACAGGGTGTTCTCAAACGCACGGGGATAGGTTGGCTCATCCGGGGGGACGGGCGTCACGCCAAGGGACAGATAGCGCACCTGTCGGTTGGCCTCGATCCGTGCGGTCTCAAGCTGTTGCAGGGCTTGGGACAAAAGCAGTTGTCGGTTGGATAGGTCGGCCTCGGCAATACGCAGTTCGGCGGACACGCGTGCAAGGCTGTCGCCGCTGCTGGTGCTGATGGTCAGGGACGAGCGCAGATCGTCAATCAGCGCCTCTAGGCGGCGGATATCGCCGCGCACACCATCGACACGCGCCTGATTGGGCCGCGCATTGTCCAGCAACTGATCCAGTTGCAGGGTCTTTTCACGCAACTGGCGTTCAAACGCGCTGATCTGCGCCATCAGCGACGAGGTCTCCGAGGCGGGGTCGAGCACACCCAGACGTTCCTGAAGCTCCAGCACACGGGCCTGTGCCGCATCGACCTTGCGCTCGGCGTCTTCATAGCTTTCGCGGGCGCCGGACATCTGATCTTCGCGCAAACGTTGGGTCAGGCTGTCGACACGCTGTTCCGCATAGGAAATCAACGCCTCGGAAAACGCGGCCGAGGTCGCGGGATCGGCGGCGGCGACTTCCATCTTCAGGATGCCCTCGGTGGGGTCATAGCTTAGCTTTACGTTGCGCTTGTAGATCTTATAGGCCTGCTCTTGGGACGCGTCCTCCGGCAGGCGTTGGATCGTATCAATCGCGGGCTGTGCGAAATGGGCCTTGAACCCCAGATCGTCGTCCAGACGCTGCATTGCATCGCGCGAGGTCAGGTAACTCTGGACCGCAATCGAATCCTGTTGAACGGCAAGCCCTGTGCCCGCGAACAACCCGCCAAGGCCGCCGCCGCCCGCGCTCTCGCTTTGTTGGATAACGAACTCGGATTTGGTCGCGTACATCGGCGTTGCGATGCTGAAATAGTAATATCCGACCAACAGCGTCGGCAGCAAAACAAACACCGCCAGACGCGCCATAAGCAGCAGGCTCTTGCGGCGGCGGCGTTTGGCCAGCTCTTGTTGGATCGCTTGGACCTGCGCCATGCCGTCTTCGCGGCTGAACTCGGTCGAGGGCAGGGTCTTGGACGGGTTGGGGACCGTTTGGGGCAGCTGGGTGCGCGGTTTGGTGGGCGCGGCCGCATCGCCATTTGGAACAACCTCAAGCAGGTTGGCCCGCTGAAACGGGTCGATCCCGCGTTTGCGCAACAGGCGCACCGCGTCGAAATCCGATGTCGGAGCAAGGCCGTATTTCATCGCCATCCGCCGCGCCATGCGCAACTGACGACCCGTCAGACCCTCTTTGCGGATTTCGGCAATCTCGCGGTCGATGCCCAGTTCCTGTTGTTCTTGGGCAGCGGGATCATCCAGATGCGTTTGGGGGGCAATGGCGGGACGGGGACCGTCGAACCCGTCTTCGACCGAGTGGGCCGCCGGTGCCTGATCCTGTGCCGCCTTGGGCCGCCCCGAGCCAAGCGGCCCGCTGCGACGGATGCGGAACTTCTTAGCCTTGGGTTTGGTACTCATACAGCTGCCGTGCCTCTTCAAGCGTGTCGAACATATGGATGCGGCCGTTCTTTAGAACCGCGGCCGATTTACAGAACTTTTCCAGTGTCTCTGGTTGGTGGGATACGACAACAATCGTGGTGTTCTCAAGCCGTTCGCGCAAAACGGCCCCCGCTTTGCGGTTGAACTCGACGTCTGTCGTGGCGGGCATGCCTTCGTCGATCAGGTAGATGTCGAAATCCAGCGCCAGCATCAGGGAAAACGAAAACCGCGCGCGCATGCCCGAACTATAGGTCCCGACGGGCATGTCGAAATATTCTTCTAACCCACACAGCCAGCGCGAGAACGCCTCGACGTAATCGGGGTCCAGACCATAGAGGCGTGCGATGTGACGGGAATTTTCGGTGGCCGTGTGGCGGGCAACGACCCCACCCATATAGCCCAGAGGAAAGGAAATCTTGCTGGTGCGGGTGATGCGACCCTCATCCGGCTTTTCGAGACCGGCCATCATGTTGATCAGCGTGGTCTTGCCGGTGCCGTTGGGGGCAAGGATGCCCAGAGAGTTTCCCAGATCCACACGAAACGACGCGCGGTCAAGGATCACCTTGCGCTGTTTCCCTGTCCAGAAGGACTTGCTCACTCCGTCGAACTCGATCATGCATCCGCCTTGTTGAGGCGCTAAATTGCGCCAAAGCCGTTCTTAAACCGTTGACTTAAAGAGAACAATAAAAGGTGTTTAGGGCATCATTATGTCCGATCCGTGCCCAAAAATCCATTGGGTAACATATATGTTGCGAAAGGGTTTATAAAAGGACAGGCGTGGCGGCGGACACGCGAACGTGGGTGGAGAAGGCCGTGCAAAACAAGGACACTGGGGCGACATCCGATCCAGAGGCCCCCATGCAAAGCGACATCACAACCGGCGATGCCTTGGACGCGGTTCAGGCCGAAATCCGCGCCTGTCGTCTGTGTGCGGACAGATTTGCGGCGACCCACACCGCCCACGACCCACGCCCCGTTACGTGGTTCCGGTCGACCGCGCGCATTCTGATCGCCGGACAGGCACCGGGGATGCAGGTCCATCAGGTGGGAAAACCGTTCTTTGACCGCTCGGGCGACCGGCTGCGCGATTGGTTGGGGATGGATGCGGACACGTTCTATGACCTGTCGCGCGTGGCGACCGTGCCGATGGCGTTTTGTTTCCCGGGCTATAACGCGGCGGGGTCCGACCTGCCGCCGCCGCCCCAATGCGCCAAGACATGGCACCGCCCCGTTCTGGACGGGCTTGGCGATGTGAAGCTGACCATCCTTGTAGGCGGTCATGCCCAGAAATTCCACATGGGTGCGGCGGCCAAGGGCGGCGTGACGCGCACGGTGGCGGCTTGGCGTGATGTCGCGCCGGACGTCTTTCCCTTGCCTCATCCGTCGTGGCGCAATACGGCTTGGCTGCGTAAAAACCCATGGTTCGAGACGGAGTTGATCCCCGTCCTGCAGGCCCGAGTGAAAGAGGTTCTTGATGACTGAACAGACCGCGCTGGATATCGCCCACGCCGCAATGGAAGCCGCGCCCGAAGACGACGCCGCGCGCTTGCGGTTTTTCGAACGGCTGATCGACAGCGAACTGTTCCTGTTGCTGGAAAAGGAACCCGACGGCGATAACGTGTCCCCTGACATCTACACGGTGGAGGGTCAGCCGTTCGTGTTGGTCTTTGATCGTGAGGAACGTCTGGCGACCTTTGTCGGCAAAACCGCGCCCTATATCGGCGCGACGGGTCGCACGTTGGTCACCATGCTAGAGGGGCAGGGGATCGGCCTTGGGGTGAACCTTGATACCGGCACGTCCGAGATGCTGTTGCCCGCAGGCGCGGTCGACTGGATGGTGTCCGTGGTCGCCAACGGCCCCGATGAGGTCGAGGCGCGGGTCGAAGAATTCATCGCCCCCGCCCATGTGCCCGAGGCCTTGGTCGTCGGTCTGGACGCCAAACTGGTCACGGCGGCGGGTCTGGCGCGCTATGCCTATCTGGTCGGGGTGACCTATGACAACGGCACCAAGGGGACGATGTTGGCCTTTGTCGATGCCATCCCCGGGGCCGAACCCGCCCTAGCGCGCGCCGCGAATGAGGCCCTGACCTTTAGCGGGATCGAGGCGGGCAGTATCGACGTCGGGTTCTTTAAGCCGTCCGATCCGGTGTCTGCCCTGTTGGCCAAGGTCGGCTTGCGGTTTGATGTGCCCGAACCCGCGGCGCCAAACACCGCCGGTCCGTCTGCCCCCGGTCGCGATCCGGAAAAACCGCCGATCCTGCGTTAATAGCCGCGCTCGCGGTCCACGACGTGCATCAATGGCTCGCCCGCCTCGGCGCGGCGCATGTTTTCCGCGATCACCTTGGCCGCGGAAAACGGACGGGTTTCGCTGGCCACATGGGGGGTGATGGTGACGCCCGCATGGGACCAGAACGGGTGATCCTGCGGCAGGGGTTCCTGCCGGAACACGTCCAGCGTCGCATGCGAGAGCTGCCCCGAATTCAGCGCGTCTATCAGGGCGTCGTCGTCGATGAGTGGCCCGCGACCGGGGTTGATGATGACCGCCCCCTGCGCCAGATGCGCCAAGGTGTCCGCATTGATCACGTTTTGCGTCCCCGGTGCGTCGGGCAGCAACAGGACCACGATCTCTGCCCCTGATAACGCCGGTTCCAAACCGCCCGCGCCCGCGTGACAGGTGACGCCGTCGATCGCCTTCTGACTGTTGCTCCAACCATGCACGTCAAATCCTAACGCCCGCAGCGCCCGCGCGGAGGCCGCGCCCAGTTCACCGATCCCGAGGATCGTCACCTTGCGCTGGGACGCCAAGGGCGGCGTCACCTGATCCCAATCGCGGCTGTCGCGTTTGATGTAGCGATCCAACCCCAGATGATGGCGCAGCACCTGACCCACAACCCATTCGGTCATGCCTTGGGCCAGACTGGGGTCGACCAGACGGCACAGGGGGCAGGTGATGGTGGTGTTGCCGACGATCTTTTCGACACCGGCCCACAGGCTGAACACCGCCTTGAGGTTCGTGTAGGGGGTGAAATCCGTCAGGGTGCCGTTCGGCGCATAGACGATGTAATCCACGTCCTCGGGTCGGTCCGTCTCGCGGAGCACGGTCGCGTCCAACCCCGCCTCGGCCAAGGCAGCGGGCAGAACGGTTTCATAGGAGGGCCAGGCGCGATCAGCGGCGGCGAACAGGACGGTGATCATGTTTTGCTCCGTGGGCGGTGGACATAGGCGCTCTGGATCAGGCCAAAGGCCACCAGCAGCACCAGCATGGCCGAGCCGCCATAGCTCACCAAGGGCAGGGGCACGCCAACCACCGGCGCAAGGCCCATGACCATCGACATGTTCAGCGCGAAGAACAAGAAGAACGTCATGCCGATCCCCACGGTCAGCAGCGACGAGAACCGGTCCTTATTGCGGATCGCCGCGCCGAGGCAGAACAGGATGATCAACCCGTAAAGCACCAGCAACGAGAACCCGCCGATGAACCCGAATTCCTCGGCCAAGGTGGTAAAGATGAAATCGGTGTGCTTTTCGGGCAGAAAGTTCAGGCGGCTTTGTGTGCCTTGCATGAACCCGCGCCCCGTCCAGCCGCCTGAACCTAATGCGATCTTGGATTGCGTGATGTGATAGCCCGCGCCTAGGGGGTCCGAAGACGGGTCCAGAAACGTGTCGATCCGGCGGTATTGGTAATCCTGCAGCAACTGCCACGGCGTGCCGCGGGACAGGAACACACCGGCGATCAATCCGACGCCCATCGCAATCACCACCGCGAAATAGAGCCAATGCACACCGGCGACAAACATCACCGTCGCCCCACCGATCATCAGCAACAACGCGGTGCCAAGGTCGGGTTGGGTCAACACCAATCCCGTCGGCAACAGGATCAGAACCGCAGGGATCAGCACGTAGAGAGGGCGCGAAACCTTTTCCATCGGCAGCCAGTCGTAATAGGCCGCCAAGATCATCACGACGGTGATTTTGGTCAATTCCGAGGGTTGCAACCGCATGAACCCAAGGTCGATCCAGCGTTGCGCCCCCATGCCGACGGCCCCGAAAAATTCCACCGCCAATAGCAACAGGATTGAGCCGCCAAAGGCCACCGCCGCCATGTTGCGCCAGAACCAGATGGGCACAAAGGCGATAAAAAACATCAACCCCATGCCCATGATGAACCGCTTGATCTGTGGATCGGCCCACGGGCGCAGCGACCCGCCCGCCACGGAAAACAGCATCATGAACCCGACGCTGGCCACGGCGGCCAGCAACAGGATCAGCGCCCAGTTCAGATGCAGAACCTTGCGCCATCCGGTCGGGACGGTCTTCTGTTGGTACTCAAGATAACTCATGCGCGGGTGCGTCCGGTCGGGGTGGGGGTCACGTCGATCAGCGGCAGATCACGGAACAGCGCCTGAATCTGGCCGCGCTGATCGGACGGATAGGCCGACAGCGGCGGCACCTCGCCATATAGGGCGCGCAGGGCGATGTCGCGGGCAATCGGCGCGGCGGCGGTCGAGCCACCCCCGCCATGTTCCACCACGACCGACACCGCGATTTCGGGCGCGTCATAGGGGGCAAAGGCCACGAATAGCGCGTGGTCGCGCCGCTCCCACGGCAGGTCCTCGTTGCGGAACACGCCTTGGGCGCGCTCGGCGGCGGTGATGTTGCGCACCTGACTGGTGCCGGTTTTGCCCGCAAGGCGCATGGCATCATCGACCACGCGGGTGCGGTAGGCCGTGCCGCGCCGGTTGTTGGACACGGCAAACATGCCTTGGCGGATGTGTTCCAAACTGGTCGGCGAAATGTCCAGTGCCTCGGCAGGGGCGGCGGCCTGTTCAATCCCATCGATGGATTTGACCAGACGCGGGGCGACTGCGCGGCCACTGGCGATACGGGCGGTCATCACCGCGATCTGCAGAGGCGAGGCCAGCACGAAGCCCTGACCGATGGACGCGTTCAGCGTATCGCCCACAACCCAATCCGCGCCACGTGTGTCGCGTTTCCATGCCTTGTCCGGCGCCAGACCGCTTGCCACGGCGGGCAGAGGGATGTCGTGACGTTCGCCAAGGCCCAGACGGCGCGCCATTGCGGCGATCTTGTCGATGCCGACGCGTTCGGCGATGTCATAATAATAAACGTCGCAGGATTGCTCGAGGCTCTTGACCAGATCGACGTTGCCATGCCCGCCGCGCCGCCAGCAGTGGAACCGCCGACCGCCCTTTTCGACAAAACCGGGGCAATAGACGGTTTCATCGGGGCTGATCACGCCGTCCTCAAGCGCGGCAAGGGCCGTCACCATTTTGAACGTGGAACCGGGGGGGTAGGTGCCCTGAACCGTTTTGTTCGCCAGCGGGCGATAGGGGTTTTCCGTCAGTTCACGGTAATCGGCGACCGAAATCCCGCGCACGAATTTGTTGGGGTCAAAGCTGGGCGCCGAGGCGATGCCCAGCAGATCGCCGTTCTTGACGTCCATCACCACCGCGCCCGCACTTTCGGCCCCAAGGCGCGCGCGCATGAAATTCTGTAGCCCGTGATCGATGGTCAGCTGCACATTCGCGCCCGCCTGACCCGGTGTGCGGTCAAGCTCGCGGATGACGCGGCCAACGGCGTTCACCTCAATGCGTTTGGTGCCCGCGCTGCCGCGCAGCTGTTCCTCAAGCCGCGCCTCGACCCCGTTCTTGCCGATCTGGAAGCGCGGGATTTGCAGCAGGGGATCGGGATCCTCCAGCTTGGACAGGTCATAGTCACTGACCGGACCGACATAGCCGATGATATGCGCGAAATCCTCGGACAAGGGATAGGCGCGGGACTGGCCGACCTCGGGCGTGACACCGGGCAGGGCGGGGGCGTTCACGGCGACCTCGGCCACCTCATCCCATGTCAGACGGTCGGCGATTGTGACGGGGACAAAGGGGCTGCGGCGCAGGATTTCGCGCTTGGCGCGCTCCATGTCATCGTCCGACATCGGCACGAAATGCGCAATCCGCGCAAGGGCCTCATCCACGTCGCCCGCATCCTCGCGCACGACTACGATGCGGTAGTTCTGTTCGTTGGTGGCCAAGGGCCGTCCGTTGCGATCAAAGATCAACCCGCGTGAGGGCGGCAACAGGCGCAGGTTGATGCGGTTTTCCTCGGCCAGCAGACGGTATTGGTCCGCCTGATCGACCTGCATGTGCCGCATCCGCAGCGCCAGCACCGACATGAACCCCACCTGCACCCCACCAAGGATCAGCCCGCGACGGGTGATCTTGCGGCTGCTGGCCTCGATATCCTTGGGTGTATAACGCATGTCGGTTCCGGATCAGTCCAAATCGCCCGTCCCGCCCACGCGGGACAACAGCAAATGCGACGCCCCCGCCACCAGCGGGTAGAACAGGATCGTCGCCACCACCTGTATCATAGATAGGTGCAATGGCGCATCTGCAACCGCCAAGAGGCGCAACACGATCCCGTAACCCAGCGTCAGAACGACGATGGCGGAAACGGTGAACAGCAATTCGGCGGCAAAGGGCATTTGCGAGCTATCATCATGACGGCTGAGCAGGAATTCAACCGCCAACAGGATCAGCGCAACCCGCAACCCCGGTGGCCGCTGGGTCAGCATGTCGACGGTCAGAAACACCAGTGCGATCAACAAAGGCGGCACGAATTCGGGGCGGCGATGCACCCATGCAAACGTCAGGCATAGTAACAGATCGGGTCCCGGCACAGTGGTCGGCAGGGTGCTGAGCGGGAGGATCTGAAAGAACACGATGACCATGCAGATCCCGACAAACAGCGACCGGTAGAGCCAACGCTGACTGGTGACGGGATCAATCATTGGCTGGCCTCCGCCGCCTCGGATGGCGCGGGCGGGCCGATCTGCGCGGGCGCGATCAGGCTGCCCGGATCGGTGATGACCTCATTGGCGTGGCTGCGCAGCACGCGCAGGAATTCCAGGCGTTCGTAATCGGCGGTCAGGCGCACGCGCATGCGCCGGTCCGTGCCAATCGCAACCTGCCCGACCAGCAAACCGGCGGGAAACACCCCGCCATCGCCCGAGGACACGACGCTATCACCCGCGCGCACGGCGTCGGGGGTCTCAAGGAACTCGATCAACGGCGCGGCCGAGTTGTCACCGCTGAGGATCGCGCGTTGGCCCGAGGGTTGGATGGTGATCGGGATGCGGCTGTTGCTGTCGGTCAACAGGATCACGCGGCTGCTGTCACGGCCCACGCCCGAGATGCGCCCGACTAGACCCAGACCGTCGGTGGTGGCCCAGCCATCCACAACACCGTCACGCGCCCCGACGTTCAGCAGCACGGACTGGCGAAAGGGCGAGCCGCTATCGGCCAGAACGACACCTGTGATGAAGGTCAGGCTGGGGTCCAGACGCACCTTGTTCAGGTCCAAGAGCTTCGCGTTCTCCTGTTCCAACTGTAGCGCGGCCTCTTTCCATGCCTTCATCTGACGCAATTCGCGGCGCAGTTCCTGATTTTGCTCATAGATGCGCGCATAGGACTGAAACCCCTCGACCATCTCGATGGCCTTGGTGACGGGCAGCAGCGCCCAGTCAAAGCTGGGCACAAAGCGGTCGGTCAGGTTGGCGCGGAACCGTTCGACGCGGGGGCTGTCGATGCGCCACAACAGGAACAGGGCCAGCAGAAACACCACCAGCCCCCCAACGACAATACGCCGGATCGGGCGCATGTATTCCGTGTTGTTGCGATCGTTCGCCACGTCACCCCCGCATTATGGACGGGCACGGCGCGCCGCCATCAACTGTCGTAGTCGATGACGTGGCGCAGTTGCTTTTCATATTCCAGCGCTTTGCCGGTGCCCAAGGCCACACAGTTCAGCGATTCATCGGCGACCGAAATGGCCAGACCGGTTTCCTCGCGCAGGGCCAGATCCAGATCCCCCAGCAGCGCCCCGCCACCGGTCAGCATCACGCCACGGTCCACGATATCGGCGGCCAAATCCGGCGGCGTGGTCTCAAGCGCGGTCATCACCGCCTCGCAGATTTGCTGGACCGGTTCGGCAAGGGCCTCGGCCACTTGGGCCTGATTGATCTCGATTTCCTTGGGCACACCGTTCAACAGGTCGCGGCCACGGATCGTCATCGACGCGCCGCGCCCGTCGTCGGGCATACGCGCGGTCCCGATCGAGGTCTTGATCCGCTCGGCAGTGGATTCACCGATCAGCAGGTTTTGCTGACGGCGCAGGTAGGAAATGATCGATTCATCCATACGGTCGCCACCCACGCGAACCGAGCGCGCGTAAACGATGTCGCCAAGGGACAGAACCGCCACCTCGGTCGTGCCGCCGCCGATGTCGACAACCATGTTGCCGGTCGGATCGGTGATGGGCATGCCCGCGCCAATCGCGGCGGCGATGGGTTCCGCGATCAGGCCCGCACGACGCGCGCCGGCCTGCATGACCGAGTTGCGGATCGCGCGTTTCTCAACGGGGGTTGCGCCATGGGGGACACAGACGATGATCTTGGGCTTGGTAAAGGTCGTGCGCTTGTGCACCTTGCGGATGAAGTATTTGATCATCTCTTCGGCGGTGTCGAAATCGGCAATGACACCTTCGCGCATCGGGCGGATCGCCTGAATGGAGCCGGGCGTCCGGCCCAGCATCAGTTTCGCGTCCTCGCCCACGGCCAGAACCTGTTTGCGCCCGTCTTTGACATGGAATGCCACAACAGAGGGTTCGTTCAGGATAACCCCGCGCCCTTTTACGTACACCAGCGTGTTCGCCGTGCCGAGGTCAATCGCCATATCCGACGAAAACAAACCGCCAAAACCTGCCATTATCCGGCCTTCCCCTTGCCCATGCCTGTGCCGCGACTCTGCAAAACGCGCGGTCATGGGGCGTTATAGGCGGCGCGGGCCTTGTGGAAAAGAGGCAGAAACACCCAAACCGGCGCGTTCTTGCCGCATTGGTTGTGTTTGCAAGAAAAAAGGGGGCGGTTTCGCCCCCTTGATCGTGTTGTGACCGGTGTCTGGATCAGAGATCCTTGTAGGACACTTCTTTTTTGTCGCTGCCGGTCTTTTCGCGGCGCACTTCCAGCCGGTTGAGCGCGTTGACATAGGCCTTGGCGCTGGCGACCACGGTGTCGGTGTCCGCCGATTGGCCGGTCGCGATCTTGCCATCCTCAACCAAACGCACCGAAACGGTCGCCTGTGCGTCGGTGCCTTCGGTCACGGCGTGCACTTGGTAAAGTTCCAGACGCGCCTTGGTCGGGAAGATCGACTTGATCGCGTTGAAGGTCGCATCCACGGGGCCATCGCCCGTCGCGGTGACCTGATGATCCACGCCGTCCACGGTCAGGGTCAGATCGGCCGATTGCGGGGCCTCGGTACCACAGATCACGCGCAGGAATTTCACCTGAATGCGGTCGCTGGCCTCACCGGTCTGGGTGTCCTGCATCAGGGCGATCAGGTCCTCGTCGTAGACCTCTTTCTTGCGGTCGGCCAAGGCCTTGAACCGTACAAAGATGTCCTTGAGCTGGTTATCGCCGGGCTCATAGCCCAGATCGTTCAGCTTGGCGCGCAAAGCCGCGCGGCCCGAGTGTTTGCCCATCACAAGGTTCGTATCGGACAGGCCGATGTCGGTCGGACGCATGATTTCGAACGTCTCGGCGTTCTTCAGCATGCCGTCTTGGTGGATGCCGCTTTCGTGGGCAAAGGCGTTCTTGCCGACAATCGCCTTGTTGAACTGCACGGGGAAACCCGAGACGGCGGCGACGCGGCGGCTGATCTGCATGATCTTGGTGGTGTCGATGCCCGTGCTATAGGGCATGATGTCGTTGCGCACCTTGAGGGCCATAACGACCTCTTCCAGCGCGGTGTTGCCCGCACGTTCGCCCAGACCGTTGATGGTGCATTCGATCTGACGCGCACCGGCCTCAACCGCGGCCAGCGCGTTTGCCGTCGCCATGCCAAGGTCGTTGTGGCAGTGCGTTGCAAACACGATCTCATCCGCACCCGGCACGCGTTCCAGCAACATCCGGATCAAATCCGCACTTTCACGCGGGGCGGTATAGCCCACGGTGTCGGGGATGTTGATCGTGGTGGCACCGGCCTTGATCGCGATTTCGATGACGCGGCACAGGTAGTCGTGCTCGGTTCGCGTGGCGTCCATGGGCGACCATTGCACGTTGTCCGTCAGGTTGCGCGCATGGCTGACCGTTTCGTGGATCAGGTCGGCCATTTCATCCATGCTGAGGTTCGGGATCGCACGGTGCAGGGGCGAGGTGCCGATGAACGTATGGATACGCGGACGTGCGGCGTGTTTCACGGCCTCGAAACAGCGGTCGATGTCCGTCGCGTTGGCGCGTGCCAGACCACAGATCACCGAATTCTTGCTGTTGGCGGCAATTTCACTGACGGCGCGGAAATCGCCTTCGGATGCGATCGGGAAACCGGCCTCAATGATGTCGACACCCATTTCGTCCAGCATCGAAGCGATCTCAAGCTTTTCGGCGTGGCTCATCGTGGCACCGGGGGATTGTTCCCCGTCGCGCAACGTGGTGTCAAAAATCAGGACCTGATCCTGTGCAGTCGTGTCGGTCATTTTCGTATCTTTCTTGTCTAAACCCTAGCAAATATCACCTGGCGCTGGTCCACCCCTGAGCGGTCGCGCCAAGGCACGCTCAGAGGCAGCTAAGGAGTAGCAGGGCACGGGTCGACAGGGCACGCGCGGCCAAGGCCGGTGCAACTGTGGTGATATGAAAGTCCCGTGTCATGGGGGCGGAATATACGCGGTTTTGTTCCAAGGAAAACCCCAATTTTGTCAAAACGTCGCATGGCGTCGTTGACCGGCAGGATGGGCGCGATAGCTCACCCCTATGGAAGCACAGAAATCTCTAATCATCGGGGCCAGTGGCGGCATCGGCGCGGCCCTGTGCGACGCGCTTGCGGCGCGCGGCGAAACGGTTGTGGGCCTTTCGCGGTCGGGCGACGGGTTGGACATCACGGATGAGGCGTCGATCACGCGCGCCCTGTCGGGTGTCGAGGGGCCCTTTGACCGTATCGTTGTGGCGACGGGCGGTTTGGAAATCGACGGTAACGGACCGGAAAAGAGCTTTCGCGAACTCGACGCCGACCGGTTGATGGCGCAATTCCGTTTGAACGCGATGGGGCCGGCCTTGGTGTTGAAACATGTGATGCCGATGATCCCACGCGATGGGCGCGCGGTTCTGGCGGTGTTGTCGGCGCGGGTCGGGTCCATTGGTGACAACCGTCTGGGCGGCTGGCACGCCTATCGCGCGGCCAAGGCGGCGGTGAACCAAATCGTCCATGGTGCGGCGATTGAACTGGCCCGCACCCATAAACAGGCCATCGCCGTCGCCCTGCATCCGGGCACGGTTCAGACGGAATTGACCCGCAAATACGTGGGCCGCCATCCCGCCGTGCCCCCGCCCGAGGCGGCCCAAAACCTGATCCGCGTGATGGATGGGTTGGACGTCACAGACACCGGCGGGTTCTTTGATTGGGCGGGGCAGGTGATCCCGTGGTAAAGCGTCTGATCCTGATCCTTGGCGATCAACTGTCGCCCGATATGTCCTGCCTGTCGGATGGCCCCGAGGCGAGCGATGTGGTCGTTATGGCCGAGGTCACGGATGAGGGCACCTATGTCCCCCATCACCCGCAAAAGATCACCCTGATCCTGTCGGCGATGCGCAAGTTTGCGGACCGCTTGCGCGATGCGGGGTGGGAGGTCGCCTATACCCCGCTGGACGATCCGGACAATGCGGGGTCGATTTGTGGCGAGTTGCTGCGCCGGGCCGAGGAATTCGAGACCGATCAGGTCGTCCTGACCGAGCCCGGCGAATGGCGGTTGATCGACGCGCTAAACAACCTGCCCCTGCACGTTGAAATGCGACAGGACACACGATTTCTGGCCAGCCACGCGGATTTTGAGCGCTGGGCCGAGGGGCGCAAATCCCTGCGGATGGAATATTTCTATCGTGAGATGCGGCGCAAAACTGGCTTGCTGATGGACGGGGATGATCCCTGTGGGGGGCAGTGGAATTTCGATCAGGACAACCGAAAACCCGCACGCGGCGATCTGTTCAAACTGGGCCCCTGTCGGTTTGAACCCGATGACACGGTGCGCGCGGTGATGGATCTGGTCGCGGACCGGTTTGACGGGCATTTCGGCACGGTCGACGGGTTTGCCTATGCCACGGACCGTGATCAGGCGTTGGAGGTGCTGGATCACTTTATCAAAAACGCGCTGCCCTGTTTTGGCGATTATCAGGACGCGATGCTGGCCGATGATCCGGTTCTCTATCACGCGCTGATCTCCCCCTATCTGAACATCGGTCTGTTGGGCTGGCGCGAGGTGTGTGCGGCCGCCGAGACCGCCTATCGCGAGGGCAACGCCCCCCTGAACGCGGTCGAAGGGTTCATTCGACAGATCATCGGATGGCGGGAATATATCCGTGGCATCTATTTCCTGAAGGGGCGGGAGTATACGGCCCAGAACACTCTGAACCACACCCGCGACCTGCCTGCCGTCTATTGGGGTGGGGACACCGATATGGCGTGTATGCGCGCCGCCGTCGGGCAAACCCGCGATCTGGCCTATGCGCATCATATTCAGCGCCTGATGGTGACCGGCAATTTCGCCCTCTTGGCGGGGATTGATCCGGCGCAGGTGCATGAATGGTATCTGTCGGTCTACATCGATGCGTTTGAGTGGGTCGAGGCCCCCAACACCCTCGGGATGAGCCAGTTCGCCGATGGCGGCGTCGTCGCCTCAAAACCCTATGTCAGCAGCGGCTCCTACATTGACCGGATGTCGGATTATTGCGGCGATTGCGCGTATAAGGTGGGCGATAAGACCGGCGAAAAGGCCTGTCCGTTCAACGTCCTTTATTGGCATTTCCTGAACCGTCACCGCGACCGGTTTCAGGGCAATGGCCGCATGGGCATGATGTATCGCACATGGGACAAGATGGACGCGGGTAAACGCGATGCGATTATTTCGGACGCAGAGACGGTGTTGGATCGCCTTGATCGCGGCGATCCTGTCTGACACCGATTGACCGGCTCAACCCACGCGCGCTAGACCGGAGGTGGCGTATATTTTTGGGATGAGTTCATGGATAAGTCATTAGATCCAATCGTTTTGCATTTGTGTGAGACCCTGCTGACCACGTTCAGCGTCACCGCCGCCTTGCAGGTGTGGTGCGAAATTCGCGGGCTGGGTGAGGGGGACCTCTATGCCGATATTAAACCGGAATCGGGCGGCACCGAATTGCCGCAGCTGGGGCGCGATCTGCTCAAGCCCGCCGAGGGGGAGGTGGTGCGCCACCGCGCGATCACGTTGAAGCGGGGCGATGTGCCTCTGCTCGACGCGGACAACTGGTACACGCCGGAACGCCTGCCGCTGCGGGCGCGGGTTCTGCTGGAAACCACGGACACGCCGTTTGGCGTGGCGTTGGCCGGCACGTTGCAAAACCGTGAGACGTTTAGCGCATCTCTGCCGCCCCATATCATGGAGCGGTTCAATGGGCGGACCAAGGTGCGCCACACCCTGATGCAGGGGGATGCGAACGTGCCGGTTCTGACCGTGCGCGGGGTGGTGACGGTCGATACCGTGCCCGTGTCCTTTGTCGAGGAACGCATCCGCCCTGAACTGGTGGCGCTGTCCGCCGCCCAGCAGGGGTGATTATTCGGCCGGGGCGGCCTCGGTCGTCTCGGCCTCGGGTTCCGTCGTTTCGGGCGAAACCGGATCGGTGCTGGGCGCATCACCATCGCGCGTGGTCAGCAGGTTGTTGGACCAAACGCCGCTTTCGACCTCGCCGCCTGCGTACCGGATCGTGCCCTGACCCTGACGCATGCCGTTTTCAAACGTGCCCTCATAGACGTCGCCATTGGGGTAGGTCGCGGTGCCTTGGCCGTGGAACTGCATGTTCTGCCATTCCCCGTCATAGATAAACCCGTCCGCGCTGCGATAGGTCGCCGTGCCCGACACGGTGCCATTGGCAAAGGTCCCCTCAAGGACCGAGCCATCGGCAAAGGTATAGACCGCCTGACCGTGGCGTTTGCCCATCTGCCAGCCGCCCGCATACACATCGCCATTGGCAAGGGTCGAGGTCCCCTGACCGTCGAACAGGGCGTTCTTGAACTCGCCCTCATAGACCATGCCATCGGCAAAGGTTGCGGTGCCGCGCCCCTCAATCACGCCGCCGCGCCATTCGCCCTCATAGGTCGAGCCGTCGGTATAGGTGATCGCGCCTGTGCCATCGGGCAGGTTGTCGCGGAACGTGCCGGTAAAGACCGTGCCATCGGGGTAGGTGACTGTGCCCTGACCCTCAATCCGACCGTCCAGCCATCCGCCCACATAGGAAAACCCGTCACTGCCGGTCAGGGTGCCGGTGCCTTGGCGGTTGTCGTTCTGGAACTCGCCCTCGTAGATGTCGCCATTGGCATAGAGCATCTTGCCCGTGCCGTGACGTTCGCCGTTGACCAGCAAGCCCTCATAGACCTCGCCGGTGGGCTGGGTCAGTTTGCCAAGGCCGTTGATCTGGCCGTTCTTCCACGCGCCGACATAGACAAGACCGTCGGGCGATACCAACGTCCCTTGGCCCGAGCGCAGACCGCCCTGCAGCCCGCCTTCATAGGTCGAGCCATCGGCATAGGTGACCTTGCCCTTGCCCTCTTTGACGCCGCCGACCCACATGCCGTCGTAGATATAGCCATTGGGGCTGGTCAAAATGCCTTGGCCGTGGTGGCGGGCGTTCAGGAACTCACCCTCATAGCGCGAACCGTTGGCATAGACTGCGACGCCGGTGCCGGTGATCGCGCCATCGACCCATTCGCCCTCATAGGTGCCACCCGAGGCGAACGAAATCTTGCCGAACCCGTGGGGTTTGCTTTTCTCGAAATTGCCCTCGTAGACCGCACCGTTCAGGAACCGCGCGACGCCCGTGCCACGGATTTCTCCGTCTTCCCATTGGCCGGAATATTCGAACCCGTTGGGCAGGCGGTATGTCCCGCGCCCGTCCGGCTTTCCGTCGACAAAGGTGCCCTCGTAAATACCGCCATCGTCGAACTGTTTCGTTTCGACGGGGCCGTTGTCCTGGGCGGTGGCAAAAGCGGGATAAAGACAGGCCACGGATAGGAAAAGTGCCGTACGGATGTTCATCTTGCCCGCCATCTGATCGAGAGCCCTCTTGCGCGTGGTCATTCCTTGACCTTCATTATGCGCGCCAAGCTAATGGACCGGACGGGGCCTTACAACGGTTTTCACGATCAATCGGCTGGCACTTGCCGGTGGTTTTGATAAACCGGCCCTGTAATCTATGAGGACGCCATGGCCGATCAATTCCGTTTGACCCTTGCCCAGCTGAACCCGACCGTCGGGGATTTCCACGGCAACGCCGCCCAAGCGCGCGAGGCATGGCAGGCATCCAAGGACGCGGGCGCCGATATGCTGGCCCTGCCGGAAATGTTCCTGACCGGCTATCAGGTGCAGGATATGGTCATGAAACCGGCCTTTACCGCCGATGCGATGGCCGTCATTGAACAACTGGCGCGCGATTGTGCAGATGGTCCCACGATCGGGATCGGTGGCCCCTTTGCGGCGCATGGGCATCTTTATAACGCCTATTACATCCTGCGCGGCGGCGAGATCGTCACGCGCGTGTTTAAACACCGTTTGCCCAATGAAACCGTGTTTGACGAAAAACGCGTCTATGATTCCGGCCCGATCAACGGCCCGTATTCGGTTGGCCCTGTGCGCATCGGTACCCCCATCTGCGAAGACGCATGGGGCGAAGAGGTGTGTGAGGCATTGGCCGAAACCGGCGCGGAAATCCTGTTGGTGCCGAATGGGTCGCCGTATCACCGCAACAAACACGACGAACGCCTGTCGATCATGGTGTCCCGCGTGGTCGAGACCGAATTGCCGCTAGTTTATCTGAACATGGTGGGCGGGCAGGACGATCAGATGTTTGACGGCGCGTCCTTTGTTCTGAACCCCGGTGGCAAGCTGGCCGTGCAGATGCCCGCGATGGACACGGGCCTGTGCCATGTTGATTTCGTGCGCACGGGCGACGGTTGGCGCGCGGTCGAGGGCGACAAGGCGCACCTGCCCGATGAGTGGGAGCAGGACTATCGCGTGATGGTCGAAACCCTGCGCGACTACCTGCGCAAGAGCGGGTTCAAGAAGGTCCTGTTGGGCCTGTCGGGCGGGATCGACTCCGCGATTGTGGCGACGATTGCGGCGGATGCGATTGGGGCGGACAATGTGCGCTGTGTGATGCTGCCGTCCGAATACACGTCCCAAGGGTCGCTGGACGATGCCGAGGCCGTGGCAAAGGGGCTGGGCTGTCACTACGACTATGTCCCGATTGCACAGGGGCGCGCGGCGATCACCGAAACCCTTGCGCCGTTGTTTGCGGGGTTGCAGCCCGATTTGACCGAGGAAAACATCCAATCCCGCCTGCGCGGTTTGCTGTTGATGGCGATGTCGAACAAGTTTGGCGAGATGCTGTTGACCACGGGCAATAAATCCGAGGTCGCGGTGGGCTATGCCACGATCTATGGCGACATGGCGGGCGGCTATAACCCGATCAAGGACCTCTATAAAACGCGGGTGTTTCAGATGTGCCGCTGGCGCAATGACAACCACCGCGACTGGATGATGGGCCCCGAGGGCGAGGTCATCCCGACCAGCATCATCGACAAACCGCCCAGTGCCGAGCTGCGCGAGGATCAAAAGGACGAGGACAGCCTGCCGCCCTATGACGTGCTGGACGCGATCCTGACCATGCTGATCGACGAGGAAAAGTCGGTCGCCGAGATCGTGGCCGCCGGATATGATCGCGAGACGGTCAAGCGGGTCGAGCATCTGGCTTATATCAGCGAATACAAACGGTTCCAGTCCGCACCGGGCGCGCGTCTAACCCCGCGGGCGTTCTGGCTGGACCGTCGTTATCCGATTGTGAACCGCTGGCGCGACAATAGCTAAAGGGCGCTGACCTGACAGGCGGCGCGCAGGGCCTTGGCCTGATCGCCGTCACACAGGTCGGTCGCGTCGGTCATCACGGCCGCGCTGGCCGCGGCGGCGCCGTGGGTCATGGCGGTCGAGATGTCCAAGCCCCGCGCAAGGGCCAAAGTGAACCCCGCGACGAAACTGTCACCGGCGCCGGTTTTGCTGCGCACGGGGACGTCTGCGGCGGTGACGAACAGGCGCTGCTCCCCGTCCACCAGAACCGAGCCTTCGGCCCCGCGTGCGATGATCACCGCCTGACCCGCACCGCACCCGATCAGTTCGGCGGCGAAATCCGCGCTGTGTTCGCGGGTTGGCAGGTCGCGTTTGGCCAACGTTTCGGCCTCATGCGCGTCCATGCGCAGGATGCTGGCGGGCGCGGTGGCGTTTTGCGCCTGATGGGAAAGGGCAAGGCCCGAGGTGTCCATCACAACCTTGCATCCCTTGTCCAGCAACTCGGGGCAGAGGTCGCTGTAGAACGACACGGGCAATCCGCGCGGCAGGCTGCCACTGAACACCACCGTGCCACCGGTCTGGGCATGGGACAGGATGGCGTCGCGGGCGCGTTCGCAATCGGATGCGCCCCAAACGGGGCCGGGCATGATGAACCTGTACTGGCCCGTGGTGGTTTGATCGATGATGGACAGGCTGACGCGGGTTTCGCCGGGGCTGGCAAAGGGAACAACGTTCACACCCTCGGCCAGCAGCAGGTTCAGAACCTTGGTGCCCGAGGGGCCCGCCGCCGCCACAAAGGCCCGCGCGTTCCCGCCTAGCGTGCGCACCGCCCGCGCCACATTGATCCCGCCGCCGCCTGCGTCCTCATCAGGATGGGCACAGCGTAGTTTCGGCCCCGCCTCGACATGGCCGGTCTGGCTGGACAGGTCCAGCGCGGGGTTCAACGTGATCGTCAGGATGTCTTTCATGGGCGGCCTTTCGTTTGCGTCATCCTGTCTATTCAGGCGCGCCTGTCAAACCCCCAAAATAGTATGACCGGGGAATTCCCCCGGCCATTTGTGCCTCGCATGTCGGCGGTGTCGCCTTACAGAACCAACTGATAGCTGGCCGGAACATAGCGATACGCGCTGTCCTTGGCCTCGATATAGCCCATGCCGGGGAAGGGCATGTGATAGCCGATGAAGGGCATTTTCTCGGCGGCCAGCATGTCGAGGATTTTGCGGCGGGTTTTCGCAGCCGCGGCTTTGTCCATGTCAAAGCGCACTTCCCAATCGGGATGCTGGACCGACCAGATATAGTGGTTGGCGAAATCTGCCCCGATCAACAGGCTCTTGCCGCCGCTCTCGACGACATAACCCATGTGGCCCGGTGTGTGGCCGGAGGCGCCCAAAGCGTGAATGCCTGCAACCGGTGCATCGCCGTCCTCAAGGAACGAGAACTTTTCGGCCAGCGGGGCGACCTTGGCTTTGAACCCGTCGTTGTCGGCGTGCGACCAGTGGTCGAATTCCGCGCGGCCCGTCAGATAGGACGCATTGGCAAAGGTTGCGTGGCCCGCGTCATCGGTCAGACCGCCGATGTGATCACCATGCATGTGGGTGATGACGACGGTGTCGATCTGATCGGCCTCATAGCCTGCGGCATTGACCGCGGCCACGGTGCCCTCGGCGGACAGACCGGTGTCAAACAGGATCAGGGACGAGCCGGTGTTGATCAGTGTGGGTGTGAAAAAGAACTGGGCCACATCGGTGGGGATGAACGCATCCGCCGAAACCTTGGCGAATTCTTCGTCATCGACGTTCAGGCCGAAAATGCCATGGGGTTCGGGCACGGGGCGGGTGCCGGCGAGCAGGGTGGTGACCTCATATTCGCCCAACATCACGCGGTTGAATTTGGGGGTCGCGACGCCCTTTTGCGGTGCGGCGGCACGGGCAGGGGTGGAGGCCGCGATGCTGGCCGCGATGGGGGCCGCAGCACCGGCCAAAAGGGCCTGACGACGGGTCAAGGAAATGGACATAACAAAGCTCCGGTTAAGTGATCGTTGCAGGGACACTAGGTCGGATTCGCGCAAAAACCATTTCACAGCTTAGCGAGCGATGTGTCATCGGCGGGCAGATGCCGGTGAATCGCGCGTCGCGCGGCCCCATTTGCGCCCGTTTCTATGGACAAATCGCGCGGTCTATGAAACAGCACGACGCCAGAAAGAGAGGCCTTGCCATGACCACCGTTACCCGTTTTGCCCCGTCTCCGACCGGTTACCTGCACGTCGGGAACCTGCGCACGGCATTGTTCAACTACCTGATCACCCGCAAGGCGGGGGGTACGTTCATCCTGCGTCTGGACGACACCGATCCGGAACGGTCGAAACAGGAATATGTCGACGGGATCAAACAGGATCTGGAATGGCTGGGCATCGAATGGGACCGCGTTGAGCGTCAGTCCGAGCGACTGGAGCGCTATGAAGACGCCGCGCAGAAACTGCGTGAGATCGGTCGTTTCTATGAGTGTTTCGAGACCCCAACCGAACTGGACCTCAAGCGCAAGAAACAGCTGAACATGGGCAAGCCGCCGGTCTATGACCGCGCCGCGCTGGACCTGTCGGAGGCCGAAAAAGACGCCCTGCGCGCCGAACGTGGTCAGGGCCACTGGCGCTTCAAGCTGGACCACGAACGCATCGAATGGACCGACGGTATCCTTGGCGATATCTCGATCGACGCGGCAAGCGTGTCTGATCCGGTTCTGATCCGTGGTGACGGGCAGTTCCTGTATACGCTGGCCTCGGTTGTCGATGACACCGAGATGGGCGTGACCAATGTTGTGCGCGGTTCGGACCACGTGACGAACACCGCCACCCAGATCCAGATCATCCGCGCGCTGGGCGGTGATGTGCCGTCGTTCGCGCACCATTCGCTGTTGACTGGCCCGCAGGGTGAGGCCCTGTCGAAACGTCTGGGCACGCTGGCCCTGCGCGATCTGCGCGAGCGTGGGGTGGAACCCTTTGCGCTGCTGTCGCTGATGGCGCGTCTGGGGTCCAGCCAGCCGGTTGAGCTCTGCACCTCCATGGACGAACTGGTGGACGGGTTCGACATCTCGAACTTTGGCGCGGCGCCGACGAAATTCGACGAACAGGACCTGTTCCCGCTGACCGCGCGGTATCTGCATGGCCTGCCTCTGGAGGCGGTGGCGGACGACGTGGCCGCGCTGGGCGTGCCTGCGGACAAGGCCGAAAAATTCTGGTCGGTTGTGCGCGAAAACATCACCGTCAAGGGCGACATGGCCGGATGGTGGGACCTGTTCCAGAACGGCGCGACCGCCGTTGTCGACGACGAGGACGCCGAGTTCATCGCGACCGCCCTGTCGATGCTGCCCGAACCGCCCTATACCGACGACACGTGGTCCGCATGGACCGCAGAGGTCAAAGAGGCGACCGGCCGCAAGGGCAAGGGCCTGTTCATGCCCCTGCGCAAGGCCGTCACCGGTCAGGCGCGCGGCCCCGAAATGGCCGACGTTATGGCGTTGTTGCAAACCAAGCCGACGGTCTGACCTCGGTCCCGATGCGGTCTAGGGCCGCGTCTACCAAATCTCTCTCCGCGCTGCCAAGTTGTTGGTGGCGCGGATAAAATGGGGCGGACCGGTCATCCATGATCGGAATGTCCCAACCGGCGGTGGTCTCGAAAAACGCCGCCACGCCATCCGCGCCGAATTCGGCCAGATAGCCCTGCACCACCACATCCAGATAGCTGAGCAATATGGGATGCGCCCCTTCGGTCATGTTCTGGGGCGAGACCTGATAGATTTCGACGCGCGCGGTATCCGGGCCGGGGTGGGTCAGGCCGTCCGAAATATGGCTGCGGTGATAGGCCATTTCCCGTTCGTCCAGCGCGTCCCAATCCGCCCCCGGAACGGCGGCGATCAACCCGTCAATCGCCACGTCGGGCGCGGGTTCCACTGACAAAAACGCCAGATTGCGCAGGTGCGTTTGCCGCCAGACCCGCCGCCACCCGCGCAAATGCGCGCGGTGCACATCGCAATATGCATGCGTTTTGCGGTTCACCAGCGACCCATAGCCAAAGAAATAAGCATCAGACATAGGTCCCATATTTGCGATCCTTTTGCTGTGCGCAAGGCCTTGCCCAAATGCGACGCTTGAGCTAATTAAATCGACATCCGCACGGGAGAATCTGGTTCACACCAGTGCCGAAGGAGCAACCGCCCCGGTAAACTCTCAGGCAAATAGGACCGCTGCGGATCATAAACTCTGGAGAGAGGGGTCACCGCCCCCGCCGAAGGGATAACGATCTCAGGCACACGGACAGAGGGGGCATCGATTCTGCGGCCATGGGGGTCGTATGCGCGATGCCGGGCGTTCCGGCGATACGGGGTTGTACATGGCCGAATTACGCCGGACGGAATTGTTTGATTTACACGTGGAACTGGGCGCGAAAATGGTGCCCTTTGCTGGCTATGAGATGCCGGTGCAATATCCCGCCGGGGTGATGAAAGAGCATCTGCAGTGCCGCGCGGCGGCGGGCCTGTTCGATGTCAGCCACATGGGGCAGGTGATCCTGCGCGCCAAGGACGGGACCTATGAAACGGCGGCCCGCGCGCTTGAGGCTCTGATGCCCGTCAGTGTTCTGGCGCTGGCCGAGGGGCGGCAGCGCTATGGTCTGTTCACGAATGACACTGGCGGAATCCTCGACGATCTGATGTTTGCCAACCGTGGCGATCACCTGTTTCTGGTGGTGAATGCCGCCTGCAAAGAGGCCGATATCGCCCATCTGCGCGCGAACCTGTCGGATACCTGTGACATCACCGAACTCACCGACCGCGCGCTGATCGCGCTACAGGGCCCATCGGCCGAGGCGGCACTGGCCCCCATTGCGTCGGGTGTCGTGGATATGCGGTTCATGGATGTCCTGAGCGCGCAGACCGCGTTTGGGGAGCTGTGGATTTCCCGCTCGGGCTATACCGGTGAGGACGGGTTCGAAATCTCGGTCCCTGCGGATCAGGCGGTGGCGTTGACCCGCGCCCTGTTGGAGCACGGCGATGTGGAACCGGTCGGCCTTGGCGCGCGCGACAGCCTGCGTCTGGAGGCGGGGCTGTGCCTTTATGGCAATGACATCGACACAACCACCACGCCGGTTGAGGGCGACCTGACATGGGCGATCCAAAAGGTCCGTCGCACGGGCGGGGACCGCGCCGGTGGCTTTCCCGGGTCCGATGTGATCCTGCCCCAACTGGACAATGGCGCGCCGCGCAAACGCGTGGGCCTTTTGCCCGAGGGCCGTGCGCCGATGCGCGCGGGCACCCAGATTTTCGCCACGGAAACCGACGCCGATCCGATTGGCGCGGTCACCTCGGGCGCGTTTGGCCCGTCGATCGAACGGCCCATGTCCATGGGCTATGTCACCTCCGAACACGCCACCATCGGCACCACAGTTTACGGCGAGGTCCGTGGCAAGCGTCTGCCTGCCACCGTGGCCGATCTGCCGTTCCGTCCCTCAACCTACAAGCGCTAAGGAACACCCCCATGAAGTACACCGAAGAACACGAATGGCTGCGCGTCGAAGGCGATCTGGTCGTTGTCGGCATCACCGAACACGCGGCGGAACAGCTGGGCGATGTTGTGTTTGTCGAACTGCCCGAGGTCGACACCGAGGTCGCCAAGGATGATGAGGTCGTCGTCATCGAGAGCGTCAAGGCCGCCTCGGACATCCTTGCACCGCTGGACGGCGAAATCGTCGAAGTGAACGAAACCCTGCCCGATAACCCCGGTCTGGTGAACGAGGACCCGCTGGGCGATGCGTGGTTCTTCAAGATGAAGATCGCGGACATGTCCGAACTGGATTCGTACATGGACGAGGCGGAATACAAAGACTTTATCGGCTGATCTGCAGGAGCGCTGACGATGCCATTCACCCCCACCGATTATGATCCCTATGACTTTGCCAACCGGCGTCACATCGGCCCCTCGCCCGAGGAAATGGCCGAGATGTTTCAGGTTGTGGGGGTGGAGAGCCTTGATCAACTGATTGAGCAAACCGTCCCCGCCAGCATCCGTCAGGCCGAGCCGCTGGACTTTGGTGCGCCGAAATCTGAGCGCGAGTTGCTTTGGCACATGCGGCAGGTCGCCAAAAAGAACAAGGTGTTCACGACCATGATCGGGCAGGGGTTCTATGGCACCGTCACGCCCCCCGCGATCCAACGCAACATTCTTGAAAACCCCGCGTGGTACACGGCCTATACCCCGTATCAGCCCGAGATCAGTCAGGGGCGTCTTGAGGCGCTGTTGAACTTTCAGACGATGATCTGTGATCTGACGGGGCTGGAGGTCGCGAACGCGTCCCTGCTGGATGAGGCGACTGCGGCGGCCGAGGCGATGGTCATGGCGCAGCGCGTGGCCAAATCGAAATCGACGCGGTTTTTCGTCGATGAAAACTGCCACCCGCAAAACATCGCGGTGATGAAAACACGCGCCGCGCCTCTGGGGATCGAGATTGTTGTCGGTTCGCCTGATGATCTGAACGCCGAGGAGGTGTTCGGCGCGATTTTCCAATATCCGGGCACCTATGGGCATATCCGCGATTTCACCGCCGAAATGGATGCCTTGCACGCGGCCAAGGGCATCGGGATCGTGATTGCCGATCCGATGGCCCTGTTGATGCTGAAAGAACCGGGTGCGATGGGGGCCGATATCGCGGTCGGGAACACGCAACGGTTCGGTGTGCCGATGGGCTATGGTGGTCCACACGCCGCCTATATGGCGTGCCGCGATGCGTTCAAACGCTCTATGCCCGGTCGGATTGTCGGGGTCAGTGTCGATAGCCGCGGGAACAAGGCCTATCGTCTGGCCCTGCAAACGCGCGAACAACACATCCGCCGCGAAAAGGCGACGTCGAATGTCTGTACCGCGCAGGCGCTGTTGGCCGTGATGGCGGGGTTCTATGCGGTGTTCCACGGGCCCAAGGGCCTCAAGGCCATCGCGCAACGTATCCACCGCAAGACCGTGCGCATGGTCAAGGTGCTGGAAGACGCGGGGTTCGCGGTCGAGCCCCAGTCGTTCTTTGACACCGTCACCGTTGAGGTCGGCGCGATGCAAGGCGTGATCTATGACGCGGCTCAGGCGCGGCGCATCAACCTGCGCAAAGTGGGTAAAACGAAACTGGGCATTGCGCTGGATGAAACCACCCGCGCGGCCAGCATTCAGGACCTGTGGGCGGCGTTCGGCATTGAGGGCGATTATTTCGCGGTCGAGGCCACCTATCGCATCCCCGATCCCCTACTGCGCGAGAGCGATTATCTGACCCATCCGGTGTTCCACATGAACCGCGCCGAGACCGAGATGATGCGCTATATGCGCCGCTTGGCCGACCGCGATCTGGCGCTGGACCGCGCGATGATCCCGCTGGGCAGTTGCACGATGAAGCTGAACGCGGCGGTCGAGATGATGCCGATCAGCTGGCTGGAGTTTTCCAATATCCACCCCTATGCGCCCAAGGATCAGGCCAAAGGGTACAAGGCCATGGTGCAGGACCTGTCGGAAAAGCTGTGCACGATCACGGGCTATGACGCCATGTCGATGCAGCCCAATTCCGGCGCGCAGGGCGAATATGCGGGTCTGATGACCATCGCCGCCTATCACCGTGCCATGGGGCAGGGGCATCGCAATATCTGTCTGATCCCCGTGTCGGCGCATGGCACCAACCCCGCCACCGCCCAGATGTGCGGGATGAAGGTTGTCGTCGTGAAATCCGCCGAAAACGGCGACATCGATCTGGACGATTTCCGCGCCAAGGCTGCGGCGGCGGGCGAGAACCTTGCCGCCTGTATGATCACCTACCCCTCCACCCATGGCGTGTTCGAGGAAACCGTGCGCGAGGTCTGTGACATCACCCATGAATTTGGTGGTCAGGTCTATCTGGATGGCGCGAACCTGAACGCGCTTGTCGGTCTGGCGAAACCCGGTGAGATCGGCAGTGACGTCAGCCACCTGAACCTGCACAAGACCTTTGCCATCCCCCATGGCGGCGGCGGTCCCGGCATGGGGCCGATCGGGGTCAAGGCGCATCTGGAACCGTATTTGCCGGGCAATCCGCTGCACGATGACATGGGCGCGGTGACGGCGGCGCAATATGGCTCGGCCTCGATCCTGTTGATCAGTTGGGCCTATTGTCTGTTGATGTCGGGCGACGGCATGACACAGGCGACCAAGGCCGCGATCCTGAACGCCAACTATATCGCGAAACGTCTGGAAGGGTCCTATGACGTCCTGTTCAAGGGCAAGACGGGCCGCGTGGCGCATGAATGCATCATCGACACCCGTCCCTTTGCCGACACGGCGGGCGTCACGGTCGATGACATCGCCAAGCGCCTGATCGACAACGGGTTCCATGCCCCGACGATGAGCTGGCCGGTGGCGGGCACCCTGATGGTCGAACCGACCGAGAGTGAGACCAAGGCGGAACTGGACCGGTTCTGTGATGCGATGCTGTCGATCCGCGCCGAGATCGCCGAGATTGAGGCGGGACGCATGGACGGCGAGAACAACCCGCTGAAGAACGCACCGCATACGGTGAACGATCTGGTCGCGGAATGGGATCGCCCCTATAGCCGCGAGCAGGGCTGCTTCCCCGCCGGTTCGTTCCGTGTCGACAAATACTGGCCCCCCGTTGGCCGCGTCGACAATGCCTATGGCGACCGCAATCTGGTGTGCATCTGCCCGCCGGTTGAGGACTATGCCGAAGCCGCGGAATAACGCACGCGCGATTGATCGGCCCTGACTTGCGCATTGTCGGGACAGGGCCGATATATCCCATGACACTGAGGAACGGAGCAGACCCATGGGAAATGCGATCAAACTGGCCTGTCTGGAATGCGGCACCGCGAACCGTTTCCCCGAGGAGGCCGCGACCCGTGGCCCCAAATGCGGGACCTGTGGCGCGAAATTGCTGGACGGGAAGGTGCGCGAGCTGACCCTGGCCGAATTGCAAAAGGCGATCCGCACCGATGACATGCCGCTGGTCGTGGATTTCTGGGCACCGTGGTGCGGTCCGTGCCGCGCGATGGCCCCCCAGTTCGAGATGGCCGCGAAACAGCTGGCCGGTCAGGTGCGCTTTGCCAAGCTGAACACCGAGGACCACCGCGGTGCCGTGCAAAAATTCCGTATCCAAGGCATCCCCGCCCTGATCCAGTTCAAAGGCGGCAAAGAGGCCGCGCGACTAGCCGGTGCGCGCCCCGCCGGTGACATCGTCAAATTCGCCGGCGCCAAGGCCCGCGTGTGAGCCCCCAACAAAAAGACCCGCCAACGCGGTTGCGCGGGCGGGTCCGGTTTTGAAATTGCCGCAGATTAGCGGGTGAATTTCTTGTATTTGACGCGCTTAGGTTCCAACGCATCGGGGCCCAGACGACGTTTCTTGTCCTCTTCATAGGCCTCGAAGTTGCCTTCGAACCATTCGACATGCGCGTCGCCCTCAAACGCCAGAATGTGCGTACACAGACGGTCAAGGAAGAAACGGTCGTGCGAGATGATCACGGCGCAGCCCGCGAAATCCTCAAGCGCGGCTTCGAGCGCCTGCAGGGTCTCAACGTCCAAGTCGTTGGTCGGTTCGTCGAGCAGCAGCACGTTGCCACCGGCCTTGAGCAGTTTCGCCATGTGGACGCGGTTACGCTCACCCCCCGACAACATGCCGACCTTTTTCTGCTGATCACCGCCTTTGAAGTTAAAGGACGAACAATAGGCGCGGCTGTTGACGGTCGCATCGCCCAGTTCGATCAGCTCGGCCCCGCCGGAAATCTCTTCCCAAACGGTGTTGTTGCCGTCCAGCGCATCGCGCGACTGATCCACATAGGACAGATCGACGGTGTCCCCCATGGTGATGGTGCCGGCATCAGGGGCCTCTTGGCCGGTCAGCATACGGAACAGGGTCGATTTACCGGCGCCGTTCGGACCGATGACGCCCACAATACCACCCGGCGGCAACGAGAACGACAGATCCTCAATCAACAGACGATCACCATAGGCCTTGGAGATGTTTTCGATCTCGATGACCTTGCCACCAAGACGCGGGCCGTTGGGGATGATGATCTGGGCGCGCGACAGCTTTTCGCGCTCGGACTGGCCTGCCATTTCTTCGTACGCGGCGATACGGGCCTTGGATTTCGCCTGACGGGCCTTGGCACCGGCGCGGATCCATTCCAGTTCGCGTTCGAGGGTTTTCTGTTTCGCGTTGTCTTCGCGGGCCTCTTGCTCCAGACGCTTGGCCTTTTGTTCCAGCCAGCTGGAATAGTTGCCCTCATAGGGGATGCCGCGCCCACGGTCGAGTTCGAGGATCCAGCCGGTGATGTCATCAAGGAAATACCGGTCGTGGGTCACACACAGGATCGTACCCTTGTAGTCGATCAGGTGCTTTTGCAGCCACGCGATGGTTTCTGCGTCCAAATGGTTGGTCGGTTCGTCGAGCAACAACATATCAGGCGCTTCGAGCAACAGTTTGCACAGCGCGACGCGGCGGCGTTCACCGCCCGACAGGGTTTCCACAGGGGCCTCATCGGGGGGACAGCGCAGAGCCTCCATCGCGACGTCGATCTGGCTGTCGAGATCCCACAGGTTTTCGCTGTCGATTTCGTCCTGCAGCGTGGCCATCTCTTCGGCGGTCTCATCGCTATAGTTCATGGCCAGTTCGTTGAACCGGTCGATCTTGGCCTTTTTCTCGGCCACGCCCAGCATGACGTTTTCACGCACGGTCAGGCTTTCGTCCAGTTGCGGCTCCTGCGGGAGATAGCCGACCTTGGCGCCCTTGGCCGCCCAAGCCTCACCCGAAAAGTCCTTATCAATGCCTGCCATGATCCGCAGCAGGGTCGATTTACCCGCGCCGTTGACACCGACGACACCGATTTTCACGCCCGGCAGGAACGACAGGCGGATATTTTCAAAACATTTCTTGCCACCGGGGTATGTCTTGGACACACCATCCATGTGGTACACATATTGGTAAGATGCCATTTGTGCCGCCTTTGTTCAGGATTCCGTTTGCACTCATCTAGTCAAGAGCACAGAAAAGGGCAATCGCTGTGGCGGTTTTGATGATGTTTCATTGATCGGGGACCGAATTGATCATTGACGGGGGACGTGCGGGCGCGCCTGTGGCGCGGGGGGGGATGACCATTGGTCTGCTCGGGGGATCGTTTGATCCCGCGCATGAGGGGCATGTGCATATTACCAAAGAGGCGCTGAAACGGTTCAAGCTGGACCGCGTGTGGTGGCTGGTCAGTCCGGGTAATCCCCTGAAGTCCGAGGGGCCCGCGCCGATTGACCGTCGGATCGCCGCCGCGCGTGCCGTGATGGATCATCCGCGCGTCACGATCACGGATATCGAGACACGTCTTGGCACGCGCTATACCGCCGAGACCCTGAGCGCGCTGCGCCGCGCCTATCCGGGGGTGAATTTCATCTGGCTGATGGGGGCCGATAACCTGCGCCAGTTTCACAAATGGGACAATTGGCACGCGATCATGGGGGCTGTGCCTGTGGGGATACTTGCCCGTCCGGGCAGTCGCACCGATGCCCGCGTATCCAAGGCCGCATCGATCTATGCCAAACAGCGCCTGCCGGGGCGGCATGCGCGCGATTTGCCGCGCCACGGGCCGCCGGTCTGGTGCTTTGCCAATATGCCGATGAACGACGCGTCATCGACCGAAATCCGCAGTCGCGGGCAGTGGGTGCGCTAAGACGCATTTGTGTTCGACTTTTGCGGGGGCGGGGCTTGCCCCGTGGCGCGGCATTTGGTTCAGTGAAGCCCTAAGTGCATGGGGGTGAACATGGTTTCGCGTAGATGGGTTTTGGGCGGTTTGCTGGCCAGTGGGGCAGGGATCGCCAATGCGGCACCGTTTGACCGCGCCCTGATCCCGCCGCCGCGTCCGAACGGATTTGCGAAACGCGCGGCCCCTGATGCGGGTGATCTGATCAATGCGTCGAACCTCAGCGGCGACACGGCCTTCGTGGTGGCCGATGCGCGCACGGGGGCGGTGCTTGAGGCCGTGAACGGGGCGCAAAAGATGCCCCCCGCGAGCACGGCCAAGGCGATCACCACGGCCTATGCGTTGAATTACCTTGGACCCGAATACGTGTTTCGCACGCAATTGGTTGCGACGGGTCCTGTGGTCAATGGACGCGTGCAGGGCGACCTGATTTTGGTGGGCGGGGGTGATCCGATCCTTGATACCGACCAGTTGGGCCAGATGGCCGCACAGTTGCGTGCGCGCGGCGTGCGCGGTGTCGATGGGGCGTTCCGGTTCTACGCGGGGGCCTTGCCGCAAATCCACGATATTGATCCCGATCAGCCTGATCACGTGGGCTATAACCCGTCGATTTCGGGGCTGAACCTGAATTTCAACCGCGTCCATTTCGAATGGAAGCGCGCCAGTCAGGGCTACACCGTGACCATGGATGCGCGGGCGCGTAACTATGCCCCGCGGGTCAACACGGCGCGGATGCGGGTCGTGAACCGCCAGGCGCCGGTCTACACCTACACGCAGGCCAGTGGCGGTGTGGATGACTGGACCGTAGCCTCGGCCGCGCTGGGCAATGGGGGCGCGCGGTGGTTGCCGGTGCGCCATCCCGGTGGCTATGCCGCCGAGGTGTTTCAGGCCGTCGCGGCGGCGCAGGGGATTGCCCTGCCGTCCCCACGGGAAACCCGCAATCGGCCCGCCGGTACGGTCCTTGCCGAAAACATCAGCCCCAGTTTGACCACGATCCTGCGCGCGATGATGAAGTATTCCACCAACCTGACCGCCGAGGTCGTCGGCCTGACCGCCACGGGTCGGCGCAGCGGGTCGATTGGGGGCCTGTCCGCGTCAGGGGGGCAGATGACCGATTGGCTGGGCGACCGGCTTGGCCAGACGGGTGCGCGGTTTGTGGATCATTCCGGTCTGGGCGAGGACAGCCGCATCAGCCCGCAGGACATGACGCGGGTTCTGTCGGGTTACGGCGCAAATAGCGTTCTGGCCGGTCTGATGAAGGACGTGTATCTGAAAACCGCCGATGGCAAGCCCGACAAAACCAACCCCGTGAAAATCCGCGCCAAAACTGGGACGTTGAATTTCGTGTCCGGTCTGACGGGCTATGTCAAAACCCGCAGCGGTCGGGATCTGGTCTTTGCGACGTTCATGGCCGATCAGAGGGCCCGCGCGGCCATCACGGATGAAACCCGCGAACGCCCCCAAGGGGGACGCACATGGACGCGCAAGGCGCGCAACCTTCAGCTTGACCTGATCAACCGCTGGGCCACCGTTTATAACGGCTGACCCATTACAGGGTCAGGTGGCGTGCCCGTGCGCCCCGTTCGATGGCCGCGCCATGCAGGCGGTCGATGTTCAGCTCATACCGGATTTCTTCGAGCAGACGCAGTTCGGTTTCCAAAAGGGTCCCATCAGCGGCGGCCACATCACAGGCCATCGCATAGGCCGTTTCATACAGACGCTCGGGCAGGGCCTCACGCACCAGACCGAACAACGCGTCCAGCCCGTCCACCTCTTCCAGCAGGTCGAAAACGGTCTGTGCGACGGTGGTGATCCGGTCCTCATCATAATCGGCAAAGACAGGCAGGTGATTCACGATCCGCTGAATCGTGACCAGTTCCGAGGTGCGGATCGTCTCATCCGAGGCGGAAATCGCGATCATAATCGCCACTAGGCTGTCCTGAGCGGTAAGAAGTGGGGTTGGTTGGGACATGTTGGCCTCCTGTCTGGCCACAGAATATTGACGGATGGCCGGTGGCACAATAGGTAGCGATGCTTGTCGGGCACGGGGCCCGAAATCAAAACAGAGTTGAAAAAATGTCTGAACTGCGTGAAGCCGCGATGTCGTCGAAAGCCTGGCCTTTTGAAGAGGCGCGCCGCCTGCTCAAACGTTACGAAAAGGCCCCGCCCGAAAAGGGATATGTCCTGTTTGAGACCGGCTATGGTCCGTCGGGCCTGCCCCATATCGGGACCTTTGGCGAGGTGGCCCGCACCACAATGATCCGCCGCGCGTTTGAGGCGATCAGCGACATCCCCACGCGTCTGATCTGTTTCTCGGACGACATGGACGGCATGCGCAAGGTGCCCGAGAACGTCCCGAACCAAGAGATGCTGCACGAGCACCTGCAAAAGCCGCTGACCGCCGTGCCCGATCCGTTTGAGCAGTTCGACAGCTTTGGCGGGCACAACAACGCGATGCTGCGCCGGTTCTTGGACCGGTTCGGGTTTGAATACGAGTTCTATTCGGCGACTGAATTCTATGCCTCGGGTCAGTTCGACGAGATCCTGCTGCGCGCGGCGGAGAAATACGATGATCTGATGAAGATCATGCTGAAAAGCCTGCGGGATGAACGCGCGGCGACCTATTCGATCTTTTTGCCGATCCACCCCGAAACCGGTCGCGTTCTGTACGTGCCGATGAAAAACGTGGATGCGGTGAACGGCACCGTCACGTTCGATGATGAGGACGGGCGCGAGTGGACCGTTCCTGTTACGGGCGGCAACGTCAAACTGCAATGGAAGCCCGATTTCGGGGCGCGTTGGGCGGCCCTGAGCGTCGATTTCGAGATGTACGGCAAGGACCATTCGACCAACACGCCGATCTATGACGGGATTTGCCGGACGCTTGGCGTGCGCCCGCCCGAGCATTTCACCTATGAGCTGTTCCTTGATGAGAACGGTGAAAAGATTTCGAAATCCAAGGGCAACGGTATTTCGATCGACGAGTGGTTGACCTATGCCTCGGCCGAGAGCCTGAGCTATTTCATGTTCCAAAAGCCCAAGACGGCAAAACGTCTGTGGTGGGATGTGATCCCCAAGGCGGTTGACGAATACCACCAGCAACTGCGCGCCTACCCGACGCAGGACGCCAAGCAGCAGCTGGCCAACCCCGTCTGGCACATCCACAACGGCAACCCGCCGGAAAGCAAAATGGTCGTGCCGTTCTCGATGCTGCTGAACCTTGCGTCGGTGGCGGGCGCGTCGGACAAGGATGGTCTATGGGGGTTCATCAAGCGCTATGCGCCTGAGGCCAGCCCCGAAACGCATCCCGATCTGGACGATGCGGCGGGATTTGCCGTGCGCTATTTCACCGATTTCGTCGCACCCCAGCGTCAGTTCCGTGCGCCCAGCGATCAGGAACGCGCAGCCATCACCGATCTGCGTGACCGCCTGTCTGCGTGGGATGGTGGTCTGGACGCCGAAGAGTTGCAGAGCCTCGTGTTCAGCGTCGGCAAGGACCACGAATTCGAGAACCTGCGCGACTGGTTCAAGGCGCTCTATGAGGTCCTGCTGGGCCAATCGCAGGGCCCGCGGTTTGGCGGCTTTATCGCGCTTTACGGCGTTGAAGAAACCGTCGCCCTGATCGACAAGGCGCTGAACGGCGAATTGACCGCATAAGGCGGAATTTGAAATTGCCTCTGGTCGGGCTAGGTCTTTGCCTACCTGACCGGAGGATGCCATGCGAACACTGTTCACCGCGCTGAGTTTGGGAATGGCCACGAGCATCGCCGTGGCGGGTGTTTCCCACGCGCAATCCAGCCCCGAAACCGTTATCCAATCCCAATTGGACGCGTTTAAAATCGACGATTTTGAACAGGCGTTCACCTTTGCCTCGCCATTCATTCAGCGCATGTTCGGCACGCCCGAACGGTTCGGTGCGATGGTGAAGTCGGGCTATCCGATGGTCTGGCGACCGGACACGGTGGCGTTTCTGTCCCGCGAAGAGGTCGGCGCGACGATCAAACAGCGGGTGATGATCACGGATGCAGGCGGGGCCTTTCATATTCTTGAGTATGAGATGGTCAACCTGCAAGACCTGTGGAAAATCAACGGTGTACGCATCCTGAGCGCGGGTGGCATGGGGGCCTGAGAACGCCCCGTTAACCACCATTTAAGCGCCAAACCGTAAAACCCTATCCCGACGCAGCCACATGGCCTGCGCGTTTCTTCATGACACGACACACAATTGAGCGCCTCGTTGCCCATCCGGCAGGGGGCCGTTTGCACGTGGGCGCGTGCGGAAAGGGGTTTTTATGAACAAAGCAGTGACCGAGGGCTTTGTCCTGACACCGCCAGCCTTTGACCAAGGTTTGGCCAACTGGTCCCGCGGGGATGGTACGTCGGGCACCGCCACCTATGATGGCGATCCGAATGCCGCCTTTGTGGCCGCTGATCAGGATTTCGCGGGCTGTCTGGAAGTTCTGAAAAACGAGGACACCCAGAAAATCCGCGCCTTTGCCGACATGCCGTTTGAACCGGGGTGCTATGTCGAGGTGCGCGCGCGGGTCAAAGCCCTAAGCGGGAACCTACCGTCGGTGCGCATCGCCGCGTGGGCGGGCAACGGGTCGGGCGCGGTCACGGGCATCCCGCTGACGGGGCCGTCGGTCGCGTTGGCCGAATACGGCACGGTCTATGAGGTGCGCGCGATCATCGGCTCGGGCAACCGCAGCGGCGTTGACATGGTGTGGGGCACCGCGCCGACACTGGCCCATGTGGGGGTCGACCTGACCGGCACGAACGGCGGTCTGATCCGCATTGACGATATCGAGGTCGAGGACGTTACCTCGTACTTCCTGCGCGGGATGATGGATTGGGTCGACGTGCGCGATTACGGCGCGATTGGCGATGGTGTGACCGACGACAGCGCGGCGTTTGAACTGGCCGACAGTGTCGCCAATGGCCGCGATGTTCTGGTGCCCTCGGGCGTGTTTCATCTGGCCGATCACGTGACGTTTGAGAGCAAAGTACGCTTTGTCGGGACCGTCACCATGCCCGCCGATAAACGTCTGGCGTTGACCCGCAACTTTGACCTTCCGTCCTATATCGACGCCTTCGGGTCCGAGCTTGAAGGGTTCGAGCGCGCCCTTGCCACGTTGTTCAACTTCTCGGACCACGAGAGCCTGGATATGAAGGGGCGCATCGTTGAACTGGACCGTCCCGTCGATGTGCAGGCCGCCGTTGGCAACAAGGACACCTATGCGATCCGCCGTGTGATCCGTAACGGGCAGCTCTATGCGAACCCGTCGACCAACTGGGACCCCGATGTGGTGACCTCGCAGGCGACCTATTCGACCAGCAACAAGACCACCCTGACCAATGTCGCCAATATCGCGAATATCCCTGACGGGGCGCTGGTCACCGGTCTGGGCGTCGGGCGCGAGGTCTATGTCACCAGCCGTAACGTCGGCGCGGGGACCCTGACCCTGTCGGCGCCTCTGTTCGATGCGGCGGGCACGCAGGTCTATACGTTCACACGGTTTAAATACCTTCTGGACCTTTCGGGCTTTGCGTCGCTGGACCGGTTCGTTCTGTCCAACATCGACTTTCAATGTAACGGCGAGGCCAGCGGGGTGATGATCGCCCCCGCCGGCGGGATCACCCATTTCCGCGACTGCTTTTTCACCAAGCCCGCGAACCGTGGGATCACCTCGACCGGTAAAGGCTGTCAGGGGATGCTGGTCGACCGGTGTCAGTTCCTGTCGAACGAACAGCCCCTGCGCGCGCAGGACCGCGAAACAATCGCGATGAATGTGAACGCGAATGACACGAAAATCCGCGACAACCGCGTTGTGCGTTTCGCGCATTTCGGGGTCTGGGGCGGCTCTGGTCACATGTTCATGGGCAACCATTGGTTCCAAGGCGATAACGAGACCGACGGCATCCGGCAGGCGGGTATCGTTCTGACCGATCCGAATTGTAAGACGACGATCACGGCGAACTATATCGACAACTCGTTCGTGGAATGGACCAACGAACACGACGAAGCACCTGAGCAGAACAACGAGTTCTCCTTTGGCGCGCTGACCGTGACGGGGAACATTTTCACGGTGAACGACGTCGCGCCGTGGTTCCGTTGGTTCGTGATCAAACCTGTGGGCGCGGGGCACTTCATCCAAGGTCTGAACATCTCGGGCAACACGTTCAAGGCCATCAATGGCAACATTGACCGTGTGGAATATGTGGACACGACCTATGCCGATCTGGATATGGGCCGGACTCGCAACCTGATCATGGAGGGCAACACGTTCAACGGCGTAAGTCAGTTCGTCTCGAACCCCTGTATGTTGCAGCTGGATCAGAACAGCACGGCGGGTGCGTGGACCATGGATTTCGCGGGGGATTTTCCGTTCAACGGCCGGGCGCGAAATGTGGTGGCGGTGACGGCCGAGGGCGAGATCACCAACAATTCAGGCAATCGCGTGACGGCCATGCCCTATGTCCGTGTTGAACAGGGCGCCGCCAAGACCGAGGTCGATGTGGTTTGGCCCGAGGCCTGTGAGGGGCGCGTGCAGGTCACCGCGCGGATGGACAACGCGACCTAAGCGCCAAGATCCGCAGGGGTCAGGACAAAGGCCTTGCCAAAGCCGCCGTTCAGATGCGCCTTGGCAAGGTCAAACCGGTAGAACGCAAAATCGGTAAACCCGATATACAGCTTGGCCTTGGGGAAGCGGGCCAGATACAGGTCCCGCAGGGTGTTATGTTCAGGCGTGTCGCGCTCAACGCGGCGCGCCTTTGCCATGAGGGTCAGGCGCGGGGCATTCATCGGATCGCCCTTGTCCGCCACCGTTTCCAGCAACAGGGAGACGTTCGCGTTTGCACGCAAGTTCTGGGTGTGCTGCGCCAGATCGGACATATAGCCGAACAGCCCCGCATCAGGTGCATAGCCGACGGCGATCTTGGTGGCCATCGGTGCGCCCGTTGCCGGTTCAATCGTGGCCAAAGCGCCATAGCGCACAGCTGCCAGAATGCTGTGCGCCATGGTGCGGGCCTGATCATCGGTGGGCCGGATTGGAGAGGTCGGTTGTTCCATGCGGGCAGAATGAGTGCGAAGGGCGGGGTCTGCAAGACGTCATGACGGCAGGCGGTGCATCTACCCCGTCATCCTGCCATGGAATCGGCGGTGTTCCTGGCCAATAGGTTGCCCCAAGAAGTGTGGATAGGTTCGTTCGGGGGCTGGGGTTCGGGGTTGGCCCTGCGGGTCTTGGATGTTGAACGGTGACGCGGCGGAGACGCGGTGCGGTGATCGGCAGGACCGTACGAGCAATCCTACCGGGCGTCTGTCGACGGTCAATGCGGTCCAGTGCGATCGCTGCACGCGCGCGCCACGTGCGGGTCGGACGGGGGCGGGTGTCTAGATGAGCACGTCGCGTCGCATAGGCGGCGATCACGCGGCGCGTTCGTCGCAGGGGAACGACCCACAGAACATGGCGCAGGATCAGAATGCCGATCACGGCCAGTTGGCCAAGGCTGCGGCACATGCGGGGCAGATAGGCGGCCTCGGCCACTTCGGGGAAGCTACGCTGAAGGTCGTGATGCCCTTTGAGCAACCAAGCGACGGCAAATCCCCAGACGCCAATCGATTCGAACCAGAAAACAAGGTTTGCCTCCATCACGAGGGTCTGAGGGCCAACGGGGCCTTGGACCTTGAAGTAAGAACAGATCGTCACCAACACTGTCGACAACAGAATCGCATATCCGCACCGGAAAAACGCACGGCGTTGAGCGCGCGTCGCATCCGAGGGAAACACGACAAAACAGAACAGCCCGAGGCAGACAAAGAACGTCAGGGCCGAGACATAGTGCATGATCGCGACGGCGCGCGATTGGCCGGCCTCACGCAGCAAGACATCGGGGCCTTCGTTGGGGAAAAACGCCACGCCGATGGCGGCCAATCCGGCGACCATCGTGATTTTTCCCAGTCCTTTCCAGTCCTTATAGGATATGAGAAAAATCCCAATCGGCGTCAGCGCACCCACAAACAGGTTGCGCATACCCGTGTGGTAAAAGTCAGAAATCGACGGTTCAATTGCCGATCCGCTTAGGAATCCGCCGATAGACAACATGATAGGGAGGGTGAGTCCCATCAGGCCTAGCGTTTGTCGCACGCGATGGTACGAGAGGATGAGATTCTTGATGTGTGGTTCTGGCATAGCTCTGTCTTTTAGAAAAAAAGTTCAACAATGCCGTGAAGAGTAAGGGACCTCTGGGACAGGCGGCAACAATCAATCGCGTCATGGTTGTGCGATTTGATGGTGGCCTAAGGGAAAATTCACAACCGCCCCCACGGTGTTGACATCACGGCCGTCTTTCAAAATCTACCTTAACGGTCGTTAAGTAACTGTTAGTTCGCCTGAATTGACGATCATGTGAAATTTTTACGTAGCGTTAAGACGTTTGGCCCCCTGACAGTGGTTGTCAGGGGGCAAAATGGTCGAATTTTGGGCGGTGCTTTAGCGTTTGGACCGACGGCGCACGCCGCCGCGTTGTCCAGGCCGTCCGGCGGTAGATCGGCCCTTGGATTTGACCGCGTCCTGAACCGCGTTGTCGACCGCGCTTTGACGGGCCAGCGGATCGTCGGAAATGGCGAGATCGACCGCCTCAAGGCGCTTGACCTCATCGCGCAGGCGGGCGGCTTCTTCGAACTCAAGGTTCTCGGCGGCCTTGCGCATCTCCTCACGCAGACCGGCCAGATGCGCCTCAAGGTTGGCGCCATGCATCGGTTTGTCGATGGTGGCGGTGACGCGGGCCATGTCGGTGTCGCCCTGATAGAGGCCGGCCAGAATGTCGTCGACGTTCTTTTTGACGGTCTCGGGCGTAATGCCGTGTTCTTCGTTATAGGCGATTTGCTTTTCACGGCGGCGGTTGGTTTCGGCCAGCGCGCGCTCCATGCTGCCGGTAATGCGGTCGGCATACATGATCACGCGCCCTTCGGCGTTACGTGCCGCGCGGCCAATCGTCTGAATCAGCGAGGTTTCAGAGCGCAAAAAGCCCTCTTTGTCCGCGTCCAGAATGGCCACCAGACCACATTCGGGAATATCCAGACCCTCGCGCAGCAGGTTGATCCCGATCAGCACGTCAAACGCCCCCAGACGCAGATCGCGCAGGATTTCAATCCGCTCAATCGTGTCGATGTCCGAGTGCATGTAGCGCACCTTGATGCCCTGTTCGTGCAGGTATTCGGTCAAATCCTCGGCCATGCGTTTGGTCAGGGTCGTGACCAGCGTGCGCATGCCCTGATCCGTCACCTTGCGGATTTCGTCCAGCAAATCGTCGACCTGCGTTTCGACGGGGCGGATTTCGACCTCGGGGTCCAGCAGGCCCGTGGGACGGATGACCTGTTCGGTGAACACGCCGCCCGCCTGTTCCAATTCCCATGCGGCGGGCGTGGCTGAGACAAAGATCGACTGGGGCCGCATCGCGTCCCATTCCTCAAACTTCAGGGGGCGGTTGTCCATACAGCTGGGCAGACGGAACCCATGCTCGGCCAGTGTGAATTTACGCCGATGGTCGCCGCGATACATGCCGCCGATCTGGGGCACGGACACGTGGCTTTCGTCCGCGAAAACAAGGGCATGGTCGGGGATGAATTCGAACAGGGTGGGGGGCGGTTCGCCGGGCGCGCGCCCCGTCAGGTATCGCGAATAGTTCTCGATCCCGTTGCAGACACCGGTCGCCTCTAGCATCTCCAGGTCGAAATTCGTGCGTTGCTCAAGGCGCTGCGCCTCAAGCAATTTGCCCTCGGACACCAGTTGGTCCAGACGGGTTTTCAGCTCTTTCTTGATGCCGATAATGGCCTGCGTCATTGTCGGTTTGGGCGTGACATAGTGGCTATTGGCGTAGACGCGGATCCGTTCCATCGCGCCGGTCTTTTCACCGGTCAGCGGGTCGAATTCCGTAATCGCCTCAAGCTCTTCGCCAAAGAACGACAGTTTCCACGCCCGATCCTCAAGGTGGGCGGGCCAGATTTCCAGACTATCGCCCCGCACGCGGAAGGTGCCGCGTTGAAACGCCTGATCGTTGCGTTTGTATTGCTGGGCGATCAGGTCGGCCATGATCGTGCGCTGGTCATAGTCGTTGCCAACCATCAGATCCTGCGTCATCGCGCCATAGGTTTCGACCGAGCCGATACCGTATATGCAGGACACCGACGCCACGATGATCACGTCATCGCGTTCCAGCAACGCCCGCGTGGCCGAGTGGCGCATGCGGTCGATCTGTTCGTTAATCTGGCTTTCTTTTTCGATGTAGGTATCGCTGCGCGCGACATAGGCCTCGGGCTGATAATAGTCATAGAACGATACGAAATATTCGACGGCGTTCTCGGGAAAGAAGCCTTTGAATTCGCCGTATAGCTGGGCCGCAAGCGTCTTGTTCGGGGCAAGGATGATCGCGGGGCGCTGGGTCTGTTCGATGATCTTGGCCATGGTGAACGTCTTACCCGTCCCCGTGGCGCCCAACAGGACCTGATCGCGCTCGCCCCCGTCCACGCCCGCCGACAGTTCGGCAATCGCCGTGGGCTGATCCCCTGCGGGCGAGAATTCCGAATGCATCTGGAACCGGATGCCACCCTCAAGCTTTTCGCGGGTGCGCACATCATCGGCTGCGGCGTGCAGGATGGCCTCGGATTTATCGGAATGGGCGTATGGCATTTGGACCCCTGATCTTTGTGCCTAATGTGCCGTTCATAGATAAATGTTCAAGTGTTGTTCTCAATTTTGAGCTGTGAATCGCTTGCACTGAGACGGTAATTTTTTCATATATGCATCAGACCTGAGGAGTTTGACCCATGCACGCCAGAATCTACCAGCCTGCGAAAACCGCAATGCAGTCGGGCACCGCCAAGACGCAACAATGGATTCTGGAATACCCGCAGGCCAGCGCGCGCCATATCGACCCTCTGATGGGGTGGACCTCGTCGCAGGACACACAGGCACAGGTCAAAATGCGCTTTGACAGCAAAGAGGCCGCGATCGCCTATGCCAAAGAGCACGGCATCGACGCGGTCGTGATGGAACCGAACAAGCGCAAGCACAACATCCGTGCCGGTGGCTATGGTGAGAACTTTGCCACCAACCGCCGCGCGGTTTGGACCCACTAAGGGGCCGCCCCCCCCCACACATCGCCCTCGGGCACCGTGAACGATGATCAGAGCGCCGGACGGCGCTCTTTTTTGTGCGTTTTGGCATGCGTGTCGTGACGCGGGGCAGGGATCATTCCGTGATTTTTAAATGAACACTTTTGGGAACTTTTAGCGTTCTAACAATGAACTTTTGTCACCTAATCGGCCTGTGTATGCCTAGGGAAACGAACCCCAAACGGCAGGGCCAGAATGAAAGATACGACCGACACCCTCACGTTGCACCAAGGGCTGGCCCACGCGCTGGCGGGGCATGGCGTCCGCCATCTGTATGGTCTGGTCGGGGATGCGAACCTGTTCATGGTGAACGCCTATGTCGAGGGTGGGATGGGCCGCTATGTCGCCTGCACCCATGAGGCGCACGCGGTTCTGGCGGCCATCGGTTTTGCACAGGCGACGGGGCGCACGGGCGTGGCGACCATCACCCACGGTCCTGCACTGACCAACGTCTGTACCGCCTTGGCCGAGGCCGCGCGCGGTGGCATCCCGTTGGTGGTTTTGTGTGGGGATACCGCGCCGGGCGATTTGCAGCATCTGCAGAACATCGACCAGCGTGAGGTCGTGGCATCCACCGGTGCCGAATTCATCGAAATGCGCAGCCCCGAGACAGCGATCAGTGACCTGAACCGGGCGTTCCACATGGCGGCGCATCGTCGGTGTCCGGTGGTCTTTAACATGCGCGTGGATCTGCAGTGGGCCGATCTGGGGGCGGGCGCTGACACCGTTGTGCCTGTGCCCGAGGTCACGCTTGCGCCCGCATCGGGCGAGGCGCTTGAGGAAGCCGTTGGCATGCTCGCCTCTGCCCGCCGTCCCTTGATCCTTGCCGGTCGCGGCGCGGCAAGCCCCGAGGCGCGTGCGGCTCTGTTGGAGCTGGCGGCGCGGATCGAGGCGCCTCTGGCAACCACGCTCAAGGCCCAAGGGTTGTTCCATGGTGCGCCGTTCAACATCGGGATTTGCGGTGGTCTAAGCCATCCGGTGGCCAGCGAGGTCATCATGCAGTCCGATTGCATTCTGGCCTTTGGCGCAAGCCTGAGCAAACACACCACCGAAGAGGGGGCTTATACCAAGGGCACCCGCGTGGTTCAGATCCTGCCCGACATTCAGGAAACGCCGCGTCTGGATCAGCCGACCCTGCGTTTGATCGGGGACATCGCGGGCACGGCGCGCGCGATGACGGACCTGTTGAACATGGCCGAAATCCCTGGCTCGGGGGCGACAGATGACGATCTGGCGGCGCGTCTGCGCGATCAGGACAACGAGTTCGCCGCGCTGCCCGATCCGGTGGAAACGGCGGCAGGCACCATCGACATGGTGTATGCCCTGCGCCGGTTGCATCAGGCCCTGCCCGAAGAGCGCGTACTGGTGGCCGACCTTGGCCGGTTCGTCACAACGGCGTGGCGCAACCTGCCGGTGATGCGTCCGGCGGACCTGATTTACACCTCGCATTTCGGCGCGATCGGGTGCGGCTTGGGCCAAGCCATCGGTGCCGCCACCGCCGTGACCGACCGCCCGACCGTTCTGGTCGCGGGCGATGGCGGGTTCACCCTGTCGGGCCTGTCGGAACTGGTCACGGCCCTGCGCGAGGGGACCGATATGGTCGTCATTGTGTGCAACGACCAGAGCTATGGCGCGGAACATGTCCAGTTCACCAACCGCAAGATGAACCCCGCCCTGTCGATGATTGCGAAAATCGATTTTGCCCAAGTGGCCCAGTCACTTGGCCTTATCGGTGTGCGCGTCACGGATGAAACAACCCTTGGGGAGGCCGTGGACGCAATCACCCGTCGCGACCGTCCCGTTTTAGTCGATTTGCGGCTCGACCCGACGAAAATCGAGATGTAGCCACAACCCAAATCCCGCCTGAAACGATGGCGGGCAATCCGGGCCCTGCATCCTCCCGCGGGGTTCATACCAAGACCAACAGGAGAACCGAAAATATGACCCTTTCTCGTCGAAACTTTTTGCGCGCCTCCGCCGGCACCGCGGCGCTTGCCGCGATTGGCCTGCCCGCCCGCGCACAATCGGACACGTTCATCGTGAACATGTTCGGTGGCCGTTGGGAAAACGACTGGCGCACGCATATCATGCCCCAGTTCGCAGCACAGATCGGCAAGGACTTTGATCTGGACATCGGTCTGGGCACCGCGTGGATTTCGAACTTCCGCGCGGCTGGCCCCGAGAACCCCCCGTTCCCGGCGGTTATGCTGAACGAAAAATACACCGCACAAATCCGCAACGACGGTTATTTCGCCGAGTTGACCACGGAAAACGTGCCCAACATGGCCGATGTGATCGAACCCGCGATCCTCAAGGGCAACACCGCCGTCACCGGTATGCTGGCCCCGCTGGTCATCGCCTATCGCACCGACCTCGTGTCCGAGCCGCCCAAAGGCTGGGCCGATCTGTGGGACGAACGGTTCCGCGGGCAGCTGGGTCTTTACAAAATCACCAACTCGGCTGCGACCATGATGGCCATGTGGGCGGGTGAGCATTTCGGTTCGGGTCGTGATGACGTCGAAACCGCCGTTGCCAAGTTCAAAGAACTGGGTCCCTTCCCGCAGATCGGGTATTCGGCTCAGCTGACGCCGCTGTTGTCGCAGGGTCAGGTTGCCGTTGCGCCGATCGACCTTGGTGAGGTCAAAGGCATGCAAGAGGCCGGTATCCCGATTGACTATGTCGTGCCCGAAGAAGGCATGCTGGTGTTTGACCACTCGTTCTCGGTCTTTGAACATAGCCCCGATAAGCAACTGGGCTTTGACTACATCAACTTTGTTCTCTCGCCCGAAATCCAGCTGTGGATGGCCGAGAACTGGCTGATCGCGCCGACGAACAAGACCGTCGAACTGCCCGAGGAACTGCAGAAATGGCCGCTTCAGCCGGAAATCGTCAGTCAGGCAATCCGCTTTGACTGGGATGAAACGCTCGCCATCATGCCGGGCTTGAACGACCTCTGGGAACGGACGATCTAAGATATGGCAACGGTTGAAGTCAGGGATCTGCGTAAGCGGTATCAGGATTTCCTAGCGCTTGATGGCGTGTCACTGCGGGCCGAAACGGGTCAGTTGGTGACGCTGCTTGGGCCCTCGGGATGCGGCAAAAGCACCACATTGCGGTGTCTGGCCGGGTTCCTTGAGCCCAACGGCGGGGACATTCTGGTAGAGGGGGAGTCGATCCTCTCGACCCCGGCCAACCGTCGCGGTTTCGGCGTGGTGTTTCAAAACTACGCCCTGTTTCCACACATGACCGTAGCCGAGAATATCGGCTACGGGCTCAAGCTCCAGAAACTGCCCAAAGGTGAAATCGAAACGCGGGTCTATGACGTGATGAAGCTTGTCCGGCTGGACGGGCTTGGGGATCGTCTGCCGCGTGAGATTTCGGGCGGTCAACAACAGCGCGTGGCTTTGGCACGTGCGCTGGTACTGAAGCCACGCCTGTTGTTACTGGATGAACCGCTGGCGAACCTTGATGCGCGTCTGCGCGATGAGGTGCGTTGGCTGATCCGCGATCTGCAACAGCAATCGGGGATCACCGCATTCTACGTCACCCACGACCAATCCGAAGCGATGGCTATGTCCGACATGGTCGCGGTGATGAAAGCGGGCCGCGTGGCCCAATTCGCCACCCCGCGCGAGATTTACCAGAAACCGGTCGAGCGCTATGTGGCCGATTTCACCGGCGAGGCGAATTTCCTGTCCTGTGACGAGGTCGCCGTGACGGGCGAGGGTCGGTATTCCATTGCGGTTGCGGGCACGACACTGGACCTTGGCGGGGTTGCGGGCATCACGTCCGACACGCCGGTTGAATTGCTGTTGCGCCCCGAGGCGTTGCGCCTGACCTCGGTCGACGAGGCCACATTCCGCGGCACGGTCACGAAATCGGCCTTCCTTGGCGCGGCCTTGCATTGTGAAATCACCCTGCCCGGTGGCGGTGTTCTGAAACTGTCGGCTGAGCCCAACGCCAATGTCAGAACCGGCGATGAGGTCGGGATTGCCATTGATCACAGCCATGCGTGGCTGATGCCCGAGGTGGCTCCATGACCCTGCGCAACCCGAAACTGTGGCTGGCTGTACCTGCGATTGCCCTGATCTTTGTGTTCATGATCCTGCCGATCACGAACATGATCGAGATGAGCTTTCGCACGCCCGGAACGACCGAACCGTTCGGCGAAGAGTTCACCACAATGCATTACGACCGCATCCTTGGTGACGGGTATTACTGGGGGGTGCTGTTCCGGTCGCTGTTCACCGCCGGTGTGGTGACGCTGTTGTGTCTTGTGGTCAGCTATCCGATCGCGTGGCACATGTCCAAAGCCAAGGGCCTAAAGGCCGTGTTCCTTTACGCCTGTATCGCCTCGCCGCTGATGACGGGTGTGTTGGTGCGCAACTTTGGCTGGATGATCGTGGCCGCCCTGAACGGGCCTTTGAATGACGTCTTGTTGGGGTTGGGGATTATTGAGCGCCCCCTGCGCTTGCTGTTCACCCAAGGCTTGGTGATCCTCGCACTGGTGCATGTGTTCGTGCCGTTCATGGTGCTGCCGATCAACAACGCCCTGCGCAACATCAACCCCAGCTTGATCGAGGCCTCGGCGTCGATGGGCGCGAACCGGCGCGAGGTGTTTCGCGACATCATCCTGCCCCTCAGCTTTCCGGGCATCTATCCGGGCATGATCCTTGTCTATGTTCTGGCGGTGGCGGCCTATGTGACGCCCGCGCTGCTTGGCGGCCAAATGGTCAGCTACATGCCCACCCTTATTATCGGGGAACTGACCGGTACGTTCCAATGGCCTTTTGGCTCGGCCTTGGCGATTGTTCTGTCGGTCTCGACCATCCTCGTGGTGGCCCTGTTCACGGCCCTGACTGCGAAACTTATGGAAAGGTCCAAAGCATGAGCGACGCCACCTCCACCTTTAGCTATCAGCGCCCTGTGGGCCTTACCTTTGGGGTGCTGATTGTGGTGCTCTATGTGTTCCTGATGGCACCTCTGGTCATGATCATCGGGGCCTCGTTCACCGAGAGCCTGATGATCGAATTCCCGCCCAAGGGGCTGTCGATGCAATGGTATGTCGAATTCTTTAACCGTCAGGATCTGGTCGACGGATTGCTGATGTCGCTGCGGATCGGGGCGATCACCGCGATTGTCACCACCGCCGTTGCGGTCATGGCCGCCATGGCCGGTCAGGTGATTTCCGGTCGCCTGTCGGGGTGGTTCCAATTGGGGATGACCTTGCCCTTGCTCGTGCCTGAATTGCTGACGGCGGTGGGGTTGTTGTTCTTTCTTTACAAGATCGAATTGGGACGCACGGTTATTGGCCTGCAGATGGGGCATATCCTGATGTCGTTTCCCTATGCCTATGTGTCCATCGCCGCCGCCCTGCGTCAGGTGCCCGGCTCGTTGGAAGAGGCCTCGGCCAGCCTTGGCGCAACGGGCTGGCAGACGTTTCGCTTGGTGATCTTGCCGCTGATCATGCCGGGTTTGGCGATGGGGGCGATCTTCGCCTTTATCAACAGCTTTGACCTCTACACGATCTCGCTGCTGCTCAAGCCGCTTGGGGGCAATACCCTGCCGCTCGCGCTGTTTGACTTCCTGACGTATGAGTTCAAGCCCACCGCCGCCGCCGCCGCGACCCTGTCGATCCTGCTGTCCATCGGGGGTGTGGCCTTGGTTCAGAAACTGGTCGGATTGCAACGCGCCTTCTGATCGCTGCCGCCCGCTTAACGACGAACTTGAAAGACCTTGAAATGACCGATTTGTCGGATCGACCCCGTGTGCTCTATCAACTGGCAAGCCCGCTCCACAAAACAGCCGGTCCCGCGGTTGTGGCGCGCCGCTTGGAGATGCTGCAGGCATGGGCGCCCTCGGCGGATGTCGCAATCGCCTCACCCGAAGAAGGACCCAGTGCGATTGAATGCGCCGCCGACGCGGCCATGGTGTTTCCCGCCTTGCGCGAGGCGGCAACGCAGTGGGCCGATCACTATGACGCGGTTCTGATCGGGTGCTTTAGCGATCCGGCGGTCGAAGCCTTGGCCGAGGTGTCGGGCCTGCCCGTCATCGGCGCGGGTGAGGCGGGGATACTGGCCGCCACCCAGTTGGGGGAACGGTTTTCGGTCCTGTCCTCTGACCCGACGCCCCCCGGTCTGCGCCGCCGTATCCGTGGCATCGGCGTCGAGGGCAGCTTTGTTTCCGAGGTCACAATCGGCGCGTCCGTGGCCGATCTGAACCGCGATCCGGACACCCACTTCCCGCAGATCGCCGCACAGGCACGCGCCTGTGTCGCGGCGGGGGTGGATGTTCTGGTGTTAGGGTGTTTTGCCCTGTCCTTCATGCCCGACATGCCCGCTTTTGGCCGCCGCGACCGGCGTGCCGGTGGTCAATCCGGTCATCGCGGGCCTCAAGGCCGCCGAGGCCGCCGTTCTCTACCGTGCCGGTCTGCCGCGCGGTCCCTTTCCCCCCAACGCAAAAGGTGTGCAATGACCCAAGCCGACACCATCGCCCCGTCCCCCGAGGCCTATCAGCACCTGATCGACACCGCGCGGTTCCAACGCACCCGTCGCATCCCAATCCCCGATTTCGCCTATCCCGAAGGCGTGAAGATCGCGGTGAACTTTACGCTGGATTTCGACGCGATGCTGTTGCGCCGGTTGCTGAACGAACCGTGGGGCCAAAAGGCCAAGGGGGAATTCGGCGGACGTGTGGGCGTTTGGCGGATCATGGAGATGTTCGACGCCGAAGACGTCAAGGTCACGCTGTTCACGCCGGGGCGGATTTGCGAACTCTATCCCGATGTTCTGCGCCATGTGGTGGCAAACGGGCATGAGTTGGCCGATCACATGTGGGAACATGAGGTCTATGGCGATCCGGTGGTTGAGGACGCGCATCTCAGCCGGACCTTGGCGGCCCTGTCTGACTTCGCGGGCAAACCCGTTACCGGCACCCGCAGCAGTCACACCCCCGCGCTCTTGCGCGACAAGGGGGTGGTCTACAACTCGTTCACCTCGGCAAGCTATATGCCGTTTTATGAGTTGGACAGCGCGGGCGAGAACCCGATCCTGCAACTGCCGTTTCATTATGCCCTCGATGACGCGATGTATTTCAGCTTTGGCTGGCTCGACACGCCCAATAACGCACAGCGCGTGATGGACGTGGATGAGGTGTTCGACATCTGGTGGGCCGCGTTTGAGCAGCAATACAAGATCGGCGGCTATGTGAACTTCTTGCTGCACCCGTTTGTGTCGGGGCACGCCATGCGCGTCGACATGATCCAGCGCCTGATCCAGCGGATGAAAACCCTGCCCGGTGTGTGGTTCCCGACTTGTGACACGCTGGCCCAACACATCCTGAGCAACCATCCCATGACGCCGAGCGCGGAGTAAGCCCATGCCTTGGAAAGACCACTACACCACCAGCGACGAAATCGGCATTCGGGACGCGGATATCCATTGGCCGAACGGTGTTCAAATGCCCCTTGGGGTCACCGTCAACCTGAACCCTGCCGCCACCGGAAAGGGGATCACGGCCAAGGATCTGGCCTATCCCACATGGCATTTCGCCCTGAATGAGGGGTTGGATCAGTTCCTGACCCTGTTTGCCGACCTCGGTATCCGCGCGACATTTGCGACGCCCGCCTTGGTGGCCGATGCCTATCCCGACGTGGTTGACCGCGTTCTGGCTGGGGGGCATGAAATCGCGGCCCAAGGTCTGATCGGTGAGGACCCCGCGATCCACACCGACGGGGGCGAGGGTGCCGCGATCGAACGCGCGACCGAGATCCTGAGTGCCGCCACGGGTGCGCGCCCCAAGGGGTGGTACGCCTTGTCCCATCCCGATGACCGCGCGGCGACCGGATGCGCCACGGACGCAACCATCGGTCTGTTGCGCGATCAGGGCTATGCCTATTTCGGCAACGGTCTGGCGGATGATGCGCCCTATTATTGGGTCAGTGACGCAGGCCGGTCCGAGGGTCTGTTGACGCTGCCCTATTACTATCATTTCGACGATACGTTCTTTCTGATGTTCCCGCGCGAGGGCACGGGTCTGGAACGTCCCGCCGCCCTCTTGCGCAACTGGCGGGCCGAGGTCGCGGCGCAATACCGGCGTGGTCGGTACATGAACCTGTGCGTGTCGCCTGCGCGCTCGGGGTGGGGGCACCGGTTCGAAAACCTTGCCACGATGCTGCGCGACACCATGGCATTGCCGGGTGTTTGGGCCGCAACGGGGGCAGAGATCGCCGATCATTGGGCCAAAGCGCATCCGATTGAACAGACGCTGCGCCTGACGCCCAGCATCTGGCAAGACTACCCCGATAGCCTGAGCTGATCCGATGCAGAGCGAAGATATCCTGAACGGACTCATGCGCTGGGTTGAGATCGACACGCCCACGGGGGCGGTCGACAATATCGGACGGTTGATCGACCTGATTGCGTCGGATTTCGCCCCGCTGGGCGGTGAGGTTGAGCGCGTCGCGGGGCGCGATGGCATGGGGGATCACCTGATCATCCGGTTTGCCGGTGGCCCCGGTCCCGGCGTCCTGATCACCAGCCACATCGACACTGTCTGCGCGCCGGGATCGGTGGCCATTCGCCGCGACGGTGATCGCCAATACGGCCCCGGCATCGCGGATATGAAGGGCGGCGGGTATCTTGCGTTCTGTGCGATGCGCGACATCGTGGCGTCGGGTGCGTCCCTGTCCGGTCCGGTGACTTTGATCTACAACTCGGACGAAGAAATCGGCTCGCCCACGTCACATGCGTTGATCCAAGATGAAGCACGTAAACATGGGGCCGCCCTGATCCCTGAACCCGCGCGGGGGGATGAGGTGATCACCTTTCGCAAGGGGCGCGCGAAATACACGCTGGATTTTTATGGACGTGAGTCCCACGCCGGTTCCGCCTTTGGCGACGGTCGCTCGGCCATATTGGAACTGGCCCGCGCCATTCGCAGAATTGAGGGGATGACGGACCTGAACGCGGGCACGACGGTGAACGTCGGTCGTGTGCGTGGCGGGACCGAACCCAATGTCGTCGCGGGGCATGCGGCCTGTGACATCGACGTGCGGTTTGCCGATGACGATCTGGGCGCGGCGGTTGAGGCACAGTTGCGTGCCCTGAGTGCCCAAGACCCTGACGTGAACATTGTTCTGTCTGGCGAAATCGAAAAGCCCTGTCTGGCCCGTACCCCCGAAACCCTGTCGATGATGGCCACCGCGACCGAGATCAACGCGGGCCTTGGCGCGCAGATGGTCGAGACCCGCTCGGGCGGGGGGAGTGACGGGAATTTCACCTGTGCGGCTGGCGTTCCGACGTTGGACGGGTTGGGCGCCATCGGCAACAACTGGCATTCGCCCGATGAACACATTCTGGTTTCCCCGTTGGCGCGGCGCGCGGCGCTGCTCAAGGGGTTGATCCTGACCTATGCGGGCACGTCCCCGCGCGGAGAGCAAAAATGATCCCCCAATTCGGCCAAACCCGTTCCGATATTCGCCGCAACCACGCGCTGTTGACGCCCGAAAGCCATGAATGGATCACCGATCCCGACTGGCCTGGTGCCGAGATCGCCTATCTGATCAGTCCCGACATGGGCGCGAAATTCGCGATGGGGCTGGTGCGCACGGCATCCGGTTTGAATGACATTGCCCCTGCGCCGGACGGGATCGCGCGGTTTATCTTTGTGCTGCACGGGGAAGTGCGGTTTTCCTCGGGGCAGACCCTGTGGTCCGAGGGGTTCGCCTTTCTGCCGCCGGATAGTTCGGCACGCCTGACAGCACCGGCGGACACACGGTTCGTTCTGTTTGAATGGCGGTTCACACAACGCGGCGATGTGCCTGCGCCGGTGTTCGGTCATGTGGCCGATGTAGAGGGCACGCCCCTGCGCGGGGATGACTGGTTGATGGTGCAAAAGATGCTGCCGACCGATGCAGGGTTTGATGGCGAATTCAACATCATGAACTTTCAACCCGGGGCGTCGCTGGCCTATGTCGAGACGCATTTCATGGAGCATGGCTTGCTCCTGCTGGATGGGGGCGGGGTCTATCGTTTGGACGATCAGTGGTATCCGGTCACCGAGGGCGACGCGATCTGGATGGGGCCGCATGTGCCACAATGGTTCGGGGCCCTTGGGCGGGTGCCGTCGCGCTATCTGATCTTTAAGAACTACAACCGTTCGCCCTTGGCCACGCGATGACGGGCCTAGCCGCCATATTGCGCGAACAGCGTTTTGATCGACGCGGCAAAGGCCTCGGACGAGGTGGTCGGCGTGCGTCCCGCAAGGCGCACGCAGGACATCGGTTTGGTCTCGAATGGGGGCGTTTCCAGTTCGATAAAGGCGATCTTTTCGCGCCGCAATTGCAGGAAACGACCGATTACGATGCTGGTGCCGACGCCCGCTTCGACCATTTGACGCAGCAGGGTAAAGCTGTTCGTCGCCATCACCTCACGCACGGTGACGCCATTGCGCACCAAGGCGTCTTCGATCATCTGGCGCAACTGGATCGAATGGTCGGGAAAGATGAATTTCTCGCCCTCCAGCTCGGTCAGGGAAATCTTGCGCAGCTTTGCCAGCGGATGGTCCAACGCGGCGATCACATAAGTGCGCCGTTGCAGGGTCGCCAGCGTTTCAAGGTCCTCGGAGGACGGAAAGTTGTACCCCAGCGCGATGTCGATATCCCCGTCGCGCATGCGTTTGACGATGTCTTGGGTGTTCTCGACGATGATCGTGAATTTCAGACCGGGGTGGTTGTAGGTCATGTCCCGCAAAATACCGGGCAACAGGTCAGAGGCCAGAACCTCGTTCACGCCCAGACGCAGGTGGCCCCGTTGCAGGCCCTGCAACTGGTCGATTTCATCGCGCGCGATGGTCAGCTCATTCACCACCGACGCACAGCGATAGAGCAAGATTTCCCCTGCCTCGGTCAGTTCCAGACCCGCCCGACCGCGATCACGGCGGAACAGTTCCACGTCCAACGCCAGTTCAAGGTTTTTGATCTGCTTGCTGACCGCCGAAGGGGCCACATGCAGCCGGTCCGCCGCGGCGCGAAACGACCCCAGTTGGGCAACCTCGATAAAGTGCCTCAGGCCGGGCAGGCGGCCGAGCAACATACTGGGCGGCATAGATTTCTCCCGTGGACGGATAGCCAAGCGTCAAGGAGCGCATCATAGATGGACCAAACCGACATTCAACACGTCAGTGACCGTTCGGCGGCGATTGCAGAGCTGCTTTGCGCCTTGGGGGAACGTGCGGTTTTGACCGATCCCGCCGATTGCGCGCGCTATGCCTCGGATCAGTCGGGTTTGACCGGCGCTCTGCCTTTGGCGGTCGTGCGGCCCCACAGTACGGGTGAGGTGGCCGAGGTTCTGCGCCTGTGCACAAGGCACCGTTTGGCCGTCGTGCCACAGGGCGGGCGGACGGGCCTATCGGGTGGTTCTTGTGGCGCTGACGGGGCGATTGTTCTGTCCAGCGAGCGGATGACCGGCATTGTCGAACTGGACCCTGAGGCGATGACGATCACCGTGATGGCAGGCACCCCGCTTGAGACCGTGCAGAATGCCGCGCTTGAGGTCGGGTTGGAATATCCCGTGGACATCGGCGCGCGCGGCACGGCCACGATTGGCGGAACGATTGCGACCAACGCGGGTGGTATCCGTGTGCTGCAACACGGGATGACGCGGGCGAATGTTCTGGGGCTAGAGGCGGTTCTGGCGGATGGGTCGGTGATTTCGCGCCTTGGCAAAACGGTCAAGGACAACGCGGGTTTCGACCTAAAGCACCTGTTCATCGGGTCAGAGGGCACCTTGGGCATTGTCACGCAGGCGGTCTTGCAATTGCGCCGACATGTGCCTGGTCGCGCGCTTGCCCTGCTGGCGTTGCGCGATCATGGGGCAGCCTTGTCCTGTCTCGGGGCGGCGCGCGACAGGTTCGGCACGCGCATCACCGCGTTTGAGGGCATGTGGCCCGACTATTGGGATTTCGTCTGTCACGCGACGACCCTCGCCCAATCGCCGTTGGATGGGCGGCACGGGTTTTACCTGATGCTAGAGGTCGAGAGCGAGGACGGCAGCGCGGATGAGGTTGAGGTATTCTTTGCCGACCTGTTTGAGCGCGACCTCGTCCAAGACGGGGTATTGGCCCAATCCGTGGCCGAGATGCGCGCGCTTTGGTCCCTGCGTGAGGCCGTGGGCGAGGTCGATCCCGACTTTGGCCATCACATCAATTTCGACATCGGTCTGTCCCCCTCCGCCCTAGGTCATTTTTGCGATGCAACGGATACGGTTCTGGCCGACATGCCGGATGTGAACGGTGTTCTAAAGGTCGGTCATGTCGGGGATGGAAACGTGCATCTGTTGGTTGGCCACGATGGCAGCCGTGCAGCCGAGCACGCGATTGAGGCCGCGATTTATGATCTGCTGCGCGATTATGGCGGGTCCGTCACGGCCGAGCATGGTATTGGCCGGATCAAGGCGCATTGGATCGGGCACAGCCGCAGTGATGCGGAACTGGCCCTGATGCGCGGGCTAAAGGCGCAGATGGACCCGTTGAACCTGTTGAACCCGGGGGCGGTTCTGGGCGGTTAGGCGATGGCGTGGCGGGTCAGAAAGGCGTCGATCACCGGTGCCATCTGTCCGGCCACATCCGCGTCCATATGGAAATGGTGATCACCGGGCAGTTCGACCGCCTCATAGCTTGCGATCAGGTCGGGCGCACGCGCGGCAAGGGCCTGTAGTTTCGGACGATGCGCCTTGATCCCGTCCTTGGCCCAGATGTTCAGAACCGGACATTTGATCGCGCGCAGAACGGCGTTCACGTCGTCCTCGGTCAGCTTCATCGCCGAACTGGCGAACAGGCGCATGTCGGCGTTGAGGCGCACAGCGTCCCCATCCTCCGTCAGCGCGCGCGGGGCCAGTGCCATGGCGGACGCGGTCGAATTCCCCTGACGCGTGCGGCGGGCGATGTAGTCGTCCATGCTGTCAAACCGGCGCCCGCTACTGCGGTCCAGTTGCATTCGCGTTTGGGTGACAAAGGCGCGCAGGGTCGTGACACAATCATCGCCGGTCGGCTCGGTCGCGATGGAATCAAGCGCGATAAAGGCCGACACGCGCTCGGGCAGGGCGGCGGCGAAGAGGGCGCTGATATTTGCGCCCCGCGAATGGCCCAGCATCACGCAGAGATCCCAGCCCAGTTGATCCAGCAGCCCCGCGATCTGGGGCAGGTCATCCCAGATGTTATAGGTCGCATGGGGGGCGCGATGTGCGCTGTGCCCCTGACCTGACAGGTCAAGCGCGACGACGCGGCACCCCGTCAGGCGCGGGGCAAGTTGTGCGAAACTGTCACCGTGATCCATCCACCCGTGCAGGGCCAAGACCGGCACCCCATCCGCAGGTCCCCACTCCAGCCCCGTCAGGCGCAGCCCGTCGATATCCCAAGCGCGTTCTGTCGGTGTTGTGTGGTCGGTGGTCATGGCGTTGGTTCCCTTATTCCCACACCGGCATATCCGATCCCCGCGCGGCAAACAAACGCGGGTTTTCGCATTGAAACGTGCAGGGGACTCGGCCTAGTGTGCCGCCGAATTCACAGGGCGGCCCGTGCGGTCGCCCGTTTCTTTTCCTCTGGCCCCAAGGCGGACCGATGACCATCACGCACCTCGTCACCCATTCCGGCGGTTTTCACGCCGATGAACTGTTGTCTTCGGTCATCCTGACGCGGCTGTTTCCGGACGCCGAGTTGATCCGGACCCGTGACGGGGCATGGACCACGCCGGGCGCGGGCAAGATCATCTATGACGTGGGGCGCGCTTTTGACGCCGAGGCGGGGATTTTCGATCACCACCAACGCCCCAATCCCCTGCGTGAAGATGGCCAGCCCTATAGCTCATTCGGGTTGATCTGGGCGCAGTACGGGCGCGATTACCTGCGGGCGATGGACGTGCCCGAGGCGCATCTGGACGACATCCACCAGAGCTTTGATCGCGGGTTTGTCCTGCCGGTCGATTTGATCGACAACGGGGCCATGAACCCGTCCGAGGCGGGGGCGCTGGCCGGTCTGACCCTGCCGGTGTTGCTGGAGACACTGAAGCCGCAGTTCGATGATCGCGGTGCGGGGGCGGATGATGCGGCGTTCATGGCCGCGCTGCCGGTTGCACGCGCCTTTGTCGAGGCGTCGATCAAGGGCAAGGCCGCCAAACGGCGCGCCCACGCCATGGTGACCGAGGCGATTGTCGCAGCGGGTGAGGGCGCGGTTCTGGAACTGCCGATGGGGATGCCGTTTCGCGCGGCCGTGGTGGATGCGGGGGCCGATCACCTGTTGTTCGTGATCCATCCGCGCGATGGCGGCGATTGGGCCGTGACCACCATCCGCAAAGAGGGCGGATCGTTTGAAAACCGCGCCGACCTGCCCGAGGCGTGGGCGGGTCTGACCGACGCGGACCTTGAGGCGGCAAGCGGAGTGGTTGGCGCCAAGTTCTGTCACAACGGACGCTTCATCGCCGTCGCCGCCACACGCGAGGCCGCGGTTGAGATGGCGCGTCTGGCGGTTGAGGCCGCGTGCGCCTGATCCGGTTTAGCCGGGGGCGTCTGTCCTCCCATCGAGGGAGAACAGCCGCCTGTCCGCGCTGCGGACAGTGGCGCCTTGGCTGATCGGATCGCAATGCTGGCGTGTTCGGTGCAAGCGGTGTGTGGACGTTATTCATTTGCGCCGCACCTTTGTCGGCACAGCGAGGCATATTGGGATTTCAGTTCGGGTTCCGCACAAGTTCGCCGTTTTCGATCAGATATGCAGCGCGATCTATTGAGCAACGCTCCCACGGCTCCACACTGAACGCCCCGCCGAAGAACCAGTGTCTGTCTCTTGTGCTCGTAAAGCTGTCACCGTAGAAATTCCAAATGGGGAGATCATCCCCAGGTCTATGGCTACCTTGTGAGTGTAGCACATGCAGTCCCAAGTTCGCAGTTTGACCTTGGCATGTTCCTTTAAACCGACGCGCCCAGATGCGCCGTTTTAGGGCATCGAAATCGAATTGATCAGGATCATCAACAATGGCCAGACGTGCCCAAACATCATCGCAGGTCACAGCGTAAACGCAGACCGGAATGATTTCGCTTGCGTCGTAACTCTTCGTGTTGATGTACTCCCGCTCGACGTACTGCTGCGCGGCATCGAAAACATGTTCTGAGGACAATGCGCGCCAAGACGCGTAGCGAGAGCCGTAGTGGTCTGCGAACCCATACATCGTGATCAGTGCAAAAAATGCAATCAGTGCAACAACGATGCGTTTGAACATCAGGAACCACCCTGAACGACATTGCGGATATCCAAACGAGCAATAGAGGTGTGGGTATCTGTCATTGGCACCGGCCTTTCGCACATCGTTTAAAGCGGATCACGCAAACGTCACTACATGATAAAACCGTTGCGTGATCCGAATGTCGATAGCGGACTTTTGCCGCGCTTACAGACAGCGATGTGACTCAAATCCCGGCTTTGCTTGGGAGCTGGCAGAAGGATCATGGCGGCCCCTGAAGGATTCGAACCCTCGGCCGTCCGCTTAGAAGGCGGATGCTCTATCCAGCTGAGCTAAGGGGCCCCATGATGCAATGGTTTTACGGATAGAACCGCCGCTGTTCAAAGCCTATTTCGGCCTCATCGCCCGTTAGGCCGCGAATTTTTCGACCATGGTGGTCAGACGGTTCTGCAACCCTTGGCGTTCCAGCACCGAAAGACGCGTTTCCATGCCCAAGGACACCGCCCCGTGCAGCGCGGCGAAGAACAGGCGCGCCTCACCCTCTAGGGTGCGGCTGGTCTTGGCGGGATACAGTTCGTCCAGCTGCTCCTTGATCAGGTCGATCACAGGTTGCAGCGCGTCAAAGAACCCGGGGTGTTCACCATCCTCGGACAGGCCGATGGAAAACAGCGTGCGCCAGCGCGGCCCCTCGCGTTCGGCATAGTCCAGATAGGCCTGCGCGAGACTGATCAGACGTTCCTCGGGGCCTTCGCGGGTCAGGCCGACAACGGCTTGGCGCATGTGCTCTTCGAGCTGTTCCAACGTGCGGCGGTTCACCTCAACGGCCAATTCGCCCAGATCCCCATAGGCCGAATAGATCCCGCCCAAGGCACAGCCCACTTCGGCCGCGAGTTCACGCGCCTTCAGGGCGACAATGCCGCCTTTGGCGATCTGACGCTCACCCGCATCGGTAAGACGTTCTTTAAGGGCCTGTCGTTTCGGAGATAGCATCGTTGAGACTCCTCTGAGAATAATCTCAATTTTGCCATGTTGCAGCATAGATTCCAAGATTTACTTTGCAGGTGCAGCAAGATGTTGATTTGGAACGCTAATTATGGCTTTCGGCGGCGTCCTTGGGCGGATTCTCGCGCGTTTTACGGCACGGATCCCACATAAAGGCGCAGGCACAGATGGTCATCAGGATCGCCGCAAGGGCAAAGGCAGCGCCGGGTAGGACGATGGGTGCACCGTCTTTGGTGAAATGCGTAAAGGTCTGGGTCATCACCAGTGGTGACAGGGCCATCGCGATAGACCGCATTGAGGTGATTGCGCCCTGCAATTCGCCCTGTTGGTCATCGGTGACGCGGCGGGCCATGACACCTTGCAGCGCGGGGTCCACAATCGCCCCAAGCGCCGCAAAGGGCGTCAGGGCCAGCGCGACCCAACCATTCGTCGTCACCGCCAGAAGGACAAAGGCGATGATGTTGACCACAAGGCCCAGCATCGCCGTCCATTTCGACCCCAAGAACCGCAGAATCACACGGATCAACCCGCCCTGCATCAAGGCCATGGACAGGCCAAACGCCATAAGCGAGAGGCCGATTGCGGTCGGGCTCCAGCCAAAGCGGAACTTGGTGAAATAGGCCCATGTGGACGGGTACACAAAGAACGCGAACTCATAGAGAAAGATGATGAATAACAGGCCCAGCATGTTGTGTCGCCGTCCGACATGCAAAAGTGCGCCCACAGGATTTGCACGTAACAGGCTGAAACGACGACGAATTTTATCGTCGACCGTTTCCTGCAGGACCAGATAACCGAACAGGGCGTTTAATGCGGACAGGCCCGCCGCCGCAAAGAAGGGCGCGCGAGGGTCAAGTTCGCCAAGCGCCCCGCCGATCAAGGGCCCAAGCACAAACCCAAGGCCAAACGCCGCCCCCGCAAGGCCAAATCGGGCGGTCTTTTGTTCGGGGGGCGAGATATCGGCCAGAAAGGCGGACGCGGTGGCAGGGGTTGCCGCCGTGATCCCGCCAATGAAACGCGCGATCAGCAGGACAGGCATGCTCCACGCCAAGGCCATCAGCAGATAATCCAGCGCCATGAACACCTGCGAGAACAGCAGGACCGGACGCCGTCCGAAACAGTCCGACAGGTTGCCCAAAAGCGGTGAGAACAGGAATTGCATCACGGCAAACGACGTCGCCATGACACCGCCCCAGGCGGCGGCTTTGCTTAGATCAAACCCGCCCACCGATTGGATCAAATCGGGCATAACGGGCAAGATCACGCCAATTCCCATGGCGTTGATCACAAGCGTAATGAAAATAAAAACAATCTGTAAGGGCACGGTACTAGAGGGTGTTTTAAATTTCACCCAGAGAACAAGAAATTTCGCAGTTAGTCGAGAACTTTCGCGTTGGTTGTAAAATTCTTTGCGAGGGTGACCGCTTCGCCGAGGTTATTCTGTGGCTGACACAGGGCGGCCCAATCGATGTCAGGCCATTTCGCTGCGGCCAGATCGCGCAGGGGGATGTTGTCGGCCACGGCGGTTTTGCACATATCCTTGGTCGCGGCCTGTGCCTCGGGGCGGGGCATGAGGTCGGCCAGAGCAAAGGAAATCGTTTCCGCATAGATCAGGTCGAGGGGGTCCTGCACCATACGCGCCATGCCGTCGATATTCGGGGCGACGGATTTGGCCAGTTCGGTCGCAACGCTCAGGGCGCGGGCCGTGCCCATGACCATCTGGGGCAGGGTCATCCATTCCATCAGCCACGACGCGCCATCGCGTTGATATTGGTGCGACAGGGTCGATTGCAACGTGGTGTTCAACCCGTTCAACATCCCCGCAATCGCCATGGTAATGCCAGGCTGCACCGGGTTATTCTTTTGCGGCATGGTGGACGATCCACCCGCGCTGGCCAGTCGGATTTCGGAAATGCCCGACAGCGACATCAGGTGCAGATCCTCGGCCATTTTAGACAGGCTGCCCGTCACGGCGGTCAGCCATGCACCAAGCTCGGCCACGTTGTCACGGGCGGTGTGCCAGACGTCACCGGGGTCGGCAAGGTTCAGGGATGCGGCCATGGCGGCGCGCACCTCGGGGCCCTTGGGCCCCATAGCCGACAGGTTGCCCGATGCGCCGGACAGGCTGATCCGCAATAGACGCGGGCGCAGCGCGGACAGACGTTCGCGGTGCCGGATCAGGGGCGTGCCCCATGCGGCCACGGCGGCCCCGAATGTGGTGGGCGTCGCGACCTGACCCCATGTGCGGGCGGCCATCGGGGTGTCGGCATGCGCCTCGGCCAGATCGCCAAGCGCGTGGATCAATTCAACCAATCGTTGATCAAACAGCGTCAGCGCCTGTCGCAACCGCAGGATCAGGCCGGTGTCTATGATGTCCTGACTGGTCGCGCCGAAATGGGCGTATTGCGCGTGCTCGGGGGCCTCCATCGCCTTGCGGAACGCCGCGACAAGGGCGGGGATGCACACCGCGCTCTGGCCTGTTCCGGCGGCCAGACCGGCGGGGTCCACCTGAACCTCCATCGACGAACGGTGGATGAACAGGGCGCTTTCCAACGGGATCACGCCCAGTTCGCCTTGGGCCTTGGCCAATGCGCCCTCGACCAGCAGCATCGCGCGCACTTCGGCGCTATCGGTGAACAGCTTGCCCGCCTCGGCGTCGTGAAACAGGTCGCGGTAAAGGGGGCTGTCGAAAACGCAAATGGCCATAGGTCAGTTCAATCCCAAGATGTCACGCGCCTGTTGCCAAGTGGCGACGGGGCGTTCGTATTTCTCACACAGGTCTACGGCACGCTGTACCAAGGCTGCGTTCGAGGGGGCAAGCGTGTCTTTGTCCAAACGCACGTTGTCCTCCATGCCGGTTCGGGTGTGACCGCCTGCGGCGATGGACCATTCGTTCATTACGATCTGGTTCGGGCCGATGCCTGCGCCGCACCATTCCGCATCGGGGGCGCGGTTTTTCAGGGTCTGGATGTAGAAATCGAACACCTCACGGTCCACGGGCATCGCGTTCTTCACGCCCATGACGAATTGCACGTACAAAGGCACGGCCAGACGCCCGTCCTTGGACATGTTGACGGCCTGCAGGATGTGGGACAGATCAAACGCCTCGATCTCGGGTTTGATGTCGTATTTCAGCATCTCGGAGGCCAGCCAATCGACCAATTGCGGGCTGTTCTCATAGACGCGGTTGGGAAAGTTGTTGGACCCCACCGACAGCGACGCCATGTCGGGCCTCAGCGGCAGCATCCCGCCCCGTTCCTGACCCGCGCCCGAGCGGCCACCGGTCGACAGCTGGACGATCATGCCGGGGCAGTGTTCGCGCAGACCTTCCAGAAGGCGGCCGAATTTCTCGGGGTCGCTGGTCGGGGTTTCGTCGTCGTTGCGCACGTGGCAATGGGCGATGGTGGCGCCCGCCTCGAATGCGGCGTGGGTGCTCTCGATCTGTTCGGAGATGGTGATCGGCACGGCGGGGTTGTTTTCCTTGCGCGGCAAGGACCCCGTGATGGCAACACAGATGATGCAGGGTTTGGTCATGGCGTTTCCTAGAGCAGTGAGTTCAGCAACCGGTTGAGATCCGACGTTGCGCTGAGTTGGGGGAAATGCCCGCAGTCCAGTTCATGAACGGCGGTGTCCCCAGAGGTGTTGTTCGCGATCATCGCCCGTTGCAGGTCGGGCGTGACGGTGCGGTCTTGGGTACAAAGGATATAGGTTTTGGCCACACGCCCGAACCGGTCGTCCGTCAGGCGGACGGGGCTGGTCTGGGCGCGGTTTGGCTGGGCACTAAGACCGCGCAGGGCGGCGGCCTGTTGTGCGGGCGTGGCGTCGGGGAACAGGATCGGCGCGGCCCGTTCGGGGTTCAGAACCGTCGAATGTTTGCCCGCACGTTCCACGGCGATCTGAATGCCGGGCCCCTCTTGGGTTTTGATCAGATCCAAAAGGGACTGCCCGTCGCGCGGCAGGAACGCGGCGACATAGATCAGGTGATTGATCCGTTCCGGCGCAAGTTCCGCCATTTGCGAAATCACAAGCCCGCCCATGGAATGGCCGACGACCGTCACCGGCCCGTCTTTGGGCAGGCGGTCGATCATCGCGCGGGCATAGGTCATAACATCGATCCCGTCATGCGGGGTCGGGTCATCGCCATGGCCGGGCAGGGTCGGGGCCAGAACGGCATGACCCGCCCCCGAAAGGGCGGGCACGACCGAGGTCCAAGCGGCACCTGTGCTCCACGCGCCGTGGATCAGCATCACCTGTGTCACGGATCAGATGTCCAGAAACACGGTTTCTTGCGGACCCGCGATGCGGATGTCGAACCGGTATTCCCCGTCACCGGTGCGTTTCGCGATCAAGGTGTCCACGCGGGGACGCTGTTCGATGCGGTTCAACAGGGGGTCGGCGCTGTTGTCCTCATCCTCGAAATAGATGCGGGTTTGCAGACCGATGTTGATGCCGCGCGCTACCAGCCAGACCGAGATATGCGGGGCCTGAACGCGGCCATCGCGCAGGGTGGTCGAACCGGGTTTCACTGTCTTCAGGGTCCATTCGCCACTTTCGGGATCGGCACAGACGCGCGACCAGCCCGACACGGCGGGATCGGCACCGGCGTCGCCCGCGAATTTACCGGCGGCGTCGGGTTGCCATGTTTCAAACATCGCGTCCCGCAGAACCCAGCCGGTCGCATCCGCAACCGTGCCGGTGATGGTGATCACCTCACCCTTGGCGCCGTCCGCGATGGGGCTGTCGCCGATTTCTTGTTCGTAAATCCCGCCCAGTCCCGCATAGGTCGGCACCGTGCCGATATGCACATAGGGGCCAGCGGTTTGCGAGGGGCTCTCGATCAGGGTGTCCAGCTTTTGAACCATGGCTTACATCCCTTCCATTTTGTTTTCGAACATGGTCTGGCGGCGACCGCGCAGGACGATGTCAAACTTATACGCCAGGAAATCCATCGGGCGGGCAGAGGCCATATCCAGAGGCGCGACAAGGCGGTCCAGCTGGCTGCGCTCACGGATGGTGGCGGCGATGGGGCAACGGTCGATCAACGGATCGCCCTCGAAATACATCTGGGTGATCAGGCGCTGACCAAAGGCATGGCCAAAGACCGAGATATGGATGTGCATCGGACGCCATTCGTTGCCACGGTTGGGCCACGGATAGGCACCGGGGCGAATGGTCAGGAATTCATAACGCCCGTTCTCATCCGTGATCGTGCGCCCGCAGCCACCGAAATTCGGGTCCAGCGGCGCGAAATACGTGTCCTTGATGTGGCGATAGCGGCCACCGGCGTTGGCCTGCCAGATCTCGATCAGGGTGTTGGGCACGGGACGGTTGTTTTCGTCCAGAACCCGCCCGTGCATCAACACGCGTTCCCCCACAGCCGGTGCCGCGCCCTTGGTCCAGTTCAGGATCAGGTTGTTGTCCAGCGCGCCCAGTTTGTTATGGCCGAAACGGGGGCCGGTTTCCTCGCTCGGGGTGCTCTCCATCGAGATCAACGGCAAGCTGGGCGAGCGCGCGACCGAGGTTTTGTAATCCGGATAATAGGGGACCGGATGCATCTCGCGATTGCGCGGGATCAGGGGGGATTGATCGGTCATTTCGGCTCTTGCTCCTCCATTTCGGCATAGGTGGCCTTGGCCAGTTTCAGGGCGTGGTTCGCCTTGGGCACGCCGGCGTAGATGGCGACGTGTTGAAACGCCTCCAGAACGTCCTGTTTGCTGGCACCGGTGCGGGCGGTGGCGCGGATGTGCATCGGGATTTCCTCAAAGTTTCCCGTCGCCGCCAACAGGGCCAGCGTGATCATCGAGCGTTCGCGTTTGCTGATCCCGTCCGAGGCCCAGACGGTGCCCCATGCGCCCTCGGTGATCAGGGTCTGGAACGGCAGGTCCAGATCGGTTTTCGCGGCCTCGGCGCGGTCTACATGGGCGTCGCCCAGAACACTGCGGCGGACCTCCATTCCCTTGTCAAAACGATCAGACATGTCCGACATCCTTTAGAAATTGGGTGAGCAGGGCGGCGTATTGCTCGGGTTTTTCCACACAGGGCAGGTGCCCGACGCCGCGGATCAGTTCAAAGCGCGACCCCTTGATCAGATCGACCGTCTCGCGCACCAGATCGGGCGGGGTCGAGCCGTCCTCGGTCCCCGCAATGCCCAGCGTCGGCAGGGTCAGGCCCGAGGTCGGCGTATAGAAATCCGTGCCCGCAATCGCCGCGCAACAGCCCGCGTAACCTTCGGCGGGGGTGCGCGCCAACATGTTGCGCCACGGCAGGGCCGCGCCGCTGGCGACAAAGGGTTTGGCGAACCACCGGTCGATGATCCCGTCGGCCATGGGTTCGACCCCGTCGGCCTTGATCGCGTCGATGCGGTCTTGCCACATCTGCGCCGTACCGATTTTCGCGGCGGTGTTGCTGAGGACGATTGCGCGCACCTGATCCAGACGTTTGACGGCCAGACCTTGGGCAATCAGACCGCCGATCGACAGGCCGACAAACACGCAGTCGCGCACGTTCAGATGATCCAGCAGGCGCTCGGCATCGCGCACCAGCGCGCCCATCGAATAGGGCCCCTGCGGACAGGACGACAAGCCGTGCCCGCGTTTGTCATAGCGCACATAACGCAGCCCCTGCGGCAACAGCGCCAGAACATCGTCCCACAGACGGAAATCCGTCCCCAGCGAGTTCGCGAACACAACCGTCGGCGCGTCGTCAGGGCCATCAACCCGATAGTGCAGGGCGACGTCGCCCAGATCAGCCATTTGCATCTGTCTTCCCTTTCATGAGTGGCGCAAGCCTATGCGCGTGCCTGTCCCCTTGCACGCGGCACACTCATGCCTCCCGTTGGGGACAGGAATAGAAAATAATAGTTGTCGGTGTCAACTAAATTTGGAGCACCCGTTACAGGCGTTCCAAAGCGCGGGCAAAGATGTCCGCGTCGACATTGCCGCCCGTGGCTACGGCGATCACCGGAACATCCGCCGCAACCCCGTCTGGCAAGGCCCAAAGGGCGGCGGCAAGTGCAACCGC
>PALT01000037.1 GCA_002706605.1 Rhodovulum sp. | reverse complement strand
AGCTCAGGGGTAGAGCATAACCTTGCCAAGGTTAGGGTCGGGCGTTCGAATCGCCTCGCCCGCTCCAATTTGGGACATAACCGGACTGACCGGAATGCGGGCGTAGCTCAGGGGTAGAGCATAACCTTGCCAAGGTTAGGGTCGGGCGTTCGAATCGCCTCGCCCGCTCCAGTCAGACCAGTGATCAAAAAAACGCTGCGCATTTGCGCGGCGTTTTTTGTTTTCCAGCCCCCGAAATCACAACGATTTTTCCAGTCAGAATAAGCATGTCAGGATTATTGATTGACGAGTCAATAAACCCGTGGCTAGGTCGTAGTCGAACGCCGAAACACCCGCGAATAGGACACTTGCATGACGACGCGCCCCAATATTCTGATCCTGATGGTGGACCAGTTGAACGGGACATTGTTCCCTGATGGTCCCGCCGACTGGCTGCACACGCCGAACCTGCGCCGTTTGGCCGAACACTCCACGCGGTTTCAAAACGCCTATACCGCCAGCCCCCTTTGCGCGCCCGGTCGGGCCAGTTTCATGTCGGGTCAATTGCCCAGCGCAACCCGCGTCTATGACAACGCCGCCGAATTCGCCTCATCCATCCCGACCTATGCGCACCATTTGCGCCGCGCGGGCTATCAGACCTGCTTGTCGGGCAAGATGCATTTCGTTGGCCCTGATCAGCTGCATGGGTTTGAGGAACGTCTGACCACCGACATCTACCCCGCCGATTTCGGCTGGACCCCCGATTACCGCAAACCGGGCGAGCGGATCGATTGGTGGTATCACAACATGGGGTCCGTCACCGGTGCGGGCGTGGCCGAGATTTCCAACCAGATGGAATACGACGATGAGGTCGCCTATCACGCCACGCGCAAGATTTATGACTATGCCCGCGGCAAGGATGAGCGCCCTTGGTGCCTGACCGTCAGCTTTACCCACCCGCATGACCCCTATGTCGCGCGGCGCAAATACTGGGACATGTATGAGGGTTGCGAACACCTGCACCCGACCGTGCCCGCCCTGCCCTATGACGAACAGGACCCGCATTCCAAGCGTATCTTTGACGCCAACAACTGGCGTGATTTCGACATCACCGAGACGGACATCGAACGCTCGCGCCGCGCCTATTTCGCCAATATCACCTATCTGGATGACAAGATCGGCGACATCCTCGACACGCTAGAGGCCACCCGCCAAGAGGCGATCATCGTCTTTGTGTCGGATCACGGTGATATGCTGGGCGAGCGGGGTCTGTGGTTCAAGATGTCCTTTTATGAGGGCTCAGCGCGCGTCCCGATCATGATCAGCGCGCCGGGCCAGATGGAACCGGGCCTGATCACCGCGCCCGTGTCCAACATCGATATCTGCCCAACCCTCTGCGATCTGGCGGGCGTCAGCATGGATGAGGTCATGCCCTGGACCACCGGTGAGAGCCTCGTCCCCCTCGGCAACGGGGCCGAGCGCACCTCGCCCGTCGCGATGGAATACGCGGCTGAGGCGTCTTATGCGCCGATGGTGTCGCTGCGCTATGGCAAATGGAAATACAACCGCTGTGCCCTCGATCCCGATCAGCTGTTCGATCTGGAGGCCGATCCGCATGAGTTGACCAACCTTGCCGATGATCCCGCGCATCAGGGCACGCTGAATTCCCTGCGCGCCAAATCCGAGGCGCGCTGGGACCTTGCCCGTTTCGACGCCGAGGTCCGCGAAAGTCAGGCGCGCCGCTGGGTCGTGTATGAGGCCCTGCGCGAAGGGGGCTATTACCCGTGGGACTTCCAGCCCCTGCAAAAGGCCAGCGAACGCTACATGCGCAACCACATGGACCTGAACGTCGTCGAGGAAAACGCCCGTTTTCCGCGCGGTGAATAACGCCGCCCGATCCACACGCATACCAGAGACTGTAATGACCAACGCCCAACCCACCGCCAGCCATTTCATCAACGGCCAATATGTCGAGGACACCGCCGGCACGCCGATCCCCGTGATCTATCCGGCGACCGGTGAAACCATCGCCACCGTTTATTCCGCCACCCCCGCGATCATCGACGCGGCCCTGTCCGCCGCCGAAGCGGCCCAAGCACAATGGGCCGCGATGACGGGCACGGAACGGGGTCGCGTCCTGCGCCGTGCGGCCGACATCATCCGCGACCGCAACCACGACCTGTCGGTTCTGGAAACCATGGACACGGGCAAGCCGTTGCAGGAAACCCTGATCGCGGATGCGACGTCGGGTGCGGATGCGCTGGAATATTTCGGCGGGCTGGCCGCGACCCTTGGGGGTGAGCATCTGCAGTTGGGCGATGATTTCGTCTATACGGTGCGCGAACCGCTGGGCGTCTGTGTGGGCATCGGCGCGTGGAACTATCCGACCCAGATCGCCTGTTGGAAGGCCGCGCCGGCCCTGACCTGTGGCAATGCGATGGTGTTCAAACCGTCCGAACAAACCCCGCTGGGCGCGCTGAAACTGGCGGAAATCCTGATTGAGGCCGGATTGCCCGCCGGTGTGTTCAACGTGGTGCAGGGTCTGGGCCATGTCGGTGCCAGCCTGATTGAGGACGCGCGCGTCGCCAAGGTGTCCCTGACCGGTTCGGTCCCCACGGGGCGCAAGGTCTATGCCGCCGCCGCCGCGGGGATCAAACACGTCACGATGGAGCTGGGCGGGAAATCCCCCATGATCGTGTTTGACGACGCGAACATTGAGGACGCGATCAGCGGCGCCATCAACGGCAACTTTTATTCCAGCGGCCAGATCTGTTCGAACGGCACCCGCGTGTTCGTCCACCGCGCCATAAAGGACAAATTCCTGTCCCGTCTGGTGGAACGCACCCAGACCGCCGTCATCGGCGACCCGCTGGATGAGGCGACGAATTTCGGCCCCATGGTGTCAGACACCCAGCGTCAACAGGTTCTGGGCTTTATCGCCAAGGGTCAGGCCGAGGGCGCGCGCCTGATGCTGGGCGGAGCGGCCATTGAGCGCGACGGGTTCTATATGGAACCCACCGTTTTCGCCGATGTCACCGACGATATGACCATCGCGCGGGACGAAATTTTCGGCCCCGTCCTGTCGGTTCTGGATTTCGACGACGAGGACGACGTGATCGCGCGCGCCAATGACACGGGCTTTGGCCTTGCGGCGGGGGTCTATACCAACGACCTAACCCGTGCGCACCGCGTGATCCGCCAACTGCGGGCGGGGACGTGCTGGATCAACACCTATAACCTGACGCCGGTCGAGGCGCCCTTTGGCGGCACCAAACTGTCCGGTGTGGGACGCGAGAACGGCAAGGCCGCGATCGAACATTACTCTGAACTGAAAACCGTCTATGTGGCCACCGGCCCGACCGAGGCTGCCTTCTGATGTCGATGGATCAAAAAACCGCAGATTTCGTGATTGTCGGCGCGGGCTCGGCCGGATGCGCTATGGCCTATCGCCTGTCCGAGGACGGAACCAATTCCGTTCTGGTTCTGGAATTTGGCGGCACCGATGCGGGGCCCTTCATCCAGATGCCCGCCGCCCTGTCCTATCCGATGAACATGCGCCGTTATGACTGGGGCTATTGGTCGGACCCCGAACCGCATCTGGGCGGTCGTCGTCTGGCCTGTCCGCGCGGCAAGGTCATTGGCGGGTCCTCGTCGATCAACGGCATGGTCTATGTGCGCGGCCACGCGATGGATTACGACCATTGGGCCGAGGCGGGCGCGCATGGTTGGGGCTATGCGGATGTGCTGCCCTACTTCAAACGGATGGAGACGTGGCACGATGGCGGTCACGGCGGCGATCCGACGTGGCGCGGCACCGATGGCCCCCTGCATGTGACGCGGGGCAAGCGGGACAACCCGCTGGTTCAGGCCTTTGTCGAGGCGGGGCGTCAGGCCGGATACGAGACCACCGGCGATTACAACGGCGAACAGCAAGAGGGCTTTGGCCCGATGGAGCAGACCGTTTACAACGGTCAACGCTGGTCGGCGGCCAATGCCTATCTGAAACCCGCGCTGAAACGTCCGAACTGTGACATCGTGCGTGGACTGGCGCGCAAGGTCATCATCGAAAACGGCCGCGCCGTGGGTGTGGAATACGAACAGGGCGGCCAGATCAAACGCCTGATGGCACGGCGCGAGGTGGTCATCGCCGCCTCGTCGATCAACTCGCCCAAGCTGTTGATGCTGTCGGGGATTGGCCCTGCCGCCCATCTGGCCGAGCACGGTATCGACGTGGTCGCGGATCGTGCGGGCGTGGGCCAGAACCTGCAGGACCATCTGGAACTCTACATCCAGATGGCGGCCAGCCAGCCGGTCAGCCTGTACAAATACTGGAACCTCTTCGGCAAGGCCTTGGTGGGGGCGCAGTGGCTGTTCACCAAAACGGGTCTGGGCGCCTCGAACCAGTTCGAGAGCGCGGCCTTCATCCGATCCCGCGCGGACGTGTCCTATCCCGACATCCAGTATCACTTCCTGCCCATCGCCGTGCGTTACGACGGTCAGGCCGCGGCCGAGGGTCACGGGTTCCAAGCCCACGTCGGCCCGATGCGCTCCAAAAGCCGCGGCGCGGTCACATTGAACAGCAGCGATCCAAAAGACGCGCCCTCCATCCTGTTCAACTATATGTCGCACGCCGATGACTGGCGCGATTTCCGCACCTGCATCCGCCTCACGCGTGAGATTTTTGGGCAAGAGGCATTCGCCCCCTATGTCCGCCACGAGATTCAGCCGGGCGCGGATGTGCAAACCGATGACGAACTGGACGGGTTCATCCGCGAACATGTCGAGAGCGCCTATCACCCCTGCGGCACCTGCAAGATGGGCGACAAGACCGATCCGATGGCCGTGGTTGATCCAGACGCCCGCGTGATCGGGGTCGAAGGGTTGCGAGTCGCGGACAGCTCGATTTTCCCGCGCATCACCAACGGCAACCTGAACGCGCCCTCGATCATGGTTGGGGAAAAAGTATCTGACAGCCTGCTGGGCCGGCCCAATTTGGCCCCGTCAAACGCCAAACCTTGGCTCAACCCGCGCACAGGCACCGCCCAGCGCTGAAAACATAATCACTAGGCGCGTCATTCGCTTAATGCGTGTGCGCGCCTTTTGATTCGCGCAAATCGAATTCACGTTTGCACATGAAATGACCGCTCCGCACATATTTTAGACATTCACATTTGAATGAACCGCGGATTGCTGCAAATGCAGCCCCCCGAAATTGCGCACCCCGACGGATTAACCCAACCGTAAGGGGCCTTCATGAGGGGCCCGTTCAGAGGTCTTGAAAAAGGGGGTGTGTGGCGACCAATCGAAGTGGAGCTCGCAAGCCGCCACACGAAACGCAACAACAGTTGCGAGGCCGATTTAGGCGTGTCCGCCCCAAAGGGCAAGGCGCGACCCGGCTTCGCCAGGAGGGTTAATATGAAATTTGTGAACACCATGCTGGCCGGCACCGTTGCCTTGGGCGCACTGAGCACGGCTGCGATGGCAGCAGACTGCCCGATCAAAGTCGGCGTTCTGCACTCGCTGTCGGGCACCATGGCGATCTCGGAAACGACGCTGAAAGACACCATGCTGATGCTGGTTGAACAGCAAAACGAAAAAGGCGGCGTTCTGGGCTGTGAGCTTGAGGCCGTGGTCGTTGACCCCGCGTCGGACTGGCCGCTGTTTGCTGAAAAAGCACGTGAGCTGCTGACCGTACACGAGACCGACGTGATCTTTGGCAACTGGACCTCGGTTTCGCGTAAATCGGTTCTGCCCGTCATCGAAGAACTGAACGGTCTGCTGTTCTACCCGGTTCAGTACGAAGGTGAAGAGAGCTCGAAAAACGTGTTCTACACTGGCGCTGCTCCGAACCAACAGGCGATCCCCGCCACCGATTACTTCCTGGACGAGCTGGGTGTTGAGAAATTCGCACTGCTGGGCACCGACTATGTCTACCCGCGTACGACCAACAACATTCTGGAAAGCTACCTGAAGGGCAAAGGCATTGCCGAAGAAGACATCTTCGTCAACTACACCCCCTTCGGCCACAGCGACTGGTCCAAAATCGTTGCTGACGTTGTTGCTCTGGGTGCAGACGGCAAAAAAGTCGGCGTGATCTCGACCATCAACGGTGACGCGAACATCGGCTTCTACAAAGAGCTGGCTGCTGCTGGTATCTCGGCAGACGACATCCCCGTCGTGGCCTTCTCGGTTGGTGAAGAAGAACTGTCCGGTCTGGACACCTCGAACCTGGTCGGTCACCTGGCCGCGTGGAACTACTTCCAGTCCGCTGACACAGACGCCAACGCCGAGTGGGTTGCCGCATGGAAAGCTCGCATGGGCGAAGAGCGCGTGACCAACGACCCGATGGAAGCACACTACATCGGCTTCAACATGTGGGTGAACGCCGTTGAGGCCGCTGGCACCACCGATGTGGACGCTGTTCGTACCGCAATGTACGGCCAAGAGTTCCCGAACCTGACCGGCGGTACCGCAGTTATGCTGCCCAACCACCACCTGGCGAAACCGGTTCTGATCGGTGAGATCCTGGAAGACGGTCAATTCGACATCATCAGCCAGACCACCGAGGTTCCCGGCGATGCATGGACCGACTTCCTGCCGGAATCGGCTGTCCTGAAATCGGACTGGAAAGACCTGGGCTGTGGTATGTACAACACCGAGACCAGCACCTGCGTTCAGATCAAATCGAACTACTGATCTGACCTAACTTGATTGAAGGGGGCCCCGTGCCCCCTTCGACAGTGGACCCTACCCCATGAAAAATCTCTTGATTGCGCTGTTCGCGCTGATCCTTTCGTGTGCCTCTGCCTCGGCGCAGGACACCCCGGTTCAGGACCTTTTACAGGAACACCGCGCGCTGATCGAAAAGAGCTCGCGCAAGACCATCGGTCCGGCCATCGACGCCCTCGCGCGCAGCGGCCTCCCCCAAATGCAAACCGTGCTTGAGGCATGGCAGGCCAAGGAAATCTGGCAACGCCAAGCCGATGGGCTTTTCTTTCGCGCAGAAGAGATTGATCGCACCACGCTGAACCTGTTCGATCTGGACAGCGGGGCCGATCTGGGTCCGACCCCTGACGAAGATTTCAAACAACTGAAACCCAACAGCGGCATCCGCGCCATGATCGGCACCGCCCTTGTCCAGTTCCAGTTGTCCGATCCCGATCCCGCAAAACGCCGTGATGCACTGATCGCTATCGAACGCGACCCCGAGTCCAGCTTGCTTGCCCCGCTGCGCGCCTCGATTGACAGCGAACAAGACGCCGCCATCGCCGCCCAGAAACGCCGGTTGGAACGTCTGTTGACCATCGGCTATGACGCGGACAGCGCGGCACGTATCGCCGCCATCAACGACATGGCGGGCGATCTGGGTCTGGACGTGCGCGCCACGCTGAACCCCCTGACCAGCAGCAAAATCATGGTCGTCTCGGGCGACGTGCCCGCCGAATGGAATGTGGCCGAGACCCTGAAACCCGGATCCGAGGACCTGCCCGCCGCCGAGGCCTATGCCCTGTTGGTGGCCGGTGGCGATGCCCTGCCCCGTATTGACGACGATGACATCCGCGCCGCCCTGATCGCCAACATCCAAGGTGGCAGCGTCGGTGGCGTGCCCGTGCATGAGCTGGACAACGACGACGCGCGCCTGACCGCCTATGCCGCATTGGCCGAGGCCGGTGTCGTCCCCGCCACCGCGACGGACGCCGATATCGACGACCGTCTGGCCGAATACACCTTTGTGCGCGTCTATGACGAAACCGATCCCGCCATCACCACGGCGGTCGAAGAGGCCCTGAAGTCCATCGAGGTCAAGGTCGGGTTGAACCAGACGCTTGACCTGACGCTGGATGCGCTGTCGCTGGCCTCAATCTATTTCCTTGCCGCCATCGGTCTGGCCATCACGTTCGGCGTGATGGGCGTGATCAACATGGCGCATGGCGAATTCATCATGATGGGCGCCTATACCGGTTATGTGGTTCAGCAATTCGTGCCCAACCACACCCTGTCGATCATCATCGCGATCCCGCTGGCCTTTGCGGTGACATTTGCCGCCGGTGTGTTGATGGAGCGTCTGGTGATCCGGTGGCTCTATAACCGGCCTCTGGAAACCCTGCTGGCAACCTTCGGGATTTCGATCGCCCTGCAACAGCTGGCCAAGAACATCTTCGGGACACAGGCGCGCCCCCTGACCTCGCCCGCGTGGCTGGACGGGTCGTGGGTGATGAACGACATTGTCTCGATCAGCTATATCCGGATCGCGATTTTCGTGCTGGCGCTGATCTTCCTGTGTGTGTTCCTGTTCATCATGAAACGCACGCGTCTGGGTCTGGAAACCCGCGCCGTGACGCAAAACCCGCGTATGGCCGCCAGCATGGGGATCAACCCCAACCGCGTGAACATGCTGACCTTTGGGCTTGGCTCGGGGATCGCGGGGATTGCCGGTGTGGCCATCGGCCTGTTCGCCAAGGTGACGTCCGAATTGGGCAGCGATTACATCGTGCAGTCCTTCATGACCGTTGTGGTCGGCGGCGTTGGCAACATCTGGGGCACGCTGGCCGGTGCGGCGATGATCGGGTTCCTGCAAAAGGGGATCGAGTGGTTCAACCCCTCGAACACTCTGGCCGCACAGACCTATATGATCATCTTTATCATCATCTTTATCCAGTTCCGACCGCGCGGGATCATCGCGCTCAAGGGTCGGGCCGCGGGGGATTGATCATGCGATTTACACCCCACTTCGCCCGTCCCGCCCTGCATAAGGAGAGCGCGCTATGAACACCCACAAAAGCTTTGTCATGCGCAACCCGTCGGTTCTGTATTTTCTGGCCATGCTGGCCCTGTTCACCCTTGGCGTGACCCTGTTGGCCGAGGGCACGGGCACCGGCCTGATCTCGACCAGCTTTGTCAAAACGCTGGGCAAGACGCTGTGCCTGTGTCTGATCGCCATCGCGATGGATCTGGTCTGGGGCTATTGCGGGATCCTGTCCCTTGGGCATTTCGCCTTTTTCGGTCTGGGCGGCTATATGATCGGCATGTGGCTGATGTATGAGCGCACGCGCCTCATCGTCACCGATGCCTTGGCACAGGCCGAAATCCCCCCGACCCCGCAGGAAATCGTCGATGGCATCGGCACCCAGATTTTCGGCGTGGTCGGCAGCAACGAGTTCCCCCTGATCTGGTCCTTTGCGCATAGTCTGACGATCCAGTTGATCCTTGTCGTACTGGTGCCGGGCATTCTGGCACTGGTCTTTGGCTGGCTGGCGTTTCGCAGCCGCGTCACCGGCGTTTACCTGTCGATCCTGACACAGGCGATGACGCTGGCGCTGTCGCTGTATCTGTTCCAGAACGAAAGCGGCCTGCGCGGCAACAACGGTCTGTCGGGCCTGCAAAACCTGCCGGGTCTGGATGATGTGCCCCAATCGACCGTGTCGATCTGGTTCCTCTGGGCCTCTGCGGTGGCTCTGGGTCTGGGCTATATCCTTGCGGCGTGGATCGTGTCGGGCAAGTTCGGCTCGGTCGTGCGCGGCATTCGCGACAATGAGGCGCGCGTGCGTTTCCTTGGCTATTCGGTCGAGACGTACAAGCTGTTCATCTTTACGGTCACCGCCTGTATCGCGGGGATCGCGGGCGCCCTTTATTACCCGCAGGCGGGCATCATCAACCCCGCCGAGATCGCACCGATTGCGTCGATCTATCTGGCGGTCTGGGTCGCCATCGGGGGCCGCGGGCGTCTCTATGGCGCGGTGATCGGGGCGGCGTTTGTGTCGCTGATCTCGACATGGTTCACCGGCGGTCAGGCCCCTGACATCAACCTTGGGTTCTATACCGTGCAATGGGTGGACTGGTGGCTGATCGTGCTGGGCATGTCGTTCGTTCTGGTCACGCTGTTCGCGCCCAAAGGCATTGGCGGTTTGGTGGATCTGTGGATCGACCGCCGCGCCCCTGCGCGCCACGGTGCCGACCTTGGCCCCGATGACGGGTCCCTACGTGAAAAGGAGGCCAGCGAATGAGCACCCTTCTCGAAGTTTCCGGCGTTTCTGTCACGTTTGACGGGTTTCGCGCGATCAACAACCTGTCGTTCCAGATCGGCAAGGCCGAGTTGCGCGCGATCATTGGCCCGAACGGCGCAGGCAAAACCACGTTCATGGATATCGTGACCGGCAAGACCAAGCCCGATGAGGGCCGCGTCTTGTGGGGCGAGAAATCCGTGTCCCTGCTGAAGATGTCCGAGGCCAAGATCGCCCAAGCGGGCATTGGCCGCAAATTCCAGAAACCCACCGTGTTTGAGGATCAGAGCGTTCAGGACAACCTGATGATGGCCCTGAAAAAGAACCGCAGCCCGATGAGCGTGCTGTTCTTCCGCGCCACGGATGCGGATATGGATCAGGTCGCGGACTTGGCCACCCAGATCGGTCTGGGGGATCAGCTTTACCGTAAATCGGGGGAGCTGTCGCATGGGCAAAAACAGTGGCTGGAGATCGGGATGCTGCTGGCGCAGGACCCGCGCCTGTTGCTGGTCGATGAACCCGCCGCCGGTATGACACTGGCCGAGCGGGAGCAGACCACCTCGATCCTTGTCGAGGCCGCGAAAACCCGCGCCGTGGTGGTGGTGGAACACGATATGGAATTCGTGCGCCGCCTGAACTGTAAGGTGACCGTCCTGCACGAAGGATCGGTTCTGGCCGAGGGCAGTCTGGACCACGTGACCGCAAACCAAGACGTCATCGACGTCTATCTTGGACGATAAGTATGCTTGAGATCGACAATCTGACCCTGCACTACGGGCATTCCCAAATTCTGCACGGGATTTCGATGGCGGCTGAAACCGGTCAGGTCACCTGTGTCATGGGCACGAACGGGGTGGGCAAGACGTCACTCCTCAAGGCGATTTCGGGCACGCATCCGCGCTCGGGCGGGGTGGTGCGTCTGGATGGACAGGATTTGGGCAAGATGCCACCGCATCTGTTGGCGCAGGCGGGGATCGGGTATGTGCCGCAGGGGCGCGAGATTTTCCCGCTGTTGACGGTGCGCGAGAACCTTGAGACGGGGTTCGGATGCCTGCCGCGCGGGGATCGTGAAATTCCCGATGAAATTTTCGAACTCTTCCCGATCCTGAAACAGTTCCTGCACCGCCGTGGCGGGGACCTATCGGGCGGGCAACAGCAACAGCTGGCCATCGCGCGTGCGTTGATCACGCGGCCCAAGCTGTTGTTGCTGGACGAACCGACCGAAGGCATTCAGCCTAACATCATCCAACAGATCGGCGAGGTGATCAGCCTGCTGCGCGATCGCGGGGATATGGCGATTGTTCTGGTCGAGCAGTATTTCGAATTCGCCTACAAGCTGGCCGACCAATTCGTCGTCATGAAACGTGGTGAGGTCGTCCTATCGGGCGCCAAGGGCGAGTTGGCCAAAGACACCTTGATGCAAAACGTGTCCGTTTAACCCCAATGCACAGGTGGGCGCGGGCGAAAACGCCCCTGCCCCCTAGCCCCCGCGCGCGCCACGCCGTATAAGCCGCCTGTATCACAGCGGAGACAGGCCATGCGGACCGCCACTATTACGCGCAAAACTTCGGAAACCGAAATCTCGGTCACCATCAATCTGGATGGCGCCGGCAGCTATGACAACCAGACCGGTGTGGGCTTTTTCGACCACATGCTGGATCAGTTGTCGCGCCATTCGCTGATCGATTTCACCATCCGCGCCAAGGGCGATCTGCACATCGACGACCACCACACGGTTGAGGACACCGGCATCGCGCTGGGTCAGGCCTTGGTGCAGGCACTGGGCGACAAAAAGGGCATCCGTCGCTATGGGTCCTGCCTGTTGCCGATGGACGATACGTTGGTGCGTTCGGCCCTTGATCTGTCGGCGCGCCCGTTTCTGGTGTGGAACGTCGATTTCCCCAGCGCCAAGATCGGCACATTCGACACAGAACTGGTGCGCGAGTTCTTTCAGGCCCTCAGCACGCACGGCGGCATCACGCTGCACATCGACGCGCTGCACGGGTTGAACAGCCACCACATCGCCGAAGCCGCGTTCAAATCGGTGGCCCGCGCCCTGCGCGAAGCCGTGGAAACCGATCCGCGCAAGGCCGATGAAATCCCGTCGACCAAAGGGGCGCTGTGACCGGAATGCTGACGGCGATTGTTGATTACGAATCCGGCAACCTGCACTCGGCCCAAAAGGCGTTTGAGCGGGTTGCCAGCGAAACCGATGCGGGCACCGTGGTGGTCACCTCGGACCCCGATATCGTGCGCCGTGCGGACCGTGTTGTCCTGCCGGGCGACGGGGCCTATCCGGCCTGCTATCGCGAGCTGTTTGAGCACACCGGCCTGTTTGAGGCGATTGATGAGGTCGTGACCAAGGGCGGGCGTCCGTTCATGGGCATTTGCATCGGGATGCAGATGCTGGCCACACGCGGTTTGGAATACGAACCCACCCCCGGTTTTGATTGGATCGGTGGTGAGGTCGTGCGCATCACGCCGCATGACCCTGCGTTGAAGGTGCCGCATATGGGGTGGAACGATCTGGTGATCGACCACGCGCACCCCGTGTTTGACGGCATCGAGACCGGCGATCACGCCTATTTCGTGCACAGCTATCACTTCAAGGTCACGGACAGCGCGCATCGTCTGGCCCATTGCGAGTATGGCGAAGACATCACCGCCATCGTGGGCCGCGACAACATGATCGGCACGCAGTTCCATCCGGAAAAGAGCCAAGCCGTGGGCCTGCGCCTGATCGCGAATTTCCTGAGCTGGGCGCCCTAAGCGCCGTTGCGCCAGGTGTTCAATTGTCAAAGGGGCCCTTCGGCCCCTTTGGTTGTTTTAGCGGATTGGCGCGGGATGGCGGCGTTATTTCAAACGCGTCCACGTCCCGCCATCGCGACAAATCCCGAGGACACAGCCCGATACCGACAGTTTGTCGCCCGAAAGCTGCATCTTGGACGAATAGGTTTTGTCGCGGTCAGGCGACCAGACCTTGCCCTTGCCATAGGCCCCGTCGCCCAGCGCCACCATGTCCCAGATGATCGCCTTGCCCACGTTGTCGCTGGGTATTTCCTGACCCGCGCCATTGAACGCCTTGGTCAAGGTGCCGCAGATTTTCGCGCCACAGGGTTTCACCACGATATGGCCGAAATTGCCGTTGTCGTCGGGGGTCGTTTTCCAGATCCCTTCGATCGGATCAGCCGCCAGCGCCGGTCCCGCCCAAAGAGCCGCGGCCATCACGATGGATGCGAGTTTTTTCATGATCTCCTCCCTTGATCGTGATCACCTTGACCCAATGTTCCCCAATCGGGCAAGCCTAACGTGAGGTCCGTTGCATTCCGCGCCCGCCCGTGCATAACAGCGCCAGAAACCAAAGGAGACCGCGACATGATCCTCTATCCCGCTATCGATCTGAAGGATGGCCAGTGTGTCCGCCTGTACAAGGGCGAGATGGATCAGGCGACCGTGTTCAACGACAACCCCGCCGCGCAGGCGCAATCGTTTGTGGATGCGGGGTGTGAGTGGCTGCACCTTGTGGACCTGAACGGGGCCTTCGCGGGCGAGCCGGTGAACGCCAAGGCGGTTGAGGACATCCTGAGCACGACCAAGGTGCCCGCACAGTTGGGTGGCGGCATCCGCGACATGGCCACGATCGAAATGTGGCTGTCCAAGGGGTTGCAGCGTGTGATCCTTGGCACCGTCGCCGTGGAGAACCCCGATCTGGTCCGTGAGGCCGCCAAGGCATTTCCGGGTCACGTGGCCGTTGGCATCGACGCGCGCGATGGCCGTGTGGCGACCAAGGGCTGGGCCGAGGAAACCGACGTGATGGTCACCGAACTTGCCAAATCCTTTGAGGACGCGGGCGTTTCGGCCATCATCTATACCGATATCAACCGCGACGGCGCGATGCAGGGCCCGAACGTTGAGGCCACCGCCGCGCTGGCCAATGCCGTGTCGATCCCCGTGATCGCCTCGGGCGGCGTGTCGTCGCTGGACGATCTGCGCAACCTCAAGGCCTGTGGCGCGCCTCTGGACGGGGCGATTTCGGGCCGTGCCCTCTATGACGGGGCGATTGATCTGGCCGAGGCGTTGGCGATCCTCAAAGCCTAAGCGCCCTGCGCCAAGATGTCCCTTTGCGGGCGCGGGGATTTTCGCGCCTGATCGCCGCGTCAGTATCAGTACCTATCGCGGAGACATCCGATGCCTGTTGAAAAATCCACCCTGCCCGCCACGTCCAACCTGTGGACCCTGTATCGGGACGGCGATTTCCTTGATTGCTATAGCTGCCGCAGCGATCTTCCCGCCCGCCCCGCCGCCGATCTGGCGATGCAGATACCCGCGTGGGGCACGGCCCTGCTGAACCTGCGCAACCGGATCGTTGCGCCCCTTGGACTGCGGACCGAGTTTGAGCAGAATGGCGCGATGTTTCCGGTGACCTATGACACAGAAAATGAGCTGAACATGGGGTTTGACGACAGCCACCTGAATTTCCGCATCACCGTGATGCAGGACCACGGTCGCGTCTATATGGCGACATGGGTGCATCGCAACAACTGGATCGGGCGCCTGTATCTGGCCGCCGTGATGCCCTTTCACATCCTGATGTCGCGCAGTGCCGTTGCCCAGATCGCCAAGGGCACGCCATAAACCCCATAGACGCCCCGCGCCTTTCTTGGCATAGAGGCGGCATCACCAAAAAGGCGTCGATCATGCTGAAAACCCGCATCATTCCCTGTTTGGACGTGGCCGACGGCCGTGTTGTCAAAGGTGTCAACTTTGTCGATCTGATCGACGCGGGCGACCCTGTTGAGGCGGCCAAGGCCTATGACGCCGCTGGCGCGGATGAGCTGTGTTTCCTCGACATCCACGCGACCCACGAAAACCGTGGCACGATGTTTGATCTGGTGACCCGCACGGCCGAGCAATGCTTTATGCCCCTGACCGTGGGCGGCGGTGTGCGCAACGTTGAGGACGTGCGCGCCCTGCTGTTGGCCGGTGCGGATAAGGTCAGTTTCAACTCGGCCGCCGTGGCCAATCCGGATGTGGTCCGCGAGGCGTCCCAGCATTTCGGCAGCCAGTGCATCGTCGTCGCCATCGACGCCAAAACCGTGGCCCCCGGCAAGTGGGAAATCTTTACCCACGGCGGACGCAAACCCACGGGCATCGACGCGGTTGAATTCGCCAAACTGGTCGAATCCAAGGGCGCGGGCGAAATTCTGTTGACCAGCATGGACCGCGACGGGACGCGCGCGGGGTTCAACCTGCCGCTGACCAAAGCGATCAGTGACGCGGTCGACATCCCTGTCATCGCCTCGGGCGGGGTTGGCACACTGGACCATCTGGTTGAGGGCGTGACCAAGGGCGGGGCAAGCGCGGTTCTGGCCGCCTCGATCTTCCACTTTGGAGAATTCACCATCGGCGAGGCCAAGGAACACATGGCCGCCGCAGGGATCGGGGTGCGTCTGTGATGGATATTCTGCGCGAACTGGAAACCGTGATCGCCGCGCGCAAAGGCGCCGATCCCGACAGCAGCTGGACCGCGAAACTGCTGTCCAAGGGCCCCGAAAAATGCGCCGAGAAATTCGGCGAAGAGGCGATCGAGGCCATCATCGCCGCCGCCAAGAACGACCGCGAAAACCTGACCTATGAGGCGGCGGATGTTCTGTACCACATGCTGGTCATGCTGGGGGCGCGGGATGTGGCGCTGGACGATGTGCTGGGCGAACTGGCACGCCGTCAGGGCCTGTCGGGCATCGCCGAAAAGGCCGCCCGCCCCAAGGGTTAAAAGACGAAATCGTTCGCCTCAAGCTCGGCCAAGGTCAGACCGATCAGGGTGATCGAATTGCCCTGCCCGTCGTCGATCACGACATTGCCGCCCTGTTGCACCATGTGATTGTCGCGCAGGTCGGCATAGTCGGTGATTTCGGAATTCCCCGACAAAACAACGACATCACCTGTGCTGGTCGGATCGAAATCCAGCACGCGGTCGTTGCCATCGCCGTCGCTAAAGTAGAACAAATCCGTGCCCGCGCCACCGATCAGGATGTCATCGCCCGCGCCGCCGGAAATCTCGTCCCGACCGGCCTGACCGACCAACAGATCGCGAGAGGCGCCGCCAAACATCGTGTCGCCCCCGTCCCCGCCGATCAGGAAATCAAACGCGTCGCCACCGACCAGAACGTCGTTCCCCGCCCCGCCCAGCAGCACGTCAACACCGTCCCCGCCGTCCAGATCATCATCCCCGTCCAGTCCCGACAGACGGTCCCGCCCGCCATTACCGGTCAGGATGTCGTCGTTGTCGGTGCCGCTTAGGTCATCATCGCCCGCATCCCCGATCAGGATCACGCCGGGGATCAGATCGCCGGGCTCTTCCCCGGTCTCAAACGGCATCTCATATCCCGAAAACAGGGCCAAATATTCGCTGATCGGGGTGCCGTAGCCATCGTAGATCTCAATCGTGCCGCCCGAGTTCAACCACGTCGCAACCCCGCCCGCGCCCAGCAGATGCGCACCGGCGATAATCGCGCTGGCGGTGATGTAGACGCCCCCGACCGTCTGACCCAGATAGGCGTCCAGATCCAGCGCAACGGCATAATCCCAGAGCAGGTCGAACCATTCGTCCGCGGCGGCCTCTTGTGCGGCGGGGCTGTTCAAGAAATCGGCGGCGGAATTGATCCCCATCTTGCCGGTCCAGCCGCCGTTGAAGTCGTTGTCATAGGGATTGTCGTCCAGAACGACGAACCCCAGATCGACCAGCGCGGCCTCACCGAACTGATAGGCCCCCAGATAGCCGAACGAATTGACGGCGGTGTAATCGCCACTGGATTCACGGGTTTTCAGGGCGGTTTTGAACGCCTCATAACTGTTTGACATGGAACTGGCCTGACTGCTCTGCGCGGGTTTATGCGTCGTGTTTGGCCCAGTTTAGCAGGAAAATAAGGCGATTTCGAGGTGTCAGAGCTTGGACGAAATGATGCCCGTGTTGAACCCGCCCATGCGCAATTCGCCAAACAGGCGTTGCATCTCGATCTTGGGACACCGGTTCTGAACAACATCCACACCCGCCGCCGTGGCGCGCGCGGCGGCCTCGGCGTTTTCGACACCGATTTGCATCCAGACGGTTTTGAGCTTTGGCAGATGCTCCAACGCCTCATCCACGATGGGCGGCACATGGTCCGAGCGGCGGAAGATATCGACCATATCGACCGGAATAGAATCAGGGATCGAAGCCAGATCGGAATAGATCGTTTCCCCGAACAGGGTTTTGCCCGCATGACCGGGATTGACCGGAATGATGCGTTTGCCCTTGAGCGACAGATACCGCGCCACATAAAAGCTGGGCCGGACAGAGTTCATGGACACGCCCACCACGGCAATCACCCGCGCGCGGTTCAGCAGTTTTTTCAGATGATCATCGGTATAGTCGGTCATATGCGCAGCTATGCATAAAAAAGCGCCCGATCCAAGAGGAACGGGCGCCAGTACGGAACGAGGGACAGTGAAGAGAGTACGCAGAGTTCCGGTTCCGCGTCTCTTGACCATGACATAGGTGCCATTCGCGTCTAAAAAAGAGCTTGTAATAAACCCGTGAAGACGAGGTTAACGGCGCTCAGTCGAAAATATCGTCCAAAACGTCCCAGATCTTGCCCGCCGCATAGCGACCCAAGCTTTTGTTTTTCTTTTTCTTTTTGGATTTCTTCTTGGGTGGGGCGGCAAATTCCTGCCGATCGGCATATTTTGCACGTTTTGGTGCAGGTGCGACCTCTGACCTCAGGGATTTGAGGTTGTGCAAAGGTGCCCCGCAGGACGAACACGCCAATTCATGACGCGCCTGATCCTCCACCAAGGCCGCCCGCGTTCCGCAATAACAACAGGTCGCGATCTTGGGCGTATGGGGCATGGGTCACTCCTGTTTGCTGTACCGTGTAGCATATAGGCCCACCGCCGCCGCATTGGAGACGTTGAGCGAGCCGAAATCGCCAGAAAACGGGATTTTCACCAATTTATCGCAGGTTTCGCGCGTTTTTTCGCGCAGACCCGGCCCCTCGGCGCCCATGACGATGGCCACGGGGCGGTTTTTCACCTGTGCAAGGGCCTGATCCAATGTCTCTTCGGCCTCGCCATCAAAACCGAACAGAACATAGTCCAACTCGCGCAGCTGCTCCATCGCGACGGACAGGTTTTTGACACGCAGATAGGGTTGGCGTTCCAACGCGCCACTGGCGGTTTTGGCCAGCGCGCCGGTTTCAGGCGCGGAATGGCGGTGCGGCGCAATCACGGCACGCGCGCCAAACACCTCGGCCGAGCGCAGAATCGCCCCCACGTTATGCGGGTCCGTCACACGGTCCAGCATCACCACATGGGGATTCTCCAAACCGGGCTGACAGACATCCATGACCGACCCCCAGTTCAACGGTTTGACCTCCAACGCGGCCCCCTGATGGACCGAGCCAGAATCAATCGGCACGCTGAATTTGCGCGGATCGGTGATTTCAGGCGTCATGCCACTGACATCAATCGCCTCTTGCAGCTTATCCGCCGCGTTTTTCGTCACCACCAGACGCAGGCGCGTGCGATTGGGGTTCATCAGCGCGTCGCGCACCGCATGCAGGCCGAAAAGCCACACGGTTTCTTGGGCAGCGGCCCGTTTTGTCCGTTCTTTTTCGATGACCCAAGTCGGTTTTTTCATGTCGCAGCGCGCCCCGTGTTTGTCAGGCGGCGAACATGCGCAAAGCAATGCGTCAGTGCAAGGGATTTTCCTGTTGACGCCCCCGAACAGGGTGGGTATTCACCGCCCCACGTCGGGCGACGTGCTGCAAGGTGCGGCAGCGGACTGTAACTCCGCCGGGGAGACCCATGCCTGGTTCGATTCCAGGGTCGCCCACCATTCCCCCCTTGGGGAATGGTGTTGGGACAAGAGCTTAGCCAGAAAATTTGATCTGCCTAACACCGCACGTCATGCGTGTCGTTTAGCGTTTTGCGCCCCCATCTTTGGTAAATCCGGACGGATGGCGTAAGATCGTTAAACCGCAACCAAACCGGTGTTCTGTAATGCGTACTGTCTGGGCAATATGTTTCTGTCTCTGTGCCGCCCTGCCGGCCCGTGCGCAGCAGACCTATATCACCGGCACCGACGCACTAGGCCTGATCGAGTTCAGCGAACTGACCCTCAACGACATGGTTGAGGGCGAATGTTGGACCGAGGGTGAACGCACCAAAACCAAAATCCGTCTGATGTTTGAACAAAAGGGCCTACAGGTCATCGACTATAAGGCCGCGTTTTATGGCTATGACGTGGTGTTGTCGGAACTCACGGCGCTTGGCGTACGGACCAAGGCGGGGATATGCGCGGTGAATGCGGAATTTCGCGTCGTCACCCGCAGCTTTTCCGACATCGGCACCACGTTTTATAACGACAGCTATACCGCCGTCGGCATGGTCGAACTGTTCAGTTCCAACACCTTACTGACCGGCGCGGGCGATCTGGACGACGAATTGGACCGGTTCTTTGATCGTGCCGTGTCCGAATTTCTGGCCAAACGCTATTTCGCGCGGGGATCGGACAGCGTCATCGCCTTTCGCACCGACAACCCCAGCACCGGTCGCCCCCCGATGCCGTTCAGCGACTATCAATCCTTTGCCGACATCGAAAATGGGTCACAGTGATCACACAGGTGCCCTGTCCTGCGGCTAGGGTCTGTTATTTCGCCCCGTTCGCCATATACTTAGGCCAAAATACCGGGGCAGGACCGAGATGGCCAAGACCAAAGCCAAAAACGGCGCATTCAACATCGTGATCATCGGGCAAAAGGGCCGTTTGCAATATGAGGCCCTGTTGTTTGCCGCGTCCTTGCGCGAGAGCGCGCCGGATTTCGCGGGCCGCCTGTTTGTGGCCGAGCCGCAGAAGAACGACCGCTGGTGGAACGACCCCAGAATCACCAATGCCGATGTGCGCGCCGCCCTGACCGATCTGGGGGCCGAGATCCTCCCTTTCGAGAACCACCATTTCGGCGAGGCCTACCCCTATGGCAACAAGATTGAGGCGCTTGCCGCCCTGCCCAAGGGTGAGCCGTTCGTGTTCTTTGACACCGACACCTTGATCACCGGCCCGATTGATCAGATCTCGTTCGATTTCGACCGTCCCTCGGCCTCTATGCGGCGCGAAGGGACGTGGCCCACGATCGAACTCTACGGTCCGGGCTATACCGAGATCTGGAAATCGCTCTATGACCGGTTCGGTCTGGATTTTGAGGCCACGCTGGACCTGAGCCAACCCGACGAATACTGGCAGCGGTATATGTATTTCAACGCGGGCTGGTTCTTTGGCCGCTGTCCACATGAATTCGGCGAACGGTTCGTCGAATATGCAACGTCGATCCGCAACGATCCGCCCGCGCCCTTGGTCTGTCAGCCGATGGATCCATGGCTGGACCAGATCGCCCTGCCCCTTGTGATTGCGTCGCTGGGCGGCGGACGTCCGGGGCCGGAATTGGACGGGCTGGACGGGGATATGACATGTCATTGGCGGGTTCTGCCCCTGATGTACGCCCGCGAAAGCGACCGCGCGATTGAGGTTCTGGAAACCATCGCCGCACCCAACAAGTTGAAAAAGCTGCTCAAACAGCATGAGCCGATCAAGCGCATGGTCTATCAGAAACGCGGCCACAAGGCGCGCGATATGTTTGACCGCGCGGCCCTGCCGCGGCGCGAACAGATGATCCGAAATCAGCTCAAAAAGGCCAACCTTTGGATGCGCTAGGGCGCGATCACAGACGCGTGTTGTGAGGGCGTAAAAACCGTCATAGGGTGCCTGCATATCCAGAGGAGGACCCCATGACCGACACCCCGACCTACGGGTTTGACACCCTGCAAATCCACGCAGGCGCCCGCCCCGACCCCGCAACCGGCGCGCGCCAGACCCCGATCTATCAAAGCACGTCCTATGTGTTCCGTGACGCCGATCACGCGGCGGCGCTCTTTAACCTGCAAGAGGTCGGCTATATCTATTCGCGCCTGACCAACCCGACGGTTGCGGTGCTGCAGGAACGGATCGCCACGCTAGAGGGCGGCGTCGGCGCGGTCTGCTGCTCCTCGGGCCACGCGGCCCAGATCATGGCCCTGTTCCCGCTGATGGCACCGGGGTGCAATGTGGTGGCATCCACGCGTCTCTATGGCGGGGCGATCACCCAGTTCAGCCAGACGATCAAACGCTTCGGCTGGTCCGCGACATTCGTCGATTTCGATGACACCGAGGCGCTTGCCGCCGCGATCGACGACAACACCCGCGCGGTGTTCTGTGAATCGATCTCGAACCCCGGCGGCTATGTGACCGATCTGCCCGCCGTGGCGGCGATTGCCGACAATGCGGGCGTGCCCCTGATCGTCGACAACACCTCGGCCACGCCTTACCTGTGCAACCCGATTGCCCGTGGCGCGACCTTGGTTGTGCATTCGACCACCAAATACCTGACCGGCAACGGCACGGTCACGGGCGGCTGTGTCGTGGATTCGGGCAAATTCGACTGGTCCGCGAATGACAAATTCCCGTCCCTGTCCCAGCCCGAGCCCGCCTATCACGGGCTAAAGTTCCACGAAACATTCGGCCCGCTGGCCTTTACCTTTCACGGGATTGCCATTGGTCTGCGCGATCTGGGCATGACGATGAACCCGCAGGCGGCGCACTACACGTTGATGGGGATCGAAACCCTGTCCCTGCGGATGGCGCGTCACGTTGAAAACGCGGGCAAGGTCGCTGCGTGGCTGGAAAACCACCCCGCGGTTGAGAGCGTCACCTATGCGGGCCTCCCGTCCAGCCCCTATGCCGATCGCGTCGCCGCCCTTTATCCGCGCGGCGCGGGGGGCCTGTTCACCTTTGCCCTGAAGGCCGGATATGAGGCCTGCGTCAAATTCGTCGATAGCGTTGAGTTGTTCAGCCACGTGGCGAACCTCGGGGATACGCGGTCCTTGGTGATCCATTCCGCATCCACGACCCACCGCCAGTTGACGCCCGAACAACAGGCCGCCGCAGGAGCTGCGCCCAATATGGTGCGTGTGTCCATCGGGATTGAGGACGCCGATGACCTGATCCGCGATCTGGATCAGGCGATCGCGCGCGCCACGGCGTGATGTGAAACGGAAAACGGGCGCGGGGATGATCCGCGCCCGTTTTGCATTTTCCCGACAACGCGGCGGTTACTGGGTGATTTCGTAAACCATGTTTACGGTGACGCCAAAGGTCAGCTCCCCCTCAGCCACAGGCACGGCGGCCTCGGCGAAATCGGCGGCCATCGCGAAACGCGGCGTGGGTTGGTATCCGCCGCCGCCCTCACTGAGGCTCAGGAGCTTGCCCAGATCCACCCCCGCCGCATCGGCATAGAGATCCGCGCGCGCCCGCGCCTGTTCCACCGCATTGCGCCGCGCCGCGTCCAGCAACGGCGCGCTGTCCTGCACGCCAAAGGACAGACCGCTGAACGTGTTCGCCCCATCCCGCAGGACCAGCCCCATCACATGACCGAGCAGGTCCAGATTACGCACCCGCACCGACAGGGTATTTGACGCCACAAACCCCTGAATTTCCGGCTCGCGATTGGCGCTCGATGTGCGGTTGGCCCAGATCGGGCGCAGGTCGATCCCGCGCGTTTGCAGATCCTTATCCTGGAGGCCCGCATCGCGCAGCGTGCTCAGGATCGCGGCGACCTTGGCGCTTGTCTCATCCATGGCCTTGGCGGCGTCGGCGTTCGTGCTGGTGACGCCCAAGGTGATCGTCGCCATATCGGGCACCGCCGTCACCTCACCGCGCGCGGACACAGCAATCGTTGCGGGCGTTTCGGAGGCGGCCACCGGCACCACCATCATCAACAGGCCCAAGGCCGCGTATATCGCGTTTTTCATGGTAATCTCCCTATCGCTCTCTATCAGATTGGGGGATCACGCGATTTTCGCAAGGAAGTCCTTGGCAAGCGGGTCCCTGATCGGCAATATCCTGCTGCCTGTAGATGGGTGCGCCACACCACCTGTGCGTGCCGTGAAAAGATGTTGTAAGTCAACGGAATGAAGCCAAGTTTCGCCTTAAACCTGTCGCATGATGGGATCGACCTGTTGCACCGCAAAAATGGCGGTTGGCACATGGTTGGCACTGTGCAACTGGACGATCCGCAGATGGCCGAAACGCTGGCCCTGTTGCGCGGCACCGCGAGTGAGCTCAGCAGCGGCGGGATCACGTCGAAACTGATCATTCCCGAAAGCCAGATCCTTTATACCACCGTCACGGTCGGCGCGACGGACCCCGAGGCACAGCGCGCCGAAATCCGCGCGGCATTGGACGGGCGCACGCCCTACCGTGTAGATGAACTGGTGTTCGACTGGCATCTGGATGGGGATGTGGCCCAAGTGGCCGTTCTGGCCCAAGAGACCTTGGGCGAGGCCGAGGGGTTCGCGACCGAGCACGGATTTAACCCCGTCGCCTTTGTCGCCGCACCGACCTCTGACCAATTCCCGCGCGAACCATTTTTTGGTGCGACCGCGTCGGCAGCGTCGATCCTTGGGAACGATGTTCAGGTAATCCCGGATGAGGTCGCAATCGACGTGGCGCGGATCACCGCCCTGCCCGTCTCGGCCCCCATGCCTGAGGTTGAGGTTGAACCGGCGCCTGAGGCCGCGCCCGAACCGGTACAAGAGGCCGAACCGCAAGCGGCCCCCGAGCCGGACCCGACGCCCGAATTGATCGCGCCCGCGCCGCCCCCTGCGGTGGATGACGCGCGCCCCGCCTTTAGCACCACGCGGTCCAAGGACGCCCCTGCCACACCGACCGCGCGCAAATCCGCGCCCGAGGGCACGGTCGCACCGCGCCTGACGCTTGGCATGGCCGAGCAGAGCGCCGCCCCCCGCCTCAGCGCCGCGAAACGCGACGCCGGTGTGACCTCGGCCGAATTGCCCGACGTGATTGCACCCGTTCTGGCAGACCCCACCGAGGCACCGAAACCCGAGGTGCCCGCGAAAAAGGCGAAGGCCCCGAAATCCAAACCAGCCAAGACCAAAACCGGCAAAAGCTGGATGTTGGGCCGTCCCAAATCGCCCGATCCGACCGACAAACCGGCCAAAACCGCCACGGTCGAGCCGGTAAAGACCACCGCCCCCGCGCCTGTGCCGCCGGTGCCGGATGCCTCGCCCGCCGTGGCCAAAATCGCCGCCAAGGCGGTCAAGGCAGAGGCCCCCGCACCCGCGCCCAAAGCGCCCGCCAAGGCCGACACGCCCGCCGATAAACCCGTCGACAAACCCAAGAACAAGACCCCCGTCGCCACCGCCATCGCGCCCCCGCCCGCGCCGGTGGATGAGGCTGAGGCCATGACCGTCTTTGGCGCGCGCCGCAAAGACGCGCCCGTGGGCGGCAAGCCGAAATACCTTGGGCTGATGCTGACGCTGGTGTTGGTTCTGACGATGGGGGCCGTGGCGCTGTGGTCGGTTCTGTTCAACGCGCAGGACACCGCCACCCTTGATCAAGACGCGCCCGCCGAACTGACCGATGGCGCAGGCCCCACCGCCCAGAGCGAGGGCACCATTGCCCTGTCCGAGGACGGCGCGATCTCGACGGTGGATGACACCGAACTGGCCGATGTCGAACCCGAAAGCGACCCCACCGCGGTCGAGGACACCTTTGAAATCACCCCCTCGGTGGCCCAAGCGATCTATGCCACGACTGGCGTTTGGTCCCTGCCGCCCGAGGTGCCCGATGCGCCCGGCACGGACACGTCCGACGACGTCTATGTCGCCAGCCTTGATCCCGTGATCACCAGTCAGGACGCCATCGGCCTGCCCCCCAGCAGCCAGATCGGCGCGCCCCTTGCCCCGATCCCGCAACAGGCCCTGCCGCCGCGCCCGGGTCAGGTGTTTACACTGAACTCGGACGGCTTGATCCTACCCGAGGCAGAGGGCGTGGAGACGCCCTATGGCGTCACGGTGTTCTCGGGCAATCCGGGTATCGCACCGCGTCCCCGCCCCGTCACCGAAGAACCGGTTGAGGCGATCCCGACCGATGCCACCCCCGAGGACGGCGCCGAGGTCCCCGCAACGGAGGAGGCCCCCGTTGCCGCGCCCGCCGCTGACCTGCCGCCCGCCCCGCCCGAAGGTGTCAGCCCCCGCGCCCGCCCCGATGATTTCGCCGAAAACCTTGAGCGCGCCCAAAACGGGGGCCTAACCCGCTCCGAACTAGCCCAGTTCCGTCCGCGCCCGCGCCCCGCCTCGCTGCAAGAACAGGCCGAGGCCCTGCGCGCGCAAGAGCTTGCTGCGGCAGAGGCCGCTGCTGCCGCGCTGGCCAATGCGCCAACGGCGGCGGACGCCGACCCCGCCACGGATAGCGATCCGTCCGATCTGGGCGAGTTGCAACTGGCCAGTGCGCCAATCCCCCAATCCCGCCCCAGCAATTTCGATGACGCCGTCGCCAAGGCGTTGAAAGAGGCCGAACAGGTCGCCGCAGCCCCCGCCGTTCCGGCCGCCGCAGTTGTAACACCGTCGATCCCGTCCTCTGCCTCGGTCGCGAAACAGGCCACGTTTGAAAACGAGATCAACCTTGGCAAGATCAACCTGATCGGGGTGTATGGCTCGTCGTCCGACCGCCGCGCCCTTGTGCGCCTGAGCAACGGCAAATACGTCAAGGTGCAGGTCGGGGACAAGCTTGACGGGGGGCAGGTCGCCGCGATCAGCGACGACGCCCTGCGCTATGTCAAACGCGGCCAGAACGTTGTTCTAGAGGTACCTCAGGGCTAACCCCCCCGACCATCGCATTGATTTTCAAAAAATTCATCGTTCCGGCATTTTAAATCGCCGGACAAAACGTAATTATAGTCCTAGGCCCAAACGGACCCGCGCCGCGTCCCGTTTCAACCCAAGGATTTAATATGGAATCATTCCTGTTTTTCGCCGCGATTTACCTGACTGCCGCCGTGTTGGCGGTACCTTTGGCAACGCGGTTCGGGATGGGGTCGGTTCTGGGATATCTGTTGGCGGGGATCATGATCGGGCCGGTCTTCGGTCTTGTCGGATCGGAAACGCAGGACCTGCAGCATTTCGCGGAATTTGGCGTGGTGATGATGCTGTTCCTGATCGGTCTGGAACTGGACCCGCGGGCCCTCTGGAATATGCGGCACAAACTGTTGGGCCTTGGCGGATTGCAGGTTGTTGTCACCACGGCGGCGGTCAGTTTCGGCGCACTGCAATTGGGCTATGCGGGGCAAACCGCCCTTGCCATCGGGCTGATCCTAGCCCTGTCTTCGACCGCGATCGTGATGCAGACCCTCAGCGAAAAGAACCTGACGCGCACGCTGGGCGGACGCTCGGCGTTTTCGGTCCTGTTGACCCAAGATATCGCGGTGATCCCGATGCTGGCGCTTGTGCCGCTGTTGGCGGTGGCGCGCGCGCCCTCCATTGCGCCGGACGGGTCCCTGACACGTACGGTTGGTGATCACGCCACCACCGCCGCAGACGGGCACCACGGCTCGCCGTTGGCATCGCTGGTCGCCGATATGCCCGCGTGGGGCGTGACCCTGATGACCATTGGCGCGATTTTGGCGATCATCCTGGTCGGGCATTACCTGACCCGCCCCCTGTTTCGGGTGATCCACGCGACCGGCCTGCCCGAGATGTTCACGATTGTCGCCCTGCTGATCGTGGTTGGCATCGCCGTGGTGATGAACACCGTCGGCCTGTCGCCCGCCTTGGGCACGTTCTTGGCCGGTGTGGTTCTGGCCAACTCGGAATTCCGTCATCAGCTTGAGAGCAACATCGAACCGTTTAAGGGGCTGTTGCTGGGGTTGTTCTTTATGACCGTCGGCGCAGGGATCAACTATCACCTGCTGTTCTCCAGTTTCGCCCAGATCGCCAGCCTGACCATTGCCCTGATGCTGATCAAGGGCGTCATCCTGTATACTATCGGAACGCTGTTCAAACTGCGGGGCGAGCATCGCTGGCTCTTTACCCTTGGCCTTGCGCAGGCGGGGGAATTCGGCTTTGTGCTGACGTCTTTTTCGCTGCAAACCAACGTGATTGAAACCGCGCTGGCCGAGCGTTTGCTGCTGATCATCGCCCTGTCGATGCTGATGACGCCGCTGTTCTTTATCGTGCACGGCATCCTTGCACGGCGTAAGGCCGTCCACGGCGAGAACACCGCCGATGCGGACGAAATCGACGAACTGCAACCCGTCATCATCGCCGGTGTCGGGCGGTTCGGGCAGGTGGTGAACCGGATGCTTCAGATGTCGGGGTTTCGCGCGACGGTTCTGGACAACGACCTGCGCACGGTCGAACTGATGCGCAAATTCGGGGTCAAAAGTTTCTTTGGCGACCCGACCCGCCCCGAGCTGTTGCACGCCGCCGGTCTGGCCGAGGCCAAGGTGTTGGTCGCAGCGCTCGACGACAAGGACATGAACACCCGTCTGGTCGCCTTTGCGCGGCAGGAACGGCCCGATCTGAACATCGTTGCCCGCGCCCGCGACCGCCTGCATGTGTATGAACTCTACAACGCGGGCGCCGATCACATCGTGCGCGAATTGTTCGACAGCAGCCTGCGCGCAGGCCGCTATGTCCTCGAGGATCTGGGCCTGTCCGAGTTTGAGGCCCACGCCTTGGAAACCGCATTCTATAAACACGACCGCCAAGCCCTGCGCGATCTGGCCGACCTGTGGAAACCGGGCGTGCCCGTGGATCAAAACCACGCCTATGTCGAACGGTCGCGCGAGTTGAACCGCGATCTGGAAACCGCGCTGGTCCAGATCGGCGAGCAACAGGAAACCGCCGCCACCGGCGTCAAAGCCCGCGTCGAAGCCGCAATAAACGCCACCGGCAAAACACCCCCGATGACGGATGGATAGGTGATGTCGAACGTCTCCGACGCGCGGTCAAAGATGACAGTGTGCGGCCTTTTCTGATATGCTCACCAAAAGGCATCAGTCCAAAGGCCGCGGGTATGTCAGCACTCGGACGACTAGTGATCTACACCAAGAAGATCGAGCAGATGACGGAGTTTTACTGCAAGCATTTCGGCTTTTCCCTGCACCGAGCCGAGGGCGACCGCATCGTAGAACTGAAACCCCGAGCTTCGGGCGTTTCGATCCTGCTTCATCCTGCGTCAGCCAGGCAAAAGGAAGGGCAGGCCCTTGTAAAGCTCGTGTTTGATGTCAAAGACGTCGCTGAATTTTGCGAGGCAGCCAAAGGCAATGGATTGACTTTCGGCAAGATCCATAAGGCGGATGGCTATGTCTTTGCCAATGCTAAGGACCCCTCGGGAAACTCGGTTCAGGTATCTAGTCGAGCATTTGCAGCGCGATAGTGTGCGCACAACGCAGTTCGGCCGCACAGCCTTTAACGACAGGCATCCCTGCCCTACGGATGCTCGCCCCTGACCTCTTGCCCCTTCATGTCCACAAGAATATCTGTCGCGTCTTCTTGGATATATAGGGCGATGATTGGTGCCTCACGATTGGCCTGTCGCGGAATATCTACGCTTACAAGTGTGGCGGAAAATGCGCCAACCCGTACCCGCGCGGCCGACGGCACATCCCCAGTATAGTTCTCGACAATTAAGACTGTCCCATTCGGTATTCGGAAGACGTTGCCAAGAGTTCCTCTAAACAATGGGTCGGTCACTGCCCTATCCTCAGCGCCCGAATTGGTGACGTCATTGTGCGCGTTTGAACGCGGCCGTCGCAACGCCCATCGCGATCAGTGCGCTGCCACCTAGTCGAGACACCCACGCCAGAACCGAGGGGCGCGCGATCTTGGCGCGCAACTTGTCCGCCAACAAGGCATAGGCCAGCGCGTTCAGCGCGGCCAGACCGACAAAGGTGATGACGAGTATGGCAAACTGCGGCAACAGCGGGCTGTCCACGACGACGAATTGCGGAACAAACGCGATAAAGAAGACTATGGATTTGGGATTGAGTGCGGTGACTGCCGCAGCATGACCAAAAACGCGCGATGCGCTGGTCTCGGCCACCTTTTCCAAATCACCAAGCGCAGCCGTCGATGCGCTTCGAAAAAGTTTTACGCCCAAATACACAAGATAAACGGCCCCAACCCATTTCAGGACAGAAAAGAGCGTGGCAGACGCCAGAACCAATGCTCCGAGACCGGCGAGCGAGGCCGACATCGCAACCAAGTCTCCAAGGGCCACGCCCGCGACCGTTGCGAGAGCGACCCGTTTGCCTTGGCTTAGGGCATAGCTGAGAACGAGCAGCACCGTCGGCCCCGGAATAAGTAAAAGAGCGATTGAGGCCGCAACGAACGCCAGCCAAATCTCAAAATGCATAGGAATACCTTTCTGATCTTTGGTCCAGCGAGCCACAGTCATGGCAGCCTGTAAAGGGCGAACATCACGCCCCAACTCCATGATGTTGTTCTGATAGCCGTGCGCTCAAACCGGTCCGCTGCCGAAACCCGGGCAACAAAAAAACAGCCGCGGGGTGACCCACGGCTGTTTCTTTAACTCTTGGTGCGGCGGGCCTTAGGCGGCGCGCGAGACCAGAACCTCGTCGACTTGGGCTTGGGCTTTGCCCTCATCCAGACCGCTGACGGCGGCCACTTCGCGGGTCAGGCGTTCCAGAGCGGCCTCATAGAGCTGACGCTCGGAATAGCTCTGCTCGCGCTGATCGTCGGTGCGGTGCAGGTCGCGCACGACCTCGGCAATCGCGATCAGATCACCCGAGTTGATCTTTTGTTCGTATTCCTGCGCACGACGCGACCACATGGCGCGTTTGACCTTGGCCTTGCCTTTCAGCGTGTTCATGGCACGGGTGACGACATCCGGCGAGGACAGCGAGCGCATGCCCACCTCGGTCGCCTTATTCGTCGGAACGCGCAGGGTCATTTTGTCTTTCTCGAACGAGATGACAAAAAGCTCCAGCGAGATGCCCGCGATTTCCTGTTCTTCGATCGACATGATCTGACCCACGCCATGGGCGGGGTAAACAACGTAATCGTTGGGGCTGAATTCAGATTTCTTGGTCTTGCTCATGCAATGGCTTCCTCGACAGTCACCGGACTTTTAGCGAAAAAAACACCCCCGGAAACACGGTGATTTCCGGCGGGTTGGTGTGTTGTCCGCTAAAAAACCACACGACAGGCGTTCAGGCGCTGTGTGTGGATAATCAGGTCTGCTTGTTGTTCATGACAGTAATATAGCAAAAAAATCGGCAAATTTAAAGTGCCGCGTTGCGGCATCCACAAACCCCCCTGAAAACACAGGGGTTTGGGCTATATCACCGGACAAAAAGAAACCGGGGCGTGCACCCCGGTGTCATTGTCTTGATCGCGAATCGTCTTAGCCGCCTTCGCCGGGGGCCTCGGAAAAGTACTTGTCGACCTTGCCGCTCTCGCCGTCGCGCTCTTCGGCTTCGGGCAGCGGGTCTTTCTTGGTGATGATGACCGGCCACAGTTCCGAGTATTTGCGGTTGAACTCAACCCACTTTTCCATGTCCGGCTCGGTGTCGGGACGGATCGCATCGGCGGGGCATTCGGGTTCACACACGCCGCAATCGATGCATTCATCGGGGTGGATGACCAGCATGTTCTCGCCCTCATAGAAGCAATCTACCGGGCACACCTCTACGCAATCGGTGTATTTGCAAGCAACACAGTTGTCGACAACCACATAGGTCATAGGAACGGCCTCATTTCAACATCTAGCGTCTAGCTAGACCAGCTTTTGCGATCATTCAAGCGGGCCATGGCGGTTAAGGTCGAGACTGCGGCGATCTTTCTTTGTTGGGCGTCCTTTTCCGTCAAATCGCGGTGCAGATGGAATTTTTTCCTGCTCTGGCGACATGTCGGCATACAGCATTTGCGCCTCGGGCGCGGGGCCGCGCCGTTCTCCGGGGGCCAGAATGCGCACCACACGAATCCGTGACCCTTGGGCGAATGTCAGAACATCGCCCTCGCCCACCTTATGGGCCGGTTTCGCGGTTTTAGAGGCATTGACGCGGACATGCCCCCCCGAGACGATCTTGGCGGCCAGGGTGCGGGTCTTGAAAAACCGCGCATGCCACAGCCACTTGTCCAAGCGGATCGTGGATCGGGGGGGCGTGTCCAATTAGGTCTTGTCCCGCAGGCCCATCAAAGCGGCCGCAAACGGGTTGTCGGGATCAATCGGTTTTTCCTTTTTCGGCGGACGGGCCGAATAGGTCTTGGCGCCCTGACGGTCGTTGCCGCCACGGTTGCCACCCGGTTTACCCTTGCCACGCGGTTTGCCCTGCGCACGATCGCCACCGCCCTTACGGCCACCGGCGTTGTTGCGCGGACCTTTGCCGGCGGGACGACGCGGGGCCCATTTGAACGTGTAGAACACCTCGATCTCGGGCTCGCCCTCGGGTTCTGCGACCGGTGCCGCCTCTGCCTCAGCGGCAGGGGTCTCCTCCGCCACGGCGTCAGCCGGGGCCGCGTCGGCGTCGCTCGATGCGGCGTCCGGCGCGGTGTCGCCTTGCGGTGCGGGTTTCACCTTGGCGCGCTCACCGCGCTCGGCACTGTAGCCCAGACCACCCATCAGATCGGCGAACTGTTCCAGCGTCATGCCGGTGATCGACAACATGTCGGGCGTCGCTTCGAACCCGCCACGCGTGTCCTGACCGCGCAGCAAATCCGCCAGACGTTCCAGCATATCGATACGGATCGCACGCGCGCCCGCAGCGCGATAACCGGACATGGAGTAATACCCGTCCTGCACACCCTCAACCACGGGGATCGTCACCAGACCCGGAGGCGGGCTTTCGGCGAATTCGTCATGCTTTTCGGCCAGCGCCCACAGAACCAGACGCAGACGCGTCGGCGCGGGCTTCAGCAACAGCGGCATGAACACGGTGAACTGACCAAAGCGCACACCGTGCTTGCGCAATGCGCCACGGGCGTCCTGATCCAGATCCTTAACCTCGGCGGCGACCTGATCGCGCGACACAATGCCCAGACCCTCAACCAAACGGAACGCAAACCCGCGTGCCAGACCGGTCAGCGCCTCATCGCGCGACATGCCCAAGAGCGGCTCAAACAAGGTGGCGATCTTGCGGTCGATGAAATGCTGCAACCGGCGGCGCACCTTTTCGGCAACGTCTTCACCGGCCTCTTCGTCGACAAAGGCCTCGACCGAGGGTTTCAGCGGCTCAGGACCCGCGACCAGCTTGCCCACGGCATGCTCGCCCCACATCAGGCCGCCCTGATCGGTGAAATCAATCTCGGTATCCGGTGCGTTATAAAACCGGTCCGCCCGCAGGTTAAACTCAGGCGCCAACGCCGCCAGACTGGCCTGACGCAGGGTCTTGGCCTCATCGGGGGTTTTGCTGCTGTCCTGACGAAAACGGAATCCGTCCAACCGACCAATGAATTGATCTTCGACCGTCACTTCACCCTTGTCGTTCACATCGGCCACAAGGCTCTCCTTCTGCTTCAACCGGCGAAGCAGGACACTGGTCCGCCGGTCAACAAATCTTTGGGTCAGTGCCCCGTGCAGGGCATCTGACAAGCGGTCTTCTACAGCGCGAGTCGCCTCACGCCAATGAGATTCGTCACGCACCCAGCCTTTCCGCTGGGCGACATATGTCCACGTGCGAATATAGGCCAGACGTTTCGACAATGTGTCAATGTCGCCGTCCGTCCGGTCAAGTCGTTTTAGTTGACGTGCCATCCAATCGGCGGGAACCGCGCCATCTTGATGCAAAAATTCAAAGATTCTGGACAAAAGGCTGGTGTGTTCCGCCGATGAGATACCTCGGAAATCGGGCACACGGCACACATCCCACAGCAATCTGACATCCGCAGGCTGTCCCAGACGGGCGCGAATTTCCGGCGTGTCGGCCAAATGTCGCAGCGCCAATAGATCGTCGGCATCGCGCGCGCGCACCAGATATTCGTCGTTTGTGCCTTGCTCCAAACTCTGGATCAGGCGGTCCACGGTCCCGAACTCAAGACCCGAGTTGCGCCATTGCAGTTTCTTCAGCGGGGTAAACCGGTGATTGACGATGGCCTCGGCCATGCCGGGGTCCAACGGCGACACCTCACCCGTCACGCCAAAGGTCCCGTCGCGGGTGTGGCGCCCTGCCCGACCGGCGATCTGGGCCAGTTCATTGGGGGCCAGATCGCGCATCCGGCGGCCATCGAATTTGCGCACGCCCGCGAATGCAACGTGGTGAATGTCGAGGTTCAGGCCCATCCCGATCGCATCCGTCGCGACCAGATAATCGACCTCACCATTCTGATAGAGGTCCACCTGCGCGTTGCGTGTGCGCGGGCTGAGCGCGCCCATGACCACGGCGCAGCCGCCCTTTTGACGGCGGATCAGTTCGGCGATGGCATAGACGTTATCAACCGAAAACCCCACGATGGCTGAGCGCGGCGGCATGCGGCTGATCTTGCGCGATCCGGTGTAGAGAAGTTGCGAAAACCGTTCGCGGCGCATGAACTGCACCCCCGGCACCAGCGCGGCAATGGTGGACCGCATCGTGTCCGCGCCCAGAAACAACGTCTCGTTCAACCCGCGCGCATTCAAAAGGCGCTCGGTAAAAATATGGCCGCGCTCGGGGTCGGCGCAAAGCTGAATTTCGTCAACGGCCAGAAAATCGGCCCCGATATCGGTCGGCATCGCCTCAACCGTGCAGACCCAATATTGGGTGCGCTCGGGGACGATGCGTTCTTCGCCCGTGACCAATGCCACGACAGACGGGCCGCGCATTTCGACGATGCGGTCATAGACCTCACGCGCCAACAGGCGTAGCGGCAGGCCAATCACCCCTGTGCGATGGGCCAGCATCCGTTCGATGGCGTAATGTGTTTTGCCGGTGTTCGTCGGCCCCAAGACCGCCGTCACCTGTCCCCTTTGGCCCATGGGTGGCCCGCCTTCTACAGTGTGATGCCAGACACCTGTGGTTCCAGCCGCTCTAGCGCGTCTTTTAGGTCGGGTTCGTTGGGATGTATAGCGATAGCGGCCTGATAGGCGGCAAAAGCGCGATCAATGTCGCCTGCCTCTTCCATGATGGCCCCAAGGCCGATCATCGCGCCGAAATGGTCGGGGTTCAGGGTCAGGGCCATACGGATATCATTGAGCGCGGGGCCAAGCAGGCCCAGTTGATAATAGACGCTGCCACGGATCGAATATCCTTCGGCAAAATCGGGCGCATGATCGGTCAGCGCGGTCAGGTGATCCAGAGCCGCCTCAAGCTCCCCCTCTTCCAACGCCTCACGCCCACGGCGCAGCAACAAGTCCATTGCGGGCGAGCCGGTCTTGGACCACTCAACCCACAATTCCTGTTCAACAATTTGCCAGTTCGGCAGGTCGGGATTGGCCAATTGACGCAACAAATCCGCCGCGCGCTCGCTCTGTTGCGCATGTGCCGCGCCAAACGGGGCCAGAACAATCCAGCCTGTCGCAACGGTAGCATTGAGATATCTGCGCAGAGTACCCATAACAGGAATAACAGTAATACCTCGCGGGAAAAAACCAAGCCCCCGCCACTCACATTCGGAGGAGTAACATGAGCGACGTTATCACCGCGGCAGTGGCCGCCCTGAGCGCCAAGATCGAAGACGGCTTTGACGGATCGGCGAAATTCGTGATCGAGGGCGAAGGCGCCATCATGGTTGACGCCGATGGCGTGCGCGCGGGCGACGAAGATGCCGACGTCACCCTGACCGCCGACGCGGATGTGTTCCAAGCCATGCTTGAGGGCGATTTGAACCCCACCGCCGCCTTTATGTCGGGCAAACTGTCGGTGGACGGCGACATGGGTCAGGCAATGAAACTGGGCGCGGCTCTGGGCTAGGAACCGCGACCCGTGGACAGCGCACCGATTGATAACATCACCGCCGACGGTCCCGCAGGGGCCGCCGCGTGGTGGCTGACGACATCTGACAAGGTGCGCATCCGCATTGGCGTCTGGCCCGCCACCATCGGAACGGCGGCCAAAGGCACCATTTTGATGTTTCCGGGCCGGACGGAATATATCGAAAAATATGGCCGCACGGCGCGTCAATTCGCCGATGCGGGCTTTGCCACACTTGCGATTGATTGGCGCGGTCAGGGTCTGGCGGACCGGTTGTTGAAAAACCCGGCCATCGGTCATGTGAAGCATTTCCCCGACTTTCAGAACGACGTCGCCGCCGTGGTGCAGGCCGCAAAAGACCTGCGCCTGCCCAAACCGTGGTTCGTGATCGGCCATTCCATGGGTGGCGCCATCGGTCTGCGCGCGGTGATGGAGGGCCTGCCGGTCAACGCATGTGCTTTTAGTGCACCGATGTGGGACATTGCCCTGAACCCACTGTCGCGCCGGATCGCCCTTGGCCTTGCGGCCGTGTTGCGCCCGCTGGGTCTGGCGGATGGCTATGCGCCTACGACGACGCGCAACCGGTCCTACGCGGCCACCGTACCGTTTGAGGGCAACCGCCTGACCACCGATCCCGAGATGTTGAATTTCATGCAGGATCAGGCGGTCAAACTGCCCGGCACGCATCTGGGCGGGGCCAGTTTGCGCTGGGTTCAGGAATCGCTGCATGAATGCGCGGCTCTGGCCGCGCGCCCCTCGCCCGATCTGCCCTGCATCACCTTTCTGGGGACGGATGAGAAAATCGTGTCACAAACCGCCATTCGCGACCGCATGGCGCGCTGGCCCAATGGCGATCTGATCGAACTGCCCAATGGCCGCCATGAGGTGATGATGGAGGCCCCCGCGATCCGCGACCGCGTGCACGCCTGCATTCTGGCACATTTCAAGTCGCATTTATGATCCCGTCGCGGGGTTTGGCTTGAACCTTGGGGGGATGGCTGCATATGTCTTGGGCAACCGCGTTTAATCAAAGGATGCCCGATGCATATCGCCACCCCTCGTCCCGTTTTTGATGCCAACTCTGGCGGCGCTGCGCCGTTCGGGGACCTGCCGGAATGGGATCTCAGCGATCTGTACACCGCCGAAGACGCGCCGGAACTGACCCGCGATATGGGGTGGCTGGAAACCGAATGCGCCGCCTTTGCCGCCGCTTATGAGGGCAAGCTGGCCGATCTTAGCGCCGATGAGATGCTGACCTGTGTTGAGCGCTATGAACAGATCGACGTGATCGGCGGGCGCATCATGTCCTTTGCGGGGCTGCGCTATTACCAGAACACTATGGACGCGGGTCGTGCGAAATTCCTGTCCGATTGTCAGGACAAGATCACGACCTTCACCACGCCGCTGGTGTTCTATTCGCTGGAAATCAACCGCATCCCCGATGATGTGCTGGCCGCGAAATTCGACGCCAACGCCGATCTTGCGCGCTATAAACCCGTGTTCGACCGCCTGCGCACCATGCGCCCCTATCAGCTGTCCGATGAGCTAGAAAAATTCCTGCACGATCAGTCGGTTGTCGGGTCCGCCGCGTGGAACAAGCTGTTTGACGAAACCATCGCCGGTCTGACCTTCGTGATCGACGGCGAGGAATACAACATCGAAGGCACGCTGAACTTCCTGACCGACAGCGACCGCAGCAAACGTGAGGCCGCCGCGCATGAACTGGCCCGCGTCTTTGGCGAGAACATCAAAATCTTCTCGCGCGTGCACAACACGCTGGCCAAGGAAAAAGAGGTCGAGGATCGCTGGCGCAAGATGCCCACGCCCCAGACCGGTCGCCACCTGTCCAACCACGTCGAACCCGAAGTGGTTGAGGCCCTGCGCAACGCGGTGGTGAATGCCTATCCCAAACTCTCGCACCGCTATTATGCGCTCAAGGCGAAATGGCTGGGCCTTGAAACGCTAGAGGTCTGGGATCGCAACGCGCCCCTGCCGACCGAGGAACAGAAAACCGTCGCGTGGGACGACGCCAAGGCGCTGGTCCTTGATGCCTATGGGGACTTCGCGCCTGAAATGGCCGAGATCGCGAAACCCTTCTTCACCGATGGCTGGATCGACGCGGGCGTCAAACCGGGCAAGGCGCCTGGCGCATTCGCCCACCCGACCGTCACGCCGGTGCACCCCTATGTCATGCTGAACTACCTCGGCAAACCGCGCGATGTGATGACCCTTGCCCACGAACTGGGCCACGGCGTGCATCAGGTTCTGGCCGCCGGTCAGGGCGAACTCCTGTCCTCAACTCCGCTGACGCTGGCCGAAACCGCATCCGTGTTTGGCGAGATGCTGACCTTCCGCAAGCTGCTGGACAACGCCAAAACCAAAGAAGAACGCAAGACCCTCTTGGCCGGCAAGGTCGAAGACATGATCAACACGGTCGTGCGCCAGATCGCGTTTTATGATTTCGAATGCAAACTGCACGCAGCGCGCCGCGACGGCGAACTGACGCCCGATGACATCAACGCCCTCTGGATGTCGGTGCAGGCCGAAAGCCTCGGCCCCGTCTTCAACTTTATGGAGGGGTATGAAACCTTCTGGGCCTATATCCCGCATTTCGTCCACTCACCCTTCTACGTATACGCCTATGCGTTTGGCGATGGTCTGGTGAACGCGCTCTACGCCGCCTACGAAGAGGCCCCCGAGGGTTTCCAAGAGAAATACTTCGACATGCTGCGCGCTGGCGGGTCGAAACACCACAAAGACCTGCTGGCCCCCTTTGGCCTTGATGCGTCCGACCCGACCTTCTGGGACAAGGGCCTCAGCATGATCTCGGGCTTTATTGATGAGCTTGAGGCGATGGAGGACTGATCGCCCCCCACCCAAAATCGTGTAAAACGCCCGCGCATTTGCGTGGGCGTTTTTCCGTTTGGGGGGCGGCTCAGTCCGCGGGGGCGGGTCCGGCGGCGGCAAAGACGCGGTCGATCACGGCCTGCGTGCCCTTTGCGTCCTCCAAGGTCCACGGATACGCGGCGCCCGTGCGCACCGAGGTACAAAAGGCCTCAACCTGATGGACATAGTGATCATCGGACGGCCAGCGTTCGATCTGCACCGGCCCGTTGCCGATGCAATATTCCACCTGTGCCTCGCCAAAGACGCGGGCGTTGAACGGGGTCTTGACCTTGATATAGCCCGCGCTGCCGTGAAACAGCATCTCTTGATAGGGCTGCATCCGCATGGAAATCATCGCGAAATAGCTGAACCCCTCGAACTGGCCCCAGATCTCGGTTTTCACGTCGACGCCGTTTTCCCATTCGATCCGCGCGTCAATCGACACCGGTTCCTGCCCCGTCGCAAACCGCGCCGACCCGATGGTATAGACCCCGATATCGGGCAAGCCTCCACCGCCCATCGCCGCGCTGTTGCGGATGTTCGCGGGCTGATCCCCGTTGTGATAGGAAAACAGGCCGTTCACATGCATCAACTGGCCGATGGCCCCAACGGACAACAGATCGCGCACGCGCTGCCATTGCGGGTGATGAACGATCATATAGGCCTCTGCAGCCAACAACCCCGTCTCATCGCGCAGCGCGATCAGCGGGTCGATCTCATCCGCCTGCATCGCAATCGGCTTTTCGACCAGAACATGTTTGCCCGCCCGCAGCGCCTTGGCCGCCCATTCCACGTGCATCGTGTTGGGCAGCGGAATGTAAACCGCATCAATCGCCGGATCGGCCAGCAACGCGTCGTAACTGTCATGCACCCGCAGGTCGGGACAAAATGCGGTAAACGGTTCTGCACGGGACGGATCGCGCGTCGCAATCGCGGCCAAACGTGCGCCCTTGGCCGCGTGGATGGCGGGGCCCATGTGTTCCTGCGCGAATTTCGCCGCCCCCAGAATCCCCCAGTTGACTGCTGTGCTCATGTCGCCCCTCCCTTGGCAATTTCCCGAATGTTAGCGCATAAAAAAGCCCGCCGGAATGGCGGGCCTTTTCAGGAAGGAAGATTTTTCGCGGACCACCTTAGGCGCTGGCCAGCATGCCTTTTTCCTTGGCGAGGTTCTGCATCCGTTTTTGCAGCTTTTCGAACGCGCGCACCTCAATCTGGCGAATACGTTCGCGGCTAACGTCATATTGGGTGCTGAGTTCTTCCAGCGTCACAGGGCTATCCTGCAGACGACGTTGAACCAGAATGTCCTTTTCACGATCGTTCAGCACATCCATCGCCTCCATCAAGAGGGCACGGCGGCTTTCCATTTCATCGCGTTCTTCATAGGCCTCGGCCTGGTTGGCGTCTTCGTCTTCCAACCAGTCCTGCCATTGCGCGGTCCCGCCATCCTCGGACCCGATGGTCGCGTTCAACGACGCATCCCCACCCGACATGCGGCGGTTCATCGCGATGACTTCTTCTTCGGACACGTTCAGGTCGTTGGCGATCTGTTTGACGTTCTCGGGGCGCAAATCGCCCTCTTCCAACGCACCGATGCGCGCCTTGGCTTTACGCAGGTTGAAGAACAGCTTTTTCTGCGCGCTGGTCGTGCCCAGTTTCACAAGGCTCCACGACCGCAGGATATATTCCTGAATGGACGCACGGATCCACCACATCGCATAGGTCGCAAGGCGGAAGCCCTTTTCGGGGTCAAAGCGTTTCACGGCCTGCATCAGACCGACATTCGCTTCGGAAATCACCTCGGCCTGCGGCAGACCGTAACCGCGATAGCCCATCGCGATTTTCGCTGCCAGACGCAGGTGCGAGGTCACCATTTTATGGGCCGCCTCGGTGTCCTGATGATCCACCCAGCGTTTGGCCAGCATGTACTCTTCCTCAGGTTCCAACAGGGGGAACTTGCGGATTTCTTGCATGTAACGGTTCAGACCCTGTTCGGGACTGGGGGCCGGAAGATTGGTATAGGTGCTCATGGTCGTCTGCTCCCTCGTGGTCGGGAACTGATATGGTGGGTCGCGCCACACAGTTCAAGATTGCACATTCACGGACAATTAAACAGCTTCTGTGCGCAAAATCGTTAGAAATCCCTGAATGTGTCAGGTTTTCACGCCGATTTTCCTAAACGGGGCGGTTCAGCCCCGTTTTTGAAACATTTCGTCCTGTTGTTTCCATACCAACGCACAATCGCCCTGCATGGTTCCACAAACCGCGCGATTTATGCGCCCCGCGATGTGCCCACCGCGTCGATCAGCGCCTGCATATCGGGTGGCAAATCGGCCGAGAACGACATCGATTCCCCGCTTTCAGGATGGATAAATTCCAGTGTCGCCGCATGCAGGGCCTGACGCGGGAAGTCGGCGATCGCGTTCAACGCGGCGGGGGTATAGGCCTTGTCCGAGAGCTTGCGCCGCCCGCCATAGGTCTGATCCCCGATCAGGCCGAACCCCGCATAGGACATGTGCACGCGGATCTGATGCGTGCGCCCCGTCTCCAGCCAGCAATCGACCAAGGACACCCCCGCCGGATTGCCATAGGTTTCCACAACCCGCGCACGTGTCACCGCGTGCCGCCCGTTGGACCAGCACACCGCCTGACGCTGGCGGTCGGTCTTGTGGCGCGCCAGTTGCGAGGTGACTTTCATGATATTGGCTTGCTCAAAGCTGATCCCGCGCATCCCGCGCAGACGGGGATCACCGGCGTGCGGCACCCCATAGACCAGCGCCATGTAATGCCGCCCGACCGTGTGCTTTTCAAACTGGGCGGCAAGGGCGGTATGCGCCTTGTCCGTTTTGGCCGCGACCAGCAAGCCGCTGGTGTCCTTGTCGATGCGGTGCACGATCCCGGGACGTTTTTCGCCGCCGATGCCCGACAGGCTATCGCCGCAATGAAACAACAACGCATTGACCAGCGTGCCATCGGGACTGCCCGGTGCGGGGTGGACGACCATGCCAACGGGTTTATTGATGACGATCAGATGCTCGTCCTCATAGATCACGTCCAGCGGCATGTCCTGCGCCACCGTTTCGACCTCTTCGGCCTCGGCAAAGCGCAACTCGATCTCGTCCCCTTCGGCGACACGGGCGCGCGGGTCCTCGATCACCGCACCGCCGCGCGACACGCCCCCCGCCGCGATCAGTTTCGCCAAACGCGACCGCGACAGGCCCTCTGCCTCTGGCACGTCACGCGAAAGCGCCTTATCAAGACGTGCAGGCGGGTTCGGCCCGATGACGATCGTAATATGTCGAGGCATGAGGATGACTGATCCTATTGAAACGGGTCCGGACGACCAAGATCCGCTGAACCTGCGGTTTTTGCGGCTGCTGGTGACGATCCTGACCGGCGTGATGATTGCGGGCGTTGTAATTCTAGTTGCGCTGATTGTCATCCGTGTTCCGGCCCAGCCCACGATCCAATTGCCCGATCCGTTCGAACTGCCCGCCGGTGTGGTGGCGCGCGCGGTGACATTCGGGGATGATTGGACCGCCGTGGTGACGGGCGATGACCGCATCTTGATCCTGAATGACGACGGATCAATCCGTCAGGACATCGCGATCAAACCCGCGCCCTAATCGGGAAACACCCGCGCCGCCAGAACCATGCGCGACGCCGCCGTGGCAAAACACAGCGCGCCAAACACCCACGCCATGGGCGAAAACCACGCGGGCAAAAGGCACAACAGCACAAAGAACGCGATGGTTTCCGTGCCCTCCAGAATGCCGCCCGTGTAATAGAGGGATTTGACACCCCGCGCGTCGGTCTTCATCTCGCGCTTTTCGGCAAGGATGGCGAACCCAAGGAACGACGCCCCGTTGCTATAGAAGCTAGCCAGCAAAAACGCCCCCGCCGCGCCATTGCCCGCCGGATCGGCCCAGACAAACCCCATCGGCACCGCGCCGTAAAAGATGAAATCGCACACGATATCGAGGTAACCGCCGAAATCGGTCTTGCGGCTGGCCCGTGCAATCGCGCCGTCCAGACCATCGGCAATCCGGCTAAACGCCAGCGGGATCAGGGCCAGCGCAAACAGGCCCATTGCGATCATCACCGCCGCCAGAACCCCGAAGCCCAGCCCGATCAGGGTCACCGCATTCGCGCCGATCCCCGCACCGGCCAAGCCCCGCCCAATCCGGTTCAGAACCGGATCAATCACCTTGCGCATTTTAGCGTCTAACATCGCGTCCCCCGTGGTTGGGACCTTGATGGCGCATGGGCGGGGATGGGCGCAAGGGGCCTCACGCATCTGTTTGACAGGCCTTTGGGTTAGGACTAACGTCGCGGCGACTCTGTTGGGGTGCCCGAGCGGGCTGAGATGCGCAAGCGAACCCATTGAACCTGAACCGGTTAGGACCGGCGGAGGGAACAGACCTCGGATTTTTGACGGGCACCCCGCGTATAGATCCGGCGCCGATTCCCACGCAAAATCCGTCCTGACCCCGAGACATGGGATAAGATTTGTGGTGGCAATCGCACTGACCATAGCGGGCAGCGACAGCGGCGGTGGCGCGGGCATTCAGGCGGACCTCAAGGCGTTCAGCGCGCTTGGCGTCTACGGGGCCAGCGTGATCACCGCCGTCACCGCGCAAAACACCCGCGACGTGACCGCCGTCCACCCGATCCCGAACGACGTAATCGCCGCCCAGATCGACGCGGTTCTGTCCGATCTGGATGTGCGCGCGATCAAGATCGGAATGCTGGGCAGTGGCGATTTGATCCGCTGTGTCGCCGATGCGATTGCGGGGTTCGACGGGCCGGTGGTGCTGGACCCCGTGATGATCGCGAAATCGGGCGTCGCCCTATTGCCGGATGACGCGGTCAGCACCCTGCGCGAGGTTCTGTTGCCCCGCGCCACGGTTCTGACCCCAAACATCCCCGAGGCCGCGTGCCTGTTGAACACCACCGACGCCGAAACCGACGCGGATTTGCAGGCACAGGGGCAGGCCCTGATCGACTTGGGCGCACAGGCGGTCCTGATGAAGGGTGGCCACGGCGCGGGGGAAATGTGCATCGACTGGCTGATGACGGGGGTCGCGGCGATTCCCCTCTCCGCCCCGCGCATCCACACCCGCAACACCCATGGGACGGGCTGTTCCATGTCCTCGGCCATTGCCGCCGGTCTGGCCGACGGGATGAGCCTAAGCGACGCCGTGTCGCGCGCGCATGTCTGGCTGCACCACGCGATTGTTCGCGCAGATGAATTGAACGTCGGGCATGGCCACGGGCCGGTTCACCATTTCCACGGGCTCTGGGGATGAGCGGCCAAATCACCATCCTTGGCGCGGGCGTCGCGGGTCTGTGCATGGCGACCGAACTGGTCGCGCGCGGCTATGATGTGCGCCTGATCGACCCCAAGGGCGGACCGGGCGCGCACGGCTGTTCATGGTGGGCGGGCGGTATGCTGGCCCCCGATTGCGAGGGCGCGGTGGCCGAAGAACCCGTCGTGCGCCATGGACGCAAGGCCGCCGAATGGTGGACCGCGAACGGGGCCGAGATCACCTATGGCGGGTCTCTGGTCGTGGCCCTTGGGCGGGACCGGCAGGAACTGGACCGCTTTGCGCGGCGCACTGACCGGTTCGACTGGATCACGCGGGACCGTTTGGCCGAGTTTGAACCTGACCTGGCCGACCGGTTCGACCGCGCCCTGTTCATGACGGGCGAAAGCCACCTGAACCCGCGCCCCGTCCTGTTGACCTTGCGCGAGCGTCTAAAATCGAACGGTGTTCAGGTTGAAACGACCGGCACCCCCACGGGTCAGGTGATTGATTGCCGTGGCCTAAGCGCCGCCGACCGTCTGTCCGACCTGCGCGGGGTCAAGGGTGAGATGGTGATCCTGCGCGCGCCCGACATCACCCTGTCACGGCCTGTGCGTCTGCTGCACCCGCGCTTTCCCCTTTATATCGTGCCGCGCGGGGATGGGGTGTTCATGCTGGGCGCAACCCAAATCGAAAGCGGCCAGCGCACCCGCGCCACGGTCCGTTCGGTGATGGAACTGTTGAACGCGGCCTATGCCCTGCACCCTGCGTTTGGCGAGGCCGAGATCATGGAAATCGGCGTCGATGCGCGCCCCGCCTTTCCCGACAACCTGCCCCGTATCGGACGCTATGCCGACGGGACGCTCTACGCGAACGGGTTGTTCAGGCACGGATATCTTTTGGCCCCCGCCCTTGCGCGGATGATGGGCGATCATCTGGATGCGGACGGCAACCCACGCGAGAAACCGGAGTTCTGGCATGAAAATCACAATTAACGGCACCCTGACCGAGGTCGCGGCGACCACCCTGAACGACGTTCTGGAGGAAACCGGATACGGCGGGGCCAAGGTCGCCACGGCGGTGAATGAGGCGTTCGTGCCCGCCACCCTGCGCGCCACCCATCCCATCACCGAGGGCGACCGCATCGAAATCGTCGCCCCCCGCCAAGGAGGTTAAGATGCCTACATTCTATGGCACCGAAATCGCATCGGCCCTGATGCTGGGCACGGCGCAATACCCGTCCCCCGCCATTCTGGCCGACGCGTTTCGCCAATCAAACGCGGGCATCGCCACTGTGTCCGTCCGGCGTGAGGCAGGCGGCGAACAGGCGGGACAGGATTTCTGGCGTCTGGTGTCGGATTTGAACGTCGCACTGTTGCCCAATACCGCCGGATGCCATTCCGTGCGTGAGGCCGTCACGACTGCCCATATGGCGCGCGAACTGTTCAACACGCCGTGGATCAAGCTTGAGGTCATCGGACATGCAGACACGCTGCAACCCGATCCGTTTGGGTTGGTTGAGGCCGCGCGCATCCTGACCGAGGACGGGTTTCAGGTGTTCCCCTATTGCACCGAGGATCTTGTCCTGTGCGACCGCTTGGTTCAGGCGGGGTGTGAGGTCTTGATGCCATGGGGCGCGCCGATTGGCACGGGTCTGGGCCTGAACAACATCTATGGTCTGCGCAGCCTGCGCGCCCATTTCGCCGATATTCCGTTAGTGGTCGATGCGGGCCTTGGCCTGCCCAGTCAGGCCGCCCATGCGATGGAACTGGGCTATGACGCGGTTTTGCTGAACACCGCCGTGGCACAGGCGGGCGATCCGGCGACGATGGCACGCGCATTCGCCTCGGCGATTGAGGCGGGGCGCGCCGCGTTCACCGCCGATCCGATGTCGCCCCGCGATATGGCGGCCCCCTCGACCCCCGTACTTGGAAAGGCGTTCCTGTGATGGCCCTGCCCCGTTTTTATCCGATCTTTGACGATGTGAACTGGCTGACCCGTCTGGTGCCGCTAGGGATCAAGCTGGTCCAGCTGCGGATCAAGGACCGCCCCGAGGATATCATCCGCACACAAATCGCCGCCGCCCGCGATCTGTGCCGCGAACATGGTACGATCCTTGTGGTCAATGACTATTGGCAAATCGCGCTGGATCTGGGCTGTGACTGGGTTCATTTGGGCCAAGAGGATCTGGACGACGCCGATGTCGCCGCGATCCGAGCGGGGGGCCTGAAGCTGGGCCTGTCGACGCATGATGACGCCGAACTGGACCGCGCGATGTCTTATGCGCCGGATTACGTGGCGCTGGGGCCTGTCTATCCGACGATCCTGAAGAAAATGAAATGGCATCAACAGGGCGTGGACAAACTGACCACGTGGAAATCGCGCATTGGCGATACGCCCCTGATCGCGATTGGCGGCATGTCGGTGGAGCGCGCACCGGGCGCGTTTCAGGCGGGCGCGGATGTGGTGTCGGCGGTGACGGACATCACCCTGAACCCCGACCCCGAGGGCCGTGTGCGCGACTGGCTGAGGGTCTGCGGATGAGCCGCTACGCCCGCCAGATCGCCGTGCCCACCTTTGGGCCGGATGGACAGGACCGCCTGTCCGCCGCACGCCTATTGGTGATCGGTGCGGGGGGGCTGGCTGCGCCGGTTCTGCAATATCTGGTCGGTGCGGGCGTGGGGCAGATCACCTTGATCGACCCCGACCGCGTGGACCAGAGCAACCTGCACCGCCAGACGATTTTCCGCGAGGCCGACATCGGCACGCCCAAGGCCACCGCCGCGGCGCGCCATATGGCGGCCCTGAACCCCGAAGTGCGCGTGACGCCGGTGATCGGCGCGTTTGACCCAGACACCGCGCCCGCGCTGATCAACGGGGCCGATCTGGTTCTTGATTGCGCCGACAGTTTCGCGGCCAGCTATATCGCCAGCGACATCTGCCGCGACACGCACACCCCGTTGATCAGCGCGTCGATTGTCGGCACGGACGGCTATTGCGGCGGGTTCTGCGCCGGTGCGCCCAGCCTGCGCGCGTTGTTCCCCGACCTGCCCGACCGGCTCGGCAGTTGCGATGCCGATGGCGTGCTTGGACCGTCGGTCGGGGTGATCGGCGCGCTACAGGCACAGATGGCCGTGGCGGTTCTGACCGGCGCCACGCCCGCACCGCTGGGCCAGTTGATCACCTATGACGCCGCCGCGCTGCGGTTCGGGGGGTTCCGGTTTGACGGCGCGCCCGAACCTGCGGGCGGGATGACCTTTGTCACGCCCGCCGCGATCACCACCACCGATCTGGTGATCGACCTGCGCGCGGCGGACGAAACGGGCCCCGCCCTGAACACGCCCCACCGCCGCGTGGTCACGGATTTTGACGATTTCACCCCGCCCGTCCCCGACGCGGCGCGCATCGTTCTGGCCTGTCGGTCGGGCCTGCGCGCGTGGCAGGCGGGCGAACGATTAATGCGAACATGGCAAGGCGACATCGCCCTGATGGCCCTTGGCGACACAGAGACCTATGAGGAGACACCGCAATGAAACACCTAACCCTTGCCGCCGCCCTGTTGGCCGCATCCCCCGCCGTGGCCGCCGATGAGATGACGGTCCTCTTGGACTGGTTCGTGAACCCCGATCACGGCCCGATCATCGTCGCGCAGGAAAAGGGCTATTTCGCGGACCAAGGTCTAGACGTTGAAATCATCGCCCCCGCCGATCCGTCCGATCCGCCGAAACTGGTCGCCGCCGGTCAGGCCGAACTGGCGATTTCCTATCAGCCGCAGCTGCATTTGCAGGTGGCCGAGGGTCTGCCCCTGAAACGGGTGGGCACGCTGGTCGCGACGCCGCTGAACTGTCTCTTGGTGCTGGAAGACGGCCCGATAAAGGAAATCGGTAACCTGAAAGGCGCCAAGATCGGCTATTCCGTCGCCGGTGTCGAAGAGGCCCTGTTGTCCGCGATCCTTGGCAAGCATGGCCTGTCGGTCGATGACGTTGAACTGGTCAATGTGAACTGGTCCCTGTCGCCGTCCCTTATGTCGGGTCAGGTCGACGCGGTTCTGGGCGCCTACCGGAACTTTGAGCTGAACCAGATGGAAATCGAGGGCGTCGAGGGCAAGTGTTTCTACATCGAAGAAGAAGGCGTGCCGACCTATGACGAACTGATCTACGTCGCCAACAAGGACAGCATGGACACGGACAAAATCCGTCGTTTCCTGCGCGCGACCGAACTGGCCACGCAATATATCGTCAACCACCCCGAAGAGAGCTGGACCGTGTTCAGCGGCACCTCGCCCGAGCTGCAGGATGAGCTGAACGAAATGGCATGGGCCGACACCCTGCCCCGGTTTGCCCTGCGTCCCGAGGCGCTGGACGAAGGGCGCTATGTCCGGTTCGAACAGTTCCTGTCGGACGCGGGCCTGATCACCGGCACCCGCGCGGTGGACGATCTGGCCGTGGATCTGGGTGAGCAATGAGCTACGGCACCACATTTCCCCTATGGCGGGCGGCGGCGGGTCACCATTGGCCCGCCTATACCGAACACGCCTTTGTCGCGGGTCTGGGCGATGGCACCCTGCCCGAAGACGCGTTCCTGCATTACCTGCGTCAGGATTACGTGTTCCTGATCCATTTCTCACGCGCATGGGCCTTGGCCGTGACCAAGGGCGAAACGCTCGGCGAAATGCGCCATTGCGCGGCGACGGTGCATGCGTTGATCGATCATGAGCTGTCGTTGCACATCGACATCTGTGCCCGTGCAGGCATCTCCGAGGACGAGCTGTTCGCGACCGAGGAACGCATCGAAAACCTTGCCTATACGCGCTTCGTATTGGACGCGGGGCATTCGGGTGATTTCCTTGACCTGATGGCGGCCCTTGCGCCCTGCGTGATGGGATATGGCGAAATCGGCGCGCGTCTGTTGGCGGCGGGTTGCGATGGTCCCTATCGGCAATGGATCGAAACCTATGGCGGGGACGACTACCAAGAGGTCTGTCAGGCCGCCGGTGCCCTGATCGACGGGGCGGTTGTGCGCAGTTTGGGCGATGATCCGACCGCCAGCCCGCGTTGGGCGTCTCTGTGCAACCGGTTCACCACCGCCACGCGGCTAGAGGTCGGGTTCTGGGACATGGGGTTGCGCCCGTGATCGCGCCCGCCCTGCACCTTGACGGCTCCGCGCGCTATGACGGGACACCAGTCTTTAGCGACCTGTCCCTGCGCGTGCCTGCGGGGGAATGGACCTGTCTGCTGGGGCCCAGCGGGGTGGGCAAATCCACCATTCTGCGCCTGTTCGCAGGCGCGGATACGGGGGCCGATTTCGACGGCAGTTTTGGCGCCGATGATGGCGCGCCTTTGGACGGGCGCATGGCCTTGATGGCGCAGGATGACCTCTTGCTGCCGTGGTTGGACTTGCGCGCAAACGTGGCGATTGGCGCACGTCTGCGCGGTGAGGCACCTGATCTGGCGCGGGCCGAGGCGACATTGGCGCGCGTCGGTCTGGCCGGTATGGAAACGCGCCGCCCTGCCGAATTATCGGGTGGTCAGCGTCAGCGCGTCGCGCTGGCCCGTACCTTGATGGAGGATCGCCCGATTGTCCTGCTCGATGAACCGTTTTCGGCCCTTGATGCGCGCACGCGCTCTCAGATGCAGGACCTGACCGCCGAAACATTGGCCGCACGCACGGTTCTGTTGGTCACACATGACCCGGCCGAGGCCGCGCGCCTTGGCCATCACATCCTGATCATGGGACCCAATTCGGTGACGCCCGTCGCGCCGCCCGCCGGTCCCATCCCCCGCCCCGTTGACGCGGCGGATGTCTTGGGCGCGCAGGCCGATCTGCTGCGCCAGCTACGAGGACTGCCAGAATGAACACCGTTCCTACCCGCACCCCGACCGAGGATTTGCGCGCCGCCGTCATGGACGACTGGACCGCCGCGACGACGCATCCGTTTGTGCATGCGCTGGCCGACGGGACCATGCCGCGCGAGATCATGGCGGGCTATCTGCAACAGGATTATCAGTTCGTGGACGGCTTTGTCCGCCTGTTGGCCAGTGCGGTTGCCCACGCGCCGACCTTGGCCGATGCGGTTCCGGCGGCGCAGTTTCTGGGCGTCATCGCGGGGCCGGAAAACACCTATTTCCTGCGCAGTTTCGAGGCGCTGAATGTCCCCGCCGCCGCCCCGACCGCGCCCGAAACCCGTGTCTTTGAGGACCTGATGGCCGAGGCCCGACAGACGGGGCGGTATGAATGTATGCTGGCGGTTCTGGTCGTGGCCGAGTGGTCCTATCTGGACTGGGCGACGCCGTTTGAGGGGCGCGTGCCGGACCTGCCGTTCTGGTTGGGCGAATGGATCACGCTGCACAGCGGCGCGGGGTTTGAGGGCGTTGTGGCCTATCTGCGTGGCCAGTTGGACGCGGTTTGGGCGGGTCTGGATGACGGCGCGCGCGCCGATGTCACGGACCTGTTCACCCGCGCCGTCGCGGCCGAGCGCGCCTTTTTCGACGCCGCATGGGCGGGGTTCGAGGTCGGTCGATGAGCGGCTGGCGCGCGGGCATCCTGTCGGCGCTACTGGGCGTCGCGGTGTGGCAGGCGGTGGTCTGGGCCACGGGCTTGCCGCGCTTTATCCTGCCCGGTCCCGGTCTGGTCGCGACAACCATCTGGAAGAGCCGCGCCCTGATCGCCGAACACGCGCTGATCACCATGACCGAGGTGATTGCGGGCCTGATCCTTGGGACCGTGCTTGGGGCCCTGTCCGCCGTGGGTCTGGCCGCGTCGAAATGGGCGCGGACCCTTGTGCGCCCGATGCTGGTGTTCAGTCAGGCGATCCCCGTCTTTGCCCTCGCCCCTATTCTAACGCTGTGGTTCGGATACGGGTTGGGGTCCAAGGTCGTGATGGCCCTGATCATCATCTATTTTCCGGTGACATCGTCGTTCTTTGACGCGCTGATGCGCCCCAACCGCGACTGGATCGGACTGGCCCGCGTCATGGGGGCCAGCCCCGCGCGCATCATGTGGCACATCCGCATTCCCGCCGCCCTGCCCGGTCTGGCCAGTGGCGTGCGTCTGGCCGCCGTTTATGCACCGATCGGGGCGATCATTGGGGAATGGGTCGGGGCCAGCAAGGGCTTGGGCTACCTGATGTTGCTGGCCAACGGGCGGGCGAAAACCGATCTGATGTTCGCCGCCCTGATCGTTCTGGCCGTGTTCACCATCCTGATCCACGCCGTGGTCAGCCGGATCGCAACCCGCCTGCTAGAGCGCTATTAAACGCCCTTGGTCAGCGCGTCATGCGCGCGCAGGGTCGCCAGCAGGTCCTTAAGCGCATGCAACGGCACCATGTTCGGCCCGTCCGAGGGCGAGCGCGCGGGTTCCTCATGCGTTTCGATGAACACCGCCGCCGTACCAACGGCCACCGCCGCACGGGCCAGCGGGCCAACGAATTCGCCCTGACCACCCGTCGATGTGCCCTGACCACCAGGCAATTGCACCGAATGGGTCGCGTCGAACACGGTCGGATAGCCGGTTTCGGCCATGATCGGAAGGCACCGGAAATCGGACACCAGCATGTTATAGCCAAAGCTGGTCCCGCGGTCGCACAGCATGATGTTCTCGTTGCCAGTGGATTCGATCTTGGTCACCACGTTTTTCATGTCCCACGGCGCAAGGAACTGACCCTTTTTGACGTTGATCGCCTTGCCCGTCTCACCGGCGGCCAGCAACAGGTCGGTCTGGCGGCACAGGAACGCGGGGATTTGCAGGACGTCAACATAGTCTGCGGCGCGCGCGGCCTGATGCGGCTCGTGGATGTCGGTGATGACGGGACAGCCGAATTCGTCACGGATCGCCGCCAGAATATCCAGACCCTTTTCGATCCCGACACCGCGCCCACCGGACACCGAGGACCGGTTCGCCTTGTCGTAGCTCGCCTTGAAAATATAGGGAATGTTCAGGTCGGCGGTCATCTCGGCGATGGCACCGGCCAACATGCGGGCGTGATCGAGGCTCTCAAGCTGACAGGGACCGGCGATCAGGGTGAACGGGCGGTCATTGGCAATCGTGAGCGAGCCGACGGTTACGTTTTTCATCTTGGCCTACCTTGGTTAGTTTCGGAGCGGACGGGGTTAAACGATACCCGCGCGCACACAGTCATGAATGTGGAGCAAACCCTGCACATGGCCCGCCTCGTCCAGCACGAAGAGCGCGCTGATCTCGCTGGCGTTCATCACCTGCAGGGCCTCGGACGCCAGAATGCCCGACGTCACCGATTTGGGGTTTTGGGTGGCGACGTCAATGGCGCTGCGGTCCAGCAACCCGTCAAGGTTCCGGCGCAAGTCGCCATCGGTGATGATCCCGACCAGACGGTTGTCCGCATCGACCACACCGGCGATGCCAAAGCCCTTTTCGGTGATCAGCAACAGACCATCGCGCATGCTGGTTTCCGGCGCGATCAGGGGCAGCGCGTCGCCCTTATGCATCAACGCACTCACCCGCACCAATTGCGCGCCCAGCTTGCCACCCGGATGAAAGCGGTGGAAATCCTCTTTCTGGAACCCGCGCGTCTGCATCAACGCCACGGCCAGCGCATCACACAGCGCCAGAGTCGCCGTAGTGGACGTCGTCGGCGCGATGCCGATATGGCAGGCCTCGGGCGCTTGGGGGAGCAGAAGGGTCACATCGGCCTGACTGCCCAGACTGCTGTCGGCATTGCGGGTAATCGCGATCAGGGGGATTTGGAACCGGCGGGTATAGGTGATCAGATCGGCCAGTTCGGTCGTCTCGCCGGAATTGGAAATCGCAATGCACAGATCGCTGCGGCTGATCATGCCCAGATCGCCGTGGCTGGCCTCGGTCGCGTGAACGAATTGCGCGGGGGTGCCGGTCGAGGCAAACGTCGCCGCCGCCTTGCGCGCGATATGGCCGGATTTCCCAACGCCCGTCAGGATCACACGCCCCTGAACATTGAACAGCATCTCCAACGCCTTCAGGTGTGGCGCGCCAAGCGTGTCCGACATCTGGCGCAGAGCATCGGCCTCGGTCGCGAGGACCTGTTGCATTGCGGTAATCTGGTCGGCGTCGGACAAAAGGGTATCAGGGGACATGTAACTCGGGCATCTGTAAAATGTCGGCCGGCAGGCCATCGTGATGGCAGGCATTTATCGCGAAAAACACCCAAAGAAAAGGCGCTTATGCCGCGATGGGCCACATGTCGCCACATCAATCATGCGCGGATCGGGCCGGTCTATTGAAATTTTGGGAAATGGTACCGCCTCCCCGGCTCGAACGGGGGACCTCTGGATCCACAATCCAGCGCTCTAACCAACTGAGCTAAGGCGGCACTGAGGGGCGATTTACCGGCCCCCGATTGGGATTGCAAGAGGGATTTGTCTGAAATTTGCGATCCTTTGACGCCGCCACCCGAACGCGGTCGCCCCTTGCCAATTCTGCCGCGAAAAGCTAGCGAAGAGCGACCAAAGGAGAGCACCCCATGGGTATCAACACCGAACGCGACATCGAGGCCAACCTGCAAATCGGCCCCACCACCGAAGGCATGGTCCGTCTGTTCATCGACGCAGGCGAATTGGAAATCCCGATGGATTTCTCGCCCGAAGAGGCCGAAGAGATCGCCGAAGAAATCCGCGCCGCAGCGGGCCGCGCCCGCGCCCTTAGCGAGAAATAATACCCTCGGGCGTCACGCGCGGATCGCGATAGGATTGCAGGCGCGTGGCCGCATGGCGCGCGAATTTCAGGGTCATCACCTTGCGCCGTGCGGCGGCCAGCTTGGTTTCCGGCCCCATCCGTTGGATATCCGCGTCATAGGCATCGGCCAGCATCAGGCCGGTTTCGGGCGGCAGGATATCCACCGGAAAATCCCCGTCCACAGCCCAGAAAAACCGGTCGCACCATTCCAGATAGCCCTGCCATTTGGAATCGGATTGGTAATCGGCGCGGCTGCTTTTGCATTCAATGATCCAGATTTCGCCCTTGGGACCCAGCGCCATCACATCGACGCGCAAACCGGACGTGGGCACCAGTTCCTCAACCGTGACAAAGCCATGGCTGCGCATGTGGCGACAGACCCCGCGCGCCAATAGCTGACCGGGCATCATATTCGCGGTGGGGTTTTCGGGCACGTGCTGCATAGCACCAACCATGAACGAAACAGGAACACATGTCTAGGGGATTGCCGTCCGACGCAGGCGCGGGCGGGGTATGAATTTCGACCGCGCGCCCTTGTAACGGCATGGTTCCTGCACTAGGTCAGGGCGTGGCGGGCTTCTGCGCTTCTCGTAAGACGGTTCAATTCCGGTGGCCTTAAGCAAATCCGAGGGAGCTGGCTCTGTCGTGGCCCTGGCTTCGTTACCTGGCGCCCACCTGTACATACAGGTCCTCGGGAATAGTTAACCATACGGATGCCGCGGTTCCCGCCACACACCCCGCAGACCACAGAACCGGCGCGCCGATCACTCGATGATGCGGCGACGGCTGCGCGGATCAGGGGTATCCGCACGAACGGGCACGACGGCATGTTCGACCGCGACGGGGTCTTTTGGACCGGAACCGGTGGTGTCATCGCCCTGCAGGCGCATGATGGCGATGCCGAACTGAACGCCGGAAAAGACGATCCCGTTGAACATGAACAGCATGAACACGGCCAGCGGGCCATCGGCACTGTTTTGAACGAGATGCCAGAGGTTCGCGACATTGGCGGTCAGCAACATGGCGACAAACGCCGCGGACAGGCCAAAGCCGATCAAAACCTGACGGATATACAAACGCACGAGACGGGGCATGGCAGCTTCCTCTCTTGGGGTGGGTATATGGTAAAACGGCAGGGCACGGTGACAAGTTACCCCTTTGTCGCAGGCCTTATCGGAAACGGCTAAACAATTTGCGGTTCAAGCGGGCGAATTCCCGAAAGAACGCGGTGGGCCCGCCAAGATCGCGACCGATGAAATAGAAAAATCCGATGATCGCCCCTGTGCCCGCGCCGATCACGTCCACAATCAGATCCCACATCGTGTCGATCAGGCCGGATTTCTGCATGTTCAGGCCGAATATCTGATCCATGGCGAATTCGAAAATCTCCCACACTGCGCCGATGGTCACCGCAAAGGAAAACGCGATCAGGGACAGGGCCCATGGCGGCGCGGCGTATCTGTCACCCTCAAACAGGAACAGGGCGAACACCACCCCCATCAACCCGAAGCCCAGCGCCGATCCCCCGTGCAACGCCACATCCCACCACCAATAGCGGTTATAGAAATCAAGGACTTCGCCCAGAAACAACGTCGCAAACAGGAACAGGGAAATCACCGCGATCATGCTGACGGGCAGATGCACCCCCAAGCGCCGCCCGACCAGTTCGGGCACGGTCGACAGGGTCAACGTGGCCAGCGCGACAAAGGCCACGGACCACTGCGCCTCAATCAACGCGCCGATCAAGGCCGCCAGCAGTGCGATGCGCACCGCCGACACGATCCATGACTGATGAAACAGGCGCATTTGGGTCCTTTCGGTTTGGCAAAACCGTGCCTCCCTGTTGGCGGGGCGTCAAGGCGACCCCATATATTTTACATGGCACATCCGCGTCCCCTTCGGCTTGGCAGCTATAATATCCGCAAATGCGTCGGCCTTGATTGGCGGCGCAGCCCCGAACGCACGCTGGATGTCGTCGCGGGGATGGGTGCGGATGTGGTGGCGTTGCAAGAGGCGGACAAACGCCTTGGCCCGCGGCCAAGCGCCCTGCCCCGCCATGAGATCGCGGCGCGCACGGGGATGACGCCCCTGATCCCAAACGAAAACGGGCCCAGCATCGGGCACCACGGCAACGCCATTTTGGTGGGCGACGGGGTTGAGGTCCTGAACCTGCGCGGGATCGACCTGCCCGGCACGGAACCACGCGGCGCGTTGATTGCGCAACTGCGGCCCAAGGGTGCGGATCACCCGATCCACGTAGTCGCCGCCCATCTGGGCCTGATGCGGCGCGACCGCCAGCGTCAGTTGCACGCGATCCGCGCGGCCCTACCCAACAGCACGGCACCTGTGTTCATCATGGGGGATTTCAACGAATGGTCGCGCACGCGCGGTCTGGACCCGCTCACAACCGATATGTCGGTGATTTCGCCGGGGCACAGCTTTCACGCTGCGCGCCCGATTGCGGGGTTGGATCGGGTGGCCCATTGCGGGGCCAGCCAGTTGCAAGATGCCGGTGTGATCGAAAGCAAACTTGCGCGCAAGGCGTCCGATCATTTGCCGATCTGGGCGGACTTTACCCTGCCCCCGTAACGGCGGGGATCAGAAATCCTCGGGCCGTGCCTCATGCGCCATGTGATCCAGCACGGCGTTGACGAACTTGGGTTCCTTGCCTTCGGGGAAGAACGCGCGCGCCACATCCACATATTCGGTGATGACCACCTTGAAAGGGGTGTCATTATCGACCAGTTCGGCCCCCGCCGCACGGAACAGCGCCCGCAGGGTCGGGTCGATCCGGCCCAGCGGCCATTTCGCCACCAGTGCGCGGTCGGTCATCTGGTCGATCTTGGCCTGCCAGTTCACAGCGCTTTCCAGCGTCTTGCGGAACAGGTTGATGTTGGCCTCGGCCATCTCGACACCCTCATAGGTCGCGCCGATGCGGTGCTCTTCGAATTCCTGACGGACGGTGTCAATCGACACGCCCGAGTGCTCCATCTGGAACAGGGCCTGAACGGCATAGAGCCGCGCCGCAGATTTGCGTTGCCGATTTTCAGTGCCTTTGGTCATGCCCGCGGTGTTCCTTCGCTGTCGCCGGCCATCTGGATATTGCCCGAGGGGCGGAATCCGACGCCTTTGGTTTCGCGCCCCCATTTGCGCGACAGCGCGATAAGATGCAAGGCCGCCATGGCCGCCCCGCCACCTTTATTCTGATCTTTGGGGTTGGCGCGGACCTCGGCCTGTTGGCGATTTTCAACCGTTAGGATACCATTGCCGATGCAGGCACCCGTCAGACCAAGGGTCGATAGCCCGCGCGAGCTGTCGTTGCAGACGGTGTCGTAATGGGTGGTTTCGCCACGGATCACACAGCCCAGCGCGACATAGCCATCAAAGTTCGACTGGCGGTGGGCAATCGAAATCGCCGTCGGCAGTTCCAGAGCACCCGGCACCTCAACCACGTCATAGGTCGCGCCCGCGTCTTCCAGCATCGCCTTGGCCCCGCTCAGCAGGTCATCGGCAATGTCACGGTAATAGGGCGCAACGGCGATCAGCACTTTGACAGGCTTGTCAAACGTCGGCAGCGGCGGTGTCCAGTGGGTTTCGGTTCCGGCCATGATCAGCGTCCTTATGCAATCGGTTGGGTGCCAAGGATCGTCAGGCCATAGCCGTCCAATCCCACAACACGCGGGGCGGGCGAATTGGTCAGCAGGGTCATCTCCCCCACGCCCAGCGCTGCCAGAATTTGTGCGCCCACGCCATATTGGCGCAGTTTACGCGGCGCGTCGCCCTCTTCGGGGGTCATGCGCATATCGGTGTCCCGCAACAGAACCACAACCCCGCGCCCCGCGTCTGCGATGATGTCCATCGCGCGGGACAATTCGCCGGATTTCGCACCGATGCCCAGCGCGTCCTCCAACGGGTTCAGCGCGTGCATGCGGACCAGAACGGGGTCGTCCGTGGTGATATCGCCCTTGGACAGGACGATGTGCTCGGCCCCTTGGGTCGTATCTGTGAACAGGCGCATGTCCCAGTCCCCACCGATGGCCGAAGTGACGGTCTGGACCTCGCCGCCCTGCACAAGGTTGTCATAGCGTCGGCGATAGGCGATCAGATCGGAAATCGTCCCGATCTTGAGGCCATGTTCCTGCGCAAACGGGATCAGGTCGGGCAGACGCGCCATGGTGCCGTCTGTGTTCATGATCTCACAAATCACACCGGCGGGCGAGAGACCGGCCAGACGGGCCACGTCGGTCGCGGCCTCGGTATGGCCTGCCCGCACCAGAACACCGCCATCGCGGGCGCGCAGCGGGAACACATGGCCTGGCGTCGCGATGTCGGCGGCGGATTTCTGAGGGTCAATCGCCACGGCGATGGTGCGCGCGCGGTCATGGGCAGAAATACCGGTGCTGACACCTTCGCGCGCCTCGATCGAGACGGTGAACGCGGTTTCGTGGCGGGACGAGTTGTTGGACGCCATCAGCGGCAGGTTCAGCGCGTCGATCCGGTCCCCGAGCAGGGTCAGACAGATCAACCCGCGCCCGTGCGTGGCCATAAAGTTGATGACCTCGGGCGTTGCCATCTGCGCGGGGATCACCAGATCGCCCTCATTCTCGCGGTCCTCATGATCCACCAGAATGAACATGCGCCCATTGCGGGCATCCTCAAGGATGTCTTCGATTGACGAAATAGCGGCGGTGAACTCTTGGCTCATCCTATGGTCCTTTCGCCCCCTGCGGGGCACAGTCGTGGCGCGCGTTTCCGCCCCTTGTAAACACCATGCGTAACACCGAGGCAAAGCGATAATCGCCCCCTTGGGGGGCGTAGGCGACGGCGGTTAAGCGCTCGCCGCCTGCCATTCGCCCAGACGCGCGACATAACGCGCCAGCGTGTCGATCTCGAGGTTGATACGATCCCCGACCGCTGCGTCCCCCCATGTGGTGGCCTCTTTGGTGTGGGGGATGAAATTGATGCCGAAATCGGTGACCGACACCTCATTCACGGTCAGAGACGTGCCGTTCAGCGCAACCGAGCCCTTGGGCGCGATATAGCGGGCCAGATCATCAGGCGCGCGCAGGGTGACGCGGGTGCTGTCGCCCTCATCGGCCATGGCGATCACCTCGGCCACACCATCGACATGCCCCGACACGATATGCCCGCCCAGCTCATCACCCAGTTTCAGCGCGCGTTCGAGGTTCAGACGACGACCGACGACCCATGCGCCCACGGCGGTTTTCGACACGGTCTCGGCCGAGATATCGACGTCAAACCACGCCATATCGTCACCCTGCCCCTTGGCCGTGACCGTCAGGCACACACCATCACACGCAATCGACGCACCCAGCGCAATTCCATCAGGGTCATAGGACGTGCCAATGCGCGCCGTCAGATCCCCGCGTTGCGTAAGCGATTTCACCACACCGATATCGGTAATAATTCCTGTGAACATGGTCCGTTCCTTTTTGACCCTGACACCGGCGTAGCGCGACTATGTCCCAAGGGCAAGCCGTGCCACGACCCTGTGAATTCCTGCAACACGCCCTAAAAGCGTCTTATTTCAGTGCGTATACCCAAGAGAGTTAACGAATTCCCAGTGACCTGAGCGCATAACCCCGTGTATCAGGGACCAATATGATGACCGCACGCATGATGAAAACCCAGATTGGCAAAGACCGCGTCTTTCTGTTTCTACAGGGGCCGCACGGGCCGTTTTTTGCCAAGCTTGGCAAGATGTTGCGCGCCTCGGGCGCTCAGGTCTGGCGCGTGGGGTTCAATCGCGGGGATCAGGCGTTTTGGCCGCACAAGGCCTCTTATATCCCGTTCCTTGACGCCGCCGACACCTGGCCCGACCGGTTTCGCGACATCTGTGGCGAGCGCGGTATCACCGACATTGTTCTTTACGGCGACACGCGCCCCATCCACGCCCATGCGGTTGAAATCGCGCGCGAACTGGGTCTTGGCATCCATGTCTTCGAAGAGGGCTACCTGCGCCCCTATTGGGTGACCTATGAGCGCGGTGGATCGAACGGGCATTCGCGCCTGATGGATATGACCGTTTCCGACATGCAGCGCGCATTAGAACGCGTCGATCCCGACCAACCCGACGCCCCCGCCCATTGGGGCGACATGCGTCACCACATCTTTTACGGCGCGCTCTACCATCACTTTGTGATGTTCTGGAACAAACGCTACGCCAATTTCAAACCGCACCGGTCCATCCCCGTGACCCGCGAGTTTCAGCTGTACCTGCGGCGCCTGTTGTTGATGCCGTTTCAGGCGCTGGAACGGTTCGTCGCGACCCAGCGGATCAAGCACGGCGGCTTTCCCTATCATCTGGTCCTTTTGCAACTGGAACATGACGCCAGTTTCCGCGCGCACGGGCCGTTTGACACGATGACCGATTTCCTGCGCGTGACGCTTGAGGGCTTTGCCAAAGGCGCGCCCAGCCACCACCATCTGGTGTTCAAGGCCCACCCGCTTGAGGACGGGCGCGTGCCGTTGCGCACCGAATTACGGCGTCTTTCCAAAGAGTTGGGCGTTGATGACCGCGTGCATTACGTGCGCGGTGGGAAATTGGCGCGACTGCTGGATTCTGCGCGTAGTGCGATCACCGTGAACTCAACCGCCGCGCAACAGGTGCTGTGGCGGGGGATGCCCCTCAAGGTGTTCGGCGATGCGGTCTATGCGAAACCGGAATTCGTTTCCGACCTGCCGCTGGCCGAATTTTTCGCACAACCCAACCGCCCCGACAGCCGCGCCTATCGCGATTACCGACGGTTTTTGCTGGAGACATCCCAGCTTGCCGGAGGGTTCTATTCGGCGCGCGGACGGCGGCAATTGCTGCGCCAAGTGGTCGATCTGATGCTGTGCCCTGATGACCCCTATGACGCGCTGATCACTGGAACAGCGGCACCTCGGCAACAGTTGGTCGTCGTGAAATAGGGTTTTCACGCATATGCCACTGGATTTTTGTTCGAAATTCTGTACCCTTATGAAAAAAAATTAAGGCAGTTTCGTTTTCGCGAGGAGCGCAGGCAGTGACAATCCGATATTCCCGTGGGGCCCGAATGGTGGCCCTGTTGGCGCTTGTGGCCACCGTTGCGGCTTGTGGTTTGCCCCGGTCCGGCCCCACCAAACGTGAGATTTTCGAAGGTTCCGTCCAGAAAAGCGGTGACGCTTTTGTGGTCTCCGTCAATGACCGCGTGACGCGCGCAACCTCGGTTGTGCCCGCGCTTGGCTTTCCCAACTCGCTGTTGAACGCGGGGGTGTCCGGTTCCGACGTGATCCGCCCGGGCGACACGCTTGGCCTGACGGTTTACGAGAACGTGGATGAGGGTCTATTGGCCGAACGCGGCGTCAACAGCAGCGTTTTGGAAGAGGTTCAGGTCGACGGCTCTGGCTATATCTTTGTGCCCTATGCGGGTCGTATCCGCGCGGCGGGCAACACCCCTGAACGTCTGCGCCAGATCATCACCGAAAAACTGGACGCGCAAACGCCGGACCCGCAGGTTCTGGTGCGTCGCATCGCCGGTGATGGCGCGACCGTGTCCCTGATCGGTGAGGTCGGCGCACAGGGCGTCTATGCCATCGAACGCCCGACCCGCACCCTGACGGCGATGCTGGCCCAAGCGGGCGGCGTTGCGATCGAACCCGAGATCGCGCGCGTCACCCTGATCCGTGGGAATGAACGCGGCACGGTTTGGCTGCAGGATCTCTATGAACATGGGGAGCTGGACATCGCGCTGCGGTCCGGTGACCGCATTCTGGTCGAAGAAGACACGCGCGCCTATTCCGCCCTTGGCGCGACAGGCGCCCAGAGCATCGTCCCGTTCGAGAGCCAGACCCTCTCGGCGATTGAGGCGATTGCCACGGTCGGCGGCTTGAACACGAACCTCGCCGATCCGACCGGCGTCTTTGTGTTCCGCAATGAACCCGCCGAAATCGCCAATGCCGTTCTGGCCCGCAACGACCTGACGGGTGATCAGCGGATCGTCTATGTTCTTGATCTGACCGAACCCACGGGCATGTTCATGGCGCGCGATTTCTCGATCCGCGACGGGGACACCGTCTATGTGACCGAGGCGCCCTATGTCCAATGGCAGAAAACTCTTGCGATCCTGACTGGTGCCGCGGCGGGCGTGAATTCGGTCAGTTCGATCAGCGGAAACTAACCGCCGGATGAACCACACGTTCATCGAACCACATCTGGCCGCCGGCGATGGGACACCACGCCGGCGGCTGCGCGTTTTTAACGGTGGTTTTCTGACAAATCGCCGGTTGCGCCGCATTCTAGACCTGTCCAATTTCGACATTTCACTGGGCTATCCGCGTGACGGCGACATGATTGGCGTCTGGGGCAAATCGCCGACCGCCCATCGCGGTGAGAAAATGGCGCAAAAGAGCGGCGTTCCTCTGGTACGGTTTGAGGACGCATTCCTGCGGTCCGTTCATCCAGGGCGCGCGGGTGGACGTGGACCGCTGGGTATTCTGATTGATGAGGATGGACTTTACTTTGATCCGACAAGCCCCTCTCGGATCGAGAAAATCCTGACTTCGGCCCCACTGGATGACGGGGCGATTTTATCCCGAGGACGCGACGCATTAGGCCGCATTCGCCACCTGCACCTCTCCAAATACAACGCCCACCTGCTAGATGCGCCCTGCCCCGCGCCGGGCTATGTTCTGGTGATCGATCAGGCCCTGAATGATGCCTCGGTCACGGCCTCAGGCGCAGGTTCCGCGCTGTTCAAAGAGATGTTGGCTTTTGCACAAATCGAACATCCGGGCGCACAAATCCTGATCAAGACCCACCCAGAGACCATCGCCGGTTTCCGCGCCGGATATTTCGGGCCCGAGGACGAAAATCACCGCGTGTCCCTGTTTGCCGATCCGGTATCGCCATGGTCCCTGCTGGACGGGGCGGTCGGGGTGTACACAGTGTCGTCCCAGTTCGGGTTTGAGGCGATCATGGCAGGGCACAAGCCGCGCGTCTTTGGTCAGCCGTTCTATGCGGGCTGGGGGCTGAGCCTTGATGAAAACCCCGTGCCGCGCCGCACACGGACCCTGACCCGCACGCAACTGTTCGCAGGGGCGATGATGCTGGCGCCCACGTGGTATGATCCGCATCTGGACCGTCTTTGCCCGATTGAGGACGCGATTTCCGCGCTTGAGGCCGAGGCACGCGCGTGGCGCGACGATCACGCGGGATGGGACGCGGTCGGGATGCGTCTGTGGAAACGTCCGCATATGCGCCAGATATACGGCGGCTATGGCGGGATGCGGTTCACCGAAACGCCGCGCGGAGATCGTCCCTGTATGGTTTGGGCGAACAAGGCGGATCAGGCCCCCGACACCGCCGCGCGGGTTGAGGACGGGGTGATCCGGTCGCGCGGATTGGGGGCCGAGTTGATCCCGCCCCTGTCGCTGTCGCTGGATCGGAGGGGGATTTACTATGACCCGACCGCGCCCAGCGACCTTGAGGACCTCATCAATGCCGCGCCCAATTTGCCCGAGGGCGAACGCCGCCGTACTGAGCGTTTGATCACGCGGATCACCAACGCAAACCTGACGAAATATAATCTGGTAGGCGACGTCGCGGTAGATCTCCCCGACGACCGGCACGTTATTTTGGTGCCCGGTCAGGTCGGCGATGACGCATCCATCACCAAGGGCGCGACGGGGGGCGTGAAAACCAACGCGGACCTGTTGCGCCGCGCGCGGGCGGACAATCCGGACGCCTATATCATCTACAAACCGCACCCCGACGTGGTGGCCGGATTACGCGACGGCGCGGTGCCGGATGAGGTTCTGACGCTGGCCGACCGGATCATGCCGGGGGGCGACATGGGCGCGCTTTTGTCGAAGGTGGATGAGGTGTGGACCCTGACCTCGACCACGGGGTTTGAGGCGCTATTGCGCGGGGTGCCGGTGACATGTCTTGGCGCGCCGTTCTATGCAGGCTGGGGTCTGACCCGCGACCTGGCCCCGACACCGGCGCGGCGCGGCGCGCGTCCGGATGTGGTCGCGCTCGCCCATGCGGTGTTGATCGGTTATCCACGCTATTTCGATCCGGTGATGCGTACACCCGCCCCTCCCGAGGTCATTATGACGCGACTGGAACAGGGCACGGTGCCGACGCCCGGACCGTTCAACCGCAGCCTGTCAAAACTGCAGGGCCTGTTCGCAAGTCGCGCGTCGCTCTGGCGTTAATCGCCCAGAAACGGGTTCGGACGTTGCCAGACGTGCAGGACATCCGCGCCGATCTGGGCCGTGCGGATCAGGTCAAATCGCGGTGCTTCGGCCAGACGGTCAATCCCCATCGCGCCAAGGGACGGACGCCCCTCGGCCCCAAGGGCCACACCCGCGGTAAAGCCGATCAGTTGGTCCACCAACCCCGCGTTCAACAACGACGCCGCCAAACTGCCCCCGCCTTCGCAAAACACGCGCGTGACGCCCAGCGTGCCAAGCTCGGCCAGAACCGCCGCCATATCCAGATGCCCACCGGGCGCGACCGCCACGGGCACCAAACGCGCTCCGGCACCCGCCCATGCATCGCGCAGCTCAGACGGCGCATCGTCACCATGGCAAATCACCGTCGGTACCTCGGCCGCCGTCGCGATCAGCCGACCCGACAGGGGCAGGTCCAACCGCCGCGCACAGATCACGCGCAGGGGCTGGGCCCGCGCGCCAAACCCACGCACGGTCAGTTGCGGATCATCGGCGCGCGCCGTGCCGCCCCCCACCATCACCGCGTCATGACAATCGCGCATGGCGTGGACCAGATGGCGCGCCTCGGGGCCGGTGATCCATTGGCTTTCGCCCGTGGCGGTGGCAATGCGACCATCAAATGAATTGGCCAGCTTCAGGGTCAGGAACGGGCGACCTTCAACGCGGTTCAACAAGAACCCCCAGTGGTCCGCCGCCGCCTCATCCGCGCGCACACCGACGGTGACAGAGACGCCAGCGCGCTCCAGTATCGCATGCCCCTGTCCCGCGACGCGCGGATCGGGGTCGGTCATGGCGGACACGACGCGGGCAATACCGGCGTTGACCAATGCCTCGGCGCAGGGGCCGGTTTTGCCGGTATGGGCACAAGGTTCGAGGGTGACATAGGCGGTTGCGCCGCGCGCAGCTTCGCCCGCTTGGGCCAAGGCGACGACCTCGGCGTGGGGACGGCCACCCGGTTGGGTCCAGCCGCGCCCGACAATCACGCCGTCCTTGACGATCACACAGCCCACCGCAGGATTGGGCCAGCATTTGCCCATCCCGCGCCGCCCCATCGACAGGGCCAGCGCCATAAATCGGCGATCCATTGCGGGAATGCTCACTCTTCGGGGGTGACGGGCGGCCGCAACTCGCTGACAAACTTGTCAAAATCGTCTGCGGCTTGGAAATTCTTATAGACGCTGGCAAAGCGCACATAGGCCACCGTGTCGATCCGCGCGAGGCTTTCCATCACGATTTCGCCGATGGTTTTGGACGAAATATCGGTGTCGCCCATGCTCTCAAGCCGGCGCACGATGCCCGAGATCATCTGATCACGGCGATCCGGTTCCACAGGGCGTTTTTGCAACGCGATCCGGATTGAGCGTTCCAGCTTATCCCGATCGAAATCTTCGCGGCGACCGTTCGATTTGATGACGGTCAGGTCGCGCAATTGCACGCGTTCATAGGTCGTAAACCGCCCCCCACAGGCGGGACAGAAACGGCGGCGTCGGATCGCAACGTGGTCTTCAGCAGGCCGCGAGTCCTTCACTTGGGTATCGACATTCTGGCAAAACGGACAGCGCATCGCCTGTACCTCGGTGTGATCTAGCAGTTATCCACAGCCACTATAGGGACGCGCCCACACTTTGGGTAGTGCTGAATTTTAACCACTAGAAATATGATGCGTTTGCGACTCACCCCGCCAGAAAATGGGCAGCGACCTGACGGCGATGCGGGGCGTTGCGGTGCTCAAACAGGTAAATCCCCTGCCATGTGCCCAGCATCATCCGCCCCGCCGCGACGGGGATCGACAAGCTGACAGGCAACATCGCGGCCTTGATGTGCGCGGGCATGTCGTCAGGGCCCTCATAGGTGTGGGTCAGATAGGACATCGACGGGTGATCGGACGGCGGCACCAGACGCGCGAAAAAGTTGCGCATATCGGTGCGCACCTCGGGGTCGGCGTTTTCCTGGATCAACAGGCTGGCCGAGGTGTGGCGCACCAAGAGGGTCAGCAGACCGTCATCGGCCCCATCCACCCACGCCGCGACCTGTTCGGTGAATTCATACAGGCCCTGCCCGCGTGTCGGAATGTCGAAAATCGTTTGCATAGCGAATACTTAACTTTCCCGCGACGCGTTTGAAACAGCCGAGCGCCCGATCCTGGGTGGCGCATCGCGCCCTCCCATGGGGAGGGTCGGGCGCGGCCCGATGCGATGCATCGAGCGGCAGGTTGAGCTTGGTTCTACGAAAAAGCGCCCCGAAGGGCGCTTTTGATTACTGATCCAAAAAGCTGCGCAGCTTGCGCGAGCGGCTGGGATGTTTGAGTTTCCGCAGCGCCTTGGCCTCGATCTGACGGATCCGTTCGCGGGTCACGCTGAACTGTTGGCCGACTTCTTCGAGGGTGTGATCGGTGTTCATACCGATGCCGAACCGCATCCGCAGGACCCGTTCCTCACGCGGGGTGAGCGAGGCCAGAACGCGGGTCGTGGTTTCCTTGAGGTTTTCCTGAATCGCGCTGTCCAGCGGCAGAACGGCGTTCTTATCCTCAATGAAATCGCCCAGCTGGCTGTCTTCCTCATCCCCGATCGGGGTTTCGAGGCTGATCGGTTCCTTGGCGATTTTCATCACCTTGCGGACCTTATCCAGCGGCATCTGCAGCTTGTCCGCCAGTTCCTCGGGCGTGGGTTCGCGGCCGATTTCGTGCAGCATCTGACGACCGGTCCGGACCAGCTTGTTGATCGTTTCGATCATGTGGACCGGAATACGGATCGTGCGGGCCTGATCGGCAATCGAACGGGTGATCGCCTGACGGATCCACCACGTCGCATAGGTCGAGAATTTGTACCCGCGACGGTATTCGAATTTATCCACCGCCTTCATCAGGCCGATGTTGCCTTCCTGAATAAGATCAAGGAATTGCAGGCCGCGGTTGGTGTATTTCTTGGCGATCGAGATCACGAGGCGCAGGTTGGCCTCAACCATCTCTTTCTTGGCCTGACGGGCCTCTTTTTCACCCTTTTGCACCTGTTGGACAATGCGGCGGAATTCGCTGATGTCGACGCCGACGTATTGACCGACTTGGGCCATTTCGGCGCGCAGATCGACGACCTTGTCGCCCGAGCGTTCGATGAACGCCTGCCAGCCACGACCGGATTTCTCGGCCATACGGTCAAGCCAGTTCGGGTCCAGCTCATAGCCGCGATATTCCTCAATGAACTCGCGACGGTTGATGCGGGCTTGGTCCGCCAGCTTTACCAGCGCGCTGTCGATCGACATGATCTTGCGGTTGATGCCGTAAAGCTGGTCGATCAGGGCCTCAATCCGGTTGTTGTGCAGGTGAAGCGAGTTCACCAGTTCAACAATCTCGGCGCGCAGTTTCTGATAGGCCTCTTCTTCGCCTGCCGAGAACGAGTTATCCTCCATCAGGGTCGCCGACATCCGCAGATCCTGCATCTCGGCCAGTTGGCCATAGTCGCGCGCGATCAGGTCCAGCGTTTCCAGCACGCGCGGCTTAAGCGCGGCTTCCATCGCAGCCAGCGACATGTTGGCCTGCTCATCATCGTCGTCGTCGTCGTCGTTGATCGGGTTGCCGTCGGCGTCCAACTCGGGCTGGCTGTTCTCTTCTTTCTTGGGGGCGGCATTGACGTTCAGGTTGCTGACAACGGGCTCTTCGTCCTCGTCGTCTTCCATCGAACGGCCAAAGGTCGCATCAAGGTCGATCACATCGCGCAGCAGAATCTCTTCGTTCAGAAGTTCGTCGCGCCAGATCGTGATCGCCTGAAAGGTCAGCGGGCTCTCGCAGAGGCCCAAGATCATGGTGTTGCGGCCGGCCTCGATCCGTTTCGCGATGGCGATTTCGCCCTCACGCGACAACAGTTCGACCGAGCCCATTTCGCGCAGGTACATACGCACCGGATCGTCGGTCCGGTCCAGCTTTTCGGTCTCGGTGGTCGATACGGCGACTTCGCGCGCGCTTGAGGTCTGAACGACGGCGGTCGACCCTTTTTGATCGTCCTCTTCGGCGTCTTCTTCTTCGATGATGTTGATGCCCATTTCACTAAGCATGGACATAACGTCCTCGATCTGTTCCGAAGACACCTGATCGGGCGGCAGAACCTGGTTCAACTGCTCGTAGGTGATATAGCCCCGCTCCCGCGCTTCGGCGATCATCTTTTTGACGGCGGCCTGGCTCATGTCCAGGGATACGTCATCATCCTGATCGTCGTTCTTACGGTCGTCGTTATCTTTTGCGGCCATTCGTTGCTCCTATAAGCGGGAAGCTGATTCGGAATCTGCATCGTCCGAATCAATATCGCGAATCAAAAAGATGCGCACCCGTTTAACCGTGTTTTCTTTAAGGCATCGTCGCCAGAACGTCACGATGCCCCCCCTTGGTCCTTTGAAAATCCGATCTTGCCCAGCAGTTCGTCAAAGGCGTTGCGTTCATCTCGGTCCATCCGCGCCCCGTTCGGGCCGATGTCAAAATCCGCCTTATCCTCATCCCCGCTGCGGCCCATACGGCTGCGTTGGTCGGCCAATTGACGCAAACGCCATGTCAGGCGCTCGTCCTCGGCCAGCGACAGCTCGCTGATCGCATCCTCGATTTCTGTTTCTGCCCCCTCTGCGACGCGTAGCTTGGCCAGTTCTTCTGAAATACACAGGCGGGCCTTTTCCGTATCATGTGGATTGCGCATGGGCGGGGCAATCTGGACATGGCTCTGGCGGAACAGCTTTTCAAGGGGGGCGGGTCCGATGCGTGCGGTCAAACCGGCACGCAGATCGGTCGGCATCTCGTCATCCAGCATCGCGATCAACGTGGTGCAAATGCGGTGGTGATCCTCGGTGCGGGGGTGCAGGCGTTCCAGTTCGCCCTCGAATTCCTCAATCAAGCAGGGGTGCGTGATCAAGGTCGCCAAGATCACCGCCTCACGCATTTCGGCGTGGTGTTCGGGCGTCGCGGTCACAAGGGTCGAGGTCTTTGTGCTGCTCAGAACGGGGGCTGGGGCACCGCGCCACGGGGCACGACCGCGCCCACCCTTGCCGCCAAACCCACCGCCAAAGGACCGCTCGCCCGACCATTCACGACGCGCCGCCGGTTGATACCCGAACAGCTCTTCCCGCAGGGCTTTGATTTCCTGCCCATAATGCAGCTTTAGGGACGGGTCCTTGATCTTGGAAATCGCGATGCGCAGTTCCTTGTCCAATGCCGCCTTGCGCTCGGGGCTGTCGAACACCTTGCCTTCGGTTTCGCGTTGCCACAGCAGACGCACCATCGGTTGCGCCTGTGCCAGAACGTCCGCCACCGCCTCGGGCCCACCGGCGCGGATGACATCATCGGGGTCCTGCCCCGCCGGCATAATCGCAAAGCGCAGCCCCTTACCCGCCTCGAGCAGGGGCAGCGCAAGGTCGATCACCCGCATTGCCGCGCGCAAACCGGCGGTATCCCCATCCAGCGCGATGACCGGCTCGGGCGAAATGCGCCACAGCATATGCAATTGGTGCTCGGTCACCGCCGTGCCAAGCGGGGCCACAGTCGCGCGAAACCCCGCCTCGGACAGGGCGATCACGTCCATATAGCCCTCGGCCACGATCAGGGGGTTATCCTCACGCCCTGCGGCCTCACGCGCGGGGCCGTGATTGTACAGACTGCGCCCCTTATCAAACAGGTCAGTCTCGGGCGAGTTCAGGTATTTCGCGTTGTCATTGGGGTCCATGGCCCGCCCGCCAAAGGCGATGGCCCGCCCCCGCGCATCACGGATCGGAAACATGATCCGGTTGCGAAACACGTCATAGGGGTTCTTGCCGCGATCGGATGGCTTGGCCAGACCGGCCCCAAGGATCAGATCGGGCGCAACGCCCTTGCCCGTCAGATGGTCCCACAGGTTCTGCCACCCGTCCGGCGCGAACCCGATTTCCCACCGGTCAAGCGCGGCAGGCGACAATCCACGACCGGCCAGATAATCGCGCGCAGGCCCCGCCGAACCGGTTTTCAGTTGCAGGCGAAAGAACTGAACCGCCTGCTCCATCACCTCGATCAACTGGGTGCGGCGGTCGGCTTTTTGCGCGGCTTTGGGGTCGCGCGCGGGCATTTGCATCCCCGCCTCATCGGCAAGGATTTCAACCGCCTCCATGAACCCGACGTTTTCCGTTTCCTGAATGAACGACAGGGCATCCCCTTTGGCGTGACAGCCAAAGCAGTAATAGAACCCCTTGCGGTCATCCACATGAAAAGATGCGGTTTTTTCGTGATGGAACGGGCACGGCGCCCACAGGTCGCCCTTGCCTTGGTTCGACTTGCGCTTGTCCCACATGACTTTGCGCCCGACCACTTGGGACAGGGACACACGTGTTCGCAATTCGTCTAAGAATCCGGGGGGCAGGCTCATCCCGGTAATATCGTGTGTGACGGGGCCAAAGTCCAGCCGTGGCCCCGTCACGATGACCGCGTTTTCGCGCCTATAGACCCTTGGCGGTATAGCTGCCCGCGACGCGACCGATGGCCACCAAATAGGCCGCAGTTCGCAGGTCACGCACGTCATCGCGGCTGTGCCATACGTCGGCCATCGCCTGATAGGCCGTGCGCATGGTGTCATCCAGACCCGAGCGCACCAGCTCCAGCTCGCCCGCCCCGCGCAGGTATTGCGCCTTAAAGTCGGGGGTCATCGACCATTTGTCGCCAAGGAATTCATCCAGACGTTCCAGTTCGCGCACGATCAATTCATGCCGCGCCTCTTCTTGGCGGCGCTGCATACGGCCAAACCGGATGTGGCTGAGGTTCTTGACCCATTCGAAATAGGACACCGTCACACCGCCCGCGTTGGCATACATGTCGGGGATGATCACCGTGCCTTTCTTGCGCAGGATGTCATCGGCTCCGGCGGTGACGGGACCGTTTGCGGCCTCGATGATCAGGGGCGCCTTGATACGTTCGGCGTTGCCCATGTTGATCACGCCCTCAAGCGCGGCGGGGATCAGGATATCGCATTCTTCTTCCAGAACCGCGCCGCCCTCGGCATGGTGGGTCGCATCGGGATAGCCCGAAACGCCGCCGTGCTTGACGATCCATTCGCGCACTTTTTCAACATCCAGACCTTCGGGGTTATAAAGAGCCCCGTCGCGTTCGATGATGCCGATGATGTGCGATCCGTCCTCTTCTTGCAGGAACTTGGCCGCGTGATAACCCACGTTGCCCAGACCCTGCACAATGACGCGTTTGCCATCCAGCGTGCCGGACAGGTTGGCGGCCTTGACGTCCTCGGGGTGGCGGAAGAATTCGCGCAGCGCATATTGAACGCCACGCCCCGTGGCCTCCACCCGACCTTGGATACCTCCCGCATGCGCCGGTTTACCTGTGACACAGGCGTTGCCGTTGATGTCGGTGGTGTTCATCCGGCGATAGGTGTCGGCGATCCACGCCATTTCCCGTTCACCCGTGCCCATGTCGGGGGCCGGTACGTTCTGGGACGGGTTAATCAGGTCACGCTTGACCAATTCGAACGCAAAGCGGCGCGTGATCTGTTCAAGCTCATGCTCTTCCCACTGACGCGGATCAATGCACAAGCCCCCCTTGGAGCCGCCAAACGGCGCCTCAACCAGTGCGCATTTGAACGTCATCAGCGCGGCAAGCGCTTCGACCTCGTCCTGATCCACGGCCAAGGCATAGCGGATGCCGCCCTTGACCGGTTCCATATGTTCCGAATGCACCGAGCGATAGCCGGTGAACGTATGCATCTGTCCCCGCAGACGCACGCCGAACCGGACCGTGTAGGTCGAGTTACAGACGCGGATTTTCTCCTCGATCCCCGGCGGCAAGTCCATCAAGGCAACCGCCTGATTGAACATGATGTCCACGGATTCCCGGAAACTGGGTTCTTTGATCACTGCCATATTCCCTCCCTACGAATATGAAATGGGGCGACTCGGCTGAGTTTCCATCAGAAGAGTAAACGGCAGCTGTTACCTCTCGGTTAGGGTGCGCCTCTCACCAAATGCGGGAATTCTGCAAACACTGTTCAGGCGGACGCAACAATGCACGCCGGTGAATGCGTTTAATTCCGATCTTTCAGTAACTTCCCAGATTTCGCCACATTTGCGCCCCAAAACCACCACCCCGAAAGGATGTAGTCTTTTGACGGGGTGAAGTGTGTCCATTGGTATGGACGGAATTCCGCGTGGCTGCGGATCGGGTATGAGGAAGTGTGATGATGCGGTTGCGTCGTTCGAAGCAGAAAATGAACGCTACTGAGGTGTTGGGGCTGTATCAGGCCCTGATGAAGCGCTTTGGACGCGATGAGTCCGGTTCGTTGGTTCTGTTCGGGATGTTCATTTTCATCCTGATGCTCTGGAGTCTCGGGATTGGGATCGACATCGTTCGCAACGAAACCAACCGCGTGAACCTACAAAACACGCTGGACCGCGCGGTTCTGGCCGCCACCGACCTCAGCCAGACCGAAGACCCCAAAACGGTGGTTCAGGACTATTTCGCCAAGGCGAACCTGTCCGAATATCTTGGCACAACCGATGTTGATCCGCCGACCTCGGACGGGATTTTGAACTATCGTCGCGTTGATGCGACGGCGAACGCCCGCGTGGACACCTTGTTCATGAATATGTTGGGCGTTGAGTATATGAACGCCTATGCCGCGTCCTCGGCCGAAGAAGGCATCAGTGACATCGAAATTTCGCTGATTGTGGACGTGTCCGGTTCGATGGGTGATCCTTCCAGTTCGGGCAAATCCAAATTGTATGAACTACAGGACGCCGCCAAAGAATTCGGCTGGATGATGCTGTGCAACCCGAATGCGCCGGTGAATTCATCGGGCAACTGCTCGGTCGAACCGGGTATCGTGTCGATCTCGCTGATCCCCTATGCGGAACAGGTTGTGGTGGGCGAGGCCCTGCTTGATGCGATCGACAACGTCGGCGTTGCAGAGGGCGAAACGCCCAACACGATTTATGACGTGACCAGCGAACACCGTTCGTCGCATTGCGTCAACTTTCAGGCCGAGGACTTTATCCAATACGATTTGTCCGCAACGGAACTGGTGGATCGCACCGGCCATTTCGACCCGTGGCGCGGTGCGGAAAGCACGCCGGGCGCATGGACCTGCCGTACCGAGGACTGGCGCACCATCCGTCCGTTCGTTGGCCACCATTCGAACCTGAATCACCTGATCAACAACCTGAGTGCCTCGGGCAACACGTCGATTGATCTGGGTATGAAATGGGGCGTGTCCCTGTTGAACCCCGAAATGAACAGGGTGATCGCCAGCCTCGCCACCGAGGACCGCACCGGCGGTGCCACGGCGACCGAGCCGGACTTTGCCGACCGCCCGCTGGATGCTGCGACGACCAAGGGCCTCAAGGTTGTGGTTTTGATGACGGATGGTGTGAACACCAGTCAACACTACCTGAAACAAGAGTTCCGCAGCGGTCCCTCGCCGATCTGGCGCTATGTGGACAAGTCGAACAAGGATTTCTATTCGATCTATCGCGCCTCGACGGACGAATATTACTTTACCGGCGACGGCAAATGGTATGACGAGCCCTATGGCAAGGGTCTGTCCTATGAATACACCACCACGACGACGACCTGTAGCCGTGGCCGTTGGTGGCGCGGGCGCACATGCACGACGACCACAACCACCTCGACAGAAACCGTGACCGAAGGCTCGATCGCCGTTCAGATGGTCTATCCCGAGGTGTGGCAGCAGTTCACGACCGCATGGTACGCTGGCTGGTCTTGGCTCAGTGATCCGGTTCTGGATCACGGCGGCTCGGTCAAGAACGAGCGCCTGTTGAACATCTGTGATGTGGCCCGTGACAATAGCATCCTTGTCTATACCGTCGGTTTTGAAACCACCTCCAGCAGTGAGGCGATCCTGAAAAACTGTGCCACGACCGCAGGGCATTTCTATGAAGCGGACGGTTCGTCCCTGACGGATGTGTTCACCAGCATTGCGCGTTCGATCAACAAACTGCGTCTGATCAACTGAGGGACATGATATGACGATCCGCTCTCTCTTGACCCGCTTGCGCGACCTGACACGGCGCGAGGATGGCACGGCCACGCTGGACTTTGTTCTGATCGTGCCGGTGTTTATCACGCTGTTCGTGTCCAGCTTTGAGCTGTCAGTGATTTTGATCCGACAGGCAATGTTGGACCGTGGGCTTGATATCGCTGTACGCGACCTGCGCCTTGGGAAATGGCCGAAGGTCACGGAAAAGGTCCTCAAAGAGGCCGTGTGCGACGGCGCGGGCAATGTGATCGCCGATTGCGAAAACCAATTACTGCTGGAGATGTACAACGTCACCAATGCGGGTTGGCAGACACCCGATCCCGGCGCGAACTGTATTGACCGCAGCCAGCCGCAGAACCCCGCCCTGTCCTTCCAACCGGGTGTCGAGAACGAGATGATCCTGATCCGCGCCTGCGTTCTGATCGATCCGTTCCTGCCCGGGGCGGGCCTTGCCCTTGCGATGCAGGCCCAGCACGAAGACGGTTTTCCGCTGACGGCGACGTCGGCCTTTGTGAACGAACCCGAGGGGAACTAAGCGCATGGTCCTGTTTCATCTACTGCGCAACCGCATCACCGAATTCGCCCGCGATGAACGCGCAAGCCTCGTCGCCGAAGCTGTCCTGATCCTGCCCGCCCTTGTGTGGTGGTACGTGGGCAGCATGGTCTTTTTCCAAGGCTATCAGGCGCGCAACGTGAACATGAAGGCCGCGTATACGATCTCGGACATGATCAGCCGCCAGAACGCCCAGATCACGCCCGCAACTTTGAACGGGCTCGGCAATGTGTTCAAATATCTGGTGGCGGGCAAAGGCAACGACGGTCGTATTCGTGTGACGTCGGTCCAATGCACAGCCGAATGCACGCTCGACAACCCAAGTCGCGAACTAACCCTGCTGTGGTCGCATAGCACGGGCACCTATACCGACATGACCCAAGCCGAACTGGCCGATTACGCGAAATACATTCCCGTGATGGCCGCGCTGGATACGGTCATCATCGTGGAAACGCGTTCGGATTTTCAGACGAACTGGGACAAGGTCGGTCTGGACCTTGACCGGTTTGAAAACATCGTGGTGACGCGTCCGCGGTTTATGCCGTCAATCCCGCTGGCGGGATCGGACGACGGCACGTCCTGATCAGGGATCAGTCGTTGGCCGCCTCTTCGGCCAGCGACGCCATCAACATTTCCGACATGTATTTCGATGCGGCGGGGGCGGTGACGCCCCCGATCCCAAGACGTTTGCCGAACCGCCAATAAAGACCCGGTGCCCACAGGAACGGCTGTTTCGTTTTCAGGATCACCGAGAACCCGTTGGACGGTTTGACTGCAAAGGTGCCGCGATCCACCTTGGCGATGTTGTCGCGCGCCGCCAGAACCGTGCCATCGCTGGTGACCAACCCCTCATCCGTCAACAGGATCGCCATCGACGTCGCGCGGCGCATCCGTTCGCCCATCATCAACGCCCCAACCCCGATGGCCAGAACGAACACACGCCACAGAACGCCGCTAAAGCCATGTGTGGCGCCCAAATAGATCAACAACGCCCCAAGACCGTAAAGGGTCACAAAGCCCGCCACACGGCGGCCTGCAGAAGCTGATACACTTGCATGAGGGGTGGACGTCATCGCGCTCTCCTTGGGTTGCAAGGCCCGTATAACGACACATGCGCGAATGTAAAACGGGGATCAGGCCCCGACGGCCTTGCGCACCATATTCCAATAGACCCGTTCAATCCGGTCCTGTGTCAGACGCCCGTCATCGCGATACCACGTGGTCACACCGGTCAGCATCGCAATCACCGCCATCGCTGCCAGTTTCGTGTCCGCAAGGGTAAAGGCCCCGTCGTCCTTGCCCGCCTGCAGGATGTCCTCAAGGTGTGTCTCATAGGTCTTGCGCAAATCTTCGATCACCTGAAAGTTTTCAGGCGTCAGATTGCGCAGTTCCATATAGGCGATGAACACGGCCTTGGGTCGCGCAAGGTGATAACGGATATGAAACCGCGTGAACGCCTCTAGCGCGTCCATCGGCCCCTGCCCCTTATCCTCGGCACCCCACGCCGCCAGCAGGTCATCCATATGCGCCTGCATCATATCAAACAGCAGGCTCTGCTTGTCCGCCGTGTAGTTATAGAGGGCACCGGCCTGCACACCGACCTTGGCCGCGATCTGGCGCATCGACACGGCCGCATAGCCATGTTCCGCGAACAGCTCTTCGGCGGCCTGACGGATCAGGGGGCCGGTGATTTCAGAATGCGATCCGGTTTTGCGTGCCATGGGTCAGTGATAAATGAACAATCGTTCAGATCAAGCCCCCAAAACAAAAGCGCGACCCGAAGGCCGCGCTCTGATCAGGGTCGTGGGCGCTTAGGCACGCTCGGCGTATTCCATGGTCTCGGTGTTGACGACGATGTCCTCGTCCTGACCCACGAACGGGGGCACCATGACTTTGACGCCGTTTTCAAGGATCGCGGGCTTAAAGCTGTTGGCAGCGGTCTGGCCTTTGACGACCGGCTCGGTTTCGGCGATCTTGCAGGTCACTTTCTGCGGCAGGGTCGCGTTCAGCGCCTCGGCCTCATAGTATTCGATCACAACCGTCATACCGTCCTGCAGGAACGGACGGCGATCGCCAAGGATATCGGCGGGCAGTTCGATCTGCTCATAGGTTTCGGTGTCCATGAACACCAGCATGCCGTCGCTCTCATAGAGGAACGTCTGGTCCTTTTGTTCCAGACGGACGCGCTCAACCTTATCGGCGCTGCGGAAACGCTCGTTCAGTTTCGAACCGTTGCGCAGGTTCTTCAGTTCGACCTGCGCGAATGCGCCGCCCTTGCCGGGTTTGACGTGGTCAACTTTGACAGCGGCCCACAGACCACCATTGTGTTCCAGAACGTTGCCTGGACGGATCTCGTTTCCGTTGATCTTGGGCATTTCACACCTTGTCACGCGGTTGAAGTATGGATTGGCGACCCTATATCTGTCCCACAGCCTTATGACAAGGCGGCGCAGGCAGGGGTACGATCAGAGCCATGCATCAGATGCATAGGTGCCATTCCAAAAATGGAATACCGAATCGTTACAAAACCGCCATATTCGCCAACACGCCGGAAATGCAAGAACAAGAATAAAAGGACGACGAGATGGTAGATTTCGTTGATGGCACTGCTTTTAATCACGAACAGGGTAACCGCGCCCGAAAATTGTTCGCTGCAGTGGTGCTTGCCGCATTGGATGATGCCATTGCGGACGACAAAAAATACGGAAACGGTCCTGAGCAGATCGCGCGTTGGGCGCGGTCGCGTGACGGACGCGAGGTCCTCAGCTGTGCCGGTATCGACCCCAATGAACGGGTTGTATCGGGTCTGATGGAATTCGTAGGCAAGGGTGTTCGCACCTCGGTCGCGCTGTCGCGTGAAGAAAGCGAACGCCGCCAAGTTCAGGAACAGGCCGAAGCCGCCTGATCCGTTTCCGCGTACGAGTAAAAAAAACGCGCCCGTCTGGGCGCGTTTTTTTGTGTCTCGTCAGCGGGTTATTAGATCAGTCGAAATCGCGCGCGGCCAAGGCGCGGTTGATTTCACGACGCACCAGCTTGCGCACATTACGCGTGATCCGCTCGCCCAACTCGCCCTGCAATTCCTTGCGGACGAACTCGCTCACCAGATCGCGCAGCATCTCTTCGTCGAACACTTCGGACAGTTCGTCTTCGAACACATTGTCCTCGGTGGTCTCGGACGTGGTTTCGGCGGACTCTTCCTCTGCCTCTTGAGCGGTATCCTCGACCACCTCTGCGGCCTCGGGTTCCGCGGCGGCTTCTGCCTCAGGCTCGGGCGCAATCGCATGCTCGGGGCTCAGCTCGAACGTATCATCCTCGAACGCGGACAGGTCCATTGCGGGCGCGCTCGCCTCAACCTCGGACCCGTCGGGCTCATATTCCTCATCGGACGATGCTACAGCCGCCTCAAGCTCGGCGATGCGATCCTCAAGCGTGACCTCTTCCCAATCATCTGTCGGTGCCGCCTCGGCCTCGGCAGGCTCTTCGGCCTCGCTCTCTTGGGGCTGGATGCGCAGGGCGGGCGTCAGGACAAGCTTATCCGCGCCCTCGGCCTTGGGGGTGGCGGGCGGCTCCATCGGGGCGGGCGCATCGTCCGCAACCAAACGGCGGATCGACGACAGCACGTCCTCAATTTCAGCATTCTTAACCGGATCCGGCATCAAGCACCCTCTCGTCACACTCTAGATATAGTAGCGCGAATGCCCGCGCCCCTCAACACTCAGATAAAATCGCGATCAGTTCTGACCGATCGCCTTGAGTACACGGTCCAATTTATCGCCCTGCGGCGACGAAATCGGCGCGTTTTTCACCGAGTTATAATAGTCGGCGGGATCGTAGGTCGGGATGCCAAGGTTCAGATGCTCAACCGTCAACAGGCCCATCGACGCCAGAACCGCGTAGATCGCAACGATGCGGTCGTTCTCGGCCTGAATGCGGTCGGTGCGCGCGTCCAACAGTTCCTGTTCCGCGTCCAGCACGTCCAGCGTGGTCCGTGCGCCCAAACGCGCCTCTTCCTTGGTGCCATCGAAGGCCAGCTGCGCGGCGCGAATACGCTGATCGCTGGCCAGAATCTGGGCGGTGGACACGGCCAGATCGGCCCAGCTGTTGCCGACCTCCTGTTCAACCAGACGCACACTGCGGTGCAGGCCGGATTGCGACGCCTCCAGTGCGGCAAGTGCCTGACGTTCAACCGATTTCAGGGCGCCACCGGAATAAAGGGTCTGGTTCAACGTCAAACCCACCGAATTGGAATTCACGCCGCCGTCCGACGCGCTCAGGCGCGCAGTAGCCGACAAGGACGGGCCACGGGCCGCACGGGCGCGCAGCAGGGTAAACTCGGACACCTTCACGCTGCGCTGTTGCGCGTCGATATCGGGATGGGTGCGCACGGCCAGCGCGCGGGCCTCATCCAAACTGTCGGGCAGATCGGGCAAACGCGCGATGCCGCTGAGGGTGCCGGGGTAGTCCCCAATCACCAGTTTATACGCCTCACGCGCGGCGGCCAGTGCCCCCTGCCCTGCGACAAGGTTGCTCTGGGCCGTGGCCAGACGCGATTCCGCCAGCGACACGTCGGTGCGGGTGACATCGCCGACCTCAAACCGGTCTTTGGCGGCACGCAGTTGCTCGGTGATCAGACGCACGTTGTTCTGGCCAAGGGCGACGGTCTCATTCGCACTGCGCACGGCCATATAGGCCTCAACCGCCGACAACAGCACCTGTTGCTCAACTGAGATCAGGCTGGCGCGGGTGGACAGGACGCTTTCCTTGGCGGAATCGATGGCGATGCGGTTGGCCCCGCCGTCATAGATGTCGAGGCTAGCCTGCAGCGCGACACTGGCGCTAAAGTCCGCGGCGGTGATCCCGTTGTCCGCATATCCGGCATCCGCGATGAACGCCAAAACCGGACGCAGGGACGCTACGGCCTGTGCCACGTCTTCGTCCGCAGCGCGCAACAGCGCGCGGTTCTGTTCCAACAAATCGCTGTTGCGATATGCCAAGATAAGCGCATCTGTCAGCGTCTCCGCCCACGATGCACCGGCCGACCCAACGGCCATCATGGCGGTCATTGCCGCCCCTAGTAGTTTAGCCCGCACGCCCATCGCAATCTGATCCTGCTCTATTATTTATGCCCTTCAAGGGGCTACCAGACAGCGCAACCGTTCATTCGGTCACTGCTTAAAGTGCAAAGGCAACCTGACGTGAAAAGCCCGGCAAAACCGGAGCCGTCGCGTTAAAGGCAAAACGCCACGCGACCTCATCCCCAGATTTCACACCAAGGCGACAGATGCCCAAAGAACCTTCCATAAAGATCGCCACTATCCGACCGCCATCGCGCAGCTGATCGGTGATTGCGGCGGGAATTTCCTCAACCCCGCCTTCAATGATGATGGCGTCATAGGGGCCGTGCTTTGCCGCACCAGCGGCCAGCGCCCCCTCAATCACGGCGGCATTGTCCACGTCGTTGCCCGACAGGTTCGCCTGCGCATCCGCTGCCATCGCGGCGTCTTCTTCGACTGCGACAACCGCATCAACCATGCGCGCGATCACCGCCGACGAATACCCAAGGCCACAGCCCAGGTCGAGCACAAGCTCACCGTTCTGCAGGTTCAGCGCGTCCAGCATCTTGGAGAAGGTGCGCGGCTCCAGCAGAACACGCCCCTCGCCCAGATCGACACATTCCGACACATAGGCGGCTTCGGCCTGTGCTTCGGGCACGTACACTTCGCGCGGAACGCTCAGCATCGCTTCGATGATCGGGAATTTGGTCACGTCCGACGGACGAACCTGGGAATCCACCATGACGCGGCGGCGCGTGGAAAAATCAGTCATGGACTAAACTCTTCGGTCTAGTTGAAGTTCCTGCTGTTTTGCCACAGTTTTCCCAGCCCGGCAACACGAGACGACCCTTTGGTCGTATTGATCGCACCACTGTTCCCAACATCGCACAGGCCCGATGCATAAAATGGGCAAATTCATGTGACAAACTGGGCTGGACAAGCATTTCAAAACCGGCAATAAGAGCGCCGAACGCAGCGACGGTTCTCGCCGCACGTTCCGCCGGGGCACCGCCCCACACCACAAGAGGCGAGTTGGCGGAGTGGTGACGCAGCGGATTGCAAATCCGTGTACACCGGTTCGATTCCGGTACTCGCCTCCATTGCAAAGTCTAAATCTTGTAATTCGAATTGAATACCGCAAGCCCCCTGGACACCTTTGAACCAGAGTGTTGTGCACTGTTAGCTTGTGAGCCCCATCAACCTGCACATAAAGTTCTGTGCCTACGCCGCGCCAGAACCCGTAGCGGTCCCGAGTTCCTTTACTGCCGCTTGGCCTGCCTCTGAGAGAAGTGTTTAGCTACCTCGCTCAAAACAACCGAGCAAACCCTCGTCGCATCGTCGAAGGCGTCCCGCACCCGCCCGGCGCCAATGGTGATCCCATTTCATTTTTCTGGGGCGCAAAGCAAGCAATGCGCTCTCGAAGAAACTGACTTGGTGAAGATCGAGGCAGATCATCAAACGGTTGCAAAGTGGCGTGAAGAGAAACACTCAGGACCAGCCCGGATCAAAACGCCGGTACGGCGGATGACTGGACCTGAGATATGGCGCGAACGGTATTCGTTTCCGACATCCGCCAAAACCTGAACCTGTGCCTCTAAGCGTATTTTTCGATGAAGGCGTCGATGCTGAGGGCGCGAATGTCGGGAAGCGCCGCCGCGTAGCGCTCACGCGGCCAATCCCAGACGGCAATCTGCATCAGGGCCTCTGCCTGAGCCTCGGTGAAACGGCGTTTGATTTCGCGGGCGGGCACCCCGCCAACCACTGTGTAGGGGGCGACGTCGCGCGTCACAACCGCGCCTGCGCCGATTACGGCACCGGTGCCGATGGTGACCCCTGCGGTCACGGTCACCCCATGCCCGATCCAGACATCATGGCCGATTGTGACCCAGTCCTTTTTGCGCCACTCGAAAAAATCGTGGTCGTCTTCGCCCAGCCCATAGGCCTCGGCGCGATAGACCGAATGGTGCTGGACCGCGCGCCATGTGGGATGGTTGCCGGGGTTGATGCGGGTGCTATTGGCGATCGAGCACATCTTGCCAATGGTGGTCCAGACCACGTGACAGTCCTGTGTGATATAGGACCAATCGCCCATGCTGGAGGCGCGCATCGAGGTGCCTTTGCCCACCTCGGTCCAGTGGCCCAGTTCGCAATCAATCACCGTGGCTTGGGGGTGGATGGTGGGGGCCTCGGTCAGGTGGTTTTTGGTGCCTGCTCCGCTCATGTCGGGAACCTTTCTAAGAATGCGTCGATCTCTGCGAACGAGCGCAGGTGATGTTTTGGCAGATCGGCCTCGGCATAGGTGCGGGCCAGCTTTTCAGGGGCGCTCTTTCTGGTGGTCCAGAGAAAGCGCCAGAATTCGGGTAGGTTTTTCAGGGTTTCGGGGCAATTGTCGGCAAGGTCGGGGCGGCTTTGGCCCAGCCCCTTTACCGCCCGCCATGTCACCCGCCACAGACGGCGCCAGAACGGCGCATCGACCCAGATCAACAGATCGGCCCGCGCAAGGCGTTGGCGATAGGTGGAAGAATGCCCGCCCTCGAACACCCATTCATCACGCGCGGCGATGGCCGTCACAATTGGGGCCTTGTCCTTGGCGGGGCGTTCCACCCAACCGGGCAGCCAATGCACCTCTCGGTCCATGTGATAGACGGGCAGGTTCAGGCGCGCCCCCAAATTGCGGGCCAGTGTCGACTTGCCCGCCCCTGACCCGCCGATGATCATAATGCGTCGCATGACGGATGGGGTTGGGGAACCGTGACCCTTCTGCGCGGCCATGTGCATCGCCGTGTGCCGTCGCTCATTTCGCCAGATCGGCCTTGCCGATTAGGCGCGACCGGATCAGCCCCGACAGCCAGTCGATCACATAGACCATGGCGATGATCAGAAATATGATCGACCATGCTTCGTCCCATTTGTACGCGCTGATCCGGTCCGACAGCAAAAAGCCGATGCCGCCCGCCCCCACGATCCCAAGGATCGTGCCCGAACGCACGTTGGATTCAAAGTTATAGAGAAGGATCGACAGGATCACGGGGTTCACCTGCGGCGAAATCGCGAACCGGATCTGCTGAAACCGCGACCCACCTGAGGCTTTGACGCCCTCAATGGGTTTGTTCGACGTGTTCTCAAGGGCCTCGGAGAACAGCTTGGCAAAGGTGCCGATTTCCGAAACCGCAATAGCAAGGATACCCGGCAGCGGCCCAAGGCCAAAGGCGCGGATAAAGATCAACGCCAGTATCAGGGTTTCGAACGCGCGGATCACGTCATAGCCGCGCCGCGTACTGAGGCGCAAAAAGTTGAACCGGTTGATATTCTTGGCGCCGAGGAACGACAGGGGATAGGCAATAATCGCCCCAAGCAGCGTGCCCAGAAACGCGATGGCCAAGGTTTCGCCCAGACCGTTCAGGATCTCGGAAAATTCGGTCCAGTTGGTCCAGACATGGGGCGGGAACATGAACGAGGCCACGCGCCCGAAACGCCCCAGACCTTCCCAGATACGTGCGGGTGTGATGCCGAAATCATAGATGCACCATGCGCTGAGCAGAATGAACAAGGTCCAGAGCGTCGTGCGGCGCAGGCGCACGGACAGCGGGGCCTGAAATGCGCCAGGAACGCGGGCGCGGGCGGCAGCGATGGTTTCGGCGGAGATGTGATGGGTCATCTTTGGTCCTCAGTCTGCCGTGGCTGTGGCGCGGGTCAGGCTTGGGCGGCGGCGGGTGGTGGGGATGCCTTCCATGCCGATAATACGGTGGCGCAGTTTCTCAGAGCCGTAGTCGATGAGGATCACGGTCGCGAGGATGATCAGGAACAGCGCGGACAGGTCGGTATATTCCTGAAACGACATGGCGGTGCGGAATTCTTGGCCAAGACCGCCCGCGCCGACATAGCCGATGATCGAGGACGAGCGCACGTTGATCTCAAACCGAAGCAGGGTATAGCTGATGATATTGGGCAGGACTTGGGGCACCGCGCCGTATCGGATTTGGTCAAACCATGTGCCGCCTGCGGCTTTGACCCCCTCCAGCGGTTTCATGTCGATGTTTTCATTGACCTCGGAGTAGAGCTTGCCAAGCGCGCCGGTCGCATGCAGCGCAATCGCCATCACACCGGCCATCGGCCCAACACCGAAACAAAAGACAAAGATCAACGCCCAGACAAGATCGGGCACGGTGCGCGCGATTTCCAGATAGCGACGCGTGATCCACAGAACCCAGCGATTGGGCGACAGGTTGCGCGCCGCCGGAAAAGACAGCAGAAACCCGCCAAACACGCCCAAGGCCGTCGCCATAAATGCGATCAGAATAGTTTCAAGCAGCAGGTTCACCCAGATCTTCCAGCGCCAGAACCAATTGGACAGATCGGCCCCCAGCGTATCCCAGCTCAACGCGGGAATGGTTTTGGAGATATATTCCCCCAGACGCGGCAGACCTGCCGGAATGACCCAGCGCCAGTCGCGCGAACCGTCTGACAGGGTGACTTGCGTCACCTTGAAGAAATCCCCAAGCCACGCGGTCAGGGCAAACAGCACCATGAACACAATAACGCCAACACCCCATCCTATACGGGCCTTGCGGCGTCTATCGGCATAGGCCTGTTCAAAGGCGGCACGCGGGTCGGCCAGATGTGGGCCGGTCGGGTCGGGCAATGCGGTCATGGGAATGCTCTTGCAAAAAGGAACAGGCGGGACGGTGAAACCGCCCCGCCCGCAACTGGGTTAGGACCCCGAACGACGGTGGTTTTTGATCCACTGACGCATGTCGACGATCCACTGATAGCGCTCGGTGTCCACGCGGGTAAAGCCAACCGGCGGGTTCACGTCACCTTCGGAGATCGAGTTGTAGAGCTTCCAGCCTTCGGGATCGCCTTCGGCAAAACCTTCCAGAGCGACGGTCACGTCTTCGATCAGTTCAGCAGGCAGGTTCTTGCGGAACGTCCACGGACCCGAGGTGATTTCCGGCGATTCCCAGATCGTGCAAACGATGCCCGCATCGATAATGCCTTTTTCGATCATGCGCTGGGGGATGCCGTCGTCTTCGTTGTTCTGCCAGGTCGAGGCGGTGTCGAAGGTGCCGTTGACGACGCCCTGTACGTCGGCTTCGTGCGAGCCGCCAAAGGTCACGGTGCCAAAGTGCTCTTCGGGTTTAAAGCCCAGCACGTTGATCATGTTGTAATAGGGAACGGCATAGCCCGAGGTGCTGTCGGGGTCGGCAAAGGCGTGAACCTTGCCCTTTGCGTCGTCAAGGGATTTGATGCCGCTGTCGCAACGGGTCACGACGATCGAACGGTAACCGGTGTTGCCGTCTTTCTTGATCGAGGTCAGGGTCGGAACAACGCCGCCATCGGTTGCGGTGTAAGCAGCCGCATAGGACGACGAGCCCAGACGTGCGATTTCGATCTGGTCGGCGGACAGGGCCTGAATGACACCATCGTAGTTGCCAGCGGTAAAGATCTCGACCTTTACGCCCAGTTCGTTTTCCAGATAGGCGCGCAGGGGTTCGTTGCGCTGCAGGCGGTCTTTTTCGTTCTCGCCCGACAGGATGCCGAACTTCAGAACTTGGTAGTCGTCTTTCCAACCGTCAGCAAAAGCAGGAACGGCGATCAGCGCCATCAGCGCGGTCGTGGTCATGAAACGCATGGTTGTCTCCCTCAGAGCGTTATCAAGTGATCAGGCAGGCAGGTTGACGCGCCCCGTGGCGCGCGCCGATGTCGAGGTGACGGCTTCGTTGAATTCCATCAGCCCCTCGATTCCGTAGATGTCGCGCACGACGTCGTCGGTCAGTTGCGCGGGCGTGCCGTCGAACATCACGCGCCCCGCGCGCATCGCGATGATGCGTCCGCAATAGGCGCGCGCCGTGTCCAGCGTGTGCAGGTTCACAAGAACGGTCAGGCCGTCTTGCTCGTTGATTTGTTTCAGACCGTCCATCACGCGGGTGGCGTTCGCCGGATCAAGCGAGGCGATCGGTTCATCGGCCAGCATGATTTTCGGCTGTTGAACCAAGGCCTTGGCGATCGCGACGCGCTGTTGCTGACCGCCCGACAGGGTGCCTGCACGCTGAAGCGCTTGGGGAACCAGATCGAACCGGTCCAGCGCCTCAATCGCCATGGCGCGTTCGGCATCGGTGAACCGCATCGCCATCGACGATAGGAACCCGTGCTCGGCCAGACGCCCGATCAGAACATTGTTCAGCACGTCCAGTCGGTCCACAAGGTTGAATTGTTGAAAGATCATCGCGCAATCGCGACGCCATTCCCGCAGGGCCTTGCCCTTGAGCGACGTGATTTCGACACCATCAAACGAAATCGACCCCGACGTGGGGTCGATCAAACGGTTCAACAGACGCAGCATCGTCGATTTACCCGCGCCCGACCGCCCGATGACGCCGACGAATTCGCCCGCCGCAATATCCAGCGTGACATTGTCAACGGCCGTCGTTTCGCCGAATTGGCGCGTCAGGTTCTTCAGGCTCAGCGTGCCAGACATGGTCCTTACCCTTAAAATGCGGATGCGCCGTGGTGCAATTTCTTGTGCAGGCGATTCATCCGAATGAATTTAAGAAAGGGATAGGCCGCGTCAGTAACAGCGGGACAACCTCAATATGACAGTTTTCCTAAGTTGCGATGTAGGCTGTGCGAATGGCCTTAGGCAAAGGCCGGTCGCGTCGCGGTCTGACTGTGCACGCTCGGCATCGGAATCGTGCCATTCCCATAGACCACCTGGCCGTTGGACAAGGTCAGGCAAATCCTGTCACGCGGGTCGGCGACGATCAGGTCCGCGCGTTTGCCCACGGCAATCACGCCGCGATCGGTCAGCCCAAGCGCCTGCGCCGGATTGGCCGTGGCAAGGCGCGCGGCCCCCGCCAGACCGTCCGGATCGCTGGCTGCAAGGATACGCACCGCCGGCAGAATGGCGGCGGGGTGATAGTCGGCGGCAAGGATCGACAACAAGCCCGCCGCATGCAGATCCCGCGCCGACAAATTGCCAGAATAGCTCTGTCCACGCATGGCGTTGGGTGCGCCCATGGCCGTCATCATGCCCTTGGAGACCGCTTCGGATGCGGCGACCATCGTGACCGGAAACTCGGCGATAACCGCGCCAAGGCTGGCCATCAGACGCGCCTTGTCCACGGTGTCGTCATCGTGGCTGGCCAAGGCGACACCATGGGCGTGACACATCTTGGCGACGGTTTGCATATTGCCAAGGATCACGTCTTGGGGGCGGGTGCGTTCGGCGATGGCATTGGCCACCATCTGGCGTGCTTCGGTCTCGGAGATACCGTGATGCGCGGCCTTGTTTTTGATGTGGATTTCGAGGTTGCGATACTGACCCTGTCCGGGGGTGTGATCCATCAGCGAGACCAGATCGACCTGATCGTCATCGATCAACTGACCCAAAACGCCAACCGCATTTTCGAACGTGATGTCAAAGCGCGCGTGGATACGGTGATCAATGCGCATCTCGGGCATGGCCGCGTGCAATTGGCGGATGATGTTCGAGGTATGCGCAAAGGACCGCCGTTCCCCATCCCGTACCCCGCGCGAAAACGACACGGACGCATAGGCGGTGGTGACACCACTGGCCGCAAGCCGCGCGTCCAGCGCCCCCAAGGCCACAGGCATCGGGAAATCGACGCCCGCGCGCGGCTCCAGCTCTTGCTCGATCATGTCGCCATGCATGTCGATAAAACCGGGCATCAGGGTCTGCCCCTTGCCCTCGATCCCGCCGGGGACGGCGTGGCTGACGATCTCGGTGATCTGGCCGTTTTCGATGCGAACCGAACCGCGTTCAACGGTCTCGGGCAAAACAAGCGTAAAGTCAGACAACCACATCGGTGCGGTCCTCCATTTGCGGGGCATCGGGGGTGAGGTCGATTTCGCGGTCGATCAGCTGTGCCACATCGCCGGGGTGGTGGAACACGCCGATCATCGCTGTGCCTTGCGCCTTGAGATCGGCCAGCCGGTCGATCAGCGCGGCGCGCGCGGAGGCGTCCAGCGACGCCGTCGGCTCATCCAGCATCAACAGGCGTTGCGGCAGGATCAGCGCGCGGGCAAGGTTCACCTTTTGCTGTTCGCCGCCGGAAAAGGTCGTGGGATAGGCCGCCCAGAGGGCCTGCTTGACCCCGAACGCCGCCAGCCAATGACGCGCCTGTTCAAGCGCGTCCGCCGCACCATGTCCCGCCAGACGCAGGGGTTCGGCCACAAGGGCCTCGGCGCTGACGCGCGGGCGGGCGGTCAGGAATTGTGTCACGAACCCGATTTCCGTGCGGCGCAGGAAGGTGACATCGACATCCGCCGCGCGGGCAAGGTCGATCACCCCGTGCGACGAATGAAACAGGATCTGCCCCGATTGCGCCAGATAGCTGCGGTAGAGCGTGCGAAGCAGGGTCGATTTCCCTGCCCCGTTGCGCCCCTTGAGCAGCAGGAACTCGCCTGCATCCAAGGTCAGGGAAATGTCGGAAAAGGCCTGCATCTGCGCCCCGAGATGGTGCATCTCAAAGCCTTTGGACAGGCCGCGAACGTCAAGGATCCGTGTCATAGCTTTGCATGTACCAATTGTTGCGTATAGGCGTGCTGGGGGTCTTGAAAGACCTGATCGGCAAGGCCCGCTTCGACCACGCGCCCGCCCTTCATCACCATTACCCGATCCGCCAGCGTGCGGATCACGCCCAGATCGTGCGACACGATCACCATGGTGATCTTGCGCTCTTGTTGCAGCCGTTTGAGCGTGTCGAGGACCAAGGCCTGAACGCTGACGTCAAGGCCCGTCGTCGGCTCATCCAACAGCAACAGCGCGGGTTCAAGCGCGATGGCCTTGGCCAATTGCACGCGCTGTTGCATCCCGCCCGACAGTTCGACCGGTGGCGCGTCCATACGGCTGAGCGGAAACTCCGAGGCATCCAGCGCCTCGCGCGCCTTTTCCCGCAGCACTGCGAACCGCCGCTCTCCGGCGACCAACAGCCGCTCGGCGACATTGCCCGACGAGGAATGTTTCATCAGCAGGCCCAGATGCGGGTTCTGGTAAACGATCCCGATCTTGGTCGCGCACAGCATCCGGCGCGCGAACCGATCAAGGTCGAACAGGTTGCCCTGCACGTCGGGCAGATCAAGTGTATAGGACCCGCTGTCCGGCGTTTCTTCGAGGTTCAGAGACCGCAAAAAGGTCGATTTGCCCGAGCCGCTTTCGCCCACGATCCCCAGAACTTCGCCGGGATAGACCGTGGCCGACACATCCTGCAGCGCCTTGACCGACCCATAGGATTTCGACACCCCCTGCGCGATCAGCAAGGGGCGCGTTGTAATCAGGCGCGGGGCGTCCATCTGCTGCACCGTCATTGGCCCATCTCCCCGTTTTCATACCATGTCGCACCGATCTCAACCGGTGCGCCCTCTGTGCGGTGGATCGCCTTGACGCCCAGATCGCTGTCGGACACCTCATGGATCGACGTGCCATCGGCCTGCGGGATTTCGTTCATGAAAAAGCCCTTGAGACCCGAGCGATGGCACATCAGATGCGCGTGCTCTTCGACCTTGTAGGGCACATCGTCAAAGACCAGCGGTTCAACTTTGGTAAAGGGCGGCACCGCATGCAGACGCTTTTCTCGGCCTGCGGACAGCAGGGTCAGATGCTTGGCCATGTGCAGTTTCGGCACGTCCCAACGCGGGATCGGCGAGGGCGTCATGACAAAGCGCCCGTTCACGAGGCTGGGGTAAGACGCCCCCTGCATCACGCGTCCGGCGCGCACGATCTGTTCATAGAGTTGCAACCACATCCGCCCGTAATCGGCATCGGCGTGCATTTGGCGGGCGATAGACATATTGGGCTGAACGGGGCGCAGAGGTTCGGGGTTTGGCACCTGCAGGACCAGCACCTGATCCTCGCGCAGCCGCTCTTCGGGGATGCGGTGGCGGGACTGGATCAGATCGGCCTCTAACGTGTCCGTCGTGGTCGGCGCGCCTGAAACGCGGGCCAGAAACCGGCGGATAGAGGCCGCGTTCACGCTGTCGTCGGCGCCTTGGTCGATCACCTTGATACGGGTGGTCGGGTTGATCAAAGTACAGGACACCTGCAAACCGCCCGTGCCCCAACCGCGCGCCATCGGCACCTCGCGTGAGGCGTAGGGCATCTGACAGCCGGGCACGGAAATCGCCTTGAGCGTCTTGCGGCGGATTTCACGCTTGGCAGAGGCGTCCAGAAACCCATAGGCCATGGGTTCCCAATCGCGGGTCAAAGAGGCAAGGGTCATTGCGCGGGCTCCGTCGTGGGGTGTTCGGTCGCGTCGGCCTCTGCGGGCTGGGCCTGCTGTGCGGCGGCCTTGGCCTTGGCATCACGCATCGCGTCAAGCGAGGACTGAAAGGTGACGTAATGGGGCAGCTTGAAGTGGATGCAAAAGCCCGACGCCTCGACGCCCTCGGTGTGATAGAGAAAGAATTCCTCTTCGGTCGGGGCACCTTTGGGCGCGCCTGGCGCGTTCAGGTCAAGCGTCGCAGCCGCGATCACCTTGACCTCGTTCCAGCCCATGGTCGCAGAAAACCCAAGGCGTAGGCCCGCGCCTTTTTTGTCGACGACCTCGGCTTGGGAAATCTTGACGCGGCCCGCGCTGAACCGTGTGCCGCGCGGGTGTTCGACGACGATCTCGGCCTCGGCCAGCCGCAATTCGTTCACCGTCGGATGCGCCTGCCCATAGCCGCGCTGTGCCGCATAGCCAAGGGCCAGAGCCCCCCCCGTTTCGGCGCGCGCCAGTGATTGCAACGTATGCGCGCGTTTCGCCGGAAACAGCAGCGGTTCGCGCGTGACGTCGGGGATGTCATTGCCAAGGGTCTGATCCGGCACGGCGGGGTCAAGCAACCCGTTCTCGGCCTGCCATGCTGCCACCGACGGTTGGCGGGCGGGGGATGGCTTCGCGGCGGGTTCCACCGGCGCGGGTGTGTGTGTGTCGCCGGTCAGGACCTCGGTCGCAAGGATGCGGTGCGAATAATCCAACGTCGGTCCCAGCACCTGACCGCCGGGAATATCTTTGAACGCGGCAGAGATGCGGCGATGCGTAAACAACGCGTCTTGCGTGACCGGCTGTGCCACCTGCAGGCGCGGCTGTGTCGTGCGCCACGCGCGCAGCAGCAAAGCCGCCTCATACATCTCGCCCCCCGTTTGGGCGAGCGCCAGCGCGGCAAGGTCTTCATCATAAAGAGACGCCTCCCCCATCACGCGGTCGATCAGATAGGGCAAGGCAGCGCGCAGTTCCGCGACGCGCTCTGGGGTGATTGCGCCCATTTCCGCTTTGAACAGGCGTTGGGATTGTTCGATGGCGCGCTCGCCGCCACGGGTTGCTACATAGGCCATGTGACCACTCCTATCGCTTGGACCGCTGCGGACATCAGAGCACCTCGACAGTGGTGGATCGGGGCAGGCCCATGACGCGGCTGCCGTCGATCAGGAAAATTTCGAACCCCATGGGATAGCGCATCACGTCGCGCCGCATCTGCCAGAACCCATCGGTCAGACCGTCCACCCGCACGTCGATATGACCATCAACGCCCGGCCCCGTCAGGCGCAGGGCCTGACCCGTGCCAAGCGTCGCTATAAGGATCAGGGTCGCGCCGTCTTCGGGGTGCATGTCCGACCCCTGACGCAGATCGCGCAGCATCGCAGGCGTCTGCGCATCGGGCAGGATTACATGGTCCGCCTTGGCCAGCGGAACAATCGCCGCGCCCGTCTGGGCGGCATAGGCACAGAGATCGGGTGTACCGGCGTGCACGGCGCATTCGCGGTCAATGAGCGCGTCGATCACACCCTCGACACCGGGCGCGGGCAGATCGCGGATCAGGCCCGGACGCGACAGCGCCCACATAAGGGCGTCATAGGTGGCGTTGGTGCGTGTCTCAAAGTCAGAAGGGACAGGGGCGGTCTGCATCAGAAGGTCTCCATATCGACGCGGGTGGCCTCAACACGTTTAAGAGTGGCCTCATCCTCGGCGGTTTGGCTTTGCGCCTCGGCCTCGACAAAGGCGGCACAGTCGTCGTGGCGCAGGCCCAAGGCCACGCAGAGATCCACCAGTGCCATCGCCATCGCCGCCTCAAGATCGCGGCCACGGCGCATCCCGTACCCCTCAATCCCCGCGGCAGAAATGCGCGCCTCGCTCATCAACACTTCGCCCAGATGGAAATGCACGCCCTGTGCCGTGTCACGCATGGGCAGCATGACAAGACCCGTGCGGTTTTCACGTACCTCGATGTCCCCGAGATCGGTGATCAATGGCTCTGCAAAGGCCTTGAGCCGCGTTGCGTCCGCGCGGGCCAGCACACTCAGGACGTCCTCATGGGTGCGTCCGGCCAGTTCACCGATCTGCCTGTTCATCTAGTCATCCTCATCTGGGTTGATGGAAAATTTGACCCGCGCGGCCGACCAAACCACCTCGGTAAAGGCGATGGGCGTACCGTCGAGCATCTGATCCACCGCGCGCACAACAAGCACCGGCATGTCGGGGTGTTGGTGCAGCAGACGCGGTTCGTCCCCGCGCGCGGGGCGGGCGTGGATGCGGGTTTCCCCGCGAACATAGTCGTCGATCCCGTAGGACTTATAGACGGCGGTGGTGGATCCCAGCGCCACGCGCCGTTCCGGAAACTCACCAAAGCGGGCCGCGTCGTGAAACAGCCGCCCATAATTCAACGGAATACCATCGGCGAGGGTCTGACGGCGGGTCGAGACGACCTCTGCGCCTTCTGCGATCCCCAAGGCCTCTGCCACGCGTTTCGTGGCCGCCATCCGGTCCGCGCCAAGAGCTTGTGACGTCAGGTCCATCCCCGTGCCGCCAAGGTTGCGCCGCATACGGGTGCGTTTGCCGATGCTATAGTCGATCATCGGACGGGCCTGCACAAAGGTGCCGCGCCCCTGTTCGACGCTGAGATACCCCGCCTTGGCCAATTCCGTCACCGCACGGCGCACGCTGTGGCGACCAGCATCATAGAGCTGTGCCAACTCGGGCTCGGTGGGCAGTTTGGCCCCGGGTTCCATCACACCGTCCATGATGTCCTGTTCAATCAGAGCGCGAATTTCGCGCCAGCGTTCTCTGGTCATGTTGAAATCATCCGAATGAATTTCTGCGTAGGCCCGCAGTATGACGGAGAGGTGACGACTGCAATGCAATCGCGTGACAAATTCAAACCCTTACCCATGACAAACGCCAAGGAACCTGCGCCTGTCGGGCGGGGCAGCCGATTTCACATAGGTTTCACATTGGTGTCGCCGCGATTTTACAGGTCCGTCGATTCATTCGGATGAATTTTCAACGGAGTCTGTCATGAAATTCAAATCTGTTCTGCTGGGCCTTGGCCTTGCCTCTCTGACCGCCCTTGGCGCCGCTGCCGAGACATGGAAACTGGCTGTAACCGACGTTGAAGGTATGGAACGCCTTCAGCTGGAATGGGGTCCCTTCAAGACCGCTCTGGAAACTGCGACGGGCGACACGTTTGAGTTCTTCCCCGTAAACTCGCGCACCGCAGCGGCCGAAGCCCTGCGCGGTGAGACCGTCGATTTTGTCGTCTCGGGTCCGGCGGAATATGTTGTCATCAACAAGCTGACCAACGCCACCTCGCTGATCGGTCTGGGTCGCCCCGATTACCACTGTGCCATCGTTGTGCGCGCCGACAGTGGCATCAACGTTCCCGCCGACTTGAAGGGCAAAAAGGTGGCCTTTGGCGATATCGGTTCAACCTCGAACATGCTCTGCCCGATGCAGGCGCTGGCCGATCACGGTGTTGATCCGGTGAACGATCTGGAAAAGACCCACACGTCGAAAAACATCGCCTTTGAGGCGCTGAAAAACGGTGACGTGGACGCCATCGGTATGAACGCTGGCTCCTTCATGAGCATCCGCGCCAAAGAAGAGAGCCTGCCCTATGGCTTCTTCAAGATGATCGCGCGTTCGGGCGACCTGCCCAACGACATGATCATGGTTGGCGCACATGTTCCGACCGAGGCTGCCGAGGCCGTCAAGACCGCGATCCTTGAGAACAAGCAGGACATCATCGCCGGTATCGTCGCCCATGAGGAAAACGACAAATACATCGGCATGGACCTCGTCGCCATCGAGGACAGCGCCTATGACTACGTGCGCTCGATGTACACCACCGCGGGCTACCCGCAGTTCGATGCGTTCATCGGTGACTGATCTCGACCTGAAACAGCGTCCCCTAAATGGGGACGCACGCACCGGGGTGGTTCACACTGCCCCGGTGTCCTCTGTCGATGTGCCCGTGGTGGACATCGAAGCGCATAGCGTGGCCAAATCCTTTGGCGACAACCGGATCTTTTCCGATGTGTCCTTCCGTCTGGAGCGTGGGGCATCCGTGGCGCTTGTGGGCGCGAACGGGGCGGGGAAATCGACGCTGTTGCGCTGTATCATGGGATTGATCCCCGTATCGTCCGGTTCTGTACGGCTGCTTGGGCAAGACGCGACGGGCGCACGGGCGTCCGACCTGCGCCGCCTGCGCGCCCGCGTCGGATTGGTCTCGCAAAAACACAACCTTGTGCCGCGCCTATCCGTGCTGTCGAATGTGATCCACGGCCTTTTGGGACAGGAACCGGGCCTGCGTCATTGGAGCCAGACCTTGGCCCCCGCGCCCTCGCGCGAGGCGGCGATGGCCGCGCTTGAGAGCGTCGGTCTGGCCGAGTTCGCCGCGCGCCGCGCCGATCGCCTGTCGGGCGGCCAGTCCCAGCGTGTGGCCATCGCCCGCGCGCTGGTCAGCCAGCCCAAAGTCCTGTTCGCGGATGAACCCACGGCGTCGCTGGACCCGGCAGCGGGCGAAGACGTGATGGAATTGTTCTTTCAACTGGCCCGCGAACACGGCGTCACCGTTGTGTTCACATCCCACAATATCGAGCACGCCTTACATTACGGCGATCGCATTCTGGGATTGGCGGAGGGCGCGTTGAAACTGGATGCGATGGCCGCCGCGCTGACCACCTCTGATCTGCGGGGTCTTTATGACTGATTTTGCTATGTCACACCGCGGCGCCCCGTCTCGGTTCGAGCGTCCATCCGCCGTGGCCTTTCTGGGCTATGCTTTCGGGATCGCATTGATTTTCTGGTGCCTTTCGGGGGCGGGCTTTTCTCTGGAAAAGGTGATGACCGCGCCGCCCCGTTTCGCCGATTTTGCGGATCGCGCCTTTCCCCCGAACCTCGATCCAAAGGTGCTGACGCGCCTTGGCTGGAAGATGGTTGAGACCCTGCAAATCGCCGTTGCAGGTGCCGTGATCGGGGTGATCCTGTCGCTGCCCGTGGCGCTGTTGGCGGCGCGCGGCTTGATTGCGGGACCTTGGGTCAACCAGATCACCCGCGTCACCCTTGGGTTTATCCGCGCCGTGCCTGATATCGCATGGGCACTGGTCTTTGTGGTTGCGGTCGGACTGGGACCCTTTGCGGGGATGCTGGCGATTGTGATCGACACCATCGGCTTTTGCGGACGGTTTTTCGCCGACGACATGGAGGGCACGGATAAAGGCCCCGCCGAGAGCCTGACCGCCACCGGCGCGCGCAAGATCGACGTGGTGGCCTGTGCCACCATTCCCGCCGCCATGCCCGCCTTTGTGTCCACCGCGCTTTATGCGCTGGAAAAGGCGGTGCGCTCCTCAACCATCCTTGGCCTTGTGGGCGCGGGCGGCATCGGGATCGAACTCAAGGTCGGCTTTGACCTCTTTGACTATCCCACGGCCATGACCGTGATCCTGATGATCGCCGTGGTGGTCATCGGCATCGAACAACTCTCGGGCTATGCCCGCAAACAGATCATCGGAGAACAGCGATGAACATGCCTAGCGACACGGCGGACCAACATTGGGACGACCAGTGGAAAAATATCCAATCGGACAGCAAATGGTTGGTCCCTGAACCGGATGTCACCGACTGGGCCGAGACCCTGACGCCCGGTGCGCGCATTTTGGACCTTGGGGCGGGGGTTGGCCGTCATGCGCTGTGGCTGGCCGCACAGGGGTTTGATGTGGTCGCACTGGACGCCGCGCCCGAAGGTCTGGCCGAGATCGACAAATCCGGTCAGGTCGAAACGGTTCTGGGCCGGATGCATGATTTGCCGTTCGAGGACGGGTCCTTCGATCACGTTCTGTCGTGGAACGTGATCTACCACGGGGACGAAGACATCCTGCTGCGCACCATCGGGGAAATCCGGCGTGTGCTGAAACCGGGTGGAACGTACCTTGGGACGATGTTGTCCAAGCGCCGCCTGCCGTTTGAGCAGGCCAAATACAAAGGCGGGCGGGAAATCGGTCGCAACGCTTGGGTCTTTGACGCGCCTGGCACGGATAAAATCCACCCGCATTATTTTTGCTCGGCGGCTGAGATGCTGGCGCTGTTCAGCGGTTTTGAAACCCTGTGGCTAGAGGATCGTGAGCATGATGCGCCCGGTTCATGGCACTGGCATCTGATTATGGAGCGGTTGTAATGGATACGCTGCACGACATGCGCACGCCGCAATCCGCCACACCACAGACGTTCATCGGCGCGACGGTCTATCTGCCCGATGGGATCGAACGGACCTCGGTTACAATTGCGGACGGTCAGATCGTCGAGATCGGCGGACCGGTTCAGGGCCAAGAGATCGACGCACGCGGTCAGATCCTTGCCCCTGCCTTGATCGACGTTCATGGCGACGCGTTTGAGCGTCAGGTGATGCCGCGCCCGAATGTGTTCTTCCCGCTTGAGGCCGCCGTGATCGATACGGACCGGCAATTGGCGTCCAACGGGATCGCGACGGCCTATCACGCCATCACACTGGGCTGGGAGCCGGGGTTGCGAGATGTGGCGCGCGGTCAGGACCTGATGCGGTGCATGACGGCGCTCCAGCCACGCCTGTTGGTCGAAAACCGTGTTCAACTGCGCTGGGAAACTTTTGCGTTTGAGGCATTGGACGCCATCGCCGAGGCCCTGACGGGGCCGTTCCTGCCGTCCATCGCGTTCAACGATCACACCTCGATGACCATGCGCGCCTATGACGTGGCCATTCAGGATCGCGGGTTTGAGCTAAGCCCGGATTTCTCAATCGCCTCTCTGGATGATGAACGGATGAAGGCGCGCACCTCGAAAAAGGCTCAGCGCTCGGGCCTGTCGGATGAGGATTATATCGCCCTCTTGGCACAGGTCTGGGACCGGCGCGGCGAGGTGCCCGCGATGATCGCCAAAGTGGCCCAGATGGGCCGCGCCGCCGGTGCTCCGATGCTTAGCCACGATGACACCACGCCCGAGACGCGCGACTGGTTTCGCAACATCGGGGCGGGCGTGGCCGAATTCCCCATGGTTCTGGCGGCAGCCGAATCTGCGCGGGCCGCGGGCGATGCGATCATCTTTGGCGCCCCGAATGCGGCGCGCGGGGGCAGTCATATCGGATCGCTCGGGGCGGGCGATATGGTTGAGGCGGGGCTGTGCGATGCGCTGGCGTCTGATTACTTTTACCCCGCGATGCTGGCGGCGGTGGCGCGTCTGGACGCCGAGAAACGCGCGGATCGCCTGACGCTCTGGCGGCTGGTCTCGGCCGGTCCCGCACGGGCCATGGGCCTGACGGATCGCGGCGAGATTGCCGTGGGGCAACGCGCCGATCTGGTGCTGGTGGATTGGCCCGACGGCCATGCGCCCGCAATCACCGGCACTTGGGTCGCGGGACGCGCGGCCTTTCGCGGCCAACCCATGGCCATTTCCACACGACAGGATGCTTTGCAATGACCCCTTTGAAAATCGGCGCCGCACTCAAGGCCAATGAGATCGCAGATCACCGCGACTGGCTGTTCGAAGACGCGCGCGACATTGAAATCCAGGACTTTATGACGCTTGCCGCGCTGACCTCCGAACTGGACGACCGCGTTGCGGCGGCGCAGGTGGCGTTGGACGGGCACAACGGGCGGCGCGGTATTCACGGCCCGTTTGAGGGTCTGGATATTGACAACAAAGATCCCGAGCTGCGCCCGCTGATCACCGCGCGGTTCCTCAAGGCGCTTGAGGCCGCAGACCGCATCGGCGCGCGCCAAATGGTGCTGCATTCGCCCTATAACGCGTGGTCGCGCAACAACCTGTGGAACTGGCCCGATTATATGGAGCAAAAACAGGCGCGGGTGCATGACATCCTTGGCCCTGTGGTGACAGCCGCTCAGGACAAGGGCATCACTTTGGTGATCGAGAACATTCAGGATGTCGATCCCGCGACGCGCCGCATTCTCGTGGATAGTTTCAACAGCGATGCGATTGCCCTGTCGATTGACACCGGTCACGCGCATCTGGCACGCCGCATGTCCGGGGCTCCGCCCGTGGATTATTTCGTCCATGACGCGGGCGATCAGTTGGGCCATGTGCATGTGCAGGACCTTGATGGCCACGCGGATCGCCATTGGGCCCCGGGTGAGGGCGAAATCGAATGGCACGCCGTGTTCCGCGCCTTGGCCGCCTGCAAAAGCGCGCCGCATATCGTTCTGGAACTGCGCAACAAGGCCGATATCCCCAAAGGGTTCGCCTATCTGCGCGACTTGGGGCTGGCCTGCTGAGGCCAACCCCGAACAGGGATCAGCGCACCATGGTCAGCTTGTCCCATTCGGCCTTGTCCGGCGATCCTTCGCGCCGGATGGGGCCGCCATAACCGTATTCGACCATGTGGATCATCATATCGCCGTGGTCGTGGATCTGGATAACGGCATAGGCCTCGGGCAGGTCGGAACCGGCCAGAACCTTTGTGTCGCCAAAATCGGGCCAACCCGCATGGTTCGTGCCGCGCGGCGCGGTGAAGGGAATGCCACGAAAACTGCCCGCAAGGGGCAGATGGCAATGGCCGTGAAAGAGGTGGGCGATCTTTTCGCGGTGCGCCGACAGAACGGCCCCAAGGCGATCCGCGTCCTGCAACATGATCTGGTCCATCGCCGCCATGCCCATGGGCACAGGGTTATGGTGCATGAACACCCACACCGGCCCGTCCAGCCTGTCCAGAGCCGCGTCCAGCCACCGCGCGCGCATCTCGCAATAGCTGCCCGCGTGCGTGCCGTTCTCCCATGTGTCCAACAAAATCGCGTGGCCCTTTGACAGGGGGACGACGTTTTGAACGAAACCGGCGTCGTCACGCAGCTGGGGAAAGCTCTGAAGAAAGGTTTCGCGATCATCATGGTTGCCAATGCACAGATGCACCGGCGTCTGGGTGTCCGCGATGATTGCCTTGAGACGCTCGTAATCCTCGGCCTCTCCCCAGTCAGAGAGGTCGCCGGTGATGATCACGGCCTCGGCGTCGGGATGATGGTCCAACGCATGGCTGAGCGCGCGGACGAAATTGGCGTTGGGGTCCCGACCGGCGATGGTTTGGCCGGGTGTGGTCAGGTGGATGTCGGTGATCTGGATGAGTTTCATGCGGGCTCCTGCGCGCTGTGATCTCTGGATAAAGAATGACCCCCGGCACGCGTGGCACCGGGGGTCAATGACAGCTTAGGACGCGTCGGCCGGCAGCAGGCTCTGAACTTCTTCGCTCAGCTCTTCCTGCAGCTCTTTCATGTCCTCGTATTCGCCGGTCACGATGCCTTCGATGGCGTCATAGATGACCTGCGTGATGGCCAGACCATTGTCACCCGGATAGGCCTGCCAGTCAGACAGCAGGTCGATCTGGCGCACGGCGGTCGCCTTGGTCGGGTTGGCGTCATAGAAATCGGCCAGAATGATTTCGTTGGCGGCCGAGTTCGGCGGCATGTAACCGGTGGTGCGGGCCACCTCGGCGGCACCTTCGCCGGAGGTGATGAACTTCAACCATGTCCATGCGGCCTCAAGCTTGGCCGGATCGTCCGAGGTAGAGACCAGCATCGCGGCGTTGCCACCTGCGGGCAGACCCATCGGGGCCGTGTCGATGCCGGGGTATTCATGGGTGGCGAAGGCGAAATCGGCCTTGCCGCGCTCGACCGAGCCAACAGCAGAGGTCGACCAGAACATCATCGCAGCATTGCCCGAGGTAAAGGCCGCCTGACCATCGGTGGTCGAGAAGTTCGGCATCTGGCAACGGTCAAACAGCATGTCCATGGTTTCCAGCGCCTTCAGACCCGCAGGCGTGTCCAGCATGAAATCATTGCCTTCCATGATCGGCTGACCTTGCGACCATAGCAGCGCCTGCAGGAACCAGTTGCCGGTGATGTTCCAACCCCAGAACATGGGAACGTCCACGCCCGCTGCGATCAGCGTCTCGCACATACCGGCGACCTCGTCCCAGGTTTTGGGCAGTTGGTCTTCGGAGGTGATGCCGGCTTTGGCCATCAGGTCCATATTGTAATAGCCGACGGGCAGCGACACCGAGAACGGCAGGCCGTGCACTTGGTCATTGAAGGTCGCCAGCGACAGCATCGCTTGGTTATAGCCGTCTTTCGAGAAATCGGCCTCAGTCGCGATAAACGGTTCCAGCGAACGTGCGATGCCCTTTTCGACAAGGATCGCCTGACGGTTCAGACCCTGCATCGTCACGTCGGGCAGGTTGCCGGCGGTGGCTTCGCGCAGGATGGTGTTCGACGCGTCTTCATAGTTTTCATACGAGGCGCGGATGTTCACCTTGATGTTCGGGTGGGCGGCCTCAAACAGGGGCAGGATCTTTTCATAGGTCACGTCAAACAGCGACGAGTAGGGGTAGGCGAAATCGATTTCGATTACGTCTCGAGCAGAAGCGGTGGTCGCCATCAGCGACAACGCCATTGCGGTCAGGGTCTTGTGCATCATAGTATCCTCCAATGCGAGGACCGGGTGGTTTGGCGATTGGCCGGTCCTGTGTTGATCCCGTGCTTGGGAACTCGATTAGGGGCGCGCCGGTGGCGCGTCCCTTTATTTCATGCCGGACAGGGTGATCCCCTCGATGAAGCGGCGCTGGGCCACGAGGAAGGCCACAATAAGCGGGGTCACAATCACACAGGCCGTGGCCATCATCGGCCCGTACAGCGACCCGTCGAGGTCCGAGCGGAATTCGCGGATCCCAAGGGGCGGCGTGAACAGCGACCGGTCCCCCGTGATCACGATGCGCGGCCAGAAATAGTCGTTCCAATGCGCCACGACCGAAAAGATCCCAAAGGCCATCAGGGCGGGGATCGCCGTGGGCAACATGACCTTCCACACGATGGCGTATTCCGACATCCCGTCCATGCGCGCCGCGTCGATCAGATCGTCGGGCACGGTCATAAAGAACTGTCGCATCAGAAAGATGCCAAAGACGGAAATCGTCCACGGCACCACAAGGGCCGCGTAGGTGTTGGTCAGACCGAACTTCGACAGGCCCACATAAAGCGGCAGCGCGATCGCGTGCACAGGGATCAGCAGACAGAACAGCACAAGGCCGAACACAGCCTCCCGCCCCCAGAACCGGAGTTTCGCAAGCGCATAGGCACAGGGCAAAGCCACCAGAACCTGAATAAGAAAGATCGACGCGGTCACGATGATGCCGTTCAGCAGATAGCGCAAAAGCGGCGCTTCGGTGAAGGCGGTGGTGTAGTTGTACACGACGGGTCGCGCCATGCAGGAGGCCTCGACCTCACGCGCTAGGGCGTTGGCGATCTCGCGCTCGCTGGCACCAGGAAAGCGCGTGGCGGCGGCGGCAATGGCGTCGCGATCCGGTGCGCCACGTGCGACACAGCGTTCGTCGACCGTCATCTGTTGGGCTCCGAAGAAACCGGTGGGCAACCGGCCTTCGATCTCGGCCTGGGATTTCAGCGAGTAGCTGAGCATGACGTAAAACGGCAGCAGCACGATCAGCGCCCCGACGATCAGAACCGCATGTTTGAGCGTCTCAATCCAATCGAACCGAAAGGTCAAAGGGGCGGCTTGGGCATTGATTGCGGGGTCAGACATAGTGCACTCTCCGTTCCACCAGCCAGCGCTGGATCAGCGTCAACACCATGACAAAGGCAAGGAACACGATGGTAATGGCCGCGCCGATGCCCATCAGGTTCTGTTTCACCGCCTTTTCGAAAATGGCGTACATCATGACGTATGTGGATTTGCTGGGCCCGCCGCGTGTCAGGGCCTCGACCGTGTCAAACACCTGAAACGAGCGGATAAAGCTGATCGTGACCACAAAGACCGTTGTTGGTCCCAGCATCGGCCATGTCACCAGCCGGAACTTTTCCCAGCCGCTCTTGGTGCCGTCCATTTCGGCCGCGTGATAGAGGTCGCGCGGAATGCCTGTCAGCCCCGCAAGATAGAGCACCATGTTAAAGCCGAAGCCCTGCCAGATGCCGATAAAGCACAGGGTCCAGATCGCATAGTCCCGATCCCCAAGCCAAAGCGGAAACCCATCCGCACAGCCCCGCGCAAGCCAGCCCCACACCTCAAGCCAGGTGCCACAGCCCCGTTCCAGCGTCGTGTTCACGATCCCGATCTGCGGGTGCAGGGCGAATTCCCACACAATCGCCATCGCGATCAACGCCGCCATGACCGGCAGGAAATAGATCGTCCGGTAGACATTGGAAAACCGCGTCACCGAATTCACCAAAAGCGCCGCACCCAACCCAAGCGCGACCGAAACCGGCACGGTCACACCGACATAGCGCAGCGTCGCGCCAAACATCTTTTCATAGGTCGATTTGGTGAAGATGTCGGTGTAGTTCTTGAGGCCGACAAAATCGGCGCCGTCGTTGCCAAGGGAAAAGTTCGTCAGGCTCATATAGCCTGCGATCAGGATCGGCAGGATCAGCACGAGAAACATCAACACCAACGCGGGCGCGATGAACCACAGATGCGCGCGGCTCTGGTTGGGGGCGCGCATCACACCATCTCCGGACGTTGAGCGGCGGGTGTGGTTGTTTCGGCAAAGCGCAGCCGCTTGCCCGCGCCATCAAAAATCAACGCCGCGCCGCGCCCGTGACGCACATGGATCTCGGCCCCTGGGGCAAGACCGGCGGCGATATGGCTGTCCACGCGCAGTTGCACCGGATGCGCGCCGTCCCCAAGTGCCACATGCAGATAGGTGTCCGCGCCGAGGTTCTCGGCAAAGGTCACCCGCCCGTTCAGCGCGTCCGCCTGTTCAGGCGTGGCGAGATGCAGATGTTCGGGGCGCAGGCCGATGCTTACCGGTCCTTGCGCCGCGCCGCTCAGACGCCGTTCCAACGGCACGCCGCAATAGCTGACGCGGCCTTGATCGTCGACCTCACCGGGCAAGAGGTTGATCGCGGGCGAGCCGACAAACTGGGCCACGCGCAAATCATTGGGATCGTCATAGATCGTGGCGGGCGTATCCAGCTGCAGGATCTCACCCCCCATCATCACCGCCATCCGGTCGGACATGGTCAGCGCCTCGGCCTGATCGTGGGTCACATAGATAAACGTGCGCCCCAACTGGCGGTGCAGGCCCGACAGTTCCGCGCGCATATGCACCCGCAGCGCCGCGTCGAGATTGGACAGGGGTTCATCCATCAAAAAGGCGGCCGGTTCGCGCACCATCGCCCGACCCAGTGCGACGCGCTGGCGCTGACCGCCGGACAGTTGACCGGGTTTGCGCCCCAACAGCGGGGTGATTTTCAGAACCTCGGCCACATCGCGCACGCGCGCCATCAATGCCGCACGTTCCCCGCGCGACAGGATCGGCCCCAGCACGGGCAAGCGCCCCGTCCAGCCAAGGTTGCGCAGTTTCAGCGGCGTCAGCATGTTCTCGGCCACCGTCAGATGCGGGTAGAGCGCATAGCTCTGGAACACCATGGCAAGGTCACGCTCGGCCGCGCGCAGATCGGTGACATCGCGCCCGTCAAGATGGATGCGGCCCGTGTCCGGTATCTCAAGCCCCGCGATGATCCGCAAAAGCGTGGATTTACCACAGCCCGAGGGCCCAACCAGCGTCAGGAACTCACCAGGCCGGATGCCGAGATCGATTCCCTTTAGCACCTCGGTCTCGCCAAAGCGTTTCGTCAGTCCCTGTAAATTCAGCTCGTGCATGACGTGCCTCCAACGTTTCCGTGAGGAGGAATATCCAGCGCCCGTAGCGTTTTCGTGACGTCATATAAGTGCAGCTTATGCCTGCGATACTCTGGGCATGAGCCAGAACGTTTCTCGTATGATCGCCTTTGCCCACGCAGTGCGCGAAGGCAGTTTTTCCCGCGCCGCCGAACGGCTTGGCGTGTCCCAATCCGCCGTATCGCAAAAGATCGCCAAGCTGGAGGTGGAGCTTGGCGCGCCCCTATTGATCCGTGAACGTGAGGGGCTGCGCCTGACCGCCAGCGGTCGCGACGTGTTCGAGATGGCCGATCAGATGCTGACCTTGTCAACGGCGATGGACGAACGCATTGCCGATATGTCGCGTCTTGAAGGCGGGCACCTGACGATCATCGCGAATTCACCGCGTCCTGCGTTGGGCGCGATCGGGGCGTTCAAGGCCCTATACCCCGGTGTCCATATCACGTTCCGCCTGTGGGACTGGACCTCGTCCATGCGCCTCGTGCGCGAACGTCAATGCGACGTTGCCTTTCTGACGGAACCGCGCGGAATCGGCGCCTGTGTGACGCGTGAGGTCAGCCGCGATGCCTATGTGGTGTATCTACCGCCCAAACATCCGCTCTGCGCCAAGCGAGAACTCTCCCTGTCCGACCTGGCGTCAGAAACCGTCCTTCTGCCCGAAGAGGGTTCTTTCACCCGCCGCATCGTCGCGGAAAAGGTGTCGGAACATGGGCTGTGTCTGCCTAATGTCATCAGTACGGCGACCTTTTCCCTGATGCAGGACGCCGCGCTGCATCGTGTGGGTCTCGGGATTTTCTTCGACAGTGCCGCACATGAAAGCATCGTACTGGAAAGACGCCCGATCGTGGAACTGCCCGAGACCTTTTCCACCGTCGTCGCCTATCCCCGCGACAAGGCGCATCTGAAACTGGTGCAGGCCTTTGCCGAATGTGCGTGACTTTTCCGGCAAGAGAACGGCAACCTTTTGCGCGCCCACTATACCGTCCGTAAAAACGGGCTGCGCAGGCTGCTTGTCGACCTGTTTCCCCTACCGGCCGATCCAGACCTCAACCATTTATTGACCGCCCCACGTTCCGGCAGGACATCTAGGGCCATCTGATCACGCCCCGCCTGCTCTGCGACACGGCCCTGCGCATGATCCTCGCGGCAAAGCGCACATTTTTTAATCGCTTCATCTGAAAATAAGCCTCAACGCATGGCCGCCCTGCCTTGGGCTCAGAAAAAACTGGACCTTTTGGTCAAAAATTTTCATGCTGAGGGTGTAACCACAGGGAAATGCGCCATGGCTAACGAGCTGACCACACATTTTACGGGGCTGGAATTTGTAAACCCGTTCGTTCTCGCATCCGCTCCTCCGACGGAAAGCAAGGCAAAGATTCTACGGGCTTTTGATGCGGGTTGGGGCGGCGTCGTCACCAAAACCATCGGCCTGCATCCGGTGGAAAACGTGGCCGGCCCCAAGACGATCTATCAACGCACAAGCGAGGCAAAACCCTATGTGTCGCGGATGAAACGGCCCGATACGGTGTCCCATTCGTCGTGGAACTGGGAACTGATCTCGGATCAACCGCTGGACCTGTGGCTGCCGGATTTGGAAGAGATCAAAACGACCTATCCGGACCGTATGGTCATCGCCTCGATCATGGCAGGCGCGGGCAGCCAAGAGGAAATGGAGAACTGGCAAAAGCTGGCCAAGGCGGTGGTCAATGTCGGCTGTGACGCGATTGAGTTGAACCTGTCCTGCCCCCATATGGACCGCAAGGACATGGGCGCGAACGTCGCCAACGACGAAGAGATCATCACCGCCATCCTGAACGCGGTGACCAGTGTGGTAGACGTGCCGATCTGGGTGAAACTGACGCCAGCAAACTCGTCCCTTTTGGATGGGGCGGCGGCGGCCTATGCGGCGGGGGCTGCGTCGATTTCTTTGTGCAACACTTTCCCGTCCCTGCCCCTGATGGACCCCGAAACCATGAAATTCGAGGTTGAGGTAGACGGTCTGGTCTCGTCGGGCGGGCTGGGCGGCTTGGCCATCCTGCATCAGGCCCTGCAACGGGTGAACGATATTTCCCGCGCCTTCCCTGACAAATCGATTTCGGGCATCGGCGGGATCAAGGGCTTTCGTGAGGCGTTCAACTTTATCGTCCACGGCGCGGGCAACCTGCAGGTCTGCACCGCAGCAATGGAAGAAAAAGGCAGTGGCGGCGTTGGCGTTAAATTGATCCAAGAGCTCAAGGACGATCTGTTGGAATATATGCAGCACAAGGGCCATGCCTCGATTGAGGACTTCCGCGGCGTTGCGCGCGACCGCGTGGTTGAACATTCCAAGATCCGCCGCAAAAGCGAAGATTACAACGGTGGTTACGCCAAATCGGCGTAACCGACCCCACGTGTTCCCTCCCCCTCTCGCCCCTTATCAAGGCTGATCGTGCTTTGAGATGGGGCGAGGTCCTTCCCCAAAAAACGAAACTCCTCGTGACGCGGCGCATCGACTTGCGCCCCATTTAGGACGATTGACCTACAGCGTGATTTAGGATTATTGTCCTAACACGTGATCAAACCCCGAGTCCCCCATGTCCGCCACCCGAGACCGTATTGTTTCCGCCGCTGACCAGCTGTTTTATGAACGCGGGTTTGAGGCCACGTCCTTTGCCGATGTCGCCGGTGTTGTCGGGATTTCGCGCGGTAACTTTTATTACCATTTCAAAACCAAGGATCAGATCCTTGACGCCGTGATCGAAAAACGGATCGCGGATCGGGATGCGATGTTGGACGGATGGGTGCAGGCGGGTCAATCGCCGCGCGCCTGTATCGCAAGCTTTATCCGCATCCTGTTGATGAACAACAAAAAAATCCGCGCCTATGGCTGTCCGGTTGGCACGCTGTTTTCCGAACTGGCCAAGTTGAACCATCCCGGCGGGGACGGCGCGCGGGCACTGTTTGATCTGTTTCGCGTCTGGCTCTGCCGCCGGTTTGAAGACATGGGCCGCACCGAAGACGCCGATGCGCTGGCCATGCATATTCTGGCCCGCAGTCAGGGCGTGGCGACCTTGGCCAACGCCTATCCCGACGAACAATTTCTGGAATCCGAGGTCGAGCAGATGCTGGCATGGCTCGACGCAATCGCCACCCAAACCCAATCGTAAGGACCCCCATGTATATCGTCACCCTGTCCCTGACCGAGCAGAAAACCAAAGCCCCCGACTTCATGGCCGCCCATAACGCATGGATCGCCAAAGGGTTCGAGGACGGCGTATTCGCCCTTGTCGGCGGGTTGAAACCCCAAGGCGGCGGCGCGATCGTCACGACGGATGTGGACCGCGCGACGATTGAGGCGCGGATCGCCGAAGACCCGTTCGTGGTTGAGGGCATCGTCACCGCCGATATCCAAGAGGTCGCACCGGCCCGCACTGACGCGCGTCTGGATTTTCTGAAAGGCGCCGCCGCATGAGCACCCTGCCCGGTCCCGACGGCAGAGAGCGCTGCAAATGGTGCGCGGGCGCGCCCGAATTCCTGCCCTATCACGACCGCGAATGGGGCTTTCCCGTGGCCGATGATATCCGCCTGTTTGAAAAGCTGTGTCTGGAGAGTTTCCAGAGCGGCCTCAGCTGGCGCACCATCCTGAACAAGCGCGAGGCGTTTCGCGCGGCCTTTGACGGGTTCGATTTCAACAAGGTCGCGACCTATGGGGACGCGGATGTTGAGCGGCTGTTGAACGACGCGGGCATCGTGCGTCACAAGGGCAAGATCACATCGGTCATCAATAACGCCGCCCGCGCGGTTGAGATGGTCGCGACCGAGGGATCGCTGGCCGCGTTCTTCTGGCGTTATGAAGAGGCGTTCGATCCCACCCTGACGCCCCAAACCCGCACGACCAGCGACATGGCCATTGCCCTGTCCAAAGAGCTAAAAAAACGCGGGTGGAAATTCCTTGGGCCGACGACCATTTTCGCCTTTATGCAGGCGATGGGCCTCTTGAACGATCACAGCACCGGATGCGTCATCCGCGCGGATGTGGACGCGGCGCGCAAAACCTTTGCCAAGCCGATCTAGCCCCCGAATTGACAGAGCGGCCCTGTAAATCAAGGGCCGTTCACCCCATTTCCGGCCCGAAAATCGCAGATAACCCTATACAGACGCCGCACAAGCGTTTATGAGCCGTGGCTTGCCGCGCCATTAGGCGATGCCCAACGCGCCACAGGCGCCCAATACAGTCCAGACAGAACGCAGATATGATCCAGGCCCTCGCCAACGCGCTGACCGAGCGCGGCTATGACAAATTGACCGCCGTCCAAGAGGCCGTCACCAACCCCGACCTGCAAGAGGCCGATCTGTTGGTGTCTGCGCAAACCGGATCGGGGAAAACGGTGGGCTTTGGCCTTGCGATTGCGCCGACGTTGCTGGGCGATGCGGAAACGCTGGGCCGTGCGGGCTCGCCTCTGGCCCTGATCGTGGCCCCCACCCGCGAATTGGCGTTTCAGGTGATGCGCGAACTGAGTTGGCTGTACAAAGAGGCGGGCGCGCGGGTTGCGACCTGTATCGGCGGGATGGACGCGCGCGATGAACGCCGTTCTCTGGAACGGGGGGCGCATATCGTTGTGGGCACGCCGGGCCGTCTGGTCGATCACATCCAACGTGGCGCGCTGGACCTCAGCGACATCCGCGCCATTGTTCTGGACGAAGCGGACGAGATGCTGGACCTCGGGTTCCGCGAAGATCTGGAATTCATGCTGGCCAAGGCCCCCGAGGGGCGCCGCACCCTGTTGTTCTCGGCCACCGTGCCGCCGATGATTGCCAAGCTGGCCGAACAGTTCCAACGCGACGCCGTGCGCGTCACCACCCTGAACGACAGCAAACAGCACGCCGACATCACATATCAGGCCCTACAAGTGGCCCAGCAAGACGCCGAGAACGCGATCATCAACGTTCTGCGGTTCCATGATGCCGAAAACGCCATCATCTTTGCCAACACCCGCGCCATGGTCGCGCGCCTGAGTGCGCGTTTGACCAACCGTGGCTTTTCCGTTGTGACCCTGTCGGGCGAGCTTAGCCAGAACGAACGTTCGCACGCGCTACAGGCGATGCGCGATGGGCGCGCGCGGGTCTGTGTGGCGACCGACGTGGCCGCGCGCGGGATCGACCTGCCGAAACTGGAACTGGTTGTGCATGCGGAACTGCCGTCGAACTCGGAAACCCTGTTGCACCGTTCGGGCCGCACCGGTCGCGCGGGGCGCAAAGGCGTGTCCGCCCTGATCGTGCCGCCGCGTTCCACCAAAAAGGCCGAGCGCCTGTTGAAATTCGCCAAGATCAAGGCCGAATGGACCGCCGCCCCGTCCGCCGACGAAATCCTGCGCAAGGACGAAGAGCGTCTGTTGAACGATCCCGTCTGGGACACCGAACCGACCGAGGATCAGGCCGCATTCGCCGCCCGCCTTCTGGAGATGCACGGCCCTGAAAAGCTGGCCACCGCGTTCATGGCGCTGCACCGCGCGCGCCTGTCCGCGCCCGAAGACCTGTCGCCGCCCAACGCCCGCCCCGAGCGGGAAGAGCGCAAACCCTTTGGCCCCAGCGTCTGGGTCGCCCTGTCGGTTGGCCGCAATGATCGGGCCGAGCCGCGCTGGCTCCTCCCGCTGCTGTGTCGCGCGGGCAACCTGAACAAGGACGACATCGGTGCGATCCGCGTGCAGGACAAAGAGAGCTTTGTGCAGATCGCGGAAACCGCTCTGGACGGGTTCATGGGCACGATTGGCGCGGATATGGCGCTTGAAGATGGGGTCACGGTCCGCCAACTGGATCCGTCTGAGGACATCAGCGCCCTAACCCGCAAACCCAGCGGCCAGCCGCGCCGTGACTTTGACCGTCGCGATGGGGATCGTCGCGAAGGCGGCTATCGTGGCAAACCGCGCGATCACGACGGCTATACCGGCGCGCGCCCGCGTGGCCCGAAACCCGACGGCCCCAAGCCCTATAAATCGAAACCGCGCGACAAGATGGCCGAGGCCGTCGCGGATGGCTCGGTCACGTCCTATCGCGGTGACAAGGGCGGCAAATCGGCCTCCAAAGGCAAACCGCCCTACAAGGGCAAATCGTTCGACGGGTCGGATGACGAACCCCGCAACAAGCCAGCGGGCAAATTCGGCGACAAACCGCGTGGCAAACCCGCAGGCAAGTTCGACGATAAACCCCGTGGCAAACCGGCAGGTAAGTTTGACGACAAACCACGCGGGAAACCCGGCGGCAAACCATCCGGAAAACCGGGCGGCAAGTTCGGCCCCAAGTCGGGCCCGAAATCCGATGCGCCCAAACCTGCGCGCGACAAAAAACCGGCCGGTCCCAAGGCGTCGGACACCTCCAAACGCTTTAACCCCAAAGGCAAACCGGCCAAACCGCGCAAAGGGTTTGGCGGCGGTGAACCGCCCCGCCGCGGCTGAGACGCGCGTTATACACACACCTAAAAATCTTGCACTGCGGGCGACGGAAATTCCTTCCTCGCCCGTAAACCGCATGGACGGCATCCACCTGATTTCACCGATGGACAGGCTGTGCTAGTCTGCGCACAGCACAAGGGAGGCCACACATGAAACGCTCGCGCATCAACCAGATCATGGCAGAAGCCGATGAGATGATCCGCCACTATGGCTTTACCCTGCCGCCCTTTGCCTATTGGACGCCCGACGAATTCAAGGCCTGCGCCGGTGCCGCACGCCATGTGATCGACGCGCGCTGTGGCTGGGACATCACCGATTACGGCGCGGGGCGCTATGACGAGATGGGCCTGTTTCTGTTCACCCTGCGCAACGGGTTGCTGGGCGATCTCCAGCGCGGTGGCGGCATGTGTTATGCGGAAAAGCTGTTGATCTCGAAACAGGATCAACTGTCACCGATGCACACCCATGCCCTCAAGGCCGAGGACATCATCAACCGCGGCGGCGCGACCTTGGTCATTGAACTGTTCGGATCGGATGATCAGGGGCGCTTTGCCGAAGATCGCGGCGGCAGCATCATGTGCGACGGCATCCGCCGCGACTATGGTCCAGGCGAAAAAATCGGCCTCGCCCCAGGGGAAAGCATCACCCTGATGCCCGGGGACTGGCACGCATTCTGGGGCGAAGGTGGCGACGTCTTGGTCGGCGAGGTGTCCACCGTGAACGACGACGAAACCGACAACATTTTTCGCGAACCCATCGGCCGCTTTGCCAAGATCGACGAGGATGAGGCGCCCACGCACCTGTTGGTCAGCGATTATCGTCGCTGGCTTGGCTGACCCGCCGCGTCTGTGTCGTGAAAATTTCATAAACCCTTTCTTGCGGGCAGGTGCGTTCCGCGCATGATATGCGGAAATTCAACCGACTTGGCCCGCTTCTTGTCCCGCTTTCATTGCGCCCCTCATGCTGTGCCCGCCCGTCGCGGCATCCCAGCCCCCATCATGGTCATCGGATGAGGACCGTGACCGCAGGCATTGACCGCGCGTTTTGCGCGCTGGGGCTAGATCCGCACCGCTTTGCCGAGGCCCAACCGGAACGCGCCATGCGCCTGTCCTTTTGGCTATTGGGTGTCGCGACGACGGTGGGATACGGCACGCTCTATTACATCTTTGGGGCGCTTTTGTTGGCGTGGGAAAACGCCCTGCCCTATGGCAAAAGCTGGCTTGCCTTCGCGTTCATGTGCGCGACCCTAATGGCGGCGGCGGTGTCGCCCTTTGCCGGTCGCATGGTGGATACGGGGCGGGGCCGGTGGTTGCTGACGGGGGGCATGGCGCTTGGGGCGGTGTCGCTGTTGGTTCTGGCCAGCGCGCCCAACTATGCGGTGTTCTTTCTGGCGTGGCTGGGTCTTGGGATGGCTGAGGGCATGTGCCTTTATGAACCCTGTTTCGCCTTTGTGACGCGGACGACGGACGACAACGCGCGCAAAGGGATCACGCGGATCACCCTGGTCGCGGGCTTTGCCTCGACACTGACCTATCCTGCGGGGGCGTTTCTGGCCGATACCATCGGCTGGCGGGGCGCGGTTTTGTGTTTTGCGGGGGCGGTTGTGTTGGTCGGGATACCCGCGATGTTCGCGGGGGCAAGCATGCTTGAATGCTGTCCCAAAGACAAACACACGCCCGAAACCCGCACCGAGGACCGCGCGGCCTTTGTTCGCGCCCGCGCGCGTGCCGAGTTCTGGTTGGTCCTCGTGGCGTTTTCCTGTGTGACGGCGGCCTGCGCCATGGTGATCACCCATGTAATCCCGATCCTCACCGATCGTGGCCTGGCCTTGGGACAGGCCGTGTTTGCCGCATCTCTTTTCGGGCCGATGCAGGTTGCGGGACGTCTGGCCATGATGGCGGCAGGGCACCGCGTGACCGGCACAGGTATAGCGGCCGCATCATTCGTCGGGATTTGCTGCGCGATTGGGGTGTTGCTGTTTGTGGTGCCGTATCATCCGATGGCGGGCTTTGCCTTTGCTCTGCTGTTCGGGGCAAGCTACGGCGTCGTCAGCATCCTGAAACCGATCGTCATGGCCGAGCGTCTGGGGCGGCGCGCCTTTGGCATGATCGCGGGGTTTATGGCCGTGCCGTTTTTGATCAGTGCCGCAATGGCCCCACAGGCGGGTGCGCTCCTGTGGGGCTGGGGTGGCTATGACCTTGCGCTATGGGTGGCGCTGTCTTTGGCGGGCGCTGCGCTTGGGGCGGTCATCCTGTTGATCTGGCGTGCTCCGAAGGCCGCGCCATGAACGCCGTTCACCACCCATTGCCCGCCAAGGAAAAGCGCCTACTGAGCGTCCTCCTCCAATCGCGCCTCGAACCAATCAAGGATACGCGGCGCCCAATCGCTGGGCGAGCCATGACCGCCGGGATGCATCATCAAATCAATCCGGCCCGCATCGCAGTCTTCCCAGTGTTTGAACCACCGCTCCCCCTCAACGACTGAACGCGTCGGCTGACGCGATGTGCATCCGTTGGTCTCGCGCAGGATCTTCAGACTGGCCCAGACATCGCCCTGATGCACGGTCCCCTCACGCAGGGGGCGCCCCTCAAGCGGGACCGTCCGATCATTCCAGCCGTGTGTGTGGAACAGATCGACCGGCGCGGCACAGCTCTCGGGCAGGTCGTCCCAGAACGCCCCCGCCGAGGGTGCATAGGCCCGCGCCATGTCCGGCGCGTGGCACGCCACGTCCCAAACCATTGACCCGCCCCGCGAAAATCCCGCCAACAACATCTTGGACCGGTCCGCGCCGGTCTTGGCCGCGACGTCATCCAGAACGTCGTTCAGGAACACCGTATCGTCCGTCTGAAACGTGGTGTTCTTGGCCCGCACCGACCAGTTGTTGGGAAACCGGTTGCCCGGATGAATGCCGTTCGGGGCGATGAAGACAAAACCACGCTCAACCGACTGGCGCGCCAGATTGGTGCGCAACAACCCCTGACCGCGCCCACCGCCGCCATGCAACAGCATCACCGCGCCGCGCGGCTCACCCTCGGGTAGGATCAGGTGGTAGGTGCCGGTTTCAACCACACAGGGATTGTCCGCATCCCCACAGGATTGCGCCTGCGCCGGTCCGGCCCAAGCAGTGAGAACAAGCGCAGTTGCAAGAGCGTGGGCCGTTTTGAACATATCTGTTGCCTTGGTTTACCCTGAGTTGATGCGGCAAAGCCTACATCACACCCAACACCGCGCAACTTACGCCTAGTAAACTCTTTGCTAGTCCCGAAACCGCATCGCCGCACACGAAAATGCCACCGCCCGATCCGGGCGATGGCATTGATTTGGTCGTCAGAATAGCGAACCGCGCGGCCTTAGCCGCACTTGCTGTGACCGCAGCTGGGGCAGGTCATGCAGCCTTCGAGCATCTTCATGCCGAATTCGCCACAGGACGGGCACGCGGGGCCGCGGGGGCGTTCGCCGACCGCGATGGCCTCATACTGGGGGTCGGTTTTCAGGCCCATGCCCTCGCCCTCAATGAACCCCGTCGCGACCAGATGCGTTTCGATCACGCCGCCAATCGCTGCAAGGATTGAGGGGACGTATTTGCCCTTCATCCACGCGCCGCCACGGGGATCGAACACGGCCTTGAGCTCTTCAACCACAAAGCTGACGTCACCGCCGCGACGGAACACGGCACTGATCATGCGAGTCAGGGCCACGGTCCACGCAAAGTGCTCCATGTTTTTGGAGTTGATGAACACCTCAAACGGGCGACGGCGACCGGCCACGACCAGATCGTTGACGGTGATATAGATCGCGTGCTCGCTGTCGGGCCATTTCAGTTTGTAGGTGTTGCCCTCAAGCTGTTGCGGGCGGTCCAGCGGCTCGGACATGTAGATCACGTCGCCATGGGGCGTCTGCGGCTCAGCGTCGTCATTGGCGACCACATCGGGGGCCTTGTTCTCGGCCTTTTTGTCGTCGGACGCGGTCAGAACACTGCCCGTCACGTCGTTCGGACGATAGGTGGTGCAGCCCTTACAGCCGGTCTCATAGGCCTCCATGTAGACGTCTTTGAAGTCGTCAAAGCTGATGTCTTCGGGGCAGTTGATGGTCTTGGAGATCGAGCTGTCGATCCATTTCTGTGCGGCGGCCTGCATGCGGACATGTTCCAGCGGAGCCAGCGTTTGCGCGTTGACGAAATAGTCGGGCAGTTCACGGTCGCCGAATTTCTCGCGCCACATCTGAACGGCGTAATCCACGACCTCTTCTTCGGTGCGCGAGCCGTCTTTTTGCAGAACCTTGCGGGTATAGCTGTAGGCAAACACCGGTTCGATCCCCGAGGACACGTTGCCGGCATAGAGGCTGATCGTGCCGGTGGGCGCGATCGAGGTCAGCAGGGCGTTGCGGATACCGTGTTTGGCAATCGCGTCGCGCACGTCCTGATCCATCTCTTGCAACGCGCCGGATGCCAGATATTTCTCGGCGTCAAACAGAGGGAACGGACCCTTTTCCTTGGCCAGTTCGACCGAGGCCAAATAGGAGGCGCGGGCGATCTGTTTCATCCATTTCTCGGTCTGAACGGCGGCCTCTTCAGAGCCGTACCGCAGACCCAGCATCAACAGGGCGTCGGCCAGACCGGTCACGCCCAGACCGATGCGGCGCTTGGCCTGTGCCTCTTGCGCCTGCTGTTCCAGCGGGAAGCGGCTTGCGTCCACGACGTTGTCCATCATGCGCACGGCGGTCGCGACCAATTCGTCCAACTTGGCCACGTCCAGTTCGGCGTCGGCCTCAAACGGGTTCGATACCAGACGGGCAAGGTTGATCGAGCCCAGCAAGCACGCGCCATAAGGCGGCAGGGGCTGTTCGCCGCAAGGGTTGGTGGCCGCGATGGTTTCGCAATAGGCGAGGTTGTTCATCTTGTTGATGCGGTCGATGAAGATCACGCCCGGCTCGGCGTAATCATAGGTCGCGCGCATGATCTTGTTCCACAGATCGCGAGCCTGAACCGTGTGATAGACCTTGTCCCCGAACTTGAGCTCCCAGCTCTGGTCGGCCTTGACGGCCTCCATGAACGGATCGGTCACCAGCACCGACAGGTTAAAGTTGCGCAGGCGCGCGGGATCCTGTTTGGCGGTGATGAACTGTTCGATATCGGGGTGATCACAACGCATGGTCGCCATCATCGCCCCACGGCGCGAACCCGCGGACATGATCGTGCGGCACATCGCGTCCCACACATCCATGAACGACAACGGACCCGACGCATCGGCGGCCACGCCCAGAACATCGGCGCCCTTGGGGCGGATGGTGCTGAAATCGTACCCGATACCGCCGCCCTGCTGCATGGTCAGCGCGGCCTCTTTCAACATGTCAAAGATGCCCGACATGCTATCGGGCACGGTGCCCATAACGAAACAGTTGAACAGGGTGACGCTGCGCGCGGTGCCGGCACCGGCGGTGATGCGACCGGCGGGCAGGTATTTGAAATCTTCCAAGGCCTCAAAGAACTTCGGCTCCCACGCGGCGGGGTCCTGTTCGACCTCGGCCAGCGAGCGCGCGATGCGGCGCCACGTGTCTTCGACCGTTTTGTCCTCGATCGTGCCATCGGCGCGTTTCAGTCGGTATTTCATGTCCCAGATGGACTCGGAAATCGGGGCGGTAAAACGCGACATCGAGAGTTCCTTCACGAAGTTCTGAAAGGGCCGCCAAGATACGAGCTTGGCTTGAATTGCGCAAGTTCTAGGTTATTTTGATCTGTGTTCAACATCATCTTGGGGCAAACGTGAAAAAAAATCGACACGTTAATCTGGTCAAACTTAGCGTCGGCACCGAGAGCGTGGACGATCAAATCGCGTGGCAGACCGCGTGGCGCTTGCAGACCGGACAGGAAAATCCCCGTCATATCACACGGATGTGGCCCAAACGGGGGGACGAGTTGTTGAACGGTGGTAGCCTCTATTGGGTGATCAAAGGCGTGATCCAGTCGCGTCAGCGGGTCATCGGTCTGGATGAAATTGTGGGCGACGATGGAATCACCCGCTGTGGAATCATCCTTGATCCCGAAATCATCCGCACCACCGCCGCGCCGCGCCGCCCGTTTCAGGGCTGGCGCTATTTGAACGCGGATGACGCGCCCGCCGACCTGCCCAAAGGCCGCACGGCCGAGCCCGATCTGCCCCCCGAACTGTCCGCCGCCTTGGCCGACATCGGCGTGCTGTAAGGCGCGGGATTTATCACACACAAACTAAAGAGAGGCGGAATCCACGGGATTCTACCCTTAAGAGTGCGTGCTTATATTCTTTAGACAAATAGCCTACCCCCTCTGGAATCGACTACACTTAAAGATGTGAGTTTTCCCAGTCAGTACATCTAAAACTCACGAAAGTCGCTTTTGGTTTGGTTGCGTTTCGATGTCTACGACTTGTCTTTATCGATATGACGGTCCGCTTGCCCAACAGGATCTGTTGGAGGGGCATCTGTTCGACACACACCACCTGACCCAAGTGCAATTTGAGGGAACGCGCGGCGGCCCATCGGGCGTGTCGGTTTCCGGTGTGCCTGTGACAGTGGCAGGTCACGGCACCCTGACGACGGGGGCCGCCGCCAATTCCCAACCCACCCTTGCGTTTCGCGATGGCAACGTCACCTACATGGTCCTGCCCAACGGCATGCCCTCGCCCGACTCTGGCCCGCCAAGTTCGATTGGCGACGCGATTCTGGATCTGCTGCCCGGCGATGTCGGCGCGCCGAACTGTTTCCTAGAGGGCACCCGCATTCGCGTCCCTCTTGGCTATGCGGCGATCGAACATCTGAGCCGTGGCGACAGCATTATCGACGTCAACGGCAAGCGTCACTCGATCCTCTATATCGCCAAGGCCGAGATCACCCTGATCCCCGGCATGGAACATCTCTATCACCGCTGGTTTCCGGTGCGCATTCCCGTCGGCACCTTTGGCGAGGGTCGCCCCTATCGCGATACCTACCTGTCCCAGCAACACCGCATTTTGGTTGATGGCCCCGAAGTCGAACTTGTCCTTGCAGAGCCGCAGGCCCTCGCCCCCGCCTGCGGCTTTGTTGACTTCGGGGCCTCATTAGAGACGTCGCTGCGCAAGATCACCTACTACCACATCCTGTGCGAGGAACATGTGATCCTGATGGCAAACGGGATGCCGTGCGAGACGTTGTTCTTGGGGGATTTGTTGATGCGCGGCGCGAAAACGGCGGCCAAGGACGAGGCCCAGCATTTCTTTGGCGATCTGATCAAACGCATCTCGCCCGAACGGATGGCGCGTATGCGTCCCGCCGCGCCCTTGCTGCGCAAGTTCGAGGTGCGCGCAGCCTTTGCGCACACCCTGTGATCAGTCGTTGATCTGCAATTTGGCCGTCAGTTCATCAAACGCGCGGCGCATGTTATCATCCCACCCCGACCGGCGACCACGGAACAGGGTGGCTTGGCTCTTGTGCACACAGGCGTCACCTAGGATTTTCAGGTGGTTCGCGCGCAGGGTCTCACCTGTGCTGGTGATATCCGCGATGGCCTCGGCAGTGCGGTTTTTCACCGTGCCTTCGGTCGCGCCCTGACTGTCGACCAACTGGTAATCGGCCACCCCCGCATCGCGCAGGTACTCGCGCACCAACCGGTGGTATTTCGTCGCGATGCGCAGACGGAACCCATGCTCGCCACGAAACGCCGCCGCCGCCGCATCCAGATCGTCCAGCGTATCCACATCGACCCAGAACTTGGGCACGGCGATGATCAGGTCCGCATGACCAAACCCCATCAGGGCCAGTTCGCGCACCTTGTTCTCCCAATCGGCGATCTTTTCGCGCACCAGATCGGACCCCGTCACCCCCAGATGGATGCGACCGGCGGCCAGTTCGCGCGGGATTTCACCGGCGGACAGCAGGACCAGTTCGACGCCTTCGACCCCGTCCACGGCGCCCGCATATTCGCGGTCCGATCCGGTGCGACGTAGGCCCACGCCGCGCTCGGCGAACCATTCGAATGTCTTTTCCATCAGCCGCCCCTTGGACGGCACGCCCAGTTTCAGGGTCATGACCGGGCCTCCTGCAATGTGGTGATCACCTCGGGGCGGGCGACGCCGCCCACGGCGGGAATGGACCGTCCCCCGCCCAACACACGGGTCAGCGCGTCATAGCGCCCGCCCGTCGCAACCGACGGCAGGTCGGGTCGGTCGGCGGCGTAAAAGCCGAACACGAACCCGTCGTAATATTCCAACGTGGTGCGGCCATAGCTGGCCTCAAAGTCCAACTCGGACACATCGACGCCGCGCGCCGACAGCGCATCCAACCGGCGCCCCAACTGGGCCACGGCGGGTTCGATTGCGGGCATGTCCACGGCCACATCGCGCAATTGTTCCAATGCGTTGTCCGATGTTTCGCGGATCGACAGGATGTGGTTCATGATCTCCAACTCACCCGCGCTCAGCGGCTCTTGGGCGGCATCATCGACCAGTGCGGCAACGCGGGCGGCGACGTCCTCGCGGCTGCGCAGACCGATTTCGGGACCGGCCTGATCCAAAATCGCCTCAACCCCCGAGGTCCCCACGGCATCCAGCAGTTTCAGGCGGCTTTCCGGCGCGGGACGACGTCCGCCGAACCGGTCCAACAACGCGCGGAACCGACGTGGACGCCACAGATGGCGGCGCAACGCGGCGCGGCGGCGGTCGGTTGTCGACAGGCTATCGACCACGGCCAGCAGGATGCCGATATCCCCCGTCGCGGCGCGCAGACCCAGATCAAAGGGCGACAGCGCCTGTTGGAACAGCGCGAACACCTCGGCATCGGCGGCGGCGGTGTCGGTCGGGTCGAAGAGTTCGAACCCCACCTGCAAATACTCATTCGCGCGGCCGGTTTCGTGATCCTGTTTGCGGAAAACTTCGCCCAGATAGGTATAGCGCGCGGGCTCGGCCCCCGTTTCCATGTGCATCTGCACCACGGGAACGGTGAAATCGGGGCGCATCATCAACTCACCGCGCAGCGGGTCGTTAGTCACATAGGCACGCGCGCGGATGTCCTCACCATAGAGATCCAACAGCGTCTCGGCAGGTTGCAGGATGTCGGCCTCAACCGGCATCGCGTTT
>PALT01000036.1 GCA_002706605.1 Rhodovulum sp. | reverse complement strand
GCCCAGCACCGCGCCAGTCGCAGGGTTCACCGTCGTATAGGTCTTGCCCGAAATGGCGGGGCGATAGCCGCCGTCGATCCAAGCGTTCTGGGGCAGGTCCAGCGCGGCGGCGAAGGCCTTGTATTCCTCGTGGGTCAGCAGGTCGGTCATGGCTCAGTTCCCCTCGCAGATGGATTTTACAGTGGTCTTCAGCGTCCGGATGACTTGCTCCAGTTCGCGCTTCTCTTCGGTGTTCAGGCCCTTGAGCGGCGGCCGCATGGGACCGGCGTGCAGGCCGGATACCTCGACCCCATGCTTAATGCACTGGATGAACTTGCCGCCTTGTTCGAGCACCCGCATCAGCGGCAGCATGGCCGACATGATCCGGCGCCCCTTGGCGAAGTCACCCTTGATCACGCAGGTCTCGTAGAGCGCGATATGGGGTCGAGTCCGGCTGAGTGCAGAATAGGGCGTTAAGCCTGGATTGGGCTTCTGTAGTCGAGCTCAGGCCGCGTTTTCGGTGAGATAGCGATAGATGGTGGCCTTAGAGAGGCTGTATTCAGCCATGAGGTCTTTGATCAGCTTACCTTGAGCGCGTTTTTCGCGGAGCTCTGCGATCTGATCATTGGTGAGCGCAGGCCGTTTGCCGAACTGAACGCCGCGATCTTTCGCCTTCTTGATTCCGTCCATTTGCCGTTCGGCCCGGATCTCAGTCTCGAATTGGCCGATAGCACCCAGCATGTTGAACAACAGACGACCAGTTGCATCGGATGTGTCGATGTTCTGGTCGAGGACGACAAGATCGACGCCCTTTTCGCGCAGCGTCTCCGCGACCTGACATAGGTGCAAAGTGGATCGGGCCAGTCGGTCGATGCGCGTTACAATCAGCTGGTCGCCTTCACGGACATAATTCAGACATTGCTTGAGCTGAGGGCGGGCATCGGTGGTGCCGCTGCGCTTTTCTTCGAACAGTTTGTCACAGTCGCTCAGTTTTTCACGCTGCACGTTTAGAGATTGTCCGACTGAACTGACGCGGGCATATCCGACTTTGGCCATGGGGTCTCGAATATATTAAGGGTTCATGCGACAACCATATTGAGACATTGAAAAAGACATGGCAAGCGTGATGTCTCAATATGTCTACTTTCAAAGACCACATCTCCTAACGAAAGAACAATCCGATGGCACATCGAGCGGTTCTGACCGCGCGACAACGCGCGGCACTTTTTGATCTCCCTACAGAGGAGATGGCGTTGCTGCGGCATTACACCCTGGATGATGAGGACATTGAACATATCCGCACACGGCGGCGACCAGAAAACCAAATCGGCTTTGCGCTTCAGCTTTGTGCCTTTCGGTTTCCGGGCCGTTTGCTGAAGGCTGGCGAAGTTATACCGGAACCTGTGTCCCGGTTCATAGCCGCTCAAATTGGACTGAAACCAGATGACCTGTTGCAATATGCCGCCCGTGAGAAGACACGACGAGAACATCTCGGCTCACTGCGTAAGATGTACGGTTACAAGATGTTTGCTGGCAAACATGCCAAGAAAATGCAGAGGTGGTTGGACCAGCACGCCGAGGCGGCTCAATCGAGTGAGGGTTTGGTTCGCGGGTTTGTGGAGGAATGCCGCAGGCGACAGGTTGTCCTGCCCGGCCTGTCGGTCATAGAACGACACTGTGCTGACGCATTGGTTGCGGCCGAACAACGGATCGAGGCTCGCATTGCGGCACGTCTCGACCTCGAAATGAAAGCCAAACTTAACGGTTTGCTCAATGAAGACGCTGATAGCCGGATCAGCCGCTTCATCTGGTTGCGACAATTCGAGGTGGGCAAGAACTCTGCCGATATCAACCGCCAGCTCGACCGGCTGGAATTCCTGCAGGGGATCGCGTTGTCGCCAACAATCCTGGACGACATTCCCGCACATCGGGTCACACGCCTTCGCCGCCAGGGGGAACGTTACTTTACGGATGGATTGCGGGACATCACCAGTGATCGACGACTGGCCATCCTTGCCACCTGCGTCGTTGAGTGGTCGGCTGCCATCGCAGATACCGTTGTCGAAACACATGACCGGATCGTTGGCTCAATCTGGCGGGAGGCAAAGAGGATTTGCGATGCCCGTGTTACCGCGGCGCAATCGGAGATCGCGGCGACCCTGGCCGGGTTTGAGACTCTGGGCACGACATTGTTGATCGCCAAGGGAGATGAGGTGGCTATCGCCGGTGCCGTGGATGCATCTTGTGGCTGGGATGCTCTGGAAAACCTCGTTGCAACAGCAAGGTCACTCAGTAAGACCGTCAAGGCGGGTGCACTGGCTTATGTCGAGCAGGGGTATCATCGGTTCAAGCTCTATGCCCCCCGAATGCTGGCAACATTGGACATCACAGGGGCCAGTGTGGCTCAGCCTTTGCTTGCGGCGGCCGATGTGATCCGCGACAGGCAAGATATTCCAAGCCGCTCTGCGCCATTTCTTCAGCCCCGATCAAAATGGCGAGGGCATCTCAGCGACCCCGAAACGAACCGGGACCGTCTCTGGGTTGTCGCGGTGCTGTTCCATCTGCGTGAGGCCTTCAGATCCGGTGATGTCTGGCTTGCTCATTCTCGCCGCTACAGCGACCTGAAACAGGCTCTGGTTCCGGTCGAGGCCGCGCAGACTATGGGATTGTCGATGCCATTGAAGCCGGAAGTCTGGCTTGCAGATCGAAAACAACGGCTGGACGACGGGCTGCACAGGCTTGCCAAGGCAGTCAGGAACGGCGCCCTCCCAGGCGGGATCATCGAGGATGGGCGATTGCGCGTCGAACGCCTTGAAGCTGACGTTCCCGCTGAAGCCGATAGCCTGATCCTGGACCTCTATCGTCGCCTGCCAGAAGTGCGGATCACAGATATGCTCACGGAGGTGGCCAATGACACAGGGTTCATTGACGCCTTCACCCATCTGCGTACCGGGGCACCGTGCAAAGACAGGCTTGGCATGCTGAATGTTGTTCTCGCAGAGGGTCTGAATCTTGGACTCAGCAAAATGGCCGGGGCGAGCAGTACCCATAACTTTAAGCAATTGGCCCGGCTCTCAAACTGGCACGTGGAAAGTGAGGCCATCAATCGGGCACTGGCTATGGTGATCGAGGCGCAGGCGTGGTTGCCAATGGCAAAATACTGGGGTGCTGGTGAAACCGCTTCCAGTGACGGTCAGTTCTTTCCCACCACACGCCAGGGCGAGGCGATGAATCTGATCAATGCGAAGTACGGCCATGAGCCCGGCCTGAAAGCCTATACCCATGTATCAGATCAATATGGCCCCTTCGCCACACAGGTGATCCCAGCTACAGTGAACGAGGCACCGTACATTCTGGACGGTCTGCTAATGAACCCGAGCGGCAAACGGATCAAAGAACAATACGCAGATACGGGCGGCTTCACAGACCTCGTCTTTGCGGCCACCTCGTTGCTCGGCTACCGGTTCATCCCGCGCATCAAGGACTTACCTTCAAAGCGGCTGCATGTCTTTGATCGTCATGGGGTCCCGAACGAACTAAAAGGCCTGGCCGGTGACCGCATCCGCGAAAACACGATTATCGCCAACTGGCCGGACGTGTTGCGCTGCATCGCGACGATGCTCTCCGGGAGAATGCAACCGAGCCAGCTTCTGAAGAAACTGGCAGCACGGCCACGGCAACATGATCTGGCCATTGCCCTTCGTGAAATCGGACGTATCGAGCGGACGCTGTTTATCATTGATTGGCTACTTGATACCGATATGCAGCGCCGCGCACAGATTGGCCTCAACAAAGGAGAAGCACATCATGCCCTGAAGAACGCACTGCGGATCGGTCGCCAAGGCGAAATCCGCGACCGTACAACTGAGGGCCAGCATTTCCGCATCGCAGGGCTGAACCTGCTCACCGCCATCATCATCTATTGGAACACCAAGCAACTCGGTTTTGCGGTCGCCGCGCGACAAAATGCTGGGCTCGATACACCCGCATATCTTCTCTCACATATCTCGCCCCTCGGATGGGCACATATTATCCTCACAGGTGAATATCGGTGGAGGCGGATGATGGAAAACCCATGAAACCTCGTGCAGCGACAACACCGGTCATTCATCAGCAGCCAGCGAAATCTGACTCCAAGCCCACTTTGACCAATGCTGAGATCTGCATGGATGGTGGCTTCAGTGAAACGGGCAGGATCAAGATCCGTGCTGACCAACCGCCACCGAGTGATTGCTTTGCATTACATAGATCAAATGTAGTCGTGCGCCAGTTTGCGGATCGGTCCTAGCCAGTTAGAAAGCGGGACAGCTTTGTTGCGATTTCGTCGTCTCTGATCGTCTTCAGGCGGGCTGTGAAGAATGTCTTCTTCATCGCCATTCCTTTGATGGAAATACCGATCAGTGCGCCGGTATCAATTTCATGGGTTACAGCTTCGGCGAGAATGATAGAAGCACCCAAGCCGGACATGACAGCCTGTTTGACGGCTTCGGTCGATCCGACATTCGCGCGCGTGCGCAGTTCGCCGGCCCTGTCGCCCAACACATCGCGCAGGAGCGTGCCGGTGCCGGATCCACTTTCCCCGCCGATCATTTCAAGTGTGAGGAACTCCTCGACGGTGATCTCGCGGCGGCCCGCCCAAGGATGGTCGGTGGGCAGGATCACGATCATCTCCGCGCTGCGCCACCGCTCTGCCGCGACATCCGGGTGTGAAAGGGGCCATTCCATTGCCGCAATGTCGATCTCCCGGCTCAGTAGCATCTCGGCGATGCGGGGATTGGGTGCCGAGGTGATTTCCCACCGGCCTCGCCAGTCCTCCGCGTCCAGAAACCCTTTGAACGCCTTGGCCATATAGTAGCTGGCGATATTGCCACTGCACCCAACGATCAGACTGTCGTCGCGCGCGATGGTCTCGGCGCGTGCAGCAGATTTCAACAGATGGCGCGCATGAGGCAGGAAGCGTTCGCCATGCCGTGTCGGACGGCTGCCAGCATGACTACGCTCGATCAGTGGAACGCCTAAATCCTCTTCAAGCTTTTGCAAATGCTGGGAAATTGTCGGTTGTGCGATCTTCAAGCGGGTCGCAGCGCCATGGAAACTACCCGCTTCGACAAGACCGACAAAGCTCCGCACAAGGCTCAGGTTCAGCATCACACTTATCCTTTCAGGACTTGGGGGTTCAGCGCTGTCTCGGGTAGGTCGCCTTTGAGTGTTGTGATAATGCTGTCCGCCGCCGAGGCTGCGATGGCGCGCCGCACCTCAACCACAGCCGATCCGATATGCGGTGTCAGAACGGTTTTCTCCGAAGCCAACAGGGCGGGGTGGACGTGCTGTGGACGGTCGGGCCTGGCCCAGTCTTCCATCTCATAGGTGTCGGCAGCGTATCCACCCAGATGGCCGGTTTCGAGCGCGGATGCGACGTCGGCTTCATTGACCAGGCTGCCGCGCGCAGGATTTATCAGGCAGGCCCCTGGTTTCATGCGGGAGATAAATGCGGCATCGACCATCCCAAGCGTCGCCTCGGTCAAAGGAACCGCCAGAACAACGAAATCCGATGTGGCCACGATTTCGTCCAGCGCAGCCTTGCGCGCGCTCAGCGCTTTCTCGGTTGTCGGATCCAGTGGCGTCACATCGTGATAAAGCCGCGTTCCCCGAAAGCCGGATAGCAGTCGCAGTGTTTCGCGCCCGACAGCCCCCGCGCCGATGACGCCGACCACAGCGCCCTGCAACGTGCCCCCGTAAAAGCGCGCGCGCCATCCAGCGTAGGTGCCCGTCCGCATGTGCGTATCGCCGTCCCGCATGTTCCGGGTCAGAGCGATCATCAGCCCAAGCGTGAGTTCCGCCGTCGGTTCGGTCAGCAGATCGGGCACGATCGTGACCAACACGCCATGATCCGTGCAGGCAGTGACATCAATGTTGTCAAAGCCTTTCAGTGCCCCCGCCACGATCTTCAGATGCGGGCAGGCTTCGAGAAATGCGCGGTCCACCGCTTCCGTCATGAAGGCCATCAGTGCAGTTGCGTCCGCACAAACCTCTTTCAGCCGTTCGAACGATAACGGCTCTGTGCTGTCATTCGAAATGACCTCGCCGACCATCCGTAGGGTGGCCAGTGTCTCGTCCTCGATCCAGTTCGGCACAATGATTTTTTCGCGCATTGAGGTCATCCCTCCCTTTTTTCGCATTGCTATCAAGGCAAGAGGGTAATCGCAATATGTAATAATTCTGTTGCTTTGATCGCGTAGCAGAATGGGTGACGAAGGGGAATCGGTCGATATGGGACAGCAGCAGATGGCTTTTGATCGGAGCGATACGAAGACGGATGCGGCACCAATCCTGTGCCTGGACCAGGTCGAAGTGATCTATCCGAACGGCACGGTCGCATTGCAGCCGACGACCGTTGATTTCGAAGACGGCGAATTGACGGTGTTGCTGGGTCCTTCAGGCGCGGGCAAATCCACTTTGCTGCGCACCTTGAATCTGCTCGTGCGGCCCACATCCGGGGCGGTCCTGTCACGGGAGATCGGAACGCTGGATGCGACTCAATCCATCCGGGCGCATCGCCGCGATACGGCGATGATCTTCCAGCAACACCAGCTTATCGGCCGGATGGGGGCAATGCACAATGTCCTCTTGTCCCGGCTTGGGCGGCATTCCTTCTGGCGCACCCTTGTTGGTTTCTCGGAAGAGGAACGACGGCTGGCCCTTGAGTGCCTGACACGCGTGGGCCTTTTCGAAAAAGCGCTGACGCGCTGCGACAGCCTCTCGGGTGGCCAGCAGCAGCGCGTCGGCATCGCGCGTGCGCTGGCTCAAGAGCCGAAGATGATCCTCGCCGACGAGCCTGTAGCGTCGCTCGATCCGGCCTCATCCGAGCGCGTGCTGAACGTCCTGCGCTCGATCTGCAAGGAAGACCGCATTCCGGTGATCGTCAGTCTGCACCAGCTCGATTACGCCAAGGCTTTTGCGGACCGGATCATCGGCCTCGCCGGTGGGCAGATCGTCTTCGACGGCCCGCCCACACAGCTTTCCGAAACTGTCCTGACCCAGATCTATGGATCGACCGGGCAGGATGCGACTTGAGTTCATCATCATAGGAGACCCAAAGATGAAATCGACCACCTACGCCATCGCCGCGACTCTGCTGGCTGGCGCCGCCTTCGCCGCCGGTGACCATGATCCTGATACGTTGCGCGTGGCACTTCTGCCCGACGAAAACGCGGCGACCGTGATCCAGGACAACGAACCTCTTGCCGCGCATCTCGAAGAGACGCTCGGCAGAGACATCGATCTGATCGTCACAACCGACTATTCATCGATGATTGAAGCCATGCGGTTTGGCCGCATCGACGTCGCCTATTTCGGCCCCGCTTCCTATACGATCGCAAAGGATCGCATGGACGGCAGCGACCTAGATATCGAGCCCTTCGCGGCCCGTATCAGCGGTGGCAGCACGACCTATCAGGCAGTCCTCATCGCTAACGCGGAGGCGGGCATCAGTTCCATCGCAGATATCGAAGGGTCCGGCGTGGACGTCGCCTTTGGCGATCAGGCATCGACATCAAGCCACTTCGCCCCGAAATACACGATGCTGCTTGAAGACGTCGCGACTGGCGAGGATTATAACGAAAACTTCACCGGCGCCCATGACGCCGTGGCCCGCAACGTCGAACTTGGCAACGCCCAGGTCGGTGGCCTGAGCCGTCCAATCTTTGAACGCCTCGTCGAGCGCGGCACGGTGAACCCCGACAATCTGGTGATCCTGGGATATTCCGCCGATATTCCGCAGTACCCATGGGTCATGCGCACCGACATGACGCAGGAGCTGCAGGACAGCATCCGCAACGCCTTTCTTGATCTTGAACCCGGCACCGAGGTCGGCGATGCGGTTCTTGGCCCATTCAAGGCGGACGGTTTCGCCGCGATCACGGATGCCGATTACGACATCATCCGCGATATCCGCAGCAATCTGCAAACCGACTGATCCCAAAAGAGGAGACGCCGCGATGACCCTTGCCCAGACCAATACGCCCCAAACCGCCGACACCATTCTTGCGGCGGATCGCAAAGGGCGGCGGCGTCTCCTTCTCCAGATCGGAGGCATCGTGGCGATCATTGTCCTCTGTCTCTGGCTGACCGGAATGCTCGATGGCGGGCGGCTGGCCGACGGTCTGCCCGCTATCGGCACGCTCTTCGCCGAAATGGTGCCGCCCGATTTCACCCGCTGGCGTCAATGGGTCGAGCCAATGATCGAAACGCTCGCCATGTCGGTGGCCGGCACCGCACTGGCCGTCGTCCTGTCGGTCCCGCTCGGCTTTCTTGCGGCACGGAACACGACACCGAACAAATGGGCCTATCAGGCTGCGCGCCTCGTGCTGAACACGCTACGCTCCATCCCCGAACTCATCATGGGCATCATCTTCGTTGCCGCCGTTGGCTTTGGAATGCTGCCGGGCGTGCTGGCCCTGGGCCTGCATTCGATTGGCATGGTCGGCAAGTTCTTCGCCGAAGCCATCGAACACGCGCATCCCGCGCCCATCGAAGCCGCCGAAGCCTCTGGCGCCACGTCTCTTCAAGTTATCTCCCATGGTGTAATGCCCCAGGTCTTCCCGCAATTCGCTGACGTCACAATGTATCGGTGGGAATACAATTTCCGCGCCTCGACCGTCATGGGAATGGTTGGTGCAGGCGGGATCGGAACCGAACTCGTCGGATCGCTGCGCCTGCTGGACTATCCCCAGGTGTCGGCCGTTCTGATCGTCATCTTGGCCACCGTGACAATCGTTGACGCACTCAGCAACATGCTACGGAAACGATTCCAGTAAGTCACAGTCACCCGGGAAAAGCGGATCTTCGGCAGCCTGCTGCGAGCTGCAGCAGAGTCCGGTCTTACCACTTCGTGTACGGCGCGGCGAAGGGTCATTATGCTGGCAATCCGGGCTAAAAACCCTTAGCGCCCTATTCTGCACTCAGCCGGACTCGACCCCGATATGCTCGTCGGGCAGGAAGTTCGACCCGCCGCAGATCCAGCTCTGGGCCCCCCAAGCGAAGAACTCCAGCGCCTGATCATCCATCCCGCAGGACATCTGAATATGCGGGTAATCCCGCGCCAGAAGATGCACACGGTTGATGTCGCCCGAGCTCTCCTTGATTCCGATGACGTTCATCGACCGCCCGACGCGGTCAAGAAACTCGCGCCCCATCTCGACGCCCATGCGGCCCGGGTAGTTGTAGAGAATGATCGGTAGTCCGCAGGCGCGGTCGATGGCGAGCGCGTTTAGGGCGTTCTCCCGCTCGGTCGGAACCGAGTAGGGTGGCGTGCCAAGCAGGATACCCGTGGCACCCATGTCCTTCGCACCTGTCGCCAGCGCGATCGAATCCGGCGTGCGCAGTGCACCCGTGCCGACAAAAACGGGAATGCGGCTCTTGACGCGTTCGGTGATGAAACGCGCGATCCGCAGACGCTCTTCGACTGTCTCCGCATAGTTCTCACCGGTCGATCCGCCCGAGATCAGGCCATGGACCCCGGCGCCCACCAGGCGTTCTATGAGGTCGGCAAGCGCATCAAAGTCGATCTCGCCGACGTCATCAAACGGCGTGATCACCGGTGTGTAGATGCCTTCCAGCTTGAAACGGGCTGTCATGCGTTATCTCTCCCATGCGGTTCCCGGACGCCATCGGCGTCTTGCAATGCATGGGTAGGCCCCAAGCCTGGCTACTGCAAAGGAGAAACATCTGCGGTTCGGCATTAGCTGAGCTAATGTCAAACTTCATGAACGATACCGGACGTGGATCGCAAGCGCCGCGAAGGTCCGCTTTCCGCCCAGAACGCTAGTAGATAGTCCGATTGTCGACGACACGCTGCTGACGGAAGGTTTGCATGCAAAAAGCAGATGGATATCGGCGATTCCCTGAAATCAGAGTTTACAGGTCGCTATTTGTCTGCGGAAAAAACGGCAAATGTTCTATGCTAAGTATTTGAAGTAAATAAACATTATCAGGATTTGGTTCCGGCGCCGCAAGGCGTGGGGGCAAGTCCCTCTACCCGTACCAGAACTTTCTGAAAATATAGGGATTTCAGATTCTGATGTCCGGCGGCTAACGGCCACGCCTCGTTGTGCGCACCCGACCGGACCCATTGCGCATCGCCTTGCACCCCGCCGGACCAGAGCCGTGCGGCCAGAACGTCATCGTCGCGTGGTGCGATAAAGACGTTCAAGCAGCGCCCGATCGTGCGGCAGGCGGCGATTACAGTGCTGGCCAAGGCCCAGCGGGCCATTTTCGGATTGTGTTCGATAGGTGCTTAATGTATGCGCCTGTGCAATTGTCGGGTGCCCTCCACCCGCACCAAGACTGATGAGAAGGACGACAAGATGCAGGTCACCGAAACCCTGAACGAGGGTCTCAAGCGCGGCTACCAGATCACCGTCACCGCGGCTGAACTGGACGCCAAAGTGAATGAGAAGCTCGCCGAGGCCCAACCTGAAATCGAGATGAAGGGCTTTCGTAAAGGGAAAGTTCCGATGGCTCTGCTGAAAAAGCAGTTTGGTCAGCGTCTCCTTGGCGAAGCCATGCAGGAAACCATCGACGGCGCTATGGCGTCGCACTTTGAAGAATCCGGCGATCGCCCCGCAGCCCAGCCCGACGTCAAAATGACGAACGACGACTGGAAAGAAGGCGACGACATCGTGGTCGACATGACCTACGAAGCCCTGCCGGAAATCGCTGATCCCGACCTGTCGGGCGTCAAGCTGGAGAAGCTGGTTGTCAAAGCTGCCGAAGCAGACGTTGACGAAGCTCTGAAAAACCTGGCCGAAACCGCCCAGAACTTTGAGCCGCGCCGCAAAGGCAGCAAGGCCAAAGACGGCGATCAGGTCGTAATCGACTTTGTTGGTAAAGTGGACGACGTGGCATTCGACGGCGGTTCGGCCGAAGATTACCCGCTGGTTCTGGGCTCCAACAGCTTCATCCCCGGTTTCGAGGAACAGCTGGTCGGCGCCAAAGCCGAAGAAGAGGTTGAGGTCAAAGTGACCTTCCCCGCCGAATACGGTGCGGAAAACCTGGCTGGCAAAGACGCTGTTTTCACCTGTACCGTGAAGGAGGTCAAAGCCCCCGCCGCCGCCGAAATCGACGACGAGCTGGCCAAGAAATTCGGTGCAGACGATCTGGACGCCCTCAAGGCACAGATCACCGAGCGTCTGGAATCGGAATACACCGGTGCCGCACGCGCTGTGCTCAAGCGTGGCCTGCTGGACGCGCTGGACGATCTGGTCAAGTTCGACCTGCCCCCCAGCCTGCTTGAGGCCGAGGCCAAGCAGATCGCGCACCAGCTGTGGCACGAAGAAAACCCCGAGGTCAAAGGTCACGACCACGGTGAGATCGAAGTCAAAGACGAGCACAACAGCCTTGCCGAGCGCCGCGTGCGTCTGGGCCTGCTGCTGGCTGAAGTTGGCCGCAAAGCCGAGATCGAAGTCACCGACGCCGAGATGACCCAAGCGATCATGGCCCAAGCGCGCCAGTATCCGGGCCAAGAGCGTCAGTTCTTTGAGTTCATTCAGCAGAACGCTCAGGTGCAACAGCAGCTGCGCGCGCCGATCTTTGAAGACAAGGTTGTCGACCACCTGTTCGAACAGGTTGAACTGACCGAGAAAGAAGTCTCCAAAGACGAACTGCAGGCCGCTGTAGAGGCCATGGAAGACGAATAAGTCCTCCACAGTCTGATAGATTTAGGGCCGCCCGGTTGGGTGGCCCTTTTTCGTTGTGCGGGTCACTGGGATGCGGGTCACGGGCGCAGTGCGGGGAAGGGCGCAACCGCACAAACAAAAACGGCGCCCGCAGGGGGCGCCGTTTCGTTGATCCGGATGGATCTAAAACTTAGGAAGCTTCAGTGATGAATTTCACCGCGTCGCCAAAGGTCTGGATGGTCTCGGCGGCGTCATCGGGGATCTCGATGCCGAACTCTTCTTCGAAGGCCATAACCAGCTCAACGGTGTCCAGGCTGTCTGCGCCCAGGTCGTCGATGAACGAAGCGTTTTCAGTGACTTTGTCTTCTTCAACGTCCAGGTGCTCGACGACGATCTTTTTGACGCGATCTGCGATGTCGCTCATATCAATTCCTCATTGGTCTCGGGCGCATTGCCCGCGTTCTGGTTTGGCCCAATGGACCGCAGTAAAGCCAAGCCCAAATCGGCCTCAGCAACGAAATCTGCGCCGCCTATAGCACAAAGCAATGCCAACGCAAACGCTTTGTGCCACTTCGGCGGCGCAGGGATTAGAACATCGCCATGCCGCCGTTGACGTGCAGCGTGGCACCGGTGACATAGGAGGCCTCTGTGCTGGCCAGATAAGCAACGGCCGAGGCGATCTCAACCGGATCGCCCATGCGACCGGCGGGAACCTGCGTCAGGATGCCGGATTTCTGGTCATCGTTCAGCTTGTCCGTCATCGCGGTGGTGATGAAACCGGGGGCGACACAGTTTACGGTGATGCCACGGCTTGCGACCTCATAGGCCAGCGATTTGGACATGCCCACCAGACCGGCCTTGGCGGCGGCATAGTTGGCCTGACCGGCGTTACCCGTGGCCCCGACGACCGAGGTGATGTTGATGATGCGGCCCCAGCGGGATTTCATCATCGGACGCATCACGCCACGGCACAGCTTCATCGCGGCGCCAAGGTTCACGTTCAGCACGGTGTTCCATTCGTCATCGGACATGCGCATGAACAGGTTGTCGCGCGTCACACCGGCGTTGTTCACCAGAATGTCGAGGCTGCCCATAGCGGCGATGGCGTCCTTGGGCAGGGCGGCCAGGGCCTCATCATCGCCAAGGTTACAGGGCAGCACATGCGCGCGCTCACCCAGTTCGGCGGCCAGCGCCTCAAGCGGTTCAACGCGGGTGCCAGACAGGCCTACGGTCGCGCCTTGCGCGTGCAGGGCCTTGGCGATTGCGCCGCCGATGCCACCCGAGGCACCGGTGATCAATGCGGCTTTGCCGGTCAAATCAAACATTGGGTTAAACTCCTTGAGACAAACTTGCGGCGGCGGCGGTGACGTCATCGGGGGCACCGATCGCGGTGCAGGCGATGGATTTGTCGATCCGGCGGATCATCCCCGACAGGGCCTTGCCTGCGCCGATTTCCCAGATTTCGGTGATGCCCTGACCGGCCATCCACAGAACCGATTCCCGCCAGCGCACGGAATGGGTCACTTGTTCCACCAGCAGATCGCGGATGGTGGCGGCGTCGCTGACGTCATGGGCCAGAACGTTGGCCACGACCGGAACGGCGGGGGCGTTAATCGTGACCTCTGCCAGAGCTTCGGCCATGCGGCGGGCGGCGGGTTCCATCAGGGTGCAATGGAAGGGTGCGGATACGGGCAGCATCACTGCGCGTTTCGCACCGGCCTCACGGGCAAGGCCCGTGGCGTGCTCAACCGCAGCCGCCGCGCCCGAGATCACGACCTGCGAGGGGTCGTTGTCATTGGCGGCCTGACAGACGGCACCGGTGTCGGCGGCGGCCTGTTTGGCGATCTTGTCAGCGGCGGCAAAGTCCAGACCCAGCAGCGCGGCCATCGCGCCCTCGCCAACGGGGACGGCGGCCTGCATCGCCTCACCACGGATGCGCAACAGACGCGCGGCATCGGAAATCGACAGGGCACCCGCGGCGGCAAGGGCGGAATATTCCCCAAGGCTGTGACCGGCGACATAGGTGGCGGCGGAAATCGCGACGCCCTCGGCCTCAAGCGCGCGCATCGCGGCCAGCGAGGTCGCCATCAGCGCGGGTTGGGCGTTTTGCGTCAGGGTCAGGGTGTCTTGCTCCCCCTCCCAGATCAGCGCGCTCAGGCTTTCGCCCAGTGCCTCATCCACCTCGTCGAAAACGGCTCTGGCGGCGGGATATGCGTCGGCAAGGGCCTTGCCCATCCCGATGGTTTGCGCCCCTTGGCCCGGAAAAACAAAAGCTCGGCTCATCGTGCCCCCCTTAATGGTTTTGACAGGGCATAGCGGCTGAAAACCCGCGAAACAAGGGGAAGGAACACCTAGGACGCGATGCGGGCCAAAAAGGACTGGGCAACGGTATCCGTGACCTCTTCGGCCTCGATATTCGCGACCGCCCGGCGCACACGGCGGGCGTGCTCTTGGGCGGCGGCGTCAAAGGTCGCGCCTTTGGAAATCTTGGCCGCCAGTTCCTCTTCAGAGCGCGTGTAATAATGGTTCAACTGGATCGCAGCGGTGGAATAAAACGCGGGCGATTTCCGGTCCTTGAGGGCAAAGCGTTGACCGGCGTCGTTGAACACGTCGCTGCCCAGATCGGTGCGCACACTGTGGACATGCATCATGTTGACCCGTGCGGGGTCAAAGATGTTTTTGAAATTGGTCACGCCGCGCACGTTCGACATCGGGTTGGCCACGCGTTTGGTATAGTTCTGGACGATCCCGCCCTTGGGGCGCGTCATGTGACCATTGCGCCCGAAATTATGCCACGGCAAGGAAATCACAGGGCAATCCGAGAGCGGTTCTAGCGCCTCAAGCAGGCTATTGGCCTGTGTTGGGACAAGGAATTCATCGGCATCGATACAGGCCATCCAGCGGTGGCGCGGTCCATAGTTCGACACGGCATGCACATAGGCCATGACCTGATTGTGGATTTCGGTGCCGCGATCGCCGTCTCGCGGGCGCTGGTGCCATGGGGTGACGGTCAGACGTGCGCCCAACACGCCGCGCAGGATCGCGACCGTGTCATCGGTTGATCCGTCGTCATAGAGATAGACATGCGCGATCCCCGCGCGCAGGTGGAAATCGGCCCATTCCGCGATATCGCTGGCCTCATCCCGCGCGGTCAGAACAATCGCCAGACCCGACCGATCCGCCTGTGCGGGGGGCGGCGTGAACGCGATCCGACTGATCAGTTTGGACGGAAAAAACCGTTTAAGCATGTGCTGCGCCTGTCTGTTGCCTGTCGTTCAGTATCAACCAAACGCGGGTCGGTCCAGATCGGCGCGGTGTGCTTTGGGCGGCGGGGTTAGGCGGTGGCCATGGGGCGCAGGCGGCGACCCACGCGGGACCAGCCCTGCATCTGGGTCTTAACGGGACCCAATTCGAGGTTCAGGCGTTTGTGCACCTCGCGCAGGGTGACGTCACTGCCGTTGGCGATATGGACCGCCTGTTTCTGACCCGACACGCGCAGGAACAGTTGCGACAGGGAGCCGACCTTTTTGATGTAGGCGGTTTTGATCGAGTCAAAGGGCAGATCGCGCAGGGTACGGCTGACGCCTTTGCGGTTGACGGCACAGATGCGCAGGCTGCGGCGTTCGGTGTCGATCTGAACCTCGCGCGCCAGTCCGCGTTCGGAAATCCACAGGAACATCAGCGCGGGCATGAACAGGCCGATTGAGGCGGCGGTTTTCGACACGCTCAGCGCAATGGGCGTTGCCGCGTTCACCATCGGGATCATCCACTGGGCGGACACAGCGGCCAAAAAGGCCAAGCCGGTCAGGCCGCACATCCGTTCGATCGTGGCCGAGCGGCGGCTGACCTTAGTGTCCGAGCGCACGATATAGCCCCACTCGGTTTCGCACATGCTCACCCAGCCGCGCGAGGCGGTGCGGGAAACGTCGAATGTTGCATAGTTGGACTGGGCCATTGTGGCACCTCTGCTGCGGTTGTGGACATCAGATTTGCAACGAAAAGTGGTGGGAATGGGGCAGGTTCGGACCCATTTCACGGCCTAGTTGTAAAATTTTCGCACAATGATCCCTGCGTTTTGCGCACATATTCCGTGCGTGCGTTGAAATTGTTTTGGGGGCAGGGGGCAGTAGGATCGGGCCAAAGCATTTTGACGGAGGCAGGCAGATGCCCGCAGCGAATTCGCCCACCGCCTATGGTGGGGTAGCCAAGATTTTCCATTGGGCCACGGCCCTTTTGATTTTGACCCTGATCCCGCTGGGGATCATTGCCGAGGAATTGCCCTATGACACGGGCGAGGCCCTCGCCCTCAAGGCGCAGGTGTTTTCGGTGCACAAGACGCTGGGCGTTCTGGTGTTCTTTGTGGCGCTGGCGCGCATCCTCTGGGCGCTGACACAGCCGCGCCCGGGTCTGTTGCACAGCGACAAAAAGGCCGAGGCGTTTCTGGCGACGCTGGTGCACTGGCTGCTTTATCTGTCGATCGTTCTGGTGCCGCTGTCGGGGTGGCTGCACCACGCCGCAACAGACGGGTTCGCGCCGATCTGGTGGCCGTTCGGGCAATCCCTGCCGTTCGTGCCGAAATCCGAGACCGTTTCGCATGTGTTTGGCGCGTGGCACGGGGTGCTGACCAATGTTCTGATCGGGTCCCTGATCCTGCACATTCTGGGCGCGATCAAACACCATGTGATCGACAAGGACGCCACACTGCGCCGGATGTGGTTTGGCGCAAGTGACGCCGCAGGCACGGGGCATCATCCGAAATCCGGTGCCGTGGCGGGTATCGCGGTTTATGCGGTGGCCTTGGTCGTCGCGACGGTTCTGGGTCTGTCGGGTGGCGATGCGCGTGAGGGCGGTGGCACCCAACTGACCGCCGCGCCCAGCCCGTGGACCGTCCAAGAGGGCAGCATCGGGATCGCGGTTCAGCAGCTAAACAGCGAGGTCAGCGGTCAGTTCGGCCAATGGTCCGCCGTGATCGAATTTGTCGAGACCCCCGTCGAGGGCAGCCATGGCCGCGCCGAGGTCAGCATCGCGGTGGATAGCCTGACCCTTGGCTCGGTGACATCGCAGGCGATTGGCCCCGATTTCATGCAGGCCGAGGCGCATCCCGTCGCGACCTTTACCGCCGATCTGGTTCCGGCCGAGGCAGGCGCGTATCTGGCCGTGGGCGAGTTGTCCCTTGCCGGTGCGACGGTGCCGGTCGAGATGCCGTTTGATCTGACGATTGAGGGCGACACGGCCCATGCGGTCGGTCAGGTCGCGCTGGATCGTCGCGACTTTAACATCGGGGAAAAATACCCTGATGAGGGCACGGTGGGCTTTGGCGTGACGGTCACAATCGACGTCACCGCGACGCGCACGCCTGAGAGCTAATATAAGGTGTCATATGCTTTGAGCGGGGCGGTCCATCGGGCCGCCCTTGTTTTTATGGGGCGCGCTGATACCGTGGTGACGATAGTGTTTACAGGTGCCCCATGTCAGATCCCGCGATTGATCCCGCCACATTCCAGAGCCTCGAGGCGCTGGGCGAACGTCTGCCCGATATACTGGCGTCGCCCAAGGACGCGGGGCGGTTGGATTTGATCGTTGTGCGCCCCGATGCGGGCCTGCGCGAGATGCCCGACCGGATCGCAGTCAACGGCCCCGAGGGCCTGCCGGGGGATCATTGGATCCGCGGGTCGGGCTATGTGAATGAGGACGGATCGGGCGATGTGAACGCCAGCGTCTGTATCATGATGTCCGCCTGTATCCGCGCGATCGCGGGCGAGGATGTGGCGACATGGGCACCGGCGGGGGACAACCTGTTCATCGATATGGACCTGACGCCCGCCAATATGCCGCCGGGCACGCGGTTTGCGATTGGAACTGCCGAATTCGTGGTGACGGAGGTGCCTCATAACGGGTGTCAGCAGTTCATCGACCGCTATGGGCGTGATGCCTGTCTGTTCGTGAATACCGGCGCGGGTAAGGAACACCGGTTGCGCGGGATTTACGCGCGGGTCATCACGGATGGCGAGATCGCCGTGGGCGACAGCGTGCGCAAACTGCCCTAACGAAAACGCCCGACCAAAGGGCCGGGCGTTCGCGGTACATGTGTGAGTGGCAGCTAGCCGTCCGATTATTCGGCGATCATCGCCTCGATCGAGATCGAAACGGGGATTTCGTCGGGGATGTAGGGCACGAATGCGCCGAGGTTGTATTCCGAACGCAGCAGGGTGGTGGTGGCGTCAAAGCCAGCCCATTCCTTGTTCTCGATCGGGTGCATGCCTGCTTGGTTCAGGACAGCGTCCAGAACAACGGGCTTGGTCACGCCGTTTAGGGTGAAGTCGCCGGTGATCAGGGCGGTGTTTTCGCCGGTGACTTCGATGCCGGTCGACACAAAGCTGACCATTTCGTCGTCGGTGGCGTCAAAGAAGTCAGCCGACATAAAGTGATCAAAACGTGCCGGGAAGCCGGTGATCATCGATTTGACGGGCATGCTCACCGAAACGGTCGAGTTTTCGGGATGCTCTTTGTCGAACGCGATGTCGCCGGTAAAGCCCGAGAACATACCAAAGATTTCCGAAAAGCCCAGGTGGTTGAACGAGAACAGAACCTGTGCGTGGCCGGGGTCGATGGTGTATTTGACGGCTTCGGCGTGGGCCGGGATGGCAGCCAGCATCAGAGCGGTCGAAGCAAGAAGCGATTTCATTTATAATCTCCGGTTGAGATGAAAAGACACGTTCGAAATGTCACTACATTCTTCGGTGCGGCAATTCGCTGATCTCGAACAAAATCTGTTCGCATTCACACAGACGGACATGCCCCAGATGCACAGGGTGCGGCGGGGACCCTAATGCTTGCATCCAACCGGCACCTGTGTATAAGGGCGCATCTCTTCGCGCACTTGATTGAACCGGCGCAGCCTCTCGTGAGCGGGAGCGAAGGGATTACCCGCTCTATGAAATGCGTCTGAAAATAGAACTGGAGATCACATGCCGCTGTATGAGCATGTTTTCATTGCGCGTCAGGATCTGTCCAACGCGCAGGCCGAAGGTCTGGTTGAGCACTTCTCGGCTGTACTGGCAGACAACGGTGGTAAAGTCGTTGAGAGCGAGTACTGGGGCGTCAAAACGATGGCCTACAAGATCAACAAAAACCGCAAGGGCCACTATGCCTTCCTGAAGTCGGACGCACCGTCGCCCGCCGTTCAGGAAATGGAACGCCTGATGCGCCTGCACGACGACGTTATGCGCGTTCTGACCATCAAGGTCGACGAGCACGCAGAAGGCCCGTCGGTACAGATGCAAAAGCGCGACGAACGTGGCGACCGCCGCGAGCGCCGTTGATCGCAAGCTGAGAAAAGGACTGTAACCAATGGCAGCTAAACCGTTTTTCCGTCGTCGCAAGGTGTGCCCGTTCTCGGGTGATAACGCACCGAAAATCGACTACAAAGACACCCGTCTTCTGCAGCGCTACATCTCTGAGCGCGGCAAAATCGTGCCCTCGCGCATCACCGCCGTTTCGGCCAAGAAGCAGCGTGAGCTGGCCCGTGCTATCAAGCGCGCCCGCTTTCTGGCTCTGCTTCCCTACGCCGTAAAGTAAGGAGTTCTGATCATGGATATCATCCTTCTGGAACGCGTGGCCAAACTGGGCCAAATGGGCGACGTCGTGTCGGTCAAAGAGGGCTATGCCCGTAACTTCCTTCTGCCCCAAGGCAAAGCTCTGCGCGCCAACGAGGTGAACGTCAAAGCGTTCGAGGACCAAAAGGCCCAGCTGGAAGCACGCAACCTTGAAACCAAGAAAGAGGCTGAAGATCTGGCCGCGAAACTGGATGGACAGCAGTTCATCGTGATTCGCTCGGCATCGGATTCGGGCGCTCTGTACGGTTCGGTTTCGACCCGCGACGCAGCAGAGGCCGCAACCGAAGCTGGCTTTAGCGTTGATCGCAAGCAGGTCATCCTGACCGCGCCGATCAAAGAGCTGGGCCTGCACGCGGTAACCGTGCGCCTGCACCCCGAGGTTGACGCTTCGATCGAGCTGAACGTTGCACGTTCGACCGAAGAAGCTGAACTGCAAGCCTCGGGCAAATCGATTCAGGAACTGGCCGCCGAAGCCGAGGCCGAAGCTGAATTCGAAATCGCCGAACTGTTTGACGACATCGGGTCGGCCGCGTCGGATGACGACGATCTGGCAGACGCCGTCGAAGAGCAGGAAGAGGCATCGGACGACGAATAATCGTCCATCTCTACCGATTATAAGGGCCGTCCCGTTGGGGCGGCCCTTTTCTTTTGGGCGGGTTTTTCGTGGTTTGCCCAATGGAATAAGGCCCGAGGATACCCGTTAGGGTCCTGTTAACCCTTTGTTAATAATAAAATTCTTGACCTTTCGAACGGTCCAGAGTATACCTTCGGGCAAGCTAGAAGAAGTGGCCAAGCGGCGCCGGTACCCCCGGTTGCCGCTTTTTCATTTCGCTCGTGCGGACGGCATGAGAGGGCAGGCTTAACCATATGACTGTGACTGTCCCCCAAGGGGGTGATCCGGCCGCGCAAGAATTGCTTGCAGCGGCCGAGCGGCATTTCGAACGGACGATCGCCGCAGTTGACGACATCATTAACGAGGTACGTGCGGGCCAGACGGCCCGCGCCAAGGAACTGCGCGGCGCCCTGGGTGAGATGGGCAAAGCGTTGCAAACCGCCTTTGATGAAAGGGCCAAAGTTGAAAAACGTATCAAGTCAGAGACCGGAGGCGCGGGGGGATATGCCCTCGACTTTGACGCCGCACGGGTTGAGATCGGGCGCAGACTTGCTTGCCTGCGCGACGCCCGAGGAACAGAAGGCCTTTCTGGCGGATCTGGATGAAGCGTCGTTGCTGGCGCTGCCGTATATTTTCGAGTTCTGGGCTCTGCCGCACCAATTGCCCCCCGAGGGGCAATGGCGCAGCTGGGTCATTCTGGGTGGGCGCGGCGCGGGGAAAACCCGCGCCGGTGCCGAATGGGTGCGCAGTCAGGTCGAGGGCTCGCGCCCGATGGATGTGGGGCGTGCTCGGCGGGTGGCCTTGGTCGGGGAG
>PALT01000035.1 GCA_002706605.1 Rhodovulum sp. | reverse complement strand
CGCGGCCCTCAAGCTCTAGCGTCTGATGCGCCGGAACCGCCTGTAGGGATTGGCCGATGCGTTCAAGGATCGCGTTCATGCGGCCCCCTGTGGAAACAGGACGTCGCGCAATTGCACCGCGCCCGAACGGATGTCGACATCCCCGCGCGACAGGTTGTCATCGGGGCCAATCCGGTCGGGGTTGAGCAGGTCCGAGCCCGCCAGATGCGGTTTGATCGCGGCGAAATCGTCAGGGTTCAGGCGCACGGTTACAGCGGCGACCCCTTGGGCGACGCGGTCGGCGAGGGCCTCAACCCGTTTCACGAATGGCGCGGGCATCTCGTCGATCATCTGGCCCGCACGTTGGGCGGCAAGGGTTTTGACGGCCTCGGCAATTGTGTCGGTGAGCGTACCCAGTCCAGCCGCCTCTAGGTGCGACAGACGCAAGGTCGCCGCCTCAAACAGGGCGCGGGCCTCGGCCAGATCGGCCTCGGCCCGGGCCTGGCCTTCGGCCATGCCACGCGCGTGGCCCTCGGCGTCCCCTTGGGCCAGACCGGCGGCGAACCCGTCGGCATGCGCCGTTGCGCGTTCGGCCTCCAGATCAATCGGGGGCGGGGCGGGGGTGAGGATTTCCTCGACCTCGTCCTCTGCATCCTCTTCGATTTCGGGATTGGCCAGAACCGCCTCATCCGGCGCGGCAGGGGGCGCCTTGGCCAGATCGGCGCGCCGGAAATTGCGGTCGGTCGTGTGGTCGAACCGCGCCTGAAACCCGTTGGCGCGGGCGGCGCGAACAAGGTTCATGATGTCGTCTGGGCCAAGAGGCGCGGGGCCCTGCGGGTCGGGCGTATCGGTCATACCATTTCCTCACCACCGCGACCGGCCAGAACGATCGTGCCCGCATCGGCCATACGCCGCGCGACATCGACGATCTCTTTCTGGGCGATCTGCACATCGGTCAGGCGCACCGGTCCAAGGGCATCCATTTCGTCCATGATATTGGCCGCCGCGCGGGTCGACATACAGCCAAACAGCTTGCGCTGAAGCGTGTCGTCCGCTCCTTTGAGGGCAAGCACCAGAACCTCGGGCGCGATCTCGCGCAGCAGCGTTTGCAGGGCGCGGTCCTCGGATTTGACCAGGTTGTCGAAGACGAACATGTTGTCCTGCAGCGACTGCATAAGGTCCTTGTCCTCTTTCTTGATCTCTTTGAGGATGCGGCCTTCGACGTCCTGTTTGGTGAAATTCATGATGCGCGCCGCCGCCTTGATGCCGCCGATCTGGGACGAGCGCAGGGTGGTGTTGGCCTTGAACTTGCGCTGCATCACCTGTTCCAGATCGCGCAGGGCCTCGGGTTGAACCGTGTTCAATGATGCAATCCGGCGCACGATGTCGGGTTGGATTTCCTCGGGCAAGAGGATCAGAACCTCGGACGCCAGTTGATAATCCAGCGACGAAATGATCAGCGCCATAATCTGCGGGTGTTCATCCAAAATCAGTTCGGCCACGGAATTCGCGTCCATCCAGTCAAGGATTTCGATGGGGCGTTCCGAGCTGCTGCTGGTGATGCGGCTGAGGACCGATTGGGCCTTGTCGCTGCCCAAGGCCTCGGTCAACACCGTGCGCACATAGGCGTTTGCGCCGACGCCGACGCCGGTCTGGCTGCGCAGGTGGTTCAGGAATTCGTCCAGAACCGCGTTGACCGTGTCATGATCCACGCCGCGCACCGAATACATTGCCGCGCCAAGGTCTTGCACCTCTTTGGGCGACATCATGCGCAGCACGTTGGAGGCGCCGCGTTCGCCAAACAGCATCATCAGGATGGCGGCCTTTTGCGTGCCGGTCAGTTCCTCAAGCGGCAGGCTGCCGGGAATGGCGGAGGGTCCTAGGGCGCTCATTTCGCGGGCTCCCCTTCGGTTTCCATCAGGGCTTGGAATGCGGTGGCGATGCGGGTGGTGTCGGATTCCGCCAGATGCCGGACGAGGGACACCTTGGCCTCATAGCTGCTGGTGCCGTCGAAATCCTCGGGGTCCAGATCGGCACCCAGACGGCGGCGCAGGTCCTCTAGGCTGTCGCCCTCGGCGACCTCGACCGGCGTGCCAAGCGACGGGCTGGCCAAGGGCGAGGCAGGGGCGGGCAGCAAGACGCGGTTCAGGATCGGGCGCACGATGCCAAGGATGATCACGGCCAGTGCCAAGAGTTGCGCGGCCTGACGACCGGCGTCAAAGACCCACGGTTCCTGATACCACGCGGCAGAGACGGGTTCGAAGGTTTCGATGAACGGGCGGCTGGAGACGGTGATGGTATCGCCGCGCTCGGCGTCAAAGCCGATAGCCGTTTGCGTCAGGCGTTCGATGTCTTCAAGCAGCGCCGTATCGGCCGTGTCCTCTTCGCCGGTTTCGCCCGCGATGGTTTCGGCGGCGCGCACCAGAACGGCGGCGTTGATGCGGATGATGCGGGCGCTGGCGGGTTGGGTGGTTTCGACGCGGCGGCTGACCTCATAGTTGCGGGTGGCCGAGGAACTGCTGCTGCCGTTCTGGCCGCCGGCGGTGAGGCTCTCACCCGGGCGGTTGTTCTCAAGCGCGGCCTCATCGGGGGGGCTGTTGGCGACCGCACCGGGAATGCCGCGGGCGCTGTCACTGGTGTTTTGCTGGTTGCTGTTTTGCTCACTGCGCAGGGCGATGCCGTTCGGATCGTATTCTTCACGAGTGATTTCCGAGCGGGTGAAATCCATGTCCAACGTCACTTCAACCGCCGCATTGCCAAAGCCGACGATGGGGGTGATGAGGGATTCAATGCGGCTGCGGTAAAGGGCCTCAAGGCGCATCTGATGGGCCATCTGCGTGTTGGTCATCGCGTTGATGGGGTCGTCGCTCTCGCTGGACAGCAGGCGGCCGGTCTGATCGACCACGGAGACATTCGCGCGGGTCAGGCCGGGAATGGATGTGGTGACGAGGCTGACAATGGCGCGGATCTGTTCCTCTTCGACGCTGCGCCCTTGGACAAGTTGCAAAAAGACCGAGGCGCGGGGCGGTTGCGTGTCGCGCACAAAGGCGGTGCGTTCGGGCAAGGCAAGGTGGACGCGCGCGGCCTGAACCACCTGCAATTCGGTGATCGAGCGCGCCAGTTCCAACTCCTGCATCTGGCGCAAACGGGCGCTCTCGACGGAACGGCTGGTGCCCATGGGCATGTCGGTCAGGGTGGCATAGCCGTCCGGCGTCCCTTGGGGCAGGCCGACGGTGGCCAGAACCATCTTGGCGCGGTGGTAATCGTCGCTGGGCACGCGGATGTTGCCGGTGGCGATGTCGAGGTTCGCCTCGATCCCACTGCTGGACAGGGCGTCCAGCGCGCGGGCCTTGTCGGCCTCGGGCATAGAAGGGAATAGGGCCATCTGGCTGGTCTGGCCGAGGAACATATAGACCGACAGGCCGATCACGGCGGCGGCGACAAGGGCGATGCCGGGCAGGGCGCGGCGCACACCGGGTTGGTCGGACAGGCGTTGCACCTGTGACAGCATCCCGCGGGCACGCCCCGTCAACGAGGCCTGATCGGTGTTTGTGATATTGGTCGTGCTGTCCATCTCTGGTCTGGCCTCTATCGGGTTTGCGGGATCACACCGGCATGTTCATGATGTCGCGATAGGCCGTCAGGGCCTTGTTGCGCACTTGCAAAGTCAGTTGAAAGCCCAGCGAGGCGACCTGTTGTTCGACCATGACACCCGCCAGATCCTCGGTCCGGCCCATTTCGAAATCCTTGGCCGCGTCGGCGGCTTTTTTCTGGGCTTCGGCAAGCTGGTCCACGGCTCCGCCCATCCGTTCAGAGAACGAGGGGCCTTGGGTCTCTTGGGGTTTGGCGACAGGCGCGGGCTTTTGCGGGGCCGCGACGCTGGATAGGGCAAGGCTCTGGGCCGCCCCGATACCAGTGATGCTGCTCATGGCGGCCTCCGTTACGCGGCGTGGACGGCTGTCTCGGCCAGATCCATGTCACCGGCCACGGCGCACAGGCCATCGGTCGCGGTGATCATGATATCGTCGGAGGTGATGATGCCGTCCTCATGCAGAACCAGCGCGCGCTGGATGATGTTTTCCAGTTCACGCACATTGCCCGGCCAATCGTGATCCATCAGGGTCTGGATTGCGCTATCGGACAGGACCGGCAGAGAGGCGCCCTCAGCCGTGTGGCGACGGATCATCGCAACGGCCAGCGCGGGCAGGTCATCCTTGCGGTCGTTCAGGGCGACAGTGCTCAGGGGGAAGACATTCAGGCGATAGAACAGGTCTTCGCGGAATTTACCGGCGCGGACCTCGGCCATCATATTACGGTTCGAGGTGGCGATCACACGGATGTCGACCTTTTCCTCTTTTTGCGAGCCGAGAGGCGTCACGGTTTTTTCCTGTAGAACACGCAGCAGTTTCGCCTGCAGGCCCATCGGCATTTCCGAAATCTCGTCCAGCATCAGCGTACCACCTTGGGCCGCGCGCACGATGCCCTTGTTCGGGGTGGATGCGCCGGTGAACGCACCCTTTTCATGGCCGAACAGGATCGCCTCCAGCATGTTTTCAGGGATGGCGGCACAGTTAATTGCGATGAACGGGGCGGATTTGCGCGGGGAATAGGCGTGGATGAGTTTGCCCAGAACCTCTTTGCCCGAACCGGTGGGGCCGTTCACAAACACGGTCACATCTGTTTTCGCGACGCGCGCGGCCATATCCATCAGCTTGCCCGTGGCCCGGTCACCGGCAACCATACCGCAAAACGGTGCAGCCATCACATCGACCAGCGTCAGCAGCCAACCGTTGCGCAGCGGTGCCGCGCCCCCATCGGTCAGTGCAAACCGCGTCAGACGTCCGCCCATCTCTTGGGTGAAGAGCGGGGCGCTTGCGCCTTCTACGATAATAATAACGGATTGGGCGCCGATACGGCGGGCGGTATCCAGAACGGCCTTATGGCCGACGGTGGCTTCGTGTTTGGCAGAACACACAAGCACCGCGGATTTTTCAGTGGGCAGCTCTTCGGTCACAAGCGCGGATACGCGACGGCGAGCCAAAAGGTCCTTCAACGTATCCCCGACATTAAGGCCGGTCGCGATAATCGTAATCTGGCACATAGTCATCCCCATAGTTGCTGAGGATGAAGAAGCAGGGATCGTGCCAAGTTGGCGCGCCCATGGCCAGTTAATCGATCAAAACGGAACGGTGTTCGGCTTTTTTAGGGAAAACCCACAAAAAATATCCAGAAAATGCGGATTTAAAAACGATTGTGTGGATTCTAAAACGATTTTGATTTTCGAAAACGTAAATATGGTGAAATCCTCACGTATCCGTGATGTGTTGCTGACGCCTGTCGGAAAAATGACAACGCGGGTTAGGGTGGGTCGAATGGCCTTTGTCGCACGTGTGACAGTTAAGTATATAAAAATAAATGACTAATCACCAAGGTATACATACTCGACGCCCAAAAGAGTATGTGAATCCATACCTCCGATAGCCTTACATTATTCACCCCACGACCGTTTTTTCTAGCAGACGACGTCCCCCGAATGAATGGCAGGCTCAGATGCTTTCAAAAACGTACCACCTCAAATTTCCCAACCTCGACGCTGCTCAGATTGCTGCACCGTTCGTGACTGAAACACTAGGGGGCGCAATCCCCGAGTGCAAATTGTCCGGACTGACCATTCTGATCAGCAAGGAAGGGGATATCTCTGTTAATGTGTTTTTCGGTTCCATGGCGGATTTGAAGAACTTTGAAAAAACCCACGGCACCTTTGTCGAAACGATGAAGAAGACCTTCTTGTTCAAGTCCACCGGATTTGACGGGGTCTGTATCTTTAACTTCGACGCGTCCGAGGATGATGCCGCCTGATTGGTAAAACGGCCCGCCTTTTGCAAAGGGCCGGAGAACCAACGGGCATAGGTGTCCATGATGACGCAGCAGAACCAACATAATTGGCGGGGGCAGTTGCCACGTTCCTGCGGAAAGGGGCTTTGACTATGAGCACCGAACCCGAGGTCGCAACCGACGCCCCACAGGCCAGCGCACTCATGCGTGTGTCTTCGGATAAGATCAGTCGCTTGATGGATCTTGTCGGGGAACTGTCGCTGAGCGTGTCTGAGACCGTGAACTCGCCGGAATTGCAGGGGCTGGAACTCAACAGCTTTGATGCCGCCGCGCACCGTCTGTCGATGATCGTGCGCGAGGTGCAGGATGCCGCGACGGACCTGCGTCTTGTGTCGGTGGACGAGGTGTTCAAACGTCTGCGCCGCATGATCCGCGAGATGGAGCGGGAGACCGGCAAATCCATCAATCTGGTGATTGAGGGCGGCGATACCGCGATAGATAAGCTGGTGTCGGACCGTCTCTATGACCCGCTCTTGCACGTGTTGCGCAACGCCGCCGACCACGGTCTGGAAGGCCCGGAAGAGCGCGAAGCCAACGGCAAAAACCGCAAGGGCCGCATTACGCTTGGCGCCGCACAGGTCGGTAGCGAAGTCCGTATCATGGTGTCCGATGACGGGCGCGGTCTGAACCACGAACGTATTCTGAAAAAGGCCCGCGAAAAGGGGCTGTTCGGTCCCGATGAGGTGCCCGAACCCGCCGTTCTGAACAAGGTCATCTTTGAACCCGGTTTTTCCACCGCCGAAAACGTGTCCAAACTGTCGGGCCGTGGCGTGGGCATGGACGTTCTAAACCAGACCATGAAGGAACTGCGCGGGCGCATTACGGTAGACAGCGCCGAGGGCAAGGGCACCGATGTGGCCCTGCATATCCCTGTGTCGCTGGCGTTTCTGGATTGTATCATCCTGCGCCTAGGCAGCCGCATGTTCGCCATTCCGGTCGATGATATCGCCGAAATCGTCAAACCCAACTCGCAGGATCTGGTCGAGATTTCGGCCGATAGCGGCGCAGAGATGATGCGCCTGCGTGGCGCGTTCGTTCGAGTCTGCCGGTTAGAGCATTTCTATGAGGAAGACGACAGCGATCTGCGCCCCCTCAGCGACATGGTCACCATCGTCTTTAAAACCACAACCGGCCAAATCGCCGTGCCCGTGGATGAGGTTCTGGACCGCCAGCAGGTGGTCATGAAGCCCATGGTCGGCGCCCTTGCCAATGTCCGCGCCAGCTGGGGCTGTGCGCTTTTGGGTACGGGCGAAGTGGCCGTCGTTTTGGATGGAGAGCGTTTGTCCCAAGGAGGCGCGTCTTGATGCATGATCCGCAAGTCGACCAGAACGGGTATGATCAGTTGCGCAGCTGGCTCAGCCAACGCTGTGGGATCACCTATCCCGATCACAAAAAGGAACTGCTGCGTCAGCGTCTGATGCGCGTGGTGCGGTCGTTTGACTGTGGGGATTTGAACCGTCTGGCCGTGGATGTCATCCGGTCCGAGCGCCACGAGGTGCAATTGGCGGTGATGCATGCGGCGTCTACCAACCACACGTTCTTTTTCCGTGAGCGTGAGGTGCTGGACAACTTTACCAATATGATCCTGCCCGACCTGCAGCACCGTGAGGAAATCCGCATCTGGAGCGCGGCCGCCTCGACAGGTGATGAGGCCTATACGATTGGCATTCTGATTGCCGAAACGCTGGGGCAGGGCGCGCTGGCGAAAACCCGCATTCTGGGCACCGACATCAGTGCGCCGGTGGTCGACCGCGCCGAGATGGGCGTCTATGCGAAACGCCAGTTCGACCAGACGCCGCCCGATATCCTTGCGCGCTATTTCACGCCGATGGGTATTGAACAGTTTCAGGTGAAACCGGAAATCCGCGCGACCTGTACCTTCCGCCGGATGAACCTCAAGGCGACGCCATATCCGTTCAAGAACCCGTTCCAAGTCGTGTTCTGCCGCAACATTCTTTATTATTTCGACCGCGCCGATCAGGTCGCGACCCTGAACGCGGTCTATGAGGTTACGGAACCCGGCGGATGGCTGGTCACCTCGGTCACAGAACCGATCCGTGATTTGGGCTCCAAGTGGAAACAGGTCGAACCCGGTATCTATCGGAGGGAAGGCTGATGGCGGATCACCCACCGATCAAGGTGCTGATCGTCGATGATGCCGCCATGATCCGACGGATTCTGTCGCTGGGTTTGGGCAAAGACCCCGGGATCGAAATTATGGGCACGGCGGCCTCGCCAGAGATGGCGGCGCGGATGCTTCAGACCAAGCGGCCCGACGTGATCACGTTGGACATCGAAATGCCGGGAATGGACGGGGTTAGCTTTCTGAAAACCTACATGCCGGACCGCGCAATTCCGACCGTGGTGATCTCGTCCGTGACGCGGCGCAGTGCGCAAGTCACGGTTGAGGCGCTGGAGGCCGGCGCGGTTGATGTGATTTCCAAACCCGTGGTCGGATCAGACACGGGTCTGGCCGATATGATGGTCGAAATCCGGCGGCGCGTGAAGGCGGCGGCGATGGCGCGCCTGCGCAAGCTGGGCGAGCACGTCAACCACCTGCCGCCCAGTGCTGAAACGACCTCGGCGAAATTCAACCGCGATTGGGTGATCGCGATCGGATCGTCCACCGGTGGGGTGCAGGCGTTGGCGCGTATTTTGCCAGATTTTCCAATAACTTCGCCGCCGATTGTTGTGACCCAGCATATGCCCCAAGGCTTCACCGGGTCCTTTGCGCGCCGCCTTGATGACAGTTGTACCGTCAGCGTGCGCGAGGCTCGCGATGGCGACGAATTGACCCCTGGTGTGGCCTATATCGCGCCGGGAGGGGACAAGCACATGACGGTGGTCAAACACGGCCGGTCCTACTTCATCTCGATGGTGGACGGGGACCCTGTTTGTTTTTCTCGCCCGTCGGTTGATGTGCTTTTCAAATCGGTGGCCAAAGCGACTAACGGGAATTGCTCGGCTGCCGTTCTTACAGGTATGGGCCGCGATGGCGCGCAGGGATTGCTGGAGATCCGAGCGTCAGGCGGACGCTGTGTGGCTCAGGATGAGACCAGTTCAGTCGTTTTCGGCATGCCCCTTGCAGCATGGGAAGCCGGAGCCGCCGAGCAACTGGTTCCATTGGATGAAATACCCGTGTGCTTGCTCGACTCGGTCGGGGCGCGCGGAAAAACGGCCCCAGCCCGATAGGGCGATGTCGGAATGAACCGAAACGGGAAAGGAACGATGACATGAACGAGGCTGTGGCGCGCGAGGCCGCGAATGAAGCCGATGAGGTTCGGACGGTCGAGGACGACAACATCGACGATATGTACCTGACGTTCAAAGTCGGGGATGAGGATTACGGCGTGGTCATCAGTGTGGTGACCGAAATCGTGGGCATGCAACGCATCATGGGGATCCCTGATGTGCCCGCCTACATCAAGGGCGTGATCAACCTGCGTGGCAAGGTGATCCCGCTGATGGATGTGCGTCTGCGGTTCAACATGCCCGAGCGCGAGTATGACGAGCGCACGGTCGTGATCGTTCTGGACGTGGGCGAGGCGCCGATGGGTCTGATCGTGGACCGCGTCAGCGAGGTTCTGGAAATCCCCGCCAGCCAGATCGACCGCACCAACAACGGTCCCGCCAATTCGCGGCGCAGCGTCGTCAGTGGCCTTGGCCGGATTGATGAGCGCGTGGCGATCCTGCTGGATGAAAACCTGCTGGTGTCCGACAGCGATGTCTCACTGGCTGTTGAGGTGGATGCCTAAGCCATGCGGATCATGATCTTCAACCAAAAGGGCGGCGTCGGCAAAACGACCACAGCGATCAACCTTGGCGCGGCGATGGCGCGCGCGGGTCAGAACGTGGTGGTGGCCGATCTGGACCCGCAAATGCATCTCAGCGCCGGTTTGGGCCTTGGGGATGCAGGTGCGGACTGGACCGTGGCCCAGTGGCTTGAAGGTCAGGACGGCACGCCGACCGAGATCGACAGCGAACAGGGCCTGCGCATCATTCCGGGCACCTCGGCGACCGATTGGACGGTGGACGAGGTGGCGCTGGATATGTGCGGCGCGGATTGGCTGTTGATGGATGCGCCGCCCGTGTGGTCGCCCCGTCTGGGCGCGATTATGGCGCAAAGTGACATCGTTCTGGCCCCTGTCGAGGCCGATTTCCTTGGCCTGCAGGGCATCAACCGCCTGATGCGCACGATGCAGGACAACGATCAGAGCTGGGACAAGCTGCGGTTCCTGCTGTGTCGCTACATTCCGCGTTTGCGGGTGCATCGCGAGGTACGCCGCATTCTGGAACGCCATTTCGGCGCAGAGGCCGTGTTGCCCACGCCGATCCGCAATTCCGTGCGCCTGTCCGAGGCGCCGGGGCAGGGGGTCAGCATTTTCGACCACGCTCCGGGCACGGCAGGGGCAGAAGATTATGCCGCTTTGGCGCAGATCGCGCTGAGCGGGTTTCAAGGTGAACCGGTTAACGAGGAACGAAGGGAAGCAGGATGAGCGAGGACAAAAAGCGACCGCGAGGCCGTAGCCCGTCCAAAAGCCCACCCAAGGCACCGCCCAAGACCCTACGCAACAATCCGTTGGATTGGGTTGATGGCGCGGCTTCGCCCGAGGGGAGCAGTACAGCGGACACGCCAGAACAGGCCAGCTCCGCCCCCGCGCCAAAGCCCCCGAGAAAAAGGGCCGCGCCAAGGCGAAAGCCAGCCCAACCCGCCGCCGCATCAGGGTCAGCGGCACCAACCTCACCGGCCCCGACCGGACAGACACAGACAGACACGTCCCCCACGGGTGACACTTTTGAAGGAACCGAACCAATGACTACGGACAGCTCGGCAAGCGAACAGGGCAAGTGGCTGGAGACGCCGGCTACGAAGTGCTTTGAGAAAATGCGGACCCCCATCCTGATTGCGGATGCGGATTACGTGATCCGTTTCGCAAATGATGCAACGGTGAAAATGTTCCAGAAAATTGAGGACAAGCTGCGCGCGGCCCTGCCGCATTTCCGCGCCAATGACCTCGTGGGCAAGAACGTGGACATCTTCCACGCCGACCCCTCGCATCAGCGCCGCATCCTTGACCGGATGTCGGGCCCGCATGACGGGGAAATCCACCTTGGCGATACGCATCTCTATTTCACCGTGACGCCGATGTTCGACCCGAACAAGCGCGACGCAAGCGACTGGCTGATCGTTGAACTGGAAGACCGCAGTGTCGAGATCGAAGCGACCAACGTGCGCAAACGTCTGAACGATGAACTGGTCGCGATGGCGGCTGCGCATGACGTGGGTGACATTGACGTCTTCGTGGATGCAGACAGCTATCCGGAAACGACCGCCGCGATCGCCAAACGCGTCAACGAAATGGTGCAGGCCCACATCCGCACCAAGAAACGCGCGATTGCGGTTGTGAACGCTTGGGGCGAGGGCGATTTCGACGTTCTGCCTGATCCCGAACATTACTCGGGCAAGCGTATCTTTATCTACGACACGCTTGAGGCGGTTCGCACAAACATGAAGAAAATGGTCGGCGATATCACCGAACTGTCGGATGCGATCATCCGCGGTGAGCTGTCCAACGAGGTCGACGCCAGCGGCTATAAGGGCGAGTACAAAGAGATTATTGAATCCTTTGCCCGCTGCTATAACAGCCTGAACCTCAGCTTCTCGAACATCAAATCGCAGGTCGACCAGATGTCGCAGACTGTGATCCAGATGAACGAGGCCTCGCGCTCGCTTGCGACCAACTCGCAAATCGCGTCCTCCTCCGTGGATGAGGTGTCGGCCAGCGCCGAGGAAACCGACAGCCAGGTCACGGCCAACGCCGAAGCCGCGCGCAACGCCAACAGCCTTGTTCTGGCGGCCTCGGATATGGCCACGAACGGCAAGAGCAAGATTTCCGACATGGTTACGGCCATGCAGGGCATCAACTCGTCCTCGCAAGATATCGCCAAGATCATCAAGGTCATCGACGAGATCGCGTTCCAGACCAACCTGTTGGCGCTGAACGCGGCGGTCGAGGCGGCACGCGCCGGTCAGCACGGTCGCGGGTTCGCGGTTGTGGCCCAAGAGGTGCGCAACCTTGCCGGACGCTCGGCCAAAGCGGCGCGCGAGACCTCGGATCTGATCGAAGATGCGGCCCAGCGTGTGACCTCGGGCGTGAAAATCGCCAACGAGACCAGCGAGGCCTTTGAAAAGATCGCCGACGACATCGACGCCGTGCGCACCCTTGTCGAAGACATCAACCGCAGCTCTAGCGAGCAGTCGCGCGGTGTGGCCCAGATCAACATCGCCATCGGCGAAGTCGCCAAAACGGCGCTGGCCACCAGCGAGCAGGCGGATGAGCTGGCCGCGACGGCCCAGCAGATGACCTCGGCCAACAACCTGATCAAAGAGGAGCTGAGCCGCTTCTCGCTGAAAGAGGTCGAAACCTCGGTCGCCGGTCTGGAGGGCCTCGGTCTGAACGGTCTGTCGCCCGACATGCTGGCCAAGATCAAGTCGATGATCGGTGGCGGCGGTGGCGCACCGGCCCCGTCCTCGGCACGCGGCAAGACAGGCTCGGGCGATGTCGATGAGCGCGGTTTCGGTAACTTTTAATGGGTGCGGGGCGGTGTGACGCCGCCCCACTGACCCATGGTCAAAACGTGTGAAAGCACAAAAGGAAAGCACATGACCTACAAAGTAATGGTAGTCGACGATGCTGCGATGATGCGGCTCTACATCTCGAGCTTCCTCAAAACGCTGCCCGATTTCAAAATGGTAGCACAGGCGAACAACGGCCAAGAGGCATTGGACAAGCTGGAAGAGAACCCCGACGTGGATCTGATCCTCTTGGACATCGAGATGCCGGTGATGGACGGGTTGGAATTCCTGCGCCACGCCAAACTGCGCACGCGGGCCAAGATCTGCATGTTGTCCTCGGTGACGGTGTCGGGTTCGCCCCACGCGGCCAAGGCACGCGAACTGGGCGCCGACGGCGTTGTGGCGAAACCGTCGGGTACGGTGTCCCACGATTTGCAGGAAAAAACCGGCGACGAACTGACACGGGTCATGCGGTCCTTGATGGCCGCCTGATCATCCGCCCCCCACAGGTGTGGGACTTGAAAGACCCCCCTGGGGACGTGTGACCGAACAGAAAGGCAGCGGAGACGATGTCGGACGAAATGGACGAAATCTGGGCCCTTTTCGCAGATGATGGCGGCCAATCCCTCGACGCGATGGAAGAAGCGCTGTTGGCGCTTCAGGATGGCGAAGGGGATCAGACGGAACATGTCAGCGCCCTTTTCCGCGCGGTTCACACGTTCAAGGGGAACTCGCGCGTTTTGGGGCTGGCCGTGGTCGAAAGCCGCGCCCACCTTGCCGAGGACCTGATCGGTCTGGTGCGTGACGATGGCGTGCCGCTGGATGAGGGCATCCTTGAGGTGCTGCTCTATGCGGGCGACGTACTGCGCAATATGCTGGAGGAAACCGCCGCCAACCGCGCGGACGTGGACCCCGCTCCGTCCGAAGATCTGAACAATCAGCTCAAGGCGACGATCGCGCGTTGCACCGGTCAGGAACTCCCTGAGCCCGAAGAAGCCGCCGCGCCGACCGAGACCGCCGAGGAGGAGTCTGAGGAGGCCGAGCCTGCCGCCGACGCGCCCGCCGAGGAGACTGCGGAAGAGCCCGCCCAAGAGGCCGCCGGTGATGACGCGCCCGCCGAGGCCCCCGCAGCCCCCCCCGCGGGTCTGATGGATGCGTTCAGCATGCTGGGCGAACTGGCCGCCGACGATGACGGCTCTAGCAGTGGCGACAACGATTACGATATTTTCGAGGACAAGGGGGAAGGCGTCCCTGTCTCCGAGGACGAACCCGAGCCAGAACCGGCCCCCGAACCCGCCGAGGGCGACGGTCCGCAGATGGTTGCCATCGACAGCGGTGGCACCGGTGGCATGACCGCCGTGGTTGAGGCCGTCGCGGCCCCGCCGCCGAAATCCAGCCGCCTTGAGGAACCGGGCTATCGCGAGATCTTCTCGAACATGGTGAATGACACCGTGGACAAGCTGACCTCGCTGATCCAGACGCCGCGTGATACCGCCGAGGCGACGCTCAAGGTCGCGTGGGGCAAGGTCGATAGCCTCGCCTATGCTGCCGAACAGATGGGTCTGGACGATTGGTCCGAGACGCTGGGCGAATTCGTGTCGGCCGCCAAGGCCAATGACGCCCCGACCGCCGAAGGCGTGGCCGAGGACATCGCAAGCGTCACCGAGACGATCCAGAAAAAGCTGGCCGAGGTGTTCGGCGAGGGTGGTGGACAGACCGACCTGGCCAATGACATGCCGGGCATGTTCGAGGCGCTGCAGGGGATTTTCCAAGAAGTGTCCGCGATGGGCCTCAAGATGGCGGGCGACGAACAACCGTCGGACGCCGATCAAAAGGACCTTGCCCAGCGGATCATCGACATCGCTGAACCCACGGGCTGTGTCCGTGTGGTCGAGGCCGCCGAGAACCTTGGCAAGGCCGGAAATCACGAGGATTTCCGCGCGGCCGAACTTAAGTTCTACGAAGAACTGGCCGCGATTGAGGCCGTCCTGCCCGAAGGCAGCGTGTCGGTCGAAACCCTGCCCAGTGCCGTTCTGGCGACGTGGTGTGCGGATCATATCTTTGACACGCTCAGCCAGATCCGCGACGTGCTGGACAACATCCGTGCGCGCGGCGATGACCGTTCGCGCAACTTCCGCCGCTTTGACCGGTTGATGCGCCTGTCCTATCACGCCAGCCGTCATTACCAGATGGACACGGCGGCCCAGCTGACCATGGCCCTGATCGACCTGTTCTCGCGGGTGGAATTGGGCGGGGCCGAGCCCGACGGTCTGTTGACCCACATCGCGCGCGGCTTTGTCGACACGATGGAACTGGTGTTTGACGCGCTGGACCAAGGCGACACGCCTGATACCGCGATGATCGAGAAGCTGTTCGAGGAAGCCTCGAACGCCTGTTTCGCGTCCAGCGGTCTGGTCACCGCACGCACGATCGAAAAACGTCTGGGCCTGCCCAAGTCGTTCCACCGCGTCCTGTCCCCTGAAAGCGTTAAGGTCGCCGTTGAGTGCATTGAAAACAATAACAACTTCTTTGTTCTTCGCGCGGACCTGAACGAGGACGATGAACTGGCCGAAAAGTTCCTTGAATGGGTCAGTTCCGGTCAGGCGACGATGATCACCAACGTCACTGTGTTTCAGGATGACAAGACGATCTTTGACTTCCTGATCGCGACGACACTAGATGAATCCCAACTGACCGAAGTGGTCGTCCTGATGTGTCCCAAGATGGACAACCTGCGTCTTCAGATTGCGCTTGAGGTTCAGGAACTGGAAGAGGAAGACGAGGAAGGCGCGGACACTGCCGGACCGGCCCAAGACATGGGCGGCGGGATCAGCACGACCCAGACCTTGGCCATGCTGGAAACGATTGGCGAGATTTCAGCCGGTCAGTCGATGGTGCAGCATATGCTGGCCGATCTGTGTAGCGCCGATCTGATGCATGAGTTGGACACCGCCGTGCGCGATGCGGCGATCCCTGCCTTTGACCTGAAACAGCGCCGCGTGTTGCGCGATGTCCTAGAGGCGTTCTCGCTGAAGCTGCAACAGGTCAGCGAGGCCGAGGCGCAACTCAGCGAACAGCTGAACATGCTGCAGGAAGAAAGCGTCGCGATGCGGTCGCGTCCGGCTGATGTGCTGCTGAAACCGCTGGGGGCCTTTGTGGAAACAGAGTCCCGCAAGTACGGGCGTGAGGTTCGCCTGTCCAGCGAGGGCGGCGACACCATGCTGGATCAGCACGTGATGGAGGAACTGCGCGGGTTGCTGCGGTCGATCATCACGCTGCGCCTGCGCTCGGATGAACCGTGCACGAAACTACACGCCTCGGTTCACCGCGAAGAAGACCGCGTGAGCATCATCCTTGAGGATGACAGTTCCGCCGCCGTTGAGGGCGAACGCTGGGACGAGGTTCGAAAGGTTATCAAGAAAAAGAACGGTGAATTCCGCGCGGTCACACTGCCGGGTGGGGGGATGCGGTTCTATCTGGCGATGCCGCTACAGATGGTGGTGTTGGACGGGATGGTCGTGCGCGTGCGCGATGTGCGCTATGTCGTGCCCATCGACAGCATCCTGCGCATCCAACAGGGCGACGGGCCGTCGATCAAGAAAATCTCGGCAGAGCGCGGCCAGAAAATCCTGCGCATCGGCAAGGACGAGCACGTCCCGATCCGTGCTCTGGCGGGGAGCCTGAATGCCAGCGACAACGATGACACCGCGCCCGAGGGCGACGCCAAGAAAATCTATGTCATCGTGCGCAACTCGGTGCAGCAACTGGCCATTCCGGTGGACGAATTGCTGGGTCAGCAACTGGTGCTTTTGCGCCCGCTGCGTGGGGTTTTGTCGCGTACCCGCGATTTAACCGGCGTTGCTCTGCTGGCCGGTGGCGAAGTTGGTATGGTTCTCGCAGTAAGCCGTTTGCGGGCGGCCTGAGTGTTCAAAAAGCCCTTAAAACATTAACAGTTTAGGGATGTGTGACGTTGTCGAATGTATCACAAGGTGAAAACTCGAAGTCAGGGGACGATCCGATGAACATAGCGTTCGCCCGCACAAAATACCGCAAGGCCAACAATCCGGCCTCGGTCGAGGTGCAGAGCTCACATGAGATCATTCAGACCACGTTGCGGGAACTGGAGCGATCCCTAGAGGTCCTCAGCGCGGCCCAGTCCGCCGGGAATGCCTTTCCCAGCGATCACATCAATCGCTCGTTCACGGCGATCTATATCCTGCAATCCAGTCTGGATTTCGAAAAGGGCGGGGATCTGGCGGTTCGTCTGTTCCAGCTCTATGAATACTGCCGCTTGCAGACCTTGCGCGCGTTCAAGCGGGAAGAAAACTGTGAGCTGAGCCAAGCGCACGAGGCGATTTCCGGTATCCTGTCGGCGTGGACCGATATTGCGGGCGATGTCGATCAGGGCAAAGGCAAGCCCGACAAAGAATGAGCACCCCCTCACATACCGCCCACGGGGCGCATCTGTTGGCCTTGGCACAGGACATGTGTGCCGCCGCCAAAGAGGGCGATGCGGCGCGGATGCGGTCGCTGGACAATACACTGCGCTCTGAGGCGATGGCGTTCATGGGCACCATGCCCCTGTCGGGGGATACGGCCGAATGGGGTCTGTCCACGATGGGCGAGGTGATTGATTGCGTGAACAAGGCGCGCGCCGAAATGCAGGCCCATCAACAGCGCCTGCACAAGGCCCGCGATCAGGACCGGCGTATCCGTCTGGTCTATAGCCGGAAATAGGGGGGGGCGATGTTCGGGACCACCTGCGCCACCTGTCGTCGTATCCGGATGTTTTTGGTGATTGCGGCGGGTCTGATCGTGATGATCGGCATGAAACCGGCGGGCATGGTCGAGCTGGCCGGACGTCTACCGGCCATCGACGCGATCGCGTGGGGGATGATGGCGGCGGGGTCCGTCGCCTTTGCTCTGCGCTATTGGCAGTATCGCAAGTCCCGCGATTAGGGCGCCGGTTCAGCCGAACCAGCGCGCCAGATAATCGCTCAGGGCGCGGACATGGCGTCGTGCGCGGCCCTTCCGGTCAAACCGGACGATTTCCACGGTGATTGCGCGGGGTTCTGTGTCCCCTGCGGGCCAAGCCATACGGGCGTCACTGGTATCAAACATCGGTAATCCTTTCGTTTTCCCCCTCCATGCAAGGGCTGTGCCACGGCGCGAGGTCTTGGCTGTTGGTGTGGATCGCGCTCAATAATAATGCGAAATTTCACACGAAAGGGAGGTGGAGGTGTGAAAACCTTCCTTCCACCCTTGCTTTGTGACTAAAACTAAAGAACACTATTTATCCTAAAGGCCATGCCGTTTTGGATCGCGGCATGGGGTGTTTTTTCCCTGTAGTGCGCTGTGCTTTGTACTAGATCCTCCGACGCCAAGGCACGGCGTTAGAAAGTTCGTGATGTCACGTGGCGACGAAAACAACCTCATGCAGGAAATTGTCGAGCTAAGCCGTTTTCCGGTTTTCCTGCTGGACGGTAACCTGTGTATCGTCTTCGAGAACTCCAAGGCCAAGGCTTTGGACATCTCTGCGGCTGCGGTTGCGGAGACCCTGAATACGTCTGAAAGCCGGTTGCTGCTTCAGCAAACCCGCGAGATCGGTGACACCATGCGGGCGGTTCTGACCTTTGTCGATGACGCCGGTGCCCCGCGCGAGGTTCTGTGCGGCGTGTCCTATTTGGAAAAGGCCGCGCCTGAGGGGCTTTATGCGATCTGGTTGGATGTCGAGGATATGGAGGGCAAGTTCCGCCGCATGCGTGAGCGTGTCGAGGTGCTGAATGCCGATCTGCTGCGCTCGCGTCGGAATGAACGTCGCCTGCGCATGATGTTTGATGCGGTTGAGGACGGCATGGCCGTTCTGGACGAATTGGGCAATATCGAAACGGTCAATCCACAATTCGCCGCCATGGTCTCACAGACAGAGGCCCAGCTGTTGGGGCGTCCGCTTGACCGTGTGCTGGACCTTGGGGCGAATGCGTCGCGCCTGATGCTGGAGGGCAACCGCACCGAGGCGTTACAGTCCCTGTCCGGTAGACCGTTTGGTGTGCGCATCGAAACGCCGGACGGGCAGGGGATTGCCGCCGAAATCCGGATCAGCGCGGTCTCGTTTCGCCGCTTGGACAGCTTTGTGATCGTCCTGCGCGAAGATGCGCACGGGGCCTCTGGCGATATGGCCGAACGTCAGGATGCCTTGACGCAGGCGCGCGACGAGTTGCGCGACAAAGAGGCCCGCCGCACCCGTGCTTTGGGCGTCATCAGCCATGAAATGCGCGCCCCCTTGGCCGCAATCATTGCGGCGGCGGATTTGATTGAGGGCGGGGGCATTTCCCCCGCTGATCTGGCCAAGCTGGTCGCGGGTCTGCGTCTGAATGCGAATGAGGCGTTAGAGGAGGTGAACAACCTCTTGGAATTGGTGCGGATGGAAAACGTCGGTTCGGACATGATCCCGACGGTGGATTTCAACCCGCTGCGCCTGTTGAGGGAATTGGTGAATGCGCAAATGCCGCTGGCCAAGGCCCAAGGGATCGATCTGCAGTTTCAGGCGGATATCGGCGGTCAGTACCTTGTGCGCGGCCATCAACACCTGTTGCAACGGGCCGCGCAAAACCTGATCGGGAATGCGTTGAAATACGCCCCTGGTTCGACGGTTACGGTGTTGGTGCGCTGCACTGTGCAAGAGGACCGGCTAGACATGACCCTGTCGGTGTCGGACACGGGGCCGGGGATTGAGCAGGACAAAATCGCCGACCTGTTCACCGCCTTTGAAACCGGTAGTTTGGCGGTCGACAAATTGCACAGCAGTACAGGCTTGGGCCTGAATATCGTCAAACGCTCGGTCAATATTCTGGGGGGGACGGTCGATGTGCGCTCTCGCGTGGGGGCGGGGACGACCTTCCGCGTCAAGGTGGGGTTTGCCTTGCTTGGACCCGACCCCGATGTCAGCGACACGATTGCCGACACAATTGTCGGCGCCCCTGCAAGTGGGCCGAAAAAGAAGCTGCACGTTCTGGTGGCCGATGACAATGATATCAACCGGTCGCTGTTGCATCACTGGTTGGACTTGCAAGGCGTCAGTGCCAGCGAGGCGCGTGACGGCTTGGCGGCCCTCTCCGCGGCTGAGGCCCAGGCGTTCGATCTGATCTTTATGGATTTGGAAATGCCGCGCCTGAACGGTCTAGAGGCGACGCGCCGTATTCTGGCCGGAGGGCGGTCGCAAACGGCGCGCATCGTCGGTCTGACTGCGCATCGGGTTGAGGACGTTTTGGCCCCATGCCAAGAGGCGGGCATGCATGAGGTTCTCAGTAAACCCATCAGCCTGCGCCAGATCCAGCACCAGTTGCGGGTCGTCGGAGACCGTCCCGAGGCCACAGCGCATGCGCATGCGTCAAGCATATGGCAAGACGCGGCGGGCCAATCAGACACCTCGACCCAGCCCTTGTTGGACATCGAGGCGTTCGAAACCTATTGCCGCAACGCGGGTGAGGATTATCCGCGCGAGGTCAGCGCGACCATTCTGGAAATCGAAACCGCGCTGGCGCGGATCAACGCCGCCTTGCACGACGGGGCGATGTCGGTTGTGGCCGATCTGGCCCATGACAGCGCGATCAAGGCGCGGGGATTGGGGGCGCTGGAACTGTCCAAGCGGTTGTTACAGGTCGAGGTCGACGCGCTTCAGGATCGCCGTCACAGTCTGCAGTCGCGTCTGGACGGGATGCCGATGATCTTGCTCAGCACGCGCCGTATGATTGAGATGTCCGAGGCCCGCGCACAGGCCCGCGCCCGCAATTCCTAAGGTAAACGGGCCTTGCGCCGTTACTCTGAATAGGACCCGCACAATGGGCGGGGGATCAGACTTGGACGGGTGGTATGGATTTGCGCCGCAATATTTCCCGGGCCTTGGTGCCCGCGCTTCGACGGATCACGCACCGTGGGCAATACGGCGCGTCCGCGCCCCGTGCCGAGATTCTGGACGATGACGCCCCCGATCAGACCATGAATCTGGTCGATGCCGAGGTCTATTTGCGCAACCGGCCCCAAGTGGAACGGTATTTGCCAGACATCCTTGGTCGAGCTTTGGCGCGCGCGTGGATCGATCAGACGTTTCGGGGCCGCTTTACGCTCGATCCGGTCGAGACCCTGCGCGATTACGACGTGCATCTGCCGGACTCGATCGACATCGAAATCGAAACGACCGAAACCATGCGTCCGCGCGTGGTGGTCTATGAACGCGGCAAAACCGGCCGCCGGACACGGTTGTTATACCTGCAACTGACTATGATGGCGGGACGATAACATGCACAAGACATTGACGACACGCATCGGGCTGACCCTCGTGGCGGCTTGGATGGCAGGGGGTGCCTTGGCGGCGGCCCACAACGACGCCCAATTCGCCGAGGCCGTCGCGGCCTATAAGGCGGGCAACAAGATCATCGCGGTCAGCGCCTTTCGCGATCTGGCGGCCGATGGCAACCCCGAGGCCCAGCACAATCTGGCCATCCTGTTGGTCAAGGGCGAAGGCGTGCCGCGCAACGACCGTGAGGCCCTCTATTGGGCGTGGCGCGCGCGTTTGAGCGGCGTGAAACAGTCCGTCGGACTGGTTCAGTTGCTCGAGCTTGAAACCGCCGAGGACACCATGGAACTGGTCGCGACCAAGTTGGAAAAGGACCTGATGCTGCGCATTCAGGACGGCGATGCGGCGTCCATGCTGGCCCTTGGGCGCGTGAAAAACGAGGTCCGTCCGGAACCCGATCAGATTGGCGCGCTGGCGTGGATGACGGTTGCGGCGGCGGTGAATGTGGAGCACGCGGGCCTGCTGCGCGATGCGCTGACCCTAGAGATGGGGGTCGAGGACCGCCAAGAGGCACAGGATATGGCCGCCAAACTGTTTGATAACTGGTGCGCGCGTGACGGTCAGGACGAGGGGGTTTCCTGTGCCACGCGCGCAAGCCGCTGATCGCAAAAGCGATCTTAGTGGCGGCGTAGTTTCTGAAGGGCGCGCGCTTCGTCCAGCGTGACGCCCGTTTCCGTGGAAATATCTTCGGCACCTGCGCCCGAGCGGACCATCGCCACAGCGCGGTCGACGATCTGTTCGCTGGCCATCCAGTCGATATCGGCACGGATATGCACCAGATCGGCGGCCAGATCGTCCAAACGGCGCAGGCGCTGATCCTGTTGTTCAATGGTGTCTTGCAGACGCTTGATCTGCGCGTCCAAGGTTTTGCTGCGCGTTTGCATGCGACGCATGATCATCACGGCAGGGGTGATGCTGCACAGGCTGGTCACGGCGGCGGCCAGACCGGCCACGGTAAAGACGTAAATCGGGTCCATCTTGGCAGCCAGTCCTTTAGTTGACGATGTCGCGATAGCTCTCGAACAGGCTATCGGTGATGCGTTCGTAATCGATCGGATACCGCCCTTCGGCGATTTCCTTTTTGATCCGGCTGACCAGTTCAAGATCGAACGGCGGCCCGACATCAAGCCCCGACGGCAGAGTCTGGGCGGTCTGGCTGAGGGACACATCGTCTGTGGCTGCTGTCGGGCTGGTGCCCGCAACATTGCCGGACCCTTGGGCCCCTTTACCAGCGGTGTTTGTGGCATCCGTTCCAACCTTGTGAAGTCGGACCCGGTTGCCGGGGTTGGACACGGAATCAACCATGGCGCTCTCCTGATTTGTTTACGCGAACGGCCATTTTTCAGTTCATTTTAGCTTCGACGACGATTTTGTTGCGCTCCACAACACGTCCCCGAAGGATGCGCCCGCTGGCGGTATTGCGAACTTGGATCAAGTCTCCTCTTTGTCCGCTCTCCAGCGCTTTTCCAGGCATCGCTACTTCAACGACCGAATTCTGAAAAGTTATAGCCACGGGATGTCCTTTTTCGATGAGATGTTGAATGTCCAAATGCCGCGCCTGAACGGGGCGACCACGGCCAAGGTTCACGCTGAGGCGGCGCCCAATCACGCGGGCGGGATCGACGAACACCGTTTGGCCAATCACATCGCCCGCAGGGGCCAGCGTCAGGTGGCGCGGTTCGATCACCGTGCCCTTGGACAGGCTCTGGGTCAGGGTGACGACCGGTGTGCCGTCGGTGACCTCGGGCGGGGCCGTGGGGCGGGCGGGTGACGCGTTTGCGTTGGTGCGGATCGCGCGGGTCCAGAACGGCGTGGCGCAGCGCAGCGACAGCGTGTTCCAATCCCCCGCACGCGGGGTCACAGACGGCAGGGTGCTGCACGCCGGAAAGGACCGCGCGTTAGGCAATTCCGGTGTGCCTGAGACGCCTGCCTCGGTCATCGCGGAAATCACTATTTCCTCGATTTCAAAGGGGCTTAGGCCGTCAGATGCATCCACTGTGGCAAGGGCGGGTACGGGCCACAGGCACAGGGCCGATATGAGGGCCCCGCGGATCACAGATCGGCCTCAAAGAAATAGATGTCTTCGCCCGCAAAGCTTGCCGCGCTGCGGCTGGCGTCCAGCGGTTTCAGCGTGGTCATGGTATTGCTGAGCTTGACGATCTCCAGCACCGCGAACGGGTCGTTCGGGTCGCCGGTAAAGGCCAGCGCATTGCGTTTCAGACCGTGCTTGCGCCCGATCGGGACCTGCAACACGCCATCGGCATAAATCGCGCGACTGGTCGGGGGCAGGCAGGACAGCCCGTCCACCATCGACGTCAAAGCGGGGCCCACATCGGCGATCAGGCTGCGCATGACCTTGGTCCGGTTCGATCCCGTCAGGGCCGAAAACGCCGATTGTCCCGGCAGGTCGGCCTCGGTGCGCAGGACGCGTTCGGCGGGGTTGCCGTCGGGCGCGATAAAGGTCAGGCGATAGGTCATCTCGATCCGGTCACCGGCCAGCATATTCGCGCTGATCTCGGCGGTGAAGGCGTGCTCGCCCCCCGTGTCGGGAATGCCGCCTCGGGTCAGGGTGGCATAGTCATACATCGCCCGATCCCCGCGCGGACGGTGGTGATAGGCGCGCGATGTGGCGCGGGTCAGGTCGGTGGCGCGGTGACGCTCAATCCGGTCCAGAAATTCGTTAAACAGGTCCTGCGCCATGGGGCCAACCCACGCGGGCGCATAGGGCGTCAGGTCATAGCGCGGCGCATAGGCGATCACGTCCAGACGGCGGCGCCCGATACAGCTTTCGGGCGGCATGACGCCGACGAGGGCGTGGATTTTAACGCGCCAGACATTGCCGCTGAGGCTTTGTTCGACGACGCGGTGTTGTTGCACCGATCCGGTGGGGCGCAACAGGTTCAAATCGGCCACGATCCGCCCCTTATCCATCGCTGTATAACCCTGCAATTTCGCGCCGCCCGAAATGGCCGCCGAGATCAACGCCTCGGCCAGCGCGCTGCGCCGTGCGCTGTCGCTGGAGACGCCGTTTTCGATGGTGCCATAGCCGACGGCCTCAACCCATTGGGTTTCGGTTGTCGCGGCCCAAGCGGGGCTTGCAAAGCTGACAATTAGGATGAGGATCGCGCGCCAAATCATTGTTACATATGACCTTTGGCTGATTTCACGATATAGCCGATTGTCGATTGATCCAGTTCCAGAACCACCTCGAACGTATCGCTGTCCTTGGGGGTGATGCGCACGGTGCGTGCGCCACGGATTTCACCCGACACCACCCCGTTCAGGGTGTCCGAGCGCAGGACCATATCGCGGATCGAGGTCTGTGAGGTCAGTCGAATGCCATGCACCTGTTCGGTCAGATCGCGCATCGCCTCAAGGCGCGCGGCGCGGATCGCCATCAGACGCTTTTCGTTCAGGCTTTTGCCTGGTTGGGTGCTGACCTGACTATAGCCCAGACCTTTGATCGTCGGGGTCACCTCGGTCACCATCATCATTTTAGCAGGCGTGGGCGCCGGCGGGGTCAGGGCGTCCAGATTGTCCTTGGTCTGGGCCAGCATTTCGGTGCTGGCGCTGGCGTCCATCGGGACGGCCTCCATCGCGGTGGTGTGCGACGAGCCGGACCACAAACAGGCCGACAGCGGAAGCGTCAGGCCAATCAGGCCAAGGCGCATGGGAAAGGCGGGGCGGCGCATCTTTTTCTCCTATCAACAGATCGCGTCGTTTCGCCAAGGTCTGCAAACCCCGTGCCAGACCGATGCGAAACCCGTCCTGACAGGCCTCGCGCGCGCGTAGGGATCATCGCCGTCTCAGGTGGCACGGCTCTTGCAAATAACAGGGGAACCGACGCCGCCCCGCGGCCCAGCAGGAGACCCCACATGACCGAGCACCGCTTGGCCCAACTGACCCAAAACGCCAAAGGATACGCGCATGGCTGATCTGTCGATCATGCGTCCGGTAGAGCGTTTGGGCGGCATGTTCCTGCCGTTCGGGATCTTGGCTGTGGTGGCGATGATGGTGCTGCCACTGCCGGTGTTCCTGTTGGATATGTTCTTTGTTTTCAATATCCTGCTGTCGCTTCTTATCCTGATGGTTGCGATGCACACCTATCGCCCTCTGGATTTTTCGAGCTTTCCCAGCCTCTTGTTGATCGCGACCGTTCTGCGTCTGGCGTTGAACGTGGCTTCGACCCGGATCGTTCTGTCCGAGGGGCACACGGGGTCAGGCGCGGCGGGGCGCGTGATTGAAGCATTCGGCGAGTTCGTAATCGCGGGCAATTTTGCGGTCGGGATTTTCGTCTTTGCCATTCTGGTCATCATCAACCTTGTGGTGATCACCAAGGGCGCGGGCCGCGTGTCCGAGGTGTCGGCGCGTTTCACGCTGGACGCAATGCCGGGCAAGCAGATGGCCATCGACGCCGATCTGAACGCCGGTATCCTGTCCCAAGACGAGGCCAAGGCGCGCCGCGCCGATGTCGCCGAAGAGGCCGATTTCTACGGCGCGATGGACGGCGCATCCAAGTTCGTCAAAGGCGACGCGGTGGCCGGTATTCTGATCCTTGTGATCAACATCGTGGGCGGCATCATCATCGGCGCAAGCCAGCACGGCATGGCCCTGATCGACGCCTCGCAGGCCTATGTCCTGTTGTCCGTGGGCGATGGCCTTGTGGCGCAAATCCCGTCGCTGTTGCTGTCGATTGCGACCGCGATCATCGTGACGCGGGTGTCGTCCACAAACGACATGGCGACCCATATCGGCAAACAGGTGAACCTGTCGCGTGCATGGGTGCCGGTGGCGGCTGTGATGATGATCCTTGGTCTGGTGCCAGGGATGCCGAACATGCTGTTCATCGTGGCGGCCTTGGCGGCGGGCGGGGCGGCGTTTCTGGCCCACCGCGCCGATGGCGCGCGCACCGAAGAGGACGACGCCACGGTCGAGATGGGTGAGGTCCCCACGACCAATGCACCCGGCACAATCACCGCAGATGAGGTCACGGATTATTCGCCGATCTCGATCCAGATTGGCTATGGCCTGATTTCCATGATCGAGGACGGCAATGGCGGTCCGCTGGTCAGTCGTATCACCTCGATCCGGCGTGAGGTCAGTCAGGCCATGGGCTTTGTCGTGCCGGGGGTGCGGATCCGCGATGACCTGACGATGGGGTCGAACCAATACCGCATTCGCATCGGCCAGACGATCGTGGCCGAGGATACGTGCTATCCCGACCGCAAGCTGGCCCTGCCGGGTGGGTTGTCCAAGATGAAGCTCAAAGGCGTTGACGTCAAAGACCCCTCGTTCGGGATTGATGCGGTCTGGATCCAGCCGCACCAGCAGGCCGAGGCCGAAGCCGACGATCATGTGGTGGTCGAACCGGAATCCGTGATCGCCACGCATCTCAGCCAGATGCTCTACAAACACGCGTCCCAGTTGCTGGGCCCCGATGATGTGCAAGTGTTGCTGAGCCGTCTGGAAAAGGTCAGCCCGACCTTGGTCGACGCGGTGGTGCCGAAACTGGTGCCGCTGCACAGCCTGACCGCCGTTCTGCGTCATCTGTTGGCCGACCGCATTCCGATTGGCGATATGCGCCGCATTCTGGAGGGTCTGTCGGAACTGGCGGGGCGCAACATGGCGCCTGCGGAAATGGCCGAGTCCCTGCGCCCGCAACTGGCCGCGCTGCTGATCCAGCAGTTGGTCCCGCTGAACCAGCCGCTGCCTTTGGTGACGCTGGAGCCGGAGTTGGAACAGCTCTTGCTTAGATCACGTCAGCAGCAAGGACCCGATGCGCCGCTGATGCTGGAGAATGGCTTGGCGGAGACGATGCTGACGGCCTTGGCGCGTGTGAGTGAGGATATGGCGGCCCAAGGGCGTCAACCCTTTGTCATCGTGTCGCCGCTGCTGCGGCGGGCGTTCTCGCGGTTTGTCTCGGGACGGGGCAGTGACGCGATCGTTCTGGCGGTGAATGAGCTGCCCGATAACCGCCGTATCGAAGTTGTGGCCACGTTGGGCGGGGGGCAACCCGCCGCGCCGATGGGGTCGAGTGAACCTGTGAGGTCAGAGTGATGGTACCGATTGTCGTACGTGCAAAAGACAGCGCCGCCGCGATGGAAGAGGTGGTCGCCCGTTTGGGGCCGGAGGCCTTGATCCTGTCGACGGGGCGGCGCGATGGATTGTTTGAAATCACCGCGACCATTCCGGGTGAAACGGGGCAGGGCGCGTCCAAGGAGGCGGCTGAGGCCCCCACACCTGCGCCCGAGCCTGACCCCGCGCCTGTGGTGCCGGATTTTCAGCACCTGATCGACGCGCGTCTGCGGGAAGAGGCGCCGGTTGAGACGTCGGTGTCCGTTGATGTGGCGGTGGATGCGCCGGTGGAGATCGACAATCCCTTGGCCCTGCCGCCAATGCCGAGCAGCCCCGTTGCCGTGGCAGACAAGCCCAAGCGCAAAAGCAAACGCAAGCGCAAGGCCCCCGCCTTCGCGCAGGACGTCGCGCCGCGGTCGGGCATCGAGCCCGCCCGCGCCGCCCCTGTGGCGGTGCCCGCCACAGGTGGGGTGTTGCGCGCGGGTCAAAGGGTTCAAGATGAGGTCACGCCGTTGCGTAGTGGTGCGAATGTGGCGGCCTTTACCCCCGATCCCCGCGCCCCTGCGGGCGGGTGGCCGATCTATTCGCCCGCCTTTCGCGGTGAGTTGCGCGACGAGATGGCCGATCATGTGGACGGGTTTCTGGCCAATGTCGCCGGTCCCTTGTTGGCACCCGGTGGCGCGCGGGTGATGCGTGCCCCGCGGATCATGATTGTCGGCCCGTCGATGACGCAAAAATCCCTGTTGGCTCTGCGCATTGCCGCCGCGATGGAGACCGGATCGCCCCGTCGCCGCCCCGAGATTGCCCTGTGCACCGACGGATCGCGCGCGGATGCGGCCTTTATCGATGCTAAGGCGCGTTTGCTGGGCTGGTCCGTGACGCATACCGATCCCGCCAAGGAGCGCGCCGTGGCCGTTCCCAAGGCCTGTGCCCCGCGGATCACGGTCTGTGGCGGCACACGTGAGGCGATGCGCGCGATGCTGGATGACATCCGCGAAAGTGGACCGGTGCAGGTTGTTCTGGCCCTGTCGACGGGGATGCATCCCGTCCGCTTGGCCCAGACGATTGCCCCGTGGATCCCGTTTGCGCCGGTTGTTGCGCTGGACCTGATGGACGATCTGCCGCCCTTGGCCGAGGAAGTGGCCGTGCTGGCGGGGCATGCCTTGCCCTTGGGTTGGGTCAGTTCGGGGGGCGCGATGGTCGAGTGCCTGACAGTGCCGACCCGCGAGATGCTTAAGGACTGGGCGCAAGAGTGGCTGACGTTTAGCCCGCCGCGTCTGCCCGATCCCGGTGATCCGGTTGAGGCGGTGGTGAAGTCCACCGGTCGCGGCATCTTTAGCCGTCCGATGCCCACCCATGCGGTCGAGCCGGTCGAGACCCCGTCGCCCACACGGGCCTATGCCACGGAGGCGGGGCTATGATCGGACCCAAGGCCTATCAAGAGCAAAAGAACGACACCGACCGTCTGGTCGAGGAGAACATGGATCTGGTGCGTCGTTTGGCGTGGCATTTCCACGGGCGGGTCGGCCGGTTTATCGAGGTCGATGACCTGTTGCAGGCGGGGTATCTGGGCCTTGTCGATGCGGCCCAGAAATACACCACGCGGGAGGGCGTTGCCTTTGCCGCCTATGCGGCGATCCGTGTGCGGGGGTCGATCATTGATTTCCTGCGGCGCAATTCGAACCTGTGCCGCACGACGATCACCATGCAAAACAAGGTGCGCGCGGCCACGCAGGAGTTGGAGCAAAAGCTTCAGCGCACGCCCGAACCGCAAGAGGTGGCGAACAAGCTGGAGCTGTCGATTGACGAATATGAATCGTGGCAGAACCGGTTTCAGGCCAACCGTGTATCATCGCTGGATGAAGTCTATACGGACCAATCCATGCTGTTCCGCGACAACGAAATGTCGCCCGAGGATCAGACGCAGATGTCGCAAATGCGGGTTCTGTTGAAGGGCGCGATCAAACGCCTGCCCGAGCGTGAGGCGCTGGTGCTACAGCTCTATTATGTTGAGGAACTCAACGTCTATGAGGTCGCCGCGATTATGGGCGTGACCACAGGGCGGGTGTCCCAGATCAAAAAAGCCGCGATCGAACGGGCGCGCGGCTTTATCGAAGAGGCGATGCGGACCTGATCCGCACGCCGCCCGTGACGTGGAAGGAAATGGGCCTTAGAGCAGGCCCAGATCGCGCGCGTTGATCACCGCATGGGTGCGGTTGTTCGCCGTCAGCTTTTTGCAGATCGACTTGACGTGCATCTTGATCGTCGCCTCGGTCAGGTCCAGCGCCTTGGCGATTTCCTTGTTCTGTTTGCCTTCGCCCAGATACTGCAGCACGGTCATCTCGCGGTTGCTGAGCGGACCGGAATCCGACGCGGGCGCATTGGCCTCTTCACGCATCAGGCTGAGCGGCATGTAGGTCTCACCGGCGTCGATGAACCGGATTGCATTGGCAAGGCTGCGGGCAGGGATGGTTTTGGGCAGGATACCGGCGGCACCGGCGGCGATGGCCTCATCCATCATGCGACGCGACGGGTTGCCGGTCAGGATGGCAACAGGGTTCGCCCCATTGGCGCGGATCATACGACCCAGACCCTGAAGGCCGTTCATGCCCGGCATGTTATAGTCGAGCAGAACCACATTATACGTGCCCTGTTCCGCGACCAGCGCCAAGGCCTCATCCAGATTGCTGGCGGTCGACACTTCCATGTCGTTTTGCGCCAGCAGGTACATGGACAGAACGTCCAAGATCATTCCGTGGTCGTCCGCGATCAAAATGCGGATCTTGTCGCTGTCACTCATGCTACCCGTTCCTACAGTTTCTTTAGGGGTAAAATCTTCCACCGTGATGTATCCCTATGTGTGTGCCCGTACTCGTATCAGTGCGGCAAAATAACTTATTGCACCATTGATTATCGGGAAAAAACGCAATCCGTAAACCGACCCACAACCAATTAGTTTTGGATACATACTTTGGTATAGTCGTACGGACTTCTGGCCAGATTGAGGCGAGCGTCGGTTTTACATATCACTTTTAGAGTGAAAAATGTACTCTGATGGGGGATGCCTTGATTAACGTACTGAAAAAATTTGGGAATACTATTCCTGCGGCAGCCCTGATCATGGGAATGGCCGCAGCGACTCCGGTCGCGACCTTTGCGGGTGCAGCGGGAAATGCTGCAATTGCACTGCAATTTTCGGATGAAAATGGATCGATTGTGCAGGCGCAATTCGCACAATCCACGGTGGAAAATTTCAAAACACCCACTCGAATGGGGGGGCTGGAACATAGCCAATTGATAGATGTCGACTTTGCGCCGCCCGCAGACGACGCCATTCTGACCGTGTCCGGGGCGATCTCTCTGACCAATGTGGACGACACGGCGGCGTTTGATCTGGACGCGCTGATGGCGCTGCCGAAAACCGAATACACAACGTCAACTATCTGGACAGACGGGGAAATTCGGTTCACGGGCGTCGCGCTGTCCGATCTGATGGAGGTGCTGGGCGGCGAACCCGAGAGCATCGTCGCAAAGGCTCTGAACGATTATTCGGTGACGATCACCAAGGACGATATCGGCCCCGATTATCCGATCATTGCCTATCACATGGATGGGGAAACCTTTTCTCGGCGGGAAAAAGGCCCTCTTTGGATCGTATTCCCCTACGATCGCAGTGAGGAATTCCAACAGGAATTGGTATATGGTCTTAGCGTATGGCAGTTGGAAACACTGACCGTCGAGTGACGGTCGGCCAGTCTGGTTAGGACGAGTGGTTGAGTAGAGATTTTGCAGATGCTCCTTTAGCGCCCGCAGGTGCGTCATGGGGAAGATATGCGATCTATGCGTTAGGGGCGGTCTTTTTGTGCTTTGCCCTTGTCTTGGCCGGTTTCATGTTGGTGGAAACCGAACGCCAACTCAACCGCCGTATTGCCGAGAGTGACGACCTGACGTGGGTCGTCTCTCAGCTTGAGGTGGACCTGAAAAACCTGCAATTCGCCCTTCTGACGGCGCATGATGACGCGTTTCACGGTGAGGGCGATATGCATGAGGCCCTAGACCTTGTCCGTGAGAAATTCGATATCTTCTACAGTCGCGTCGATCTGGTGAACCGCAGTCAACTGGGTCGCTTGATCGAAGAGCGTGATGACGGTTTGACCGGCGGCAAACTCTACCGCCCGTTCTTTGACCGGTTCATTCCGATTGTCGATGGTCCCGATCAGGGGCTGATTGACGCGATGGACGAAATGATCGCGACCCTGCAATCCCTGAACGACCGCACCCGCGATGTGGTGTTGCTGGTCATGCAGGAGTTGATGCAAGAGGCCTTTAACAGTCGCACCGACCTGCGCAATTCATTGGTCCAGTTTGCCTCGGGCACGTTCCTGATGCTGGTCGCGCTGGCTGTTGTGCTGGTGATGGGGGCGATCCTGCTGAAGCGACAGCGCAACCAAAGCCGCAGCTATTCGCGCGCCCTTGCCAATATGCGGGCCATTCTGCATTCCGCGCAGGACGCGATCATCGTGATTGATTCCGACGGCAAGATCATCGAATTCAACCCCTCGGCCGAAAACATGCTGGGCCATAAACGTGACGCGATCCTGTTTAGCGATCTGGACCTGTTCGTACAGGGGCGCGTGGAAAAGGTCTCTATTCAGGCTGAGATTGATCGCCTGCGCAAACGGGCGGCCTCGGATCGGTCCTATGACCGCCTGATCCGTATGGATGCACGCCGCGCGGACGGCACGATCGTGCCGGTCGAGGTGTCGATCGGTCTGGCGCATGGGGCAGGGGACAAGCCGCTGGTCATTGCCTTTGTGCGCGACATCTCCCGTCGTCTGCAACGGGAGGATCACCTCAAACGCGCCCGCAACGACGCGATGAAGGGCGAAGAGGCCAAGACGCGGTTCCTGACCGTGATGAGCCATGAGCTTAGGACGCCGTTGAACGGCATTCTGGCGGGGATCGAGTTGATGAAAACCACGACCCGACTTGATGACCGACAGAACTGGCTGGTCGATGTGGCCGAGAGATGCGGCGTCACCGCATTGGAACAGGTGAACAACGTCCTTGAACTGACCCGCATGGAGAGCGGGTCATCTGCCGTTTACCCCGAGAGCGTGTTTGACCCGCTGGCCTTGGTGCGCGATCTGGCCGGTATGGCCGCGCTTCAGGCCGAGACGCAGGGCAGTATGATCGAAGTGACCCTTGGCCCCGATTGTATCGATGACATCAGCGTTCTGGCCTCGGAACAGCTGTTCAAAAACGTGGTGTTCAACTTTATCGGCAATGCGGTGAAATTCACCAATCCACCGGGCGTTTCGGTGTTTTATGAGGCCACCTATGGCGTCACCCGTCAGGATATCGATATCCTGATTGAGGTGCGCGATCACGGTCCCGGTATCGCCGAGGAAAACCTTGGCCGGATATTTGACAATTTCGAGACGCTGGACGGGTCCTATGCCCGCAAGAATGAAGGCTCGGGCCTTGGCCTCGGGATCGCGAAACGGGCCGCCGATGCAATGGGCGGCCAGATTTCCGTGACCAGCCGTCTGGGCGAGGGCAGCACGTTCTCCTTGCGCGTCCGTCTGCCCATCGCGCGCCGCAGCGCCCATAGCGCATCCCAACCCGCCTCAGCCGAGGTGGTCGATCTTTTCCGTCCGCTGAACCTGTTGGTGGTCGAGGACAATGAGATCAACCGCAGCATCCTGCGCGAGACACTGATCTCGCTGGGCCATGAGGTGGTCGAGGCCGTCGATGGCCAAGAGGCGGTCGATCTGGCCAAGGACACGCGGTTTGACGGCATCCTGATGGATATCTCGATGCCGCGCATGGACGGGGTCGAGGCCACCAAACATATTCGCGCGGGCGGGGCCTGTCGCGATGTGCCGATTGTCGGGGTCACGGCCCATGCCATGCCCGACCAGTTTCGTCTGTTTATCGATAGTGGAATGAATGAGGTCGTTGTGAAACCAGTGCGTCAAAGTCATCTGAAACGGGCCCTGAACACCATTATGCGCGGTCGTCCCGCCGCCGAAGGCGAGGGAGCGGAACCGCCCGCCGCCACGCCCGATCCGACCCCCGCGGCGGTCACCCCCGAGGGGGCGTTGCCGGTGGTGAATGGCGAATTGCTGGACCTGGAACTGTTCGAGAGCCTGCGCGAGGCGCTAGGCGATGATCTGTTGCAGCAGCATTTCAACACCTTCCTCAGCGAAAGCGAAACCGCCATGGGCGAATTGCGCGCGCTGACGGATGAGGGCGATTACGCCAATGCCGCCCGCGTTGCGCATAAGGCCGCCGGTGCCGCCGCCGTTTTGGGGGCGATGCATCTGCGCAATGTGCTGGCCCAGTTCGAGGACATCGCCAAAGGCGATACGCCCGAGCGCTGTGTCGAGTTGATGGACGACATCGCCCCCGCCATCCCCAGCGTCGAGGGTCTGTTCCCCGCCGCGTGAAATTTTTGCGACAGGGCCACACGGGCCTTGTGACGAATCGACTATTTCCGTATTTCACGAAATATGGAAATAGATCATCACGACCAATTTGCGATCCTTGGCCACCCCCAGCGTCTGGCGGTGTTCCGGATGCTGATGCGCCGGTTTCCCGATGCGCTGCCCGCCGGTGAAATCGCCGCCGCGACGGGCGTTAAACCGTCCACCTTGTCGGTCTATTTGTCTGCGCTGCGTGGGGCGGGTTTGATCCGTCAGGACCGCGTGGGGACATCTTTGCGTTACACGGCGGATGTAGACAGGGCCTCGGGTCTGGTTGAGTTCATGTTCGCCGATTGCTGTCGCGGGCGTCCGGCCCTGTGCAACCCCGCCCCCGTGGCGGGCAGGGATCGGGTGATGAATGTGATGTTCCTCTGTACCGGAAATTCCGCGCGCTCGATCTTTGCCGAGGCGCTGTTGCGCGATCTGGGGCAGGGGCGGTTCAACGCCTTTTCTGCCGGAACCACGCCCGCGCGCGATGTCCATCTGGTCGCGGGCGAGTTGCTGCGCGACAAGGGGCACGACACGACCGGCCTGCACCCCAAAACCGTTGAGGACTTGATGGCAACGGGCGCGCCGGAAATGGATTTCGTGTTCACCGTTTGCGATCGCGCCGCGAATGAGGATTGTCCGGCATGGCCCGGTCTGCCCGTCACCGCCCATTGGGGCATCCCCGATCCCGTCGCCGCCACTGGAACGCGGGCCGAACGTATGCTGGCCTTTCAACAGGCCTATGGCGCGCTGAAATCGCGGATTTCGGCCTTTGTCGCGCTGCCCTTTGAAACCCTTGATCGATCCGCGCTGCAACAGCGTCTGGACGGTTTGTCACATCTACAGGATACGCTATGACCACCTATGCATTGAACGGCCTTGGCCGGATGGGGAAACTTGCCCTGCGCCCTCTGTTGGAACGCGGCGCGAAGATCGCATTCATCAACGACGCCGTGGGCGATCCGGCGATGCACGCGCATCTGTTGGAATTCGACACGGTGCACGGGCGCTGGGACGCCGAGTTCTCGGCCGATGAGACCTCGATCACCATCGACGGCACGACTATTCCTTGTCTCAGCGAAAAGCGGATCGAGGATCTGCCGCTGGACGGGGTGGATGTCGTCATCGACTGTACCGGCGTGTTCAAGACAGAGGCCAAGATCGAACCCTATTTCACCGCTGGCGTGAAAAAGGTCGTGGTGTCGGCACCGGTCAAGGACGGGGACGCCGCCAATATCGTGTTCGGTGTGAACAACGACGTGTATGAGGCCGCCCGCCACCGCATCGTCACCGCCGCAAGCTGTACCACCAACTGTATCGCGCCCGTGGTCAAGGTCATCCATGAGGGTCTGGGGATCAAGCACGGCTCGATCACCACGATCCACGATGTGACCAACACCCAGACCATCGTCGACAAACCGGCCAAGGATTTGCGCCGTGCGCGGTCGGCCCTGAACAGTTTGATCCCGACCACCACGGGCAGCGCGACGGCGATCACGCTGATCTATCCCGACCTTGTGGGCAAGCTGAACGGTCATGCGGTGCGGGTTCCGTTGTTGAACGCGTCCCTGACCGATTGCGTGTTCGAGGTGAACCGCGAAACGACGGTTGAGGAAGTGAACCAGATGCTGTCGGACGCGGCGGAGGGTGAGCTGAATGGCATTCTGGGCTATGAGACGCGCCCGTTGGTGTCCACCGATTACACCAACGATCCGCGCAGCGGGATTATCGACGCGCCCTCAACCATGGTGGTGAACGGCACGCAGGTGAAACTGTACGTCTGGTACGACAACGAATGGGGCTATGCGCACCGTTTGGTGGACGTCGCCCTGATGGTTGGCGCCTCGCTATGAGCACGGGGACGAACAGTGACACGGCCCGACCCGAAGGTCTGGCCGCCTATATCGCGGTGACGGCGGCCTATTGGGCGTTCATGTTGTCGGATGGGGCACTGCGGATGTTGGTGCTGCTGCACTTTCATACGCTGGGGTTTTCGCCGGTCCAACTGGCCTATCTGTTCGTCCTTTACGAAATCGCGGGCGTGGTGACGAACCTGTCTGCGGGGTGGCTGGCGGCGCGGTTCGGGCTGACCAGCACGCTTTATGCCGGTCTTGGCATTCAGATCGTCGCGCTGATCGCGCTGGCGCAGTTGAACCCCGATTGGTCCGTCACGGCCTCGGTGGCGTTCGTGATGGCGGTGCAGGGCGCGTCGGGCGTGGCCAAGGATCTGGCCAAGATGTCGTCGAAATCGGCGGTCAAACTGTTGGCGCCCAAGGGGCAGGGCGGTTTGTTCCGCTGGGTCGCGATCCTGACAGGGTCCAAGAACGCCGTCAAAGGTGCGGGGTTCCTGTGCGGGGCGGCGGCGTTGGGCCTGTTCGGGTTTGTGCCCTCGGTCATCGGGATGGCGGCGGTTCTGACGGTGATCTTGATCGCCGTGGCGCTGCGCATGCCATCGGGCCTGCCGCGCGGGCGCAAAGACGCCAAATTCCGTGAGGTCTTGTCGAATAACCGCGATGTGAACTGGCTATCGTTCGCGCGGGTGTTCTTGTTTGGCGCGCGCGATGTGTGGTTCGTCGTCGGTATTCCGGTCTATTTCTATGCGGTTCTGTCGGATGGGTCCGAGGCCGGAAACCGCGCGGCGTTCTTTACCATCGGCACGTTTATGGCGCTCTGGACGATCCTTTATGGCGTCGTACAGGCCAACGCGCCACGCCTGTTGCGCGCCAAAGAGCGCCCGACGGCAGAAATGGTGCGGGCCGCGCGGATTTGGGTGGCGGCGCTGGTTGCGATCCCCGCCGCGCTGGCCGCTTTGGTCGCCGTATCGGGCGGGGCGGCCGGGTGGTTGACGGTGACGTTGATCATCGGGCTGTTGCTGTTCGGGGCGATTTTCGCGGTGAACAGTTCCCTGCATTCCTATCTGATCCTTGCCTTTACCAGTGACAGCCGCGTCACCATGGACGTCGGATTTTATTATATGGCGAATGCCGCCGGTCGGTTGCTGGGCACGGTTTTGTCGGGGCTGAGTTATCAGATCGGGGGCGTCGCCCTGTGCCTGTTGGTGGCGGCGGGGATGTTGGCCCTGTCGTGGTTGGGCGCGGTAAAACTGGGCAAGGGCGCAACCCCCGCGGGATAGGGGCGCAATTGCGGGTGAGGTGGCGTTATCGCCCCTTGACCTTGCCCCGCCTCGGGCACAGGTTTTGTCGAAACGTCCCCTAATTCCAAAGGTCCCCCATGCCCATCAAGAACCGTTTCGCCGAACTGCATGGTGAGATCACCGAATGGCGTCGTGATTTCCACGCCCATCCCGAATTGCTGTTTGATACGCATCGCACGGCGGCGCGTGTGGCGGAATTGCTGGGCGAATTCGGCGCGGATGAGGTGGTCACCGGCATCGGGCGCACGGGCGTTGTCGGCGTGATCCGTGGGCGCACGGACACCAAGGGGCGCGTGGTTGGTCTGCGCGCGGATATGGACGCGCTGCCCATTCATGAGGAAACGGGCCTGCCCTATGCCTCGGGCGAGGCGGGCAAGATGCACGCCTGTGGTCATGACGGGCACACGGCGATGTTGCTGGGCGCGGCGAAATACCTTGCCGAGACGCGCAATTTCGATGGCACCGCCGTGATCATTTTCCAACCCGCCGAAGAGGGCGGCGGCGGCGGTCGCGAGATGGTCGAGGACGGCTTGATGGAGCGGTTCGGCATCCAAGAGGTTTACGGCATGCACAACTGGCCCGGCATGGCCGAGGGCAGCTTTGCCATCCGTCCGGGTCCGTTTTTCGCGGCGACGGATGTGTTTGACATCACCATCCACGGCAAGGGCGGCCATGCGGCGAAACCCAACGACACGATTGATCCGACCGTGGTGGCCAGTCACGTGGTTCTGGGCCTGCAATCCATCGCCAGCCGTAATATCGACCCCGTGGAACAGGTGGTCGTGTCTGTGACCAGCTTTCAGACCTCATCGACCGCGTTCAACGTGATCCCGCAATCGGTGCAACTGCGCGGCACCGTTCGCACCCTAAAGGTCGAGGTGCAGGATCAGGTCGAGGACCGCCTGACCACGCTGGCGCAATCGACTGCCGCGGCCTATGGCGCCGAGGCCGAGGTGATCTATCGACGCAATTATCCGGTGATGACCAACACGGACGCCGAAACGGACTATGCGGCGGATGTCGCGCGTGGTGTGGCGGGGGCCTGTGATGAGGCCCCCCTGATCATGGGGGGAGAGGATTTTGCCTATATGCTGAACGCGCGACCGGGGGCCTATATCCTGATCGGCAATGGCGACACCGCGCCGGTCCATCACCCGAAATACAATTTCAACGACGACATCATCCCCGCCGGATGCAGCTGGTGGGCAGAGGTGGTCGAGACGCGGATGCCGATCGCCTAAGGGCGATCAGGGGGTGATCAGGTTCACCCCCGCCATCCGTTCGATGGCAAAGATGTCTTCCTCATAGGCCTCGGTCATGGATTCAACCAAATCCTCATCCCAGCCGGGCAGGTCGATCTCGACCTCGATTTCGTCCTCATTCGCGAATTTGTCGAGGAAGGCCGCGACGACGCGGCGGCGCTGCACCTCATTCACGGGGGGGTGCGATTGGAAATAGGCCAACATGCGGCGGATACCGGCCTCGGTCATGATTGAGGCGTGGAAATCATAGATGCCGTCCAGCTGGGTGTGGGGCTCATGCCCTGACATCTCGCGCAGGATCTCTGGCCAGATCAGCGGCGTATCCTCGTTGCACCAGACGGTTACCGAGGCCTCGGGATTGGCGCGGCGGATCTTTTCGATCAGGGGCGACCATTGCATGGCCAAAGGATCGGTGTCGCCCAAAAATACCTCGGGGCCTGCGGCCTTGGTCTCGGCCATCAGAGCGGGCAGGAACGTCGCGGGGTTGCGGATGGCCACAAAGAATTCCACCTGTGCCCCCGGCAAAAGTTGCGACAGCCAATGGGTCTTTTGATCCGCGTTCGGGTAAAACTGGCCGGTCTGGATCGCGCGTGCAGGGGCCGCCATAAAGGACGGGTTGGTCAGGACGACGCGGCTGATCTCTTCGTTCTCGGCAATGACGCCAAGCAGCTTTTCCTGATGTTCAGCCGAGGCAGGGCGTCCGCGCAGTTCCACCATCTGTTCGCGCACCAGATTGCGATAGCGCCCCGGTCCGGGAACGCCGATCCCCTGTTCGGCCAGCTTGCCCTTGTTTTTCAACAGGCATTTAAGCAGCCGCTCTTCGTCGGTGCAATGAACCCCAAGGTGATAGGCTATCTGCATTGGACCCTGCGTTTTGCTGTGCGTTAGCACATGGTTACATCAGGATTTCTGGACAGTAAAACGGCTTTCCTGTAGGGCGGTGCCATGACTGACCAAAATGCTCAAGTTCTGGCGGGTCGCCGCCGCGTGGTTTCCATTGATCCGTGGTCTATCGGGGCCGTGGTGATTGCGGGTTTGGTGATGTTGCCGATCCTTGTGGTGGTGGGCATGGCCCTGTTTCCGGCGGAAAACGTGTGGCCGCATCTGATCTCGACGACCTTGCCGCGCTATGTGATGAACACGGGCATCTTGATGGTCTGCGTGGCGGCCCTTGCGGCGGCGATGGGGACGGGGGCGGCGTGGCTGGTCACGATGTACCGTTTTCCCGGTGCGCGGTGGCTGGAGTGGCTGTTGCTGTTGCCGTTGGCGATCCCTGCCTATGTGGGGGCCTATGCGTTGGTCGATTTTCTGGAATACGCGGGGCCGGTGCAGACCCTGTTGCGCCAGATTTTCGGGTGGAGCAGCGCGCGCGACTATTGGTTCCCCGAAATCCGGTCCCGTGGTGCGGCCATTCTGGTGCTGTCGGTGTCGCTCTACCCTTATGTGTACCTTCTGACCCGCGCGGCACTGCGTGAGCAATCTGGCGGCACCTATGAAGTCGCCCGTGCCCTTGGGGCCGGTCCTTTCGGGCGGTTCCGTCGTGTGGGCCTGCCCTTGGCGCGTCCGGCCATCGCGGCGGGCTGTGCCATCGTGATGATGGAGACGGTCAACGATTTCGGCGTGGTCGAATTTTTCGCCGTGCAGACCCTGACCACCGGTATCTTTAGCGTCTGGCTAGAAGGTGGCAACGCGGGCGGCGCGGCCCAGATTTCGTCGGTGATCCTTGTGATGATCCTGTTCCTGATGGGCATGGAAAAGGTCAGTCGTCGACGCATGCGGTTCTTTAACCCGCCTCGGCACAGCCGCCCGATCACCAAGATCGAACTGACCGGCGTGCAGGGCCTGTTGGCGATGCTGTTCTGTGCGGTGCCCTTTGCGCTTGGGTTCGCCTTGCCGACGGCGGTGATCGGCTATCACGCGGCGGATGCGACCTCGGGCTGGTTGGCGCCGGGCCTGTTGCGGGCGCTGGGGCATACCCTGTCTGCGGGTGGGATCGCTGCGTTTGTGACGGTGACGGCGGCCCTGTTCCTTGTCTATGGCGTCCGGCTCAGCGGCAAGCAACTGCCGCGCCTGTTGTTGCCGGTGACGACCCTTGGCTATGCCGCGCCGGGGGCGGTTCTGGCGGTGGGGCTACTGATCCCGATGGCGGCGGCGGACAACGCGCTGGCCGCGTTTCTTGAGCGGTTCACGGAGGACCGCGTGGGCCTGTTGATGACCGGGTCTGCCTTTGCCGTCATCTATGCCTATTGCGTGCGGTTTTTCGCGATTGCCCAAGGCGCGGCGGATTCCGCTTTTGGCCGTGTCACGCCCAGTTTGCCGATGGCGGCGCGCTCTCTCGGGCGGTCGGCGCGGGGCACTTTGGTTGAGGTCTATCTGCCCCTGATCCGCGGCTCAATCGGGACGGCGCTGTTGTTGGTGTTCGTCGATTGCGTCAAGGAACTGCCCGCCACTCTGCTCCTGCGCCCGTTCGGGTTCAACACGCTGGCAACGCGGGTCTATGAGAAGGCCTCGCTTGAAAACATCAACGACGCATCGCCCGCAGCTCTGTTGGTGATTGGCGTCGGATTGGTCGCGGTGCTTCTTTTGGCGCGGGCCAACAGGTAACCCCTTGCGCCCCCGCGAATCCGACGCTAAATCGGCGTCAGTGCCCCTATAGCTCAGCTGGTAGAGCAACTGATTTGTAATCAGTGGGTCCGCGGTTCGAGTCCGTGTGGGGGCACCACAACATCAGCTAAAGCATTGGTTTTGCTCCAGTTTACAGCAACTGCTTGGAGCCGTAGACCATGTCGGAGACCATTTCGCCCACGTTCACCTTCGTGAAAGCTGGTGTTTTCTACTTTAGCCGCCGCATCCCCAAATCGCTGCAACACCACTACACGTCGCCCCGTATCGTGCACTCGCTCAAAACCCGTTGTGCCAGAATCGCGGAAGCCAGAGCGAGACGTGCAGCTGATCAACTAGACGAGTACTGGTATCACCTCAGGTCTCAAGAGACGCGGTTGCCCGGCCAGCACATGCTCAGAGAAGCTGCAACCCTTACGCGGGTGCCGAGCCTTGGAGCGGAGCCAACGGTACCACAGTCGTCCTCTGTGACACTCTCTGAGGCCGTTGGGATCTATCTGCGGCTCAAAGGGCAGGGGAGGGCAAAGACCTTTCACACTATGGCACATCGTGCTTGTGGTTACGTCTTGGATATTTGTGGTGACAAGGCTCTGGACGCATACACCAAAAAAGACGCCAACACGTTTCGTGATCAGCTTATTGAGCGCGGGCTTGCTGGCAGTAGCTTGTCCCGCATCTTCGGCACCATCCGCGCTGTGACCAACTTCGCTGCAAGTGAGACCGGACTCGAGTTCACAAATCCTTTCACCAATGTCTACTTTGACAGGCAAGCAGGGGTGTCGAAGCGCCAACCCGTCTCTCAGGACGCGCTTATTAAGATCGCTGAGGGCTGTCTGAGATATGACGATGAACGGCGATGGCTAATCGCATTGGTGGCTGACACAGGTCTCCGCCTCGCCGAAGCTGCAGGTATCCTGCGCGACGACATCAAGACAGGTGCAGACGGATCTATGCATGTGGTGGTCCAACCCCATCCGTGGCGTAGTCTTAAGACCAAGGGCAGTGAACGAACTGTGCCTTTGGAAGGGCTGTCGCGGTGGGCTGCAGAGCGTATCCTTGAACAGACTTCGAGTTCCCCGTTTGCCTTTCCCGAATATAATCGAGGCGAAACCACTAGCGCCAACTCTGCAAGCGCAGCGCTAAACAAATGGATCAAGACACTGACGGGCGAAACGATCACTATGCATGGCTTCCGTCACGCCATGCGGGACAGACTGCGGGCCGTTGAGTGTCCCTCTGACATCGTGGATCAAATCGGTGGCTGGCAGACTGGCGGGATCGGACACAGCTACGGCGCAGGCTATCCTTTGGAAGTCACTCAAAAGTGGATGAAGGTCATAGCGCGGGCCGACATGGTCTACGGCTCCAAGCAGTTGCTGTAAACTGGAGCAAAACCAATGCTTTAGCTGATGTTGTGGTACCCCCACACGGTTGGCCTTTGAGTTAGCTTCCCGTTACAGGCACCGCCCCAGCAGGCAGCTCCAGTAAAATAAGGGGTATCAGCGAGGAGCTGTGGAGGTCAACAGGCGCCATCTGGTCTACGAAATGGTCTACGGTGCCAGCCACAGCTCCCGCCTCTGCTAGACCCCTTGCAGGCGCATACAGACCCCTCCTATGGCCAGCGAGAGACCCAGCCCTTGCCAGCCAAACGAGAGCCACCCCCGTGTGGGGGAAGCTCAAGACGTAACGATATTGGTAGGCCGCTCAGATTTTCGACCCCCAAAACACCTTCAGTTTCGCCGAGGTCAGAACATGAAACTGGTGTCGCGAGCTTCCAGTGGCGGGAAATCTGGAACCTTGAAGCCGCAGATTGAGCCAGGGCGTTGTCCTTCGACAGTCAACAAGCCCGCCGCCTCAGAATAGGCTTGGTACGATTGCTTATAGACGACCTGCTTGTTGAAGTTAGAGCGTGAACTGATCCCACAGGCGTCCATTAGGTCAGCTATTGGAATGAAGGTGGCGGATTGGGCTATAAGCTCTTTGCAGCGATCGATGGCTCTCTTGATCGCAAGAGTGGCTTTCGGCTTCCCGACCTCGTGAAGCTTGATCTTACAGCCAGGGAAGAGTCGCGGGATCAGTTCGTGCACCCGAGATCTCGTTGCGGCAAGAATATGAACCACAGATGGGACTGCCTTCCCGTCCTTGCAGCCCCTCAAAGCACCCCGACAAACACCTTGCAAGAGCATGTCGGCCAGTTCTCCCTGCCTCAATTCAGATAGAAAACCTTCAGGTAAAGAGTGAGAGACATCTAGCCCAAGAGACGCGTAAGCGAGAGCTTCATAAGCGCCTTGTGGAATGAAGAAGGTGCTAGCGACTATGATGTGGTCGTAGTCAGCAAAGGCATTGGTCCCTTGATGCTGCCCCCATCGCAAAACATCGAACTTGACCCCAGAGGCCGCTCTTTCAAGCTCCGGTTTAAGTCTTTTTGCTCCGACATCTTTGTGAGCGATGACCAGATACTTTGCAGCAGGTTGGGACTTCATGATACCTGCAACGTAGTGCACTAACTCCAACCTTTGTTCACGCCATGCAGTCCTGCTACTTGCTACTTTATATAGGTGCACATCTACGGTGCTGTAGTCTTTCGGAGTTGCAGAGAGACGACACAGGTCACCGTTCCCCTCAAGTGCCGTGTAGGTGCTCCGGACACGGCCCGACGCATCAAATACCAACGCAGGAGCAAAGTCCTCAGGGATAACTTGAGACCAGCTAAAAAGGGTGGCAACAGCTGTGTTATCGCCTGCCTTTCTAGCAGTGCTATGCTCAAGGTCCATCAGACGCCGGAATGTCGTCTCATTGGCAGACCGCTCACCGACCAAAGCTCTGACATCCGCCATCAAACTTGCTGCGAAATCTGACATGACCTCACCGACCTCGAAAGGACCAGCCGGTGCAGTGAGGAGACACTCCTTGAGGTCTTCCAGCTTGGCAGCAACAGCAGGACAAGCGGACCGTAGGACTGACACGAGATTGCTGATGTCGTCTGAACTTAACTGCAAGACTTCTCTTGGGGCATAAGCTTCATCCCAGATACGGACTTTGCGTGGCTGACCCCGATAGTAAAGGCTGTCTACTTCAGCAAAGCTGGGATGACGCTTACTTACACGTTTGACCTGCTCATGTGTTGTGATGACCACTTGTGCATCTTTTATTTCTGTGGCCGACAAGGCGTTGACCTCTGGACTGCTTGTCTTGATAGCGAAAAGAGTTGGTTCCAGTCCCAGCTCTCTGACGAGCCGTCTGACCTCATCTAAGCGGGGCAAGCATATCAAAATACCGACAGCAGCATACTCCTTCATAGAGACGAGATTTCGGGTGAACTGAATGTAAGTCGTCGTCTTACCTACACCGGGGTCTAAGCTGGACAGTGAAACTGTCGTGTCCGCTCTAGCGTTGGCCATCGCTACCATGACCCTAACAGCAGCCTCCAAACTAGAAAGCTGAGCAGAGTTCAAGAAGTGGCTGCGTTTGTCGAACTCAGTTTCGATACTGCGCATTGTCCGGTCGAAGAGGAAATCTGCAGCTGTAGTATTTTCTTCCAGAAAATGCTTATCTTTGGAAAAAGGTACTACGCTTTCTTGATAGGGATTTATTTTTTTTATTTTTCCTGTTGCCGGGTAAATAGCATCTCGATCAAGCATATTGGCCGCATAAGTTTGCCGCATGAGTTATATATCCTTTGGCTGTTTAGGGTGTCTGACTTTCGCTCATGCCAAACGCGACTAAGCGAAGATCTGATGGTGGGACTTAATTTCGCTTCCCCATCACCAGCCTCATCAAACGGCCAACCTCAGATGCAGCATTGGGCTTTACGACTCGGCAGCGGCTGACTGGCAGGCAGCATCAATCTTTCCAACAGTCCCGAAGTGTCTTGCATCCTCGGTAGCGTCATGGAAAATCCACACCGATAAGGCGAGGCTGAGCATATGTACGAGAACGCATTTAACTCCATCGAGAAACACCTCAGGTCAGAAGAGGGTGTCGCCAACGAACTGGATTACGTTGAGCAAACATCATGGGTCCTCTTCCTAAAATATCTCCACGACTACGAGAACGAACGCCGTGACCGTGCGGAGCTCGATGGTGTCTCCTACGAGCCGATCATTAAGGGGGAGTTCCAGTGGGATAAGTGGGCCGCACCCAAGAAAGATGGGGAGTTTGACCACAACGCCGCGCTGATCGGTGACGACTTGGTCAGCTTCGTAGACAGCCAGCTTTTTCCCTACCTCGCAAAATTCCGCGAAAGTGCCACAGGTCCCCGCACCATCGAATATAAGATCGGAGAGGTCTTTACCGAACTGCGCAACAAGTTCCGCTCTGGCTATGTGCTGCGGGATGTTCTTGAGGTCGTTGATGGCCTTAGCTTCAACACTCAAGCCGAACGCCACGAACTGTCCGAACTTTACGAAACCCGCATTCGCCGTATGGGCAACGCAGGCCGTAACGGGGGCGAATACTACACCCCGCGTCCGCTTATTCGCGCCATGATCAAAGTCACCGCGCCCAAGATCGGCGAGACAATTTATGACGGGGCATGTGGATCTGGCGGCTTCCTGTGTGAGGCTTACGACTACCTGCGGACGAACCAGCTTACGGCCAGTCAATGGGAAACGCTCCAGCGTGACACCTTCTTTGGTCAGGAGAAGAAAGGCCTCGCCTACATCATCGGCATCATGAACATGATCCTGCACGGGATTGAGGCCCCCAACCTGATCCACACCAACACGCTCAATGAAAACGTGATGGACATACAAGAGAAGGACCGACACGACATCATTCTTGCGAACCCTCCTTTCGGGGGTGGTGAACGTCGTGAGGTGCAGCAGAACTTCCCCATCAGGACCGGAGAAACCGCCTACCTGTTCTTGCAGCACTTCATCCGCAAGCTTCGCGCTGGGGGTCGTGCCGCTGTGGTGATCAAGAACACGGTGCTGAGCAACACCGACAACGCCTCGGTTGCTCTGCGCAAAGAGCTGCTGGACAGCTGTGAGCTGCATACCATCCTCGATTGTCCGCAAGGCACCTTTCAGGGCGCTGGGGTCAAAACCGTGGTCCTGTTCTTCACCAAGGGCGCACCCACGCGGGACATCTGGTACTATCAGCTGGACCCCGGGCGGTCGCTGGGCAAAACCAACCCGCTTAACGATGACGACCTCGCCGAATTCGTAGAGCTGCAGAAAAGCTTTGCAGAGAGCGGCAAAAGCTGGACGGTGTCTCGCGCCGATCTAGACGATGAAACCTACGACCTATCGGTCAAGAACCCCAACACCCCCGAAGAAGCCCCCCTGCGCAGCCCCGCAGAGATCATCGACGACATGTTGGCACGGGACGCCGAAACCGCCCAAATCCTCGCAGACATTCGGGGGATGCTGTGAAAAATATCGCGAAAGCAGGCTGGGAGGTCGCGCCGCTTGGAACGGTTGCGCAAATCAGACCAAACAAGAAAGAAGTAAAGTCGACCTTGTCCGACGAAGACGAGGTTTCTTTCGTGCCTATGGATTGCCTTGGGGTCGATCAAGTAACGCTTGCAGAACATCAAACACGACCTCTTAGGGAGGTATATGGTGGCTACACATATTTCCGTAATGGCGACGTTCTGTTGGCAAAGATCACACCGTGCTTCGAGAACGGAAAACTCGGCATTGCTGACGATCTGACCAATGGCATAGGCTTTGGTTCAAGCGAATTCGTTGTTCTTCGGCCGAGCGAAAAACTATTTGCGGGTTACCTCTATCACTTCCTTAACAGGCGCAGCTTTCGAGATTGGGCCAAGGGCCTTATGACTGGGGCGGTCGGACATAAACGAGTTCCCAAGGAGCTTATCGAAACTCTGGAGATCCCCCTCCCGCCCGTCGAAGAACAGCGGCGGATTGTGGCTGTGCTGGACAAAGCCTTCGAAGGCCTCGCCCGCGCCCGCACCAACGCCGAAACTAACCTCACCAACGCACGGGAGTTGTTTGAGACAAGTCTGAGCGCATTCATTGATCGGCACAAAGACAGCTGGAGCTCTACCACACTGGGAGAGGCATATGACGTGCGTGACGGCACACACGACAGTCCAAAGTACCATGCAACTGGACGGGCCTTGATCACTTCTAAGAATCTTGGACGCGACGGCCTCCATTTCGAGAAGGTTAAATACATCTCTGAAGAAGACTATGTTTCGATATCCAGACGAAGTGGGGTTGATAAAGGTGACGTGCTGTTCGCTATGATTGGTACGATTGGCAACCCAATTGTCGTAGATGTTGAGCCTGACTTCGCGATCAAAAACGTTGCGTTGTTTAAGATGAAAGAAGGCAGGAACGGCCAATTCCTGCGGTATTTGCTTCGATCCAAATATGTAGTCGAGAAAATGCATGCGGAAGCAAAAGGCACCACTCAACAATTTGTCGGCCTCGGTTATCTTAGGTCATTTCCTGTAATGCTTCCTGAGCCGATAGTGGAATCGACTATGGTTGATGAACTAGATCGTATTGAGGCCCAATGCAGATCAGCCGAGGCCCTATACGAGATTAAAATTCAAGATCTCTACGACCTTCGCCAATCCCTTTTGCAAAAGGCCTTTGCGGGGGAGCTGACGTGAACGCCCTTAACCCACACGACCATCGGTTGGGGGACGTCCTGCGTGTGCAGGGTAGCCTGAATGTCGATCTGATTATGGTGCGGCGGGACGACTTTTTGACCTGCTCCCGCGAAGAAACCGCAAGCCAAATCGCCAAGCGCAACACAGACCAATACAGCTATTTGCCTTTGACAGATAAGGAAGGGCATGTTCTAGGGCTTTACTATGCTAGACGATGGTTCACCGCACCCGCACCAGAGACACCCATCGGTGACGATTTTCAGCCCTTGTCCGAACAAATTCTGATTGGGGCCGATGCAAGCATCTTTGACTTCATCCGACAGGCCGATACGCACCCGATCAACCTCGTTGTGTCCGAAAGCCGGATTACAGGACTGGTCAGCATCTACGATTTGCAAAAGCTCCCTGTCCGCGCCTCTCTCTTTGCCTTGGTTACAAGCTTTGAGATGACGATGGCCGTTGTTATTGAACGGCTTTGGAAGACGACAGACGAGTGGCTCGCCCTGATTTCGGAAAATCGCCGTGAGAAAATCCGCACTCCGCTACAGCAGGCAAAGCGCGACGATGCGTACGTCAGCGACATCGCCTTTACCCAGTTCGCGGACAAAAAGACTATCCTTTGCAAGAGCGGGATCGCCAAAGATATCGGCCACAGCGAGACAAAATTAAAATCGATATTGGATCACATAGAAAAACTTCGGAATATGCTAGCCCATGCCAATGACTACGCGACGACCGAAGGCAGTGCTCAGGCGGTTTGCGAAACCGTCCGAGACATATATGATCTTAGACGCAAGTTATTATGCCTTGTTGAGGACTAAGTATTTTGTTGAGCGAAGAAACCGAAGCCGACACTCGCGCCAATCGCATTGATCCCGTCTTAGGGGAAGCTGGTTGGGGTGTTGTCGAAGGCTCTCGGGTTCGTAGAGAAGTCATCTGCCCAGGCCGGATCCAGACAGGCGGTAGACGCGGCAAGGGGCTAAGCTGCGATTACGTGCTGGAGTATCGCGGGCAAAAGCTCGCCGTGCTGGAAGCCAAACGCGCAAGCAAAAGCCACAGGGACGGGGTCGGACAAGCCAAGGACTACGCTGAACGCCTAGGCTCCCGTTTTGCCTTCGCGACCAACGGCATCGAGTGGCGTCAAATGGACCTGCATGAAGGTGTCGAAGCTGACTTCCAACCTCCATTCCCGACACCGCAAGAGCTATGGGACCGGACGTTTGCCTACGACAACGCATGGCGCAAAAGGTTCGGGGAGGTCCCCTTTGAGGATGCAGGCGGGAAATGGTCCCCTCGCTACTATCAACACAAGGCGATCACGGCGGCTCTTGAAGCAATCGCGAAGGGCGAAGAGCGAATCCTTCTGACGTTGGCGACGGGGACGGGCAAGACCTCTATCGCCTTCCAGATCGCTTGGAAGCTGTTTCAAGCCAAGTGGAACCTCACTGCAGAACCGACACGACGCCCGCGCATCCTCTTCCTCGCTGATCGCAACATCTTAGCCGACCAAGCCTACAACGCATTTTCTGCCTTCCCTCCAGACGCAATCGCGCGGATTGACCCAGCAACAGTACGTAAACACGGTGGGGCACCTAAGAATGCCAGCGTTTTCTTCACGATCTTCCAGACTTTCATGACAGGTGAGGAAGAAACCCTCTATCAAGCCTATCCCTCTGACTTCTTTGACTTGATTATTATTGATGAGTGTCACCGTGGCGGAGCGAAAGACGAGAGCGAGTGGCGGGCGATCCTCGAGTACTTCAAGCCAGCTGTGCAACTTGGCCTGACCGCAACTCCCAAACGCAAACACAACGCGGATACCTACGCCTACTTTGGCGACCCTGTGTACACATACGCTTTGAAAGACGGGATCGAGGACGGCTTTCTGACCCCATTTAAGGTCCGTCAGATGGCCTCAACGATTGACGAGTACGTCTACAACCCAGCGGATGATGTCCTGCAAGGACAGGTCGAAGAAGGGCAAAAATTCAACGAGAGCGATTTCAATCGTGTCATTGAGATTGAGGGTAGGGAAAAGTCACGCATCAAAGAGTTCATGGCGAACACGAACCAGAACCAAAAGACCTTGGTCTTCTGCGCGACCCAACGCCATGCCGCCATCATTCGGGATTTGATCAATGAGATATCCGATAGCTCTAACCCCAATTACTGCCACCGTGTGACTGCGGAAGACGGGGCCGTTGGGGAACAGCACCTTCGCGACTTTCAGGACAACGACAAAACAATTCCAACGATCCTGACAACCTCGCAAAAGCTTTCTACAGGGGTTGATGCCCGCAACGTCCGCCACATCGTTCTTATGCGTCCCATCACCTCCATGATCGAGTTCAAGCAGATCATCGGTCGAGGCACCCGCACTTACGAGGGCAAGGACTTCTTCACGATATGGGACTTCGTAAAGGCTCATGAGAACTTCCAAGACCCTGAGTGGGACGGCGAACCCATTGCGCCTGAGCCGTCAATGCCTAGCCCGCTGCAGCCTTCTGTTATAGGCTCGGGCGGCTCTGTTGATACTCCGCCCCAGCCCGAAACGGCTCAGCCCCCTAGAGAAATCATCAAGGTACAGCTCAGTGATGGGACTGAGCGCAGAATCCGTTACCTTCGCTCGACATCCTATTGGGATGCTTCCGGCACCCCCATGTCAGCAATGGATCTGATGAAAAAGCTATTTGGTGACCTTGCAGCTGTCGTTCCAGATGAAGACACGCTTCGTCGGACGTGGAGTGATCCAGATAAACGCTCAGAGTTTCTAAACAAGCTTGAAGAAGCAGGATACGATGCTGAACGCCTTGGAGACATCCGGCTGCTTATCGACGCGCCGGACAGCGACCTCTTTGATGTCCTTGCCTATGTATTGTTCGAATATGAACCACTGACACGGTCCACCCGAGCAAACGCTGTCCGTACCGCAAACTTGGATGCCTACAAAGATGAGGTTCGTTCGTTTCTGCTCCATATCTTGAATGCATACGAGCAAGAAGGTGAGGGAGAGCTAGCTACGGTAAAGTTACGCAGCTTCATCGAGGCGAGATATGGCAGTATGAGCGCTGCGAAAGAACAGCTCGGAGACATCGGCTTCGCGAAGCAGATTTTCCGTGACATTCAAGCCAGCCTCTACCGCTTATAGCCCAATCCGCCACTTTCATCCCCGCAAGCGTCCATTAGTTTTCTTATAAAGTTGAAGGTGGAGGTGAAGCCCGAGCGCTCTTTGCAATGGTCGATGACGCATTTGACCGCTCGAGACGCTTTGCGATTCTCGACCTTGTGATCCTTCGCCTTGCAGCTGGAAAAGTGACGTAAAACTAGCTCTTGCATGAGGCACCTCGCTGAAGCAAGTACATTTCACTCCCATAGTATTGCCTTCCCGTTCCTGTATACTGCGGCACCCCCCGTGCAATTTAATGTCAGCCAGAACTGACAGTAGTAAAACCACCCATATCGGCTGAAAGACATTAAAGCCAAGAGAAGCGAAACTTTGCTGTTGCGGATGCGTTCGTTCCTACCAAGGCTAACATGGATTCCACCGACTTCTCCAAACTGGAAATTTAACTTTCGTTTAAGACGTGAAAGTGTGGCTCAAAATTTTCAGTTAACTGCTGCGCCGTCTTATCAAAAGGATGCTTGGAGATGTGGCTAAATTTCATACTACAAAAATATATATAGGAGAGGGGCTAAAGATTTAGTCATTTTATGCGGCGAGACCGAAGGAAGCGGCTGAATCCAAAAGCTAGCGATTCATATTTTGTTTGGAGCCTTACCTAAGATGTTTCCATTGTTCATCCTAAGCAACCGCCATCGGGAATGGTTGCAAATATCTAATGGTTATCCTTAGATCAACCACTTCAGCTTTGCCTCTTCAGCCTCTCCCCTAAAAAACCCACTGATATCTGTTAGGCTGAGCGCTCATCTTTGGGTCTGCAATAGATCTGCTGTTGCTATTTCCAAATAGACAACAATCTTGGCCTATTCCTCATAAAGATCTTGTAGCTTCAACTCCTCCTCCGAATTGTTTAGGAAGGAGATCAGATCTTTCAGCAAGATGACATCCATTACCACATTGCCTTTACTGTCGAGCAAGACGTGAGTGATACCGTGGTAATCTCTGGTTGCACGGGCGTCTTCCATGAGGAGGGATCTCAAGCCGTATTCTTCTTTGTACTTCTCCCCGGCCTCCCAAGCGACTAGCAAATCTATATCGTTGGCCTTTTTATCGCCGGTTGTTAGGTCTGTTATTAAGCCGTTGATAGAGTATTTGTACTCCAATATTTTCAAATCATTCGAGATGAACCCTTCCGGCTTAGGGTCAGGATTCATAACCAATAGATGACGGTCGCGGCCAGAGCGATGGCTGAGAGGAAGACCTTGGGGCAGCGATCATAT
>PALT01000034.1 GCA_002706605.1 Rhodovulum sp. | reverse complement strand
CTATCTGGTGTCGCGCGGCGTATCGCGTGATCGCCTTGAGGCGTTGGTCTCATTCGGGGAAACCCAGCCCCTGATCGTCACCGAAGGGCGTGAGCGTCGCAATCGCCGCACCGTGACCGAGGTGTCGGGCTTTATCAAAGGGCGCGAACAGTATCTGGACGGCAAATACGCCCAAGCCATCTATGACGGCTATATCCAGAGCGCCGCCGAACCCCACGAAGAGGTCGAAGCGGGCGGCGGTGACGTCACCATCGACGCAGGCGGCTAGATCCCCTGACAATTCGGAATTTTGGGCGCCCGTGGACATCCGCGGGCGCTCTTTTTTCTGTTACCGTTTCCAAACAATTACGGCTTTTAGGCCCTAATGTTGCCCAGATTGAACTTCATCTTCCTCTTGAGGCAGAAGGTGCGATTCCGAGTCGCGCCGCGGTTTCCCCAACAAAACAAGGGGGACCGTTCCGAAACAGAAGGAAATGAACGACAATGGCCAGCTCTGCAGCGCTTCAGCCCGAACCGGCACCGATTGTTGCGTGCACGATTTCCCGCGACGTCCAGAACTTTGATCTGTTGATCGAGGATATGGAGGCCGAACTGGGCGAAAAATGGGGTGACCTGTCGTTCGAGGACGCCGCCGTCTTTCTGAAACAGGAAGACGCCGCATCTTTGGATTTTCTGGCCATCGCCGTTGATGATCAGGACGAAGAGCACCTGCCCGCCATCGGCCAGTTGATCACCGACGCCAAAAGCCATGGCATCCGCGTGATCCTGATCGCCGAAGAGGTCAGCCCCGTTGCCCTGCACGAATTGTTGCGCCTTGGGGCGGATGATTTTGTGCCCTACCCCCTGCCCGAGGGCGCATTGCACGACGCAATCGCGCGGTTGAACGCGGCGCCTGCCGTCGCGACCGCCGCCGCGCCGACAGAGGACGAGAACCCCGATATGGTCTCCGCCCCCAAGGCCGGTGCGGGCGGGCACAACGGCGTCGTGATCGCGACGCACGGATTGTCCGGCGGCGTGGGCTGTACGAATTTCGCGGTGAACCTCGCCTGGGAACTGGCCACGGTCGCCAAAAAGGACAACCCGCGTGTCTGCCTGTTGGATTTCGACCTGCAATTCGGGGCCATCGCGACCTATCTGGACCTGCCCCGTCGTGAGGCCGTGTTCGAACTGCTGAGCGACACGGCGTCGATGGATGCGGATTCGTTCCATCAGGCCCTGCTGACCTACAACGACAAACTACACGTGCTGACCTCACCTGCGGATATGCTGCCGCTGGACCTGATCACGGGTGAGGACGTCGATGCAATCATCGCCATGGCGCGCAACCACTTTGATTTTGTCATCGTGGACATGCCCAAAACTCTGGTTCAGTGGTTCGAAACCGTTCTGAACCAATGCGACGTCTATTTCGCGCTGTTGGAACTGGATATGCGTTCGGCCCAGAACACGCTGCGGATGATCCGCGCGCTCAAGGCCGAGGATCTACCGCATGAAAAGCTGCGGTTTATCCTGAACCGCGCCCCGAAATTCACCGATCTGTCGGGCAAAAGCCGCGTCAAACGTCTGGCCGAGAACCTCGATATCGAGATTGAGGTCCAACTGCCCGACGGCGGTCGCCCTGTGACACAGGCCAATGACCACGGCATGCCTTTGGCCGAGAGCGCGGCCAAAAGCCCGCTGCGCAAAGAAATTCAAAAGCTGGCTAAATCGGTGCATGAACATGCGCTGGCCAGCGTCGTGAACGAGTAAGTACGGCAGGATAAACATATGTTTTCGCGATACAAAAAACCTTCTTCTGCCACTCCGGTTCAGCCCAGCGCCGCAACCGCCGCCCCCAAGGCCGCAACGCCCCAACAGGCCAAGGCGCGCCCCGCACCGGCCCCCAAAAAGGCCGCGCCGGCCCGCGCCACGCCCGAGGACAAGGAACGCAAACGCCGTCAGCGTCTTGGCGAAATCAAGGTCGAGCTGCACAAACGCCTGCTTGAGGACCTGAACCTTGCCGCGCTGGAACACGCCAGTGAATCCGACCTGAAACAGGAAATTCAGGCGATCTGTGGCGAAGCCCTCGAAGAGATGAGCATCGTTCTGAACAAGGATGAGCGCGTCACCCTGCATCAGGACCTGTTTGATGAGGTGATGGGCCTTGGTCCGCTGGAAACCCTGCTCAAGGACGAGACGGTCAACGATATTCTGGTCAACGGTCCGCAACAGATTTTCGTGGAACGCGCGGGTAAACTGCAACTGACCGACATCACGTTCAAAGACGAAAAACACCTGCTGCGGATCATCGACAAAATCGTCTCCGCCGTTGGTCGTCGCGTTGATGAATCCAACCCCTATGTGGACGCCCGTTTGCAGGACGGGTCGCGTTTCAACGCCATGGTGCCGCCGATTGCCGTGGACGGGTCGCTGGTGTCGATCCGGAAATTCAAAAAAGAAAAGCTGGGGATTGATGATCTGGTCAAATTCGGCGCCTTTACCGAAGAGATGGCCGCCTATCTTCAGGCCGCCGTGGCCTGTCGTCTGAACGTGATTGTGTCTGGCGGTACGGGCTCGGGGAAAACGACGACGTTGAACGCGCTGTCCAGCTTTATCAACGACGCCGAACGTATCCTGACGATCGAAGACACCGCCGAATTGCAGCTGCAACAGACCCACGTGGGCCGGATGGAAAGCCGCCCCGCCAACGTCGAAGGCAAGGGCGCGGTCAGTCAGCGCGACTGTTTGCGCAACGCGCTACGGATGCGTCCCGACCGCATCATCGTGGGGGAAACCCGCGGCGAAGAGGTGATCGACATGTTGCAGGCCATGAACACCGGCCACGACGGGTCGATGACCACCATCCACGCCAACAGTGCGCGCGATGGCGTGTCGCGTCTGGAAAACATGATCGCGATGGCCGGGATCGAAATGCCGCTCAAGGCCGTGCGCTCGCAAATCGCGTCGGCTGTGAACCTGATCGTACAGGCCAGCCGCTTGCAAGACGGGTCGCGCCGCATGGTGTCGATCACCGAGCTGACCGGCATGGAAGGCGAAGTGATCTCGATGCAAGAGGTCTTCCGCTATGAGCGTCTGGGCGTGGAACCCGATGGCAAAATCATCGGCCGGTTCACCGCGACCGGCGTCCGCTCGCATTATTCCGAGCGTTTCCGGCAGTGGGGCTATGACCTACCGCCGTCCTTGTTTGAACCGGTTGCGGGGTAAGAGCCATGCAAATCAGTGCCGAACCGATTATCTATATCCTGATCTTTGTCGGCGTGCTTGCGCTGGTCGAAGGTCTATACCTGACCGTCTTTGGCAAAAGCATCAGCCTGAACAGCCGCGTGAACCGTCGTCTGGACATGCTGGAAAAGGGGGCCGGACGCGAACAGGTTCTGGAACAGCTGCGCAAAGAGGTGCGTCAGCACATCAACGCGCAGGGCATTCCCCTCTATTCACTACTGGCGGACAAGGCGCAAAAGGCCAACATCGCCTTTACCCCCAAGGCCCTGATCATGATCATGTTTTTGGTCAGCGCCATGGCATTCATGGGCCTGACCGTGGGCACCACGGCCTCGCTGCCGGTGCGTGCGTTGGTTTCGGTGTTTATGGGCTTTGGCGGCACGTATTTCTGGGTGGCGAACAAAGCGAAAAAGCGTCTTGGCATGATTGAGGAACAACTGCCCGAGGCGGTCGAACTGATGGTCCGCAGCCTGCGCGTCGGCCACCCGTTCAGTTCCGCCGTGTCCATCGTTGCCAATGAGGTGCCCGATCCCTTGGGGTCTGAATTCGGCATGATCGCGGATGAGGCCGCCTATGGTCGCGACGTGTCCGAAAGCCTGAAAGAGCTGGCCGAACGCATGGACATGCAGGATTTGCGCTTTCTTGCGGTGGCCGTGACCATCCAACAGCAATCCGGTGGTAACCTTGCCGAGATCCTTGACGGTCTGGCCAAGGTGATCCGCGCGCGCTTTAAACTGTTCCGCCGCGTCAAGGCCATCACCGCCGAGGCGAAATGGTCCGGCATGTTCCTGTCGGCCTTCCCCATCGTGGCGATCATCGTCCTGAGCGTGGCCAAACCCGACTATTACGACGAGGTCCGCGAGACCGCCCTGTTCATTCCCTGCGCACTTGGGGTTGGGGTGTTTCTGGTCATCAACATGATCTTCATGCGCGTCATGGTTAACATCAAGGTCTGAGGCACAACATGAGCATTCTGTCCCCAATCAATGACATGCTGGTCGCCCGCTTTGGTGAGTTGGGTCCGCTCTTTGGTCTTGCCGGTTTGGGCGCCGTGTTCGTCATCATCACCCTGCCGGTGCTGTTGAAAAAGAACGAAGACCCGCTGAACCGCCTAAACAGCGAAACCCGTGCTCCGCGCCAAAAGGCCAAAGCGGAGGACAACGCAAACGAAAAGCGCCTGCGCCAGACGTCGAAATCGACCGAAAAGCTGGACCGCTATGCGAACTTCCTTGAACCGCAAAACGAGGAAGAGTTCTCGGCCATCCGCCTGACCCTGATGCAGGCCGGTTACCGGTCGAAACAATCGGTCCGCATCTACCACTTTATGCAATTCGCCTTGGGTCTCGGCTTTCTGGTTCTGGGTGTGCTCTATGCGCTAGTCGCGTCAGCCGGTGGCGAGATGAGCACCCAGCAATTGGTCCTGTCGATCCTGATCCCTGGCGGGGCGGGGTATTACCTGCCGAAATATTGGGTGAACCGTCGTCTGCAACAACGTCAGCAAGAGATCGAAGAGGGCTTTCCCGATAGTCTGGACATGATGCTGGTCTGTGTTGAGGCCGGTCAGTCCTTGGATCAGGCGATCATCCGTGTGGCCCGCGAGATGCGCGCGGCCTTCCCTGCGCTGTCCGAAGAATACGAAATCGTGTCGCATGAAATGAAGGCCGGTAAGGACAAAACCAACGTCCTGAAAGACATGGCCGAACGCTCGGGCGTGGCCGATGTGGCCTCGTTTGTGACGGTTCTGGTCCAATCGACACAGTTCGGTACCTCCATCGCCGAGGCCCTGCGGATGTATGCAGGCGAGATGCGCGACAAACGCGTGATGCGCGCCGAAGAACGTGCGAACAAGTTGCCAACAAAACTCACCCTCGGGACGATGATGTTCACAGTGCCGCCATTGCTGTTGATCCTGATCGGGCCTGCCGTATACCGGGTGTCAAACATGGTGAATTTGACCGCAGGCGGATAACGCATGATCCAACGCGCGTTGGGCTTTCTTATGATTATGGCCACGGCCGCCTGTCAGCAATCGACGGGCGGCCTGACGCCGTTATACGAAGGCCCCGCAGCACCGGCAGGCACCCCCGAGGTCACACAGGCCGTGGATGGTCTGATCGTCGGGCACCGTTTGATGGCGGCGGGCGAATACGAACTTGCGCTCAAGGCCTATTACCGCGCCGCCGGGGAACAGGGGATCACGGTGGACGTCCTGTCCGCGCTGGGGTCGGCCAACCTGAAACTGGCCCGTTTGGGTCAGGCCGAGGCCCTGTTGCGCGAGGCCATCCAACAAGACGAGACCTTCGTGCCCGCGTGGAACAACCTTGGCGTGACGTTGATGGAACAGGGCAACGTGGCCGAGGCCCGCAATGTTTTTCGAACAGCGTTCGGTTTGGACCGTGGCCTTTCTACAGAAATCCGTGAAAATCTGCGCTTGGCTATCGCAAAAACAGAAAATACTGCGTATGATACCACTCAAAACGATAATTTCGAGCTGGTGAGACGGGGGAGCGGTTCCTACCTTCTGCTGTCCACCCCCTGAGGTCAGAGCAGTAAAAGGACGCAAAAATGCGCCAACTGTCCGTTATTTCTATCTGCCTTTGCAGTGCATTGGCATTGGCCGCATGTGGTGGCCCCACCTCTGAAGAAGAGGTCGAACGCGCCATTCAGGACGTCATCGCCTCGGATGAGGCAAGCCTGAACGAAATCATGCTGTCCGTCGCGGACCCGAATGAGGCCGCCGCCTATTATCGACGTTTGTTGTCCGAACAGCCCGACCGCATTGATTATCAACGCGGCCTTGGCACGTCCTTGGTGCGCGCGAAAAAATCGATTGAGGCCGCCGCCGTCTGGCGCAATGTGACCCAGCATCCCCTGTCCAACAATGATGACAAGGTTGATTACGCCGACGCCCTGATCCGTGCCGGTGAATGGGATGAGGCCGAGGTGGTTCTGGACTCCATCCCCCCCACCATCGAGACCTACAAGCGCTACCGCCTTGAGGCCATGGTCGCCGACAGCAACAACGAATGGGACCACGCCGACAGTTTTTATGAAACCGCCGTCGGCCTGACCACCAAACCGTCGAGCGTTCTGAACAACTGGGGCTATTCGAAACTGACCCGCGGTGATTTCCAAGACGCCGAACGTCTGTTCTTTGAGGCGCTGAACTACGACCGCGATCTGTTTACGGCCAAGAACAACCTCGTTCTGGCCCGTGGGGCGCAACGCAACTACAAGATGCCGGTCATCGAGGTCAGTCAGGTCGAGCGCGCGCAACTGCTCTATACGCTTGCCCTATCGGCGGTAAAGCAAGGCGACATCACCATCGGCAAGGGCCTGTTGCAGGACGCTATCGACACGCACCCCCAGCACTTTGAAGAGGCCGTCCGGTCCCTGCGGGCGCTGGAAAGCAACATCTCGAACTGATCCGACCGATGAACGCTGATCTGATTTTTCTGCCCTTTGCTGTTGTGATTGGCCTGTGGGTGGCCTTTAGCGACGTGAAAACCATGCTGATCCCAAACAAGGCGGTCATCGCCCTGTTGGCGGTGTTTGCGGTGGTTGGCCCGTTTGTTTTGCCTCTGGACGTCTATGCATGGCGGTGGGCCCATTTCGCGGTGGTTCTGGTGATCGGCTTTGTTCTGGCGTCCGTCGGGCCGTTGGGCGCGGGCGATGCGAAATTCGCCGCCGCCATGGCCCCCTTTGTCGCGAATGAGGACATTGGCGGGTTCCTGATGATGTTTTCCCTAATCCTGATTGCGGCCTTTATCGTGCACCGCGTGGCCAAACGCATCCCCGCCGTGCGCCGCGCCACCCCCGATTGGCAAAGCTGGGAGCGGCGCGATTTCCCCATGGGGCTGGCCCTTGGGACGGGATTGCCGATCTACCTTGCATTGTCGGCATTTGCCGCCTCGTGACGCAGTCCTGCCCAAGATTTGCCACACCGCGCTGTTATCCATCCGGAAACAGTTTAGCGGTTTAAGAGCAAATTCATGAACGCACCCATTTCCAACGTCATCGCACCGCCCGCGCCCAAGTCGCTGGCGGAAATGCAGCTGCCGATCGTGATGATGCGGGACATCCTGCTGAAAACGATTTTCCGCATGAACGCCGACATGGTCAGCGACATCGCCAAGGCGATTTGCCTGCCCCTGACCGTGACACAGGAATTGGTCGATCTGGCGCGTTCGCAAAAGCTGCTCGAGGCGACGGGGACCCTGCACGCGAACTCGGGCGGGGAAATGGGATATCAACTGACCGATGCGGGGAAATCGCGCGCGCTGGATGCACTGGCTCAATCGGAATATTACGGCGCAATGCCCGTGCCGATGGACGTCTACGCCGAACAGGTCAAACGCCAATCCATCCGCAACATCCAGATCACCCGCCAACAGTTGACCGGCGCAATGGGGCACCTGATCCTGCCCGATGACCTGTTGTCGAACCTTGGCCCTGCGGTGTCCGCGGGCCGCTCTATCCTGATGTATGGCCCGCCGGGCAACGGTAAATCGTCGATCTCGAACGGGATTCGCGATGCATTGGGCGACAAGATCTATGTCCCCCGCGCCGTGGAATATTCCGGCCAGGTGATCACCGTGTATGACCCGATCATCCACTCGGCCGCCGAGGAAATGGTCGATGATCCGAACAGTCTGCGCCGCAGCGGGCGGCGGTTCGACACGCGCTATGTGCTGTGCGAACGCCCGACCGTTGTGACGGGGGGGGAACTGTCCCTGTCGATGCTGGACCTTGTCTATAACCCGACCGCGCGCACCTATCAGGCGCCTTTGCAGATGAAATCGACCGGCGGCGTGTTCATCGTGGACGACCTTGGCCGTCAGGCCGAACCGCCGCAGGCACTGGTCAACCGCTGGATCGTTCCGCTTGAAGAAAACCGCGATATTCTGGCCCTGCAATCGGGTGAGAAATTCGAGGTGCCGTTCGACACGCTGGTTATCTTCTCGACCAACTTCCACCCGAACGAGATCTTTGACCGCGCCGCGTTGCGCCGGATTTTCTACAAGATCAAGATCGACGGCCCCTGTCAGGAAGATTACCTGAAAATCTTTGCCCTTGTGGCGCGCAAAAAGAAAATGCCGCTGGACGAGGATACGCTGATCTATCTGCTGAAACACAAATACCCCGAGATCGACAACGAATACGCCAACTATCAACCCGTATTCCTGATCGATCAGATGATTTCGATTTGTGAGTTTGAGGGCATCCCGTACCAGATGACACCCGAGTTGATCGACCGCGCATGGGCCAACATGTTCGTACGCGAAGAGACGATCATCCACTGACCTCTTGACCTTTGGCACGGGCGGCGCACCTTGGGTGTATGTCCGCCCTGCCCCCCTATATCCAAGACTGGTTTGACGCCCGAAACTGGGATCTGCACCCGCATCAGCAGGCGATGCTAGATCGCGCCGATGCGCCCGCGACCCTGTTGGTGGCCCCAACGGGCGGGGGCAAAACGCTTGCCGGTTTTCTACCGACATTGGTGGAATTGGGGGCGGAACCCGATGCAGGCTTGCACACGCTCTACATTTCGCCGCTCAAGGCGCTGGCCAACGACATTCGTCGGAACCTGACCACGCCGATCACCGAAATGGGCCTGAACATCCGTGTTGAGGACCGCACCGGCGACACATCGCAAACCACCCGCAAACGTCAACGCGCCGACCCGCCCCACATCCTGTTGACCACGCCAGAGAGCCTCGCGCTATTGCTCAGCTATCCCGATGCGCCCAAGATTTTCGCGGGGCTGCAACGGGTGGTGGTCGACGAAATCCACGCCCTAGCCGAGAGCAAACGCGGCGATCAACTGATGCTGTGCCTGTCGCGCCTGTCGACCCTTGCCCCCGATCTGCGCCGCGTGGGCCTATCGGCAACGGTTGAGGACCCCGCCGCATTGGCGACCTTCCTTGCGCGCCATCCCGATCCCTGCGCCGTTTTGCACGCCGATCCCGGTCCCGCGCCGGACATCGATATGCTGCACACGGACGCGCCGCCCCCGTGGTCGGGTGGCGGTGGCACCTATGCGATCCCCGCGATTTTGGAACAGGTCAAGGCGCACCAAACCACCCTCATCTTTCACAACACCCGCGCGCAGGCCGAGATCTTTTTTCACGCCCTGTGGTTGGCCAATGAAGACGCCCTGCCCATCGCCATCCACCACGGCAGCCTGTCGCGCGAACAACGGGATCGGGTTGAGGCCGCGATGGTCGCGGGACAGTTGCGCGCGGTGGTCTGCACCGGATCGCTGGACCTTGGAATCGACTGGGGGAATGTCGATCTGGTGGTGCAGGTCGGCGCGCCCAAAAACGTCAAGCGCCTGGTTCAGCGGATCGGGCGCGCGAACCACCGCTATAACGCCCCGTCCAAGGCGCGCTTGGTCCCCGCCAACCGGTTTGAGGTGGTGGAATGCGTCGCCGCCCTAGAGGCCGTGCGCGACGGGGATCTGGACGGCGATACGCGCGGCGATGGGCCATTGGACGTGCTGTGTCAGCATATCATGATCATGGCCGCCTCTGCCCCGTTCAGTGCGGGTGACCTGTTTGACGAAGTACGTCGCGCGGGGCCCTATCACCGCCTGTCCCGCGCGGATTTCGACGATTGTCTGACCTTTGTCGCCACGGGCGGTTATGCCCTGCGCGCCTATGACAAATATCAGCGCCTGCAAATGCGCGGCGATCTCTGGCAGCTGCGCGACCCGCGCACGGCATCCCAAATCCGCATGAACATCGGCACGATTGTCGACAGCGAAATGATGAAAGTGCGCCTGAAACACCGGCGCGGCGGCGCGCCCTTGGGTGAGGTCGAAGAGGCTTTTGCCGCCACCCTATCCACCGGCGATACGTTCCTGATCGGCGGACAGATCGTGCGCTATGAGGGCCTGCGTGAGATGACCCTAGAGGTCACCCCGAACCACAGCAAAACCCCGAAAATCGCCGTATTTTCAGGGACTAAATTCGCCACCTCGACCCAACTATCCGACCGCGTGATGGGGATGCTGCACCGTGGGGATTGGTCCGCCCTGCCCGCCCATACCGCCGATTGGCTGAACCTGCAAAAACAGGTATCCCGCCTGCCTGCGCCGGACCGGTTGTTGATCGAAACCTTTCCCCATGACGGGCGCGCCCACACCTGTGTCTACGGGTTCGCGGGGCGCAACGCGCAACAGACCCTGGGGTTGCTGTTGACCCAACAGATGGAGTTGGCGGGTCTCAATCCCCTTGGATTTGTGTCGACGGATTACGCGACGCTGATCTGGGGATTGGACCTGCCACCCGATCCGGGGGCGCTCTTGTCGATGGATCAGATGCGGGACGGGTTTCAGGATTGGCTGAACGGAAACGCCGTGATGAAACGCACCTTTCGGGGCTGCGCCGTGATCGCGGGCCTGATCGAACGCAACACGCCGGGACGCCGCAAATCCGGACGCCAAGCCACGTTCAGCAGCGACATCCTGTACGACACCTTGCACAAATACGACCCGGGTCACCTGTTGATGCGCATCACCCGCGATCAGGCGCATGAGGGCCTTGTCGATTTCGGGCGGATCGAACAGATGCTGACCCGTGTGGCGGGCCGGATTGACCATGTGGCGTTGAACCGCGTCAGCCCCCTTGCCGCGCCTCTGTTCCTTGAGGCGGGCAAAATCCCGATCAAGGGCGCGGCGCAGGAAACCATGCTGGCACGCGCGGCGGAACAGGCCATGGCGGCGGCGGGATTGGCGCCCTAGCACCTTGCATTCCGCGCCCGATCCGGTCCAGAACAAGGCATGAACAACCACGACTTTCCCTTTGGCGATCACAGCCTCAGCGCGCGCGCATCCGGCGCGTTGTGGTGGTCGGCGCGCGGGGTGTTGGTGGTGTCGGACCTACACCTTGGAAAATCGGACCGGATGGCGCGGCGTGGCGGCACGTTCCTGCCGCCCTATGAAACGCAGGACACCCTGTCCCGGCTTGAGGCCGAGATTGAGGCGACCGGCGCGCGCACGGTCATCTGCCTTGGCGACAGTTTCGACGATCTGGGGGCCGAGCAGAACCTGCACCCCGACATGCGGGATTGGATCCTGCGTCTGATGGCGGGGCGGGAATGGATTTGGGTTGAGGGCAACCATGACCCCGGCCCCACCGATCTGGGCGGTACGCATCGGGCCGAGGTCGCGCTGGACGGGCTGACCTTTCGCCATATCGCGACGGATGACGGCATGGCGGAGCTGTCCGGCCATTACCACCCCAAGGCACGGATCGCGGGCATCGCGCGGCCCTGTTTCTTGTATGACGCGCGGCGTGTGATCCTGCCCGCGTTTGGCACCTATACCGGCGGGTTGCGGGCGGGCTCGGACGTTCTGTCGGGGTTGATGGCACCGGACGCCCGCGCGGTTCTAATAGGGGCGCGCACGTATGTTGTGCCCTATGGCGCGTGCTGACAGCCTGACCGCACGACAACGGCGGGCGGGACCTGTGCCCCACCCGCCGCGTGATTTTAGGCCGTCAGACCTTTGGGTTCGGGCAGGTCATTGGCGCGACAGCACGCGGTCAACGTATTGGCCAGCAGACAGGCGATGGTCATCGGACCCACCCCGCCCGGCACCGGCGTGATCGCACCGGCCACGGCGGCGGCACTTTCGAAATCGACGTCACCGACCAAACGCGTGCCGCCCTCGGGCTTATCAATGCGGTTGATGCCCACGTCGATCACGGTCGCACCCGGTTTGACCCAATCGCCGGTGATCATCTGCGGGCGCCCGACCGCCGCCACAAGGATATCGGCCTGTTTACAGATCTCTTCGATGTTTTTCGTGCGCGAATGGGCGATGGTCACGGTGCAGCTATCGCGCAACAACAGTTGCCCCATCGGTTTACCCACGATGTTTGAACGCCCCACAACAACCGCATTCATCCCCGACAGAGACCCGTGGCGGTCACGCAGCATCATCAAACAGCCCAGAGGCGTGCAGGGCACCATCGCCTTTTGCCCCGTGGCCAGCAGACCGACGTTCGAGATATGGAACCCGTCAACGTCCTTGGCCGGATCGATGCGGTTGATCACCAGATCCTCGTTCAGATGTGCGGGCAGCGGCAGTTGCACCAGAATACCATGCACGGCGGGATCGGCGTTCAACTGATCCAGAAGGGCCAGCAGGTCCTCTTGGGTCGTGTCGGCGGACAGCTTGTGCTCATAGCTGTTCATGCCGCATTCAATCGTCTGTTTGCCCTTGTTGCGAACGTAAACCTGGCTGGCGGGGTCCTCGCCCACCAGAACCACGGCCAAACCGGGGGTCAGCCCGTGCACCTCTTTCAGAGTTGCCACGTGCTCGGCCACCTTGGCCCGCACCGAGGCCGCGAATTCCTTGCCATCAATCAAGTCTGCAGTCATCTGTCCCGTTTCCCAAATGCGCCCGTGATGCGCGCCGATTGCTGTCTTTGCGCGCTCTGTACACTGACCGTGTGGCACGCGCAAACCACCGGCAATTTGGCCCTAAAACAGGCCGGTGATATGTCCATCTGCGCCTATTGCGATGCTTTCTGCGGCGGGATGACGCGGTAAACCGGGCATTGTCATGATGTCCCCGCAGATCGCCACGACGAACCCTGCACCGGCGGACAGGCGCACCTCGCGCACGGGAATCGTGAACCCCGTGGGCGCGCCGCGCTGTGTCGGATCGGTGGTGAAACTGTATTGCGTCTTGGCCATGCAGATCGGCAAGTTCCCGTGCCCTGCCTTTTCCCATTCGGCCAGTTGCGCGCGGATTTTCGCGCCGATCTCAACCCCGTCGGCGCGATAAATGCGGGTCGCGATGGTTTCAATTTTTTCGGCCAGTGGCATGTCATCGGGATAAAGCGGGGTCAGGGTCGCACCCCCTTCACACAGATCGGCCACATGTTCGGCCAATTCCGCCGCCCCTGCACCCCCGTCCGCCCAGTGACGGCACAGGATGGCGCGCGCGCCGCGCTCGGCCACATAGGTGCGGATGGCGTCCAACTCCTCCTCGGTATCGGCGGTGAAATGGTTGATCGCCACGGCAACCGGCACACCAAATTGCGCAAGGTTTTCCAGATGCCGCCCAAGGTTCGCACAGCCCCGCGTGACGGCATCCGCGTCCGGCGTGCCAAGGTCGCCCTTTTCCACGCCGCCCGACATTTTCAGCGCGCGCACGGTCGCCACCAGAACCACCGCCGACGGGGCCAGATCGCCCTTGCGGCATTTGATGTCCAGAAACTTTTCCGCGCCCAGATCGGCCCCGAACCCCGCCTCGGTCACCACATAATCGGCAAGGCGCAGCGCCGTCTCCGTCGCGATCAGGGAACTACAACCATGGGCGATATTGGCGAACGGGCCGCCATGCACAAAGGCGGGCGTATGATCCAGCGTCTGAACCAGATTGGGCATCAACGCATCGCGCAGCAGCACCGTCATCGCCCCGTCCGCCCCCAGATCGCGCGCGGTGATCGGGGCGCGCTCACGGGTGTAGGCGACAATGATATTGCCCAGACGGCGTTCCAGATCGCTCAGATCGCGCGACAGGCACAGGATCGCCATGATCTCGCTTGCCACAGTGATGTCGAACCCCGTCTGACGCGAAAACCCGTTGGCCACACCGCCCAGCCCCACCACGATATCGCGCAGCGCGCGGTCGTTCATGTCCATCACGCGCCGCCAGACGATCCGGCGGTCGTCGATGTTCAGGGCATTGCCCCAATAGATGTGGTTGTCGATCATCGCCGAGAGCAGGTTATGCGCCGCCGTGATCGCGTGGAAGTCGCCGGTGAAATGTAGGTTCATGTCTTCCATCGGGATGACCTGCGCGTGGCCACCACCGGCGGCGCCGCCCTTCATCCCGAAACAGGGGCCAAGGCTTGCCTCTCGGATACAGATCGCGGCGCGCTTGCCGATGTGGGACAACCCGTCGCCAAGCCCGACGGTGGTCGTCGTCTTGCCCTCGCCCGCGGGGGTGGGGGTGATCGCGGTGACAAGGATCAGATGGCCGCGCGGGCGATCCTGCAGGGTGGCAATGTGGTCTTGGGTGATCTTGGCCTTGTCGCGGCCATAGGGGATCAGGGCGTCCTCGGGGATGTCCAATCGCGCGCCGATTTCGGTGATCGGCCGTTTGGGTGCCGCACGCGCGATTTCGATGTCACTTTTCACAGTCATGCCCGGTTCCTCCTACGCCAAGCGGTGAAGCCCCTCGCGCCCGTCATAGCGGCTGTCGATCCCGTGCGCATTCTGGAAACCGACCTGCCAGGGGTGGGAATCGCCGTTCCCCGTTTCATTTCGGAAACGCCGCGTCCCGAAACGAAACAGCCCCGGCGCATATGCAACCGGGGCTGTGAATGATGTTCAAACCGTCTTAGGCGGTGGGTTCGGGTTCCATACCCGACCCGTCATCCGACTTGGGCTTGGTCGTCTTGGGCACCGCCGTAAGCGACGGGGCCGAGCCACTGTCGGACGAGTTGTCCTCATCATCGCCGCGCTTCAGAGGTTCGCCCGCGATGACCTTGGTGATCTCGTCGCCGGTCAGGGTTTCGTATTCCAACAGACCCTGCGCCAGACGTTCCAGATCCTCGGACTTTTCGGTCAGGATGCGTTTCGCGGTCTCATAGCCCTCATCCACCAACGCCTTGATCTTGTCATCGATGGTTTTCTGGGTGATGCCCGAATGGTTCGTGCCGCCGCCATAGTTGCCAAGATAGCTATCTTGTTCGTTGGCGTAATCGACATAGCCCAGTTCGGGGTCAAAGCCGAACTGCGTCACCATTGCGCGCGCGATGCGGGTCACCTGTTGAATGTCCGACGACGCGCCCGAGGTCACGTTCTCCGGCCCAAAGATCAGTTCCTCGGCCACACGGCCACCCATCGCCATGGCGATTTTCGAGGTGTATTTGGTATAGCTCACCGACAGCTGATCGCGTTCCGGCAGCGACAGAACCAGACCCAGAGCACGGCCACGCGGAATGATCGTCGCCTTGTGGATCGGGTCATGCTGGGGCACGTTCAGACCGACGATGGCGTGACCGGCTTCGTGATAGGCGGTCAGTTTCTTTTCGTCCTCGGTCATGACCATCGAGCGACGCTCGCTGCCCATCATCACCTTGTCCTTGGCGTTTTCGAAATCTTCCATGGTGACAAAGCGACGACCAACACGCGCAGCCATCAGCGCGGCCTCGTTCACGAGGTTGGCTAGATCAGCACCCGAAAAACCGGGCGTGCCACGGGCGATAATGCGCAGATCGACGTTCGGGCCCAGCGGCACCTTGCGTGCATGAACGCCAAGGATTTTCTCGCGGCCTTTGATGTCGGGGTTGGGCACCTGAACCTGACGGTCGAAACGACCCGGGCGCAGCAGCGCGGGGTCCAGAACGTCGGGACGGTTGGTTGCGGCGACGATGATGATCCCCTCATTCGCCTCAAAGCCGTCCATTTCGACCAGCAGCTGGTTCAGCGTCTGCTCGCGTTCGTCGTTGCCACCGCCATAGCCAACACCACGCGAACGGCCAACGGCGTCGATCTCGTCGATGAACACGATACAGGGGGCGTTCTTTTTCGCCTGTTCGAACATGTCGCGCACACGCGATGCACCAACACCGACGAACATCTCGACAAAGTCCGAGCCCGAGATGGTGAAGAACGGCACGCCCGCCTCACCCGCGATTGCACGGGCCAGAAGGGTTTTACCGGTCCCCGGAGGGCCGACCAGCAGCGCGCCTTTGGGGATCTTACCGCCGAGGCGGCTGAACTTTTGCGGATTGCGCAGGAACTCGACGATCTCTTCCAGTTCGTCCTTGGCCTCATCAATGCCGGCAACGTCATCAAAGGTCACGCGCCCCTGCTTTTCCGTCAGCAGTTTCGCGCGGCTTTTGCCAAAGCCCATCGCGCCGCCACGGCCACCGCCTTGCATCCGGTTCATCAGGAAAATCCAGATGCCGATCAGGATCAGGAAGGGCAGCAGCGTGCCAACATAGGACAACAGGCCGTTTTGTTCCTGCGGTTCGCCCGTCACATTCACACCGTTGTCCAGCAGACGTTCGGTCACGTCGGTGCCGTCGGGGATGATGGTCGAAACATTGGTGCCGTCGTTGCGGCGGATCAGGGCGCGTTCCCCGTCAAGGGTAACCGACGAGACCTCACCGGCCTCTACGCTCTGAACGAATTCGGAATAGCTGACCGTCTGCGACGACATCGTCGTCTGACCGCCACTGATCAGGTTGAACAAGGCCAGGATCAATAGAAACAGTACGACCCAGAAAGCGATGTTACGTGCGTTGCCCACGATGCACTCCTTAGAATTGGACGGCAGAAACTGCGGCCACCCCTTAAAATAGACATAAGCGTCTGAGGTTCAATGCGATATAATGCAAGAAAAGGGCCCATTGCCCGCGTTGTTCAGCCGCGCCGTGTATCCATTGGCCCATCCGGCGGCGGGCGCGGCGATTAATTCTGTGCCGGACCAGACCGCAGGGGTTGTGATCGCCGCCTGTCGGGGCAGGTTCGGTTCGATTTCTGTCTTCAACCGGCTCCATCCCTCGCCACCAAGGCCCGCGATGGACAAGCCGTTGTTTTCGGGGCCGGAAACCACCCAACGCCCATCCCAAACCTGACCAATTCGCGCCGTCACACCGGAAATCGCATTCCATTCGCGTCCGATCGTGATGGTGGTCTGCTCCGCGTCAATCAGACACCCGTGTACCGTGTGGCGCCCGCCCCCCATCACCGTGGTTTCTAGATCGCCGAGCGCGCTTGCCCGTGGGCCATATGCCGCCGAGGCAACCCATTTCAGGGCCTCAAGCAGCATCCGGCGACGGATTTCTGACGTTTGCGCCGCAAATCCCGCACGCTGAATCACCACATCCCCGCCAATGAGGGTGGCATGGGCGTACAACACCTCTGCCGTGACGGCGTTCAGCGCGGCGCGGGCGGTTTGCATGTTACGCGCCACCGCCGACAGCGCCCCCGCATCAATTCCGAGCTCGGCAAGATGCTCCATCGCGCCGCGCACACGAATGCGGTCAAAACGCGGATCAATGTTCGACGGGTCCTCAACCCATGTGGCACCGACGCCATTTAACGCCGCGCGCAAATCCGCGCGCCCCACGTCCAGAAACGGACGCAGCCATGTGATCCCCTCGGCCCGACGTAGGGGCGACATGGCGGACAGGCCGTCCACCCCGCCCTTGCGCGCCAGCCGCATCAGAACCGTTTCCGCCTGATCATCGCGGGTGTGGGCCAATGCGATTGCATCAATCCCATGCGCCCCCGCCCAATCCCGCATCAGGGCATATCGCGCCTCGCGCGCCGCGCCCTGCAGGTTGCCACGATTGTCCCAGCCGTCCCATGTCAGAATATCATGCGCCACGCCCAGATCGGCGCAGGTCCGCGCGACCAACGCGGCCTCCTCCCGTGCCTCAGGGCGCAGACCGTGATCCACTGTGACGGCGCGCACGGCCAGCCCATCAAGACCCGCCGCCGCGTGCAGCATCGCCATGCTGTCGCCCCCGCCGGACACGGCAAGGCCCAAGGTCGCGACGCCCGCATCCCGAACGGCGTTTGAGATCAGATCGCCAAGCGCGCTTAGTTGCATCCGATGGACTGAATCGCGGCGTTTGCGTCCAGCGCGACCGAGGACGCGGGGAACCGCGTGCCGACCTCGCCCAAGGTCACACAGGCCTCATGCGATTGGCCCAGATCGTTCAAGGCCATGCCCAGTTCGAACAGGGCCTGCGGCGCGACCGTCCCTTGGGGGGAGCCGCTAAAGCTCTCCAGATAGGCGCGGGCGGCATTGGCCGTGTCGCCCGATTGGCCCAAGGCGACACCGCGGTAATAATGCGCCTCACCGGTCAGGGGACTGCCGGGATAGGTCTGGGCAAAGGTTGCGAATTGCTGGGCGGCCTCGGCGAACCGATCCTGATCCAACGCGGATTTCGCCGCGTCGAAATCGGACTGTTCGCCCACGGCCAATTGCACGGTATCACCACCCGTCGCGGGCGGCACCGGCACGTTCACGGTCGTGTCCACCCCGCCAAGGGTCGGCGTTTCCCCAAGCGAACCGATGTCGCAATTGGGTTCCAGCTCACACAGGCGGAATTCAAGATCGCCAATGCGGTTGGTGCCATCCCGCACCACGGACGTGATGCGGAACTCAAGCTCTTCGGTGTGGGCGGTCAGCGATTGCAGCTGTGCCTCCATCGCGTCGATACGCTGCAACGCCGATCCCGACGTGCCCGCCCCTCCGGCAACCCCGCCGGTGGTGGACAGTTCACGGTTCAACCGCTGCACCTCGACATAGAGGACGCTGAGTTGCTGGCGGATGTCGGCCAGCGTCTCGGCCTGCGATTGGGCCGCCACGGGCAGCGCCGTCAAAACACTCAGGCCGATCCCGGCCACGATCCGATGCAATTGACCCATAACGCCCCCTCTGGGTTTTGGATTAGCTGTTGCCGCCTGCGGTCACGACCGTAACCGCGCGACGGTTTTCCGCATAGCACGATTCAGCCGAGCACAGCGCCAGCGGACGTTCCTTGCCATAGCTGACCGTGCGCACCCGTGCGGGCGACACACCGCGCGACACCAGATATTCCTGAACCGAGTTCGCGCGACGCGCCCCAAGGGCAAGGTTGTATTCCCGCGTGCCCTGTTCATCGGCGTGACCTTCGATCACGACGGTATAGGCGGCGTTGGTCATCAGCCACGTGGCCTGTTGGTCCAGAACGCTGGTCGCTTGGGGTGACAGGGTGCTTTGGTCTACGGCAAAGAACACGCGATCGCCAACGGTCTGTTGGAAATACGCCACCGAGGTCGGGTCAGATGCGCTGCCCGAGGCAAAGCCGCCGTTAGCACCACCGGCACCGGCGTTGTCGAAACTGCTGTTGTCAGAACAGGCCGCCAAACCCAGCGCGGCCAGTGCGATCAGGGATAGTTTGAAAGAAGTCATGGAACGCGTCCTTGGATATGTGGTGCCGCGCCAGCCTATCAGCGCGGCGTTTGTTTTCAACTCTGTGCCTTAGGGCAGCAATGGCGACCAGCTTGCGTCGGAGGCACCGGTACTGACCGGAACCTTGCGCAGATTGCGCCCCGACACGTCAACGGAATAGAGCGCGGCCGAGCCGCTTGCCCCAGATGTTTCGCGCGTGAACATGATCACACGCCCATTGGGCGACCACGTCGGGCCCTCGTCAAGAAACGATGACGTCAACAGACGCTCGCCCGAACCATCGACGCGCATCACACCGATATGGAACCGGCCCTGATGCTGTTTGGTAAAGGCGATCATATCGCCGCGCGGCGACCAAACGGGCGTGGAATAGCGACCGGGGCCAAAGCTGATCCGGCGCGGCTCACCGCCTGTGACGGGCATGATATACAGCTGTTGCGATCCCGAACGGTCGCTCTCAAATACGATCTGACGGCCATCGGGCGCAAAGCTGGGCGCGGTTTCAATCGACGGCGCGCTGGTCAGGCGGGTACGACCGCCCCCCGAAAGAGACATCGAATAAAGGTCCGTATTACCGCCCTGTGCCACCGAGAACAGGATCGTGTTTCCGTCCGGCGAAAAGCGCGGCGAAAACGTCATCGTGCCCGGCTGTTCGTCCAGCGCCCGAACCCCGCCACCGGCGGTGTTGATCACATAGATACGCGGAAAACCGGTGTCATAGCTGGTATACAGCAGCCGATCGCCATTGGGTGAAAAGCGCGGGGCCAGAACGATGCTATCGCCGCGGGTCAGGTATTGAACGCCCGCACCATCGTAATCCATGACGGCCAGACGTTTCTGACGCTGCCCCTTGGTGCCGGTTTCGGCGATGAACGCGACGCGGCTGTCGAAATAGCCCGCCTCGCCGGTGATGCGGCTATAGACCTGATCGGCGACCTTATGCGCCACGCGACGCCATGCGGTGGTGGTGCCCCCAAATTGCAGACCATCGCCCAGCGGCGCCTCGGCGAACACGTCGATCAAGCGGAACTTCACCGTGATCCGGTCACCCGAGACGCTGACCGCGCCGGTGATCAGACCTTGGGCGTTGATCGCTTTCCAGTCGGCGTATTGCACGGGGCTGTCGAAACTGGTGACGCGAGAGATGAACGCGGTCTGGGGAATTTCGCGGAACAATCCGGTGTTCACCAGATCCGCCGCCACCAGACGCGAGATGTCCTCAGCGTATTTCGCGGCGTCGGGCGTTTCGGCCACAAAGGTCGGCACGGCCATGGGGACCGGTTCGGTCACACCTTGGTTGATCGTGATCCGCAACGGACCGTTTTGCGCCACCGCAGGGGACACCGCCCCCACGATCACCACAGCCAGAATAGTCAAAAGTCGCAACATGAGATCACCTCGTTCTCGGGTCGAATGTCAGTTCAATTCGACTCCACTGATCATATTTCTCGGCGGGCAGATCATAGCCGTTCCGGCCTTGGCTCTGGCACCGCAGAATAGCGCGTCGTGCGGCCTCATAGGCCGTCTGCACGGTGGTCGTATCGCCCCCGCTTGCCGACAACAGTTCCAACGAACTGGACACAACGCGACCGTCCTCTTGCATATCCATGCCCACTGTTAGCACCACTTGGTACGTGGGCGAGCCTGGATCAACCGTCCAACATCCCTGAACCGCAACGCGAAACGCGTCCTGCTCCCCTTGGGTCAGGGGCGGACCAACCCGCGCGGTGCCGTTGCCCGACGTTTGGCTCGAACCACCCAGCGCCTCGGCAAGGGCATCGTTGACCGCCGAGGATGTATCGGGTGTCGGTTCGGGCTCCGGCGCGTTGGCGGTTTCGGTCACGGGTTCGGGGTCCGGTTCCGGCGTCGGCGCGGGGCGGTTCGGGCGGGGACGCGGGCGGATGGCCGCGCTGATCCCCAACGAATTTTCATCGGGCTGATCTGCCTCGGTCACGATCTGCGTCGTGGATTGTTCGCGCGCGGTGCTTTCCGGCGCGACCTCGACCGGTGTCTCGGCGGGCAATTCCGCGGGTTCGGGGCGGACCTGATCCACCTCGTCAATGCGCACATCGGGTTCGGGGGCCGCGACGACCTCATCCGTGACGCGATCGGCGGCAACGGGCGGTGCGGTGTCGGGCAGAACCGTCGGCGTCACCGGCGCATTGTCGACCTCGGGCACCACGGGTTGGGGCGGGGTTTCGACAACCGGCTCGGGTTCGGGCGTCGGTTCGGGTTCCGGTGCGGGGACCGGCTCTGGTTCGGGCACGGGTTCCGGCTCTGGCGCAGGCTCAGGTTCCGGCGCGGGTTCAGGCACGGGGCGCGCTTGGGGGCGCGGGGCACTGTCGACGCTGGGTGGCTCGGGCTGTTCTTCCTCAACCGCGCGCGGCGCAGAGGCCTCGGCGGTCAGGGCCGCGAATTCCTCGGCCGAGATCAGCGACACGGGCGCGACGTCCAATGGCTCAGGGCGTGGCGCGGAAAACAATCCGCCCAGCAACATCCACAGGATCAGACCACCATGGCCCGCCCCCGAGATATAGAGCCCCCATTTCATCGGGCCTGGTTTATTCGCCAATTCCATCATCCAGATCCGGCCCACCGCTCTCGGTCACCAGACCGATGTCGCGAAATCCTGCGGCGTTCAGTGCGCCCATAACCTGCGCTACACGCTCATAGGGCACGGCCCCATCCGCGCGCAGGAAGATACGGTTGCTGTCCCGTTCGGCGGCAATCGCACGCAGCTTGCCCACCAGTTCCCCCGCAGGCGTCGCCGTGGTTTGCACCATGATCTCACCGCCCGCAGTCAGGGTCACGGTCAGCGGCTCTTCTTGCTCACCGGGCAGGGGTTCGGCCGCAGTCTCCGGCAATTCCACCGGCACGCCCACCGTCAACAGGGGCGCAGCCACCATGAAAATGATCAGCAGAACCAACATCACGTCCACAAAGGGCGTGACGTTGATTTCCGACATCGCCGCCGAGCCACCGCTGCGACCACGCCGCCGCCGGTGATTGCTTTTGCGTTTGATGACACCCGCACCCATGGATCAGCTGTCCAACTGGCGCGACAGGATCGTCGAAAACTCATCCGCAAACGCCTCGTACCCGCCAAGGATACGATCGCTGTCCGCCGACAGTTTGTTGTAAAACACCACCGCCGGAATAGCCGCCAGCAGGCCCAGTGCCGTCGCCAACAGGGCCTCGGCGATCCCCGGGGCCACGACGACAAGGCTGGTGTTTTGCTGACGCGCGATTTCCTCAAATGCGTGCATGATGCCCCAAACGGTGCCGAACAGACCCACGAACGGGGCCGTTGAGCCGACCGTCGCGAGGAAGGACAACCCACCCGTCATCGCCTCGGATTCCTTGGCAATCGCCACATCCATCGACCGGTCGATCCGCGGCGCAGCACCGGGGATCAGCTTGCCGTCCTGCCGGTGACTGCGTCGCCATTCCATCATACCGGCAGCAAAGACCCTCTCGGAGGCGCCGTTCGGCTCGGCCCCGATTTGATCAAACAATTCATCCAACGGCTCCCCCGACCAGAACGCCGCATCAAAGGCCTCCGCCTCTCGACGGGCCGCGCGATAGGAAATGGTTTTCTGGATGATGATCGCCCAGCTCCAGAATGAGGCCGCAATCAACATGATCATCACGATTTTGACGGTAATCGTCGCACGTGCAAATAGGGCCAGCATGGAGAAATCGATCTCCTGCGCGGCCGCAAGTGTTTGGGTATCCATATGCCTGCTCGTTGTTGGGCCGAATTGGTCCGGCTCTGATTACGCGTCAGACTACAGGCTTTTAAGGGGAAAATCCAACACAACCGCGCGATGGACGCTCTTTGCTCAATTCTCTGTCAACAATTGGCGAATATCCGCCGGAAGCGCCACCGGATACCCATCCACCGACAGGGAAACGATCATAACTTTGGCGGTGAAAATCTCTTCACCCTCGCGCAACACCCGCTGGATCAGGTTCAACCGCGCGCCGGTCTGCGATTCCACGACCGTCTCAACCGTTAGAACATCGTCATAAACCGCAGGGCGCAGGAAATCTGCATCCACCTTGCGCACGGCAAAGAACATGCCCTCTTTCTTCAACCGCGCCTGATCGATCCCGATGCTGCGCACCCATTCGCTGCGCCCGCGTTCGATAAACTTCAGGTAATTGGCGTAATAAACAATCCCCGCCATATCGGTGTCTTCGTAATAGACCCGAACCTGATGATGATGCGCCTTCATACCGCCCCCAATCGCGCCGCCAAACGCAAGGCGTGGCTGGCATCCTCTGCTGCAACCGGCATCACCGGATCATAGGCCGCGCGGATCACATCGGCCACATCGGGACGCAACACCGTCACCCCCTCGGGCGTCAGGGCCAGCGGGCTGCGCGCGGCGAACGCCTGGTCCGACCACAACACAATCCCCTGCACGATCTGACCCAGCGCAATCACATCCGCCGACTGTTTCTGCATATCGCGGTCCATCCGCAAGAACGTCAAACAGGCCTTGATCGCCCCATCCGGATCAAACCGGAAAAACCGGTACTGGTTCGCGTCACTGCCCTGCAACCGCGCCACAACCCCGTCCAGATCCGGCACCAACCGATCCAAATTCGGCGTCTCGGCCAACTCGTCCCACGACTGGACGAAAAAGATCATGAAATTCGCGCCCAACTCGGGGTCGGTCTCGGCCATCTTGTGACCGGCCATCGCGACCACCGCTTCACAGGCGCCCTTGAACACCCCAAGGCTCTCCTCGGTCACGCCAAACACCACCGGCACAATCGGCCGTCCCCAGCGCGCAAAGGCATAGCGCCCGTCGCCGCGTGTAAACAGGGCCTCCACCGTCTCAGGGCTCATCGCACATCCTTCCGCATCCCGCGCCAGTTCCCCATGACATAAAGGCAACGCAAACGGGGCTCAAGCACGCCCTGCCCCCTTCATCTTGGCAAAAATACTCAACTGCTGAACAGATCACCCGCGCGCCCCGCATCGGGCATGGGCAACCCGATCTGGGTCCACCCCTTTTGCGCCAGCATCCGGCCGCGCGGCGTGCGCTGAATCAACCCCTGCTGCAACAGATAGGGCTCGATCACCTCTTCCAATGCATCGCGGCTCTCGGACAATGCCGCCGACAGGGTCTCGATCCCGACGGGCCCACCGCCATAATTCTCGGCGATCAGGCGCAGATACCGGCGATCCGCCCCGTCCAACCCCATGTCATCAACCCCCAACCGCGTTAGGGAGCTGTCGGCGATCTCGGCGGTGATGCGCCCATCGCCCTCAACCACCGCAAAATCGACCACGCGGCGCAACAGGCGCCCCGCGATCCGCGGCGTGCCCCGGGCGCGTTTGGCGATCTCGCGCGCGCCCTCGGGTTCCGCCGGAACGCCCAACAACCGCGCCCCGCGCGTCACGATCTCGAACAACTCATCGACATTATAAAACTGCAACCGCGTCGGAATGCCAAACCGGTCGCGCAGCGGCGTGGTCAGCAACCCCAACCGCGTCGTCGCCCCGACCAGCGTAAAGGGCTGCAACTCAATGCGTACCGTGCGCGCCGCAGGCCCTTCGCCGATCACAAGGTCCAGCTCAAAGTCCTCCATCGCGGGATAGAGGACCTCTTCGACCACGGGGTTCATGCGGTGGATTTCGTCGATAAACAGTACATCGCGCGCATCCAGATTGGTCAGGATTGCGGCCAGATCCCCCGCCTTGGCCAATACAGGCCCCGAGGTCATCTTGAAATTCACGCCCAATTCGCGCGCCATGATCTGGGCCAGCGTGGTTTTCCCCAAGCCCGGCGGGCCGTGGAACAGGGTGTGATCCATCGCCTCACCGCGCCGCCGTGCGCTTTCGATGAACACGCGCAGGTTCGCGCGGGCCTCGGCCTGACCGATGAATTCGTCCAACCCCTGCGGGCGCAGGGCGCGGTCGGAATCTTCGGGCTGACGCTCGGGGCGCAGGGTGGGATCAGGGCTTTCCATAGATCAACCGATTACCCCTTTGGCGCCAACAGACGCAAGGCCGTGCGGATCAAATCGGCTGTGCTGGCCTCGGGCGCATCCCCTGCGGCCTGTGCCACGGCGCTTGCCGCCTCGGACGGACTATAGCCAAGGTTTGACAGGGCCGACAGGGCCTCGGATTGGGTATTCGCGGTCTGCGCGGGACGCGGCGTGGCGACGGGTGTCGGGACGGAAACCGGTTCATCGTCGATCACCGCATCCGTCGGGGCGGAAACCGTATTCACCGCCGCGCCCATTGCCATGACCGTGGGCGCCTTGTCTTTTAGCTCATTCACAACGCGCTGTGCGATTTTGGGACCGACCCCCGGCGCGGCTTTTACCGCCGTCCAATCGCCCAGCGCGATTGCACGCGACACGCCATCCGGCCCCAGCGTCCCAAGGATCGCCATCGACGCCTTGGCCCCGATGCCCTGCACGCTCATCAACAGGCGGTGCCATTCCTTTTCCACCAGCGAGGTGAACCCGAACAGCTGCATCAGGTCTTCGCGCACCATCAGTTCGGTATAAAGCGCGGTAAATTCCCCTGCACGGGGCAGCGCCGCCATCGTCCGCTCGGAAACATAGACAATATATCCCACCCCGCGCACATCCAACAGAACATGGTCCGTACCGCGATAGTCGATCCGTCCGCTTAGCTTGCCAATCATCGTGCCCGCCCCACTGCGGCGGCCAGACGCCCCGCGCTTTGTGAATGATGGGCGTGGCACAGCGCGATGGCCAAGGCATCGGCGGCATCCGGCCCCTCGATCTGTACACCCGGCAATTGCAGGCGCACCATATGGTCGATCTGTTGTTTCGCGGCATGGCCCACGCCGACCACGGTCTTTTTCACCGCGTTCGGGGCGTATTCCCCGATGCTGAGACCCGCCTTGGCCGGTACCAACAGGGCAATCGCCCGCGCCTGACCCAGTTTCAGGGTCGCGACCCCGTCCTTGTTCACAAAGGTCTGTTCGACCGCCGCCGTGTCGGGAACATAACGGTCAATCACCGCCTGCAACTGATCATGCAGAGACAACAGCCGGTCCGCCAATTCGCCCTTGGCCGTGTGGCAAATCCCGTTGGCCACATGCGCGATTCGCGATCCGTTCACCTCAATCACGCCCCAGCCCATGTTCCGTAGTCCCGGGTCTATTCCCAAAACACGCATGCTCGCCTCATTTTGTTCTGCTTTTGACCCCAAGTAGCACGAAAAGTGAACATCGGCTAGGATGAATAGGTTTTCCCCGCGAAATGTCGTTTTTAGAGCGTTTCGCGCGATCCTGTTCCAAACGCGACATCCAGATGCGGGATCGCGACACCAGAACACAGTTTTGTTAAAGTTTTTCAATAACTTGTTAGACACCCTAAGCTATGCAGTCGCAGCATGTCAGGGATGACAAATTTCATTCTTGTACGAAAAGCGGGCGATATTTAGATGGCAATCACCAATAAATAGGCACTTTGAAAACTGAAAGGGCGCTCCAATGCGTGCATACGACATCTACCGTCCCGCGCTGACCGATCTGGGTCTGTCGTCGGCTATCTACCGCGTCGTTTCCGCCGTCATGGACTGGATGGAAACCCGCAAAACCCAAGACGTTTTGTCGGACCTCAGCGACGAAACTCTGTCGGACATCGGTCTGACCCGCAGCGACATCCAGAAGCTGCGCTAAGAGGCATTTATGACACCTCGAAAAAATTGAACCCCGCCCGGTCCGACCGCGCGGGGTTTTCTTTTGCCGAAATGGCACCGGTCAAACGGGCGTTTTGAACAGTTCTTTCAAAAAGTCCGAAATCGCGATGGTGACCGCATCAGCCTGCATCACATAGGCACCGATTTGTTCAACCTCGGTCCCCTGACGCAGACGGTCCACACGTTCCGCATAATCCACAGGGCCAATCTGTGCATACAGACCCGCCTTGAGCATCACAGCACAACCCAGCACCAAGATCAGAGGCCGCATAAGCGACCGCTTTTGTGCGGGCTGACGATAAGCAGAACGCCCCAAAGTACCGGCCGCCTCGAACCCGCCGCCACGTTTGTGGATGCGTTCGATACGTTTCAGCCGTCCTTGGAAATCCCTCATATAAGGGTCAGCCATAAACACACTCCTACACTGGCCCCACCTGTGCGTTTTTTACGAAAAAACTGGGGCAGAAGTGTGGCGCGCGACCTATTGTTTTTGCAACAATAGGCAGGTCCAGTCGGTGATTTCTTCGCGATTGATAACAGTGAACCCGTTTTCGCCGTAAGTTGCGACAACTTCGTCGGCTTGAGGGTTCAGAATGCCGGACAGAATCGCATAGCCGCCTGATTGGATGTTGTCGGCCATATCGGGCGAAAGCGCGATCAGCGGCCCCTTTAGAATATTGGCGAACACCAGATCAAAGGGCGCTTTGGCCTGTAGGTCGGGGTGGTCGAAACCGGCGGCCTCGACACATTTCACGCGGCCCTCAAGATCGTTGGCGGTCACGTTGGCCTCGGCCACGTCCACGGCCACCTGATCAATATCGCTGGCCATCATGACGCCGTCCCAGATCTTGGCCGCCGCCATCGCCAGAACCGCCGTGCCACAGCCAATATCGGCAACGTTTTTACCCACGAACCCGCGTTCGGCCAGCAGGTCCAGCGCCCGCAAACACCCAAGCGTCGTGCCATGGTGCCCCGTGCCAAACGCCATCGCCGCCTCAATCAACAGCGCGACCGAGCCCTCGGGGATCTGATCGGCATCGTGGCTACCGTAGACAAAGAACCGGCCCGCAACGACGGGGGCCAGTTCGCGTTTGACCTTGGCCACCCAATCCACGTCGGGCAGTTCGGAAACAGTGAAATCCTTGGCCTGATGCATCGCTGCCAACAGGGCCAGACCGGCCACATCGGGGGCCTCGTTGAAATAGCCGCCGACCTCCCATAGCCCCGAGCCGTCCTCGATCTCGAACACGCCAACGCCATAGGGTTCGGGGATCAGCGTTTCCATCGCCTCACCAAGGGCTTCGGCGGCGTCCTTGCCGGTCAGGGTCGTCAGGGCGGTAAAGGTCGGCATGGCGCGGGCTCCTATCAGTGTTGATTGGTCGATAGCCACGCGCCCGCCAGTGGTCAAGCCAAACAGGCCTTAAACGCCCACCCCGATGGGACAGGACACGCCGGTGCCCCCCAAGCCGCAGTATCCGTTCGGATTTTTGGCGAGGTATTGCTGGTGATAATCCTCGGCGTAATAGAACACCGGGGCGGGGATGATTTCGGTCGTGATGGCACCATATCCGGCGGCCGACAGACGCGGGGCAAAGGCGGCCTTGGACGCCAGTGCTGCGGCCTGTTGCTCGGGCGAATAGGTATAGATGCCCGAGCGGTACTGCGTGCCCATATCATTGCCCTGACGCATGCCTTGGGTGGGGTCGTGACCCTCCCAAAACACTTGCAGCAACTGTTCATAGGTGACGCGGGCGGGATCAAAGATCACGCGCACGACCTCATTATGGCCGGTCTGGCCGGTACAGGTCTCTTGATAGGTCGGGTTCGGGGTATAGCCCCCCGCATAGCCCACCATCGACAGCCACACACCATCGGTGTTCCAGAACAGACGCTCCACCCCCCAGAAACAGCCCATGCCAAACATGGCTTCCTCCATCCCATCGGGGACAGGGGATTTCAGGTCAATGCCAGACAGGAAATGTTTGGGCGCGGTGGGGATCGGCGTCTCGCGCCCCGGCAGGGCGTCGGCGGGTGCGATCATCTCAACCTTTTTGCGGGCGAAACCGAACATGGGATGCTCCTTTGTGATCTGCCTAGAATATAGGGTGCGCCGCGCGGATTTCTATGCGCGGGCCACGTGACGTCCGCGTGAGAACACCGTCTCATGCCCCGGTTCGGGGTGGCGCGGGATCATCAGGGCCAACATCAGAGACACCGACGCCATCCCCGCCGCCAGCAAAAACACCGCCGCGGGCGAGGCAACCCACAGGATGCCCAGAACCGTCGGCAGGCCCACCGCCGCGATATGGTTGATGGTAAAAGCCACCGCCGCCGTGGGCGCGATGTCACCGGGATCGGCGATTTTCTGGAAATAGGTTTTCAGGGCAAAGGCCAGCGCGAAAAACAAATGGTCAATCACATAGAGGGCCGCCGCCAACACCACGCCCCAGCCGAAATAGTAAATCCCGCCATAGGCCAGAAACACCCCGATCAGGCCCACATATTCAAACGCCAGCGCGCGCCGTTCGCCCCATTTGCCCACGGCCTTGCCCATCAAAGGGGCGAAAACCATGTTCGCGACAAAGTTCAACAGGAACAGGCCGGTCACCTCATGCACCTCGAACCCGAACAGTTCGACCATCATAAAGGCCGCGAACACCACGAAAATCTGACGCCGCGCACCGGCCATGAATTGCAGCAGATAATACAGCCAATAGCGACGGCGCAGGATGAATTTCTTGACCTGCGGATGGGGCGTTTCGAACTGTGGAAAGGCCACGATACAGAACAGCGTGACCAAAACGGTAAACCCGCCCGCGATCATGTAAACGATGTTGTAGGTCAGACCCAGCGGCCCCCATGTCAGCACCAGAATGCTATAGGCGACCAGCGACGCCGCAGAGCCCGCTGCAACCAGCCAGCCCAGAACCTGCGGCGCGCGGCCCTTGTCGATCCACTGAAGCTGAAGGCTCTGGTTCACGGTCTCATAATAGTGAAACCCGATAGAACTGAGCATGGTGATGGTCAAAATCCCGCCAAGGGAGGGATACCACGCCGTCACCGCCGTCGCCGCCCCAAGTAGCAAGAGCGCGATCAGACCCAGCACCTGTTCGCGGATGAACATGATCAACGCGATCACCCCAACCGCCAGAAACCCCGGAATTTCGCGTACCGAATGCAGCAGGCCGATTTCCTTGCCCGTGAAATCCGCGACCTCGATCACAAAGTTATTTAGCAGCGCCGACCACGTGGCAAAGGCCACGGGCATCGCAATCGACATCAGGATCAACAGAACCACCGGACGACGCCAGCGCGGCAGGTGATCCACATCATTCAGGGAAACAGATTCGAACATAGCCCATCGTTAGCCGCCCCACAGGTAATTGACGAGGTCAATTTACGCCTGATCCAGATCAAGGATCGGTGTGCGCCCGCATTATACATTCACGAAAATCAATGTATGGGGTCGCTATGGATATCCTGCCACTTGTCGAGACGCTGGGCGAAACGCATACGGCGCTGATCCTTGGGTTGCTAACGGGCGTGTTGTTCGGGTTCTCGGCGCAACGATCGGCGTTCTGTCTGCGCGCGGCGACGGTGGAGTTCGCGCGGGGCCGGATGGGGACGCGCGTGTCTGTGTGGCTGTTGACCTTTTCGACCGCGATCTTCTGGGTGCAGGGGGCGCAGATGCTGGGCCTGATGCGGGCCAGCGACGCGCGGATGATGGCCGTCACCGGATCATGGTCGGGCGCGATCATTGGCGGGTTGATGTTTGGCGCGGGCATGGTTCTGGCGAGGGGCTGTTCGGGGCGGTTGCTGGTTCTGGCGGCGACCGGCAACCTGCGCTCTGTGGTGTCGGGCCTGATTTTCGCGGTGGTGGCGCAGATGTCGCTGCACGGATGGCTGGCCCCGCTGCGCAACAATTTGGCCGCGCTTTGGGTCACGCCGGGGGGCAAGAACGTGGACCTGCTGGCCGCGCTGCACCTGCCTGATGCAACGGGGTTGGTGTTTGGCGCGGGATTGGCCGTATTCGCGATCTTTGTGTCGCTCCGTAACCGCATCTCGGCGCGGGTTCTGGTGTTTGCCTCGGGCGTGGGGTTTGCCGTCGCGGTGGGGTGGATTTCGACATTCGCTCTGGCCCAAGTGGCCTTTGACCCCGTCCAGATCGAAAGCGCGACCTTTACCCGCCCATCCGCCAATATGTTGATGTTTTTCCTAGAGGAAAATCCGGTGATCGAGTTCGACATCGGCCTTGTCCCCGGCGTGTTTTTCGGCGCCTTCCTGTCGGCACTGTTGCGGGGAGAGCTGATCTTTCAGGGCTTTCAGGACGCCGACAATATGAAGCGCGCGATGATCGGCGCGGCGTTGATGGGCTTTGGCGGGATGCTGGCGGGGGGCTGTGCCATCGGGGCGGGAGTCACGGGCGGGTCGATCTTTGTTGCGACCGCGTGGCTGGCCCTGTTTTGCATGTGGATCGGGGCGATGGCGACCGACATCCTGATCGATCAGCCGGGCCATCACGCGCCGTCCTTTACCTAGTAGAAACTCTGCGGATCGATGTCGATTTGCAGCCGCACGTTATTGGGCAGTTTCACTTGCGCCGCCCAATCACGCAGGGCGTTCTGGATCGGAACGCCCTTGGCCGCCTTGATCAACAACCGCACGCGGTGACGTCCGCGCACACGGGCAATCGGGGCGGGTGCGGGGCCGAACACCTGTGCCCCGACCGCGCGCAGCGGACCGTCGCGCCGCGCCAGTTGCCCCGCCACATCAAACACCGTCGGCGCATCGGGACCGGACAAAACCACCCCCGCCAGCCGCCCGAACGGGGGCACGCCCGCCGCCTTGCGCTGTTCCGCCTCGGCGCGCCAGAACCCTTCGTCATCGCCCGACAGGATCGCGCGGATCACGGGATGCTCGGGCTGAAAGGTCTGTAGCAGGGCCAGACCGGGTTTCACCGACCGCCCCGCGCGCCCTGCCACTTGCCTCATCAATTGAAACGTGCGTTCGGCTGCGCGCAAATCCGACCCCTGCAGGCCCAGATCGGCATCGATCACCCCGACCAGCGTGAGGTTGGGAAAGTTATGGCCCTTGGCGACGATCTGGGTGCCGATGATGATGTCCGCGCCCCCCGCCGCGATGGTTTCGATCATCTCTTTCAATGCGCGGGCCGATCCGTAGAGATCCGAGGACAACACCGCCACGCGGGCGTCGGGAAACAGGTCGGACACCTCTTCGGCGATGCGTTCGACACCTGGGCCGACGGGGGCAAGCTTGCCCTCGACCTGACAACTGGGACAGGCCTCGGGGATCGGTTTCGTCTCGCCGCATTGGTGACAGACCAGACGTTTCTGGAACCGGTGTTCGACCATCCGCGCATCGCAATGATCGCACCCGATCTGATGGCCACAGGCGCGACAGATCGTGACGGGTGCATAGCCGCGTCGATTCAAAAAGATCAGGGATTGTTCACCCGCCGCGACGCGTTTGGTGACCTCGCCCTGTAGGGTCGGAGAGATCCAGCGGCTGCTCGGCAGCTCTTCATCACGCATGTCGATCGCGCGCATTTCGGGCAGGACCGCATCGCCGAACCGCGACGTCAGATCCAGCCGGTCGTATTTCCCCGCCTCGACATTGGCCCAGGTCTCAAGGCTGGGCGTGGCCGAGGCCAGAACCACCCGCGCCCCGCAATAGGACGCGCGCAACACCGCCATATCGCGGGCGTTATAAAGGGCGCCGTCCTCTTGCTTATAGGAACTGTCGTGTTCCTCATCCACGACGAGCAGGCCAAGGTCCTGAAACGGCAGGTACAGCGCGGATCGTGCGCCGACGACGACCTGCGCCGCGCCCTGCCCCACCATTTTCCAGCACCGCCGCCGTTCGGTCATCGTCACGCCCGAATGCCACTCGGCGGGACGCGCGCCGAACCGCGCCTCGATCCGCGTTAGAAACTCGGTGGTCAGGGCGATTTCCGGCAACAGGACCAGCGCCTGCCGCCCTTGGGCCAGACATTCCGCGACGGCCTCTAGATAGACCTCGGTCTTACCCGATCCGGTCACGCCCTTCAGCATCGTCGCCCCGAAGGCGCGCGCGGCAATCGCATCGCGCAGGGTCTTGGCCGCCGCCGCTTGATCATCGGTCAGGTCCTTGCCCGCGCGCATCGGGTCCAGACGCGGATAGGGCATGTCGCGCGGCGCGTCTTCCTCGGACACGGCGCCGGTTTTGACCAACCCCTTGACCACAGACGTGGTGACACCTGCCATTTCCGACAGTTCCGACAGGGTAAAGGACAGCCCGCCGTAATCGTTCAACACCTCAAGCACACGGCGGCGCGCATCGGTCATCCGGTCGGGTTCGACATCCCCGCGCCGGTAAACCTTGCGCATCGACACCGCCCCGCCCAGACCCGGCGCCCGCGTCGCAAGGCGCAGCATCGAGGACAGCGGCGTCAACGTGTAATCCCCCGCCCGCATGAGGAACGCGCGCATATCCTCGCCCATCGGGGCCACGTCCAGAACCCGCGACACGCCCCGCACCCGCGACAGGTCATAGCCGCCCTCGCCCGGCCCCCAGACCACGCCGATCACCTTGCGCGGGCCCAAAGGCACCTCGACAAAGGCCCCAAGCGCACAGCCCCCTTCGGGCGCGCGGTAATCCAGCGCACGGTCAAGCGGCTGGGTGGTCTGCACCGCGATCAGTGCTCCCTCTTCAAAGAAATCTTGCGCGTTCATCCGGATGGTTCGTAACAGGGGTTTTCGATAATCTATGCTTGCGCTATCACGGGCGCAAACAATCCCCTTGTAACCGCAGGACGTGAACAATGAAATTCTTTGTCGATACCGCCGATGTGGCCGCCATTGCAGAACTGAACGATCTGGGCATGGTCGACGGGGTCACCACCAACCCCTCGATCATCATGAAATCGGGTCGCGACATTCTGGAAGTCACCAAAGAGATCTGTGATCTGGTCGACGGCCCCGTCTCGGCCGAAGTCGTCGCAACCGAAGCAGACGACATGATCGCCGAGGGTCGCAAGCTGGCCCAGATCGCCGAAAACATCTGCATCAAGGTGCCGCTGACGTGGGACGGCCTGAAGGCCTGTAAGGTCCTGTCGGACGAGGGCAACAAGCTGAACGTGACCCTGTGCTTTAGTGCGAACCAGGCTCTGCTGGCTGCCAAGGCCGGTGCGACCTATATCTCGCCCTTTATCGGTCGTCTGGACGACATCAACATCGACGGCATGGACCTGATCGCGGACATCCGCACGATCTATGACAACTACGGTTTTGAAACCCAGATTCTGGCGGCCTCTGTGCGCACCGTGAACCACATGAAAGACGCTGCTCTGATCGGTGCCGATGTGGCCACCGCACCGCCCGCCGTGATCAAGTCGATGGCCAACCACGTCCTGACCGACAAGGGTCTTGAGGCCTTTATGGCGGACTGGGCAAAAACAGGGCAGAAAATCCTGTAAACTTGGTGTAACCTCTGGCTAACGACAAAAAAACCAAGGCCCGAGCATGAGCGGAACCGCCCTGACCGAACGCAATCTGCGCGACAAAATCATCGCCGATCCCAACGTGATTCTAGAGGATCACGATCTGATGCGGGCGCTGATCGCCGCGAACGAGAAACGTTTGGGCGCCAATATTGTCGACCTGCGCGGTGTGGCGATGGAACGTCTTGAGGCCCGTCTTGAACGGCTGGAAGACACCCATCGCTCGGTCATCGCGGCGGCCTATGACAATCTGGCGGGCACCAATCAGGTGCATCGCGCGGTTCTGTCGATGCTGGAACCCACGGATTTCGCGACCTTCCTGACCAATCTGGCCACGGGGGTCGCGGGCATCCTGCGGGTCGATTGCATCAAGCTTGTGCTGGAAACCAAGGGCGACGGTTCGGACAGTGCCCTGTCCAAGCTGAACGAGGTTTTGATCGTCGAAAAGCCGGGGTTCATTGATGATTACATCGCGCGTGGACGTTCCGGCACCCCGCGCGATGTCACCCTGCGCCAAGCCGTGCCCGAGGACAGCATCCTCTACGGCACCGAGAGCGACTGGGTCCAATCCGAGGCCCTGTTGAAACTGAACCTTGGCGAGGGTCGTTTGCCCGGTCTGTTGGCGATGGGGTCCGAGGATCCGCATCAATTCGCGCCCAGTCAGGGGACCGATCTGCTGACGTTTTTTGCGGGCACGTTTGAGCGCGCGATGCGCCGCTGGTTGTCGTGACGGCGGGCGACCTGCCTGACACCGCCGCGGGCGATCTGCTGGATCGTTGGCTGACCTATGAACGCGCCATCAGTGGGCGCGCGGACAACACCCTATCTGCCTATCGCACCGATTTATTGGCGTTTTTCGCCTTTATCGTCCCCCATACGGGTGAGGCGATTTCATCTGCCCGTCTGTCCCGCATCACCCTGCGCGACATGCGGGCATGGATGGCGCATGAACGCACGCGGGGGCTATCGTCACGCTCACTTGCCCGCGCGCTGTCTGCCGTTAAGACTTTTTACAAATGGCTGTCGCGGGAAACCGGCGCGGATGTGACGCCGGTTTTGTCCACGCGCGCGCCGAAATTCCAACGCAAACTGCCCCGCCCGTTGACCGAGGACGCCGCCCGCGCCGTGATCGACCGCGTCGAGGTTCAGGCCGAGCGCCCATGGGTCGCCGCGCGGGATACGGCGGTTGTGACCCTATTGTACGGTTGCGGCCTGCGGATTTCCGAGGCGCTCTCGCTGACGGGACGGCACGCGCAACTGGATGAGGTTCTGCGCATTCGCGGCAAGGGCGACAAGGAGCGGATCGTCCCCGTGATCCCCGCCGCCCGCGCCGCCGTCGCCGATTACGTGAACCAGTGCCCCTATAAACTGACCCCGGATGAGCCCCTGTTTCGCGGGATACGCGGCGGGCCGTTGAACCCGCGCCTGATCTCCAAGGTGATTGAGGACGTGCGCCACCAACTGGGCCTACCCAGCAGCGTCACCCCCCACGCCATGCGCCACAGCTTTGCCACGCATCTGTTGGCCGCCGGGGGCGATTTGCGGTCTATCCAGGAACTGTTGGGGCATGCGTCGCTGTCCACCACACAGGCCTATACGGCGGTCGATGCGGCGCATCTGATGTCCGCCTATGAAAAGGCCCACCCCAAGGCCCGTGGTTAACCTCACGTTTTCTTGTTTCGTCTTTATTTCCCCGGAATCGCGGCTGCGGCGATCCTGTCCGCACTTAGGGAGAAGGGACATATCATGAAAATCCACCTGACTTTGGGTGCTCTGGCCGTGGCCGCCACGGGGTTCACCGTCACACCCGCCGCTGCCGCAAACACTTGTATCGTTGCGGGCGATCCGTTTGATCTGGACGATGCCGGCGTGCATGCGCTCTATGACTGTATCAAGGACGAAATGGCCGCCGGATACGCGAAAGAAGGCCATGAGGTCGGCAGCGTGTTTCGCGATTGGGCCCCGACCGCGACGCGCCCGGCCCTGCCCGGCATCCATGGCGAACGGTTCCTGAACACCTTCGTCAACGACATCGGCGCCGAGGAATACCTGAAATTCGCAACCGAAGGCGTCCATATGCCCGCCGGTTCCGTCATCGCCAAGGAAAGCATCCAGATCGGCAAGGGCGGCAAGGCCTCGGTCGGTCCGCTGTTCATCATGACGAAACTGGACGCGGGCGGCGCGCCCGAGTTCGGCGACTGGCTCTACGCCGGGGTGCAACCCAACGGCAAGGTCATGAACGTCTCGCAACAGTTCTGCCATGACTGCCACGTCGCGTATGAGGATCAGGACGCTCTTGGCTATCCTCTGGAAGAGGTGCGCATCGGCGCCCCCGGTTGACCTACCTGCCCCGCCTGTCACCCGACCGGCGGGGCGATATTTATTTGACGTACACGCATCCGGCATTTGAAACGCACGTCCGTTTACGTCATATCGGGGCATGATTGCAAAGTACCGTGCCCTGTCCGTCCATCTGTTCACCGCCACCGGTGCCGTTTTCGCCATGCTCTCGATGCTGGCTGCGGCCGAGGCAAACTGGGCCCTGATGTTCCTATGGCTGGTCGTGGCCTTTGTGGTCGACGGCATCGACGGCCCACTGGCGCGCCGCTATGACGTCAAAACCCATGCCGCAGTGATTGACGGCGTGTTGATGGACCTGATCATCGATTATCTGACCTATGTGTTCATCCCCGCCTTTGCCCTGTTCAAATCGGGCCTGTTGCCGGGGTGGACCGGCTGGCTGGCGATCATCTTGATCACCTTTAGCAGCGTGATCTATTTCGCCGACACACGGATGAAGACCAAGGACAACTCCTTTGCGGGCTTTCCGGGCTGCTGGAACATGGTCATTCTGGTGCTCTTTGCGATTCAGCCGGGATTCTGGGTGACGCTGGGCATCGTGGTGGTGCTGACCATCGCCATGTTCACCCCGCTGAAATTCATCCACCCCGTGCGCACGCGACGTTGGCGCGCGGTGTCCTTACCCGTTGCCCTTGCATGGACGGGGTTCGCGGGCTGGGCCGCATGGGTGAATTTCCACCCGCAATCCTGGGCGCATACGGGCCTGATCGTGACCTCGATCTACCTGCTGGGCGCGGGCATCGCGCAACAGATCATCCCCGAGCGCAGCCCCGCGAACGTCACACCAAAGTGAGTTCACGAGACTGAGAAGCTTGATCCAAATCAAGCGCTTAGCACACCCGTCGTGAAACCTTGCCCCCGCGTCCGTTCGTTCGGAACGGCGCAGGTTTCCACATAGCGACGGAGAGCATCATGCACCCCCTTGTCCGCGTTCCCCTGTTAACGATCGGCACCGTTTTATTGGCCACCACCGCACAGGCCGACGACCTGCGCGATGTGGCCCTCGACATCTTTCGCCCCCTGCCGTCCACCGTGCCTGCGGTGTCCGACAACCCGATCACGCCCGCCAAAATCGAACTGGGCAAAGCGCTGTTCTTTGATCCGCGCATGTCTGCATCGGGCGTGTTTTCGTGTAACTCGTGCCACAATCTGGCAACGGGGGGCGATGACAACCTAGAGACCTCGATCGGGCATGGCTGGCAGCGTGGCCCGCGCAACGCGCCCACCGCTCTGAACTCGGTCTTTAACGAGGCACAGTTCTGGGATGGTCGCGCCGCCGACCTCGCCGAACAGGCCAAAGGCCCGGTTCAGGCGGGCGTCGAAATGGCGAATACACCGGAAAACGTCCTCGCGACGCTGAACTCCATGCCGCAATACGTGGAATGGTTCGCCGAGGCGTTTGGCGACGATCCCACGCCGGTCAGCTTTGACAACTTTGCCAAGGCGATTGAGGCGTTCGAGGCAACCCTGATCACCCCCGCCCCGTTTGACGCATGGCTAAACGGCGATGACGCGGCATTGGACGCCGATCAACGCGCGGGTCTGGAACAATTCGTCGATCTGGGCTGTGCCGCGTGTCATTCGGACGTCAACGTCGGCGGGCATGGCTATTACCCCTTCGGCCTGATCGAAAAACCGGGCGCCGATGTCCTGCCCGTCGGGGACAAAGGCCGCTTTGCCGTCACCGAAACCGCCAGCGACGAATACGTCTTCCGCGCCGCGCCCTTGCGCAACGTCGCCCTGACTGCCCCCTATTTCCACTCGGGTAAGGTCTGGGATCTTAAGGTCGCGGTGCAAATCATGGCCGAAAGCCAGCTGGGCGAAGAACTGGACGACCAGAGCGCCGATCAAATCGTCGCCTTCCTCCACAGCCTGACCGGCACCCTGCCCGACGTCACCTACCCCGTTCTGCCCGCGGAAACGGCAACCACCCCGCGCCCCTCGGGTGAGGTCCTCGCCCAATAACGCTAAAACAGTATGGGCCGGTCGCAAGACCGGCCCATTCATTTTGATAACCCTGCGGCGCGGGTTCAGCCCAGCGCGTCGTTACACCGCGCACAGGTGTCTGGATGGGCATGGGTGCCGACATCGGGTTGGATTTTCCAACACCGCTGACATTTCTCACCCTCGGCCTTTTCGAATACGACGCCGATTCCATCCACCTCGGGCAGGCGGAACGCCTCATTCGGGCTGGGATCACCGGTCAGGGTCAGGGCCGAGGTGATACAGACATCCTCAAACGCGACGGATTTCAGGATGTCCAACACCTCAGCGTCGCGCACATGCACAACCGGCGCCGCTTCCAGAGAGGCCCCGATCACCTTCTCGGTCCGCTGCACCTCCAAGGCCGCCGTCACGGCGCGGCGCGAATGACGCACAACCGCCCATTTCGCGGCCAGAGGTTCGTCCAGCCAATCTGCGGGAGTCGCAGGAATATCCACCAGATGGACCGAACTGTCGTCACCCGGGAACCGCTCCAGCCAGATTTCCTCCATCGTGAACACCAGAATGGGGGCCAACCACGTGGTCAGACGGTGGAACAGGATGTCCAGAACCGTCTGCGCCGAACGGCGTTCAAGACTGTCATCGCCATCACAATACAGAACGTCCTTGCGCACATCAAAATAGAAGGACGACAGATCAACCGTGCAAAAGTTGAACAGCGCTTGGAACACGCCTTGGAAATCGAACGCGTCATAGCCCGTGCGCATCTTGTGATCGAGTTGGGCCAGACGGTGCAGAACCCAACGCTCCAGCTCGGGCATATCGGCCGGCTCGACCCGCGCGCTGTCGTCAAAGCCCGCAAGGTTGCCAAGGATAAACCGCATCGAGTTGCGCAAACGGCGATAGCTGTCTGCAACCCCTTTCAGGATCTCCGGCCCGATCCGCTGATCCGCGCTATAGTCGGCCTGCGCCACCCACAGACGGGCGATATCGGCCCCGTATTGTTTGACGATCTGCTCGGGTACGATGGTGTTGCCCAAGGACTTAGACATCTTCATGCCCTTCTCGTCCAAGGTGAACCCGTGCGTCACCACATTGCGGTAGGGCGCGCGGCCCTTGGTGCCACAGGCCTGCAACAGGCTGCTGTGGAACCAGCCACGGTGCTGGTCGGTCCCTTCCAGATACACATCGGCAATCCCGTCCGGTGCCCCATCCGCGCGGTCGCGCAGAACAAAGGCGTGGGTCGAACCGGAATCAAACCACACGTCCAGAACGTCGAACACCTGATCATAGTCATCGGGGTTCGCGATCCCGTCCAGAACCTGCGCCTTGAACCCATCGGTGTACCAGACATCCGCGCCGTGCTCTTCAAAGGCGGCGGTGATACGGGCGTTCACCTCGGCATTGCGCAACAGGAAATCCGCGTCGGTCGGCAAGGTGTCCTTCTTGGTGAAACAGGTCAGGGGCACACCCCACGCGCGCTGACGCGACAGAACCCAGTCGGGCCGCGCCTCGATCATCGAATAGAGACGATTGCGCCCCGTTTTCGGATGCCATTCCACCAGCTCGTCGATGGAACGCAGCGCACGCCCACGGATCGTATCGCCCAGATCACCCATGCCATCGTCCAGCTTGGCGTCGATCGCGGCAAACCACTGCGGCGTGTTGCGGAAGATCACCGGCGCCTTCGAGCGCCACGAATGCGGATAGCTGTGCGTCACGCGACCACGGGCAATGATACCACCGGCCTCGACCAGCTTGGCAATCACCGCGTTGTTCGCCTTGCCCTCTTTGCCCTTGCGGTCAAACACCTGCAGACCGGCAAAGAACGGCACATGCGGCAGGAACTCGGATTCTTCGCCCACGTTATGGGTCATTCGCGTCAGCCAGTTGCGTTTGACGAAACATTCATAGTCGTCAACACCATGGGACGGCGCGGTGTGCACAAACCCCGTGCCCGCATCATCGGTGACGTGATCGCCATCGATCATCGGCACCTCATAGTCCCAGAACCCGTCGGCACCCTCGATACCGGCAAACGGGTGGCTAAGGGTCAGCGCGCCCAACTCATCCCCCGTCACATCGCGCAGGCGGGCGAACTCGGTCACACGCGATTTGCCCAGCGCATCCTCGGCCAGCGCATCTGCAAACACATAAAGATCACCGGCATTGGTCCAGCTCTCTTCCTCGGTCGCCTCAACACGGTACAGGCCATAGGCAATCTTGGGGTTATAGGCGACAGCCTTGTTCGACGGGATCGTCCACGGCGTGGTGGTCCAGATCACAACGCGCGCACCGGCCAGATCGCCCTCGGCCCCCGATACAACACGGAACGGCACCCAGATCGTATGCGACTTGTGATCGTGATACTCGATCTCCGCCTCGGCCAGCGCGGTCTTTTCAACCGGCGACCACATCACGGGTTTGGACCCCTGATACAGCGTCCCGTTCATCAGGAACTTCATGAACTCATCGGCAATCACCGCCTCGGCGTGATAGGCCATCGTCAAATACGGATCGGCCCAGTTGCCGGTGACACCCAAGCGCTTGAACTCATCGCGCTGGATATCAACCCAACCTTCGGCGAACTTGCGGCATTCCTGACGGAAATCGATGACCGGAACGTCATCCTTGTTCTTGCCCTTCTTGCGGTATTGCTCCTCGATCTTCCACTCGATCGGCAGACCGTGACAATCCCACCCGGGGATATAGCGCGCATCCTTGCCCAGCATCTGCTGCGAGCGCACGATGAAATCCTTCAGCACCTTGTTCAGCGCATGACCAATGTGCAAATGCCCGTTCGCATAGGGCGGTCCATCATGCAGGACAAAGGGCACCCGCCCCTCTTTTTCCCGCAGTTTGTCATAGACCCCGATCCGCTCCCAACGGGCCAGCCACTCGGGCTCACGCTTGGGCAATCCCGCACGCATCGGGAAATCGGTTTCGGGCAGGTTCAGGGTGTCTTTGTATTCGGGCGTATCGGCGCACATTGATCCGTGATCCTCAAGATCGAAATATCGCATAGGGGGTGATGGACGGCGCGAAACACATGCGCCTTTTCCCGGCCGCTCTCAGGTTTCAGAGCGCCGGGCCGCTAATTCGAATAATGATCGCAGCGTCCATAAGCATGGCCCGCTTATAAGCCGCTGGCCGCACCGCGTAAACCCGCCAAAACCCCGCATTTCCGCTTCATCTTGGCCAAAATACTCCGGGGGAGCGCAGGCCCCGCCTGCGTGGGGGCAGCGCCCCCTACGCCCGTCGCCACAACAGCCCCCCCAACCCGATCATCCAGACGCAGGCCACCAGAAAAACCACCCGCACCGCATCGCCGATTTCCCCCGCTCCGGCGCTCTGCACAGGAAGCCCGCCCAAGGCGTGCGTGAACAGCGCGCCAAACCCCCATGCCCCGATCAACAGGCCCAGATTGCGCGCCACGCCCAGCGTGCCGGCAACACCACCCTGCGCCCCCTCGGGCGCACGCGACATCACCGCGCTGGTGTTTCCGGCTTGAAACAATTGATACCCCGGCGTCAGGACCGCGATCCCGATCAGATACCCCAAAACACCCCAAACCGGGCTCAACAGGGCCAGCGTGAAACACCCTGCCGCCACCAACCACAGACCTACACGAGCCACGGGTCCCGCGCCAAACCGATCAACCGCCCGCCCTGCCATGACACCGCCGATGATCGACATCACGGGCCCGACCGCCATGACCATGCCGACCATGCGCGCGCTTAACCCCGCACCAAAGCTCAGGAAAAAAGGCCCAACCACCAATGTCCCCATCATCACCGCCGCCACGCCCAGATTGGCCAGATACCCGACCCACAGACCGCGCGGCGCGCCTTGGCCACCCCGCACCGGTGACGCGCCGTCCGGTATCCGCGCGATCCCGCCCGCGACGACCGCCAACCCCGCCAGCGCCCAGAAACACGCGCGCCAGCCCGATATGTCCACCAAGACCCCACCGATCACCGGCCCCGCCGCTGTGCCAAGGGCCGACATGCTGCCCAGCGCGCCAAACATCCGGCCCGACCGCGCGGGGCCGGATACCTGCCGGACCAAGCCGACGCTCAGGACCATCAACGCCGCGCCGAATACGCCCTGCACGGCCCGCGCGGCGATCAACGCCCCCATCGTCGGGGACAGCGCGGCCAGAACCGACGCGCCCGCAAAGCCAATCAACGCGGCGCGCAACACCCGTCCCCGCCCGAACCGGTCGCCGATCCGCCCGACCAGAACCGCCGCCACCGTGACCGCCGCCAGATAGACCACGCTCACACGGTTCGCGCCCTGCGCCGTTACCCCGAATGCCCGCGCGATATCGGGCAGGGCCACGTTGGCGATACTGATCCCCATCGCCCCCACCATCATCGCAAGCGCCAGCGCCCAGATCTGATTTCGCATCCCACTCTCCTTGTCAGAATCACAACTGGCGGGCACGATACGAATTCAAGTCAACTTGAGGTCAACCATGGCATTACTGGATATATCGGAGGTCGCGAAACAGACGGGTCTGCCCGCCTCGACCTTGCGCTATTACGACGATATCGGCCTGATCGCCTCGGCGGGACGCAAGGGGCTGCGGCGGCAATTCCTGCCCGAGGTGGTCGCGCAGTTGCGCCTGATCTCGCTGGGCCAAACGGCGGGATTTTCCCTGACCGACATGGCGCAGATGCTGCCCGCAAACGGGGCGCCACAGGTGGACCGCGACACGCTGCATGCGCGCGCGGACGAGATCGACCGTCAGATCGCCGACCTGCGCAAGCTACGCGATACGCTGCGCCACGTGGCGGACTGTCCCGCGCCGTCGCATCTGGACTGCCCGACGTTTCAACGCATGATGGCGGCCTCGGGACGCTGGGCGCGACGGGACAAACCGTCCGCGAAACGCAGCGCGCCCTGACGCGGCGAAATGGCCCTTTTCGCCCCCGCGACGGGGGGCTAAGGTCGGCGCACTTCAGAACGAGACCCCGCCATGCCCCCGATCCCGCCCAAATTTGACATCACCCGCCCCGACATCGAACGGGTTGTGGCGGCGTTTTATGCGGTGGTGCGGGAGCATCCGGGACTTGGCCCCATTTTCGCGGCCCATGTCACGGATTGGGACGCGCATGAGGTCAAGGTCGCCAATTTCTGGGCCAACGCGATCCTGCACGAAAAGTCCTATGACGGGAATCCGATGACCGCACATCAGGACGCGGGCAACGTCAAACCGGGGATGTTTTCGATCTGGCTGGACCTGTTTGACAAGATCCTGACGTTGGAGCTGCGGCCGGATCAGGCGGCGGCGTGGTCGGAACTGGCCCACCGCATCGGGCGCAGTTTGCGCGCGGGCGTTGTGGATCGCGGAACCCTGCCCGGTGGCATTCCGAAACTGACCTAACCTTTGGCGGTCTGAAACAACCCCTTTAGGGCGCGGGCGACGACCGCGCTGACCGATGGTTTTTTGCCTGTGCCGTAGGGCATGGGGCGGCAGACCTCGATCGCGGCCAGACCGACACGCGCGGTCAGGGCACCGTTAACGACGCCCTCACCGAACCGGCGGGACAGCTTGGACAATACCCCGCCGCCCGCGACCGACCCGATTAGATCATCGCCCACCGCAATCGCCCCCGTCGCCACCAGATGCGCAAAGACCGAGCGCGTCAGGCGCCAACTGCCCAAGGTGCCCGATCGCCCACCGTAGACCTCTCCGATGCGGCGGATCATGCGGATATTGCCGATCAGCGCCGCCGCCAGATCGGCAAGGGCCAGCGGGACCAACGCCGTCACACTGGCCACCTGACGCGCGGCGGCCTCAACCTCGGCCACGGCGCGGGCATCTAGCGGCGCGATCACCTCGCGCTCGACCAAATCCAGCAGGGTTTCGGTGTCGACCACCTCGGCCATCCGCGCGGACAGGCGCGCGCGGTCCCATTCGACATCGGCGCGATCACGATAAAGACGCTCAATCCCCACGGCGAAATCGCGCGCCTGTTTCAGGTCATCCGCCGCGCGGGCCGTCACCGCCTGATGTTGCAGATCATCCAATCGGCGCAGCCGCGCAAAGGCGCCCAGTTCCACCGCGACCCAGCGCAGAACCCCAAGCCCCACGACCACAACCAACCCCACCGCGACCCAGCCAAGGATCACGTTGCGCGCCAGCAATCCGGTCACGAAATCCCAGATCGCCACCGATACGATCATGCCCAGCAACGACACCGCCGCCGCCCCGATCCACGATATCCCACGCGACACGGGACGCGCGGCCATCACCGCCGCGCCCTGCATCGCGGTGCCGGTGGGGGTGTCGCCCTCGGGCACGGGTGGGGCGGTGACGGGGGTCAGCGCGGGCGTGTCATCCGTGTCCTCAAACACCATCGGACCGCGGGCTGGGCGGTTCATCGGGTCGCTCATGTCAGATCATCCCCAAACAAAAACTGGGCCGCGCGGTCCAGACGGATATGCGGCGGACCATCACCGGGCTCCAAGTCCAGATGCGGCGGCGCGAAATGCATATTGGCATAATCGGCGTTCAGCCACCCGTCCTGTCCCTGACGCGCGGGGGTCAGGATGCGGGCCGGATCGGTGGGCAGGTCGCCCGCGTAAAAGGTCACGAATTTCTCCGCCCCCTCGACCCGACCACGGACGCAATCATAGACCTGTCCGCCGTGGGTTTTCTGATCCTCAACCGTGGCGCGCAGGGCGGCGATGGCCATGGCCGATGTCCGCGCACCGGAAAAATCGGCGCGGTCGCGGGCATCGCGCACCAAGGCCTCGGTGATAGCGGTCAGGCGGGCGTGTTGGGAATGATGCAGATGGTCCGCCTTGGTCGCGGCAAACAGAATGCGGTCGACCTTTTGCCCCGTGATCAGACGCGACAGCCACCGGTCCTTGCCCGGACGGAACGCGGACAGGATACCGGCCATTGCGCGGCGCAATTCCTCAACCGCAGGGGGCCCTGCATGTAGCGCGTCCAGAACGTCGACCAGAACGATCTGGCGGTTGATGCGGGCGAAATGATCGCGAAAGAACGGTTTGACGACCTCGCGTTTATACGCCTCAAACCGGCGTTCGCATTCGCGCCATAGGGACCCGCGCGCGGGCCGGTCGGGACGGGGCAGCGGCGCAAAGGTCAGAACGGGCGACCCCGCCAGATCACCGGGCAATAGGAACCGGCCCGGCGTGCAATCGGCCATACCGGCCGCGCGCGCGGCACCCAGATGGGCGGCAAATGTATGGGCCAGCGATTTCGCCGTGACCTCATCAAAATCGGCATTCGGGTCGGTTCGCGACAGCAGATCCAGATAGGCGTCACTGTCGGGTCGTGCGGGTAGGCGCGACAGGGTCTGCGCGGCCCAATCGGCATAGGACAGATCCATCAACCCCACATCAAGCAGCCATTCGCCGGGATAATCCACGATATCCAGATGCACCGTGCGTGGCCCCGACAGGGCCGAGAGCATCCCGCGCGGCTGGACCCGAAACGACAGGCGCAGTTGCGACACCGAGCGTGTGCTGGACGGCCATTCGGGATGGTCCCCCGCCAGCGCGCCAAGGTGGGTTTCATAGTCAAAACGGGGCACGGTATCGTCGGGCTGGGGGCGCAAAAACGCGCTCTGGATTGTGCCGGTACTGGCGCCCGACAATTGCCCCATACGCCCACGATCCAACAGGTTCGCCACCAACGAGGTGATGAACACCGTTTTCCCAGCCCGCGACAGACCGGTGACGCCCAACCGGATCACGGGCTCGAACAGGGTCTCGGAAACCGTGTCCCCCAAACGCTCAACCTGACGGGTTACACCATCGGCGATATCTGTAATGCGCACTGTCATCCCTTTGCTTGACCCCACCAAGATAGGAACGATCGCCCGCCCGCGCCAGATGCCAAACAATTGCCAAGCCGCGCGTGGCACGCTAACCCGTGCCCATGGCGCGATATGCATTGAAAATCGAATACGACGGCGGCCCGTTCGCGGGCTGGCAACGTCAGGACAATCTGCCGACGGTTCAGGGCGCGGTGGAACGGGCCCTGTCGCGGCTGGAACGCGATGTGCCCAGTATCGGCGCGGCGGGGCGGACGGATGCGGGCGTGCATGGTCTGGGTCAGGTGGCCCATTGCGATATGGCCAAGGACTGGGACCCGTTTCGTTTGTCCGAGGCGTTGAACCATCACCTAAAGCCCGACCCTGTGGCGATTGTCGATTGCGTGCGGGTGGAGGACGATTTCCACGCACGGTTTTCGGCGGTTGAGCGTCAGTATATCTTTCGCCTTGTGACGCGGCGCGCCCCCATGACGCATGAGCGCGGCAAGGTCTGGCAGGTGATGCACGATCTGGACGTCGAGGCGATGCGCGCAGGCGCGGCCCATCTGATCGGGCTGCATGATTTCACCACGTTCCGCGCGTCGATGTGTCAGGCCAAATCGCCCGTCAAAACGGTGGATGAGATCACGATCACCGCCCTGAACACGCCCCATGGGCGCGAGTACCAATTCTACATCCGTGCCCGCAGTTTCCTGCACAATCAGGTCCGCAGCTTTGTCGGCACCCTTGAACGGGTGGGCGCGGGCGCGTGGGACCCCGATCAGGTGAAACAGGCGCTTGAGGCCTGTGATCGCGCCGCCTGTGGTCCGGTTTGCCCGCCGCAGGGCCTGTATCTGGCCGGTGTCGGCTATCCCACAGACCCGTTTGTGCGCTGACACACGGTTGCGCATTTCGCGCGCGCAGCACAGATTGGTCCCAGACCAACAGGAAAGAGCGCGCATATGCAAAACCGCCAAATGGGGCCGGACGGCCCGTTTGTATCGGCCCTCGGGATCGGTGCGATGTCCTTTAGCGACATGTACGGCCCGACCACCAAAGAACAATCCTTTGCCATTCTCGACCGCGCGGTTGACGCCGGCATCACCCACATCGACACCGCCAATATCTATGGGCGGGGTGTGTCGGAGACGGTGATCGGCGAATGGCTGGCCAATCGGGGGGGCGAGAACCCGTTTTTCATCGCGACCAAGGCCTCGATCACCTCGGACGCAGACGGGAACCGGACCTTTGACAACTCGCCCGAACATCTGGAGGCCGAGTTGGACCAGAGCCTGACCCGCCTTGGCCTAGACTGTGTGGATCTGTTCTACATCCACCGCCGCGATCCGCGGTTTGAGATTGAAGAGGTCAGCGAGACCCTGATCGGCCTGATGAAAAAGGGGAAGATCAAGTCGTTTGGCTATTCCGAAATCGCGCCCAGCAGTTTGCGCCGCGCACAGGCCGTCCATCCCGTGGCCGCCGTTCAGAACGAATATTCCCTGTCCACACGCGCGCCCGATCTGGGTCTTGTGCAAAACTGTGCGGAAACCCGCACGGCGATGGTCGCGTTTTCCCCCGTGGGGCGCGGATTGCTGACCGACACGCCGCCGTCGGCCGAACGGATCGCGGCCTCCGTCTTTCTGCGCGACAACCCGCGCTTCACCGGACGCGCCTATCAGGACAACCTTAAGCGTATGGAATTGCTGCAATCCTTGGCTCGCGACATGGGGATCAGCACCGCAGGCCTGGCCATCGCATGGGTTCTGTCGCGTGGCGATAACGTCATCGCCATCCCCGGCACACGGTCGGTTGAGCACCTGAACGAGATGCTACAGGGCACGGAAAAGACCCTGTCCACCTCGGATCTGGAGGCGATTGAGACCGCTTTGCCCGTGGGTTGGGCGTCCGGTGATCGCTATGGCCCCGCCCAATGGAACGGGCCCGAGCAATATTGCTGATTTACTTGGGCGATTGTTTAGAATTTCTAATCGAAAAGCTTAAGAATCGCGTTGCCTGTGACAACTCGGCGCACTAGGGTCACGGGGCGCGGCCCGCTTTGGACCCCGATCTTTGCAGGAGGGAGGACTTGCATGGATTGGGATGGCAGAACGACAGGTTTACCGAGGCGGGCCGCACCGCATCCCGACATCAAAAAACGCGCCTCAATCGGGCGCGTTTTGTTTTTGATAACCGGTCTTAGGCGGCCATGGCGCGTGTGGCGTTGAACCGGTCCCGCGCGGCGGTGAATTCCGGCGCGAACCGGATCGCCACCAGTCGGGACAGGCGGGCAATCCGGTCGGGCGCATGGGATGTTTCGCCCGCCGCCGACAGACGCCCCCACAGGCCAAGGGTCAATGCCCATGCCGTCATCTGCATGAAATCATGGGCCAATTCCGGCGCGGCCCGCTTTTCCGCCCGCAGGACATCGCGTGCAGCGATCCAATCCGACACGATCGAGCTCTCGCCCAGCATATCGGTCAACACCTCGGCAAACCGGTCCGCGCCCGCGCCGTAATTCACGCCCCGCGTTGCGGTGGCCAGCGCGTGAATCCCGTTCGCGCCCTCATAGATCGCGGTGATCCGCGCATCGCGCCAGACCTGCGACACGCCGTATTCCGTCAGATAGCCATAGCCGCCCAGCACCTGAATGCCGGTGTCCGCCGCGCGCAGGCCGGATTCGGTGCAGAACACCTTGGCCACCGGCGTCAGGAAATCGACCAGATCATTCTGGTCCCCGCGTTCAAGGTTCACCATCGCGAAATGCGCGACCGCCCGTGCGGACAGGGCCAGCGCATCCATCTCGTCCAGCATCCGGATCACATCGGGGTGCTGATCCAGCGTCGCGTCACCTGCTTCGGTACGCCCTTGGGTGCGGTCCGCCGCATAGGCGCGGGCAATCTGTGTCGCGCGGGCCGCGTGGGCCACACCCTGTAGAGACACGTCCAGGCGCGCGTGGTTCATCATGGTGAACATCGCCGCCAACCCCTGCCCCGGCTTGCCCAGCAATTCCGCATGCGCCCCGTCAAACGCCATCTGGCAGGTGGGCGAGGCATGCAGGCCCATCTTTTCCTCAATCCGCGTGATCGTGATGGGGTTGCGCGTCCCATCGGGCAAATGCGACGGGCAGGCAAACAGCGACAGCCCCTTCACCCCGTCATCCGAGGTCCGCGCAAGAACGAGGTGCAGGATCTCCTCGCTCAGGTCTTGATCGCCGCCCGAGATGAAAATCTTTTCGCCACTGATCGTCCAGCCACTATTGTCGCCCTCGACCGCGCGACACCGGATGCGCGACAAATCGGACCCCGCGCCCGCCTCGGTCAGGGCCATGGTGGAAATCGCGCGCCCCTCGACCAGCGCGGGGATATAGCGCGCCTGTTGCTCGGGCGTGCCGAAGTTCAAGATCGTGCGGATCGCGCCCGGCACAAGGCCGACCACCATCTGCAAGGAATGGTTCGCGCCGATGAAAATCTCACTGGTCACTGCGCCGATCAAGCCGTTTTGCTCTTGCCCGCCGAATTCTTCGGGCGCGCACAGACCCTGCCAGCCTTGCTCGGCATAGGCGGTATAGGCGGCCCCGAACCCATCTGGCATTTTCACCCGACCGTCGATCAAGCGCGCGCCCTGCTCATCGCCGGACATGTTGATCGGGGCCAGTTCACCTTCGGCAAACTGGGCGAAAAACCCGCCCAGCTCGGCCGTCAAATCGCGGTCGTAATCGGGCAGATCGGACGCGCCAACCGCATCCAGCGAAAACAGAATATCATCCAGAGGGGCAGCAAAAGGGATCATCGCACAGTCCTCGACATTGGGTGTCTGTGGTCAGGCGCGGGGCGCCTCGACCCGTTTCAACAAAGAGATCAGCGTCGCGATTTCGGACGCTTCAAAGTTGTTCAGCAGAGCGGCCTCATGCGCATGAACGGCGTTCAATGCACGCGCATACATATCACGGCCAGCATCGGTTGGGACCAAGGCATAGGCACGTCGGTCCGTCGGCACCTGTGTCCGCTGGATCAACCCGCGTTGTTCCAGATCATCCACGATCAGAACAAGGTTTGAACGCTCAATCGCCAAGGCATTTGCCAACCGCGTTTGCCGCACACCAGCGTTGTCCACAATCAGAACCAGCGCCGCAAAGGTGATCATCCGCAAGCCTAGAGGTTCCAGCGTTTTGGCCAAATCGGCCTGCACGATCTGGGACGTCCGGCGCAGGTTATACCCCGCCAGATCGCGCAGCGTGTGGTCGCTGACGTGATCGGGATCGGTGTGCGGATCAGCTTTTGCAGCGCGGGTCATCAGCGGAAACTCGGGTCGCGTTTTTCAAGGAAGGCGGCCAGACCTTCGACCGCATCGGGGCTGGTCTGGGTCAGGGCGGCGCAGAGGCTTTCGGTGAAGAGACCATCGGCCTTGGCCATGTCCTCAATCCGGCTGAGCGCTTGGATCATGATATAGTTCGACAGGGGTGCGTTGCCCGCGATCCGGTGCGCCAGTTTCAGCGCGAGGTTCAGAGCCTCGCCCTCACCCACGCTATAGTGACACAGGCCCAGAGACAGGCCCTCATCGGCGGAATATTTGCGCCCCGTCAGCATCATTTCGACCATCCGGTCGGCCCCAAGGATCCGGCCAACCCGCACCGATGCACCGCCGCCGACGAAAATGCCGCGACGCCCCTCGGGCAGTTGAAAGATCGTGGATGGTTCGGCAATGCGCACATGCGTGGCCGAGGCCATTTCAAGCCCGCCACCGATCACCGCGCCGAACATGGCCGAAATCACCGGCAGACCGCCGTATTGGATACGGTCCATCACCGCGTGCCAGCCCCGCGAATGGCGCATCGTGCCCTCGGCGTCGCGCGCCACATGTTCGGACAGATCAAGACCCGAGCAGAAATGCCCCGCCGTCCCCGTCAGAACCACCGCCTTGATGTCCTTGGGCGGCTTGCTAAAGAACGCGTCGATCTGTTCCAGCAACTCGTCGCACATCGCATTGCGCTTGGCGGGGCGGTTCATGGTCAGGATGGCAATCGGGCCATCCAGTTCGATTTTCAGGATATCTTCGGACATCGTGTTCCCTTAGCGCGGCGGCAGGCGCACAGCGCCGTCCAGTCGGATGGTGGTCCCGTTCAGGAACGGGTTGCGGGCGATCTGCTCCACCAACAGCGCGTATTCAGACGGCTGACCCAAACGGGCGGGGAACGGAATGTTCGCGGTGATTTCGGCGGTGACTTCGGGCGGTAGGCCTTCCATCATCGGGGTGTGGAACAGGCCCGGCGCGATGGCGACGGTGCGGATACCTGTGCGCGCCATTTCCCGTGCAATCGGCAGCATCATCGCGGCAACGCCACCTTTGGACGCGGAATAGGCCGCCTGACCCAGCTGTCCGTCCTGATAGGCCACGGACGAGGTGCACACGATCACGCCGCGTTCGCCATCCTCGTTCAACGGCTCGGCCGCCTGCATGGCGCGGGCGGCGACACTCAGGATGATATAGGTGCCGGTCAGGTTCACGCGCAGGGTCTTTTCGAACATGTCGACGGACAGTTTGCCCTCACGGCCCACCACGCGAGAGGCCAGACCGATGCCTGCACAGCTGACGACGATGCGGGGACAGCCGCCCAGATCGGCGATGCATTTCTCAAACGCGGCCTCGACCGCCGCCTGATCGCCCACGTCCGCCTGCAGGGCCAGACCGTCGATTTCCGCAGCCACTTCGGCGGCACGTGCGCCGTCAAAATCCAGAACCGCGACCTTGGCGCCGAGACTTGCCAGATGGCGGGCGGTTGCAGCCCCAAGGCCACTGCCCCCACCGGTGACCAGCGCTATTTGACCAGATACGTCCATTGCTCCACCCGTTTACTTTTCATTACTGTTATAGATCATAACAATCTAGAGATGCCAAGCCCCATTGGGGCGCTTGCCCGGCATTAACCGGGCAAGAGGAAGAGTGTGATTGACGGGAACAGGACCAGAATGATCACCCGCACGATGTCCGAGCCGACAAAGAACATGACGCTTTTGTAGGTTTCGATCATCGGGGTGCTGCGGTCCATGCCGTTGATAACGAACAGGTTCATCCCCACCGGTGGCGTGATCAACCCGACCTCGACCACGATCAGAACAAGGATGCCGAACCAGATCGCCAGATGCTCTTGGCTGAGGCCGAAATCCAGCTGCGAGATCAGCGGGAAGAAGATCGGGATCGTCAACAGGATCATCGACAGGCTGTCCATCAAACAGCCGAACACCAGATAGAACGCCAGAATGATCACAAGGATCGTCCACGGGCCAAGGCCACTGTTCGCCACCGCCATCGACAGTTCCTGCGGCACCTGCGTCAGGGCAAGGAACGAGTTATAGAACCCCGCGCCAAGGATGATGAAAAAGATCATCGCGGTGTTGGTCGCGGTGGACAGGATGCTCTCGACAAAGACGCGCCACGTCAGGTTGCCCGACAACAGGGCGATGATGCCCGTGCCTGCCGCACCGACCGCTGCGCCCTCGGTCGGGGTGAACCAGCCAAGGTAGATCCCGCCAACCACAAGGCCAAAGACCAACAGAACCGGCCACACATCAAGTAGCGCCCGCATGCGTTCGCCGTAGGGCACGCGCTCCCGCGTACCTGCCGCGTCGGGGTACAGGCGCACATAGATCGAGATGGTGATCATATAGCCGATCGCCGCCAGAATACCGGGCACAAAGGCGGCCAGAAACAGCTTGGCGATGTTTTGCTCGGTCAGGATCGCATAGATCACAAGGATCACCGACGGCGGGATCAGGATCCCCAAGGTGCCACCGGCAGCCAGCGTCGCGGTCGAAAACCCGCCCGAATAGCCATAGCGGCGCAGTTCCGGCAGGGCGACCTTGGACATGGTGGCCGCCGTCGCAAGGGACGAACCACAGATCGCGCCGAACCCCGCACAGGCCCCGACCGCGGCCATGGCGACGCCGCCCTTGCGGTGGCCAAGCCAGCTTTCGGCGGCTTTGAACAGGGATTTCGACATGCCCGACAGGGTCGCGAACTGCCCCATCAACAGGAACATCGGAATGATGGTCAGTGAATAGCTGCTAAAGGTGGAATAGGTTTCGCTCTTGAGTTTGGACAGAAAGATATTGCTGCCCCCCATCGCGAAATAAAGACCGCCAATCCCGCACAGCATCATCGCAAGGCCAATCGGGGCCCGCATGAAAATCATGACCAGCAGAACCGGAAATGACAGGAAACCAAGTTCGAGCATACTCAATGGAGGGCTCCTTCGGATGCGGGCATGTAGGATTTACCGGTGAGGGCGGTCATGACGCGGGCATAGGCGCAATAGACGGCCACAATCGCCGCGACGACCGAGGCAAGGAAGCTGGCCAGGTAGGACCACCAGATCGGAAATTGCAGCAAGAACGTCGTCTCGCCGTAGCGCATCTTGTCTTCCATGCCGACAAACAGGCGCCAACTGATGACGACGATCAGAATGGCCAACAAGACCTCCCAGAACGCGATCAGAAAGCGGTTGAATTTCTCGGGCATCAGGGACGTGAACACATCCACCGTCGCATGCCCGCTGTGCAACTGACACAGCGGCAAAAAGGCGAACACCGCGAAGGCGACCCCCGCCTCAAGCAGCTCGAAATCTCCCGTGACCGGCCCCACGCCCGTGTTCACAATCGATTGCGCCAATCCCGGCGCCAACCCAGTCAGAAAATCGGAATGGCCAAGTGTGCTGGCCCCGCGTCCAATGACGCTGATACATGTCAGGACGACCAGCACGACAAGCGTGATCCCCCCGATAATCGCTGTCCATTTGGCCAGCATTTTCATCGCCCGTAACAGCATTTGCCTCCCCGCTCATGCCTGGCCCGTGCGGGCCACTGTTCGTCCTCTACAGATCATGCGCCGCGAAACGCGTGGCGCCCCTCTCTCCCAAAGGGACAAATCCGTAGCCGTGAAGAAACGTTATGACTCGTAACGATTATGGTCAATACCAATTAACACGTTCATTAGTTAACATGTTTATCATGACGCTGGACGTCACCCTGCCCGCCGACCACGCAGGCGTCAACACGCACCACCAAAAAAAGACGCGCCCATGGGGATGGGCGCGCCTCGGGGTCACACGAACCAAATCGTCTCAGAGACAGGCTTTGATCAGATCAGACGTGTTTTCTGTGGTCATTTCAACGGGGTTACCACCCACGGACGGATCGCGCAACGCGACCTCGGTCAGGGCGGCGACGTCGGGATCGGTGACGCCAAGCGCGGTCAGGTTGGCCGGAATATTTAGCGTCGCGTTCAACTCACCCACAAAATCGTGAAAGCCTTGGAAGCCGCCGGGAATCGACAGATAGCGCGCCAAGGCCTCAATCCGGTCCTCAATCGCGGGGCGGTTGAACCGCAACACCGCCTGCATGACGACCGCATTCGTGGTGCCGTGGTGGGTGTTGTGCACCGCGCCGATCGGGTGGCTGATGGCGTGAATCGCGCCCAGACCCTTTTGGAACGCAACGGCCCCCATCGCGGCGGCAGCCATCATATTGGCCCGCGCGGTTAGATCGGTGCCATCTGCATAGGCGGTCGGCAGGTTGTCCTTGACCAGACGCATGCCCTCAATCGCGATCCCTTGGGACATGGGGTGGAAATGGGGGCTGCAATAGGCCTCAAGGCAATGGGCAAACGCATCCATCCCCGTCCCCGCCGTGATCGCGGGCGGCATGCCAACGGTCAGTTCGGGGTCACAAATCACCACACCGGGCAGGATTTTGGGGTGGAAGATGATCTTTTTCTCATGCGTTTCGGAATTGGTGATGACGCTGGCGCGGCCCACCTCAGACCCTGTACCGGCGGTCGTGGGCACGGCCACGATGGGCGCGATGGCATCCGCATCCGCGCGGGTCCACCAATCGCCGATGTCCTCAAAATCCCAGATCGGGCGCGTCTGACCAGCCATGAACGCCACGACCTTGCCAAGGTCGAGGCCCGAGCCACCGCCGAACGCCACAACCCCGTCGTGATCCCCCGCCTTATAGGCCGCGACACCGGCGGCGGCGTTGATCTCATTCGGGTTGGGGTCAACTTCGGCAAACAGGGCCGCGCCCAGACCGGCACCGGTCAGAATGTCCAGCGCCTGTTTGGTGATCGGCAGCCCCGCCAGACCACGGTCCGTCACCAGCAACGGGCGCGTGATCCCGAGGGACACACAGGCCTCGGCCAGTTCGGAAATACGCCCCGCCCCGAACCGCACAGCCGTCGGATAAGACCAATTTGCAGTCAACGTCATCTCAGATCGCCTTTTTCAGATGGAAGGATTTGGGTCGCGTCAGGTTGTGATAGCCGATCACCGACAAACCGCCGCCCCGCCCCGTGTTCTTGCACCCTGTCCAGCACAGCGCCGGATCAAGGTAATCGGCACGGTTCATGAACACCGTTCCGGTCTCAATCTGCTGGCCCAGAGTTGCCGCGCGATCCACGTCCTGTGTCCACAAGGACGCGGTCAGGCCATAGTCGCAATCGTTCATCAGGCGCAGGGCCTCGGCGTCATTGTCGACCTTCATGATGCCGACGACAGGGCCAAAGCTTTCTTCGCGCATGACGCGCATGGAATGATCAACACCGGTCAGGATCTGCGGCATCAGATAGGCGCCCCCGTCGTTCGGGAATTGCGCCGGATCAATCAACGCGCGCGCACCGGCGGCAATCGCATCGCGGGTCTGGCCGCGCACAAGATCGGCGAACCGCACCTGCGCCATCGGGCCCATGGTCGTTTCAGGATCCAGCGGATTGCCCAGAACGGTTCCCGACAAAACGTCCAGACAGGCCTCGATAAAGTCGTCATAGACCGCCGAGGCCACGTAGATCCGTTCGATCCCGCAGCAACATTGGCCCGAGTTGAACATCGCCCCGTCCATCAGGGTCTCGGCGGCGGCGCGGATATCGGCGTCCTCCATGACATAGCCCGGATCCTTGCCGCCCAGTTCCAACCCCAGACCGGTAAAGGTGCCCGCCGCCGCGCGCTCAATCGCCTGACCGCCTGCGACCGAACCGGTGAAGTTCACGAAATCAAACGCCCGTGCCCCGATCAGGGCCGAGGTCACGTCGTGGCCCAAGAACAGGTTCTGGAACACATCCGTGGGCACACCAGCCCGTTCAAACGCAGTGGCAAGGCGTTCACCCACCAGCGGCGTTTGGCTGGCGTGTTTCAGGACCACGGTGTTGCCCGCAATCAGGGCGGGCGCGATGGTGTTGATCGCCGTCATGAACGGATAGTTCCACGGCGCAATGACCAGAACGACGCCATGCGGCACGCGTTCTATGTACCGGCCAAACGTCGCACTATCCTCAACCATGATGGGGGCCAACGCCGATTCTGCGATCTCGGCCATATAGGTCGCGCGTTCGTTGAACCCGCCAAATTCCCCGCCATAGCGCACGGGGCGGCCCATTTGCCACGCCAGTTCGGGGACGATTTCATCGTTCATCTCACCGATGATCGCCGTGGCCTTGGTGACCAGTGCGATCCTTTCGGCCATGGGGCGCGCGGCCCAATCGCGCTGTGCCGCGCGGGCGGCGGCAACGGCGCGCTGTGCATCGTCCAGCCCCATCAGGGGACGTTCGACATAGACCGACCCATCGACCGGCGAGATACATTTCAGGGTAGTTGTCATGCTTTACGCTCTTTCAAATCCGCGGGCGACTTCATAGTCGGTCACCTTGCGATCAAAATCTTCCTGCTCCCAGCGGGCCGCGTGGACATAGTGATCCACAACGCCGTCCCCAAGGGCCGCCCGCAACATTGTCGAGGCATCGAATTCCGCCGTCGCCTCGCGCAGGGTCAGCGGGATCGACCGCGCGTCCGCTGCGGCATAGGCATCGCCGGTAAACTCGTCCTCAAGCGTGTAATCACCGGTAATCCCCGCGATACCGGCGGCCAGTTGCGCCGCCAAGGCCAGATACGGGTTCAGGTCGGACCCGCCAACGCGGCATTCCACGCGCACGCCGCCCGTACCCGGACCGCACACGCGGTAACCGGCGGTGCGGTTGTCGACGGACCAAATCGCCTTGGTCGGGGCAAAGGTGCCCGCCACAAAGCGTTTGTAGGAATTGATATAGGGCGCAAGGAACAGCGTCGTTTCCCGCGCGTGTTTCAGCAATCCGGCCAGATATTTGCGCATCAGATCGGACATGCCGTGCGGGCCATCGGGATCGAAAAACGCCGACTTGCCGCTGTCGAGATGGATCAGGGACTGGTGGATGTGGCTGGACGATCCGGCGGCATCGTGGCTCCATTTCGCCATAAAGGTCACGGCGTTGCCCGTCAGGAACGCGATCTCTTTGACGCCGTTTTTGACCAGAACATGCGTATCCCCCATGTCCAGCGCATCGCTGTATTTCACGTTCACCTCGGCCTGACCGGCGTCGGCCTCGCCCTTGGTGTTTTCGACCGGAATGCCCGCACCATACAGACCCGTGCGGATCGCGCGCATCAGGCCCTCTTCCTTCGTCGTCTGGAAGATATGGTAGTCTTCGTTATAGGGGCTGATCACGGTCATATCGCGATAGGACTGATCGCGCATCTGATCGAATGTTTCGCGGAACACAAAGAATTCCAGTTCCGTCGCGGCCATCATATCAAACCCCAACTCGCGCAGGCGGGCCAGTTGCCGTTTCAAGACCGAACGCGGCGCATGGGGCACCTCGTCATGCGTGTGATGATCCAACAGATCGCACAGAACCAAGGCCGTCCCCGCCAACCACGGAATAATGCGCAACGTGTCCATGTCGGGGCGCATGACATAATCGCCATAGCCCCTGGCCCAACTGGTCGCGGCGTATCCCTCGACCGTGTTCATCTCCATATCTGTGGCCAGCAGATAGTTACAGCAATGCGTCTCTTCCCACGCGCTTTCGACAAAATGCTGGGCCTGAAAGCGTTTGCCCATCAGACGTCCCTGCATATCGGGGGCACAGGCAATCACCGTGTCGATTTCCCCGCTGGCCACGCGGGATTTCAGCGCATCAAATGTCAGGTTTCCGGGCATTGCGATCTCACCTTGGGTTAGAGCGCGGGGCGCCCGAACGGCACCCCGCAATGTCAGATTAGCCGTAGCGGTACGGACGACCAGCCTTTTGCATATCGGCGTTATATTGGCGGAAGATTTCCACCACTTTGGCCTTGGTCTCGCTCTCGGCGGCGATCTCTTCCCAGAAGGTCTGGGCGGCGGCCTCGACCTGCTCCCATTCGGCGTCGGGGATCGAGGTCAGCTGCATCTTGGTGCCGTTGACGCGCAGCGCGGCCTCACCACCCCAATACCACCACTGACGGTAATAGTGCGATTGCTCCATGCAGACCTTGAGCAGTTCCTGCAGGTGCGGCGGCACTTCGTTCCAGCGGTCTTGGTTGGCAAAGAAATGCCCGATCCATGCGCCCGAGATGTTGTTGGTCAGGAAATAGTTGGTCACATCGGCCCAACCGACCGTGTAATCCTCGGTGATGCCCGACCATGCGATCCCGTCAAGTTCGCCGGTCTGGACCGCGACCTCGATATCTTCCCACGGCAGGGTAACCGGCACGACGCCGAACTGCGACAGGAAGCGACCGGCGGTCGGGAAGGTAAAGACGCGCTTGCCCTTGAGATCGGCAAGGCTGTTGATCGGGTCCTTGGTCGCGAAATGGCAAGGATCCCACGAGCCCGCACTGATGTGTTTCACGCCGACCTTGGAATATTCCGCGTCCCAGATTTCGTTCAGGCCGTATTGGTTGAACAGAACCGGCACGTCGAGGCTATAGCGGCTGGCAAAGGGGAAATAGCCGCCGAACACAGTGACCTCAGTCGGCGAGGCCATCGAGTCATCATCCGATTGCACCGCGTCGATCGTGCCCTGCTGCATCGCGCGGAACAATTCGCCCGTCGGGACCAGCTGATCGGCGTAGTACAGTTCGATCTGCATCTGATCGCCAGCGATCTTGTTAAAGCTGTCGATGGCGGGTTTCACCACATGTTCGGCAAGTGCAGCACCGGCATAGGTCTGCATCCGCCATTTGATCGTGGATTGCGCATGAACGGCGGGTGCGGCCAATCCGGCGGCACCGGCCAGACCGGCGGTCTGTAGGAACTTACGTCTTGTCGTCATCTGTTCTTCTCCATGTTGGTCGTTTTGAAACGGCGGGTTTGCCCGCTCTTTTCCGCCCCGAATTCTCAGGGCCGTTTGTTAAAGTCCGTACACGTAATGCGGCAGCCACAGGGCGATTTGCGGGAACGCCATCACAAGGATCAGCGCAAACACCATCACCAGAACAAAGGGCAGGATCGACGCATAGATGTCCCGCATGCCGATTTCCGGCGGGGCCATCGCGCGCATCAAAAACAGGTTATAGCCAAAGGGCGGCGTCATATAGGCGATCTGGGTCGTGATCGTATACAGCACCCCATACCAGATCAGGTCGAACCCCAGCACCTTGACCAGCGGCACATAAAGCGGCGCCACAATCACCAGCATCGCCGTGTCATCCAGAAACGTGCCCATGATGATAAAGCTGAGCTGCATCAGGATCAGGATCATCCACGGATCAAGACCAAGGCGCTCGGTAAACAGGGTATCAATCGCGCGCACCGCCCCAAGGCCGTCAAACACCGCCCCAAAGCCCAGCGCCGCCAGAATGATCCACATGAACATACAGGTGATCGCCAGTGTCTGACGCACCGAAACCTCGAACACTTCGCGCGTCATGCGCCGCTTGATCACCGCCGCCATAAACGCGGTTAGCGCGCCAATGGCCGAACTTTCCACCAGCGAGGTCCAGCCGTTAATAAACGGCACCATCATCGCGGCAAAAATGATCAGGGGCAGCAAACCGGCCCGCAGCAGGCGCAGCTTTTCCGCGCGGGAGACATTGCGCTCTTCGGGCGGCAGGGTCGGGCCCAACTCGGGCTGAATGCGGCAGCGGATCACGATATAGATCACGAACAACGCGGCCATCATCAGGCCCGGCACGATCCCGGCCAGCCACAGTTGCCCCACCGGTTGGCGCGCAATCATCGCATATAGGACCAAAACGACGGACGGCGGCACAAGGATGCCCAAACTGGACCCCGCCTGAATGACGCCCGTCACCATGCGTTTGTCATACCCACGACGCAGCAGTTCCGGCAGGGCAATCGTCGCCCCGATCGCCATCCCCGCCACGGACAACCCGTTCATCGCGGAAATCAGCACCATCAACCCGATCGTACCAATCGCCAAACCGCCCTGCACCGGCCCCATCCAGACATGGAACATCTTGTACAGATCATCGGCGATTTTGCTCTCGGACAGGACATAGCCCATGAAAATGAACATCGGCAGCGTCAGCAACGGATACCATTTCATCAGCTTCATCGTGGACGAGAACGGGATCACCGATCCCCCCTGCCCCCACAGAGCCAACGCGGCAATCACCGCCACCCCGCCAATCGCGCCGAACACCCGCTGACCGGTCAGCAGCATCAGCATCATGGATGAAAACATCAAAATGGCGATCATCTCGTAGGACATTACAATTCAACCCCACGGATCTTGGCGATGTCTTTGCACAGTTCGGAAATGGCTTGGAGCAGCATCAGGAAGATACCCACGCACAGCGTCACCTTGATTGGCCAGAGATAGGGCCGCCATGCGGTCGGGCTGCGCTCATTATATTGTAGGGAATAGGCGGTGCTATCGATCGCGCCGTAGAGGAGGACGCCCAGATAGAACATCAAGAGCAGGATGGTGAAACTGTCAAACCACGCCTTTTTGCGGTCCGACCATTCCGCATAAAACAGGTCCATCCGCACGTTTGAGCCAAGTTGCAGCGAATAAGGCCCGCCCATGATGTAATAGGCGACCAGCGCAAACTGCGCCATTTCCAGCGTCCAGAGGGAGGGCAGGAAAAACGTCTTGGAAATCGACGACCACAGCAAAATGCCCATCATGACGAAAATCCCGTACATCATGATCCGGCCAATCCGGTAGTTCACCGCGTCCACGATACGCACATAGTGGCTTATGATTTTGGGCATGGCTCGGCCTCCTCTCTCAGGGGGTGACCGATATCGGCCATCGCCGCGCGGATCATCCGCGTCAGATCATCCGTAACCCCGTCCTGTTGCGCCTCTGTGACCAACAGGTCATTGCGGATTTCGATCATCACATTGGCAATGCCCCGCGCCATCGCGTGCAGTTTTAACGTATGCGTCACCCCGTCCGCCGGCCCATAGGGATCGTTGCGCAGGGTCAGCATATCGGTCTCATCCGCATGGGCCAACATCGCATCGGCCAACCGCGCGTCATCGTCATGCAGGATGCCCAGTTCGACCGCGCGCGCCTGCCCTTTGTAAACGGGGGTAAAGCTGTGGAGGGTGATCATCGCGGCGGGGTTTTGTGTGTCCAGAACCTCGGCCAGCTTGGCGCGGAATGGCGCATAGAACCGTGCGGCGCGCGCTGCGCGTTGATCGGCGTTCAGGTCGATATTGCCGGGCACATCGGTCAGTTCGCTGCGCGCAGGGATCGCATCGGCGGCCTCGGGCGGGCGGTTACAATCATAGAGTAGCCGCGACGCACAGGCATGAACCAAAGGCGCATCAAACCGGTCGGCCAACCCCATGGCAACCGCCAAGGCACCCGGATCCCACGCGATATGGGACACCTGCGCGGCCGCGTCCAAGCCCAGCGCGTCAAACTCGGGTGGAAAGAAATTACTGGCGTGTTCGCACACAAACACCACCGGCGCGCGCCCCTCGGGGTTCCACACGTCCACAGCTTTGTCCGTACATTCCAGTTTTTGACTATTTTTCATCAGACCCTCGCCTGTTGAAAAGATTTCTCCAGACTCACTTGACCTGTCAACTGAATTTCTGAAAACTTCTCTTCAAGAGGGGGTGGCCTGTTGGTATATGTAGAAAAAAAGGGCACGACGTGAGAGACACCCCAGACAGCATTGCCGAACTGCTTCAGTCCCGTCTTGACGACCTGACACGGGCCGAACGTCAGTTGGCCCACACGATCCTCGACAACTATCCGATGTCGGGCATGGGCTCGATCACCACGGTGGCACAGGCGGCGGATGTGTCATCGCCCACCGTCGCGCGGATGGTGCAAAAGCTGGGGTTCAAAGGCTTTCCCGATTTTCAGAACGCCCTACGCGCGGAACTTGAGGCGAAAATCTCGGGTCCCATCACCAAACACGAGTCTTGGGCCGAACAGGCGCCGGATGGGCATATCCTGAACCGTTTCACCGAGGCGGTGATCGGCAACATCCGCCAATCCCTTGGCCAGATTGATATGCAGATGTTCGATCAGGCCTGCGATCTGTTGGCCGATCAGGACCGCACGATCAACGTCGTGGGCGGTCGGATCACGCATGCATTGGCAGAATATTTCTACATGCACATGCAGATGATCCGCGCCGGAGTGGTGAATTTCCATTCAAATTCGAACACGTGGCCGCATTACCTGCTGGACATCAAACCCGGCGATGTCTTGGTGATTTTCGACGTGCGCCGGTATGAAAACAGCACGCTAAAGCTGGCCGAGATGGCGCGCGAACAGGGGGCCGAGATCATCCTGTTCACGGATCAATGGCGCTCGCCCATCCACCGTCTGGCGCGGGCCAGTTTCAACAGCCGGATCGTCGTGCCCTCCGCGTGGGATTCGAATGTGGTGACGTTGCTGTTGCTGGAAACCATCATTTCCGCAGTGCGCGAGCGGAACTGGGACCAAACCCGCCCGCGCATGGAAAAACTTGAAGAGATGTTCAATCAGACACGGTTTTTCCGGAAATTCACCTGAGGATCAGCCGATTTTGGCGATCCACATGGTGGTTTGATCCGCCGCCGCATAGGCCGGTGCGCCAACGCCCTGCCCCTGCAGCGTCACCACATCACCGGCAGACAGCGACACAAGGGTCTGTAGGTGCAAAACCGCCTCGCCGCTTGTGATCCCAACGGGCAATTCCGCCCGCCCGCCGCGCAGCTGTGTCGCGCCGTTCAAAAGCAAACGCCCACGGATGCCCGCCGCCGTGCTGTCCTGTTGATAGGCCAGTGTCGCGCCGATCTGATAGGTACCCGCCATCGGCGCAGTAAACGCATTGGTCGCGCCGTCAAACACGCCTTGGGCATTGTAGTCGGCGTTATTCAGACCGACCGTCGTCCACCCCGCACTGTCCAGCCAGTTGTCGTAGTTCGTATAGGCAATCGCGCGCGGCAGTTGCGGTTGCGACGCGATCCCCGTCGCGGGATCAATCGAAATCCCGTCAAAGAACGCCGACCCGTCCTGCGACACCGACAGGCGCAGCGCATCCGACCCGAAACAGCCCAGCAACGCCTTGGTGACATAGCCCGTCTGGAACACCATGCCGACATCGTCGCCGGTCGTGTCCTTGTTCATCGTCATGCGGATGTCACCGCTGCCCCCATCCGCCACGGGCAGGGCTGTCCACAAGGCCGAGTTGACCTTGGCCGAAAAGGGGTTGGCACCATCGGCGGTGGTGTTCAGCCCGATCAGATCGGCGTTCTGCACCTCGGACACCCCAAGGGCACCCCACGCCGCGCCGTCATAGACCACCATCGCCCCGCGCGCGGCGACATAGGCGCGCCACCCTGCGGCGGGCGTCAGAAACTGCCACGACCCGTCCTGCAGCGTGGCGATCTTGCCGTCCTGACCGGCCCAATCGAACTGTCCGCCCAGCGGCACAATGTGGCTATCCCCATCCACGGCCCCACCCGGCGGGGCGGTGTTATCGTCGCTTTGCACGCTCATCTGGGTCAGCACATCCAGAATGCGGATCGCCTCATTATGGGTCACATGTTTTTGCGCCTGTGAGGGCTGAATATACGGCAGGTTCAATTTATCGGAACTGTCAGACATCGGATTCCCCGGTTAAAAAGCATCGCCCGAACCGTGGGTTAAAATGGTAAGAAAGGGGTAAGGCGCGCGGGCGAGGTGTTAACGCACCGTTAAGGAACGCCCCCTTTTCGTGCGGGGTATTTTGCCCTATTTCGGCGTGGATGTATCGACAAGGGAACCGGCTATGACACAGGCACACTGGATCGCGGTAGACTGGCGCGCGGATGGTTTGACCGTCTGGCCGATGGGCGACGGGGACGCGGTTCTGGACCAGATCGACGTGCCGTTGGGGGCGCCGGTCGCGGACATCTCTGGGTTCTGCGCCGCGATCCTGCCCCATGTCGAACCGTTTCTGTCGGGCAAGACACCAGTCGTGGTCAGCGGTGCGCCTGTGGCCCTTGGCGCGGGATTTGTGCCGGTGCCGTGCAAACCGGCCGAGCTGTCTCCGGTTGACCCAACCGGCGGCGATCCTCGCCTGTCGATCCATTTGATCCCCGCCGTATCACAGGGTCAGCCAGCCGACATATTGCAGGGATCCGAGGCCTTGATCGCAGGCTACCTTGCCGAACATCCGAAATTCGACGGCATCCTGTGCATCCCCGGCCCAGATACGAAATGGTGCCACATCAGCGCCGAGGAAATCGTCAGTTTTCAGTCCTTTGTCATTGGCGAATTGATCGCGTCCCTTGCGCCGCCTCTGACCAACGACTTTGATCGATCCACGCTTTTGAACGCCGTTCAGGATGCCATGTCGAACCCGCACCGGATGGCATCACGCCTTGCGACTTTGCGCGCAGAGCAGGTCCTGAACCCCACGGGCGCAACTGGCCTTGCCGCCGGCATCGCGGGTACGGTGATCGGCGTCGAATTGGCCGGTGCGCGGGCCTATTGGTTGGGCCAGATGGTGGTGGTTCTGGGCGACGGCGCACTGAGCGAGGCCTATCTCGCCGCCCTGCAAGACGCGGGTGCGATGGTCGAACGCGCCTCGGTGGACGGCCTGATCCCCAAGGGCCTGACCGCAATCCGCAACGGCAAACCTGAGGCGGATTAAACCGCCTCAACCCGGATCAGGTGGTTGTCCCACGCCCGTCCATCGGACAGGTTCAGTGGACGCACACGACCGTCGCACAGCCCGCTGAACCCGCCCAAACCGTCGCTGATGACAAAGCCGTTCAGCGCGGGCGCAAGGCCACAGACATCTGCGCGGTTGAACGACGACAGGAACGTGCCGCGATCATCAAACCGGTGGACGCGCCCCCCAAGGGGCGAGGTGATCGCCACCGTCCGCCCGTCGATCCCGTCAAACGAGATCGATCCGGCATAGCCGTTCATCGCGCGCTGTTCTGCATAATCGGCCTCGGCCAAAACGGGCGCGTCTCCGCGACGGTGCAGGCCCAACAGGGGCGCAACGTCCAATGCGTCGCCCTGCCACTGCATGGCAAAGGCGACCAATCCATCACCGCGCACCGCCAGATGGCGAATCGACGCGTGGCGCAACTCAGGGTCCAGTTCGACCATATCCAGCACCTCGCCAGCACTCGACAGATAGGCAAGGTTCGGGCGCATTGTATCAAGGTTCAGCTTGTCCCGCCCATGATCGGGATGGGTCAGGATACCGCCATTCGCCACGACCAACACGTCCCCATCCAACCGGCGGATGTCGTGGGGGCCAATCCCGTGCGAGGCGAATTCGCCAATGCGTTTGTACCCTTGGGACCGCGACCATAGACCGATCCGGCCCTGACCACTATCGATATGGTTCTCGGTAGTGGCAAGGATATCGCCGCCGCCGATGAACACGCCGTGGCCATAAAAATGGTGCCCGTCGGGCGCATCCATCTGGTGCGTGACCTGACCCGTGACGCAATCCAGAACAATCGCGAACCGACCCGGACGGCGGGCAAAGGCCACGGCCTCGGGCACAGTCGGGTGACAGGCGGCAGCATGACCGCGATCAGGCAGCGGGATACGGAAAACATCCATCCCCGCCTCATCCAGACCGAACAGGGCGAACTGCCCATCGGCCTCTTTCGCGGCACCCAGATAGGCAGGGCTACCCGCCGCGGCCCAGCCGATGCGCGGGGCGGCCAATCCGGCCAGAAACGTTCCAAGTACTTGACGACGCGTTGGCATTATCAATCCCCGTCCGAAGAGTTGAAACCGGCCGCGATCCCCAGCGGCTCTCCTATATCAGTGGCGATTGCCTGTTCGACCTGTTTGATCGATTGGCGCATCACATCCGCCTCGAACCAGCCCTGCGGGTCCGCCACCCGCGCGAAAACCGGATCGCCGAATTTCTGAACAGAGTTCATCGCGCGCTCAAACGCGGCGTCCATCGTGGGTGTCGGCCCATCGGCAAATTCCTGAGCCAGATCATAGAGCGCGTTCAGGGACAGTTCGACATTGCGCAGGCTGCGGGTAGAGCGCCACGCCTCGGCCCGCGTAGGGCGGGGCGTGTCGAACGTACCAAGGGGACGGCCAAGGCGTTGATCGGCGGTGAATTCCAGTCCCGTCACGATAGATGTATAGATCGCGCGCTGTGCCTCGACCGGGGACAAGAACCGCGTGTTCCCCTCGGCCCCCGCATTGATCAGGGACGGGCCATAGTCCTGTGTCCATTCGGCTTGGATCTCCTCGGCCATGGTGACCATATCGGCACTGATCGCGCGCACCATGGCACAGGTGTAATCGCCCGCCTGATAGATCGACAGTTCCGGATCGAACAACAGATATTCCAGCGCGAACAGGCCCCGCCCCGCAATCGACACCTCACCGAATTCGTCGGGGTTCGTCACGATCGGGTCCTGATCGGCCACCATGCGGGTCACGGTGCGCTGAACCATGCCTCGTTTATCGGGCCAGAACGCAATCGCCAGACCACGCCCACCCGTTTCGACCGGTCCGGCCTGCAGATGCGACATGCCCATCCACGCGTCATAGGCGGCGTTATAGGGATCGACCATCGCCTCGGCCAGACAGTCACGGATCGAGGCCTCGAATAAATCCGTTGCGGCCGTATGGAACGCGTCAATCGCAGGCAGGGCGTGGTTTTCCACTGCGTCCTTTACATCCGCATATGCGGGCGCCGCGACAACGACCGCGGCCGCAAAAATCAGATGTTTCATAGGCTTTCCAAAAATTCTATCAGCGCATTCCGGTCCTCGGCAGACAGGTCGACCACATGATCGCGGGCCGCTTGGGCCTCACCGCCGTGCCACAGTACTGCCTCTAGCAAACTGCGCGCCCGCCCGTCATGCAGAAACTGCGTATGGCCGTTCACTTGTTCCGTCAGGCCGATCCCCCACAGGGGCGGCGTTTTCCATTCCTGCCCGTTCGCGCGCCCCTCGGGACGGTTGTCGGCCAGACCGGCACCCATATCGTGCAAGAGCAGATCCGTGTAGGGCCAGATCAGTTGAAAGCTCTGCTCGGGCTGATCATTCAGGCGGTTGGTGACGTATTTCGGCGTGTGGCACGAGGTGCAACCGGCGTCATAGAACACCTGTTTTCCCTGCAAAACGGTCGGGTCGTCAATGTCGCGGCGCGCAGGCACGGCCAAGTTGCGGATGTAAAAGGTCACAAGGTCCAGACCCTCGGCGTCAATTTCGAACCCGCGATCATCATTATCGCCATGCGGGGCAGTGACACAGGCGTCTTGGGCCGTGGTGCAATCGCCATGAGGGCGGTTCACAAGGGGGCTGGAAATCCCGATGTCTCCGGCAAAGGCCTCGGCGCTTTGCTGGCGAACGGTGGGATTACCGCCCTTCCATCCGAACCGGCCCAGCATCGGGCGATCAAACTCGGCAGACCAAACGATCTGTGGCTTGCCCGAAATACCGTCGCCATCCGCGTCCTCGGGATCGGCGTTTGCAATGATGTCGGCGGCGGGGATCGCCTCCAAGAGGCCCAGACCGATCATCGGCGGCGCCACGCGGGGCGAAAACATCGTGTCCTCGGCCATAGCGCCATAGCCCAGATCGGCCACGCTGTAGGTCGGGCGGCGCAGTTCAACCACAGTACCGTCCGCCAGTTCCACAGGTTCGACCGTGTATTCAATCACCATCCGCCCCTCGGACGCGTGACCGGCTATGCCGAAGTCCTGAAACTGGCCGCCATAGGTCGGTTCGGGACGTGTGCGGGGCGTCGTGTCGCCCAGATCGGCCAGATGGGCCTCTATCGCGGTCATCTGGTCCTGTTCGGTGGCGGGCACAGACACGCGTAGGAACATCGACACTGCATCGTCACTGGCATCAACCGGTGTATGGCCGCGTCCGTCTTTCAGGTGGCACCGCTGACACGACCGCGCGTTGTAGATGGGCCCCAACCCGTCGGACGCCAAGGTCGAGGACGGCGAAGACACCCAGAGCTTTTTGAACAACCCGTTGCCCAACTTGAAATCCAGCTCACGCGCGAATTCGATGTTGCCCGAGGGTTGGGAAAACGCGTCGGCATCCGTGCGTGCGCGCACTGTGGCGGCACCGGCGGGATTGGTTTCAAAGGATTCAGGTTTGGAAAAATCGGTGGTCGGCGCGGTGACGGCGGCGATGCGCGCGGCCTCTTTGGCGGTGCGTGGGATCACCGACAGATGCGGATCGTCCCAGATGGTCGCGGGTTCGGCCCCTGCGGCCCCTGCCCCCAGCGCGATACCGGTGGCCAAAACCAGATTGAACGCAGTCATCACTGCACGCGAACCCATAGTCATTTTCGGATACTCCTGGCGCGGCTGGACCGCTGGCTGGGATCATCAAAGGGGTCGGGGGGCCGATCTGGCCCCCCGTTTTGGTCTTATTGGAACACCGCGTCGGGGTTGTCCAAGCTATCGCTGCCTTCAAACCCGATCTGGTCAAGGCCAAGGGCGGACACCGCGCGCTCAATCTCGCGGGTCTGCCCGACAAGCGCGTCCACAGCGGACAGGATCAACGCCTCACCCTCGGCATTGCCGCGCTCCAGCATCATGTCATAGCTAAAGCCCGCCTCGGCCGCGATCTTGATCTGGGCCAGTTCGAACATGGTCTTGTCCAGCGCCGCATTCAGAGCCGCGTCAACATCCGCATCTGCGGCCGCGACCAGCGACGACAGGCTCTCGCCCGACACAACGCGCCCGTCTACGCCGACATATTCACCCACATAGACGTTGCGGATGCCCAGACCGTCGTAGAAATGGCTGTTGTGCGTGTTGTCCGAGAAACAATCGTGCTCTTCCTCGGGGTCGTTCAACAGCACGCCCAGCTTCATCCGCTCGCCAGCCTGTTCGCCATAGGAAAGGCTGCCCATGCCGGTCAGGATGGCGACAATCCCCGCGTCGGGATCATCAAGCAGGGTTTGGCGTGCCTCACCCTCGGCCCCCCATTGGGCCGCCATCCATTCCAGATCGGAAACCAGCAGTTCGGTGGCTGCCGTCAGGTATTCGCCCCGACGGTCACAGTTGCCATTGGTGCAGTCTTCACCAGCGGCAAAATCGGTCCACGGACGGTTGCCTGCGCCCGCCTTGGTCCCGTTCAGGTCCTGCCCCCACAGCAGGAATTCAATCGCGTGATAACCGGTGGCGACGTTGGCCTCGACCGCGTCGGCTTCATGCAGGGTTTCGGCCAACAGGGCGGGCGTGATCGCGGTGGCGTCGATCTCCGCACCCGACAGGGTAAAGGTCGGCGTCGCAACCACGTTCAGAACCGCATAGGTGTTTTCATCCGTCGCACCGCCATAGGCCGCATCAACATAGTCGATCAGACCCTCGTCCAGCGGCCATGCGTTGACCTTACCTTCCCAATCATCAACGATCGCGTTGCCGAACCGGAAGACCTCGGACTGCTGATAGGGAACGCGCGCCGCCAGCCATGCGTCCTTGGCCGCCTGCAGGTTCTCTGCCGACGGGGCCGCGACCAGGGCGTTGACCGCCTCTTGCAGGGTTTTCGCGGTGGTCAGGCTGTCGGTGTAAACAGCATCGGCGATGTCGGCATAGGTGTTCAGGACCTCTTGCTGACCTGCGTGTGCGGCACCGGCTGTCATCGCCGCACCCAGTGCAATCGCCGACACGGTGGTTGCTACGTTCTTCATCTTGTTTTCCTGTTCGCTAGATAATCGTCTTAGTGTTTTGTGGTGTTGACCGCACCAATCGGTGCGGCCGCGTTCTCTGGCAGGTTGACGCCCAGACGCATCGCGGCGTCCACAAGCGGGCGGATCATGTCGGCACGCACCAACAGCGCGCCAATCATCATGGCTTCTTCTTCGGCCCCCGTTGCGGCGGTGCTGACCATCAGGGCGACCACGGCTTCGTCCGAGCCGACACAGGTGCAATTGGCCTGATGGCGCACCAACGGGCGGCGTCCAAACGCCAGCAGGATCGCCACCATATCCTCAAACGCCTTCAGCGCCGCCTGACCCCGCGCGGGGCCAAGCCGTGTCGCCAAATCCGACCAGACGCGGATTTGGCCGTCGGCGCTGTCGCACCAATCCCGCAGATAGCGCACCATCAGGGCCTGACGCCCAGGCAAGGTGGCCATCGTGCTGACGGGGGCGCCGCCGGTTATGGGGGCATGGGCCGTCATTTCGTCAGGATCAGCTTGCCCGCGCGGGTGATGCGCAGGGTGTAAACCTGACCGTCCAGAACGATCGACGCGGTCTGGCCACCTTGGGTCAACAGACGGGCGTCAACGCAGGGCACGGTTTCCATCGTGATATTCGTGGTCTGCATGTTCATCGTTTTGCCCCCTCGTAGAAATCCAGAACGGCATTGATGCGGGGCTCGGCGCCCAAGCCACCGTTGAACACCTGCGAGACCAGATCGAACCAATCATCGCAGACAACGCGCGAGGCTTCCCTTTGCCCCGTGTCGGTCTTTTTCGGCAGAGACATCAATCTCTCCTCATTGGAATGGTTGCTTGGCTTTCCCAGAGGGATGGCTTGGATAGGCATTACCTGACTGATTCAGTCGGACATGTCAATCCTGACTTTTATAGTCGGAAATTTTTTCCTTTGCATTTCAGCTCAAAGCCTCATTCATAGGCACATCACCTCCAATGCCGGTCCCATGTCCAAAGAACCCAGCCTCAACAGCTATCTGTATTTCGAAACCGTTGCGCGGCGCGGCACCCTGTCCAAGGCGGCGGTGGAATTGTCGGTCTCGCCCAGCGCGGTTAGCCAACAAATCAAGCTGCTTGAGCAACAGATGGGTCTGCGTCTGTTTCGACGGGACGGTCGGCGTCTAAGCCTGACGCTAGAGGGCGAACAGCTGTTTCAGGCCAGTTCATCCGCCATCCGCATCCTGCGCGATGCGCGCCGCGATCTGGGCAAGATCCATGAGGGCCGCCGCCTCAGCATCCGCGCCTCGCCCAGCTTTGGCGTGCGCTGGCTGGGTCCGCGTCTGGCCGATTTCGTTGAGCGATTCCCCGAATGGGACCTGCGCGTCGATGCCGCCCCCGACGCGACAGATTTCGACCGCGAGGTGATGGACGTCGACATCCGCTATGGCGCGGGCGACTGGCCGGGCCTGTCCAGCATTCCGGTGATCGAGGACGTGATCATCCCGCTGGTCAGCCCTGATTACCTGAAACACCTGCACCGCACCTGTGAAACGCCCGAACAGATGATCACAAAGGCCCGCCTGATCAACAGCGCCCGCACGGTGGTGCAATGGTCGGCATGGCTGTCGCGCAACGGGTTCGATCCGGCACTGGACACACGCACGATGTTGATCGACCGCTCGTCCATGGCGCTGCAAATGGCCGCCGATGGTGCGGGGGCGGTTCTGGAATCTCTGGCCCTGACGGCGGGGTTGGTCGACAGCGGCGCGTTGGTGCCGATGCTGCGCCAGTTCCCCGCGCTGCGCTATGACGCCTATTGGCTGGTCTGTCCAAACCGGCACCTGCAACGGCGCGCGGTGCGGGTGTTCCACGACTGGTTGCGGGGTCAGGCCGTAGCGCACACCCTGACCGTAGACCGCATTTTGGACCTTCACGGGATCAAGAGTGTGACCACGGACATCTCGCAATCCACCGCCCCCGGTTCGACGCGGATGACCTAGGCCCCGCGAATCCCCGCGCGCCCACGGCCTCGAATCTGACAACCGATTCCCCGATATCCCGCCGATTTCACCCAAATCGAGCGTTAGCGCGCAAATAATACAACTTATGCGCGTTTTCTTCGCCGCCGTGGACGATGTGAACACCGTCCGGTCCGCGTAGCGTAATCCTACATGCCAACGGCCCCAAACCGCCAAGGCAGATCGCCGGACCTCCGGTATGTCCCTCGCTGTGTAAGGAGTATTGTTATGCGGGAACTCATTCTTTCTACCCTGATCCGTCTGCGTCACGACGACGAAGGCGTCACCCTTGTTGAATACGGCATCGCGCTGGCACTGGCTGTGACCATCGGCGTTGCTGCCCTGTCGCTGCTGGGCGGTGAAATCACCGGCGCAATGACGGCGGCCGGGACCGCGATGCCCGACTAATCCCGCAAACCCAAGCGACCTTTGGCGCGGGGTTCCACGCGTGGCACCCGACAGCCCCTAAGCGGGTGCCACGCATTTTGTTTTAACCAGTAACACCGAGGTGTGAGTATGCGTACCAAATCACTCTCTCTGGCCCTTGCAGGGCTGATGGTTGCCGGGGGCTCTACCTATCTGGCCAGCAACCTGATCAACGCCCATTCCGCACAGGCCGACACGATCGCCGCCGATGCCTTGGTCCAAGTTGTCGTTGCCAGCCAAGACATCGCATTCGGTCAAGAAATCGAAAGCCAGTCCCTGACCACCATCAAGTGGCCCCGCCAAGCGGTCCCCACGGGTGTGTTCACGGGCTATGAGAACCTGTTGCCGAACCCCGGTGATCCGGGTCGCCGCGCCCGTCGCGCGATCGCACAGGGCGAATTGATCCTAGCCAACAAAGTGTCCAAGTTCGGCGAAAAGGTCACCATCGTGCAGACCCTTGGCCCGAACCACCGCGCCATGGCCGTCAAGGTCGACGCCGAAACCGCCGTGGGCGGGTTTGTGACCCCCGGTGATTTCGTGGACATCCTGCTGACCCAAGGGCGCGACGAGAACCTGCGCGCGGTCACGATCCTGCAAAACATCCGTGTCATCGGTGTGGATCAGGACGCGGATGAACAATCCGACACCCCCGAGGTCGCCCGCACCGTCACGGTTGAGGTCACCCCCGAACAAGGGCAGCGCCTTGCCCTCGCCCAAGAGGCTGGCACGCTCAGCCTGACGCTGCGCACGCTTGAGGCCACCGAGGACGCGCCGCTGGACTCCATCCGGCTGAGCGATCTGATGATTGAGCGTTCGCCGCTGCCGGTGACCGATCCGGTCAAGACGATCAAGGTCCGTCGCGGCAATATCCTGACCCGCGAAGAAATCCGGTAGCATCCAATGAAAACGCAGTTCGGCATAACGCGGCTCGTCCATGACGACGCCGGATCGATGATGGCTGTCTGGGGCGTGTCCTTTGCCGCGCTTCTGGGCATCGCCGCCCTGTCCTTTGACATGGGTCGCGTGGCCGCGACACAGACCGAACTGCAATCCTTTGCCGATGCGGTGGCTCTGGCCGCCGCCGGTGAACTGGACGGGCATCCCGATGCCTTGATCCGCGCACGCACAGCCGCCGCATTGATCACCGACACGCAAACCTATGGCGCGGGCGCGGCGGCCCTGTCGGTCGATACCGACGTGACGCTGACCTTTCACGATGCCCTGCCGAACGACGACCGCACCCCCATCACCACCCAGACGACCGAGGCCCGCGATGCGGTCTATGCCCGCGCCGTCATCACGCCCCGCGAGGTCGGTCTGACCTTTGGCGCGGCGTTTTCGGCCCTGTCGGGCGCCGATGCCCCCGACAGCACCGCACGTGCCAGCGCGGTCGCGGGCTTCACCCAATACGCCTGCGACATCACCCCGTTGATGTTCTGCATCCCCGAAGCAGGTTTTGACGCGAACGCCAGCACGGGCCGCATGATCCGCCTACGCTCGGGCGGCAAGGACGCGTCATGGGCACCGGGTGATTTCGGTTTTCTCGACCCCAAGGACACGCTGATCGACCCCAACGGCCCCTGCGCGGGCAAAACCGGCGTCAATCTGACCAGCTGTCTGATCGGGGCCAGCGGGTCGATCACGCGCTGCTTTTCCATCCGTGGGGTGGATATTGAGCCGGGCCAAAAGGTCGGGATCGAGGACGCGATCTTTAACGTCCGGTTCGACATCTTCAAAGGCATCATGAACGGCGAACGCAACAATGCCGCCTATGCCCCTGCCCCCAATGTGATCAAGGGCATCGTCCCTGCAAGTGGCGGTCAGTGCATCGGCAATAACGAGGCGATTTCGCCCGACACCGTGGGCATTCCGCGCGATGATTGCCTGACGCTTGGGACCTGCGACACCTATGGCGATGGCGATTGGTCGCTGGGCCGCGCGGATTACGTGGCGACGAACTATGGCGGCATCGACCCGCACCCCGGCGCCCTGACCCGCTATGACTATTACAAGGCCGAGATCGACGCCGCCGGTGGCGGGGCCTCGACCAATCCCCTGTTGATCGGCAAGGCCGAAACCGGTCGCCCGCAATGTTCGATGCATCAGGCCACCGATCCCGACCGCCGCGTGGTTGTGGCCGCCGCAATTGATTGCAACGCCTATCCCCTTGGCGGTGCGGCCGAGGACGTGCCGGTCGAGGAGTTCGTGAAACTGTTCCTGACCGAGCCCGTGGGCGATGACGGTCTGTCCCCCCCGACCCTTGATATCTGGGCCGAAGTTATCGGCAGCGCCGGTGGCGACGGGTCGGGCAATGGCGATGACGGCGGTATCTTCCGCGACGTTGTCCAACTGTACCGGTAGGAGGCGATGATGCGTGGCTTGAAATCCTTCCTGACCTCGCAATCCGGCGCGATCCTTGCGGAGTTCGCGATGCTGTTGCCGGTGATGGTTCTGGTGTTCGGCGTGGTCATTGAGGGCGCGCGCCTGTTCTGGGCCTATCAGGCGACCCATGCCGGTGTGCGCGACGCCGCCCGCTATGTCGCGCGGGTCAGCAACCGCGACATCTGTGACACCGGCGGATCGCTGGGCGTCAACGGCGCCACCCTGCAGGGGATCGTCGCGAATGCCAAAGACGGCACCGCCCTGTTCCCGTCGGGGATTTCGATCCTGTCCGTCACCCCGACATACACCTGCATCGACAGCGGCCTGCGCGGCGGGCGCACGGCGATTGCCACCGTCACCGCGCGGATGGAAATCACCTTTCCTCTGGCGGCGATCTTTTCTCTGGCGAACACCAGCTACGGCACCCTGACCACGTCGATCACCGACCAAGCACGGATCTTGGGGACATGAGCGCCCTGATCCGCATAACCCGCGCCTTTTGGCGGGATGAGCGCGGCGCGACCTTGGTTGAGCTGGGCATGGTCATGCCTGCGTTTCTGTTGCTGTTCTTTGGCATCATCGACTTTGGCCGCCTGTCGTTTCATGTCGTCACCGCCGAAAAGGCCCTGCAGATCGCGGCGCGCATCGCCGCCGTGCGCCCGCCCGCCTGTGACGGGGTTGCGGTCATCAACACGGTCGGCGTGGTGCCCAATGGCGAGATCGCCCCGAAATACGGCACCAATTGCCGCGCGGGATCGACGGTCTGCGCCCAACCCGCCGATGTGACCTGTGCCGGTGACGAAACCAACGACACGGTCGCGGAGATCTGGCCGCTGATTTCAGGCGCTCTGCCCATCGGGGCGACCGCCGCCGATCTGCAATTCACCTATGCCTCTGATCCGAACCTCGGCTTTTTGGGCGGTCCGTTCGTGCCGGTTTTGACCGTGACCCTGACCAACCAGACCTTCACCTTTGTTTCGCCTCTGGGCGCCTTGGCAGGGATGACCGGCGCCGCCGACAATCCCGACCTGCCCGCGATGAGCATTTCCTTTCCCGACCTCAGCGTCTCGTTGCCTGCTGAGGATCTGGCCACCGGCAACACAGGTTAAAGGGGCCGCGCCATGACAGAAGCACCCTCCTCCATCATCTATATCTCCCCGAACGCGGGCAGTTCCGACAGTGGCCTTGCCGCCCTGCGCGACATGGCCGAGGTCAATGTGGTGGACCGCAACACCACCCTGTCCGCCCTGAACGGCAGCGCGGTCCAACTGGCTAGCCAGCACGACATGGTCGTACTGCGCACGGACAATGTGGATGAGAGCGACATCGCCGCGATCAAGGCCCTGCGCGCCGAAATCCCCGCGCATACCGCGATCCTTGCCCTGACACAGGCAGACACGCCTTTGGCCATTGCGCGGTTCCTGACGCTGGCCGGTGTCGACGATGTCCTGCCCGATAGCCTGTCGGGATCGGAATTGCAGGATCAGGTGCGCAAGTGGTTGCAACGGCCCCTGTTGATGACCGCCCCCATGCGCCCCGAGCGCGGCAAGATCATTTCCGTCTCGAAATCGCGCGGCGGCATTGGCGGCACGACTGTCGCTGTGAACCTCGCCGATCAACTACGCCAAACCCATGCCAAGGGTCAGCCGAAACCGTCGGTCGCCCTTGTCGATCTGGACGTCCAGTTCGGCAATATCGCCAGTTTCCTTGAGGTCGAGACCTCGGAAATCCTCTATGACTTTGCGATCAGCGGCCACATGCCGACGCCCGCCATCATTCAGGAATGGGCCAAGGCCGGTCCAGGCGGCCTGTCTGTCTGCGCCGCGCCGTCGCGGATGGTGCCGTTTGATGCGCTGAACCGTGATCAGATCGCGCGCTTTTTGAACCTGCTGGCGGATCAGTTCGACTATGTCGTTCTGGACCTGCCGCATGTGGTTGTCGATTGGCTGGGCGCGGTGCTTGAGGCCAGCGACATGATGCTGATGGTCAGCGACACCAGCGTGCCCTCGATCCGTCAGGCGCGTCGCCTGATCGACACCTTCGCCGAAGAGGCGATGACTCTGCCGATCGAGATGGTCGTCAATTTCGAGAAACGTCCGATGGTTTTGCGCAGCCACCACAAGGCCGCCGCCAAGGTTCTGGAACGGCTCCTGTCGCATTGGCTGCCGTCCGATCCAAAGACCGCGCGCGAAGCGATTGATCGCGGCGTGCCCGTGTCACAGGTCGCCGGTCGCGCCGGTCTGACCAAGGGCATCCAGCGTCTGGCCAAGGACGTGCGTGCTACACTCAGCACGCCCCAGAAACAAACCACCGCGCGTCCAAGCGCCTGATCAAAAGGGGGATAGATCATGTTCCGGAGCTTTCACAAAGAACCAGCCCAACCCTCGGCCAAGGTGGTCCCGCTGCAACCAGCGACCGCCGTTGACGCCCCCGCACCAGGACCCAGCCCCGACGACATCGCCCTGCAACAGTCACTGGAACTGAAAAGCCGCCTGCACGACGTCCTGCTGGACCGGATGAACCTTGCCGTCATCGACAAGATCGAAACCGAAGAGTTGCGCCGCGAGGTCGCCACGCTGGTCACGCAAGAACTGTCCCAAGACGGGCCGCCCCTGCGCGCCGAGGCGTTCAAGGCGCTGGTGGATGAGCTTTTGGATGAGGTTCTGGGCCTTGGTCCGCTGGAACCCCTGCTGGCCGATCCGACCGTCAGCGACATCCTGATCAACGGGCATCGCAACGTCTTTGTCGAACGGCGCGGCGTTCTGGAACGCACGCCCACGCGGTTTCGCGATGAACGCCATCTGCTGCGGATCATCGACAAAATCGTCAGCCGCGTCGGACGCCGCATCGACGAAAGCAACCCGTGGGTCGATGCCCGCCTAGAGGACGGCAGCCGCGTCAACGCCATCATCCGCCCCTGTGCGATTGACGGGCCGTCCATGTCGATCCGTAAATTTTCGACCTCGCCCCTGACCATGGACAAACTGGTCGGACATGGCGCGCTGAACGGCGCGGCGGCGCAGTTTCTGCACGCCATCGTCTCGGCGCGGCGCAATGTTCTGATCTCGGGCGGTACGGGGTCGGGCAAGACCACCATGCTGAACGCGATGTCGGCCAGCATCGGCAAGACCGAACGCATCGTCACCATCGAAGACGCCGCCGAATTGCAACTGCAACAGGCCCATGTGGTGCGTCTGGAAACCAAGGCCCCGACTCCATCGGGCACCGGCGCGGTCGATCAACGCGACCTGTTGCGCAACGCCCTGCGGATGCGCCCCGACCGCATCATTGTGGGCGAGGTGCGCGGCGCCGAGGCCTTTGACATGCTGCAGGCGATGAACACGGGCCACGACGGGTCGATGACCACGGTGCACGCCAACACCGCCCGCGACGCCGTGGGGCGCGTGGAACAGATGGTCACCATGATGGGCATGGATTTCCCCCTGAGTGCCATTCGCGCCCAGATCGCGGCGGGCCTGCATTTCGTGGTGCAGTTGAACCGCCTGTCAGACGGCAAACGCAAAGTGATGAGCATTTCGGAACTGACCGGCCTTGAGGGCGATGTCGTCACCATGCAGGACATTTTCGTGTTCCGCCGCCGTGGGAAAACCGATCAGGGCGATGTCATCGGGGAATTCGTGTCGACCGGCATCCGGCCCCAGTGCTGGGACCAATTGATGGCCGCGGGCGTGCGCCTTGATCCGTCGATCTTTGTGCATCAGGGGGGCGCGGAATGAGCGATCTGCTGCAACGTCAGGAATTCATCTATCTGATCTACACGGGCGTCGCGCTTGGGGTTTTGCTGGCCTTTACGGGTCTGGCCCAGATGATGGGGCGCAAGGAAAATCTGGGCGAGGTGCGCAACCGCCGGATGCGGATGCTGGCCGAGGGGAAATCCACCGCTGAACTGCTGGCCCTGTTGAAACCGCGCCAGAATGCGGGGCCCCTGTCCAACTTGCCCTTTATCGGCAACCTGCCCGCCCTGTTGACCCAAGCCGGGGTGCGCATGAAACCGCAGGTGTTTCTGATCCTGTGCCTGACCCTGACCATCGGGTTTGGCGCGGCGGCGGTTCAGGTTCTGAACCCGCTGGGCGGGGTCGCCTTGGGCGTGACCGTGGGCCTGTTGATCCCCGTCGCGATCCTGCGCCATATCCGCAAGAAACGCATGGATACCATGGTGCATCAATTGCCCGACGCGCTGGACCTATTGGCGCGGGGGCTTAAGGTCGGGCATCCCCTGAACAATTCTATCGGTGCCGTGGCCCAGCAGATGGCAGACCCCATCGCCGCCGAGTTCGGGATCATTTTCGACAGCATCAGCTATGGCGACGATCTGACCGATGCGTTTTCGGAATTTGCCGAACGCGTGGACATCGAGGACGTGCATTACCTGTCGGCCAGCATCGGCATTCAATACGGCACCGGCGGCGATCTGGGCCGCGTGATCCAAGTGCTGTCCCGCGTGATCCGTAACCGCATCACCATGCGCCGCAAGATCAAGGCGATCACATCCGAGGGCCGTTTGACCGCGTGGTTCCTGTCGGGCCTGCCGGTGGCGATCTTCGCCGTCACCTCGGTCTCGTCGCCCGACTATTTCGGTGGCGTGCGCGAGGACCCGATGTTCGTTCCGATGATGTCCAGCATCGTGTTCTTCACCGTGCTGAATTTTCTCATCCTGCGCAAAATCACCAATTTCCGGATGTAGGGGGCCGTGATGGATCAGGTATTTGCCCGCCTTGGCGCTGTGTTCAGTTCCACCGAAACTGTGATCTCAATCGGGGTCGGGATCGGATTGCTGTTGGTGTTCTTTGCCGCCGTCAGTTTCGTCAATGACCGCAACCCCGCCGCCGAACGCATCAGCCGCACCAACAAACGCCTGCACCGGGATGAGCGCGGGTTCCTGCACACGCCGACCCAGACGCCCGGCGGGTTGATGAAAACCATCCTGCCCGGCGATCAGGCCGAGCGTACCGCACTGCAACAAAAACTGGCACAGGCGGGGTTCAACGGGCCCCGCGCACTGATCAACTTTACCATTGCGCGGGCGATGCTGGGCTTTGCCATCCCTGCGGTCCTGTTGGTCCTGATCTATCTCAGCCGCGTGCCGGGTCTTAGCCTGCCGTTTGAACAGGTGCTGCCCTTTGGCCGCATGAACAGCCTGCAGACCTTTCAGACCCTGACGGTGCTGGTCGCGCTGGGGTTCTTTGGGCCGGTCTATTGGCTGAACGGGCGTCTGGCCGAACGCAAACGCCGGATCGAGGAGAGCTTTCCCAACGCGCTGGACCTGATGCAGATTTCGGTCGAATCCGGTCTGGGATTTGACGCGGCGATGACGCGGGTGGGCAATGAACTGTCCGAGATTTCGCCCGACATCGCGTTCGAATTCCTGAGTGTTCAGCGTCAGGTCCAAGCGGGCCGCGCGCGCGAGGCCGCCCTTGCTGACATGGCCGCGCGTACGGGCGTGGATACCGTGCGCTCCTTCGCCAACGTCGTCGTGCAATCGATGCAGTTCGGCACAGGCATGTCCGAGGCCCTGATCACCTATGCCGATGAGTTGCGCGAGATGCGCGAATTGCGCGCGCAGGAAATGGCGAACAAGCTGCCGGTGAAAATGTCCGCCGTTCTGGCGGGGTTCATGTTGCCCGCGCTGATCCTATTGACGGTCGGGCCGGTGTTAATCCGGTACATCCGGTATTTCGGCGGATAGACGTCAAAATACTGACATTCGCCATTGCATTTCCGACACCTGACGCATCGCGCGACACCCGCCCGATATCCCCCCATTTTCGCACGACCTATCCCTTTGGGCGGATTAATCCATCTTGTAGATATAATACCGCCGTCAGACTCTGTCGTCCGCGCGCCTGAATTCCTTAGGGCCAAGCCGCGATATTTCGCGATTCTGTCGCCAAAACGCCTTTTGACAGATTTCCCCCCGAAGGTTGGCATGGCTCTTGCCTTACCCACCCTTAGATCGGGTGGCATACCCAAACCCGCCGGATCTGTGTTCGTGTAAACAGTAACTTGGGGGCAAGTTATGGGCGATATGTCCAAGATCATGGGGGGTCCGGTGTCCACCGTCCCCAGCGCGGCCGGCGGGATCGCCGCCATCGCAAACTGGTGCGAAGCATTGCAGGGCAAAAGCCCGCTGATCAACGCGCTGCATTCCATCAAAGATGCGGTTCTTGCCGATATGGCGATCCTGACGCGCTATAGCCGTGTGTCGGGCGATGCCTATCGCGGGCTGATCGCCGACAACGCCCCCCATGCCCATCGTACGCCCAGCGTTCAGGGCGGGTTCGGTCAGGACATGCTGGGCGCCTATGCCACCATGGCCAAACCGGGCAGCGTCTGGTTGCACTCGATGCTGGATGAGGGCGACAACGACGCCCTGCACGCCTTTCACCGCGCACGTGGTTTTGTCGAAACGGCTGTGATCCCTCTGGGCATGGACGAAAAACACTATGTCCTGTTCGAACTGCACTTCGCCCATGCCATCGGCCCCGCCGAGGTTGGCCTGATCAATATGTTCGCCGCGACCATGGCGCAGACGTGGAAAAACCGCACGCCGGGCGTTCTGACCGAAAGCATGCTGAACCGCGCACGTCGCCCGCAGCCCGCCACAGCGGCCCCGATCCTCAGCCATGAAAACCCCTGTCGCCTCAGCCGCGCGGAATACCGTGTGTGCCTGATGCTGAGCCGCGGGTTGAGCAAACCGCAAATCCAGTCGGAACTGGCCATCACCAATTCCACCATGCGCACCCATCTGCGCAACATCTACGCCAAGACCTGCACCACCGGCCAAAGCGACCTGATCTACGCCTTGATGAGCGCCGAGCCCGCCACCCACCTTGGCCTTGCCGGTGCCGTGGCATGAGCATGGCCATGACGGGGGCCATCACCGCGCTGTTGCTGGTGGTGGCGTGGTATGACATGCGGTGGCTGCGCATCCCGAACGCCTTGGTCCTGTTGGGGCTGGCCCTGTTCGTGGCCTGCGCGCCGTTCCTGACCACCACCGACATCGTGTTGCGCATGACGGCGGGGGCGGTGGTGTTCGCCGTCGCCCTGATCGCCTTTTCGATGCGCCTGATGGGTGGGGGGGACGCGAAATTCCTGCCGGTTTTGACGTTGTTCATTTCGCCGCTGCAGTGGCAGATGGCGCTGATCCTGCTGGCCGTTGGGGTCGTGGGGACCATTGCCCTGTTGGCCGTGGCACGCCGCATTCCCGTGGCCGCGCGCGCCGATTTTCGCGCCATCGCCCATCCCGACCGTATGCCGATGGGTCCGGCCTTTGCCGCCGCGGGGATCGGGCCGATGTTGATGACGCTTTAGGCCCGTTGCAGCCCCGCGCGACGCCACCGTGTCGCGCGCCGCTCCCAGCTTTGGACGACGCCGTATTCGATCACGAACATCACCGCGACAAAGCTTAGCGCATAGGCCAGAACATAGCCCGTCTCGAACAGTGAGAAATACAGGTGGATCTGGAACCCGACCCCGTTGGACCGGCCCAAGAATTCCACCACCAGAACGATTTTCCAGATGATCGCCAGACCGTTGCGCGTGGCCGAGGCCACGAACGGCGCCAGCTGTGGCCACAGGATATGGCGCGCCCAAGCGATGCGTGACATGCGTTGCACCCGCGCCATATCGTCCAATGCAGGGTCCATCGCGCGCACGCCCTCGCGCAGGGTCACGGCCACCATCGCGGTCTTGTTGACGGCAACCGCGACAATCGCCGCCGTCTCATTCAGGCCGATCCACAAGTAACACAGGACGATCACCACCAACGCGGGCACATTTAACAACATTGTGATCCACGGCGCCATCCACCGGTCCAATGCCGCCGAACGGCCCATAACCACCCCAAGGACCGAGCCGATCCCCATCGCCAGAACAAAGGCCGCCGCAACCCGCCCCAATGTGGCCAGAACATGCGTCGCAAGCTCACCCGACTGGGCCAGTTTCCAGATAAGTCCCCCAACAATCCAAGGACTTGGCAACGTGGTCGGATCATCGGTCAGCCATGCTGCCACAACCCAGAGCCCGCCCAGCATGGCAAGCGACGTAAAAGTCACGGGAAAACGGGTGTTTGTCATGGGCTCCTCCGCCCCCAAAATGCCAGTTCCCCCGCAAACGCCAAAGGACATTCGCATGTGTTTCGACCATGGTCGTATATTTCGCCCGAACGCCCCTGCCTAGTCTCGCGCCATGAGCACTTTTGGGAGGAATGTGCTGGGACTGATTTGCGCCGTGATTGCCATGGCCCAAGCAGTGTTCGCCGACACATTACAACGAGATGATATTGCGCCGCTAATCGTGCCGCCCTTTGAATTGGGTGAGCCGCTGAACGACAATGGCGTTTGGGAATTGCTGAACTCGGGCGGGGCACCGGCCGGATATGTTTTTGAAACGGAGCCGATGGCGCCCTTGCCGGGGTTCTCGGGCGCGCCGATCAATATGCTGGTGACGCTGGACACGGACGGGCGGTTTCTGGACGTGCGCCTGTTGTCGCATAACGAACCGATCTTTGTCTCCGGTCTGGGAGAGGCCCCGTTCCATAAATTCATGGAGCAATATCGCGGCCATTCGATTTCCGACACGCTGGTCGTCGGCACCCCCTATGGGGCGGGCAGTGACGGCAGTGCGCTGGTCTATCTGGACGGTGTGACCAAGGCCACGGCCAGCGTCCGCATTGCCCATGAGAGCATCCTTGCCGCCGCCCTACAGGTCGCACGCGAAAAAATGGGTGGCATCCGTACCGGCCCGCCTGCGCACCCCAACCCCGACTACGCCGAGGACCTGACGTGGCAGGACCTTCTCGACACCGGCATCGTTCAGCGCAAGACCTTTACCAACGCCGAGGTGCAGGATCTGTTCAAGGGTACGATCTGGGAATTCGACGACCCCATCGCGACGGAAGAACCGGAGGAAACCTTCCTCGACCTTTATGTCGTTGACCTTGGCCCGCCCTCAATCGCACGCGCGGTTCTGTCGGACAGTGGCACGCGCGAGCTGAACAATTTCCTGTCGATCTCGACCTCGGACGAACCCATTCTGGTTATCGGTGCGGGCCGCCATGGCCTCGTGTCCGAAGATTTCGTGCGCAACACCTCCCCCGACTGGATCAGCGCGTCTCAGGGCGGCTTTCCCATCGCATTGCGCGATGCCGACCTGTTGGCCGATCTGCATCCTGACCTCCCAGCAGAGCTGCATGATGCCCCGCGCCTGATCCTGCGCACGGACCGCCGCCTTGGGTTTGATCCCACGTCCGACTGGACGCTCAGCGTGCGGGCCGTGCGCGAACATGGTATGTTCCGCCCCGAGGCCGGTTCGGTCGACATGACCCTGACCCACAGCACGCCCGAGCGGTTCTTTACCCGCCCCGAGGTCATCAAACCCGCCCCCCCGTGGCTAGAGGCGCTGCGCAACCGCCAGACCGATCTGATCATTCTGGCCGTGTTCCTAACGGGGCTGACGGCGGCATTAGCATGGCGGCAATCGGCCCTTGCGGGCGCGCGCATGTTCACGCCGATCCGCCTTGGCATTCTTGCCTTCGTCGTCGGCTTTGTCGGCTGGTGGGGACAGGGACAGCTCTCCATCGTCACCGTCCTTGGCACCCTGCGCACGGCGGTTGAGGGCGGATCGTTCGGGTTCCTTTTGTACGACCCGTTCTCCCTACTGATCTGGGCGTTTGTAATCGTTGGGTTTGTCCTGTGGGGGCGCGGGTATTTCTGTGGCTGGCTCTGCCCCTATGGCGCGCTTCAGGAATTCGCACATCACATTGGCCGCGCCCTGCGTCTGCCGGAAATCAAACCGTCGAACGCGTGGGACCAGCGCCTAAAGGTCGTGAAATACCTGTCGCTGGCCGGTCTCATCGCCACCGCATTCGTCACACCCGAGCACACCGAAAAAGCCGCCGAGATCGAGCCGTTTAAAACCGCGATCACCGTGTTTTTCATCCGCGACTGGTATTACGTGGCCTATGCGGCGTTCTGGCTGATCCTTGGTACGATGCTGTTCAAAGGGTTCTGCCGCTATGTCTGCCCCCTTGGGGCGGTGATGGCGATCGGCGGGGTACTGCGCATCCGCAAATGGATTCCCCGCCGGATCGAATGCGGTTCACCCTGTCAGCTGTGCAAGGTGAAATGCGGCTATAACGCGATCAAGAAAACCGGCGAAATCCAGTATTCCGAGTGTTTCCAATGCCTCGACTGCGTGATGATCCACGACGACAAAAACACCTGTGTGCCCTTGGTTCTCGCCCAGAAACGCAGCCAAAGGATGGCCTCCAAATGACGCAATTGACCCGCCGCCGGTTCCTGACGATCTCTGCCGCGATTGCCGTGGCCCCGCGTATGGCCACCGCATCAACATGGCGCGGCTATGCTCTTGGCGGGCAGGCCGAGATCACCCTGCGCGGCCCCTCGGACCTGACCCGCGTGGCTCTCAAGGCGGCAACCGACACCCTGCGACGGGGTGAGGCGCTGTTTAGCCTCTATGATCCGACCTCGACCCTGTCCCAGCTGAACCGCACCGGCCACCTGCGGCCACCACCGCCGGAATTCCATACCCTCCTGCGTGAGGCGAACAACGTTCACACGGCCACCAATGGCCTGTTTGACCCGACTGTCCAATCCCTTTGGCAAGTGCCGAATGCCGATCCGTCCCTAATCGACTGGACCCGCGTGCAGATCGCACCGGATGCGATCACCCTTGGCGCGGGTCAAGCCATCACGCTGAACGGCATCGCCCAAGGGGCCATTACCGACATGGTCACCGCGGCGTTGCGCGATCACGGGCTGACCGATTGCTTGGTCAATATGGGGGAATTCGCGGCGCTGGGTGGCCCTTGGACCGTCGGGATTGCCGACCCGCTGACCGACGTCGTCGCCACGCGCCGCCTGCACAATAGTGCGATTGCGACGTCCAGCCCCCTTGCCGATCTGCGGGGCACCGCGCCCCATATCCACCACCCACGGGGCGGCGCGCCGCTCTGGTCTACCGTATCGGTCGAAGCCCCCAGCGCGACCCGCGCCGATGCCGCCTCAACCGCACTGACGCTGACACCACTCACGGATTTCGCCAGCGTCAAACAAGCCCTCGACCTCACCCGCATCACTGCCGTCGATTTTGACGGGAACATCCGGACGGTCTAGGCGCCAATCCACTAAAACAGCAAACCCCCGCCCGATTGGGCGGGGGTTTTCATTTTGGGTACGGGCCGGACATCGCCGACCCGCGTAAACCTTAGACAGCTTCGTTGACGCCGCGCTTGGTCAGGACCTTGATCAGGTGCGCGCGGTATTCCGCGGTCCCGTGCAGGTCGGTGATCAGAGCTTCGCTCGGCAGATCAAGTGCCTCAACCGCAGCGGCCGAGAAGTTCGCCGACAGGGCCGCTTCGGCCTCTGCCCAACGGAACACACCGTCTTCGCCTGCGCCGGTCACCGCAACGCGGACACCATCCGCGAATTTTGCGACGAACACGCCAACCAGCGAAAAGCGCGACGCGGGCTGCTCGAACTTTTGATAGCTGGCTTTTTCCGGAACGGGGAAGCGCACAGCGGTGATGATCTCGCCCTCTTCCAGATCCGTGGCGAACATGCCTTGGAAAAAGTCGTCTGCGGCGATTTCACGGCTGTTGGTGACAACAGTCGCGCCCGAGGCCAGAACGGCCGACGGATAGCAGGCTGCGGGGTCGTTGTTGGCGACGCTGCCGCCGATGGTGCCACGGTTGCGGACCGCCGGATCACCGATGCGACCGGCCAGCGCGGACAGCGCCGGATAGGTTGCAGCGACTTCTGCCGAAACGGTTGCGTGGGTGGTGGCACCGCCGATGGTGATGGTGCTGCCCGAGATGGTCACACCTTGCATCGACGCGATACCGGTCAGGCTGACCAGTTGCTCGGAGCCTGCCAGACGCTGTTTCATCGTCGGGATCAGGGTCTGACCCCCCGAAAGCGGCTGAGCATCATCACCTTGAAGGGCCGCGACGGCTTCTTCCACCGTGGTGGGTTTTACCAATTCGAAGTTATGCATTTTACGTTCTCCCTTGGGTTGCCCGCCGGCCCGCGAAACGGACCGACAGACGCGCCATCACGGCTTATTTGTTGTTGATTGCGGCCCAGACACGCGCGGGGCTGACCGGCATGTCGATATGTTCGACATGGGTATGACCACCACGATGCAGAGCATCAATCACAGCGTTGACAACCGCGGGCGGCGAACCGATCGCACCGGCCTCACCACAGCCCTTTACGCCAAGCGGGTTGTGCGTACAGGGCGTCACGCAGGAATGGTCAACCGAGAAGTTCGGGACGTCTGCGGCGCGCGGCATCGCATAGTCCATGTAGCTCCCCGTCAGCAGCTGACCGTTTTCATCATAAACGGTGTTTTCCAGCATCGCCTGACCGATCCCTTGTGCCACACCACCGTGCACCTGACCCTCAACAATCATCGGGTTGATGACGTTGCCAAAGTCGTCCGCAGCGGTAAAGCCAAGGATGTCCACCTTACCGGTTTCCTCATCGACCTCGACCTCACAGATGTAGGCGCCCGACGGGTAGGTAAAGTTCGAGGGGTCGTAGAACGCTGTCTCTTCGAGACCCGGCTCCAGATCCTCAAGCGGGTAGTTGTGCGGCACATAAGCAGCCAAGCAAACCTCGCCCCAAGTGATCGACTTGTCGGTGCCGGCCACGCTGAACGCGCCGTCCTTCAGTTCGATGTCACCTTCGCTGGCTTCCAACAGGTGCGATGCAACCTTCTTGGCCTTGGCGATGATTTTCTCGGTCGCACGTACCATAGCCGAGCCACCAACCGCGATCGAACGCGAACCGTAGGTGCCCATGCCCATCGGGGCATTGTTGGTGTCACCGTGGACGATTTCGACCATGTTTTCGTCGATCCCGATCATGTCGGCAACAACTTGGGCAAAGCTGGTTTCGTGGCCTTGGCCGTGGCTGTGCGAACCGGTCATGACGACCAGACCGCCGGTGGCGTTCACACGTACCGTTGCCGATTCATAGAGACCCGCACGGGCACCCAGCTGACCAACGAGGTTCGACGGTGCGATACCGCAGGCCTCGATGAAATGGGCGATGCCCAGACCGCGCAGCTTGCCGCGGGCTTTGGATTCCGCAACGCGCTTGTCGAAGTTGGCGTAATCAACCATCTCCAGACCCTTATCCAGGGTCGCGTGGTAGTTACCGGTGTCATACACAACCGCAACCGGCGTCTGATAGGGGAACTCTTCGGGTTTGATAAAGTTCTTACGACGCAGTTCGGCCGGATCGACACCCAGTTCGCGGGCGGCTTTGTCCACAACGCGCTCAAGCTGATAGGTCGCTTCGGGGCGACCTGCGCCACGATAGGCATCAACCGGAACAGTGTTCGTGAACACGGCTTTGACGTTCACATAGACCAGCGGCGTTTTGTAGTTACCAGCCATCAGCGTCCCGTGCAGCCACGTCGGGATCGACGGCGCAAAGGTCGACAGATAGGCGCCCATGTTCGCGTAGGTCTCGGTGCGGACCGCAGTGAACATGTGGTTTTCGTCCATCGCCAGTTCGATCTTGGTGACGTGGTCACGACCGTGGGCATCGGAAACGAAAGCCTCAGAGCGCGAGCAGGTCCATTTGACCGGACGGTTCACAACTTTGGACGCAAAGGTCACCATTGCCTCTTCGGCGTAGTGGTAGATCTTCGAGCCGAAGCCGCCACCAACGTCAGGGGCAACCACGCGCAGCTTGTGCTCGGGGATGCTCAGAACAAAGGCACCCATCAACAGACGGATGACGTGGGGGTTCTGCGAGGTGGTGTAGAGGGTGTATTCGTCCTTGCCACGCGAATAGTCACCGATGGCAACACGGGGTTCCATCGGGTTCGGGACCAGACGGTTGTTCGTCAGTTCCAGAGTGGTCACGTGGTGGGCGTTTTTGATCGCCTCATCAACGGCATCACGGTTCTCTTCAACGAAACCCCAGTCATAGCAGAGGTTGTTGTCCAGATCGTCGTGCACCTTGGTGGCGCCGTCGTTCAGAGCGGCCTTCATGTCGATGACGGCCTCAAGCTCTTCGATGTCCAGCTCGATTGCTTCGGCGGCATCGCGGGCCTGTTCCAGGGTCTCTGCAACAACACAGGCGATCGGGTCACCCACGTGACGCACCTTGCCCTCGGCGAGGATCGGGTGCTTGGGTTCCTGCATCGGGTTGCCGAAACGGTCGGTCACCTGCCAACCGCAGGGCACGCCGCCCGCAGCCGTCAGATCATCCGCCGTAAAGATTTTCAGAACGCCGGGCATGGCCGATGCGTCTGCGATATCGAGGTTATTGATCTTACCATGTGCCACTTCCGAACGCAGGAAGTAGGCATAGGTCTGACCGTGCATGTTGATGTCGTCGGTGTAGTTGCCAACGCCGGTCAGAAACCGGACGTCTTCGCGCCGCTTGCTGCTGGCGCCGATGCCGCTGTCTTTGGGCATAGTCTCTCTCCCTTAACCTTGTTCTTATTCGGCCGCGGCGACGGGCGTAACTTCTTGACCAGAAGCTGCCATGATCGCTTTGACGATGTTGTGGTACCCGGTGCAGCGGCAGATGTTGCCCTCAAGGTACTCGCGCACTTCGTGCTCGGTCGGCTTGGGGTTGTTCTCTAGCAGCTTGGTCGCGGTCATGATCATGCCCGGGGTGCAGAAACCGCACTGCAGGCCGTGATAATCCTGAAACGCCTGCTGAACCGTGCTCAGCGTACCGTCGGGCGCGGCAATGCCTTCGACCGTGGTCACGTCTGCGCCGTCTGCTTCAATGGCAAACATGGTGCAGGATTTTACGTTTTGGCCGTTCACGTGAACCGTACAGGCGCCGCATTGCGACGTGTCACAGCCCACGTGGGTGCCGGTCAAGCTCAGCGTTTCGCGCAGGAAATTCACCAACAGCGTGCGGCCTTCGACCTCACCGCTGTAGGACTTCCCGTTCACCGTCATCGTGATCTTTGTCATTAGATCCTCCCTAAACCGATATACGTTCTTGTTTGTTTATCTCGTGCCTCAGCCGCCAAACATGCGCTTGAGGAAACCTTTCTTGGCCGGTGCGGCCTCTTCTGCCGGTGCAGCAGCAGCGGGTGCAGCCTCGGCCATTGCCGGCGCGGCTACTTCGGCTGCGGCCTCGGGGCCTTCAACTTCTTGCTGGAAGCGCTCAAAGAACTGGTCCGCCATTTTCTTGGCGAAACCGTCGATGATGCGGCTACCCAGTTGGGCCAGCTTACCACCAACCTTGGCTTCGACGTCATAGATCAGACGCGTACCACCGGGGATTTCTTCCAGACGAACGTCCGCGCCACCTTTGGCGAAACCCGCTGCGCCGCCTTTGCCTTCGCCCGACAGGGTCACGCTGTTGGGGGCATCCATGTCCGACAGGGTCACCACACCTTTGAAGGTCGCCTTTACGGGGCCAACTTTCTGGACGACGGTGGCCTCGAACCCTTCTTCGGGCGAGCCGGACATTTCCTGACAGCCAGGCACACACGCCTTGAGCACGTCTGCGTTCAGCAGAGCGGCCCACACTGTTGCGCGGTCGGCTTTGATCTCACGGGAATCACTTAGTTTCATGGTTCGTCTCCATCCTCGTTTCGATGTTAGTGCCTGATGGCCGCGCTTCTTATTCGACTAAGGTGTTAGCCTTAGCGGACGGGCGGCTGGAAACTCAGGCCGTAGTCGTTAAAAATCTGTTCAATTCGCCCGTCTTGCAGGGCCGCATAAATCGCATCATCCACCGCATAGGACAGGCCGCGATAGGCAAAATGCACGCCAACGCCCAAGGTCCATTTGCTAACGGCAAAGCCCGCCAACGGCGGTTGGTGCACGCCGATGTCATCGGTCATGCCTGCCTCAAGCTGTCCCAGAGGTCCCATTGCCGCCATTACCTCTCCTCGGGCCAATGCTTGCATTGCTTGGTCCATGGTGGGGTAACGGCGAATATTTGCAAGCAGTTGTCCGCCCGCGAACCCAGACAGATAAAAGTCGGAAATCGAGTCATTCTCGACCGCGACCGTATCGATCCGGAAATAGGCAGGGATCGGTTTTTCTTCAGGATATTCGGATTTCGCATAGGCGATGGCGATGGATTCTTCGGTGTATTGACCGGTGAATGTCACCTGTTCGACCCGACAGCGAAAGGCGCTGTTATAGGGCACCCGCATCATCACATTTGCGATACGGCCACCGATTAAGGCACCTTTCCACAGGTTGAACCGCAGATCGGCCTCTAGGTTCTCGGCAGCGGCGACAAAGCTGAACCGCGCCTCGACGCCCAGATCCTCGGCAATCAGGCGCGCAATTTCGACATCAACGCCCTTGGGCTGCCCCCCTTCCGTGTAGGAATAGGGCGGATAGTCCTCATAGACCGCAAACAACATCGAACCCTGTTCCATGATCTGGTCGATGTCCTGCCCGACGATATCACGGCTGGCGTTTTGCGGTTTGGCTTGGGGGGTGTAATCCGCGCACGGATCTGCGGCATACGCCGGGGCCGTTAGCCCCAGCGCAATTGTACATCCCAATACGAGCCGCTTTACCCCCCCAAACATGTGCTTAGTGTGCAGCCGACAGACCAATGGTCAAGATCTCTGCTGCCTCTGCGTAAGCCTCGCCATTGGCTTCCAGAGCGTTTGCAGCACGATAGGCGATGCTATCTGCAACGGGCGCACCCGACAGGGTTTCGATCTGACCCGCGATTTCACGCAGTTGACCGATCACCGCACCGGTGTCGACCGAACCACCCTCTGCCGCAGCAGCGAGATCGTCGCGAATGCCCTTCAGAGCGGGGCTTGCGTCTTCGATTGCGGCGTCATCGGGACGGGTTTCCACATAGGTGCGGATCGCCCAAGCGGCCTTTTGGCCCAGCAGGTCGCCAAACGCGGGCATCTTGGTGATGCCATTCTGGGTGTAACCGTGGATGAAACGCTCCATGAACCACTCATCGCCGTATTCTTCGGCTTCGAGGAAGCGCAGGTCAGGTGCCAGACCGCCCGAGATCGCCTCAAGGCCGTGGCAGCGCGCACAGTTCTGGTTGTACCCGGACGAGCCGATCTGAACGGCAGCGGTCCAGACCTCTACACCAACTTCTTCGGCACGGTAGGGGTTTTCGGTCAGCCACTCTTCGCCCACATCGGGCAGCGCATCGGTGTTCACCGGTTGCGGGGCGACATCGCCATGCGCGTTAACAAGGGTAGCGGTTGCAAGAGTTGCGGCGGCGATGCCCGCCAGCAGGCGTGAGTGAATCATTTCAGCTCCTCCCAGAGTTTCGGTCTTGCCACTCTTCTACGCAGCCGCAGAAACGGGCGATATTGGACTTTGGTTGCGATTGGGACCGCACCCAACCCCACACAGCTAGACCATGGTCGCATTCCAAATTCCCGCGCAGTCAACTTAGGGTCGAGGTGGGAGGAAACGATGAAAAAACTGCTGCTTGCCTGTGCGACTGTACTAGGGGCCTCTGCCGCTATGGCCGAGACCCAAGTGGACATCGGATTTTTGCGCGTAGACGTGCCCCAACCCGCCGTTTTGTCGAACCTCGACCCCATCCCCGAAGATGAGGGTTTGGCGGGCGCGACTCTTGGCTTGGCCGACAACAACACGACGGGTCGGTTTCTGGGCCAGACCTATACCCTGATTGATCAAAACGTTCCGGTGGACGGCAATGTGATCGCGGCCGCCGAACAGATTCTGGCGCAAACGGACCTGTTGGTTCTGGATGCGCCCGCCGAGGTTCTGCTGCAAATCGCGGACCTACCCGCCGCCGAGGGGGCAATGATCTTTAACGCCGCCGCACAAGATGACGCCCTGCGGTCCGATCAATGCCGCGCGAACCTGTTTCATACGATCCCGTCTCACGCCATGCGCGCCGATGCGATGATGCAGTTCTTTTTGGCGCGGCGTTGGGACGACATCGTGATGATCGCAGGCACCCACCCCGATGACGTGGAATGGGCCGCCGCCCTTGAACGCTCGGCCAAAAAATTCGGCCTGAAAATCCGCGCGCGCAAGGACTGGGCCTTTGACGCGGACATGCGCCGCAACGCCAGCCAAGAGGTCCCCCTCTTTACGCAGGATTTCGGCGAGTACGACGTCGTGATCGTCGCGGATGAGACCGACGATTTCGCCCGCTACATCGCCTATAACACATGGCTGCCCCGTCCCATCGCGGGCAGCGAAGGCTTGCGCCCACGCACATGGGCGCCCGTGGTCGAACAATGGGGCGCGGTACAGCTGCAATCACGGTTCAACGACCAATCCGCCCGCGATATGCGCCCCCGCGACTATGCCGCATGGGCCGCCGTACGCGCGATTGGTGAGGCCGTCACGCGCACCAATCAAGGCGACGCGGACACCTTGCGCGCCTTCATGTTGTCGGATGACTTTGAACTTGCGGGGTTTCGCGGGCGCCCCCTGACGTGGCGCGATTGGAACGGGCAGTTGCGCCAGACCATTCCGTTGGTCACCGAACGCGCGGTGGTGGCCAACGCCCCCCTGCCCGGCTTTTTGCATCAACATAACGAACTGGACACGCTGGGCATCGACCGCCCCGAGAGCGCGTGTACCGCATTCAACTGAGGACCAAGCGATGAAATACGCGATCAGCCTGATTGCCCTGTTGGCCGCCGGTGCCCTGCCCGCCGCCGCAGATGAAATCTGGGTCACCAACGAAAAGGACGACACGATCAGCGTGATCGACATCGACACGCTTGAGGTCACGCGCACGATCGAAACCGGCGAACGCCCGCGCGGGATCATCTTTGCCCATGATTACAGTGTGCTCTACGTCTGTGCCTCGGACAGTGACGCGGTTCAGGTCATCGACCCCGAAACGGGCGAAATCCTGCATGACCTGCCCTCGGGTGAGGACCCTGAACAATTCGTGCTGCACCCCGACAACCGGCATCTCTATATCGCGAATGAGGATGACGCGATCACCACGGTGGTCGACACCGAAACCCGTCGCAACGTGGCACAGATCAACGTCGGGATCGAACCCGAAGGTATGGCCGTTTCCCCCGACGGCAAGATCGCGATCACCACGTCCGAAACCACCAATATGGCGCATTGGATCGACACCGAAACGCATGAGCTGTTCGCGAATACGCTTGTCGATAGCCGCCCGCGCCACGCGGAATTCGTGAAAGACGGCACCGAGCTGTGGGTCAGCTCCGAAATCGGTGGGACCATCTCGATTTTCGACGTCGAAACACAGGCCCCCAAGGGCAAGATAGAGTTCGAGATTTCCAACATCCACCCCGACCGGATTCAGCCCGTCGGGTTCGAATTCACCAACGGGGACACCCATGCCTTTGTCGCGCTGGGACCGTCGAACCACGTGGCTGTGGTCAACGCCGAAACCTATGAGGTTGAGGATTATCTGCTGGTCGGGCGCCGTGTCTGGCACATGGCGTTCAACGCCGACCGGTCGCTGCTGTTCACCACAAACGGCGTGTCGGGCGATGTCACCGTGATCGACGTCGCCAAGCGCAAACCGATCAAAACGATCAAGGTCGGGCGCTTCCCTTGGGGCGCGGCATTCCGGCCCACGAATTAATCCGGAGGAAACGAGATGAACAAGTTTGCAACGATGCTCTGCGTCGGCCTGATGTGCGCGGCCCCCGCGTTCGCGGACGACGATGATGATGACAACGGCTTTGGCCTTGCCGGTATCCTGTCGGCCAGCAACAAAGCAGACCTCGAACCGATCCAGCTCTCGGCGGGTGAGCCCCTGACCAGCGCCCCTTGGGTCCTGAAATCCGGCACCTATTACGAGTTTGAAATCCAAGGCGACGGCAGCGCCGAGCTTGCCCTCGTAGGCCCCGAGTTCTTTCGCGCGATCTGGATTGACGAGATTGTGGTCGAGGGGCTTGAAATCCGCCCCCTTGGTCTGGACAGTATCGAATTTGACGAGGCCGGCGAGATGGAGATCGGTTTTCTGGCGATCAAGCCCGGCTCTTACTACCTGAAAATTCCGGGCTCGACTGGAGAAACCCAGCGTCTGGAAATCACAATCCAATAGGGAACGAACAACGGTGTCATCCGGCCTACGTGTCAAAAACCTCAGCTTTCGCTATGGCGCACGGGTTGCGCTGGATGACGTCAATCTTTCGATTGACCCCGGCGCGTTTGCGGCCCTTTTGGGCCCGAACGGGGCGGGAAAATCGACTCTGTTCGGGTTGCTGACGCGGCTGTTCACCACCGAAAACGGCACAATCTCCATCGCGGGGCATGACCTGTCCCGCGATCCGCGCGCCGCCCTTGGCGCGATGGGCGTCGTGTTTCAGCAACCCACGCTGGACCTTGACCTGAGCGTGGAACAGAACCTGCGTTATTTCGCGGCGCTGCACGGGATTTCGGGGCGCGACGCGGGGGTGCGGATCGGGGCCGCGCTGGATCGCCTTGGCATGGCCGAACGAGCGCGGGAAAAGGTCCGTGCGTTGAACGGTGGCCATCGTCGGCGTACGGAAATCGCACGCGCCTTGTTGCACCGTCCCAAGATCCTGCTGTTGGATGAGGCGACCGTGGGCCTTGACGCCGCCGCGCGCCAATCCATCACCGCCCATGTGCATGACCTCTGCGCCAATGACGGGATGACGGTCCTTTGGGCGACCCATCTGACGGATGAGGTCTACGATACCGACCGTCTGTTCATCCTGCATCGCGGCAAAATCCTACAGGACGGCATCACCCGCGACATCGCCGGTGATCGCGATCTGAAATCTGTGTTCCTGTCGCAAACGGGGGCCGAGGCATGAGCCCCTATCTGACCTCTCTCATCGCCATCGTAAAACGCGAGGCCCTGCGCTTTGTCCATCAGCGCGAACGGTTCATCGCCGCACTGGTGCGTCCCTTGGTGTGGCTGTTGGTGTTCGCGGCGGGGTTTCGCGCGGCATTGGGCCTGTCGATCATTCCGCCCTATCAAACCTACATCACGTACGAGACCTATATCGTCCCCGGCCTGTGCGGGATGATCCTGTTGTTCAACGGCATGCAAAGCTCGCTCAGCCTTGTTTATGATCGCGAAATGGGATCAATGCGGTTGTTGTTGACCAGTCCCCTGCCCCGTTGGTGGTTGTTGCTGTGCCGGTTGATCGGGGCGACGGTGATTTCGGTTTTGCAGGTCTATGCGTTCCTGTTGATCGCCTATCTGTTCGGGATCGACCTGCCGCCCATGGGCTATGTCGCGGTTTTGCCTGCGCTGATCATTTGCGGGGTGATGCTTGGCGCGCTTGGCCTTGCCTTATCCAGCATTATCAAACAGTTGGAAAACTTTGCGGGCGTCATGAATTTCGTGATCTTCCCGATGTTCTTTCTGTCCTCTGCGCTCTACCCACTCTGGAAAATGGCCGAGAGCAGCCCGCTGCTCCACGATATCTGTGCGGTGAACCCCTTCACCCATGGGGTCGAGCTGATCCGGTTTGCCCTTTACCTAGACCTAAACCTGCCCGCGCTGGGGTGGACGGTTCTGGCGGCTGTGGGTTTCTTGATGTTGGCCATGTGGGGATATGATCCGGCGCGCGGGCTAATACGTCGCAAAGGCTGACCTATCAACCTACCAAAGGCGAAGATACCCACCAAAACGGCTGTGATACGGTTACTCCAACAGGAGGACATGTATCATGTTTAAGCGCGCGATGATTCTGGCCGCGTTTGCGGCCACTTCGGCCTATGCGACGGGCGTTGAGGATACCGGCGGGGAATTGAACCCCGACGAAATGACATGGCAGAGCTATCAGAAAAAGGCACAGCGCGGGGAAACCGGCATGGTGCTGTGTTCTATGGGCTATGCGATCACCAAATCCGGCGATCATGACACCGCGCGGCAACTGTTTCAGGCCTGTGCCGACGATGGCTATACCGGCGCGATGACGTGGATGAGCCAGTTGGACAACAACGGCCTTGGCGGGGAATACAACCCCGAGGCCGCCGCCGAATGGGACCGCAAGGCCGCCGAGTTGGGCGATCCCGTGGGCAAGTTCAACTATGGCCTCGATCTGATGCGCGGGCATGGGGTCAAACAAGATGATAGTCTGGGGCGCCAATACGTGGATGAAGCCGCCGCCGACGGTCTGGAAATCGCGCGCCGCCTACAGGGTGCGGATTACGATCTGGATGAGGTCACGCCAGACGCCGACAACTGGAAATACGCGCCCTTGTTCTGATCGTCTCGGGCGATCTGGGCGGGCTTGCCGTCCAGCTTGATAATGCGTGAGGCCAACAACTCGGCCTCACGTTCGGAATGGGTCACCAGAACGGTGGTCAGTTTCCGCGCCGCGCGCAGACCGGCAAACAGGCGCATCATCTCGTCGACCAGATCGGGATCCAGCGACACAAACGGTTCATCCAACAGCATCAGGTCAGGATCAGACGCGAACGCGCGCGCCAGAGATAGACGCCGTTGTTGCCCCAGCGACAGTTGGTCGGGGAACAGATCCTCACGCCCTTTGAGGCCCACATCGGCCAGAACACTGCGCGCCCGTACCGCCGACACGCCGCAGGTCAGGGTGATGTTTTCAACCGCATTGCGCCAAGGCAGCAAGGTCGGTTCCTGAAACACCATCGCGACCTTTTCCGGTCGTCCGATTGTCCCGCGATAGCGCGTGTCCAACCCCGCAATCGCGCGGATCAGGGTGGATTTCCCCACACCCGACGGGCCGGTCAGGGCCAAGGTGTCACCGCGTTTCAGATCAAACGAAATCTGGCCCAGAACGATATCGCGTCCATAGGCCATGCCCTGTACATCGACAGACAGCTGAGGCCGCCCCTGATCGGGACGGCCGTTTTGTTCTGTGGGTGCGCTCACCGCGGCGTCCTTAGCTGCCCGGCTGAACGAACAGGCCCTCGGGCAAGGACGTCGCATCGCCCAACAGCTCTTCGCCACCCAGTTGGGCCATCAGGCGCAGCATCTTGTCGGCGGCGGCCTCATCCACGCGGCCGGCGTTCGGGATGCCTGCGATGAACCCAGCCTTGAGCGCGTCGAACTGCGCGTCGGTCTTGGCGTTCATCCGTTCGCGCAGACGCTCAAACGCGGCGGGATCGGTGGCCAGCTTGTCCTTGGCGGCACGCGACGCGGCCGCCAGACCTTTGACCAGATCGGGGTTGTCGCGCAGCATCTCGCCCTTGACCACATAGCCCAGCAGCGGCGTGTCAGGGTCCAGACCCAGCGAGCGCGCCGCATCGGCCACGTCGATCAGCTTGCGCATGCCGGCGGCCTCCATCTTGGCCATAAAGTGCCAGAAGTTGATCGCCGCGTCCGTTTCCCCGCCCAGCGCGGTTTTGAACACCAAGGGCGGTGCGCCGAACACCTGCTCGGTCTGCCCTTTCAGGTCCATGCCCAGTTCCTGTTGCGCATAGGCCTGCAGGATCAGCCAGCTTTTATCCAGCGGACCACCGGCGATGCCGATCTTTTTCCCGTCCAGATCGGCCAGCGTTTGCGCAGTGCTGTCCTTGGGGACCATCACGCCGCCAACAGCCTTGGAATAGGGGATAAAGACATAGTCCTTACCCGCCGCGCGTTGGCGGGCCACCCACAGCCAATCGGACACGATCACATCCGTCTCGCCACCTTGGAACGCGATCTGACCGGCGGACCCGCTGGCCACGCCCGACACGTCCAAAGTAAACCCGTTTTCCGTGTCCAGACCATAATGTTTGATAGTGTCCAGTTCCCAGTTCACCGTGCCGAATTTCAGCACCGCCGCCCGCAGAACAGGGGTGTCAGCCAAGGCCGCACAGGTCGTCATCCCCAGCGCCAGCGCACCGCCCAAAAGCGATTTCATAAAGGTCATGTGTTTCCTCCCAAAAACTTGTGAAAAAGCTACCAGTTTGGACCGCGCTTGGCGAATACGACCAAAGGACGATGACCCAATGGTCGTAGTTTTGACCTGTATCAATTCCCCGTGTTTGGCCCCGCCCTAGCCTGCCCACATCAGACATAGGAGACTGATATGAAACCGTTTTTTCAAATGGCCTTGGCAGGTGCGTCAATTTTGGTCGCGGGCATGGCTCAGGCCGACACCTTTGCCGAGATCAAGATCAACGCGGGCCACGAGTTGTTCAACAAGGAATGCCGCCGCTGTCACGCCGATGATTCCGACCATGAATCATATGGCCCCCCTCTGGAGAACGTGATCGGGCGCGCGGCGGGCAGCATCGAGGACTATGACTATTCCGTCGCGCTTGAGGCCTCGGGGATCGTTTGGACCCCCGCCGCCCTGCGCGCATGGATGGAAGACAACGATGGCTTTATGCCCGGCACCAAGATGCGCCATGTCGGGATTGAGGACCGCACGGTTCAGGACTTTATCCTTGCCTATCTCGCCAGCATCACCACACGCGATGGTGCGGCGATTTCGGAATGAGCCCTATTCGATAACCAACCTCGGCAGCCAATGGCTGTCGGGGTCGGCGGGGTCCATATCCGCGCGATTGATCGGGCGTAACTCTCCGGCTTCGGGCGGTACGCCCAGCGGGTCGAGATTTAATTCATGCATGGTCCCGACATAGCCGGACTCGACCTCCGTCAATTGGTAGTAGACACCATTCCACAAATTGATCCCGTATTCGGTGGCGCCTTTCCACACAAACAGGAAATCATATTCCAGATCGGTCAAGTCGGCCGAAATATCCCGTTTGATTTCATAGGGATACGGCAGGTGGCACCAATGCTTTTGATCGTTGGTCAGACATTTGAACGGGCGCATCGACAGAAAGTGGTCTGAGAACACCGCATCGGCCATCACGATTTCGTAAGTCGGGCCATCGAACCGGATTTCGGCGATTTCAACGCGGGTCCCATCGACCTGTTCGAGATAGGCATGACGGGTTTCCGCGCCCGCCGGAAACGCCACAATTACCCCTAATATCAGACCTTTAACCCCACTCCAGACCATCGAACACACCTCCCTCTCCGGTTCGCAATTTTTGCGAATCAAATATCAGGCAGAGCGAACCTTTAGTTGTCAATCAAACAAGGGTCGTACGACCTAAGCCCCGTTGAGGGGGCTGTGGTGATTTTCCATACTTCGGACACGAAAAGATTTTCGACGAGGAAGCCGGACCCCGAACCAACTCGGGAATTCCGGGCTTTGAAGGGAGGATAACCTATGAACCGTTTCGTTGCCGCGGCAATCGCGGGCGTCTTTGCGACCAATATGGCGCAAGCTGGTGTGACCGAGGCCGATCTGGCCAACGACCAGACCAATGTCTCGCAAGTTGTAACCAACGGCATGGGCCGTGACCTGCAGCGTTACAGCCCGCTGGACACTCTGAACAAAGACAACGTCAAAAACCTGGTTCCGGCATGGGCCTTCTCGATGGGCGGCGAAAAGCAGCGCGGCCAAGAGACCCAGCCGCTGGTTTATGACGGCATCATGTATGTCACCGGTTCGTATTCGCGTATGTACGCGATCGACGTCGAGACCGGTGAAGAAATCTGGCAGTACGACGCGCGTCTGCCCGAAGGCATCCTGCCTTGCTGTGACGTGATCAACCGTGGTGCCGCCATCTATGGCGACAACATCTATTTCGGCACGCTGGACGCACGTATCGTTGCTCTGGACCTGAAAACCGGTGACGTGAAGTGGCGCGACAAGATCGCGGACTACAAAGCGGGCTACAGCTACACCGCGGCTCCGCTGATCGTTGACGGCCTGATCATCACCGGTAACTCGGGCGGTGAATTCGGTATCGTTGGCGAAGTGCAGGCACGTGACGCCGAAACCGGCGACATGGTTTGGACCCGTCCGGTGATCGAAGGTCACATGGGCACGCTGAACGGCGAAGAATCGACCATGACCGGTACGCTGAACGCGACGTGGCCGGGCGATCTGTGGAAAACCGGCGGCGGCGCAACCTGGCTGGGTGGCTCCTATGACGGTGAAACCGACACGCTGGTGTTTGGTACGGGTAACCCCGCACCGTGGAACAGCCACCTGCGTGGTGCTGGTACGCCCGCCGAAGGTAACACCGGTGACAACCTCTATGCCGCAAGCCGTCTGGGCATCGACCCCGCAACGGGCGAGATCAAGTGGCACTTCCAAACCACCCCGCGTGAGGGCTGGGACTATGACGGCGTGAACGAAGTCGTCGCCTACACCGACAAGAACGGCGACAAGCGTTTCGCGACCGCCGACCGTAACGGTTACTTCTACGTTCTGAACCGCGAAGACGGTGCATTCGTTTCGGCAACCCCGTTCGTCAAGGACATCACCTGGGCCAACGGAATCGACGAGAACGGTCGTCCGATCTTCAACGAACCCAACCGTCCGGGTAACCCCGCTGATGCGGCTGATGGCAACAAAGGCGAAGTCGTCTTCTCGTCGCCCTCGTTCCTAGGTGGTAAGAACTGGATGCCGATGGCCTATTCGCAGCGCACCGGCCTGTTCTACATCCCCTCGAACGAATGGGGCATGGACATCTGGAACGAGCCGATCACCTACAAAAAAGGTGCTGCGTACCTGGGTTCGGGCTTTACCATCAAACCGAACTACGAAGACCACATCGGCAGCCTGAAGGCGATCGATCCGACCACCGGCGAATGGAAGTGGGAATTCAAAAACAACGCTCCGCTGTGGGGTGGTGTTATGACCACGGCTGGCGGTCTGGTGTTCACCGGCACGCCCGAAGGCAAGTTCATCGCGTTTGACGATGAAACCGGCGAAGTTCTGTGGTCCTTCCAGACCGGCTCGGGCATCGTAGGCCAGCCGATCACCTGGGAAATGGACGGCGAACAGTACGTCTCGGTTGCCTCGGGTTGGGGTGGCGCTGTTCCGCTCTGGGGTGGTGAAGTTGCCTCCAAGGTGAACTACCTGAACCAAGGTGGCACCATCTGGACCTTCAAACTGCCCCGTCAGCTGGCATCGGCCAACTAAGACGGACATCAGTCCAAACAATTCGAACGCCCGGGCCCCTCGCCCGGGCGTTTTTGTTTTGTGACAGTTAGACCTTTTGCCAAGTGACGTTTCATCGCAGCGCCGGTAGGCTTATCCAAAGGCCTCAACATCGGGGATAATGATGGACCAGACTACACCGGCAAAAACCTTGGGCACGGCGCTTGTGATCGACGATCACCCGCTGTTTTGCGATGCATTGGCCCTGACGCTAAAGTCCATTGTGCCCAGTGGCGAAATCCGCACCGCCGACCGGCTTGAGGCCGCGTTGGAGGATTTGCAGAACGCGACACGTCCCGATGTGATTCTTCTCGACCTGAATCTGCCTGACGTCAACGGGCTTGAGGGCCTGATGCGCCTCAAGGCGATTGCGCCGCGCGTACCGGTGATCGTGGTCTCATCCATGGCCGACAACCGCATGATTTCCAACACGCTCAAGGCTGGCGCGTCGGGGTTTGTTCCCAAGCACAGCCAGCGCACCGTGTTCCGTGACGCGTTCGAAAAGATTTCCCGCGGCGAGGTCTACACCCCTGAGGGCTATATCGGCACCCATGGCGGTGGCGCCGAGGCACCGGGCGATGACGCCCTGACCCGCCTGTCCAGCCTGACCAACCAACAGGCCCGCATTTTGCAATTGATTTGCGAGGGCAAACTGAACAAACAGATCGCCTATGATCTGTCGATTGCCGAAACGACGGTCAAAGCACACGTGACGGCGATCATGCGCAAGCTGGGCGTCCAAAGCCGCACCCAAGCGGTTCTGGTCGCGCAAGAGGCCAGCTTTGCAAGCGCTGCACCCAGAGGTCATTGACAAGCCCTGAGAGGCTTCACAACATTGGGGGATGTACGTGGACGGGAAACTGAATCCGTCCGCAGGGGAGGAGAACAGACGCCAGACTCTGTGTGTGGCGCAGGTGGCTTGCGATGAGCGGTCGCCGATTACTGAGTTAGGGAATGCCCTGGGCGCGCATGACTTTGCCCAGATTTGTTTGTTTATCAGCCCCCAGGCGGACTTTGATGCCTTAACGGCAGAGGCGGCGCGGCGTTTCGCGCCCGCTACTGTGTTGGCATGCACCACCGCGGGCGAGATCGGCAGCGCGGGCTATGAAGAAGATCAGATCATCGCCATCGGCTTTCCCCGTGACCGGTTTGCGACGGCGGCCCTTTTGGTGGCCCCTCTGGATGATCTGAACCATCAGGGCGAGGTCGATCAGGTGATCCGCGCGCGCCTGAAACTGGCCGGTGCCAGTCCCCAGATGGAAAACGAATTCGCCTTTCTGATGGTGGACGGCATGTCCATGCGTGAGGATGAGCTGACCTCGATGCTGTCCTCGGGTCTGGGTGGCGTGCCGTTGTTCGGCGGCTCGGCGGGCGATGGCACTCAGTTCCAAAGCACGCGGCTCTCCCTGAACGGGGTGACTTATAGCAATGCCGCGATCCTGTCGCTGATCCGCACGACCTGTCCGGTCAAGGTGTTCAGCCTCGACCACCTTGCCCCCACCGAAATGCGCATGGTTGTGACCGAGGCCGACCCCAGCCGCCGTGTCGTGCGCCGCATCAATGCCGAACCCGCCGCCGCCGAATATGCGCGGATGCTGGGCAAGGACCCGAACCAGTTGGACCAGTTCACATTCGCCGCCCACCCCGTCGTGGTGCGCCTTGGCGACCGCCACCACGTGCGCGCGATCCAACAGGTAACGCCCGAGGGCGAACTGGTGTTCTTTTCTGCGATTGACGAGGGCATGGTCCTGACCTTGGCCGAGCCCCAGCATCTGGCCGAACATCTGGATCAGGGCCTGACGCAAATCGCGGGTGGGGATCAGCCGGACATGGTTCTGGCCTGCGATTGTATTCTGCGTCGTTTAGAGGCAGGTCAAAAACAAATGAGCCGTGACGTTTCAGAAGTATTGAAGAAACACAACGTCACCGGCTTTGGCACTTATGGTGAGCAAATCGGTGCGCTACATGTGAACCATACGATGACCGGTGTCGCCCTTTATCCGCCGACCTCGGTTCCCCTGACAAAGGTGCCGCCTGAATGACACTAGTAAGCCCTGACGACAGTCTGGAACGGCAGAACGAAAAGCTGCTTCAGATCACGCGCGCCCTGATGCGCCGTGTCGAACAGGGCGGGGATCAGAGCAACATCGCCTATGCCCAGTTCGAACGCGCCGCCCTGCTTGAGGATCAAGTGCGCCAGCGTACGCGCGAGTTGGAACAGGCGCTGGACCTTTTGCATGAATCCAACATCCGTCTGGCCGAGGCCAACCGCGAAACCGAGGCCGCCCAGACCAACCTGACCGATGCGATCGAAACCGTGCGCGAGGGGTTTGCCCTGTTCGATCAGCACGAGAAACTGGTCCTGTGCAACAGCCGCTTTTGTCGCGATTTCCACGACATCGTAGCCGAGTTGAGACCGGGTCTGGATTTTGAACGCTATGTCGATCTGATCTCGCACAGCCCGCATTTATCCCTGCCCGAAGGCGAGGACGCCGCCAGTTGGGCGCGCAAACGCAAACGCCGTCACCGCGACACGCATGTGATGTTCAACGTCTGTCTGACGATGGACCGCTGGATTCAGGTCAGTGAACACCGCACCCACAATGGCGGCACGGTTATCATGCAAACGGACGTCACCGACATCGTCCGGATGGAGCGTCAGGAACGCGAACGCCTGCGCGACACACAAGCCCGCATGATCCGCGCGACACTGGACCACCTGAACCAAGGTGTGTGCATTTTCGACGGCCAGCGCCAATTGGTCGGCTGGAACAGCCGTCTGGGGTTCTTGTTGAACGTCCCCCTTGTCCAACTGCGTCTTGGTCTGCCGTTTGAACGGTTTCTGGACCATTTCGACGGACGCCTGCACCTTGAGGAAACGCGCGACGCCGAGCCTCTGCGCGATTGGGCGGCCAAGGGCACATCGCGTCGTCCGTTTTCCTGTGAGGCGCGGCGATTGGACGGGCGCATCTTGGACGTGTTCGGACAGGAAATGCCCGACAATGGCTTTGTGATCAGCTTTACCGACGTGACCGCCGAACGCGAGGCCGCCCGCGCCCTGCGCGAGGTGAACGAGCATCTTGAACAACGGGTCGCCGAACGCACGCTGGAACTTGAGGACGCGCTTGCCTCGGCCGAGCGCGCGAATGCGTCGAAATCCCGTTTCGTGGCCGCCGCATCGCACGACCTGTTGCAACCCTTGTCGGCGGCGAAACTGTTCGTGTCCTCTCTGTCGGGCAAGGGCCTGAGCGACGATGACCAAAGCCTGATCGGCAAAACCGAAACCGCGCTGGCCAGTGTCGAAGAGATCATCGACGCGCTGCTGGACATCTCGAAACTGGAATCCGGCAAGGCCAGTTTCGACATCGCCACGGTGCATCTGTCGGACATCCTTGTGCCGCTGCGCCATCAACTGGAACCGATTGCCGCCGCCAAGGGGCTGGAGTTGCAGGTCGTTGATAGCGCGCTGTGCGTGCGCTCTGATCCCGGATACCTGCGCCGGATCGTGCAGAACCTTGCCTCAAACGCGCTGCGCTATACCGAAAAGGGCAAGGTCCTGATCGGGGTGCGCCGCAATGGCGGTTCTGCACGGATTGAGGTCTGGGATACCGGCCCCGGCATCGCCGAACAGGATCAGCGCCTGATCTTTGAAGAATTCCGCCGCCTGAACGCCAAGGCCAGCGCAAGCGAGGGCATGGGCCTTGGCCTTGCCATCGTGAAACGGGCCTGTGCGCAACTGGAACATCCTCTGTCCCTGTGGTCCGAACCCGGTCAGGGCAGCGGGTTCTTTGTCAACGTCCCGATGGCCCCCAGTTCGCCGCGCATGCCGATCCGCGAAACCGCCACCACCGGTCCCGATCCCCGCGATCTGGGCCTGATTGTGCTGTTGGTGGAAAACGATCCCGACGTGCGCCGCGCCATCACCATCAACATCGAAAGCTGGGGCGTGAACGTCATCGACGCCGAGAGCGCCGAGGACGCCCTCCAACTGCTTGAGGATATCCAGATCCGGCCCGATGCCTTGTTGCTGGACTATCAACTGGGCGAGGGGATGAACGGCTTGGACCTCTATACCATCATCCGCGACAAATACGGCAGCCCGCCCGCACGCATGATTTCCGCCGACCGCTCACCCACCTTCCGGCGTCAATGCGAAACGGCGGGGGTGGAACTGCTGACCAAACCCTTGGACGAGGGCAAGTTGCGCGGGTTCCTGCAATCCGTCGCCTCCGAGTTTCAGGGAGTCGCCGAGTAACCCCTAGGTGCCATAGTTCTGGGCCTTGCGGATTTGGGTCATCTGTTCAGAGGCGGCAATCGCATCGCCAAGGGTCAGAATGCCGCGCGCCTCTAGCAAATCCAGCATGTGCAAAAACACCTGCGCCGTCGCCCGCGCATCCCCAAGGGCGGTGTGGCGCAACTCGGCCGGTAGATCGACGCCAAACCGATCACACAGCGCGTCCAGCGTGTGATCGCCCGTGTGATCGAACAAAACGGCAGACAACAGAACCGTGCACAGGGCCGGTTGCCCGAACCGCGCGCCGATCCGGTCCTGCGACTTGCGCAAAAACGCCATGTCAAACGGCGCGTTATGCGCGACCAGAACCGAACCTTCGCAGAAATCGTGAAACGCCTGCCCCGCCGCGCCGATATCCGGTGCATCGACCACCATCGTATCGTCGATCTTATGCACCGCCGTGGACGCAGGCGGGATTTTGCGGCCCGGATTGACCAATGTGTCAAACACCTCACCGGTCAACAGACGCCCGTTCACGATCCGCATCCCCGCGATTTGCACGATCTCATCCCGTCCGGCGGGGTTCAGGCCGGTGGTTTCCGTGTCAAACACCACGAACCGCAGCGCCCGTAGGGGCACCGTCATCCAGTCGCGGTTGCCGTCCGCCCCGGGCAGGTTGAAATCATAGAACTCAGGCCGTTCTTCCTGTGGCTTTAGCACCTGCGGCTGGGCCGAGCGCAACGGCAACACAAGACGCGCGCGTCCGTCCGCATCTTCGGGCCAGATTTCGGTGCGATGTCCCTGCAGCGCGTCGCGCCCCGAATATTGCCCATAACTCGCCGACAGGGGCACCTGCAACCACGCCTCCAGCGCGCTATCGGCGACCTTGGGACCGGCCCAGTCAAGGGTGATCCAGACCTCATCCCCCGCCGCGCGGGTGGCGATGGCGAAATCGCTGCGCGCCGGATCATCGGCCAGACCGCCGACAATACGGTCGAGGATTTCAAGAACCGCATAGCCGTCACAATGCAGGAACGCGTCGCCGCCGGATTGCGCGACTACCTCAGGGCGGCGCGCGGCAAGGGCGTCGAAGATGTCGCTGGCCGCGACCTCGGTCATCGGCCAATGGCGCGAGGTCGCCGCGTCATAGGCCCCTGCGGTTTCGTTCAGGGTGTCATAGACGCGCTGCAATTCCTCATGCAGGGCAGTGTCAAACGTCGCGCGCAGAGGCAGTTCGATGTCAGGATCGGCGGTCAACACGTCCAAAATCGCGCCCATGGCCGCCGCACTGCGCCGCACCTGTTCCAGAAGATCGTTAAAGATGTGGTCGTGTTCGGCATGGGCCTGTAGATCGTCGGTCGCGTCATGAAACACCACCACATGGCCGACGGATTTCCCCGCGCTGATGACCCGCGACACGCGCCCGATCAACAACCGCGCCCCATCCGCCGAGGCGGTCAGGAACGCCTCGGGCCGTGTTCCCTCGCTCGGATCGCGGTGGTTCAGACGTTCGATGGCATGCAGCATCGGATCGACGCGGATCACACCGGACAGGGGGCGGTCCAGTCCCGCGCCGGGCAGGATATCCCGCGCTGCACGGTTATAGAGCATGATCCGCTGATCCGGTCCGATGACGAAGACGCCCTCGGCCAGATCATGCAGCAACGCGGCGAACAGCGCCTTTTCCCGTTCAATCGCCGCTGTTTTGCGGGCGACCTGTTCTTCGCCTGCCGCACGCGCCTCGGTCAACGCGGTGTGCAGATTGCGCGCGGCGGGGGCCAGCGCCCCAAGGTAGCGCGCCGCGCTCTGGTCGATCTCGCCACCCGCATCCGTGCGCGCCCGCGTGGATAAGTCCGAGGTCAGCGCCACAATCGGGCGTGCCACGTTCTGGTCAAACAGAAACCCGATCCACGCGACCAGACCCAGAACGCCGAACATCCCGATCAGGGCGGCGATCACGAACCCGTCCGCTGCACCCGCGCTGCGCGACAGGCCGACCCACGCGCCCAGCCCGATCGCAACACAGGCCCCGCCCCCCAGCGCCGCAAAGAACAGCGCGAACCGTTTGCGCAGGCCAAGGCGTTCAGGCATGGACCGGCCCCGCCAGAACCTGATCAATCTCCGCGATCAGGTCACCGGTCACAAAGGGTTTGTGCATGAACCCGTCCGCCCCCATGGCAAGGCTCTTGCGGCGCTCAACCTCACCGCCGCGGGCGGTCATCATGATGATGCGGGGGCGATCCGCCTGTTCCTGCACCGTCTGGCACAGTTCAAATCCTGAAATGTCGGGCAGCATCACATCCAAAAGGACCAGGTCGGGCCGGAAATCCGTCAGCTGTCGCAGGGCATCCCGCCCCGTCGCGGCGCGGCAGGTGCCAAACCCCTGACGGCGCAGCAGATGCTCCAGCGCAAGGGCGATGTTGTCTTCGTCTTCGACCAGCAGAATTCGTTTTTCGTCCATTCCGGCCCCTCCTCCGGGCTAGGTTTGGCAGGCCCCCTGCAACAAGGGATCGTCCTGATCCAAGGGCTGCCATTGCGCGCGGTCGAAATCCGCAAAAACGGTGTTCGTCGCATCCGCGCGCGTCGCATCGGCACAGTTGACGAATTGCGTGACCTTGGCGGGCGGGGCCCAGCGCGCGAACAGGTACAAATCGACCAGCCGCACATCGGGGTGCTCGGGGTTGTCACGGATCGTCGCCGTATCCAGCGCCATGAACCGCGTCGCCTGAGGAACCACATAGGTCCACGGCTTCCACGGTTTGCTCTCCTCCACGGTTTGCAGGTTCACCACGCCTTCGGGCTGGCCTGCCATGGTCCTTGCGGCCCATGTGTATTCCGACCAGATGGTCATCGCGATCATCGCCCCACCAGCGGCCACAGGCATCGCCCATTTAGGCAGACGCCCGCGCGTCAGGTGGTTCAGGATCAGGATGATCCCCGCCCCGGCAAAACCGGCAGCAAAGGTCGCTATCAAATCAATAAACACGGTGTTCCCCCATTTTATGCACTCCGCCCGTGTCCAAGGGCCGACTGCATCGTCTTTATCACCATGAATGCATCGCGCAGGTGGTTGCGCTCAAGGTCTGATAGGCCGCTTGGGGCCATAAAGTTATCCGGCTTGATCCCGTCGCGGATTTGGCGCGCCTGATGGATCAGGCGGGTTTCGGCGATCATCTCATAGGCGTCGATCAGATCACGCGCGCCGCTATCCGACACCACACCTGCATCAAGAGCCGCCTCAAGCCGGTCGCGCGTGTTCACCGCCTGCAACCCGCCCTGCAACGCATAGACACGGCCCAGATCGGTAACGGGGACGACGCCGCTGTGTTTCAGGTCGACCATGTTCTTGTGATCGCCCGATTTGATCAGGGAAAACCCGCGCAACAGGCCCAAGGGCGGCGTGTGTTTCAGCGAGTTCGCGATCATATGCGCCACAAAGATCGAATTGCCCCGCGCCATGTCCAGCGTTTCCTGCTGGAGATCGTCGTAAAGCGCAAAGTCCCCCGCGATCGGGCGCAGATCGAACATGACCGAGGCCAGCATCTGGGCCTCTTCATCCGGCTGGGCGATCCATTTGGTGAAATACTCGCGCCAGACACGGCGCGGTTGGCGCCAGCGCGGCGCGGTCGCCATCATATCGCCGGGGCAATAGACGAACCCGCAGGTATCCAGACCATCGGACACGAATTTCGCCAGTTTCGCGAAATAGGCGTCGTCCTCGGGGCGCATGTCATCCGATATGATCAGGCAATTGTCCTGATCCGATTGCCCCGTTTGTTCGCGCCGCCCTTGCGAGCCGCAGGCCAACCACAGATAGGGCACCGGCGGCGGGCCGAACTCGGCCTCGGCCAAGGCCAGCAAACGGCGCGTGATTGCGTCGGTGATGTCGGTGATCCGGCGGCAGATCGGGTTCGGACGCGTGCCCGCCATCACCAGTTGGGACAGCAGTTCGGGAATGCGGGCGGTGACGGCGGCCATTTCATCGGCGGAATTCGCGCCAACGATTTCCAGAACCATGTGACTGGCTGTGGCGGCCTGTTGGCGGAACAGATTGGTTTTTCCCACCATGCCCAGCAATTCATCCCCATCCGCCACCGGCAGGTGACTGATCCCGTGGCTGGCCAACAGCATCATAGCATCCAGACCCACGGCATCGGGGCGGATCGTGACGGGGTTGCGGGTCATCACGTCGGTGACGGGCGTCGTGCCATCGCGCCCCTCGGCCAGAACCTTGTTCGTCAGGTCGGTCGTGGTGACGATGCCCTGTAGGTCATCGCCCTGCATCACCAACAGGGACGAAATACGGCGATCCCGCATGACCTTGGCCACGTCGGTGATCGAATTGTCCGCCTCACAGGTGATCGGCGGCGCGGACATCAGATCACGCACATGCAGCGCCGTCAAACCGGTGGCATAGCCCGTCTCGGCCTCATCCGACCATGCGGGGGCGCTGCGGGTGAACCACTCGGCAAAGGCAGGTTCGTGTTCGACAAAGTCGTGGAACAGCTCGGACGACAGGGTGATCAGATCGGACGGCTCAATCGCGCGGACATCCATCACCGCATAGCCATCGCGCAGCAATCCGCGCTCGCCCAGAATATCGCCCGCAACACGGTGGGACACGACCGCGCCACCGGGGGCCACGATGTCACACACACCGGTTTGAATGAAATAAAGCCCCCCAAGGGGCGCACCGCGCGGCACCACCAGATCACCGGCTGCGACCTGCATCTGGCTGAGGCCCGTCGACAGTCGCGCCTGCGCTGCCTCTCCCAACAGGGAAAACGGGGCGTGGGCGATCAGGGCCTGTACCAAGGCAGACGGGTCGTTGGCCTGCATCATCGGTGGGTGTCCATCGGATTGGGTCATTTGAATGCGTGCCTGCTTGGCACCTCGCCTTGGGATGTTACTCTACCAAGGCAATATAGGGGGCCGAAGCCCCCTATACCTTGATCTTGATCAGTGATCGACGGCGTCGCCTGCACCACGGGGGATGCGCACGCTTTCGACCAGATCCTTGATCTCTTGCGGGATCGGCTTGGTCATGCTGCTGACGATGTAAGCAACTGCAAAGTTGATCATCGCACCGATTGCACCGAACGAGGTCGATTTAATCGTACCCAGCAGCGGGTCAGCATCCGTGAACGAGTTCGTACCCGGAACAAAGAACCAGCCTTTGTGCAGGAAGATGTAGACCAGCGTCACGATCAGACCTGCCAGCATACCAGCAACCGCGCCGGTGTTGTTGATGCGGGTCGAGAAGATCCCCATCATCAGCGCCGGGAAGATCGAGGCCGCTGCCAGACCGAACGCCAAGGCCACCGTTTGTGCGGCAAAGCCCGGGGGGTTCAGACCCAGATAGGTTGCAACCGCGATGGCCACAGCCATGGCAACACGGGCCGACATCAGTTCGCCTTTTTCCGAGATGTTCGGGTTGATGGCGCCTTTGATCAGGTCGTGCGACACAGCCGACGAAATCGCCAGCAACAGACCAGCAGCCGTCGAAAGAGCAGCCGCCAGACCACCCGCAGCCACCAGACCGATGACCCAGCTGGGCAGGTTGGCGATTTCCGGGTTCGCCAGAACCAGGATGTCACGGTTAAACTTGGTCAATTCGTTGCCGGTCCAGCCTTCAGCCGCTGCACGCTCGGCCATCGCCGGGCTTGCATCGTTGTAGTACTGGATCATGCCGTCGCCGTTTTTGTCTTCCCAATCCAACAGACCGGTTTTCTGCCAGGTTTCCATCCAGGCATAGGCCTCGTCGCTGTTGATCGTTTCGATCGACACAGCCTGACCTTCGGTACCGTTCGGCCACATCAGTTCGGTGATGTTCAGACGCGCCATCGCACCAACAGCCGGAGCCGTCAGATACAGCAGTGCAATGAACACCAGCGCCCAGCCAGCCGACCAACGTGCATCAGCAACGCGCGGCACGGTGAAGAAGCGCATGATAACGTGCGGCAGACCAGCCGTACCAATCATCAGCGACAGGGTGAACAGAACCATGTTGAACGTGTCACCGTTGTGCGCCGTGTACTGGTTAAAGCCCAGTTCTTGGATGGTGGCGTCCAGCTTGCTCAGCAGAGCCTCACCCGAAGCAGCGTGCTCGCCAAACAGACCCAGTGCAGGGATCGGGTTGCCGGTCAGTTGCAGCGAGATAAAGATCGCCGGGATCGTGTAGGCCACGATCAGAACACAGTACTGGGCAACCTGCGTGTAGGTCACACCTTTCATGCCGCCGAAAACGGCGTAGGCGAACACAACACATGCACCGATCAGCAGACCGGTCGTGTTGCTCACCTCAAGGAAGCGGCCAAACGCAACGCCAACACCGGTCATCTGACCGATAACGTAGGTGGTCGAGGCAACGATCAGACAGATAACGGCCACCAGACGTGCAGTCGGGCTGTAGAAACGGTCGCCGATGAATTCCGACACGGTGAACTTGCCGAACTTACGCAGATAAGGCGCAAGCAGCAGAGCCAGCAGAACGTACCCACCGGTCCAGCCCATCAGGAACGAGCTGTTGTCATAGCCGGTAAAGGCGATCAGACCAGCCATCGAGATGAACGACGCCGCCGACATCCAGTCCGCAGCCGTTGCCATACCGTTGGTGACGGGATGAATACCGCGGCCAGCGGCGTAGAATTCGCTGGTCGAACCCGCACGGGCCCAGATCGCGATGCCGATGTAAAGCGCAAAGGACGCGCCCACAAACAGCAGGTTAATGGTAAACTGATCCATGGCCGATTACTCCTCGTCCACGCCGAATTCGGCGTCCAGTTTGTTCATCCGCCACGCGTAAAAGAAGATCAGGCCCAAAAAGACCAGGATCGACCCCTGTTGCGCGAACCAGAACCCCAAATCAGAGCCGCCAACGGCGATCCCCGACAGCATCGGGCGCAGCAGAATGCCGAACCCGAAAGAGACCAGTGCCCAGATCACCAGACACACTGCAATCAGTCGAATGTTGGCCGACCAATATGCATTATTGGATTGATTGTCGGACATCGCGTCCTCCCTTCCTCCAGTTCCTCCAAAGGGATGCACCGCGCGCGCATCCCCAGCCCCCGATCCCTGTGGATCGTGTGCGATTAGGCGACGATCTTTTGAACGATCGTTCCCAATTCCCCCGCAATCACGTCGATATCGCCCATGGCGTCGACGCGTTGCAAAATGCCTTTGTCATCGTAAAACGCGATCAGCGGCGCGGTCTGCGCGTGATAGGCCGCCAGACGTTCGGACACGGTCTCGGCGTTGTCATCCGCGCGACGTTTGAATTCCGTCCCGCCGCATTTATCGCAGGTGCCCGCAGTCGCAGGCGTCTTGAAACTGTCGTGATAGCCCTCGCCGCAACCGGCACAGGTGTAACGGCCCGCGACGCGCTCAACCATGGCCGCATCGTCAACCTCAAGGCTGATCGCGGCGTTGATGGCGCTGTCGATGGTGCCCATCAGATCGTCCAGCGCAGCCGCCTGAACCGGCGTGCGCGGGAAACCGTCAAGGATCACGCCCGCGGCGCAATCAGGCTCGGCCAAACGGTCGCGCAGGATTGCGATGACGATCTCGTCGCTGACCAGACCGCCGGCTTCCATGACCGATTTGGCCTGCTTGCCAGCCTCGGTGCCCGCCGCCACAGCCGCACGCAGCAGATCGCCGGTCGACAGTTGAACGAGGCCGAATTTCTCTTCCAGCATACGCGCCTGCGTGCCTTTACCGGCGCCCGGCGGGCCCAACAGGATTAAATTACAAGCCGCGGTTTTTGTCATGGTGCCGTCCATCAATGTTCCTCCATCGCGCGGTGTTCCCAAAACCGGATGTCCGATCCACTCACCTGTCGCGTGCATTCAAGGCGCTGATCTTGCGGGCCGGAAACGGGGTTTCGCTGGCCACGCTCCCTCCAAAAATCAGGCGCGCTCCCACTGCAGGGGTAGATTGCCACCAGCCTGTAAAAAATTCACCGGCGAAGTGTTGCCGATTGATAATTGAGTAATTTTCCTGACATGCGCGCCGTGAAAATTGTAAAGTAATTTTCATGTGCCGTGCAATTTACTGATTTTAAATGATATTTCAAAAGGTGAACGTTTTTGACTTATTAACAGACCAAGGTCGCGCATGCGCTGATTGCGTTAACACTTTGGTATTACGACCTTCGCAACCCTTGAAACGGGGCGACTCAACCCTAGGGTTCTGGCGCTCAGGCGGGGGTTTGGACGGTCTCGGCCACCCATGCGTGCATCGAATCCACATCCGCGTCGATCTGCACGGCCAATTCATCGGCAAAGGCGCGGAAGCCGCCGAGGTTCTTGGCATTCACACTGGTCAGAACGGGGATGCCTTGGGCAATGGCCGCGCCGATCACGGTGCGAAAGCCGCGCCCCTCGATTTCTTGCTTGCCGAACTTGTTCACGATCAACAGATCGACGGGCGCGTCCAACTGCGCCTCGACCGCGCCAACGACGGTCTCTAATCCCGCAGGATCCAAGCGGCATCCCGACGAATGCGCGCCCAAGGATTGGCTGATCCGGACCGCCGTGTCCTGACCGATCACGCAGAGATCCATGTGGCAGGGGCGACCCTCGTCCATCTCAACGTTGGTTTGTACCGCACCGGCAAGGCGCAGGCCATCAGACAGCAACCGGTCGACCAGAGCCGCCAACCGGCGGTCCCCCCCGCCCCGTTCATCCGCCACGATATAGCCAAGCATCGCATCGCCCTTGAAGAATCCTGTCAGACCTAAAAGATGTCAGCCAATCGCGAATGACAAGGGACTGATTGGTCTGATGACGCCCCCGCCCTATCCCGCCGTGATCCTTGCCGGTGGACAAAGCCGCCGCATGGGCGATCTGGACAAATCGACCTGCACCCTTGGCGGCGTGCCCTTGGTGCGGGTGGTTCTGGACCGGCTGTTGCCCCAATGTGGCGCGGTGGCGATCAACACCGCCAATCCCGCACATGATGCCCTTGGCCTGCCGGTTCTGCCCGATGTTATGGACGGCGGCTTGGGCCCGCTGGCCGGTGTTCTGACCGCGATGGACTGGGCCGCGGCGCGTGGGCAGGACTGGGTCCTGACCGTCGCCACGGACACGCCGTTTTTTCCCGACAGCTTGGTTGCCGATCTGACCGCCCTTGCCGACACGGCGGCACCGGTTCTGGCGGCCAGTCAGGGCGCGGACGGGGACGCACGGTTGCATCCGGTGTTTGGGTTGTGGTCTGTGGCCCTGATGGAGGGTCTGCGCACGGACATCGAAACCGGCGCCCGGCGGATCGGACGGTGGGCCAGCGACCGTGGCGCGCGGCGCGTAACGTACGCGTTCGACACAGTGGACCCGTTTTTCAACATCAACACGCCCGAGGATCTGACGCGGGCCGAGGATCTCTATGCCTCGGGCATCCCCGCGCCGCGCCTGATAACATAGGCGGTCGCGCCGTCCTGTTCATAGGTCTCGATCATCTCATGCCCCGATTGGGTACAGAAATGCGGGATGTCGATCACCGCCACCGGATCGGTCGCCCAGAGGCACAGAACCTGTCCGGCCTGCATCCCATTGAGCGTCTTGCGCGCCTTTAGGACCGGCAGGGGACACAGCAGGTCACGCGCATCGACGGTTAGGTCATAATCGACGCTCATCCCCCCACCCCCAGTTCGGCGAATGCGGCGGGCAGGTCGCGCATGTGATGAACGACGGTTACCGCGCCTGCGGTCCTTAATCGGTCCGCGTGCGAAGGCAAGCAATGGCTGCCCCCCGCGAACCCGATGGCGCGCATGCCCGCGCGGCGGGCGGCGGTGATGCCGGCGGGACTGTCCTCCACCACCACGGTGTCGGCGGGGTCGCTGCCGATCTGACTGGCCGCGAGCAAGAACACATCAGGCGCGGGTTTGCCGCGTGCGACCTGTTCGGCGGAATAGATATGCCCGTCGAAAAACCGCGTCAGATCACAGGTATCCAGCGACAGGCGCAGTTTATGCACCGAGGATGAGGACGCGACCGCGAACGGCACGTCCAGCGCGGCCAGAACATCCGCCACCCCGTCAACGGGCAACAGTTCATTCGGGATGCGCTCGTGTAAAACCGCCTCGGCCCGCGCCAACAGATCGTCCGGCCACGGCGCGCCGCGACGGTCCGCGACGGCATCGAAAATCTTGGGCTTAGGCCAGCCGATATAGTTCTGAAACAGGTCCTCTTGGGTGATCGGGAACCCCGCTTCGGTCATCATCCGCGCATCCGTCCCGCAGGACAGGATTTCGCTATCGACCAACACCCCATCGCAATCGAAAATGATCATTCGCCGTAGGGTATCCAGATGGTTTTGACCTGTGTCGCGCGGGTGAGATAGTCGCGCCCTTGGGCGGTGGACCAATCAATGCCCGACGCGCGACGCGCCCAGACCTGTTTCAGGTTGCCAGTGCTGTCGCGTTCGACCATTTCAACGCCCGCCGCGTCGCCCACATACCACAGACCGTCGACACCGTCGTGGGTGGTCAGTGCATGGGCCAATTCATCGCGCGGACCGGTGACGATATTCACCACCCCCGCAGGCACGTCCGAGGTATCCATCACCTGATACAAATCCGTCGCTGCCAAGGGATGCGTTTGCGAGGGCACGACGACCACCGCATTTCCCATCGCGATCAGGGGCAGGACCATCGACATCATCCCCAACAGGGGCCGTTCGGTCGGGCAGACCACCCCGACCACGCCGACCGGTTCATGTGTCGCCACGGTCAGAACATCGGACAGGGTCGATTTGACCGCTCCGTCGAATTTGTCCGCCTGCGCCGCGCACCAGAAACAGCGTTGGATGGTCTCGGCGACCTCGGCGCTTGCCACCACGGGATCGGCGCCGAACGATACCAGACGCGCGGCGAATTCGTCCTGCCGCGCGGACAGGTTTTCGCCGAGGTAATAGAGAACCTGCGCACGGTTATGCCCCGTCGCGCGGGACCAGCCCCCGGCCTTGTGCGCGGCCTCGACCGCGTTGCGGATGTCCTTGCGCGAACCAAGACCGGACAGGCCGACCGTGCCCGACGGCCCCGTAACGTCGTAGACATAGCCGCTATCGGCGCGGGCCTGTTTGCCGCCGATGTAGAATTTCGCGGTGCGGTCGATCTCTGCGCCCGCGCCCGGCCCACCGGCAAAAACCGACGGCGGGGACAGGGGCGTATCGTCGCCCGCCGTATCGGTTGCGGGGGCGCGCAGATAGGCCGCCATGCCCTCACGCCCGCCTTCGCGGCCAAAGCCGCTCTCGCGATAGCCACCAAAGGCGGCGGCGGCGTCAAACATATTGGCACCGTTGATCCAGATGACTCCGGCCTTGATCTTGGCCGCGATGTCCAGCGCAAGGTTGACGTTTTCGGACCACACCGACGCCGCAAGGCCATAGCGCGTGTTATTGGCCAGCGCGACCGCATCCTCGGGCGTACGGAAGGTGGTCAGGGTCGCAACGGGGCCAAAGATTTCCTGTTCCCACAACAGGGACGCGGGCGCGACATTGCGGATGATCGTCGGCGCATAGAAACAGCCCTCGGGCGCGTCACCTTGCACGATATCCTCAGCGCGCACATCTCCGGCGGCGATCAGGTCCGCAATCCGATCGCGTTGACGGGGGGACACGATCGCGCCCATGTCGACGTTTTTATCCATCGGGTTGCCGGTGACCAGACGATCCATCCGGCGGCGCAGCAGGGTTTCGAACCGATCCGCCACGGCCTCGGCCACCAGAACGCGGGACCCCGCGCAACAGACCTGCCCCTGATTGAACCAGATCGCATCGACGACACCCTCAACCGCCGCATCCAGATCCGCGTCGGCGAACACGACAAAGGGCGATTTCCCGCCCAATTCCAACGTCAGATGCTTGCCCGATCCGGCGGTGGCGGCACGAATGGCGCGGCCCACCTCGGTCGAACCGGTGAACGCGACCTTATCGACGCCATCGTGTTTGACCAGCATCTCACCCACCGCGCCGTCACCGGTCACGATGTTCAGAACCCCCGCAGGCAACCCGCATTCAACGGCAATCTGTGCAAGGGCCAGCGCGCTCAGCGGCGTGTCCTCGGCCGGTTTCAGGACGACCGCATTACCGGCGGCCAAGGCCGGTGCGACCTTCCACGCCAGCATGAGCAGCGGAAAGTTCCACGGGATCACCGCCGCACAAACGCCATGGGGCACCTGATCGGGAAACTCGTCGTCGCGGATTTGGGCCCAACCGGCGTGGTGATAGAAATGGCGCGCGACAAGGGGGATGTCGGCGTCGCGGCTTTCACGGATGGGTTTGCCGTTATCCAGCGTTTCCAGAACGGCCAAAAACCGCGCGTGCTGTTGCACATGGCGGGCGATGGCATAGAGAACCTTGGCGCGTTCATAGCCCGACCGCGCGGCCCACTCGGCCTGCGCCGCACGCGCAGCGGAAATCGCTGTATCGACGTCACCCGCGCGGGCCTGTGACACCTGCGTCAGGACCTCACCCGTGGCGGGGTTCAGCACATCAAACGTATCGGCGGGCGCGGTGAACGCCCCGTTGATGAAATGGCCAAAGCCACCTTCATGCGCGGCCAGCCACGCGCGCACATGCGTGTCGCCCTCGGGCGCGGTGCCGTACTCCATCGCGGTAATCAGATCGGTAATGCCGGACATGCTATCCCCCTCAGGCCATCGCATTGCGCGACCCGTCGGCATATCGCCCGGTCACGTGATGTTCCAATTGCCGCTCGACATCGCCCAGCATCGAGGACGCCCCGAACCGGAACAGGTCGGGGTTCAGCCACGGGCGGCCAAGCTCTTCGTTCATCAGGACCTGCCATTGAATGGCGTCCTTGGCGGTCTTTAGACCACCGGCGGGCTTGAACCCGACGCGGTGCCCCGTGGCCATGTCGTAATCGCGCACGGCCCGGACCATGGTCAGGCTGACCGGCAGGGTCGCGTTGACCGGTTCCTTGCCCGTCGAGGTTTTTACGAAATCCGCGCCCGCCTGCATCGCGATCATCGAGGCCGCATAGACATTGCGCAGGGTCTGCAATTCACCGGTCGCCAAGATCGCCTTGAGATGCGCCTCGCCACAGGCCGCGCGCATCGCCGCGACCTCATCATAAAGGGCCGACCAGTTGCCACGCAGGACATGTTCGCGGGTGATGACGATGTCGATTTCCTCGGCACCCTCATCGACGGCATATTCGATCTCTTTCAACCGCAGGGGCAGCGGCATCAACCCCGCCGGAAACCCCGTCGCGACCGAGGCGACGGGAATGCCCGTGCCCTCCAACGCGCGCACCGCCGGTCCCACCATCGTGGGATAGACGCAGACCGCACCGACACGGGCATATGTGGGATCAATCCCCAGCCCCGCAATCACCCGGTCCGACAGGGGCGCGCGTGCCTTGGCGCACAGACGGCGCACCCGATCCGGCGTGTCATCGCCCGACAGGGTCGTCAGGTCGATCAGACGCACCGCGTTCAACAGCCACGCCGCCTGACGGTCCTTTTTGACCGAGCGCCGCGCCCCGATCTGGGCACAGCGGCGCTTGGCCGCGGCGGTGTTGACCGGATGGCCCTCAAACATCGCAAGGTCCAGCGCCATTCCGGGGTTGCGCGCGTGTTCCGCGTCCCCCCGCGTGGCGGGCACGGGATGGGTCACCGCATCGGGAGCGGTTCCGGTCGGGGCCTTGGTGGTCATGGGACGTTCCTGTGGTCGGACTTTTGCTCTCTTCTGTTTAGCGGATTTATCGGAAAACCCAATGACCGAAATCCCAAACAGGGTCCCGACTTGGCGTCATCTCATTGCCCCATGCGGTGCACATGATCCGCGCACCACACCAAGCGCCTTGCGCCGATTCTGCCGCCCCGAGTCACCGGACGACTTGGCGGAAAAGTTCACGCCGCCATCGCCGCAGTGCAGCGATCAAAGCGCAAACCTCCGATCAAGTTATTGTGCACACACCGGATTTCTGCGCCAAAAAATGCGGCAGAAAAATAACTTTGCCGCATTTTCACTGCCCTGCCCTAGCCAACAGACCCCGAAACTTCCCACGGTGATCGTGCAGGCATGGGAGCCTGCAGGGGGCAACGCCGTTCCCAACGCAACCATCAGGCAATGATGCCTTTCACTTGGCCAAACCGCCAAGCGAAAGGTTTTTGTGTTTAAGGAACGGCAGTGCTAGAGCCCAAAGCCATAGACAACCGCGAACCGGAACCGACTGCTCTGAACACCGTGATTATCGGTGGCGGGCCTGTCGGAATGCGTGCCGCCCAGCGCCTAAGCGATGCGGGCATGGCCGTGACGGTTCTGTCCGCAGAACCCTTTGCACCCTATAACCGCGTGCGCCTGACGCCCCTTTTGGCGGGCGATGTGCAATTCGGCGATATCCTGTCCCCCACCATCCCAAGCAGCGAATTTTCCGTGATCACCGGTGTGCGCGCGACCGAAATCGACCGCGAGACATCGACCGTCACCACCGCAGACGGGCGCACATGGCCCTATGAGACCCTGATCATCGCGACCGGTTCGCGCGCCTTTGTGCCGGGCGTGCCGGGGTTTGACCTTGATAACGTCTTTACCTTTCGCACCGCCGAGGACGCACAGGCCCTGATGGCACGCAGTTTTAGCGCGCGGCGCGTGGCCGTTGTGGGCGGCGGTCTATTGGGCCTAGAGGCCGCGCGCGGGATGCAGCGTCGCGGCGCAGAGGTCACCGTATTGGAACATGAGGGCCGCGTGATGCCCCGCCAGTTGGATCAGGTGGGCGGTGACATGCTGGCCGCGCGCATCCGCGATCTGGGGGTTGAGGTCATCACCGGCGTCGCCGTGCGCGAAGCCATTGGCGACCGTCAGGTGGAGGGTCTGATCCTTGCCGACGGGCGCACCCTTGACTGTGACACGGTGATCCTATGCACCGGCGTGCGCGCCAATAACGATCTGGCGGTGGGCGCCGGCCTGCCGATCAACCGCGCCATCGTCGTCAATGACAACATGCAAACCGCCGATCCGCACATCTATGCCATCGGGGAATGCGCCGAACACAACGGCCACGTCCATGGTTTGGTCGGTCCCGGTTATGAACAGGCGGACGCCGCCGTTGACCATATCCTGAGCCCCGTTGCCGGCGCGGGATATGAGGGGTCGATCCCCGCAACCAAGCTTAAGGTGCTGGGGGCCGAGGTTCTGTCGGTCGGCGCGATTGAACAGCTAGAGGTGCGCCAAGGGGTGCGCAGCCACGTCTATGAGGACGCGGACGCATACCGCCGTATCTTTATCGAAAACGGACGTCTGGTCGGGGTGACCGCCGTCGGCAAATGGTCCCAAGCCGGCAAGGTTCAGAACGCCGTTCAAACCGACGCCCGCGTCTATCCGTGGATGGTCTACCGGTTCCGCCGTGAGGGCCTGTTGTGGCCCGACGTCGACGAGGCCGCATCGGACATGCCCGATAGCGCGACGGTCTGTAACTGTACCGGTGTGACCTGTGGCCGCCTGCGCCAAGCCGCGCGTGAGGGCGCCAATACCCCCGAACTCCTGAGCCTTGCGACCGGCGCGGGAACGGTGTGTGGCACGTGCCGCCCCATGCTCGAAGAATTCACGGACGCCAAAGGCGGGTTCAGCGCAGCGCGCTATTGGAAACCCCTCTTGGCCTTGTCCGCCACAGCCATGTTCGCCGCCCTTATTCTGGCTCTGGTGCCTCGCGTTCCCTTTCCCACGGGGTTTCAGGCCGATAACTGGCGCGAATGGCTGTGGCGCGACAACATCGTCAAACAATGGACGGGCTATACCCTGCTGGGCATCACCGTCATCGCGATGCTTTTGGGCCTGCGCAAACGCTGGCGGTTTACGGACCGGTTGGGCAGCTATGACGTCTGGCGCCTGATCCATCTGGGCGTTGGCCTGTTGGCCGCCGTTGGTCTGTTTGTGCACACCGGCCTGCGTCCGGGGGCGAATTTGAACCTGTGGCTGTTCCTCAGCTTTGTGGCGACCCTGATCTTTGGGGCGATAGCGGGCCTGGCGACCGGCGGGGACCATAAGCTGCGCGAACATCATATCGGCACGGCCAAGAAACCGGCCCGCCGTCTGCCCGTCTGGGGACATATCATCGCGGTCTGGCCGTTGCCGGCGCTGCTGATGGTGCATGTCCTTGTGGTCTATGTGTACTGAGGGCGGGACGGATGACTAGAACACGCATTCTCTGGATCGTCTGGGTACTGGGCACGCTGATCGTCGCGGCCCTGTTCGCCAACAAACTGTTCTTTGCAGGCAACCGGACCGCCGTTTTGCCCGGCCAGACCGCAGGCGCACACCACCAGATTGAGGTCTCTTGCGACACCTGTCACACGTCGGGGCCGTTTGCGTCGGCCAAGAAAATCAAGAAAGACATCAACAAGACCTGCGTCACCTGCCACAAGGAAGAGCTTGCCGCCGCAGACGACAGCCACCCGTTGAAAAAGTTCACCAACCCGCGCATGGCCTCCTATTGGGAAAAGGTTGATGGCCGGTTCTGCACCACCTGCCACGCCGAGCATCAGCCGGAAATCACCGCCGAGGCGATGGTCACCCTGCAGGGTGATTTCTGTGTCGCCTGCCACAGCGAAGGCGATCAGGACATCCGCAAGGACCGCGCCAGCCACGCCGATCTGACCTTTGACACCTGTGCCAGCTCGGGCTGCCACAACTATCACGACAACCGCGCCCTGTACGAAGATTTCCTTGTGAAACATGCGGGCGCACCGTGGGTTGCCGCCTCGCCCGTCCACCCGACCGAGGCCTTGGCGCATAGCTACACCCCCGTCAGCGCGGATCAGATCGAAACCTATCTGGCCAGCATCGATGCACCCGCCGACGTGGTGCCCGCGCCCGAACCGGCCGTTGATCTAAACGAGATCACCCACGACTGGGCCGCCTCGTCCCATGCGGCGGCGGATGTGAATTGTTCAGGCTGTCACGCGCCCGAGGCCGAAACACAGGCCGAGATCGACGAGCAATGGACGGACATCGTGACCGAGGCCACCTGCGCCACCTGTCACAAGGACCAAATGCGGTCCTTCTCGACCGGCAAACACGGCATGCGCCGCCATCCCAAGATCGCCAAACCCCGTTCGGCCAAGGATGCGCTGAAATTCCTGGGTGTGAAAAAGCCGTCCAAGGAATTGCAGGCCGAGGTCGCGAAATACCTGAACGATCCGACCAATCCCGGCGTCATGACCCCGGATGAGGCGTTGATCCACCTGAACCCCGAGGCCGCGCACGATAGCCTGACCTGCGCGACCTGCCACACGCCGCACCGCCAAGACACGCAACGCGCGGCGGTTGAAGCCTGTACGACCTGCCATGTGGATGACCACACAGCCGCCTATTTCGACAGCCCGCACTATGATCTGTGGCAGGCGGAATTGGCCGGTGATCTGCCCGCGGGGTCCGGCGTGACCTGCGCGACCTGCCACATGCCCAAATCCGAAAGCCGCGACAAGGTTGTGACCGACCACAACCAGACCGCGACGCTTCGCCCGAATGAAAAGATGATCCGGCCTGTTTGTCAGGCCTGTCATAGCCTTGGCTTTGCAATTGATGCCTTGGCTGACGATGCGCTGATCCAGAACAATTTCTCGGGTCAGCCCAGCGCCCACATCCCATCCATAGATTGGGCACTAGACCGCGTGGAGCCACCGACGCAAGGCGCCAACCAATGAATCGGCGGCCTCCACGCACCTGCCACCAACGAAAACGGAAGCAACAGGAGACAGTTTTATGACCCGTTTTAGCACCAAGATCAAAGCAACACTTGCCGCCGCAGCCGTCGCAACCGGCGTCAGCGCCCCCCAAGCCATGGCCGAAGGCATGGAATTCCAAACCGTAACCGACCTTCTGCACCTCGTGATGAGCTCGGACCGTACGGTTTACACCCGTATGATCGTCAACCGTCTGGCCGTCCAAGAGGGCGTGATCAAAGCATCCGAGCACTTTGTCGATGACAAAGCTCTGGTTCTGCCTGCTCAGATGTTCCGCTTTGGCTCGGAACTGGTTGCGGAATCGACCGACGAGTTCTCGTACTCGCTGCTGTCGCTGTGGCCGATCAACAAACAGAACGCCCCGACCACCGATCTGGAAAAAGAAGGTCTGGAATACATCGCCGACAACCCCGGTGAAAACTTCTATGGCGAAGAAGAACTGGGCGGCGTGACCTACTTTACCGCTGTGTACCCTGACGTTGCTGTGGCCGAGGCCTGCTATGCCTGCCACAACGATCACAAAGACAGCCCCCGCACCGACTTCCAAGCTGGTGACGTTATGGGCGGTGTTGTGATCCGCATCCCGATGGACAGCTAAGATCATGACCTCGCGGCAAACACTCATTGCCGCTTGGGCGGGGCTGGTCCTGTGTGGATCGGCCCCAACCCATGCTGACGGTCTGGACGCGATCCTGTCCCCCAAGGGGCTGGACGGGTTTGTGACCGTTGACCGCATCCCCACGCCCGATCATCCGACGCTACGGTCGGGACAGACGGTTTGGGGTGGTCTTTGCCAGAATTGCCACGGCGGGGATCGTTTGACAGGGGCGCCGAAAATCACCGCAACAGACGTGTGGGCGCCACGGATTGAACAGGGTCTGCCAACCCTGATTGATCACGCCATCAACGGGTTCTACGGACCCACATACAAAGAAATGCCCCCACGGGGCGGCAATCCCGATCTGACCGACGCAGAGGTCATCGCGGCTGTCGCCTTTATGGTCTGGGCCAGCGGCGGGGCGGATGAGGCCCTTGCCTATCTCAACACATCAGGACAGTGAAATGACGCCAGAACAAATCGATATGGTTCAAGCCAGCTTTAAAAAAGTGGCCCCCATCGCAGACACCGCCGCAGACATCTTTTACGACCGCCTGTTTGAAATCGCCCCCGAGGTCCGCAGCCTGTTCCCCGAGGACATGACGGATCAGAAAAAGAAACTGATGCAGATGATCGGGATCGCGGTCAACGGTCTGACGCGTCTCGACGACATCCTGCCCGCCGTTCAGGATCTGGGCGCGCGCCATGTGGGCTATGACGTCAAACCCGAACATTACGACGTTGTTGGCGCGGCGTTGCTCTTCACGCTGGGCAAAGGTCTGGGCGATGAATTCACCCCCGAGCTTGAGGCCGCATGGACCGAGACCTACACCACCCTCGCAGGCGTGATGATCAAGGCCCAAGAGGACGCAAGCGCGGCCTAAACCCGCGTTAGTTCAATTTGTTACGTTGGATGGCCGCCGCTTCTTCGGCGGCCTTTTCCATGCTTTCGGGATCGTCATCGGGAATGGCGTACCCACCGGTCAGCCACTTGCCCAGATCGATATCCGCACAGCGTTTGGAACAGAACGGGCGGTATTTCTGCACCGTTTCTTTTTTGCAAATCGGACAGCTCATTCCAGCCCCGCAATGTCGATCGGCAGGCGCTCACGCTTGCGCGTCATTTCAAAACAGCCCATCGCGGTCCACCCGATCTGGGTCGTTTCGATCCCGTCATGGCGAAACGCCGCGCGCAGGGATTGTTCGACCACACGGCGGTCCTTTTTCGGCATGGGCGCGAAATCGACCACGACCTGACCGGCCAGCCCCATCAGGCGCAAAACCCGCGGCAAATCCTTGGCGGCGGCGATATTGGCCTTGAGACCCGCCGCAGGCGAAGTATCCCCGCCGGTGTTCACATCCACAGCCACAAGGGCGCGCGTGGGTTCGACATACATCTTGCCGCCACCGGACAGGCCAACACCACGGGTCAGGCCAATCAGACTGTCGAGCACCCCGAAATCATCAAACCCACCGTCGCGGGCGATGACGTCCTGCTCGCGGACCTCGGCCCAATCGCGCCACGCCAGATGGTGCGCATCCGCCCCATCGACCAGCAACTCAGGTTCACCGGTTTGGTCGTCCATCACGGCCACGGCCAGATCGCGCATCGCGGCGATATCGTCGGCGATGTCATCGGCATCCGCCCCCGCACAGGCCGACCGCAGGATCAGGCCAAAGCCCTCATCCAAACCCTCCATGCCCTCATGCGCCAGTTCCAGCAGACGATCACGTTCCTCATCGTCACGGATCGCGCGGGAAATGTTCAGACCGGGCGCGTTCGGGGTGATGATGGCATAGCGGCTTTTGAACAGGACACGCGGGGTGACCGGCACGGCCTTGCCGCCCTCGGCGTATCCCGTGACCATCACCAACAATGCCTGACCGGGCGACAACCCCTTGGCCTGACGCAAAAACGCGGTGTCCCCGTCGGGCAGGGTCAGGAACACACCGCCCTGACCTTTGACCTGACGCTCGACCTTGGCGCGGTAAATCGCACCGGGCAGCGGCGTGCCCTCGGGCGCATCGATCAACAGATCGTCCAGCTTGCCATCGCGCAGCAACGCGGCGGCCTTGCGTCCGTTCAGCTGATCCAGAATGACGGTCACGCCTTTCATGGCTGCTCCTTATAGATGGGATATCCGGCCGCGTTTAGAACCGCCGCCGTTTCGGCCAAGGGCAATCCGACGACGCCGGAAAAGGACCCGCTGATCCATGGGATGAACGCCTCGGCCAGACCTTGGATGCCGTATCCACCCGCCTTGCCCTGCCATTCGCCGGACTGCAGGTAATGGTTCAGTTCCTCATCGGACAGGCGCTTCATCTTGACGTTCGTAACGACCGCGCGTTCCCAGATGCGGTCCGCCGTGCGCACCGCAAGGGCGGTGATCACCTGATGGCGGCGCCCCGACATGGCCAACAGAAACTCCGCCGCCTGTCCCGCATCGGCGGGTTTGCCCAGAATACGGCGCCCAAGGGCCACGGTCGTATCCGCGCAGAGCACGATTTCCCCCTCGGCAAGGGTGATCGCCTCGGCTTTTTCGCGGGCCATACGGGCGCAATAGGGTCGGGGCAATTCACGGGGATGGGGATCTTCGTTGATGTCGGCGGGACGAATCTCATCCGCCACGACCCCGATCTGCGCCAAAAGTTCCTTTCGGCGCGGACTTGCAGATCCCAGTATCAGACGCAAAGCGTTACTTGAAACGATAGTTGATCCGACCCTTGGTCAGATCGTAGGGGGTCATTTCGACCTGTACACGGTCGCCTGCCAGAACGCGGATGCGGTTCTTGCGCATTTTACCTGCCGTGTGTGCGATGATTTCATGGCCGTTCTCAAGCTCGACCCGGAATGTCGCATTCGGCAGGAGTTCCTTTACGACGCCGGGAAATTCGAGCATTTCTTCCTTGGCCATGGTCACTCCATTCGCTGTTTCCTGCCTTTTCAAAGGCGTGGCCTTAAATGCTCTTGGTTTGGCTTATTTTCAAGGCCTAATTCAGAAAAGACACCGAGATATGACCGTTTGCGTGCGGTTTTCCTGTTCCGGCCAATGCGCGCGGTTGAAAACATGCCCCCCGTCGCGGACCGCGCGAATCTGATCAAGGGTCACATCGCCCATCACCCAACCCGGTGCGTTCAGCGCCCCCTCGGCCAAAACACCGGTCGGCGGAAAGCCCAGATCGGGCGGGCCATAGATCGCCGCCGCCCCCACGTTTTCATCGACGGCGGGCGACCACGGCGCATCGCCCACGGTCGGGGATTGCACGACAACGCACTGCCCCTCAAGCGCGCGGGCCATCGCCCCCACCCGCACCCGCCAATATCCGGCCAGCGTATCGGTACAGGACGGCACCAACAGGATATCCACGCCGCCCTCGATCAACGCGCGGGCAAGAAGGGGAAATTCGCTGTCATAACAAATCAAAACGCCGATCCGCCCAAGGCGCGTTTCAAACACCTGCAGCGGATCACCGGCGGTGACATCCCATGTTTCGCGTTCGAACCGCGTCATGATCTGTTTGTCCTGATACCCGCGCGTGCCATCGGGTGTACACAGAACCGCGCGATTGACGGGGCGCGACGCGCCATCGGGCCATGCGGGACCGGATGGGGTCAGGATATGCACCCCGCGCGCGACGGCGAGACCCGCGAACACGTCCTGCATATCGGACAGGCGCGCCGCCGCAGAGGTCAGAGACGCCTCAAGGTCACCGACCACCGCCGCCCCGTCCAACGCGGCCAGTTCCATCGCGCCGTATTCAGGAAAGACCAACAGATCCGCGCCGCCCGCAACGGCGTCCTCCACCCACGCGGTCCATTTCGCGACCAGCGCGTCCCATGTGTCAAACGCGTCCAGCGGATAGGCCGCAGCGGCCAGTCTCATAGCTCTTTAATCCAGAACTGCAGGGATTTTGCCGTCTGCTCGGCCGCGCCAACATCGCGCCACGAAAACTGGGCGATCGCCCCGTCCAGTTTCGAGTACCCGCGCCCACGCCAGAACCCGTCCAGTTGACGATAATTCGGGTCGCGCATCGGGTGGTCATCGGGGCGCATCACTCCGCAAAACGCCGAATACCGACGGCCGAGCGCACGGGCATGGCGTTCACGTGCATCGAAAAACGCGTGCCCTGCACCTTGGCCGCGATAGTCGGATAACAGGACACTTTCGGCGCAATAAAACACATCCCCAAGGGCGATGCCCGCCAGCCCGAACGGAAGCGCGAAATCCTCGGCGTGGTCTTCCATCGGGGTGCCGGTCGAGGCGCCGACCAATGTCTCGCCATTGAATGCGGCGACCAGAATGGCGTCGTCACTGTCGCGGTAGCTGGACATATAATCGCGCTCATAGTCCAGATCGCCATCATAGAGATAGGGCCAGTCACGAAACACCTGAATGCGCAGGTTTGCCAGCCCGTCCAGATGCGGGTCCAACTCATCGCCAGTCAGGACACGGAACTCCAACGTCATGACAGTTGCTGCCGCAGTTCGTGCAGATTGAAATAGGTGGTGAGGCGGCTGATCTTGCCGTCACGGAATGAGAAAAAGCTACCCCCAGGCAGGACATAGACCTGTCCCGTCGCCTTTGGCATGCCGATGTCCGTGCGCACATATTCGCCCCGCACCAGATACTCCGCCGCCCCGCGTGTGCGATCCGAGCTCTCAAGCTCAACCACGTTCAGCACGCGTTCTTGGTAACAGCGCATCAGTTGCTCACAGTAATCGCGGAACAACGCCTTGCCCTCACGGATCGTGCCTTCATTCACATGATGGGACACGTCGTCGGTCATCTGCTCTAACATCCCGTCGATGTCACCGGCATTAAACGCCTCAAAATAACGGGTGATGGCGGATGCACTCATATACTCAATCCTGTGTGGGCGGTCCGAAACGGTCGATCAGCTTTTGCTTTATCTGGTCGCGGGTCTGGCGATAGGCGGTCAGTTTCGACTCGCGGCTTTCACCGATGCCCGACGGGTCGAGAATAGGCCAATATTCCACCTCTAGGTGAAAAAACCGCGTCAGTTCCAGCGCGCGACGCTGACTTGCGGGGGACAATGCGACGATCAGGTCATAGCCCGACAGGTCATCACCCCAATCTTCCATTTCGTCAAAGCTGCGCGAGCGGTGACGTTCCAGAGGGACGTCAATCTCGGCACAGGCCGCAATGGCAAAGCCGTCGATTTCCATGTCGTTGCGCACGCCCGCGGATTGGACGTAAAACGAATGTCCGTACAGGCGCTTGGCAATGCCTTCGGCCATAGGCGAACGGATCGCGTTATGGTCGCAGCAGAACAGAACCGAGCTTGGCAATCCCGACGGCACCCTCACCCCCCAAAGTGCAGAACGCAGATCAGGGTAAACAAACGGCGCGCGGTATCAAGGTCCAGATTGGCCTTTCCTTCCAGACGCTCTTGCAAAACGCGAGCGCCCTCATTGTGAATCCCGCGACGGGCCATGTCGATGGCCTCAATCTGGCTGGGGGGCAGCTTTTTCACCGCGTCGAAATAGCTCTCGCAGATCTGGAAGTAATCTTTGACCACCTGACGGAACGGGCCCAGCGACAGGTGGAATTCGGCGACCTTATCGCCCGCCTCTTGGCGGACATCGAACACCAGACGCTTTTCGCGGATGCCCAGAAACAGGTGATAGGGACCCTCGGGCATATCCACGCCCTCGCGCTCTGGCAGGGCGAAACTGTTGTCCTCTAGCAGGTCAAAGATCGCGACCTTGCGTTCCTGCTCAATCTCGGCGGTGGGGGCGGGCAGGCCGGCATCGTCGATCTCGACATGGCTGAGGCGTGCTGTGGAGGTGGACATCACTCTTCCTCGTTTAACCGTTCCAACCGCGCACGGACCGACAGGCCATGCGCCTCCAAGCTCTCGGATCGGGCGAGGCATTCAGCAGCCGGACCAATCGCCTTGAGCGCGGATGGTGTCATCTTGGCCAGTGTGGTGCGTTTGACAAAGTCCATTACCGACAAACCGGACGAAAAACGCGCCGAGCGCGCCGTCGGCAACACATGGTTCGGCCCACCGATGTAATCGCCGATGGCTTCGGGCGTCCAATTGCCTAGGAAAATGGCACCCGCATGGGTGATTTTTTCGGACAGGGCCTCGGGATTGGCGACGCAGAGTTCAAGGTGCTCAGGCGCGATGCGATTCGACAGGGCCGCGGCCTCATCCAGAGTTTCGACCACGATGACCGCGCCGAATTCGCGCCAGCTGGCCTCGGCGATTGCGCGGCGCTCCAGCGTTTCCAGACGTTTTTCAACGGCGGCAACCACGGCCACACCAAATGCGGCGTCATCCGTGATCAGGATCGACTGCGCGCTTTCGTCATGTTCGGCTTGGGACAGCAGATCGACCGCGATCCAGTCGGGATCGTTGTTGCCATCCGCAATCACCAGAATTTCCGAGGGGCCCGCGATCATATCGATACCGACCTTGCCGAACACACGCCGTTTCGCAGCCGCCACAAAGGCGTTGCCCGGACCGGTGATCTTGTCCACGGGGGCAATGGTTTCGGTGCCATAGGCCAGCGCGCCAATCGCCTGTGCCCCGCCGATGCGATAGATCGTATCGACACCCGACAGTTTCGCCGCCAACAAGACCAGCGGATTGCATTCGCCCTTGGGCGTCGGCGACATGATGACCAGACGTTCCACGCCCGCAACCTGTGCGGGGATCGCGTTCATCAGAACCGACGACGGATAGGACGCCAAACCACCGGGCACATAAAGACCCGCCGCCGACACCGGCGTCCACCGCCAGCCCAGCATCGCGCCATGTTCGTCGGTCCAGCTCTGATCCTCGGGCAACTGGCGTGCGTGGTAATCGCGGATACGTTCCGCCGCCAGTTCCAGCGCGACGCGCTCATCGTCCGGCACTTTGGCGCATTCGGCGTCGATTTCCTCGGCCGTGAACGCCAAAGTCTCGGGTGTCAAATCCATGCCGTCGAATTTTGCGGTATAGTCGATCAGGGCCTGATCGCCACGCATCTGAACATCATGCAGAATATCGCGCACGATGTCGTCGACATCGGGGCTGTCCTCACGTTTTGCCCCCAAAAGGGCGGTGAAACGGTCTTGGAAATCGGCATCGCTGCTGTTCAGAAATACGGGCATGGGCCTTCTCCTATTTCGGGCCGTGGTAGCGCGTTTTGATATGGGGGTCTATCCCGAGATCGCCGCCTAGTCGCGGTGCGTCGGCACCTTACCCGAGGGGGCAACATAGGGCTTGGTCACGTCTTTCAACACGACGTCCAGACATTCGACAGCCAGACGGATCACCCCGTCTCCGGCAAAGGTCAGGTCCACATGCCCTGCCCCGTCTTCGCCCGCCTCGAATGTGATCGACAGCAGGGACAGGATCACGTCCTTATCCGCGCGGTCGATCCCTTGGGACGAGACGCCCAGAACGTCCTGAACCGACAGAACCGATTGCACACGCTCAAACGCACGACCCGACCGTTCGGCCACGGGGCGATCTTCCCAGCGGAACCGGTTCAGCAACAGCGCGAACCGGCGCGCGCCGGATTGGTATTTCATCTCGGTCACCGGCAGGATCGCATCCTGCACCAGCGCCGAAATCACCGTCAGATCATCCGTGGTTTCGGCCATCAAGTTGACGGGGCGTTCGCCGCCGTCTTCAAATCGTGCGTCTTGGGGCATCAGCTACTGATCCGTTCGATATGGGCGCCACAGGCCCCCAGTTTCTCTTCGACACGCTCGTATCCGCGATCAAGGTGATAGACACGGCTGACCACCGTTTCGCCCTCGGCCGCAAGGGCCGCAAGGATCAGGGACACGGAGGCACGCAGGTCCGTCGCCATCACCGGCGCGCCTTTCAGACGCTCAACCCCCGTTACGGTGGCGGTGCCGCCATGCACCTCGATCTGGGCGCCCATACGGGTCAGTTCGGGGGCGTGCATGAACCGGTTCTCGAAAATCTTCTCTTCCAGAACGCTGACCCCATCGGCGGTGCACAACAAGGCCATCATCTGGGCCTGCAAATCGGTCGGGAAGCCGGGGAACGGTTCGGTGGTGACATCCACGCCGCTGATCCGGCCGTTCTTGCGGCTAACCTTGAGGCCGCGCGCGGTTTCCTCAACCGACACGCCTGCGGCATCCAATTTCTCGGCAAAGGCCGCGACCAGATCCATGCGGCCACCCAGACATTCCACCGTGCCGCCCGTGATCGCAGGGGCCAACATATAGGTCCCCAACTCAATCCGGTCGGTCACAACGGGATGGGTCGCGCCGTACAGGCGGTCCACACCTTGGATCGTGATGGTGCTGGTGCCCTCGCCCTCAATCTGGGCGCCCATTTTGCGCAGGCATTGCGCCAGATCGACGATTTCGGGTTCACGCGCCGCATTGCGCAAAACCGTCGTCCCCTTGGCCAGCGTCGCCGCCATCAGGATGTTTTCGGTCGCACCCACAGACACAAAGGGGAATTCGAATTCCGCACCTTTCAGACCGCCACGCGCCTCGGCGTGGACATACCCGTCCTTAAGCTCCAGCTCCGCGCCCAGCGCCTCAAGCCCGCGCAGGTGCAAATCCACAGGCCGCGCGCCAATCGCACAGCCACCGGGCAGCGACACCTCGGCCTGACCGTGGCGCGCCAACAGCGGACCCAGAACCAGAATCGACGCGCGCATCTTACGCACAATGTCATATTCGGCGCGGTGCGTGCTCAGGTCATGCGACGACATCGCCAGAACCTGACCATCCTGCAGTTTGGTCACCTCAGCCCCGAGCGAGCCAAGCAGTTCCGTCATCGTGCGGATGTCCGACAAACGCGGCGCATTGGTCAGCGTCAGCGGCTCATCGCTGAGCAATGTCGCGGGCATCAGCGTCAGACACGCGTTTTTGGCCCCCGCAATCGGGATTTCGCCATTCAGCGCGCCGCCACCTTTAACCAGAATCGAATCCATCAACCTAACCTTTGTCTGCCGCCTCGTTCCCATCGCGCGCCCGCGCCTGCGCCTTACGACGCGCGAGGTTCGCCTTGAGCGCCTGTTTCAGGCGATCTTCGCGCGAGACCTGTTTTTGCGAGCTATTTTTCGATGGTTTTTTCTTTTCCATAAGCTTTCTCTACCCTAGTCGAAAAAAAGGGTCCAGATAGCGCTTGCACCCCGCGCAAAATGCGTCTAATCACCCGCCCACAGTGAGACGCCGCAGTAGCTCAGTGGTAGAGCGCACCCTTGGTAAGGGTGAGGTCGGGAGTTCAATCCTCCCCTGCGGCACCATTTCTCTTTTTTGACCACTGACGTTCTCTAAGTATTTGAAAGGGAATGATAAATGGGGAGTTCCATACACCCCATTTGGGTGGTAGCTGAGCGGCTCCACAAAGGCCAATCTCAGCACTGTTTGCCGCAAAGCATAACTGCCTTTTTCGTATATTTCCCAAGGACTTGATAGGAATTTAAGGGATAGTTCCATACATTCCTCCAGCCGTCCCTTCGGCGGCACCGCTTTTTCGATGCGCTCAGCCAGAACAATTTTCTCGCGCTCTAGCTTGTCTAGTCGCTTCTCATACGCCGCAATGACGGGCTTACGCGTGGCATCAACGATCCGGTCCAACAGGTCTTCGATCTGCTTTTCGGCCGCCTTAAGCTGACGCTGCCACTCACTGCGCTGCGCTTCGGACTGATTCATTCGCATGTCCCACGCATCGCGGAACATCGCCTTGGCAATCTCGAAGAACTGATGCGTCGGTTGGAGAGACTTCAGGATGTCAGCGAAGCCTGTCTCCATCTTTGCGCGCGGCACGGACTTGCTCTTGGCTTCACAGCCTCGCGTCTCGCAGCGGTAATAAGCATAGCGCTTGCGACAGCCCTTCGACCAAGCCGCCGTCATGGCGTTGCCACAGCAACCACATGTCACGAAACCGCGCAGCGGGAAGTCTTCGTTAAAGTCCTTGCGCGCCGCAGGTGCCCGCTTCTTGCCTTCTATCGTGTCCAGAATACGCTGGTGCGTCTCGAAAAAGATCAGGCCTTCATGCTCCCCCTTGCGAACGCTGACGCCCCATTTGGGCGCTTCGACGTAACCTGCATAGACGACCTTCGAAAGCAACCGCTTCACAGTCATCGGGCGCAACGTGCCGTCCTTCTTGTCTTTCGGGAAATGCGGATCACGCTCTAGGAAGCGCTGCACTTCGGCCTGAGACACAAACCGGCCACTCGCATAGCCTTCAAGGGCTTCGCGCACCACGGATGCCATCGGTTCATCAGGCACAAGTATCTTGCCGCCACCACCTTTGGCGGCAACGTATTTGTACCCAACAGGGGCTCTAAAGACCCAAAATCCGTTCTCCACGCGGGCCTTCATCTTTTGCACAACCTGACGACGGTTCTGCTCGCGTTCAAGCTGACCCTGTGCGGCCATGATGGTCTCGATGAATACGCCTTCGGGCGTATCGTCGAGTTTGAAGTTCAGGCACTCAACCAACGCCCCGCGTTTCGCAAATTCTCGGCGGAGCTTGATATGAAACTCGGTGTCGCGGGCAAAGCGCTTAAGGTCATCAAAAATGACGACATAGGGCTTGCCAGCCTGTGCATCGAGATAGGCTAACATAGCCCGCATGCCTGGGCGGTTCATGAAATCTCCGCCGCCAGAGACATCGTCAGGAAAGACGGCCTCAACTTGGTACCCCTTCTCATCTGCGTAAGAGCGGCACCGCTGTTCTTGGCTTTCCAGCCCGCCGCCATCAATGCGCTGCTTTGCTGATGAAACCCTACAGTAAATCAATGCTTTGGTGCTTGTATCTTGAATGGGTTTTTCCTTTGCCATCGGAATCCTACCTTTCTCGCGCCGCCCTAAGAGCGCGGCGCGTCTTGATCGTCTATCGTAAGTGAACTTGCCTTCGAGTTTAGCGCATCAGGACCGTTCTTGTCTTGTTCTTCCGCCACTTTCGCGTCTTTTCCACAGACTTCCTGTACGGGATGCACGCCATACCCAAGCTCAACAAAGGCGATGATAATAGTCCACAGCGCTTCTAATGCCTGACGCTTCTGATCTTCGGTCAGGCCAGGCTCATCGAGCATGTGCTGATAACGCTCGACATCGATGCTCAGCGTCTTTTTGCAGTCTTTGCGCGCTGCCGCTTCGAAATGCTGCTGCAAGTTTTTGTAATCATTTCCGTCCATCATCACTCCACCTCCTTCAGGCATAGATGATCGTCTCCTCGCGCAGCGGTCAGGCCGCACGAGTTGGCATCCGAACATGGTATTTGAAGTTGATAATGCTCCGGCTTCGCCGCGTAGTTCTTGCGCGCCGGATTATGGGCCTCATGCTTGGCGACACTTCTCTGTAAGCCGCTACAGGCCTGCGTATTGCCCTGACCCTCAATTTCCATTTTATCATGGCTCTGATATTTCATGCAAATTCACCTTTCATGTTCTGGGCCGCGATAGTCGCGGGCTGTATCGAAATCGCGCCGCGCTTCTTCAGGGCGCTGACGGAAGTTTTCGCGTAGGGTTTTGATCCGCGCGCGGTGCTCTTCGCGCTGAGCCTCCAGTGCAGATTGCCTGAGCAACTGGTTGGGCGGATGCATCGCGGGAGCCGGAGTTTCGGGATGTAACGAGGCTTGCCAGTCGATGCTCTCGCGCGTCTGAATGCCCCGTTCGATAAGCGCTTTCGGATCGGGGCGGCCTTCACGCAGGACAGAGCTCTCGCCCTGCGCCTGCTGCATGAAAGCTTCGCGGATGCTCTTAGGGCTAGCCAATGAATCCTAAGCCCCCTTTAGCGAGACAGGGCAGCGTAGCCGCAGCAAAGCGCCGAAAAGGCGAAGCCAAGAGCTATCCAGGGTTCTCCGGTGGTAAACACCGGATAGATGCAGGCCAAAGCGATGCAGCACACAATTCCATAGAGAAGCCTTTCACCTGCGCTCATGCCGCCGCGCGATTTTGTAGGTTTCCGCAAAATAACAATGTATTTCAGCATTGCTTTTCTCCTTCTCACTTGAGTTTGGGGCGGTAGCCTTCGATGAAGGTCCACTCGCCGTGGGCGTATTGGGGGAAGTCCTTGAAGCGATCTGGCACCGCCTCGCGAATGACGCGCCGCCGCCGAAAACCCAGTCGCGTGCGCACACGTACCGATCCCATGTCACGGTCAAAAAACGGGTTCGGGAAATAGCGGCCTGCATAGTCGCGGCGCTCGAAATACCGGCTCTTGGGGAGCAGAAATGGACGCACATCATAGCCAGAACCCAGCACGAGCATTTGATCGCGCGGCATCGTCAAAATTTCGTCGGGGGTGAGCAGCGCTCTGGCTTGCTTGCGGACATGTCGCATCTCATATTCCAGCCCGCGCAATGCGATACCGGTCTTCATCGGGTCAGCCCCGCTAAACAGCATGTCATGAACGGCCTCACGCTTGGCTCTCGCTGCACGCTCGCGCGTAAGCGGATCGGCTAGGTGCAAGGTCTGGTTGCCAAGCTTGCGGCTCAAATGCTGGGCGGTTTCCAAATCGGAAATCCCGCCGCCAAGATAGAGTTCCAGCTCCGCATTGGCCGTGAGCGTCGCTGCACCGTTGACGCCGAGGTTTTCGCGGATTTGTCCGAGGTCTTGGTAGACGCAAAGCGGCGAGAGCCCGAAGCCGCGCCCGATGGCGTACCATTCTTCGATCTCTTTGAACTTACCCAGCCGCGCCGCCTCATCACACACCAGGTTCACGGTGGGCGCGTGCGGTTCACGCTGCTTGAGCGTGCGCAGCGTCGAAAAGAATTGCCGGATGATCGCGGCGTTCTGAGCAATCAACTCGTCTGGCATCAACAGGAAGACGTAGACGGGGCGGTCGCTTTGCTCGGTCAGGACACCAAGCGAGAAGTCAGCCTGCGCTGCGCCGGTAAAGGTGTTTTGTAACGCCGGATCAGCCATCACTGCGAAGGCATTGGTGAGCTCGCTCATGACAGATTGATACGTGCGCGGGGAGTTTTCCCGCATCTCGCGCATCTCGCCGAAAGTGATCCGCAAATCCGGCTCTCCGAGCGCAGCAATGCTATCCGCCATCTCGTCCCACGCCTCCGGCGCGGCCTGAATCATGCCGATGGTCTCGGCGATGCTGAGCGGTGAGACATGCCCATCGGCGTGGACGAGCCCGCGAATGATCTTCGACAGCCAGTTTTGCCCTGTCTGTTCAAAGAAGCGGGAATCGCCGCCGCCGCTTTGAACTATCCAGTTGCGCGCTGCTCGGCGGCAATCGGCCACCAAACTGGGTGAGCTCGCACTAAAGTGGCTGAACAGATCAACCCGGTGATTGGGAAGACCATGAAGATTGTAGGGATTCACATAGAATACGTGCGCGCCCTGATGGATGAGCCCAGGCCCGAGCACCGCAGCCTCTTCGCCTTTAGGCGATAGCCAGGCGAAACGCGCCGGTTCGTGCTTGCGGCCTTGTGCCCGCATGCTGTGGGAGAGCACGCTCACGAACTTTTCTGAGCCCGCGCCGCCGATCACCAGAACGCCAGCGCCCTTGGAATGGTCAAGCCTGCGCCCGCGATGATAACCAAAAGGCACACCGCCCTTCTTGCGGAACGCGCGCCGTATTTCGATATCGCTCGCAAATCGTGCCGAGCCGAAAGGATGTTCATGAAAATGCGACATGTGCCGAGGTTTCCTCACTGCAATTGATAAAAAACTGGCGAGCCCCTTCGAGCTCGCCAGAATAGGTTCAGCTAAATATCCCGGCGATGATTGCGCTGAGCACGAACAGGCAGACGATTCCCACCATCAGTTCTTTGACGAACTCGACAAACTTGTCCCAATTGGTCTTCTCGACCCGGGTGCGCCAAACTTCACCAACCTTTTCTTCAGTAATACGCGGCATCTTTTCTCACCTCCTTTCCAATTTCTGAGGGTTTCCATTTAGAGTGAAAACGCGAGCCGATAGCCGAGCGCCGTGATGATCGCGGCGAGCGCGAACCGGGTGGCGACGCGGGTGATGGCGAAGATCGAGATGTGCAGGAAAACCCGGTAGGCGAGTTCAAATGCTTCGAGCATTTCGTAGCCGTAGTTGCTTACTGCTATGTGCCGAAAGGTCTCCTGCGTTAACTCGAACAACGGATTGGCCCATAAGAAGGCTGCGCCCAGACCCGCTATAACCGCGACAAAGTCATTCGGGTCATTTCCGTTTTGCCCCGGCGGTCTGTTCTGGTTTCCGTGACCAAGCAATTTCATCTCCTTTCTAGCCGCAGGCCGTATTTACCGTTTCCGAAAAACGGTGTTTTCCGAATTGGTTCGTTTGATCGAATGGATGCACCTATCCCGTCATCGGCAAAGCGGTGCGCTTTCCGATCTGGAAATCGTAAGGTGCTTTTAGTTAGTGTTATGGCCGGAATGCGACCGGTTCAGTATTGTGCGGCGTAGTTGGTTTGTGCCGCCCTGCTACGAGCAGTCGTAGGTGCGCCCCTGTGGGGCTGCAAGGGCAGCATCAAAATCACCCGGAAATTTCTGCAAATTTCTTGCATTGGCTCACAGGTTCACGAGCGCTCTCAGTCCTCGTTACAGTCGCGAATAGTATCAGGATCAGGTATATTTCCCTTACAAACCGGCAGGTTAGGTCGCATATGAAGTTCGCCTGGATCATGCTTTTCAAGTTACTTTTGGTGGCCAAAAGTATTCAAGTTCCAAGTGCGTGAGCGCTTGTGAGCACTCCAGGGCGGCTCTTCTGACCCCTCGTAGTCCAGATACGTGAAGCTCTCCTCGTATTTCGGCTCACGTTTTCAGAACTCGTCCAGTGATTGCTCTCGCTTGGCATCACCCCAGACCTGCTAGGGTTGAGACCACGCCCACGTCGCTGCCAGTGATAAGCGCCAGTATGGAAATGCGCCGTGGCGTGTTCGGCACACAAATTTTTGCGCCGCGCAATTCAACGTACGGCACAATCTATCCACAGGCCATTTCACCCAAATAATGGAATATTTTGATACCCATACGAAAGCATGGATTCATCTAATCGTTGAGAGAAAATTGGAGGATTCATTTTGGAGAAGAGCTTGAAGCAGAAGTTAGTAATTATTGCCGTTGCGCTTGCGATGTTTGCTGGCGGCATATACGCAATCACGGCGCGAAATCCCAGCATTCAACACTTAAAAGATCATCCGAAAGCCTTCAGCGCTCACGACTATTGGAGTGAGGAGTCTCTATACGATACCCTGAGCAAGATACTACCTAAGGGCACTCAGCGAACGACAGTCGAGAAATTTATTGGAGAGCAACGTGGATACTACGTGATTGGCCCGAAGGCCGTTGACCTTCTTCCTGAGACCTACATTATCAAGTACGCCTATAAAAACGTTCCGCCCCAAATGGAATATAGTAACGTTCGAAATTTTAGCGTCAGATATAGAAGTGCAGATGACTCACTAGTCTCCTTTGGAGTGCAGTTTTATCGCGCCCCAATGACCTCTGTCTTTTATTCCAAAAACGATTCTCACAAAAATTATGTTGACCAAAGGGGAGTAAAAAAATGATTTCTGAAATATTTATTGGGAGCAATTATGTTAGCAACTTTCCACTGGGCCCGCAGGCTCGCCATCTTACAATCTGGATCGTTGAGGACGACGGAAATGGCAATCGTCTTACAAATTTATCTTCGTGAAACCTCGCTCACCCCTTAAACTTGCAAGAGTTATGAGCAAACTAAACCTACCCAACGGCCTTGATGCATTAATGGCCGAACTATCACTTGAAGAAGTCATGCGCTTGATCGAACGCACGGCACGCTGGGTCGACCCCGAAACGTTCAAGCTACTACCCGTTTGGTATCCAGAATTTGCGAGGCGCGTGCACTTCTTTAAATCCAATTGGTCTGAGCCTCAGATGAACACCAACCAGCAGACAGGTCACGCTGTTCATAAGCAGGAAGGAAACACATACGCAAACAAAGCGCTCACCTATGGATTGGGATTGCGCTCGAAGGGACGCGATGGCTGGACGTGCTGCCACCTTTGGGGTGTTGACGATGCGAAATATCAAGTAGCGAATGCTGTGGTGCAGGATCGCCGCTTCTTCTCTTGCTTAGCCAATATGGTCCTTCTGCCGACGCCACTGAAGGCGTTCACTGACACCATGCCGGAAGTAAAATCGATGCTGCGTATTTGCGCCCGCAACACCTATGGCTGGCAGTGCGATCATGAAACACAAACCGAATCCAACGAACTATTGGACGACTGGAGCGACTGGCAGGACTACCCTGAGAGCTGGCCACGACAACCCGGCACGTCTGAACCCAAAGGCGTCATGAAGATCAACGCCGATATCAGGGCGACAGCTCAGCGTCGGTGGAAAGCCATTCAAAACGATCTGAAAAACGCTGGTCACCACTACCCACGCGACGAAGTTTTGGCAACTTTGGAATACTGGAAGATGGACCCAGCCAAACCGCTAGAGATTTAATTCCGCTATATTAAGCACTTTGAGATAAAGACGAACGCAAGATGTGTGTGGTAGTACCACACCGATCTTGGCAAGGGAGCCCGCTGCGCGCTCCCGTTGCATCCCTCCGGCTGCTGGCTCGTCCAGGGTATCGAACCCATTCCAGAGCCAGGAGACCGTATCGCCGGTCAAACACTCATGGGAGACTTCCGCTCTCCCAAACCCATCGATCAAAGGGCTATCGCGCCCCTTGAAACCACTCGCACCGTCTGGCCGTTGCATCACCAATCAGGGGAGCGTTCCTGCTACCCCCGATACCCCCATGACCATTTCATGGAGACGACTTCATCGAGACCATGGAAGGGAGCATTTCATAGCTGCCCTTCCGCTGGACCCATCCCATCGACCAAGGGGCGTTCCTGCCCCTCTGGAACCCTGACCAAGACCCTTCGAGGCCTCTGGACACCTGACCAACGCGCCCGCGGCGTTGGATGCACGCCATGTCATGGAGATGCCTTCTGCGGGACCAACCTCGCGCCGGTTGAAGGGCGTCCTGTGGATATTTCCACATCTTGTGCGACTCAGGGTGCACAGCACTATCCAAGCTGATAACCTTGATCAAAAAGGTAGGAGCCCGAGCAAGTGAACGCGGTCGAGATCGAAGAAGCCATCTCAAAGCTGGCCGAACAGCCCTTTGACGGTCAGGAATTTCCCTATGCCTTCTTGGAGGCCTTCGGGAACAAGGCGACGACCATCAAACGCTTGCGCAGCGGCTCGTCCAACAAGTCCGACCTCGGCGGCGTGCTTCAGACAAACAACATCCACCTCAAAGTCTGTCCCGAAGGTCAGGTTCCGCAGGCGCTCGCCGCGCTCAAAGCCAGCCCAGCGACTACGAAAGCCAAGGCCAAGTTCATTGTGGCCACGGACGGGCGCGACTTCGAGGCGGAAGACCTGATCGGCGGCGAAACCGTCGCTTGCGCCTACAAGGATTTCCCCGACCATTTCGGGTTTTTCCTGCCGCTTGCTGGCATCAGCACCGTCAAACAAATCCGCGAAAGTGCCTTCGACATCAAGGCCACCGGACGGCTCAACAGACTCTATGTTGAGCTCCTGAAAACCAACCCTGAATGGGGCAGTTCCGAGCGCCGCCACGAAATGAACCATTTCATGGCGCGGCTGATCTTCTGCTTCTTTGCCGAAGATACCGACATCCTCCTCAAGCCCGACTTGTTCACGGCAACCATCGAAACGATGAGCGCAAGCGACTCTTCGAACACCCACGAGATCATCAGCGAACTCTTCCGCGCCATGAACACCAAGCGTGAAGATCGGGAAGCCGAGAAGATCGCACGCTGGGCGAATGACTTCCCCTATGTGAATGGAGAACTCTTCTCGGGCAGTATCGAAGCCCCGCGTTTCAGCCGCATTGCGCGCTCGTATCTTCTGCATATCGGCAATCTGGACTGGAAAAAGATCAATCCCGACATCTTCGGATCGATGATTCAGGCTGTTGCTGACGACGAAGAGCGCGGTGCACTCGGGATGCACTACACCAGCGTTCCGAACATCCTGAAGGTGCTCAACCCGCTCTTCCTGGACGATTTGCGCGAAAAACTTGAAGAGGCTGACGACAACCCGCGCAAGCTCCTCAACCTGCGCACTCGAATGGCGCGCATTAGGGTCTTCGACCCGGCCTGTGGATCGGGCAACTTTCTCGTGATCGCCTACAAGCAAATGCGCGCCATTGAGGCCGAGATCAACAGACGGCGCGGCGAGTCAGATCGGCGCACGGAAATTCCGCTGACCAATTTCCGTGGGATCGAGCTGCGCGACTTTCCTGCCGAGATTGCGCGACTTGCGCTCATCATTGCCGAGTACCAGTGCGATGTATCCTATCGTGGTCAGATGGAGGCTTTGCGCGATTTTCTCCCTCTGGACGCAAAGAACTGGATCACCTGTGGTAACGCACTGCGTCTCGACTGGCTTACGATCTGCCCGCCGACCGGCACGAGCGTGAGGCTGAAAGGTGACGACCTATTCAACACTCCGCTAGATCAAGCTGAGATCGACTTCGAAAACGAAGGTGGCGAGACCTATATCTGTGGAAATCCACCTTATCTTGGGTCTAAATGGCAGTCTACGGATCAAAAGAACGACCTAGCGCGTATATTTGACGGTAGGGTCAAGGGCTGGAAGTCGCTCGACTACGTTGCAGGATGGTTTATGAAGTGCGCAGATTATGGGGTTTGCACACCTACCGTTTCAGCTCTCGTTTCTACGAACTCAATATGCCAAGGTCAGCAAGTCCCGACACTTTGGCCGGCGATTTTCTCTACCAACCATCAGATTGCATTCGCTCACACTAGCTTCAAATGGGCCAATCTTGCGAGCCACAATGCAGGTGTTACCGTCATTATCGTCGGTATCTCAAATCAACCACCAGCAGGCCGAAGGCTGTTTTCGATCGATGATCAGGGAGAGCAAATCGTTCGAGAAGCTTCTAATCTGAATGCATACCTCGTCGCAGCGCCGAATATTGAGGTTCGCCCTCGAAGCAAACCCGCAAGTCAGCTGACACCGATGCAGTTCGGAAACCACCCTTACTACGGCTCATCACTAGTTATGTCTCAAAGTGAAGCGAAGGCAATGGTCGAGGATTTTCCAGAAGCATTTGAATTTATCCGACCATACTACGGATCAAAAGAATTCATTTCAGCTTCGCCAAGGGCTTGCCTTTGGATTGACCCCGCTGAGTTGCAGACGGCAAATAAAATTCCACCTATTGCTCATCGCATCGCGGCTGTGAAAAATGCGCGGCTAGCCGCGAAGAAAGACGCGTCCGCTCAAAAACTAGCTGACACGCCATTTCGTTTTAGGGAACAGAATACAGCAGAACACCTTGTAATGGTTGTTCCTCGTGTAAGTTCGGAGAACAGACCATACCTTCCTGTCGGCATCCTTTCCGCTGCGAGCATTGTTCAAGAAAAAGCCTTCGCACTCTATGATGCACCGCTTTGGAACATGGCTCTCATTGCCTCCCGATTGCATTGGGTTTGGATTGGTACGGTCTGTGTAAGGATGCGAACTGATTTTTCGTATTCGAACACACTTGGCTGGAACACTTTCCCCCTCCCCAAACTCACTGAGAAGAATAAGGAAGACCTGACCCGCTGTGCCGAAGATATCCTTCTGGCGCGCGAGGCGCATTTTCCCGCAACCATCGCCGACCTCTATGACCCCGAGAAGATGCCGGACGATCTGCGCGCAGCGCATGATCGTAACGACGAGGTGTTGGAACGCATCTATATCGGCCGTCGCTTCCGCAACGACACCGAACGCCTCGAAAAGCTCTTCGAGCTTTACTCCCGAATGAACAAGAAGGGGGCGGCATGAACGATGCAACGAACTATGCCCCAGGCGGCGACGCTCAGGCGATCAGCAGGATTGCAGGTGATTGCTACGGCGGCTTTGCAAAAATGTTTGAATTGCATAGTTGGCCAGAGCGCGGCAACAAGATGATGCCCGCTGTTCAGGCTCATGTCGTCAATACCTATGGGAGCGTCCGCGCTTTTGAAGATGCCCATAGTCGAGGCGATTTGATGCTTCCGATGGAAGCCATCAACGCTGATCCACCGAATGTCTGGCTCACGAGTTTTTATGGTTTCCGTCCGGAGGAATGGGGGCTTCTCGGGTTCTCCGATGAGACCAGAAGACAGGGCTTCATCAATGGAAGCAAACCAGGTGTTTTGGTCGTGATCTATGGGGCAGGCAAGGCCGCCAAAGACGACCTTTACAAGGTCATAGGTGTCCAGCAGTGCTCGCATCAGATCGGCCATACCGAGCAATTCATGTACCCGCCAGCTTGGCAAGAAAAAGAGAGCGACCCCGAGCGTGCGGGCAAGTGGAATTACGCAGTCAAGGCTACAAGAGCTTGGCGCATTACGCCGGAATCTCGCATGACTGTTCAGGATTTCGCGCCCGAAGCGACCCGATCAGGCGCATGGCAACATATCGGATCGCGCGGCGTTCCGCTCTCGAAAGCTGAAGCTGCGAACATTCTCAAGCTCGATCTGCAGGAAGTCGATGTCTACGGGGAAAACCCGATCATCGGTTCAACGGCTGGAGGCGCACAAGAAATCCTAGCTCCCAGCAAGGCTGGTCCTGTTTCACAGAACTCCTTTGTGACGCGCGAGTCAGAAGGTCCTAAGCACTTGTATATCTTGCAGCTAAAGGGCGACACGGACGCCTTTCTTGGGCGGCCAGCAAATGGCCACATCATCGTAAAAGCGGGATTTTCGAAGTCGCCGCAAACCCGATGCGCAGATCACAACAAGGCAATTCCGAAGTGTGCCTTTCAATGGGAAGTCCTGCATTCCGGCCCCAAGTACGGCTTTGATCCTTATCCATCGTCAGATCATGCAAAGCATGGCGAACGTGCAATGCAGAAGATTTTGTGTCAAAAACCAAAGGGGTGCTCCTTGGGCGGCGAGTTTTTCCTCGCGGACCCGGCTCTTGTGAAAGACGCTTGGGAAAGGGGCAACCATTCAGCGAAAGTGTTTAAGAAATGAATAGTAAATCAGTACCTTCAGTTTCCGTTACCTATGCTCAGAACGGAAGTTCGACAAAATCGAACGAGCTCGGAATGCGCCCGATGCAAGAACGCGCCTATGAAAAACGGGGCGAGCAGTATCTTCTGATTAAGTCGCCGCCCGCCTCGGGCAAAAGCCGCGCACTCATGTTCATCGCGCTCGACAAGCTGCACAATCAGGGGCTTCGCAAAGCCATCATCACCGTGCCGGAGAAGTCCATCGGATCAAGTTTTGCCGACGAGCCGCTTTCCAAGTTCGGCTTCTGGACGGATTGGCAGGTGGTGCCGAGGTGGAATCTATGCAACGCGCCTGGCGGTGACGAGGGCAAGGTCGGGGCTGTCAAAACGTTCCTTGATAGCGAAGATCGCGCGCTGGTCTGCACCCATGCCACCTTCCGCTTTGCCGTAGACAAGTTCGGGATAGAAGCCTTTGATGATTGCCTTATCGCTGTGGACGAATTCCACCACGTCTCCGCTAACCCCGAGAATAAGCTTGGCGCACACCTGGCCGACCTGATCGCCCGCGACAAGGTGCATGTTGTGGCGATGACGGGATCGTATTTTAGAGGCGATGCCGAGCCTGTGCTGATGCCGCATGACGAAGCGAAGTTCGATACCGTCACCTATACCTATTACGAGCAACTCAACGGATACAAGTACCTGAAACAGCTTGATATCGGGTATTTCTTCTACTCGGGCGCTTATGCCGACGACATCCTCAAAGTGCTCGATGCGGGCGAGAAGACCATCCTTCACATCCCGAGTGTGAATTCGCGCGAGAGTACTAAGGACAAGCACCGCGAAGTCGAGCACATCATTGATGAGCTTGGCGATTGGCAGGGCACGGATGATACAACCGGCTTCCAACTTGTGAAAACGCCGGAAGGCAAGGTTCTTAGGATTGCCGACCTCGTGGATGACGAGCCCGCCAAACGGGACAAAGTATCGGCGGCCCTGAAAGACCCTGCACAAAAGAACAATCGCGATCATGTGGATATCATCATCGCTCTTGGCATGGCCAAAGAGGGCTTCGACTGGATTTGGTGCGAGCACGCTCTGACCGTGGGCTACCGTGCCAGCCTGACGGAGATCGTGCAGATCATCGGGCGTGCAACGCGTGACGCGGAAGGAAAGAATCGCGCCCGCTTCACCAACTTGATCGCCGAACCAGATGCTTCGGAAGAAGCTGTGACCGAGGCTGTGAACGACACGCTAAAAGCCATCGCGGCAAGCCTTCTTATGGAGCAGGTTCTCGCCCCGCGTTTCAATTTCACTCCCAAGAAGCCCGACAGTGGGCCGGTCGAGGGCTTTGATTACGGTGAAGGCGGCTACAAGGAAGGCGAGTGCAATGTCGGCTTCAACGAGGATAGCGGTCAGTTTCAAATCGAGATCAAGGGGCTCGCCGAGCCCAAGAGCAAGGAAGCCGAACGCATCTGCCAGCAAGACTTGAACGAAGTCATTGCAGCCTTTGCGCAGGACAAAACCACCATCGAACGCGGTCTCTTTGACGAAGAGCTTGTGCCCGAAGAGCTCACCCAAGTTCGTATGGGCAAGATTGTCAAAGATAAGTATCCCGAGCTTGATGAAGCGGATCAAGAGGCCGTGCGCCAGCATGCCATTGCCGCACTCAACCTGACCCAGAAGGCCAAAGAAATAGCACTTGGGAATGATAGTGATGACGTTGCGGCGGGCAACACGGCACTGATTGACGGCGTGCGCAAGTTCGCGATGGATGTGCGCGAACTCGATATCGACCTGATCGACAGGATCAATCCGTTCAGCGAGGCCTACGCGATCCTCGCAAAGACGATGAGCGAGGAAAGTCTCAAACAGGTGGCCGCCGTAATTTCCGCTAAGCGTGTGCAACTTACCCCCGATGAGGCCCGTGACCTGGCGAAGCGCGCTCTGAAGTTCAAACAGGAGCGCGGCCGTTTGCCGTCAATTACATCCCCGGATGCCTGGGAGAAGAAGATGGCCGAAGGCGTGGCCTTTCTGGCCCGAATGAAGGCGGAGGCCGCAAATGGCTAAGCAGTTCACCGACGATGATGATGCTTTGCTCGCGGAGCTTGGCGTAGAGATCGAAGAGAAGAAGGTCGCCGCTCGCACCCCTCGCGAAGAACGCATTATTGCAGGTTTCGAAGAAATCCAACGCTTTGTTGATGAGCATGGCTATCCGCCGCAACACGGCGAAGAAAAAGATATCTTCGAGCGCCTTTACGCTGTGCGCTTGGAACGTATACGCGAGCTGGAAGAATGCAGGGTGCTGGTCGAACCCCTTGATCGGCAAGGGCTCTTGTCAGGGGAAGCATCTATAGCTGCCGAGTTCACTGATGATTTGGATGATGACGCCCTTCTTGCCGAACTCGGGGTCGAGGCCGAAATCTCGGAGATTACTCAGCTTCGCCATGTGCGACCGAGTGCAGAAAAGAAAGCTGCCGAAGAAGTTGCGAACCGTCAGCGCTGCGAGGATTTCGACAAGTTCAAACCGCTCTTCGACCAAATCCAGAACGAGCTGAACATGGGCGTGCGCGAAACCCGTCCCTTCGAGATGAAGGCCGAAATCGAGAAAGGCCGCTTCTTCATCGTTGGCGGGCAAAAGGCCTATGTCGCCGACAAGGGCGAGATCATCACCACCGAGCATGGGCGCACCGATGCCAGGCTTCGCGTGATCTTCGACAACGGCACAGAAAGCAACATGCTGATGCGCTCGCTCCAGCGCGCCCTGAACAAGGATGATGCAGGGCGGCGTATTACTGAGCCAACAGCAGGTCCTCTCTTCACCGATCAAACCATTGATGGCGATGAGGCTAGCGGCACGATCTACGTGCTACGCAGCAAGTCCGATCTGCCACTGGTTGCCGAAAACCGCGACCTCGTGCACAAGATTGGCGTCACCAATATGAGCGTCGAAAAGCGTATCGCTGGTGCACACCTTCAGCCGACATTCCTCATGGCCAATGTCGAGGTGGTCGCGACCTATGAGCTCTACAACATCAACCGCACCAAGCTGGAAAACCTGATTCACCGAATTTTTGCACCAGCCAAGCTCGACATAGAGATTAAAGACCGGTTCGGCAATCCCGTAGCCCCACGCGAGTGGTTCCTTGTTCCGTTGGCTGTGGTCGACGAAGCTGTGGATCGAATCAAAGACGGTAGTATTAAAGATTATCATTATGACGTGAGAGAAGCCCGCCTAGCTCTCCGAAAAGAAAAATCTCGGAGCAATACCAACGATGCTTGATCAGTCGTTCTCAGCAGAAAACTTCAGAAAGATATTCGATATCGAGAATCGAAAGGGGAACTACCTGGAAGGAGAGTTTTTTCCAGAAGTCGAAAGCAAGAGTCAGGAAGTTCAAGCGTGTATTGGTGAGCTTCGTATACTCAGAAGCGAAAAGGACAAACATACCCCTGAAGACTATGAGGCCATACGCGTCAGTCTTTCCGATAAACTGGAAACCCTCCGAAAAGAACGCGAGGAGATGCTCCACGCGAAGCTTGAAGAGGTAAGCTCGAACGTGTGCGCGAAAGACTTTTCGTTTGGAATTCAGGAAGTTGATATCGGCAAACCCAAGAAAGTGTTTGTAGCCGAACGAAGTGCCGAGACACATTTCGCCCTCAAGCAAGTTCAGCACAACATAAGACGTCTCTATAAGGTCAAACAATCCAATAGGCATGAAATCATATGCCAGTTGCGGGAGTTGCTCGCGGATGCCATGCCAAAGTACATTGTTCGCACGGACATATCATCATTTTACGAAAGCATTCCGAGAAATATCCTTCTTGGAAAATTACGCAATGACCCATTGTTGACCTTACAATCAAAGAAGATCATTCGCCGAATTCTCTATGAGTATGGCCAAATCACAGGACTAGATGCAGGGCTGCCCCGTGGCATTGGTATAAGCGCATACTTGGCAGAATTGTATATGCGAGATATCGACAGCAGTATCCGCAACCATCCCGGTGTCCTATACTACGCCCGATATGTGGACGATATAGTCATCATTTTTTGTCCCCCGCCCAATGTGGGAACAAGGAGATTTCGACAGCTAGTGGTGCGCTCGTTGCGACGCTTGGGGCTTTCGCGCAACCGAACCAAAACTCAAATACTGCAAGTGGATTCAAAAAAACCCTATAAACTGACATACTTGGGGTACAAATTTGACGTGAGCCCCAAGGCTGTTCACCTAAAAATGTCTCCCGAAAAACTTTCGCGCTACAAGAAGCGTTTGGACTTGACCTTTGATGCTTACTCTAAAAATTCAAAAAAATCTGAGCTGACTGCCCGCCGGTTACTGGAGAGAAGACTGCGGTTCTTGACTGGGAATACAAGACTCGTGAACAACAAGAAGAATGTAGTATCAGGAATATTTTTTTCGAATCCGCTATTGAGCGCGAAGCAAGACCTCGATGCACTGGACGCATATCTTCAGGTCAAAATTGCACCATTTCCGGCTGGACGCCTAAAGAACCGTTTGGAAAATGTGTCGTTCAAGTCCGGATTTGAGACAAAGCGATACCACAAGTTTTCCGCACAAAACTTATTCGAAATAGTGGAGGTCTGGAAAAATGTCTCATAAAAAGATTCGCCTCCCATATAAGAAAGAGCGCAGCCTCCTATCAGACGTGCTTCCTTATGAAATTCCCGTTTCATTTTCCAATCGTCATCTATATTCATTCATCTTGCGTCATCGAATTCAAAAAATTGGAGATGCGGAAATCATATGGCTCAAGGGCTCAGCAGCACTTGATCGGCTTGTTCAGTTAATGTTCTGCCTTCCTGATAACCCCCATCGGCTTTCCGACGTAAAGCGATGGGTTGGTGAGCAAGAATTGGATTTCCGAAAATATCAGTTGGACAACCGCGGAATCTCCCAAGCTAATCAACACCCCAAGCCGAAAGATTTCCTGACCCCATTTTGCTACAAGATCAATCACAAAGAAACCGAGTTCCGGGAACTTTGCGTACCCCACCCACGTAGTCAGCTGCTTGTTTCAGAATTTTATGATCGATGCAAAGAGGCTATACTCTACTATACATCCTTGAGCCCATTTTCTATCAGAGCGCCATCAAAGGTCGCCAAGTTTACGTTTCACAACGACAAGCTTCATAAAGAGAGATTATCCGTAGAGCCATCCAAGATCGAAGTGGTGGATAGTGAGTACGAAAGCCTTCGCTCTTTCTTTGTGTATCGAGAATACAGCAATATCTACAAGTTCTATGAGTCCTACCGATACCACCGATGTGAAAAGAAATACAATAAACTCATCAAACTCGACATCTCCAAATGCTTCGATAGCATCTACACCCACTCTATTGGCTGGGCAACCATTGGTAAGGACGCCCAAAAGGAGGCCTTGGGCGAAAGCAATGGATCTTTCCCGGATCGTTTCGATAGACTGATGCAGCGAATGAATATGGGTGAAACCAATGGAATCATCATCGGTCCTGAGTTCTCTCGAATTTTCGCTGAGATCATTCTTCAAGCCATCGACCGTGAGGTCGAGCACACACTCCGAAACAATGGTTCTCGTCTAGAGCACCAGGTAGACTATGAGGTGTTTCGGTACGTAGATGACTATTTTGTGTTCTATAACTGCGACGAGGATAAGACGCGCATTGTAGATGAGCTTCAGCACGCTTTGCGACGGTACAAGCTATCGCTAAATTCGGCAAAAGCTGTAGTGTATGAAAAACCTATCATAACAGAGATCACTATGGCCAAGCAACAAATTGCCCAGTTGCTGGAAAAGAGAATAAACTTCAATCTTGATGAGATCCTCGATGAGGATGGTGAAGTACAGGAGACCAAGGGGAGCGTTTACATCAACTCTAATGCGTTGATTACGTCGTTCAAGACAATCATCAAGACATGTGGGGTTGAATACAAGGATATGCTTAACTACACCCTTTCAATTATTGAGAGGAAGAGCCGCAGTCTTGTCGACGATTATATGAAAGTAAGTTCTGAGAACCGTTCGCCCAAGCAGATGGTGAATGCTATTACAAATCTTGTGGAGTTTATATTCTTTATATATGCGGTATCTCCGAGGGTGAATACAACAATACGACTTTGCAGGATACTTGAAGTATTTAATTCATTCTTGCGGATGGAGAAATTTGATCGAGTGCTGGTGCAGATAGTTCATAAGCAAATTTATGACAACATCTGCTTCATAATGAGAAAGAATAAGTCTTCGGAGCACGTCCAAGTTGAGACTCTATATTTACTGATCGCCTTATCGGCGTTGGGGCGTGATTATTGGTTGGAACAAGATGTGCTAGCAGATTATCTTGGGGTTGAGCTGCCCTCGGTTGGAAGCATAAAGAGTCCGGGAAAATCTCTGAACTATTTCTCGATCACGGTAGCGCTCTTCTATATGCGCGATAAGGTTCGCTATAATGAGCTTCGCGGGCATGTTGTAGACAGTGCTATCAAGCGCATCCGTGATCGATCTGAGACCTGTCACAAGGACTCAGAGCTCGTTTTGTTGCTGTTCGACTTGATTTCCTGCCCATACATACCTTCCGCTAAGAAAGCAGAGGCGCTTGGAGTATTTGGGGTATCTGATGCAGCACTTGCTGCCGATATGGTCGGATACTCTGACGATGCTACCAAGCCCCAGTGCTGGTTCACAAACTGGCTGGAGTTCGACTTTGCGAAAGAGCTGGACGCTAAGCGGAGTCAAGAGGTATACTAGCCATACGCGCTTCGTCAGACAGTTAATGGCTGTATGCAGCTACACACACATGCGCGGCGGAGAGACTGAATTCAAACCGGGCTCTTTGCAAAAAGGGTGGTCTTGGCGTGCCACCCCTATTCCTTGAGGCAATCAGGAAGATATTCGCTCCGCTTTTTCCTGCGGTGCAATCGAGCAGGATTAACCGATGAGAGTTACGAAGACAGATTTCATACACTACCTTAATTGCCCAAAGTCATTCTGGCTTTTAAAAAGGGAGCCCGACCGGTATCCGACTGGAGACTTTAGTCTGTTTCTACAGAAGATCACGCGAGAAGGCTTTGAAGTTGAGGAATACGTCCGTAGTTTCTTCGAAAAGAGTGGGCGTGCCGTGGCGTTCCAGCAGGTTTTTGAAACCGATGAAGGCCTCTACGCTCGAGCCGATGTCATCGAGCACTCAGCATCGGGTGGAACATTTCTGTACGAGGTTAAGTCGTCGACCAGCGTCAAAACCGACCAGTCAACCAACCACCTGAAGGATGCTTGTTTTCAAAAGATTTGTGCTGAACGAGCGGGACAAGATATTGATCGGGTTTACATCGTACATCTCGATGCGAGCTACAAGCGTGATGGTTTAATCGACCCCGAAAAACTTCTTAAGTTCACCGACGTCACCGAACAGATTGCCGATCTTGAGGGCGAGACAGCGATGGAGATCGATAAGGCTTTGGCGCTCTCTAGGAAAGAGACGATTGATCGAGATGGATGTCCTTGCTTGTACAAGTCTCGCGGAAACCAATGCGACACATTTCGGGTCTTTAATCCGAAAATACCACCTCACTCTATCTATAGCATTCCTCGGCTCAGCGCCAGACTTCGGGCCGATTTTGTATCTCGCGATATTTTTGACCTTCGAGATGTTCCAGATGAAAGCGACCTAACGGAGAGCCAGCTTTTGGTCGTTAAGTCGGCGAAGCGTGGGAGGCCGATTGTCAATGTTTCAGCAATAAAAGCATTTCTTAGTCGGATTAATTTTCCGGTGTACTTTTTCGATTTTGAGACCTTCGCCTCTGCTGTGCCATTGATCAATGGCGCCAGCCCGCATCGGCAATTTCCGATTCAGTATTCACTTCATATTCTTGAGCGTAATGGGAGCCTGGCTCATTGCGAATATTTGGAACGCGAAGCGCGTTTGCCGCTTGACCTTATTGAGAAAATGCAGGCCGATATTGGCTCCCAGGGGAGCATCATATCCTGGCACGCTTCATTTGAGAAGACAAGGAACAAGGAGTTAGCTGTAGACTTTCCGCACAAGGCCCCGTTTCTAGACGCATTGAATGCGAGAATGGTCGACTTGGAAGAAGTTTTTAAGACGGATTACGTTGATATTGAATTCGATGGCTCGACTTCGATTAAGAGGGTTTTGCCCATTCTATGCCCAGAGCTTACCTATAGCGATCTTGATGTTCAGGATGGAACCTCAGCCATGGAAGCGTGGCAGCGTATGCTTTCGGCAGAACCCGATGAAGCTAATTCTATTGCTCAAGCGCTCTTGCGTTATTGTGAGCGGGATACATTGGCGATGGTCGAGATCTACAGATTTCTTGTCGCACTCTAGTCACTTCCGATTTAGGCGCATCCTTTTGGATCGGGCTGTCGTGAACGGAGCCTGACCCAGTCTCCGCCATGCGGCTTCCATCCCTTGCGCATCTACGGCCAGCCGTGACCGGCTGACATTCCTTCTTGTTTGGGGGCCTGGCGGCCCCATCCACCGTCAAGACCAAGCCCTTCGCCATGGCTTCGGGCGCTTTGGTGCGTCTCCCCGTCCTTCCTGGCCGTTGGCCCGTGCAGGACGGGTGATCCCCCTCGCACCTTCGCGGTCTGGACGGTTTCCCCCTCTCTTCGCCAGAGGGGCAGATCGGTTGCATGCGCAACCGATCAAAGGAGAAAAAACAGATGAAAAAGGATGTTTACCAGAAAGTTACCGACAAAATCATTGCCGATCTGGAGCAAGGCGAACTGACATGGCTCAAGCCGTGGAGCGCGGGCAATATGGAAGGGCGGATCACCAAGCCCCTACGGCACAACGGCATGCCCTATAACGGTATCAATGTGCTGATGCTTTGGGGCGCAGCCGTCGAAAGCGGCTATCTCTCCCCGTACTGGATGACATTCAAGCAGGCGAAGGAACTGGATGCCCATGTCAAGAAAGGCGAGCGCGGCAATCTGGTTGTCTATGCCAACACCATCACCAAGACCGAGGAACAGGACGATGGATCAGAAGAAGAGCGGAAAATCCCTTTCATGAAAGGCTACACCGTTTTCAACGTGGAGCAGATCGAAGGCTTGCCCGAGCACTACTATGCCAAGCCCGAGCCGGTGATTGATCCGGCAGAGCGGATCGAGCATTCGGATGCATTCTTCGCCGCGACCGGAGCCGATATCCGCCATGGTGGAAACAGCGCACACTATACCGGCGCAACCGATCATGTGCAGATGCCGGTGTTCGAATCCTTCCGCAGCCCCGAGGCCTACTATGCGACCCTTGCCCATGAGCTAACCCACTGGACGAAGCACAAGAGCCGTCTTGACCGTGACTTTGGCCGTAAGACATGGGGCGATGAAGGCTACGCCAGAGAGGAACTTGTGGCCGAGCTGGGCGCGGCGTTCCTATGCGCTGATCTGGCCTTGAAGCCCGAGCCTGGCAGCGATCATGCCGCCTACATCCAAAGCTGGCTCAAAGTCTTGAAGGATGACAAGCGGGCGATCTTTGCCGCCGCCGCCCATGCGCAGCGCGCCGCAGATTTCCTGCACGGCCTGCAACCGCTCATCGATGAAGAGCCAGCAAAAGAAGGAGTCGCCGCGTAAGGCGGCTCCAACCGAAAAAAATTTCGGCTGGCCATTTGGCCAGCCGCTCAGCGTCCTATCGGACGGGAAGTTGAAGATTGCCCGCCATATAGCGTTCCGCCGCCTCGTAGTGCCAATTCGTCCTGCGCGGCGTATCGTACCTGACTGCGACGCAATCAGGGCAATCTGGCGGCTCCGCCGATCTGAAAAGGACAATCCGTTGCCCGCGATGATCTGCGCTCATCTGGAGGAATAACGGCAGGTAGTCCTTGCTTCCAAAGAACAAAATGGGTTCGTCTGAACCCTGCGGCAGCATGGAAAAATCTTCGTAGCGATCCGCTTTGCGCCGCCGCTTGTAACGCTCTGCCTGCCCCGAGAAGGTGATATCATAGTCCGGCAACAGGAAGTCAGAGCGGACAAGCCCCCACCCAGCAGAGAGGATGTACAGTTTTTCGCGTCCTACATGTTCCAACAATCCTTGATAAACAGCAGGCCGATAAAGGGTGCCTGCCGCCAAGAGGTTCGGCGGGGATGCCGTGCCGCTTTGGTTGATCGCCAACAGCAGATCACGCCAGGTCGATCCGTCGCCGCACGCATCATCCGGCCTTGCGTAGAATTCGCCGTCATCGGGCGCGAGTTCTGGATGCGCCACAAAGCGAACGGGCCTGCCATCCGGCGCGCTGAGGCTTCCTGCATCTGCTCTCTTGGAGCCAGCACACTGAATGACAACGATCATCCGCGCCATCCCATTTGTTCGACACGTCTTTCAAGAACATCAAGAAATTTTGGGTCGTAAGCTTCATCGATGTGGTTAGAATTCCAGAGACCGGACGTGCGAACTCGCTCGCGGTTGCATCGGTTGCCCAGCCAGGACTCTGACGCAGGATCGATAGGCTCTTTCTGCCAATTGCTGAGAAGTGCGATGGAGCCGCGTTCGATAATGCCGCGTTCGCTTTCTGCGCCAGCGTCGTCGCCGACATCCACCCACAGGAATGGCATCGCTCCGATCACGGAGGTAACCATCTGTTCGATAGGTTGCTCTGCAAGACGAACATCGCGCGGCACGGTTGATTGCCGGTTATCCCAACTCTCACATTCCAGCCCATCGCGGTTGAGAAGTGCCGTGCCGACGATCAACCTGAAAATCGACCCGCGATGATTTCCGCCACCGGATCGCGCCACGCCTTTATGTTGTGACAATCGTTTCCAGAGGGTCGTGCGGGAACCCGCTTTCAGCGCATGCGTGCCGACGCGCACCACGCGCGGTCCGCTGCCGGATTGGCTTCGCAGCTCTCCGTCTTCAAAGAAGAAGTAGACCCCGCGCATCGGCCAGTCCATCCGCCCGTGGCAATCTCGAAGGTAGCGCTTCCCACTGGCACGCACATCGAGTGCGGCCATAAGCTCATAAAAACGTTGTAAATCTGCAAGCCTGTTACCCATGCGAAGTATCGTAGCGCAGGCGCTTTGACAGAAGCTACCAAGAAACCAACGGCCTGCCGATCTGCCCACAGGGCAATGATAGCGGCCAGCTTGAGGGCTGACCGCTGGTTGGTTAGAGACCCGGCGCGCGGGTCGCGAGCTCGGTTTCGATGTTGTGCATCGACTCCAGCGCATTGCGGCGCTCGATGCTGCCGCGCGGGGCGGCGGCGAAGGCGTTGAAGGCCTCACGAAGAAGACCGTGCAATTCTGCCGTGCTGCGGGAAGCCGCTTCAAACTTGGTGACGAGTTTCATGGCTCATCCTCCTTGTCGTTGAAGGAGGCCCCGAACCACTCAGGGCCTTTCGGCCCCGTTCCTCACCATCATCGGCCTCGTGAAGGCGCTGATGGGTCGGGTGTCTTTGTCCAATTCGATTAGTAGGGGTGCGATGAAACGCATCGGCACGTTTCGATGCGCATGCATTCTCCAGTGCGGCATTTGCAGGTTTGGCTGAGTAGGCTTTGTTTCGATACGCAGGGTTGCGCAGAGGCGGTCGTTGTTACGTCGTTCCACGTCTGACCTTGCATGCAGATCATCGCCGAAAGGGTGATCGTTAGCGCGGTCTGTCCATAATGCGATTGGACGTGGTCAGTGTCATTTTCTGAAGGTTGGCCGGTCTTCCCCGTTGCTTGGGCGCGGCTTGCACCAGATGCCCCAATTCCCTGGCCGGAAGCGGCCCATCCCTCAATATCCTGCCCGCTCAAAGTATCCGTGTTGGATATGACGGCTGGCCCTTTGCCTCGGGCGCTTCGGGAGGGCGTTAGCAAGCCAAACCCAAGCAAAGGAGAAAAGACATGGCACGCGAAAAAGAGAACACCAACCAAGAGCACAACGCGCCGGACTATCTGGCATGGCACGTCACCCAGAAAGGCGAGAAATCCTTCTGGAACAAGGTCGGAGCCGCATGGAAACACAAGGACGGGCGCGGCTACAGCCTCCAGCTCGAAACCTGTCCGATCAATGGCCGCATCGTCCTGCGCCTGCCGCTGGAAGATGCCGAAGCCAACGCAAACGAAGCGGGGCGCTCATGAGCGCCCCCATCGAAATCCGCATTGTCTGGGATGGAACGCCCCTCACCATCACCTACCGAAAGCAGCGCTTTCACGAAGACTTCGATCATATCGAGCTTCAGGTGGATGAGGGCTTCATCCTACCGGTCACTGAAACCGGCTCTCGCTCGCACTTCCTTCCAGCAGTGACCGTCGAAGAATTTGGCGGGCCGGAAAGCTTCGTCCGCGCTTGGCTCGACCATGAAGCGCAGAGCCCAGACTGGAAACGCCGCAAAAACGCCGCGCGGCAGATGTCGCTGTTCTGATCGTGCAATGTTGCACCTGCCACTACGGCGGGCGCAACCGCAGTTTGAACGGTGCCGCTATCGCACATTGTTGGGTGATCTATTCCGCGCCGTTCTCGCGTTGCGGATCATCCAGCTTTGATTTTCGATATTCGGCATATGCCGCTCCGATGGCGTGCCGAACGATATCAGCTTCTTCAAAGGCCGTATGATCGCTCATCTCGGCGAGTTGATCTGCGAGTTCCTCGGTCAACCGGACGGCCAATATCTTCTCCATACGCGCACTTTGATCCTTTCAGCTTCGGTACTGCTTCTTGCACGACCGATCAGGCTTATCGGCGCACAAACGCATCGTGACCAGCCATGGCGGTGCATTCTCCAGCGCAGCATTGATCCAGACAACCACACCGTCACGCGGGGCGTAAAGCTCGACAGCGCCGTTCTCGCCTTCGGCGACGATCACGGCTTCACCTCGCTGAACGAACTCGCCCACACTCTTGATGGTGTGCAGATAGCCGATCTTGCCGGTGTAGCTCCTGATGTCATCCCCAGGGCCGATACGCACAAGATCGCCGGAGCGAAGCACGCGCTCGCCCGTTGGCGTAAGATATTCTTGCCCGTTCAACATGGTGAAAAATCATCCTTGTCCAGATCACTGCGCTTGGCTGCGCGCGGCTTGAACTCCGGCACCAGCACATCGGCCTTTTGCTTGTAGCGTGCATGAGCCATACGGATCGCAAAGCGCACGGTATCATCCGCAGCAAGCCGGAAGTGCTGTCGCAGTTCTTCCAGCAACCTTGCGTGTCTTTCGTCTAAGTTAAGCATGAGTGTGTGTCTCATTGCCGTTCTCCTTTCCTAGTTTGGGTTAAAATCATTGCCGCGATCCCGCTCGCGCTTCTGATCGAGCGTGCGGGACCGCTGTTTTTGTTTGCTGTCTTGCTGCTCTGGTACGCGGCCCATCTTGATGGCGCGGGCGACGTCCCTGTTGAGCTCAGCAATGCGCGCCTGCTGCTTTTCACGGGCAAGCTTGACCTGCCGTTGCAGGTTCCGCCGTTCTGCCAGTTGCTTGCGGATCGCCTCTTGCTTCTCCGCGCGGTCGCGCTGCTGTGCGCGCGCGATCTCAGCCTCATTCTCATTTCTGATCTTGCGGTTCTTGCCCGTCACCCAGCCCCATAGACCGCGAATGCCCTTGGGCGTGCGTTCTGCCCGTTTTTTCTCTTCAGCCAGCCAGCGCTCTTCGTGCTGGCTCTTAAGTTGCTGACGGGCACGGCGCTGACGCTGCACCATCTGTTCGCGCTGAAACTGCGCCGCCAGACCGGCTTTTTCGGCTCTGGCTTGCTCTTCCTTAGCCCAGTTTCTCAACTTGGGGCTCAATCGCTCGCCGATATGCGCCTTGGTCTCGTCCACTGACATCAGCGCTTTCGGATCACCGAGACGGGCTTTGAGCTCTTTGGTCTTTGCGCCGCTCATACGGCTGAGCGAATAGGTCTCGCCGCGCCAATCGACGAGGGCGAAGCCGCGCTTGTCACCTTGGGCGAGCCAGAATCCCTTCTCGCGCAAAGCCGCTTCAAGGGCTTCGCGGCTGTCCGAGCCTGCCCAGCTTTCGCGGATGAGAGATTTGGTGTGTTTCGGGTCTTGTTTGGTGCGCTTGGCCTGCTGCCATTCTTCCAGCGTGAAGGCGAGCGGATCACGCTGCCCCTTGTCGCGGAATCCGTCCGGCATCTCCCAGCCATGTTCGCGGTAGAGTTCCCGCGCGATCTCATTGAGCCGCGTTTTATACCACGGCAGATTGATAGCCTTCATCTCGTCGCCGTCGATCCGGCTCCAGACGGCATGCGCATGACGCCTGCCTTCCTTTTCATGGAAGACGATGGCACGCGGCTGATCTTCCAGGCCGAGCCGTCCTTCGATCCGGTCTATCGCTGCCTCGAAGACCTCGACCGGCACATCTTCATGCTCCGGCGGATTGAGGCTCAGCGAGAAAAGATGGTTCTGGCAGCGCGTGCCGCGCGCGATGGCTTCGCTTTCCTGCATCGCGCCCGCCAGATCATCACAGGCAAAGCCGCGAAGATCGTGAAGCTCGACATGCTCGTTATCGCGGGCGTTCAGCAGATGCTTCGCCAGTTCGTTGCCATGACCGCGTTCGTTGCCTTTGAGGATCATGGCGCACCTCCCTTGAGGCCGAGTGCGTTGATAAGCTCAGCACGGATTTTAGCGATCTCGGCGCTGGCCTCTCGCAGTTCGTCTTCGATTTCGGGATGAACGGGCAGCGTGCCGGTGTTCACGGCACGTGCAAGCTGGTTCAGGTTGGATGAGAGGCGGGACTTGCCAAGAGCCGCTAGAACGCGCCCAAGGGCCTCATGATCGGCCACAGGAGCAGAGCCGCGACGCCTTACCTTCGGTAGCTCCTGAGCGAAAAGAACAGCCTTGATATACGCGCCAAGAGGCATGCCGTTGGCGGCAGCCTCTAGTTTGGCACGTTCCTCAAAGGTCAAACGCAGTGAAAATGGCGCTTCGCGCTTCTTGCTGCCACCTTTGGCTATATCATTGAAGTTATGACGATTTTTGCTCATGACGGCCTCTAAGCTCGTCATGGTCAAAAGTTTCGAGTTGGCGTTCCCACTCTTGCAGAGTTTCAAAGAGAGAGTTCAAACTTTCTCTCTCTAGGCGCACCACCGGTTTTCCCGCAAAATTTCGGATATATCTGGCCTAGCCTAGGGCGAGGTTGTTCTGTGTGCTTTACGCGCGGATGAACGTCCGCCGCTGACCACGTGCAGACGTCACACGGATGACGGATAGTCATCGTGCGGAATGTGAATCGCTTTTTTGGGCGGCGCGGATTGTTCCCACGCCGGATGTCAGGTGAAATCACGCAGTCCCATTTGGCCCTCAAGCGTAAGGACCGCCGCAGAAAGCGTGCCCGCGCTTCCCGCCAACGAATAGATAAACAACGTCATCATCCAAGATCCGCCCAACATCGCCACGCCACACGCGCAAGCAATTCCGAACAGAAACCCCACAGTCAGAGCGCCAAAGCCCATCTGGTCTCTCCCTCAAAATACCCCAGCCCAGATGTACCTAATATTATTTCAAATGCGGCTCACTTTGTGGTGTTTTTGTAAAGTAGGCGTCAAAAAATTGTCCCTCCCGTCAATTTTGCAACGCCAACTCTTACATAGAGTGCACTTTCAGGGGTTATTCCCCCCAATCCCACGGTCGGGTGAACTCTCCCAACAGGTGGCGAACCGCGTCTTTGTCGACCTCGCCCTCGGGGGACAGAACGGCAACAAGACCACGTTTCTTGTCCTCGCGGACCTCACGCACCGTGACAGCGTGCCCCGCCTCGGCCAGCGCGGCGTTGTACACCCGCGTGATCGCACGTTTGCGCAAATCGGGCTTGAACACCTTCCCCACGGCGGTTTTGGGCAGTTCGTCCAAAATCTCGACATGCTTGGGCACGGCGGCGCGCTCATGGATGTGCTTGCGGGCATAATCGCGCAGTTCGCTTGCCTCAACCTCAGCCCCGTCGACAAGTTCGACATAGGCACAGGGCAGTTCGCCCGCGAAACTGTCAGGCTGACCAATCGCACCGACAAAGGCGACGGCGGGATGACCGGCAAGCGCCTCTTCGATTTCGGCGGGGTCGATGTTGTGACCGCCACGGATGATCAGGTCCTTGGCGCGGCCTGTGATATAGAGATACCCGTCCTCATCCAGACGGCCCAGATCGCCCGTGCGCAGATACGTCTCGCCCGCGAACAGGCCCTCATTCTTGGATTGATCCGTGTAGGTCTGACCCGTCAGGACACCGGGGTTGGCGACGCAAATCTCACCAACCTCATCCACACCGCATTCGCGCACGATGGTGCCACAGTCATCGCATTGCAGGATTTTGACGTCCGTATGCGGGAACGGCAAACCGACCGAGCCGATTTTCTTGCGCCCCTCAGGTGGGTTGATCGAGACAAGGCAGGTCGCCTCGGTCAGGCCATAGCCTTCGCAGATGGTGACGCCCGTGGCCTTTTCAAACCGGTTATACAGTTCGACCGGCAGGGGCGCGGACCCCGAGAAGGCATAGCGCAGGCTGGACACATCCGCGTCCACAGGCCGCTGCATCAGTGCGGCGATGGCGGTCGGAACCGTGATGACGAAGGTGACTTTCCACCGCTCAACCAGCTTCCAGAAGTTATCAAACACCCCGTCCCCGCGATAACCGGCAGGCGTCGGGAACACCACATGCGCGCCAGACGCAAGAACCGACATCAAGACCGGATAGGCCGCGAACACATGGAACAGGGGCAGCGGACAAATCAGGGTGTCGTTCTCGTTGAACAACATCCGGTGGCCCAGCCAGCCGTTATAGATCATGCCGGAATGCTTGTGCTGGGCGACTTTGGGCATCCCTGTTGTACCACCCGTGTGGAACAACGCGCCAATGCGGTCGCCGCTCTCGGCAAAGGTCAATTTGTCGCCCGCGTGCTTGGCGCATTCGGCGTTGAAATCCAAAACATCGGCGTGGTGGATGCGATCGTTTTTCGGCCGGATCAGGGGGGCGATCCATTTCTTGGGCGGCGTCATATAGCGCACCAGATCGACCTCAAGCACCGTGGTCACATGCGGGGCGTGCTCGACCGCCTCGGCGACCTTTTGGGCCACATCGGTCTTGGGCAGGCTCTTGATCGTGACCACAACGCGGGCATTGGTTTCGCGCAGGATCGCGGAAATCTGCTCGGGCTCTAGCAAGGGGTTGATCGGGTTCACGATCCCCGCCGTTGCACCGGCCAACAGGGCCACCGCCGTCTCGTTACAATTCGGCATGACATAGGCGACCACGTCGTTTTCACCCACGCCAATCGCGCGCAGCATATTCGCCGCGCGCGTCACCGCGGCGTGCAGCTCCGCCCACGTCAGCGTCTCGGCCTTGTCCTTGGGGCCGGAAAACAGCTGATAGCTGATCGCGGAACGGGTCGGGAATTTCGCGGCGGTCTGTGTCAGTTGTTGATATAGCGTCTCGGGCACATCCCGATCCGCCCAAGGCATTTCCGCCTCTATCGCCTTTACGTGGTCCAGTTCCGTGGTGTCAGCCATGGTTTCCCTCCTCCTGCGATCTGGCACACGTGCCGATCTTGCTCCCTATCGGAACATGCAAAAGGGGAAAAATCCACGCAATCGTGACGCAACGATAAAATTTAATTGACGTAGCTGCCCCTATTCGGCGGCCAGACCTTCGGTGAATTGCAGACGCGCCAGACGGGCGTAGAGGCCATCCTGTGCCACCAACGCGTCATGTGTGCCCTCGGCAACGATCTGACCATCCTCGAACACCAGAATGCGGTCGGCCTTTTTCACGGTGGCCAAACGGTGCGCCACGATCAGGGTCGTACGGGTCGCGGCCATGTCGTCGACGGCGATCTGCACCGCGCGCTCGCTCTCGGCATCAAGGGCCGAGGTCGCCTCATCCAGCAACAGAACCGGTGCGTCGCGCAGGATCGCACGGGCAATGGCGATACGCTGTTTCTGACCACCCGACAGCATCACGCCGCGCTCACCTACATAGCTGTCATAGCCATCGGGCAGCTTGGCAAGGAATTCATGCGCATGGGCGGCGCGCGCGGCGGCCTCAACCTCGGCATCGGTCGCGTCGGGGCGGCCAAAGCGGATGTTCTCGCGCGCGGTATCGGCAAAGATCACCGGATCCTGCGGCACCAGCGCCATGAACTTGCGGAACTCATCGCGGGCAACGGCATTCAACGGCGTGCCGTCCAGCAAAATCCGTCCGCTCTGCGGATCATAGAACCGCAACAGCAACTGGATGATCGTCGATTTACCGGCCCCCGATGGCCCGACAAGGGCGACGGTTTCGCCCGCCTTGATCGTTACATTGATCCCCGACAGGGCCGATTGATCGGGGCGCGTAGGATAGTGGAAGGTGACGTTGTCAAACACCAGTTCTCCGCGCACGGGCGTCGGCAGGGTCTGCGGGGTTTCGGGGTCTTTCACCGCGTCCTCGGCAGACAGCAATTCGACCAGACGTTCGGTCGCACCGGCGGCGCGCTGGAGTTCGCCCCAGATTTCCGACAGGGCCCCGACCGCGCCTGCAACCATCACCGAATAGATCACGAACTGGACCAATTCGCCGACGCTCATGTCGCCCGCACGCACGTCCCGCGCGCCGATCCACAGCACACCCACGACGCCGGAAAAGATCAGGAAGATCACGATCACGGTCATCATTGCGCGGGTGGAAATCCGGCGTTTCGCGGCAACAAAGGATTTCTCGGTCACGTCGGAAAAGCTGCGCCGCGTGGGCGCCTCATTCGTAAAGGCCTGAACCGCCTGCACGGACAACAGGGCCTCGGACGCGGACCCCGACGAGGAGGCGATCCAATCCTGATTTTCGCGGCTCAGCGCGCGCAGACGCCGCCCCAACAGGATGATCGGCACGATCACCGCCGGCACCAACAACAAGACCAACCCCGTCAGTTTCGCCGAGGTGACCAGCAGCAACACCATGCCGCCAAGGAAGATCAGGAAATTGCGCAGGGCCACCGACACGGACGACCCGATCACCGACAGGATCAGCGTGGTGTCGGTCGTAATCCGGCTCAGGACCTCACCGGTCAGGATACGTTCGAAAAACGCGGGGCTCATCCCGATCATGCGGTCAAACACGGCCTTGCGGATGTCGGCCACAACCCGTTCGCCCAGACGCGTCACAAGGTAATAGCGCATCCCCGTGCCCAGCGCCAAAAGCGCGGTAATCGCCAGCGCGGCAGCGAAATAATCGTCCAACAACGTGACGCTTTCGGTTTCAAACCCGTCGACCACACGGCGCACCGCGAGGGGCAGCATCAGGGACACGCCCGCCGTCAGAACCAGCGCACAAAAGGCCAGAAATACCATGCCACGATAGGGGGCCAAAAACGGCGCAAGACCGCGCAACGCCCCAATACGTTTGGATTTCTCACGTTCTTCCAACGTGGTGTTCGGACGTCGAGCCATTGCGCCTATTCCCCTGTGTGCATGGGGTCTTTACCGTCCGGCGTGCGGAACGACAAGAAAAAGCGCCCCAAACACCGCGTCAGAGGACAAGTTCCGGCCCATATGTCGCGGGCCGCAGGTAATGTCGGGATAGGCTGGAGCGGGCGGCGGGAATCGAACCCGCTTCATCAGCTTGGAAGGCTGAGGTAATAGCCAGTATACGACGCCCGCTCAGCGCAGATTGAACTATGGCATGTCCCCACTGGCGTCAAGGTCATTTTGACGGGCCGGACGGGGGTTTACGCGTCCTCAACCATCATCACACCGGGCAGGGATTTGATCGCACCCTTGATCTGGGGATTGACCGGATATTCCTCGGGCAGGGCCATTTCGACCTCGGCAAACAGGTCGGGCGCGGACAGGCAGAATTGAATCGGGCCACGCCCCCGCAGACCGTTTTCGCCCTTGGCCCGTTCCAGCAATCCGGCGACGCTCTGCACCGCTTCGGGGGTATTCACGAACACCTTTAGGCCCGCGCCGCCCACGTCGGCCACAACGCTATCGACCGGCTGCACCCCGCGGCAGAGCAGTTTCAACTGATCGCTTTCGAATGTGGCCTCAACCGTCAGGACGACGTTCGATCCGGCCTCAAGGAAATCGCGCGATGCCTCAAGCACATCGGAAAACAGCGTGACCTCGAACAGCCCCGTCGGGTCGGACAATTGGGCAAAGGCGAACCGGTTGCCCTTGGCCGATTTGCGTTCCTGACGGCCTGCGACGGCACCGGCCATCTTGGTGATCTTGGGGCCCGATTGTACGTCCTGCATCACCTGCTCAAGGGTCTGGATTTTCTTGCGTTTCAGCGCGGTCATATAGTCGTCCAGCGGATGGCCCGACAGGTAGAACCCGATCGCCTTATGCTCTTCGGCAAGGCGTTCGTTGGGCAGCCAGTCGCTGATGTTCGGGAGACGCGGTTCGGGCAGGTCATCGCCCGCCTCACCAAACAGGGACACTTGATCCGAGGCGCGTTGTTCATGGATCGCCGCCGAATAGGCGACCAGCGCATCGAGGCCATCAAACACGCGGCGACGGTTCGAATCCAACTGATCGAACGCCCCCGCGCGGGCCAGCATTTCCATCGGCCGCTTGCCGACCTTTTTCAGATCGACGCGACGCGCCATATCAAACAGGGTCGCGAACGGTTTGTCCCCGCGCGCTTCGACGATCATCTTCATCACCTCAAGGCCCACGTTTTTCAACGCGCCAAGGGCGTAGACCAGTTCGCCGTTCACGACGCTGAACTTCGCGCCCGAGCGGTTCACACAGGGCGGCACAATCGTCAGATCCAGACCGCGACGCACCTCTTCGGCATAAACGGCCAGCTTGTCCGTCAAATGCATATCGCAGTTCATGACGCCCGCCATGAACTCGACCGGATGGTTCGCCTTCAGCCACGCGGTTTGATAGGACACCACCGCATAGGCGGCGGCGTGCGATTTGTTAAAGCCGTAGTTCGCGAATTTCTCCAAGAGGTCGAACACCTCGGACGCCTTTTTCGCGTCCACCCCGTTCTTGGCGGCACCGGCCTCAAACTTGGGACGTTCGGCGTCCATCGCCTCTTTGATCTTTTTACCCATCGCGCGGCGCAACAGGTCCGCGCCGCCAAGGCTGTAACCCGCCATGACCTGCGCGATCTGCATCACCTGTTCCTGATAAACGATGATGCCTTGTGTCTCGGCCAGAATGTGGTCGATGGTCGGGTGAACCGATTGCAGTTCCTTGCGTCCGTGTTTCACGTCACAATAGGTCGGGATGTTCTCCATCGGACCTGGACGGTATAGCGCCACAAGCGCCACGATGTCCTCAATACAGGTCGGTTTCATCTGACGCAGGGCATCCATCATGCCCGAGCTTTCCACCTGAAACACCGCGACCGTTTTCGCCGACGAATAGAGTTTATAGGTCAGTTCATCGTCCAACGGGATATGCCCGATGTCGTTCTCGGCCCCCGCTGCGGGGTCATAAATCTTGCCCCCATCCGCCGAGGTGTGCAGGTCGCGCCCGCTGGCGTGGATTTGTTCAATGGCGTTCTGAATGACGGTCAGGGTTTTCAGGCCTAGAAAGTCGAATTTCACCAGACCGGCCTGTTCCACCCATTTCATGTTGAACTGGGTCGCAGGCATGTCCGAGCGCGGGTCTTGGTACAGCGGCACCAGTTCGTCCAGCGGGCGGTCGCCAATCACAACCCCCGCCGCGTGGGTCGATGCGTTGCGCAACAACCCCTCGACCTGTTGGCCGTAGGTCAGCAGACGATCCACCACCTCTTCGGCGCGGGCGGCCTCGCGCAGGCGGGGTTCATCCGTCAGGGCCTGTTTGATCGAGACCGGTTTGACGCCTTCAACGGGGATCAGCTTGGACAGCTTGTCGACCTGACCATAGGGCATCTGCAACACGCGCCCCACGTCACGCACCGCCGCCTTGGACAAAAGCGCACCAAAGGTGATGATCTGCCCCACCTTATCGCGACCGTATTTTTCCTGCACATAACGGATCGTCTCTTCGCGGCGATCCATGCAAAAGTCGATGTCAAAGTCGGGCATCGACACACGTTCGGGGTTCAGGAACCGTTCGAACAGCAAACTGTAGCGCAGCGGATCAAGATCGGTGATCGTCAGGGCGTAGGCCACCAGACTACCCGCACCCGACCCCCGTCCGGGCCCGACGGGAATGTTGTTGTCCTTGGACCACTGAATAAAGTCCGCAACGATCAAGAAGTAGCCGGGAAATCCCATGCCCTCGATAATGCCAAGTTCAAAGTCCAGACGTTCCTGATACTCCTCGACCGACACCGCATGCGGGATCACGGCCAGACGTTTTTGCAGACCCTCATTCGCCATGCGGCGCAGTTCCGTGACCTCGTCATCCGCGAATTTCGGCAGGATCGGATCGCGTTTATAGGTCGCGAACGCACAGCGGCGCGCGATTTCGACGGTGTTTTCCAACGCCTCGGGCAGGTCGGCGAACAGGGTCGCCATTTCCTCGGGCGATTTGAAATAGTGCTGGGCGGTCAGCATCCGGCGCGGCTCGGCCTGATCGACATAGGCCCCTTCGGCGATACAGATCAGGGCATCATGCGCCTCATACATATCCGTCTTGGGGAAATAGACGTCGTTCGTCGCGACCAGCGGCAGGTTCATCGCATAGGCCATTTCGACAAAGCCGCGTTCACTCAGGCGCTCGGCCTCGGGCAATTGGCCGCCCTCGCCCGGATGGCGTTGCAATTCTACGTAAAGACGGTCGGGATAGATCGCGGCCATGCGCGTCATCATCGCCTGCGCCTTGTCGCGCTGCCCCGCGCGCAGATGCCGCCCGATAGGCCCGTCCGGCCCGCCCGACAGACAGATCAACCCGTCGCTATATTGCTCCAGCTCATCCAGCGTCACCTTGGGCAACTCGCCGCCCGCATCCAGATACAGACACGAGTTCAGCTTCATCAGGTTCATATAGCCGGCTTCGTTCTGGCTGAGCAGGACAATTGGCGCGGGATCGGCGTCCCCGCCCATATCCACATCGACCTGACAGCCCACGATCGGCTGAATCCCCGCGCCCTTGGCCGTGACCGAAAATTCCAGCGCGGCGAACATGTTGTTCGTGTCGGTGATCGCAACCGCAGGCATCCCCGCATCGCGGCACATATCGGGCAGTTTCTTGGTCCGCACCGCCCCCTCAAGCAGAGAGTATTCGGTATGGACGCGCAGGTGGATGAATCGTGGCTGTTTGCTCATCCTCTCAGTCTATTCCCGCACCCCAGTCCCGAAAAGAGGAATATGCCCCCACGCGCACGCCCATTTTTTATGCAAACTTTGTGAGCCGCCCAAAAAAGAGCCGATCAAATTCTTGCCATTTGATCAAAACGGGGCTTTTCTGGATCGCGGTATAAAGGCCGCGCCATTGCTTTACGCCGCATCGGGCATTGGCGCCGCAGGCCTTGGGGAAGAGAAAGCGGCGGGCTCATCGCATGGATATTGCGTTTCTTCTGAATGGAAACGTGACGCGCATTCCCGGGGATCAGGCCACGCGCCCCCTGTTGGACTTTTTGCGCGACGAAAACCACCTGACCGGCACCAAAGAGGGCTGTAACGAGGGCGATTGCGGGGCCTGTACCGTGATCCTGACGGATGCGGACGGCGGGCGCGCGGTCAATGCCTGTATCCTGTTGATGGGTCAGGTGCACGGCAAGGCGATCCGCACGGTTGAAGGCCTGCGTGGTCCGGATGGCGATCTGCACCCCGTTCAGGACGCGATGATCCGCCATCACGGGTCGCAATGCGGGTTCTGCACACCTGGTTTCGTTATGTCGATGGCCGCCGCCCATTCCAATGGTGCTACCGATTTCGACACGCAACTGGCGGGCAACCTGTGCCGGTGCACCGGTTACGCCCCGATCATCCGCGCGGCAGAGGACGCCGCGACAATGCCCATTCCCGCGTGGATGTCCGAGGATTTGGGCGCCCTGCCCAGCGCGGGCATTTCGACGGACGATGTGGCCATTCCCGATTGCATCGACGAACTGGCCGATTGGTACGCCGCACACCCCGACGCGACCTTGATCGCGGGGGCGACGGATGTGGGTCTGTGGATCACCAAACACCTGCGCACGCTTGGGCCGGTCGCATTCTTGCACCGTGTTCAGGGTCTGGACCTCTTGGACTTTGAGGGCGACGAGATCACCATCGGCGCGGGCGTCACCGTGTCCCGCCTGCGCGAAGAGATCGCGGACCTGTCCCCCGCGCTGGCCGAGATGCTGCGCCGGTACGGATCGACACAGGTCCGAAACAGCGCCACCATTGGCGGCAACCTTGCCAACGGATCGCCCATCGGGGATGGCGCGCCCGCGTTGATCGCATTGGGGGCCGACATCCATTTGCGCCACGGGGCGGCGCGCCGGTCGATGCCGTTGGAGACATTCTTTATCGACTACGGCAAGCAGGACCGCGTGCCGGGCGAGTTCGTTGAAAAGATCACCGTGCCGCGCGCGGGGTTTGACCGGTTGCGGTGCTATAAGCTGTCCAAACGGTTCGATCAGGACATTTCCGCCGTCTGCGGCTGTTTCGTGATCACGGTTGCGGATGGTGTTGTCGCGGAGGCGCGCATCGCATTCGGCGGCATGGCGGGCACCCCGAAACGCGCCAAGGCGGTTGAGGCCGCGTTGATCGGCCAACCATGGACCGAGGCCACAGTGCAAACCGCCATAGAGGCCTTTGACACCGATTTCACCCCGATGAGCGACATGCGCGCCTCGGCCGAGTATCGCCAAAGTGCGGCGCGCAATATGCTGATGCGCTATGTCCTTGAGGATCAGGGCGCGGCGGTCAATGTGTTGGAGGTCACGCCATGAGCAGCCTCGCCCGTCCCCTGCCCCATGACGCCGCCCGCCTGCATGTGACCGGTCAGGCGCGCTATGTCGATGATATCCCAACGCCTGCGGGCACGCTGCATCTGGCCTTTGGTCTGTCTGAAGTCGCCCATGGGGTGCTGCGTGGCATTGACCTCAGCGAGGTGCGCAATTGCCCCGGTGTGATCGACGTTTTGACGGCGGCGGACCTGCCGTTTGACAATGACGTGTCCCCATCCGCCCATGATGAACCTCTGCTGGCCACCGACCGCGTGCATTACGTGGGTCAGCCCGTGTTCCTAGTGATTGCCGACAGCCACCTGACCGCGCGGCGCGCCGCGCGCAAGGGGCGGATAGCGATTGATCCCCTGCCCGCGATCCTGACCGTGGATCAGGCGATGGAGGCCAACAGCCGGTTCGAAGAAGGCCCGCGCGTCTATGAAAAGGGCGACGCCAAGGCCGCGATTGCGGATGCCATGCATCGTCTGACCGGAACGATTGAGGTCGGCGGGCAAGAGCATTTCTATCTAGAGGGGCAGGCGGCAATGGCCCTGCCCCAAGATGGCGGGGATATGGTGATCCATTCCTCAACCCAGCACCCGACCGAAATTCAGCACAAGGTGGCCGAGGCCGTGGGCCTGCCGATGCACGCCGTGCGGGTTGAAATGCGGCGCATGGGTGGCGGCTTTGGCGGTAAGGAAAGTCAGGGCAACGCGCTTGCCGTGGCCTGTGCCATTGCCGCGCGGCACACGGGACGGGCGTGCAAGATGCGCTATGACCGCGACGACGATATGGTCATCACAGGCAAGCGTCACGACATCCGCATAGACTATGACGTCGGATTTGACGACGCGGGGCGTGTGGCCGGTGTGAACTTTGTTCACAAGCTGCGGTGTGGCTGGGCGATGGATCTGTCCCTGCCTGTCGCGGATCGCGCGATGCTGCATGCCGATAACGCCTATCACCTGCCAACCTGCCGGATCGAGAGCCATCGGTTAAAGACCAACACCCAGAGCGCGACGGCCTTTCGCGGCTTTGGTGGGCCGCAGGGCATGGTCGGGATTGAACGGGTGATGGATCATATTGCGCATCATCTGGGGCTCGATCCATTGGCCGTGCGACAGGTGAATTACTACAGCGAAGCGGGGGGGCCGTCTGCCCCCCCGCCCCCCCCCGAGAGTATTTCGGCCAAGATGAAAACAGAGGCGGTTCAAACCACGCCCTATTTCATGGAGGTTGAAGATTTCGAGTTGCACGCGATCACGGCGCAGTTGGCCGATCAGGCGGGGTATGCGGCGCGGCGTGCGGCGGTGGCGGCGTGGAATGCGGACAATGCGGTGGTCAAGCGCGGGGTGGCGTTGACGCCGGTGAAGTTCGGGATTTCGTTTACGCTGACCCATCTGAACCAGGCGGGGGCCTTGGTCCATGTTTATAGCGACGGGTCCATTCAGGTGAACCATGGTGGCACCGAGATGGGACAGGGCTTGTTCCAGAAGATGGCGCAGGTTGCGGATGCCAGTTTCGGCTGTGGCATCGAGCGGATCAAGGTGACCGCGACGGACACGAGCAAAGTGCCCAACACCTCGGCCACGGCGGCATCGTCGGGGTCGGATTTGAACGGCATGGCGGTGCGGGCGGCCTGTGAGGTGATCAAGGCGCGGATGGCCGAGGGGGTTGCGGCCTATTTCGGCTGTGATGCGCGCGACATCCGGTTTGTGGGCGGTCAGGTCAGTGATGGTGCGGGGCGCGAGATCAGTTTCGATGAGGCAGCCCAGCGGTGTTATGAGGCGCGGATCAGCCTGTCCTCAACCGGATATTACAAAACACCCAAGGTGGCGTGGGATCGGATCGCGGGGCGTGGGCGGCCATTTTATTACTTTGCCTATGGCGCGGCGATGAGTGAGGTCGCGGTGGACACTCTGACCGGTGAATACCGGATTTTGCGCAGCGACATTATCCATGATGTAGGCGCCTCCCTGAACCCCGCAATTGATGTGGGCCAGATTGAGGGCGGGTTCGTACAGGGGGCCGGATGGCTGACCAGTGAAGAGTTGGTTTGGAACGGTGACGGGCGTTTGCGGACGCATGCGCCGTCGACCTATAAAATCCCCGCCTGTGGCGATCGGCCCGATGTGTTCAACGTCGAACTGTGGTCCGAGGGGCGCAATCGCGAGGACACGATTTACCGGTCCAAAGCCGTGGGTGAGCCGCCGTTCATGTTGGGGATTTCGGCTCTGATGGCGTTGAGCGATGCGGTGGCGGCCTGTGGGACGGGATATCCCGATTTGCAGGCCCCTGCGACGCCCGAGCGCGTTTTGGCCGCCGTGAACAAGGTGCGTCGGGGATGAGTTTCGGGATCGACGAATTGCGCGGATTGGTGGCGCGTCACGGGGATGTGGCGCGGATCGTAGTGACCCATGTGCGCGGGTCGGCCCCGCGCGGGGTTGGCACATCGATGGTCGTTTTTGAGGGCGGTCAGGTCGGCACGATTGGCGGCGGCGCGTTGGAATTCCAGATGACCGAGGCCGCGCGCGCAATGATCCGCGAGGGCGTGGCGCGACGGGATCTGTCGATCGCGCTTGGCCCTGCGTTGGGGCAGTGCTGTGGCGGGGCGGTTCGCCTGTTGATCGAGCGGTTTGATGCCGCGACCCTGCCCGATGCGGGTGCGGTCTTCGCGCGTCCGGTGGCGGGTGCGGCCGAGATGCCCCTGAGCGTGCGTCGCCGTCTGGCGGAGATGCGCAATGGCACGGTTGATCCGGCGCCCGCGTTGATCGACGGATGGTTTATTGAGGCGATGCAGACCACCCGCACGCCCATCTGGATTTATGGAGCGGGGCATGTGGGACGGGCGATTGTCGCGATGTTGGCCCCCCTGCCCGATCTGGACATAACATGGGTCGATACCGCCGCGGATCGTTTTCCGTCCGAGGTTCCGCATGGAGTGCGCCCGTTGGTCGTGCCCGCGCCGCAGAACGCCGTTCAATTGGCCCCTGAAAACGCGCGCCACCTGATCCTGACCTATTCGCATGAGATGGACCTCGCCCTGTGTCACGCCGCGCTGTGCCATTCGTTTGCCTTTGCCGGTGTGATCGGATCAGCGACGAAATGGGCGCGGTTCCGGTCGCGGTTGGCCGCCCTTGGCCACCGGCACGAGGTGATTGACACCCTGACCTGTCCGATTGGCGACCCTAACCTTGGGAAACACCCGCAGGCCATTGCGGTCGGGGTGGTTGCGCAATTACTGTCCTCCCCTGACACATCCCACCAACGCCGGGAGATCCGCGCATGAGCGAGCTGTTACGCATCGAAAACCTGACCAAAGCCTATCCGGGGGTCGTGGCCAACAGCGACGTCAGCTTTACCATCGGCGCGGGTGAGGTGCATGCCTTGCTGGGGGAAAACGGCGCGGGGAAATCGACGCTGGTCAAGATGATCTATGGCCTTGTGAAACCCGATGCGGGGGCGATGACCCTGATGGGACAGCCGTTCACCCCGACCAAGCCAAGCGACGCGCGCGCCGCCGGTGTGGCCATGGTGTTTCAGCATTTCAGCCTGTTTGACGCCCTGTCCGTGGCGGAAAACGTGGCCTTGGGCATGGAAAACCCGCCCAGCACGCGGCATCTGGCCCAGCAAATCCGCGAGGTGTCCCAGACCTATGGCTTGCCTCTGGATCCGGACCGTCAGGTGGGCGATCTGTCGGCGGGGGAACGTCAGCGGGTTGAGATCATCCGGTGTCTTTTGCAGGACCCCAAGCTGTTGATCATGGATGAGCCGACCAGTGTTCTGACCCCGCAAGAGGTGGATATCCTGTTCGAAACATTGCGGAAATTGCAGGCCGAGGGGACCTCGATCCTGTATATCTCGCACAAGCTGGACGAGATCCGCGCGCTGTGTCAGGCGGCGACGGTTCTGCGGCTGGGCAAGGTCGTCGGGCGCTGTGATCCGACGGAAAAATCCGCGTCTGAGCTGGCCGAGATGATGATCGGCAGCAACCTGCACCGGCCCAGCCGTCCGGCGCAAGAGGTCGGGCCGGTCGCGCTTGAGGTGAAGAACCTGTCCCTGCCGTCGCTAAGCGCCTTTGGCACGCCCCTGAAAGACATCAGCATGACCGTGCACAAGGGGCAGATTTTCGGCATCGGCGGGGTGGCGGGCAACGGGCAGGACGAATTGCTGGCCGCGCTGTCGGGCGAGATGCAGGCTCCGCGCGGGGCGATCACCCTGCACGGCGATGCGATCGGGCATCTGGGCCCGACCGAGCGGCGCAAGCGGTCGGTGATGGCCGCGCCCGAGGAACGGATGGGCCACGCCGCCGTCCCTGCGATGAGCCTGACCGAAAACGCCGCCCTGACCGGTATGCAGCCCAAGGATTTGGCCACGCGCGGGATGATCGATTGGGGCAAGGCGCGCGATTTCGCCGCTGAGATCATCGCGCGGTTCGACGTCCGCACACCGGGCACCCAGACCGCCGCCAGTGCCCTGTCAGGCGGAAACCTGCAGAAATTCGTCATCGGGCGCGAGGTGATGCAAAACCCCGAGGTGTTGATCGTGAACCAGCCGACATGGGGCGTTGACGCCCATGCCGCCGCAACGATCCGGCAGGCCTTGATGGATCTGGCCAGCGCGGGCACCGCCGTCATCGTGATCAGTCAGGATCTGGATGAGTTGATGGAAGTGTCCGATGTGTTCGCCGCCCTGAACGAAGGACGTCTGAGTGCCGCGCGACCCGCGGCGGGTCTGAGCATTGAAGAGATTGGATTGATGATGGGCGGGGCCCATGATTTGGAGGTGGCGCATGTTGCGGGGTAAGGACGCCTCCGGCGGGAGTATTTGGGCCAAGCTGAAGGGGGACGTCGCATGATCCGGTTAGAGCGGCGCGCGGTTCCGGCGGCAAAGCTGAGCTATGTCACGCCCGTGATCGCGGTGGTGTTGACCATGGTGTTTGGCGGGGCGTTGTTTGCGGCCTTGGGCAAGGACCCGATTGCGGCGATCCGCACGATTTTCTACGAGCCGTTGTTTGGCGAGTTTTCGTTCTATTACCGGCCGCAGTTGTTGGTGAAGGCGACGCCCTTGTTGTTGATCGCGCTGGGTCTGGCGATGGGGTTTCGCGCAGGCATCTGGAACATCGGGGCCGAGGGGCAGTATATCGTCGGCGCGATTTGCGGGGCGGCGGTGGCATTGGCGTTTTATCCGCTGGACAGTCGGATTGTGTTCGTTCTGGCCGTTCTGGCGGGGATGGTTGGCGGGGCCCTTTGGGCAATGATCCCCGCATTTCTGAAGTTGCGGTTCGGGACGAACGAGATCCTTGTGTCGTTGATGTTGGTCTATGTGGCCGAGAACCTGTTGGCGGCGATGGCGCTGGGGCCGTTGAAGAACCCCGAGGGGTTAGGCTTTCCGGGATCGCGGAACCTGACGCAATATGAGGCCGCGAACAGTTGGATCGCGCAGGATTTGGGCCTGCATTGGGGCGGGGTTGCGGCGGCGGTGGCCGTGGTGGTGATCTTTGTTCTGATGGGCTGGCATGTGCTGGGGTTCCAGATCCGCGTGTCGGGCGAAAGCCCCCGTGCCGCGCGGTTTGCCGGTGTGCGCCCGCAGGTATTGGTCGTGTTCTGCATGGCCGCCTCTGGGATGCTGGCCGGTGTGGCGGGGTATTTCGAGGTATCGGGGCCCAGCGGCCAGATCAGTATCGATTTCAACTCGGGCTATGGGTTTACGGCGATCATCGTCGCGTTTCTGGGGCGGCTGCATCCGATCGGCATTCTGTTGGCCAGTTTCCTGATGGCGCTGACCTATATCGGGGGGGAGATTGCGCAAAACCAATTGGGTCTGCCCGCCGCCGCGATCCAAGCGTTTCAGGGGATGTTGTTGTTCTTTATTCTCGGGCTTGATGTGTTCACGAATTACCGGCTGAAGCTGATCCAACGGGGGGTCGCATGATGGTGTTTGGCATTGATCCGATTGTCCTGATTGCGTCCCTGATGGCGGCCTCGACGCCGATCCTGTTGGCCGCAATTGGCGAGTTGGTCGTGGAAAAGACCGGCGTTCTGAATTTGGGCGTCGAGGGGATGATGATCACCGGCGCGGTGTGTGGGTTCATCGTCACCATGGAAACCGGCAGCCCCGGCGCGGGGTTTGTCGCGGCGGCGGTTGGGTCGGCGCTCTTGTCGCTGATCTTTGCGGTCCTGACGCAGGTGTTTTTGGCAAACCAAGTGGCGACGGGTCTGGCCCTGACGCTGTTTGGTCTGGGTCTGTCGGCCCTGATGGGGCAGAGCTATGTCGGGTTGAAATCGCCCAGCTTTCCTGCGGTGAATTTCGGGCCGCTGGCCGATATTCCGGTGGTTGGGCCGATCCTGTTTAACCACGATCCGATGGTCTATGTCGCCCTGTTCACGGTGGTCGGTGTGTGGGCGGTTCTGCGCTATAGCCGCCTTGGGCTGATCCTGCGGGCGGTGGGGGAAAACCACGATGCGGCGCATGCCTTGGGCTATAAGGTCGTGCGCATCCGCATTCTGGCCATCATGTTCGGCGGGGCCTGTGCGGGGATGGGGGGCGCGTATCTGTCGCTTGTCCGTGTGCACCAATGGGTTGAGGGCATGACCGCCGGCGCGGGCTGGATCGCCCTTGCCATCGTCGTTTTCGCCAGTTGGCGCGCGGGTCGCGTGTTGCTGGGGGCCTATTTGTTCGGGGGGGTGACCTTGCTGCAGCTGAATTTGCAGGCCGCGGGATCGAATTTCCCTGTACAGTATCTGTCAATGTCGCCCTACCTGATCACCATTCTGGTGCTGGTCCTGATGTCCGCAGGACGGCGACGTAACGCTTTGCACGCGCCCGGATCGCTGGGCCGTGTGTTCCATGCCTCATCCTGAGGCGTCTCGATTTCCAACCCGGCCTAAGACCGGATCAACACGGGAGAAAACCATGAAACTGAAATCACTGCTGCTGGGCGGGGCTGTTGCCCTTGGTCTGGCGACCACCGCACAGGCCGAAGACCCGACCAAGGTCGGCTTTGTCTTTGTGGGTCCGATTGGCGATGGCGGCTGGACCTATGAACACAATGAGGGCCGTCTGGCCGTCGAAGAGCATTTCGGCGACAAGGTCGAAACGGTCTTTCAAGAGAGCGTGCCCGAAGGGGCCGACGCCGAGCGTGTTCTGACGCAAATGGCTCTTGGTGGGGCCGATCTGATCTTTACCACCTCGTTTGGCTATATGGACCCGACCATCAACGTGGCCGCCAAATTCCCCGACGTGAAATTCGAGCACGCCACCGGATACAAGCGCGCCGATAACGTCAGCACTTATTCGGCCCGTTTCTATGAGGGGCGCGCGATCCAAGGTCACATCGCGGGTAAAATGACCGAAAGCAACATCATCGGTTATATCGCCTCCTACCCGATCCCCGAGGTTATCCGCGGCATCAACTCGGCCTATATCCACGCGAAAAAAGTAAACCCCGATGTGGAATTCAAAATCATCTGGGCGTTCACGTGGTTTGATCCCGCCAAAGAGGCCGACGCCGCCAAAGCCCTGATCGACCAAGGCGCCGACGTGATCCTGCAGCACACCGATTCCACCGCGCCCCAAGCCGCCGCTGAAGAGGCCGGTGGCGTGATCACCTTTGGTCAGGCGTCGGACATGGGCGAATACGCCCCGATGCCGCGTGTGTCCTCGATCATCGACAACTGGGCCCCCTACTACATCGCCCGCACCGCAGCCGTGATCGACGGCACGTGGGAATCCGTTGATACGTGGGACGGCATCAGCACCGGCATGGTCGGCATCGGTGAGATTTCCGACGCGGTTCCTGCCGACGTCAAAGCCGAAGCTCTGGCCCTGAAAGACGCGATTGCGGCGGGCGAATACCACCCGTTCACCGGCCCGCTGAAAAAGGCCGATGGCAGCGACTGGCTGGCCGAAGGTGAAGTGGCCGATGATGGCACCCTGTTGGGCATGAGCTTTTACGTCGAAGGGATCGACGCCGAAATTCCGCAATAAGGATCCCATATCCTGATACGAAAACGGCCCCTATGCAGGGGCCGTTTTTTTATGCGCGCGGCACGCCTTTGTGGGCGGCCAGACGTTTTTGCGCGGCGATCCTGAACGGCGCGTTCGGCGCGCCATAGCCACCGTATCCCGGCGCACGTTGCAGGATTTCAAAGAACATCCCGCCCGCAAAGGTCCGCGAATACATCTGGAAAAAGCCCTGCCCGTCCTGTTCGTCATAGAGGATGTTATGGGCGATCATCCGGTCCAACAGGTCCTTGGGCAGATCAAACCGCGCGGCCAGATCGGCGTAATAGTTCGCGGGCATCGGCAGCACCTCAAACCCGTCTTTCGCCAGCGCAGCCGCCGTCGCGAAAATGTCGTCCGTGGCCAGCGCGATATGCTGCACCGACGCGCCAAAGTTCTGGGCCAGAAAATCCCCCGCCAGCGTGCGGTGCGTCTCGGCCCCATTCAGGGTGACGCGCAAACTGTTGCTGGGGGTCGATACCACCTGACTGCGGACCAACCCGTCGGGGTCGATCACGTCAAACATCGGGGATTTCCCCATGTCGAAAATCGTCGTGTAGAACAGGGTCCAGCTGAGCATGTCCTCATAGCTCATCGTTTGGGCCAGATGGTCGATCCCGCGCAGGCCCGCATCGACCACATCTGCCTTGTCCACCGGAACAAATTCCACGTCCCAGACCCGCGCCAGATCGGATTTTTCGTCGATAAAGTGCAGGATGGACCCCTCTAGACCACGGATCGCGGGGATCTCCATCTCACCCGGTCCGATGGGTTGCGCGAACGCCTCAACCCCCAAGGCATTGGCGCGGGTGACTGTGTCCTTGGCCGAGTCGACCCGCAGACCCACATCGCACACACACATGCCGCGCGCGTTCCACACATGGGCGGCGTGGCCTTCGGTTTCCGAGTTGATCAGGAACCGGATGTCGCCCTGTTGAAACAGGTCGATGTCCTTGTTGCGGTGCCGCCCGCGCAGGGCAAACCCCATCGATCCGAACAGCGAGCGCAATTTGTCGGCCTGCGCGCCACGGGCGGTGAACTCGATGAACTCAACGCCTTGCACGCCGACGCGCGGCGGCAGGTCCGGCGCGTCGATGTTCAGATCAGGCTCGGCGCGGCGCACGTCATCCATCAGCGACACAAGCGAGCGGAACCCGTCACTGGCCACGGTGCGCGGGTTGCCGCCACGGAACTGGTCGTTGAAAATCTCTAAGCTGATCGGACCGGAATACCCCGTCGCCATGACGGCCTGCATGAACCCTTGGACATCCAGATCGCCCTCACCCGGCATGTTCCGGAAGTGGCGCGACCAATAGAGCAAGTCCATGTCGATCTTGGGCGCATCGGCCAGTTGGACAAAGAAAATCTTGTCCCCCGGCACGGCGCGGATCGATTCAGGGCTAAGACCGCGACCCAGCGTGTGGAAACTGTCGACGATCAATCCGACGTTGTCGTGATCCGCACGGCGCACGATTTCCCACGCATCGCGGTGGTCGTTCACGTGACGCCCCCACGCGAGGGCCTCATACCCGATGCGCAGACCGCGTTTCGCGGCGCGCTCACCCAATTCGCGCAGGTCATCCGCCGCGCGGTCAATCCCGCCAAGCGCCGCCGGATGCACCGTCGAACAGATCAGGATCAGGTCGGTGCCCAGTTCCTGCATCAGGTCAAATTTGTGCTCGGCGCGGTCAAACGCCTTGGTGCGCAGGGGTTCGGGCAGACATTCGAAATCGCGAAACGGCTGGAACAGGTCGATGCTCAGGCCATGATCGCGCACTAGACGGCCCACATCGGCGGGCCGCCCGTCATGGGCGATAAAGTCCTGTTCGAAAATCTCGATCCCGTCAAACCCCGCAGCCGCAATGGCCGAGAGCTTTTCCGTCAGTGTCCCCGAAATAGAGACCGTCGCGATAGAACGTTTCATAGCAGTCGCCCGACAAATAAGGGCCCCGCGCGCGGATCAATACCCCAGAACGCGCGGCAGCCAGATTACGGTTTCCGGTACAAAGGTCAGGATGACCAAGACCAGAACCTCGACAAAAAAGAACGGCAGGATCGCGCGCGTCATGCGCACCATGCCGACCTGTGCAATCCCCTCGGCCACGAACAAACACAGGCCCAGCGGCGGCGTGATCAGACCGATCATCAGGTTAAAGATGACCAGAATTCCGAAATGCACAGGGTCCACGCCCATCGACACCGCAATCGGGTGCAGGATCGGCACCAGAACCAGCATCGCCGCGATGCCTTCAAGGAACAGGCCGACGAACAGGAACAACAGGATCACCGCGATCAGGAAGGTGGTCTTGCTGTCGACATTGGTCAGAACCCAGTCGGTCAACATGTTCGGCACGCGATTGTAGGTCAGCAGCCAGTTCGCCGCGCCCACCGCTGCGATGATGATCAGGATGACCGCGCTGTCCTTCATCGCGCCCGAGAACAGACGGGGCAGCGCGCCAAAACTGATCTTGCGATAGACAAACAGGCCAAGGATCAGGGCATAGGCCACGGCGAACGATGCGGCCTCGGTCGGGGTGACAATCCCCAGCAGGATCGAGCCCACAACGAACACCGGCATCAGCAGGGGCAAAATGCCCTCAAGCAAGGCCTGACGCGGGGGGATGGCGATCATGTCGCTGGTGTCGGTTTCCTCGACCTTGACCGTCAGCATGACATAGGCCGACAGGAAGATCGCCAACAGGATACCAGGCACAATCCCCGCAAGGAACAGCGCGGGCACGGACACGCCAGACACGATCAGGGCATAGATGATCACCGGAATGGACGGCGGGATAATCGGGCCGATGACGCTAGATGCCGCGGTAAGGGCCGCCGCGAAATCGCGCTTATAGCCGTGCTTTTCCATCTCGGGGATGAACACGCGACCGATGGCCGATGTGTCCGCCACCGCCGACCCCGACAGGCCCGCGAAAATCACCGAGGCCCAGATGTTCACCATCGCCAGACCCGCGCGCATCCGCCCAACCAACACGTTGGCAAAGGCGATGATGCGGCCGGTGATGCCGCTTTCGTTCATCAACTCGCCCGCCAGAACGAACAGAGGGATCGCCAGCAACGGAAAGCTGTTCATGCTGCGATACATTTCTGTCGCCACAATGCGCAGCGTATAGGGCGCATCATTCAGCGCCATGAACGACAACAGCGCCGCAAAGATCGCGAATGCAATCGGAACACCGGCGATCAGACCGCCAATCAGAATGACGTAAACCATATCAGTTTGCCCCCTTGAACGAGCGCAGACGCGCCGCCAAACGCAGGGCCGCCGCCACCGCGAACAATGCGCCACCGATGGCGATTGCATATTGCCACGTCCCGACCTTGCCGACCCATTCCAGCGCGGCAATCCTCGTGCTTTCGGCCAGCCAGTCGCCCGCAGATTTCAAACCCGAACTGTCCAGATGCCCGCGTCGCATCGCAAAGGCATGCCCCGCATAGGCAAGCGCGACGCCCGACGCCAAAACCACCAGATCCGACACAACGTCCAGCGCGCGACGCACCTTGGTCGACAACAGATCGCTGATCACGGAAAACCGGATGTGGCTGTCCGTCATATAGGCATAGGCCACGCCGAACATGACGCCGTAAATCGTCAGATAGATCGGCAATTCTTCGCCCCAGGCGATCGATTTACCCAGCGTATAGCGACGCAGGGCGTTGACGAAAATGATCGCAAAAACCAGCGCCATCGACAGTCCTGCGCCAAAGGCAAACAGGCGTTGAACGCCACGGTTGATCTTGTCCATATCGGAACTCGCTCTTGGGGGTCGTAGATAGACTTCGGGGCAGCACGAAACCGGCTGCCCCGAAGGTGGTTGGATTATTGCGCTGCGGCAACGGCCTCTTGCAGGCGGTCGATCCAAACAGCGTCGTCACCCAGTTCACCGCGCAGGTATTCCACGACGGCGGGCTGTGCTTTGGCGGCGAATGCTGCGATCTCGTCTGCGGTCGGCGAGTAGACCTGCATGCCTTCTTCTTGGACTTTCAGAACGCCCTCGGCGGTGCCCCACTGTTGGATCGCACGCCCCATGTTCCCTGCAACGCGGGCGGCCTTTTTGACCACGGCCTGATCCGCAGGCGACAGGGTTTCATAGAACTCGTCCGAGATGACGATAAAATCGGCGGCGTAGACGTGACCATCAAGGGTCATGTATTTCTGCAGCTTGTGCAGGCCGTTGTTGTAGATCGTACCAACGGGGTTTTCCTGACCGTCAACAACGCCGGTCGACAGGGCGTTGGGCAGTTCGGTCCATGCGATCGGGGTCGGCTCACCGCCCAGACCTTTGACCATCTCAACGTAGAGCGGGATCGGCTGAACGCGGAATTTCAGGCCTTCCATGTCCTCGGGGCTGCGGATTTCGCGGGTGCCGTTGGTGAAGTTACGGAAACCGGTTTCACCATAGGCCAGCGTGCGCAGACCGGTTTCCGCAAGGCAGTGCTCGGCCAGTGCGTCACCGAATTCACCGTCCAGAACGTCCCATGCGATGGTCGCCGACGAGAAGGTGTAGGGGATATCCAGAACGCCAGCTGCGGCGCAAACCTTGGACATTGCGCCCGATACGATCGCAACTTGGGTCAGACCTTCTTGGGCCTGTGCGACCAACTCGGTCTCGTTGCCCAGCGCACCGGCAGGGAACAGTTCAACCGTCAGGTCGGTTTCACCCTCAACGATGTTTTTAAAGATGTGGGCAGCCGCACCTTTTTTCGACGCGGTCCAATCATCGGGGTCCACGTGTGCAACACGCAGGGTTTGTGCCGAAGCAACCGAAGTCATGCCAACAGCCAGAGCCGCCGCAGCAGCAATCGTCTTTAGTCCGAACGTCATTAGATTTCCTCCCTTTTTCGTTCAGAAGGTCGCGCATCCGTCGCGACCGGTTCACTGTCAAAGGCCCGAAACGTGGCCTTCATCCGTTCAGGGTCCGCAGGGGAACCCGTGAAAAACTCAAACGCACGCACGGCCTGAAAGACCGCCATGCCCTCGCCCGGCAGAACCCGACAGCCCGCCGCGCGCGCCCCGCGCAGCAGTTCGGTTTCAAGCGGGAAATACACAATGTCCGCGACCCACATCTCAGGGGTCAGCAGATCCACCGGAAACGCCGTTCCGGGCAGTTTCGCCATGCCCATCGGGGTGGCGTTGACCACGCCATCGGGACGATCCTTGGCGACCATTTCAGGGATATCGCGAACGATGTTCACCTCGACATCGCGTTCGGTCGTCTGAAGCAGTTGTTTCGCCAGATCCGCCGCACGGTCGGGATCGACGTCACTGATCGACAGGCGCGAAACTCCGCACTCCAACAGGGCATGCGCCACGGCGCCACCGGCCCCACCCGCGCCAATCATCAGCGCATGATCGGTCTTGGCTCCGTCCAGACCGCGGCGGAAACTCTCGCCAAAGCCCCACATGTCCGTGTTGTGGCCAAACCGGCGACCGTCACGGAAGACAACCGTGTTCACCGCATCCACCGCACGTGCGGCGGGCGACAATTCATCCAGCAGCGCCATCACCTCACGCTTGAACGGATAGGTGACGTTCACTCCGGCGTATCCCTCGGCCTCAAGCCGGGTCAGAAGATCGGGCAAGGTGACATCGGCCATCGCCGCGTCATCCATATCGAGCAGATTATAGGTGCAAACCATTCCCTGTGCGCGGGCCTCGGCCACGTGCATTGCGGGCGTGCGGGACAATGAAATCCCCCGCCCGATCAGACCGACCAGAATTGTGCGGTCCCCAGAATGATGTTCGGCATGCGGCATGTGCGGATGCCCCTCCCCAAGCGTCCTCGATTCGACGCAACAATGTACCACGCGGTTAATTTGCGCAAGAGCTTTGTACCAGCCGGTTAATTTGCTTGACCTCGCCGCCCTGTTTTGGGACAGTCCCCGCCATGTCCGAAGCCGGTGAAAACACACGAAAAAAGGCGCGCTCCTGGAAACAGGACCCCGAGGCCGTGCGCGCGGATATCTTGTGCGCGGCGCGCGCCGAATTCGCGGAACACGGCCTGTCGGGCGCCCGTGTTCAGGACATTGCCGACCGGATTCAAACGTCCAAACGCATGATTTTTTACTATTTCGGGGACAAAGAGGGCCTGTACCGCGCCGTCCTTGATGAGGCCTATCGCAGCGTGCGTAAGGCGGAGGCCGAACTGGAACTGGACGGTCTGCCGCCCGAAGAGGCGCTGCGCAAGCTGGTGGAATTCACCTTTGACCACCACCGTGCGAATGCGGATTTCATCCGGCTGGTGATGATCGAAAACATCCACGGCGCGCGGCACATGCACGAGATCGACTCGCTCAGCCAGACCAACACCGCCGCAATCGGCCAGATCGAACGCATCTGCACGGCGGGGATCGACGCGGGCCTGTTTCGGGCCGATGTGTCCCCGTTGGAAATCCACTGGCAGATCAGCGGGATGAGCTTTTTCAACGTGGCGAACATGGCGACGTTTTCGGTCAACTTTGGCCCCGACCTATTCACGGATGACGCCCAGTTGCGCCTGCGCGAAACCGTGGTGAACAGCATCCTTGCCTCGGTGCGGGCGACCTAGCCGGTTTTACTCTGGGGCGAGGATGTCGCGCAGGCTGACCTCGGGTTCGGGCGTGTCGCGCAAATCCAATGCCGAGACGATGTCGATCAGGTGGCTCTTCATCTGCGCCTCGGCCTCATCCCCGTCACCACGGCGAAAGGCCTCGACCAGCGCATGATGCGCGTGTTTTTCGCAGAGCGCGCTTTCCCGTTTCCAATAGAGCGCAATGATCAACGACGACCGCGCCACAAGGCGTTCGATGAACCCCGCGATGGTTTCCTGATCCGCGATATGGGAAATCTCGATATGGAATTGGCCCGATAGACGCAGGGCGCGGCCCGGCTCACCCTCGGCAATCGCCTGATGTTCGGCGGCGATGTGGGATTCGAGCCGCGCAAGGGCCGCATCCGTCATCCGCTCCGTGGCCGAGCGCGCGGTGCGCGGTTCCAACAACGCGCGCGCCTCAAACACCTCGCGCGCCTCACGGATCGTGGGTTTCGCGACGAATGCCCCGCGGTTGCGTTTCAATTCAACCAATTGCACATGCGACAGCGCCTGTAATGCCGCGCGCACGACCGTGCGGGACACGCCATAGATCTCGCTAAGGTCATCCTCACCCAGCTTGGTGCCGGGTTTCAGGCGGTGTTCGTGGATGGCTTGGGACAGGGATGTCATCAACTTGGCCGCCGGCCCCGTCACAGTGGGCGTAATAAAGGCAGGGTTTTCGGCGATTCGGTTCATTTCTGTGCTCCTACCTTTATGTGTTGCACCCAAAGCGGATTCACACAAGCACGGCCCATGGCAACAACCTGTATTCAGTTTTGTATACAATTGGATTGCACATTTTTAGACAAATTACCCAGCAAACCGATGAAATAGTCAGCAAAATAAGAATCTGAGCCCGTCGAGCCCGTAAAATTCTTGCGCGAATTCCCCGACACGCGCCCAAGATGGCCTCAACACCACATGGGGCCCAGAATGAGTATTGTATCCGATCTTGAGCTAGTCTCGCTGACGAAACGCTATGGTCAGACCGTGGCCGTCGATGCGATTTCGCACCATTTCCGCGCGGGCACCTATGCCTGTCTGCTGGGCCCATCGGGATGTGGTAAATCCTCGACCCTGCGGATGATCGCCGGACATGAGAGCGTGTCGGACGGGTCGGTCGTTCTGGCCGGTCGCGATGTGTCGCATCTGCCGCCCGCAAAACGCGGCACGGCGATGATGTTCCAGAACTATGCTCTGTTCCCCCACCTGACCGTGCGCGACAACGTGGCCTTCAGCCTGCGCATGGCCGGGGTCGACAAACCCGAACGCCACAAACGCGCCGACGAGATGCTGGAACTGGTCGAGATGACCCAATATGCCGCGCGCAAGCCGGATCAGCTATCTGGTGGCCAGCAACAGCGTGTCGCGCTGGCCCGTGCGTTGATCACCCGCCCGCAGGTTCTGTTGCTGGACGAACCCCTATCCGCGCTGGACCCGTTCCTGCGCATCCGGATGCGCGCTGAACTCAAACGTCTCCAGCGGGAACTCGGCATCAGCTTTATCCACGTGACCCATGGTCAGGACGAGGCGCTGGCCCTTGCCGACGACATTATCGTTATGAACAACGCCCGCATCGAACAGGCCGGTCCCGCGCGTGAGGTGTTCAGCGCGCCGCGCACCGCCTTTGTGGCGCGGTTCATGGGCGGCCATAACGTCCTGTCCCTGCCCCAAGGTCAGATCGCCCTGCGGTCGGACGCGATGAGCATCGCGCCCGCCCAAGGCGGTCGTTTGGACGGCAAGGTCAGCAACATCGAATATCAGGGCACGCATGTGGCCCTGACGGCGCAGGTCGCGGGCGATCAAGAGATCACCGCCCTGCTCTCGGACGAGGCGTTTTTTGCCGCCCCGACCGAATTGGGTCAAGTGATCGGCCTGAACTGGTCCGATCAGGCAGCCCACCCCCTAAGCGAATGACGACATAAAAACCAAGCGCAACAGAGAGGAAGACCAATGACGACGATTTCCAAAGTCCGCTATAGCCGCCGCGCTATGCTCAAGGCCGGTGGGGCCGCACTGGCCGCATCGACCCTGTCCGCACCGATGGTGTGGGGTCAGGAAACCAAGAACATCACCCTGCGCCAGTTCGGCACGGGTGTTTCCAACCTGAACGACGTGGCCACCAAGGTCAAAGAAGACCTGGGCTTTACCCTGGAAATGACCGCGCTGGATTCCGACAGCGTGACCCAGCGCGCCGCGACCCAACCCGACAGCTTTGACATCGCTGACATCGAATACTGGATCTGTAAAAAGGTCTGGCCGACCGGCAACCTGCAGGCGATGGACACCTCGAAAATCGCCAACTACGACAAGATCGTCGGCATTTTCCGCAGCGGTAAGCTGACCCCCGAAAGCACCATCGCACAGGGCACCGCGCCGCATTCGGTTGGCTTTGTTGACGGCCCCGGCGGCACCAGCTTTGCCGACAGCGAAACCGGTTGGATGACCCTGATCCCGACCATCTATAACGCCGATACCCTTGGCATCCGTCCCGACCTGATCGGTCGCCCGATTGAGAGCTGGACGGAACTCTTGAACCCCGAGTTCAAAGGCAAGGCCTCGATCCTCGACATCTCGTCGATCGGCATCATGGACATGGCTATGGTCTGTGAAGCGATGGGCGAAATCCAGTACGGCGACAAAGGCAACATGACCAAGGAAGAGATCGACAAGACCTTTGCGATCTTTACCGAAGCCAAGAAAGCCGGTCAGTTCCGCGCGTTCTGGAAGACCTTTGATGAATCCGTGAACCTGATGGCCTCGGGTGAGGTTGTGATCCAGTCTATGTGGTCGCCCGCCATCACCGCCGTCAAATCGCGCGGCATCCCTTGTGTCTATCAGCCTCTGAAAGAGGGCTATCGTTCGTGGGGCGGCGGTCTGGGCCTGTCGGCCAACCTGTCGGGCATGGAGCTTGAGGCCGCTTATGAATACATCAACTGGTATCTGTCCGGTTGGGTTGGTGGGTACCTGATGCGTCAGGGGTACTACTCGGCTGTTCCGGAAACCTCGAAAAACTTCATGAGCGAAAACGAGTGGGGCTATTGGTTCGAGGGCAAAGAAGCCACCGACGTCATCACCTCGCCGACCGGCGATACGCTGGCCCAAGCGGGCGAAGTGCGCGACGGTGGTTCGTTCGAAGAGCGTATGGGCCGCGTGGCGTGCTGGAACGCCGTTATGGACGAGAACCAGTACATGGTTCGCAAGTGGAACGAATTCATCGCCGCCTAAGCGATGGTTCCAAGGCTGGGGGGCGATGCCCCCCAGACCCCCTTTGAGTATTTTTACCAAGATGAAGAGGCAGGCCGTGCTGCAAAATCGGAATGTATTGGGGTGGCTGCAAGCGTCGCCTCTTGCTGTGGTCCTGCTGGGGTTTCTGGTGGCGCCGATCGTGATGATCGTGATCGTCAGTTTCTGGGGTGCGACGGAGTATTCGATCTATCCGGCGTTCCAGTTCGACAACTATGAATTTCTTTTCGGGTCCTCAGTGACCTACACGGTGTTTTTCAACACGTTCAAATATGCCCTGATCACATGGGCGATGACCTTGGTGTTGGGGTTCACGGTTGCGTATTTTCTGGCCTTTGAGGTGCGCAGTCTGAAGTGGCAGATCGGGTTGTTTCTGGTCTGTACGATCCCGTTCTGGACGTCGAACATCATTCGCATGATCAGTTGGATCCCGTTTCTGGGGCGCAATGGGTTGGCTAACTCGACCCTGATCAGTTGGGGTGTGATTGATGAGCCGCTAGAGTGGCTGTTGTTTTCGGATTTCTCGGTCATTCTGGCCTTTGTGCACCTTTATACGCTGTTCATGGTGGTGCCGATTTTCAATTCGATGATGCGGATTGACCGGTCGTTATTGGAGGCCGCGCGCGATTGCGGGGCCAGTGGGTTCCAGACGCTGCGCAATGTGATAATCCCCCTGTGCAAGCCAGGGATCATGATCGGGACGATCTTTGTGACGACCCTTGTCATGGGGGATTTCATCACCGTCCGGTTCATGAGCGGATCGCAACGCGCCAATGTGGGTCGCCTGATTTCCAATGATATCAGCCTGTTGCAGTATCCGTCGGCCTCGGCCACCGCGGTTGTGTTGCTGTGCACCGTTTTGATCGTGATCGCGCTGTTGCTGCGGTTGGTCGATATTCGCAAGGAGCTGTGATCATGGAAAAGCGCAGTCGTTCGTTCTATGTCCTCGCCGCCTTTTTCGGTCTGTTTGTTCTGTTCCTCTATGGGCCCATCGTGACCATCGGCATCCTCAGCTTTCAGGGGCCGCAGGGCGGTTTGACCTTTCCGATGAATGGCGTGTCCCTGCATTGGTTCCGCGACCTGTTTCAGGAGCAAGCGGTTGGCGACATCTGGGGCAGTTTTCGACGGTCCTTTGCTCTGGGCCTGATGGTGATGGTGACGACGGTGGTTGTGTCGGTTCTGGGGGGCCTCGCGTTTCGCAAACGGTTCGCCGGATCGACGGTTCTGTTCTATCTGACCATTGCGTCGCTGGTGATCCCGTCGATCCTGATTTCGCTGGGCGTCGGGTTGATTTTCAACCAGATCGGCTTGCCCGTACATTGGGCGTCCTCGGGGTTTGGCAGTCAGCTGACATGGACGATCCCCTTTGGTCTGTTGATCATGTTTGCGGTGTTTAACCGGTTCGACAAAAGCTATGAGGAGGCCGCGCGCGATCAGGGTGCAACCGCATGGCAGACCTTCACCTATGTGGTGCTGCCGATCATTGCGCCGTCGCTGCTTGGGGTGGCCTTATTTGGCTTTACCCTGAGCTATGATGAGTTTGCGCGAACCCTGTTGACGGCGGGCAGCTATAACACCCTGCCTTTGGAAATTTTCGGGATGACGACCAACGTCACGACGCCGGTGATTTTTGCCCTTGGGACGTTGACGACGCTGTTTTCGTTCTTCGTGATTGGCGTGTTCTTCTTGGCGGTTTGGCTGTCCTCGCGTCGTCAGGATAAGACGTCGGACGCAGGCAAGGGGATGGTCTGACCCATGGCGGTCATTCTGATTAACCCCAACAGCACCGAGTTGATGACCCAAAATGCCCTTGCGGCGGCGCGGGTCGCGGCGCCGGATGTAGAGTTTGACGGCTGGACCTCGCTAAAGGGCCCCGCGTCGATTGAGGGGCCCGAAGATGGCGCGGCCGCCGTGCCGCCGCTGTTGGACCTTGTGCGGATGGCGGACGATGGCGGGGCGGATGCGATCATCATCGCCTGTTTCGACGACACGGGTTTGGTTGAGGCACAGCAAATCGCGCGCTGTCCCGTGATCGGGATCGGGCAGGCCAGTTTCATGATGGCGTCCCTCTTCGGCGGCAAGGCGGGGGTCGTGACCACGGTGCCCGAGGCCGTTCCGGTCATTCAAGGCAACATCGCGATGCACGGGTTGGATCATGTCGTTGGACAGGTGATTGCGTCGGGTGTTCAGGTTCTGGCGATTGATCATGAACCGGGCGTTGCGGCGCAGGGATTTATCGTGGCGGCCGATCACTTGGACGCCGATGTGGAGACGATCATTCTGGGCTGTGCAGGGACGGTGTCGATCCTGAACGCGGTGCGCACGGCGGTGGACAAACGGGTAATCGACGGGGTCTGGGCGGCGGCACGCCTGTGTCGCGCCTTGCCATAATCGAATATTTGGGGCGGAAATTGGCTCTATTTTCTCGCAACTGTTGATGTTTTCCGACTTTTTGCCCCACGACATCGATCCGAGCAATAACGCACCTCTTCCCAGACATCGGCCCATTTCTTGCGCCATGTGAACGGACGTCCACAGGTGGCGCAGGTCTTGGTCGGCAGGTCGGATTTCCGGCGTATTTTCATCGGGCACCCCCATCAAACGGCAGGCTAAGCTGCCCATCATCCGCCCGTTTACGCGGGGGGCTTCGGCGGGACTTGCGGCTGCCATGTGTGCGCAGGATGCGCGCCGATTGTTCGCGGTGGCCTGCGCCGCGCCTCACAGCCCAGACACGATCCCGCGCCTCCCGCGCCGCCGCAACGTGATCGACAATCGGCATCGGATAGGCGCGCCCCAAGACCCGCCCCGCCCCGTCCGCGCGCCATGGTTCATGGAGAAACCGATCCGGAATGCCCGCCAGTTCCGGCACCCAATTGCGGGTGAACGTGCCCGTCGGGTCCTGATCGTATCCCTGTTTGATCGGGTTATAGATGCGCACCGTGTTGATCCCCGTGGTACCCGATTGCATCTGCACTTGGCTCCAGTGAATGCCAGGTTCGAAATCGGTGAAATACCGCGCCAATTGGAGGCCTGGCGCACGCCAATCCAGCCACAGGTGATAGGCCGCGACCGACATCACCATCGCCCGCATTCGGAAATTCAACCACCCCGTCGCACGCAGCGACCGCATACAGGCATCCACGAACGGCAAACCGGTTTCGCCATTCGCCCACGCCGCCAACCGGTCCTGATCGGGCGCGGACGGGCGCAATCCGTCATAGGCGGGATGCATGTTTTGGAACTCAATCCGCGGGTCGGATTCCAGTTTCTGGATGAAGTGACAATGCCAATGCAGGCGGCTCTGGAACGATTTCAGGGACCGCGCCCATTGCCCTGTCCGCCCCTTGGCCGCCGATTTCGACACCTGCGTGACCTCGCGCATCGACAGTGTGCCCCACGCCAAATGCGGCGACAGGCGCGAACAGGCCCGCGCGCCCGCATCGGGTGAGGACATCGCGCGTTGATAGGGTTCGCCCCGCGTGCTCAGGAACGATTGGAGACAGTCCAAACCGGCCCCCCGCCCGCCGATCTGACGTTCGGGGCACGGGTCGGGAGACAGGCCCAAGTCATGCGCGGCAGGCACCCCACCGGTGTCAATTTCGGCGGGCAGTGGGGCCAAGTCCGGCACCCCAACCACAGGCGCGGCCATGAACCGGTCCCAATTGCGCGCCCATCCGTCGCGTGACGCCATCGCGCGCCAGACGCCGTGCTGTTGCACCTGATGCCACGCGATACCGTTCG
>PALT01000033.1 GCA_002706605.1 Rhodovulum sp. | reverse complement strand
TGATCGCGGCCGTCAGAGTCGTCTTGCCGTGGTCAACGTGACCAATCGTGCCGATGTTTACGTGCGGTTTGCTACGCTCAAACTTTTCCTTTGCCATAATCCAGGCGCCTCGTCGTGTTCAGGGGCCACCATGGCCCAGTTCAACATCGCGGGCTAATTATTGGTTGAGCGCGAGAAAATCAAGCATGTCTTGCGCAATTGCGCATTCCGATTTCACCCCTGTGTCATCAGGTCCCATCGGCGGGGGCTGAAACCGGTTCACCTTCGGTGATCTCAGGACCATCGCCCGGGTTCAACAGGCCGCTGATATCCTTGAGCGGCGGCAGGCCTTCGGGGGTGAACGGCCCCTCGGTGAACCATGTTTCGGCATTGGATTTCAGGTAATCTTCCAAGGCCTTAGCCGCATTGAAGACCAGATTGTCCAACTGTTCTTCGCGGGTCTGGGTATAGCCGGTTCCGATGACGCTTTCGCCCGACAGGGTCTCAACCACGGTCAGGCGTTTGGGTTCGGGCGTCAGTTTGATATTTTTGCGGTCGTCCCAGACATTCACCGACAAAACCACAGCCGATTTCGGCGCCAACACCACGGGCACCCCCGGCACGGCCAAGGCAAAGCCATCGACGCTGACCCCGATGTGGTAATACTTGCCGCCCTGATAGCGGCCCAGACGTTCGTCGATTTCGGCGGTCAGCAGGGCCTCCCACTCCTCGGGCGTCGCATCGCGCGAGGGGGGAATTTTCTGGGCGTTGTCCGCGATCACCACGTTATAGCCGAGGTGAAAGTCCCCCAGTTCAACGGGGGCTTCGATGAACTGCTCGGGCGTGGCACATCCCGCCACTGCCAGCACACCCGCAATGGCAAGCGCATAGAGTTTTGTCATCGGTCAGCCCTCATTCGATCCGGCGATCAGTTGAATTTATTGTCCCGCGGAAAGCCGCGCGGCGCCATGCGTCCGGTCCCTGCCCGCTTACCCGTCCATTCGGCAAGCTCGGTCTCGGTGCGCGTTCGACCTGCAGGGTCTTTCCAGCTAAGGCCGTCGGCGAGGTTGAACGTCGTCGCATCGGATAGGCCGCCGTCCTTGTATTTCTGCAAGCGGACGCCCTTGCCACGGCCCATTTCGGGCAGTTCTTCGATCGGGAACACCAGAACCTTGCGGTTCTCACCGACACAGGCCACGTGATCGCCCGCAACCGGTTTGCACACTTGCAAAACCACGTCGCCTTTGACGTTCAGAACCTGTTTGCCGGTCCGCGTCTGCGCCATCACGTCATCGGACGCGACGATGAACCCGTCACCGGCGGACGAGGCCACCAGCAATTTCACGTCGGGACGGAAAATTTGCAGGTCGACAATGTCGGCCTCGTTCGGCAGGTCGACCATCAGGCGCACGGGTTCGCCCATCCCACGACCGCCCGGCAATTGCGACGCCATCAGGGTGTAGAACCGCCCGTTCGTCCCGATCAGGACCAGACGATCCGTGGTTTCGGCGTGGAACACGAAACGGCCCTCATCGCCATCCTTGAACTTCATCGCGCTATCAAGGGCGACATGCCCCTTCATCGCGCGAATCCAGCCCATTTTCGAACAGACCACCGTGATCGGTTCGCGTTCGATCATCGCCTCCAGCGGGACCTCTTCGATCTCGGTCGCCTCGGCAAATTGGGTGCGGCGTTCGCCCCCAACGGATTTCTTGCCGAACTTGGCGCGGGTATCGCGAAGCTGTTCGGAAATCTTGGTCCACTGGATGTCTTCATCACCCAACAGCGCGGTCAATTCCGCGCGCTCGGCCAGCAGCGCGTCGCGCTCTTGAACCAGCTCGATTTCCTCCAGACGGCGCAAGCTGCGCAGACGCATGTTCAGGATCGCTTCGGCCTGAACCTCGGTCAACTCCCCCGCACCGGCGGGCGGCGAGACATAATCGTCCTCGTCCCGCGCACGCGGCGTTTTGCGCGACCAATCCTCGCGCATCAACGCGGCCTTGGGGTCGTCATCATAGCGGATGATGTCGATCACGCGATCAAGGTTCAAAAACGCGATGATCAGACCGCCCAGAACTTCCAAACGGTGGTCGATCTTGTCGACGCGGTGTTGGGTCCGGCGCAACAGGACGTCACGGGCATGATCCAGAAACGCGCGCAGCACCTCTTTGAGGCTACAGACCTTGGGCACACGCCCGTCGATTAGCACGTTTAGGTTCAGACTGAACCGGATTTCCAGATCGGACTGACGGAACAGCGTGCCCATCAGAACCTCGGGGTCCACGTTCTTGGACTTGGGTTCGATGATCAGACGGACGTCATCCGCCGATTCGTCGCGCACATCGCCAAGGATCGGGATTTTCTTGGTCTGGATCAGATCCGCGATTTTTTCGATCAGGCGCGATTTCTGCACCTGATAGGGAATTTCGGTGACGACGATCTGCCACTGGCCACGACCCAGATCTTCAACCTCGTATTTCGCGCGCAGGCGGAACGCGCCGCGCCCCGTGCGATAGGCCTCGGCGATGTTCTCGCGCGGCTCGACAATCGTGCCGCCGGTCGGAAAATCCGGTCCGGGGATATAGTTCAACAACGTCTCGTCACGCGCATCGGGCGTCTTGATCAGATGCAGACAGGCACCGATCAGTTCGTCGATGTTATGGGGCGGGATATTGGTCGCCATGCCCACCGCAATCCCGCTGGACCCGTTGGCCAACAGATGCGGAAACGCCGCCGGCAGAACCACGGGTTCCTCAAGCGTCGCGTCATAGTTCGGGCGGAAATCGACCGCGTTTTCGGTCAACCCCTCCATCAGGGATTCGGCAATCGCGGTCAGGCGCGCCTCGGTATATCGGCTGGCGGCGGGGTTATCGCCGTCGATGTTGCCAAAGTTCCCCTGCCCATCCACCAGCGGATAGCGGACGTTGAAATCCTGAGCCAAACGCGCCATCGCGTCGTAAATCGCGGCCTCGCCATGGGGGTGAAAGTTACCCATGACATCGCCACTGATCTTGGCGGATTTCCGGAAGCCACTGGTCGCCGACAGACGCAATTCGCGCATCGCATACAGGATTCGGCGGTGCACAGGTTTCAGCCCGTCCCGCGCATCCGGCAGCGCACGGTCGATAATCGTCGACAAAGCATAGGTCAGATACCGTTCGCCAATCGCACGGCGCAGCGGTTCAGACAGATCAGGGTCGCCCATTTGGGGGTCGTCGGTCACATCGTTCATAGGGGTTGTGATAGCCGTGCGTCACAGACACGACAAGCATTCTGGTTCCATTCCCCGTTTTTTTCCCCGCGAGGGGGAACCGATCGCTCGCTAAATGGTTGTCTCAGCAACTAAGCAACCAAATTCTGCCACTTGGGGAAGTGATATGTTTCGTGATGTGTTCGGCCTGTGTGCCGGCCTCTATATAGTCATGGCTGCGGCCGAGTCTCCGGATGCGACGGCTGCCACCGCCCGCGCCGAATTCTCGCCCGCCACCGCGCCGCTGACCGGTGCGGCTGCAGGGGATGAAATCGACACCGACTGGTTCGCGGTGTCGTGGTCCGATCTGTTCCCCGAGGGTCCGAAACCCGTGGCGTTTTTCCCCGAAACAACCAAGGCCCCGACCGCACCTGCCACCGTGCCCGTGCGCATTGTGACCTTTGGCGATGACGCGCCGACCCTGATGGCGGTCAAAAAGCCCGACGCGCCCAAGGGGTATACGCTGGCCGTCGCGCCGAAACCCGCCGATACGCCGCTCGTGTCCACCAAATCCGCCGAACCCACCGTCGGCACCGCCATGGTCGTCACCGCCAGCGCCGTGAACATGCGCAGCGGTCCGGGCACGTCCTATCAGGTGCTCGACACCCTGATCGGCGGCACAAATGTGCAGGCCGTGGGTGAGGTCGACAATGGCTGGGTCGAACTGATCGTAACCGACTCGGGCACCCGCGGGTTCATGTCGGGCCGCTATTTGCGCCCCGCGTCCTAAGCTTCACAAAAACTGCATTTGCCCCCGATTTCTCTGGCCCGTACAGTGCCCGAAAAATTCGGGGCATTTCGTTTTGGCACAGAAATCCATTTTGATCACCGGATGCTCGTCGGGCATCGGATATGACGCAGCACACGGCCTGAAGGCCAAGGGATGGCGCGTCTTTGCCACCTGCCGCAAGGAACGCGATGTTCAGCGTCTGATCGACGAGGGGCTGGAGAGCTTTGTGCTCGACTATGCCAATGAGGCCTCGATCGAGACCGCGCTGGCCGAATGCCTGCGCCGCACCGGGGGCACGCTGGATGCGCTGTTCAACAACGGGGCCTTTGCCTGTCCGGGCGCGGTGGAGGATCTGCCGCGCGGGGCGTTGCGCTCAATTTTCGAGACGAACGTTTTTGGCTGGCACGACCTGACCGCGCGGGTGATCCCCGTGATGCGCGCCCAAGGGCACGGGCGGATCGTCAACAATTCCTCGGTTCTGGGTCTTGTGCCGCTGAAATGGCGCGGGGCCTATGTGTCGACCAAATTTGCGCTGGAAGGCCTGACCGATACCCTACGGCTTGAGATGCGGGACACGGACATCAAGGTCATCCTGATCGAACCCGGCCCCGTCACATCCCGCATCCGCGTGAACGCGATCCCGCATTTCACCAAATGGATCGACTGGCGCAATTCGGCGCGCAAGGATCAATACGAGACCCAGTTGCTGAAACGTCTGTATGAAGACGGCGGGCCCGACCGGTTTGAATTGCCTGCCTCGGCGGTCACGGAAAAGCTGTTGCACGCCGTTGCCTCCCCCCGCCCCAAACCGCGCTATTATGTGACGACGCCAACCTATCTGATGGGGTTTGCGCGCCGCATTCTGCCGACCCGCCTGTTGGACTGGCTGATCGCCAAAGGGTGACGCGACAATTTTTTTTGTTCGCTTTTTGAATGCGGCCCGCTATGTCCCCAGAGACTGTGAAAGGACAAGCGATGTTGTTAGATGACCCCCTGTTTCTCGTGGTCGCGGTGGCCTGTTTGGCTGTCGTGTTTATTCTTCTGTTGGGGATCGGCGGCTTTGCCAAGGGCGGTGATTTCAACCGCAAGCACGGCAACCGCCTGATGCGCTATCGTATTTACGGGCAGGCGGTCGCGATTGCCCTGATCCTGATTTTTGTTTTGCTGCGCCGCTAATTCGACGAGGGTTCCATGGTCGTCCTAAACAAGATTTACACACGAACCGGCGACGCCGGTGAAACCGCACTGGGCAACGGGTCGCGCGTTGCGAAATACGCCCCGCGGGTTGAGGCATACGGCACCGTGGATGAAACCAACGCCACCGTCGGCATGGCCCGCCTACATGCCGAGGGCGACATGGACGCGGCCCTGTCGCGGATCCAGAACGACCTGTTCGACCTTGGCGCGGACCTGTGCCGCCCGGACCGCGATCAGGATGATCAGGCGGGCTATCCCGTCCTGCGCATGGTTGAGGCGCAGGTGATCCGGCTTGAAGCCGAAATCGACGCGATGAACGCGAACCTTGACCCGCTGCGCAGCTTTATCCTGCCCGGCGGAACCGCCCTATCCGCACATCTGCATCTGTGCCGCACCGTCAGCCGCCGCGCCGAACGCCTGTCGGTGGAACTGGCCGCCGTTGACGACGTGAACCCCCACGCAGTGAAATACCTGAATCGCCTGTCGGACTGGTTTTTCGTCGCCGCCCGCGTGGCCAATAACAACGGCACAGACGATGTTTTGTGGGTGCCGGGCGCAAACCGCGACTGACCCAGCCCGAAAAATTGCCGCACCCGCAAAGTGATTCCCTGCTGCGCCTGCCAATTTGCCTTACGGTGCGGAAGTTATTTGGAAATTTCCGCACCGCCCCTCGCGCCGCGTTAGCGCAACCACACCCGTCAAACAGTCAGAACGCGGCGTCCAAAGGTTGTAGGTGGTCGATTTTGGCCTGTTTTCCATTTTGCGGACACGGTACTAACCAACCCAATACTGTTGAATGACCAAGGGAGTTACGCGCCGATGAAGGTACTTGTGCCTGTGAAGCGGGTGATCGATTACAACGTCAAGGTTCGTGTTAAGGCGGACGGGACGGGTGTCGATCTTGCCAATGTTAAGATGTCGATGAACCCGTTTGACGAGATTGCGGTCGAAGAGGCCATTCGTCTGAAAGAAGCGGGCGTTGCCAGCGAGGTTGTCGTCGTGTCGATCGGCGTCAAGCAGGCGCAGGAAACGCTGCGCACGGCCTTGGCGATGGGTGCGGACCGCGCGATCCTTGTGACCGCTGCCGATGATGTCCACACCGATATCGAGCCGCTGGCCGTCGCCAAAATCCTGAAGGCCGTCGTCGATGAAGAGCAGCCCCAGATCGTTCTGGCCGGCAAGCAGGCCATCGACAACGACATGAACGCCACCGGCCAGATGCTGTCGGCGCTGCTGGGCTGGTCCCAGGCGACGTTCGCCTCTGAGGTCAAGGTCGAGGGCGACGCCGCCGTCGTGACCCGTGAGGTTGATGGCGGTCTGCAGACGATCAAGGTGCAACTGCCCGCGATCATCACCGCCGACCTGCGTCTGAACGAGCCGCGCTATGCGTCGCTCCCCAACATCATGAAGGCCAAGAAAAAGCCTTTGGATGAAAAGACGCCCGCCGATTACGGCGTTGACGTCACGCCGCGCCTGAGCGTCGTGAAAACCTCGGAACCGGCCGTGCGCGAAGCCGGTGAAATCGTCGGATCGGTCGACGAGCTGGTTGCGAAACTCAAAGAAGCGGGGGCCGTATAATGTCTGTACTTCTTCTTGCCGAAGTTACCGATGGCGAACTGGCGCTGGACGCCACCGCCAAGGCCGTGACCGCCGCCAAGGCGATCGGCGACGTGACCGTTCTGTGTGCGGGGGCGTCTGCCGCTGCGGCGGGTGAGGCTGCTGCCAAGATCGACGGCGTGGCCAAGGTTCTGGTCGCCGAGGACGCGACGCTGGGTCATCGTCTGGCCGAGCCGACTGCGGCCCTGATCGTGTCGCTGGCCGGTGGGTATACCCACATCGTGGCGCCCGCGACGACCGACGCGAAAAACATCCTGCCCCGCGTTGCGGCCTTGCTGGACGTGATGATCCTGTCGGACGTGACCGGTGTTGTTGACGCCGACACGTTTGAGCGTCCGATCTATGCCGGTAACGCCATCCAGACCGTGAAATCGGGCGATGCGACCAAGGTCATCACCTTCCGCACCTCGACGTTTGACGCCGCTGGTGAGGGTGGCTCGGCCGCTGTGGAAACCGTGTCGGCCGCTGATGCGCCGGGCGTCTCCGAGTGGGTCGAAGACAAGGTCGCCGAGAGCGATCGCCCCGAACTGACCTCGGCCGGTGTGGTCGTGTCGGGTGGTCGTGGCGTTGGCTCGGAAGAGGACTTTGCCCTGATCGAAAAGCTGGCCGACAAACTGGGCGCAGCGGTCGGTGCCTCGCGCGCCGCCGTCGACAGCGGCTATGCCCCGAACGACTGGCAGGTCGGTCAGACCGGCAAGGTCGTCGCCCCCGAACTCTATGTTGCCGTCGGCATCTCGGGCGCGATCCAGCACCTTGCAGGCATGAAAGACAGCAAGATCATCGTCGCCATCAACAAAGACGAAGAGGCCCCCATCTTCCAAGTCGCAGACTACGGCCTCGTCGCAGACCTCTTCGAAGCAGTTCCAGAACTCACAGAAAAGCTGGGCTAATTCGCCGCTGCGATAACAATAGAAAAGGCCCGCCGGTTTGGCGGGCCTTTTTCGTTTGGATCACGCCGCCCATTGCACGGATACAAGCGGCATAAGGGCATCGGCCACCTCATCGTGCACCGCAACACCGGGTAGGCCTGAGGCGGCGGGGGCCTCCATCGGGTCAAAGATCATGCCGCGCGTCCCGACCTGGAGGGCGGCCTCGCTAGGCTCGACCGTCACAACATTGCCGAAACTGCCCGCGACCTGTTCAATCATCTCTGCGCTGATAAAGAGGGGCTCCTGTCCCAATCCCGCCGCATCCATCCCGCCCCGCAGGTGCAACAGGATGCTGTGCTCGGGCAGTTGATTGGCCAACAGTTTCATCCGCGCGACCCATGCGGTTTTCAACTCATCCTCGACCATCTGATAGCGATCCGGCGCCAAGACGCGCAGACGGCTGAGCATATGGCGGGTAAAGCTGAACTCGGTAAAATCAACGTCGTGAAACACCGCCTTCATCGTGGCCGAGGCGCGGATGAACCGGTCATTTCGGCGCGGATGCACCGAGTAGAATCGGTTGCTCATATTCTGGGCCCCCATCGTTTGGACGATCACGACTTCGGCCTTTTGGCACAGATCAAGAAGCGTCGGGTCATGCAAAAATGCATCAATCCCCGCCCCCGGACAGCCAAGGTTGATCACCTGTTGCGCGATTCGCTCTTCCAGACGCTTTGGATAGGGAATTTCGACGAACTTGCCGTATGTTTCCGTGCCGCCGATCACGGCGCAATATTGTTTCGCTGGCCGTCGTTTTGGTCCCCGTAACAGCAGTTTCGACGCGCCATACCGACATGGAAAGTAATCAAGTGCACCCGCACCTGTTCTCTGAAACATGGTCTCACCCACTCTATTTCGATTCACCCAAGGCCAGAGTGGGGCGGAGAGCCTTATCAAAATGCTAAACCGCAATTTTTATGAAATTGCGTCGTAGGGTTCTATCTTGCACCAAAGTCGGCATCGGACCTAAGGTCACCCCACACGAGGGTAAGGAAGAACCATGGATATCAAATCAATCGGTGTGATCGGTGCGGGTCAGATGGGGAACGGCATCGCCCATGTGATGGCCTTGGCCGGATATGACGTCATGTTGAACGATATCTCGCAGGACAGTCTGAACAACGCGGTGGCCCTGATCGGCAAGAACCTTGATCGCCAAGTCTCGCGTAACAAGATCACAGCCGAGGCCAAGGCGGACGCCCTTGCCCGCATCAAGACGACCCTGCAACTGCCCGAGTTGGGTCAGACCGACCTGATCATTGAGGCCGCGACCGAGCGTGAAACCGTCAAGGCCGCGATCTTTGAGGACCTGCTGCCGCATCTGAAACCGACGACGATCCTGACCTCGAACACGTCGTCGATTTCCATCACCCGTCTGGCCAGCCGTACCGACCGGCCCGAGAAATTCATGGGCTTTCATTTCATGAACCCTGTGCCGGTGATGCAACTGGTCGAACTGATCCGCGGGATCGCGACGGATGAGGAAACCTTTGCCGCCTGTCACAAGGTGGTGGCGAACCTCGGCAAAACCGCGGCCAGCGCCGAGGACTTTCCCGCCTTTATCGTGAACCGGATCCTGATGCCGATGATCAACGAGGCGGTGTACACCCTGTATGAGGGCGTCGGGAATGTCGAAAGCATCGACCGGTCCATGCGCCTTGGGGCGAACCATCCGATGGGTCCTCTAGAGCTTGCCGATTTTATCGGGCTGGACACCTGTCTGGCGATCATGAACGTGCTGCACGACGGTCTGGCGGATACAAAATACCGTCCCTGCCCCTTGCTGACCAAGTATGTTGAGGCTGGTTGGCTGGGCCGCAAGACCCAGCGGGGCTTCTATGATTATCGCGGCGAAACGCCGGTCCCGACCCGCTAAAGCGACAGGGTCTTTTCCCGCAGCCACGCCATGAATCCGCGTGAATTCGTGGACCAGCTTTCGATCTCGTCGCGCCCGATGACGGGGCCGACGATCGGGGCCTGTGGTTTATGGCGGGCATGCACGACCTCATGGATCAACAGCCCCTGACGCAAGGTCGCCGACAGCTTGTTCGCGATCAAATACGCGCGGGAATTCTGACCGGGGAAGCGGACCGGCACCACCACGGCGCCCGAACGTTGGATCATCTTGGCGGTGAACGGGTTCCATTCGGCCTCTTCGGCGGGGCCGAAGAATGTCTCGCTATTGGCGACCGCCCCCGAGGGGAAGATCACCACGACACCGCCGCCCTTTAGGTGCGACATCGCGCGTTTGCGCATCTCTAGGTTCCGTTCGCGCGCGTCCGCCTCATGCGGAAAGGGGACGGGAATGACGAACGGGTCAACCTCATCCGCGCCGGTCAGGATCGCGCGGGTCAGGATTTTGTAATCCGTGCGGACCCGCCCCACGAGTTCCGCCAGAACCATGCCATCGACCAAGCCGTGCGGATGGTTCGCCACGATCACAACAGGGCCGGTTTTCGGAATTTGCGCGATCTGTTCCGGCGGCGTGGTCAGAGGGATGTCCAGCAACTCAAGCGCACGGCCCCAGAACGCCTGTCCCAGTGTCCGCTCACCCCGCTCATATTCGCGGATCAGACGCAGCAAAGTGATCTTGCCGGTCAGCCATTCCATGGTACGGATGATGGTCGCCTGAACCGGGTTCTCAAACGTGTTGGCATAGGACAGGCGACGCTTGTCATAGGGTTCGACCTCAGTCTGGTCGATCGGGGCATTCTCCGCAGTCTTGGCCAAAACGTCTCTCATCCGGTCCGAGTGATCGGATCAATATTCTTCGCCAAATCGGTCGGCGACAAGCGCCCGCAGGGCATTTGCTAACTGATCCGCATCATTTCCCGAGGTCGTGACCTCAATCTGGGTGCCTTTCGATGCGGCAAGCATCAATAAACCCATGATTGAATCACCCGACGCACTCATCCCGTCACGGGAGACCTCGGCGCGGGCATCAAACGATTCGACCGTTTCCACGAATTTGGCCGAGGCCCGCGCGTGCAGACCCTTTTCGTTGATGATGTCCAAAACCATGTCTGCCATGTGCTTAACCCGGATGCCCGTCGAAACTGTTGATGTATTTGCGCCCCGCAACCAGCGCCTGTTGAACCGCGTCATCGACGCTCAGGCCGCGCGATTTGGCCAGCTTGATCAGCATGGGCAAATTCGCGCCGTACAGGATTTTGCGATTGTCCTGATCACAGGCCCGCAGCGACAGGTTCGAGGGCGAGCCGCCGAACATATCGGTCACAACGACCACGCCGTCGCCCTGATCTACGTCATCGGCGGCCTGCGCGATTTCGGTCTGTTTCACCGACCTGTCATGATCGGCCTCTATAGTGATGGCACGAATACCCGTCTGGCGGCCCACAACGTGTTCCACCGCGGACAGGTATTCTCTGGCGAGACCGCCATGCGCTACGATCACAATGCCGATCACGCAGTTTTCCCCATTTGGTTGGCCCCGCTCTGCGACGCCTGCCGTTCTAATTCCCGATGCCTTTTAGACACCCGCCAACCGGCATCTGCAAGCGCAACACACAGTTTTTCCGCAACAGTGACGGAACGGTGTTGCCCGCCAGTGCACCCAAAGGCGATTGAAAGGTGCGATTTACCCTCATCAAGGTAGGCAGGTAACAGCAACAGCGTCAAATCCAGAACTTTATCAAAGAACGGATCGAATCGCGGGTCCTCGCCCACATAGGTGGCTACGCGCGCGTCCTGCCCGTTCAGGCGGCGCAAATCGGGCTGCCAATAGGGGTTTCGCAGAAACCGGCAGTCAAACACCATATCCGCCCCACGCGGCACACCGCGTTTGTAGGAAAAGGAATGCACCGACACGGCCAGCTGTGGTCCCTCTTCACGGGAATAGAGGCGTTTCACCTCGGCCTTGAGGTCGTGAATGGTCAGGTCGCTGGTATCGATCAGGCAATCGGCCAGTGGCTTCACCGTACCAAGGATGTCCAGTTCGCGCGCGATGCCGTCCGACGGGCTTTCGGCCGGTGCAAGCGGATGACGGCGTCGGGTTTCGGAATACCGGCGCACCAGAACGTCGCTGGCACAATCCAGATACAGAACCTCAACCGCCAGATCGGCCCGCGCCCGCAGCTGCGCGATCAGATCAAACATCGCCACCGCGCTAAATTCGCGGTTTCGGGTATCGAGGCCAAGCGCCATGGGCGGGCCACTGATCCCTTCGGCAAACAAGCGTGGGACCAGAGAGAACGGCAGGTTGTCGATCGTCTCGTATCCCAGATCCTCAAACGTGTGCAGGGCGGTTGAGCGCCCCGCGCCCGAAGGACCCGTTACAAGGACAAGACGATATGGCGCGGTCGGTACATTCATGCAAAGCGCCCCTGTTTGACGCGCTGCAAAATCGCCGCGGCAAAGGCGGGCGTGTCGGCATGACGCTGAAGAGGTACGGAAATATCCAAGATCGTCGTCTCACAGGGATCGGGCAAACGCTCGACCTCAGGTTGGTTCAGATCGACGACCAGATCAACCGCGACTTTGGGCAACGTCGTCGCATGCAACAGGCCCACGCCGCGTGCCTCAATCACGCCACGGATCGTTGGGGGACAGGTGGCCCACAGTGTGCCGTCGCGCGCGGTTAGGGTGATGCGATCATCGGCGACCAAAACCGCGCCATAGGCCATCAGTTGCAGCGCAAGCGAGGACTTTCCCGCCCCCGCACCCCCGAGGATCAGAACGCCACGGCCATCGACCGCGACACAGCTTGCATGGATCGTCTCACTCGGGGCCATGGTGTCCGGCATCGCCCCGTCCCGCGCTTAGATCGGCAGACCGACGACAAACCGCGCGCCCAGCGGATCGGACGTCACATCGGCGTCGGTGGGACGGATGTTTTCGGCCCAGATCACGCCGCCATGCGCCTCAACGATCTGTTTCGAGATCGCCAGACCAAGGCCCGAGTGATTGCCGAACTGCCCCACGGGACGTTCGGAATAGAAGCGGTTGAAAATTTTGTTCAGCGCCTGTTCGGGAATGCCAGGACCGGTGTCTTCGACCACGACCAGAACGCGGTTATCGCGGCGCCGCGCCCAAATACGCACCGCATCGCCATCCTCACAGAACGACACGGCATTGGTGATCAGGTTCACGAACACCTGTGCCAAACGCGCCTCAAGCCCGTGGATTTGGATGGGATCGGCGGGCAGGTCCGAGATGAAATCGACCCCTTTTGAGCGCGCCTCATTGCCCAAATACTCCGACAGGTTCGACACCAGCTTGATCAGATCAAAGGACTCTTCTTCTTCCTTGACCAGTTCGCTGTCCAAACGCGAGGCATTCGAGATGTCGCTGACAAGACGGTCCAGACGGCGCACGTCATGTTCGATCACATCCAGCAGTTTCTTGCGCTGTTCATCGGTTTTCGCCAGATGCAGCGTCCCGACGGCCGAGCGCAGCGACGCCAGCGGGTTCTTGATTTCATGCGCGACATCGGCGGCGAATTGTTCGTTCGCATCGATCCGGTCGTAGAGCGCCGTCACCATCCCGCGCAGGGCACCGGACAGGCGACCAATCTCATCCGGGCGGCCCGATAGATCGGGAATGCGAACACGGCTGGGGCTGAGTTTGCGCGCGTTCTTTTCGCGCCCCACCTCGGCGGCGGTGGCCAGATCGGACAGCGGGTTCGCAATCGTGCTGGCCAGAACCAAGGATAGGCCCACCGACACCAGAATGGCGACCACGAACATCTGATAAACCTGTTCGCGTTCGGCGCGAATGATCTCATCAACCTCGCCGGAGGCCGAAATCAAACCGACCGCACCGGCAAAGGTCCCGTTCACCTCAACCGGTGTGACGACCGTAAAGACGTTCTTGCCGTTGCCATCCGCGCCCGAGCGCAGGATCGTCCCCTCACGCGCAACGACGTTGGCCAGTTCCTTGACGTTCGCCACAGTTCCGGCGGTGTTGCCGTCCGTTTGGCGGCGCGCGCTTGTGCTCAGGACGCCCTCAACCACGGTGTTCAAGAAATCGGTGATGATCGTCGAACGTTCCGCCCCGTTTTCGGGCAGGATCACGCGCGGAACCAGACCTTCGGACGTGGCGACCAGATCACCGTTCGCCGAGAACAGAACCACCTGCAAACCTTGGGGCAAATCCAGACCGCTCATCGTCTGGCTGGCGTCTTCGGCCTGATCGGCGGACAGGGTGGGCGCGCCCGTCGCGGATAGGCGGGCCTCAAACACATCGGCGATCAATTCGGCCTGACTGACGAACGCGGATGCGCGTTGGCGCAGCATGCTGTCTCGCCCCGGATCAAGGTACAAAACCCCGGCCAGCAGAACAAAAAGCCCAACCAGATTGAAGGTGATGATTTTGCGGGCCAACGGCGAGCGGTTCAGGGAAATCCAGCCCCGTTTCTTGCGTTGATCAAGCAACGCGCGGTCGGCCTGTGCGGGGACGACCCAGTCGTCCCCCAATACCACAACGCCACCACGTTCCTGTCCGGTGTCCCGCATATGTTTATCCTGCTTCGAGCCCAACGCGTCGCGGCTTATTCTTCGTTATAGCGATAGCCGATCCCATAGAGGGTCTCGATCGCCGAAAACTCACCGTCGGCCTGACGCATCTTTTTGCGCAGACGTTTGATGTGACTGTCGATGGTGCGGTCGTCGACATAGACCTGATCGTCATAGGCGACATCCATCAACTGATCGCGGCTTTTGACAAAGCCGGGACGTTGGGCAAGTGCCTGTAGCAAAAGGAATTCGGTCACGGTCAGGGACACGTCCTTGCCCTTCCACGTCACGCTGTGGCGCAGGGGGTCCATGACAAGATCACCACGTTCGAGGACCTTGGTCTCTTCGGTAACGGGTCCCACGTCGCCCGAGATCACCTCTTGGCGGCGCAACAGCGCGCGGATGCGTTCAACCAGCAGACGTTGGGAAAACGGTTTTTTGACGTAGTCATCCGCGCCCATACGCAGGCCCAGAACCTCATCAATCTCGTCATCCTTGGAGGTCAGGAAAATCACTGGCATCGAGGTTTTCTGGCGCAACCGCTGCAACAGATCCATGCCGTCCATGCGCGGCATCTTGATGTCCAGAACGGCCATGTCCGGCAGGCGCTTGTTAAACGCGTCCAGCGCGGATTGGCCGTCATTATATGTTTCGACTTCGAAGCCCTCTGCCTCAAGCGTCATAGAGACCGAGGTCAAAATATTCCGATCGTCATCGACAAGTGCGATCCGTGACATGGGAGAAATCCCTTTATACTGCTCAATGCCCAATTTTTGCCTCATTGTCCCGACTTTCACCAAACGAATCAACCGATAACTGCGAATCACCTGTCGCATCTGACGGCAATTCCGTCGAATTTTGGTTACCAGGTCACAAATTCGATCCTGTGGCGGACTCCGGTTGCGCTAAACCACGGCAGGTTAGCGCAAACGTACTGCTAGGGTCCTATTTCTTCTTTCGGTCCGCGTGATAATAGGCAGCACCCGCCCTCCGGCGGGTAGCGGCGTTAGAGGTGCCGCTAGCCTAAATCCATAATCGGCCGCATAAGGCGGACGGCGACAGGAGCAAACAATATGACAACTGGACGGGTAAACCCCTCGCAGCGCTTGGAAGATCAGGGAATCGCAGGGCTGGGCCAGGTCTATTATAACCTCATGGAGCCCGCCTTGGTTGAGGCGGCCCTGAAACGCGAAGAAGGCACTTTGGGTCAGGGGGGCACGTTCCTCGTTTCCACCGGTGAGCACACCGGTCGTTCGCCCAAGGACAAATTTGTTGTTCGCACCCCCTCTGTCGAAGACAGCATCTGGTGGGAAAACAACAAACCGATGGAGCCCGCCGCGTTTGACCAGCTGTATGACGACATGCTGGAGCACATGAAGGGCCGTGATTATTTCGTTCAGGACCTGTTTGGCGGCGCTGACCCCGAACACCGTCTGGACGTGCGTATGGTGACCGAACTGGCATGGCACGGCCTGTTCATCCGCCACCTGCTGCGCCGTCCTTCGCGCGAAGAGCTGGACACCTTCACCCCCGAGTTCACCATCATCAACTGCCCCAGCTTCAAGGCCGACCCTGAAAAACACGGCTGTCGTTCGGGCACGGTGATCGCGCTGAACTTTGACAAGAAGGTCATCCTGATCGGCGGCACCGAATACGCAGGTGAAAACAAGAAATCGGTCTTTACCCTGCTGAACTACATCCTGCCGGGCAAAGGCGTGATGGCGATGCACTGCTCGGCCAACCACGCAATCGGCAATCCCGTGGACACGGCCGTGTTCTTTGGCCTGTCGGGCACCGGTAAAACCACCCTGTCCGCCGATCCCGAGCGCGTTCTGATCGGTGATGACGAGCACGGCTGGTCGGATCGTGGCACCTTCAACTTCGAAGGTGGCTGCTATGCGAAAACCATCAACCTGTCCGCCGAGGCTGAACCGGAAATCTATGCCACCACGCAGAAATTCGGCACCGTCATCGAGAACATGGTGTTCGACCCCGAAACCAAAGAACTGGATTTCGAGGACGACAGCCTGACCGCCAACATGCGTTGCGCCTACCCGCTGGACTATATCTCCAACGCGTCGGAAACTTCGCTGGGTGGTCACCCGAAAAACATCATCATGCTGACCTGTGACGCGTTCGGTGTTCTGCCTCCGATCGCGCGTCTGACGCCGGCGCAGGCGATGTATCACTTCCTGTCGGGCTTTACCTCCAAGGTCGCCGGCACCGAAAAAGGCGTGACCGAGCCCGAGCCCACCTTCAGCACCTGCTTTGGCGCACCGTTCATGCCGCGTCGCCCCGAGGCCTATGGCAACCTGCTGCGCGAAAAGATCGCCAAGCACGGTGCGACCTGCTGGCTGGTGAACACCGGTTGGACCGGTGGCGCATATGGCACCGGCTCGCGTATGCCGATCAAGGCAACCCGCGCTCTGCTGCACGCGGCTCTGGACGGTTCGCTGAACAGCGCGACCTTCCGCAAGGATCCGAACTTTGGCTTTGACGTACCGGTTCAGGTCGCGGGCGTTGCCGAGGTTCTGCTGGACCCGCGCCGCACCTGGGACGATCAGGCCGCCTATGACGTTCAGGCCAAGAAACTGGTCGAGATGTTCGCCGATAACTTTGCGCAATACGTGCCGTTCATCGACGAAGACGTCAAAGCCGCCGCAATCGGCTAAGGCTTATCCACTCACGAACACGGATCAGGCGGCCCCAGTGGCCGCCTTTTTCGTTACCCCATGATCCCCTTGCGCAGCAGGTTCACCCCTGCGATCAGCAACACGATCAGGGTCAGTTTGCGAAACAGGATCAGGTTGATCCGGTCCTGAATACGAAAACCCACCCACAGCCCCGCAAAGGCCGGCGCGATCATCACAACGGCAAGCGGCAGGGTCGCCGCGTTCAACACGCCCGACCCGAAATGCGACGCGGTCAGGATCACACCGCCGATCAGGAACACCACCCCCTGCACCAAAATCATCTCGCGCTTTTCGGTATTGTAGGTCAGGAGATACGCCACCAACGGCGGGCCCCACACGCCCGACACGCCACCAAAGAACCCCGCCACCGCGCCAATGATCACCTCATGCCGGTTACGGTTTTCGGATGGGCGCACCAAGGGACGACCCGTCAGTTGGCTGAGGACAAACACCACGATGCCGCCGCCGATGATCAAGTACATCAACCAATAGGGCAGATCGGGCACCAACGGCGCAGAGACCGCGATCATCACCATCATCGCCCCAATAAACCGCCAGTATTTGCGCACCATCTGTGCCGCGACTTCCGGCCCAAGGCGCAGCGCCTGCGCCAGATTGGTCAAAACCGTGGCCAGAATCAGTGTCGCCAACGCGGTTGGCGCGGGCAAAAACGTCGACAGGCCGGAAATCATGATCATAGGCATGGCGAATCCCACGACGCCTTTGACCAGCCCCGCAACAAAGGTCACCATCACGGCAAGCGCGAAAAACGCGGGGGATAGTCCGAAAGTCTCATGAATCATGGGTGGTCCGCCTTTTTCCCGAGCTATATCGCACTTTTACGGTGCTGCACCGCAATAAATAGCCGCGACAGATTGCTTCAATTGGCATGTTTCATTTGAATTATTGTTGCGCTGCACCTGCAAAGAGACTACATCCGTGTGAACCGCAGAAAAGGAGCCACCGATGCCCCACGATGGACAGGATATGCCCCGCGCTATGACCGAAAACGCTGTACTGACCGATCTTGTTGCGCTGACTGCTGCCGCTGTTGCGCCGACCGAAACCGTACTGAACACCGCAATCGAACGCCTGCGCGCGATCGTCACCGTCGATGGCCGCGTCTCGGGCGGCAAGGTCGAGGAAAACCAGCACGCCGCACACGGTCTGGCATGGCTGGCGACCTACGTTGAATCGCTGCGCCAGATGAACAAATGGGCCGCGAACCTGTCCGGTGAAGGCAAGTTCGGCGAGATCGAACAGCTGCTTCTGCAAATCGCGTTCGGCGAATATCTGGCCCAGATCCGTGGCGGCATCATGATGAGCCAGAACGAAATCGTGCGCCTGTCCGACATCGGTCTGGACGCGGCCGATCAGGCCGTTCTGGACACGCCCGAGATCAACACCCTGATCGCAAGCGGCAACACCCAAGCCGCCCGTGGCCGTCTGGTTGACCTGATGCAGGACAACTCGTTCGCGACCGTCGGGGCCAGCGGTCTGGACGAAGAGCTTGAGATGATCCGCGAACAGTTCCGCCGCTTTGCCGACGAACGCGTGGTTCCCCATGCCCACGAATGGCACCTCAAAGACGAACTGATCCCGATGGACATCATCGAGGAACTGGCCGAAATGGGCGTGTTCGGTCTGACCATCCCCGAGGAATTCGGCGGCTTTGGCCTGAGCAAGGCATCGATGGTCGTTGTGTCCGAAGAGCTGTCGCGCGGTTACATCGGCGTTGGCAGCCTTGGCACCCGTTCCGAAATCGCCGCCGAACTGATCCTGTGTGGCGGCACGGATGAACAGAAAAACAACTGGCTGCCGAAACTGGCCAGCGCGGAAATCCTGCCCACCGCCGTCTTTACCGAGCCGAACACCGGCTCCGACCTTGGCAGCCTGCGCACCCGCGCGGTAAAAACCGACGACGGCGATTATGAGATCACCGGGAACAAAACGTGGATCACCCACGCCGCCCGCACCCATGTAATGACCCTGCTGGCGCGCACCGACCCGAACACCGACAACTACAAAGGTCTGTCGATGTTCCTTGCCGAGAAAACCCCCGGCACGGATGAGGACCCGTTCCCGACCCCCGGCATGACCGGTGGCGAGATCGAGGTTCTGGGCTATCGCGGCATGAAGGAATACGAGCTGGGCTTTGACGGGTTCAAGGTCAAGGGCGAGAACCTGCTGGGCGGCGAAGAGGGTCAGGGCTTTAAACAGCTGATGCAGACCTTTGAAAGCGCCCGTATCCAGACCGCCGCGCGCGCCATCGGCGTTGCGCAAAGCGCGCTGGAAACCGGCATGCAATACGCCATCGACCGCAAACAGTTCGGTCAGTCCCTGATCAACTTCCCCCGTGTGGCGGGCAAGTTGGCGATGATGGCGGTGGAGATCATGATCGCGCGTCAGCTGACCTATTTCAGCGCGTGGGAAAAAGACAACGACCGTCGCTGTGACCTTGAGGCCGGTATGGCCAAACTGCTGGGCGCCCGCGTCGCATGGGCCAGCGCCGATAACGCGCTGCAAATCCACGGCGGCAACGGCTTTGCCCTAGAATATCAGATCAGCCGCATCCTGTGTGACGCGCGCATCCTGAACATCTTTGAAGGTGCTGCCGAAATTCAGGCACAGGTCATCGCGCGCCGCCTGCTGGGCTAAGCGTCACTCATATCGCGCCAAGGCGTCGATCAGACGCTGGCGTGCTTCTGGTAACGGCTTGTCCCCCAATGCGGGGGCAAGCCGATTTTCTATGAAATAGCCCGTCATGCTCAGACCATCGCGGATGTCCTTGGCCGTCACCGCCCCCTGCCCCAACAGACATTGCGGCAAGGGCAACAATCGCGGTGCCCAGTCGCCCGCCGCATCGCGACTGACAGCGCGCCCCGTTTTCGGTGAGACGTACACCAGGTCGTCCCGCGATCCCGTCACCGCGCATTTGTTCAGCTCAAGCCCAAAGCCAAGCTGATCCAGCAACTCGACCTCCCAACGCAGATAGGCCAACGGCCATGCGTCCCCGTGGCTCAACAGATCAAACAGGGTCTCGGTCTGGACATAAAACGCGGGGTACGGTTCGCGTTCGGGCAGGGCGAAGGACAACAGGGACGTCAGCGCGTTCAACCCCGCAAGCCCAAGGCGATCGTTCAGGATATCCGCGCGCTGGCGGATCGGTTCCACGGTGAAACTGCCGATATGATCCTCAAGCCGCGCGCGCCACGCGACGGCCACCTGCCCACCCGGTTGCAGGATCGGCGCGAACCGGCGCGATGCGCCCCCGCGCACGACCCCCATGTGCCGCCCATGCGCGGGCGTGAACAGATCCACAATGGCCGAGGTCTCGCCATGGCGACGTGCGCTTAGAATTATGCCCTCATCGCGCCATTCCACCGTCGCCGTTCCCTATGCCAAACCGTCCTGATCCAACAAATGCCGCCCCTGCCGATCCTCAACCTCAATCACCCAGAGGTCCGGATCATTGGCGCGCTGGCGGGTGATGGCCTGATCAACGTCGCGCTCAGATCCACTGATGACACAGTCCCACACGCGATCCCCGCTCATCAGATCGAACCGGCGTTCATAGAGGGCCGCCTGCCCGTCCAGCGTGGATTGCTTGACCAAAACACTGCCCGCAACGTCATCCCCGCGCGCTACGACAAAGGCCGGAATATCGACCAACCGCAACCGCGCCAGATAGGCCTGAACCCAAAACTCCGCTGCCAGACGTGCCATCATTCCCCTTTGCTTTGGGCGAAATATCCCGGGGTGAATGCCCCAACGGGGCAGAGGGGCAGCGCCCCTTAATTCCCGTCGCGAAAATCCAACCCCATTTCGGAATAGCGCTCGGATTCCTCAAGCCAGTTCGGACGCACCTTGACCTGCAAAAACAGGTGCACCTTGCGATCCAAAAACGTCTCAAGCTCTTCGCGCGCGGCTTTGGACACGGCCTTGATCGTTTCGCCCTTATTGCCCAGAACGATGCCCTTATGCCCATCACGGGCGACATAGACCACCTGATCGATGCGGGCGGAGCCGTCTTTGCGCTCTTCCCATTTCTCGGTCTCGACGGTCAACTGATAGGGCAGTTCCTGATGCAAACGCAGGGTCAGCTTTTCGCGCGTCATCTCGGCGGCGATCATGCGCATCGGCAAATCGGCGATCTGATCCTCGGGATAGAGCCACGGCCCCTCGGGCAGGCGCTCAGCCAGCCACTCCCGCAGGTCATCCACGCCATAGCCGCGCTCGGCCGAGATCATAAAGGTCTGCGCGAACGGATAGGCCTCGTTCAGCTTGGCCGACAGATCCAACAGGACCTCGGCCTTGACGCGGTCGATCTTGTTGATGGCCAAGGCGACCGTCTGGTTCGGCGTCACACGTTCGTTCAGCGCGTCGATGATCGCATTGACCCCGTCGGTGATGCCGCGGTGGGCCTCGATCAACAGAACCACGATATCGGCGTCGGCGGCTCCACCCCATGCGGCGGCCACCATCGCGCGGTCCAGACGGCGGCGCGGACGGAACAGACCGGGCGTGTCGACGAACACGATCTGGGAATCCCCCTCCAACGCCACGCCACGGATACGGGCGCGGGTCGTTTGCACCTTATGCGTCACGATGGACACTTTGGCACCGACCATGCGGTTGGTCAGGGTGGATTTGCCGGCGTTCGGCTCACCGATCAGGGCGACAAAGCCCGCGCGAGTGTCAGCCATCCTTGGCCTCCAGTTTGCTCAGCAGGACCTCGGCGGCGGCCTGTTCGGCCTTGCGCTTGGATCCGGCGGTGGCTTGGGCGGACTGGCCGCTGTCCAAGGTCACCTCAATTGTGAAATTCGGGGCGTGATCGGGACCCGAACGCGAAACCTCGCCATAGCGGGGCGGTTTTTGTTTGCGGGCCTGCGCCCATTCCTGCAGCACGGTCTTGGGGTCGCGCGCGTCATCCTCGACATTGTGGACCCGTTCGCCCCACAAACGCAAAACCAATTCCTTGGCCGTTTCAAACCCTGCGTCCAGATAGACGGCGGCAATCACCGCCTCCATCGCATCGCCAAGCAGCGCCTGTTTACGCCGCCCGCCCGACATCATTTCCGAACGACCTAGTTTCAGCACCGCGCCAAGATCAATCTCGCGCGCAACCTCGGCACAGGTTTCTTTACGCACGAGGGCGTTGAACCGCGGGGCAAGCTGCCCTTCGCTTGCCGCTTTGTCGGCGGCGAACAGGGCGTCGGCCATCGACAGGCCAAGAACACGGTCGCCAAGAAATTCCAAACGCTGGTTATCGGGGCGGCTTGGCCCCGAAATGGACGGGTGCGTCAGCGCACGGATCAGCAATTCCGGCTGGGCGAAATCATGGCCCAACCGGTCAGAGAATGCTTTGAGTTCCGCAGATAGTTTCACTCGACCGCCTTAAAGAAACGATCGCTGCGCCACGTCCAAAAGAAGAACAAGGACCGGCCAGCGGACGAGAACATGATGCGATCTGCCCGACCGATCAGATATTCGGCAGGCAACATGCCAACCCCACCCGACAGTTGCGAGACGCGGCTGTCTTGGCTGTTGTCGCGGTTGTCGCCCATGAAGAAATAATGACCTTCGGGCACGGTAAAGAGGTCGGTGTTGTCCGAGAACTGACCGTCGCGCACGTTCAGGATGCTGTGGCTGACACCGTTGGGCAGGGTTTCGGTAAACCGCTGTTTAACGCACTCCCCACCATCGCCGACGGGACCGTTCGCACATTGCGGCAACAGACCGACGGGACCTTGTTTCGCGTAGGTCTCAATGAACTGCCCATCCGGCACCTGCGGCACGGGGGTGCCGTTCAGGATGATCTGGCCGTTCGTGACCTGAACCGTGTCACCCGGCAGGCCGATCAGACGTTTGATATAATCGGTGCCATTGGTCGGGTGACGGAATACCACGACATCACCGCGCTCGGGCTCGGACGCAAAGAGGCGACCCTCAATCGGGCACATCGAGAACGGGCAGGAATATTGCGAATAGCCATAGGCCATTTTGTTGACGAAGAGGAAATCGCCAATCAACAGCGTATCTTTCATCGACCCCGACGGGATCCAGAAGGGCTGAAAGAACAGCGTGCGGAACACACCCGCAATCAACAAGGCATAGACAATTGTCTTGATGGTTTCGACGATACCGCCGTCGTTATTTGCTTTCGCCGCCATAATCTTTCCTGCCACTAAAGGTGTTTGTTTCTTGGGCATCCGGCCCCGCAGAGTCAAGCCAAAGGCCGCGCCTCAATCACGACAAAGGCCTGCGCCCACGGATGATCGTCGGTCAATGTGACATGGATGATCGCCTCATGGCCGTCGGGGGTCATTTTCGCCAGCCGTTCCTTGGCCCAGCCGGTCACATGCATCACGGGCTGGCCGGTCTCTAGGTTGGCGACGGCCATGTCTTTCCACGAGATGCCCATGGCCAAACCGGTGCCAAGCGCCTTGGAACATGCCTCTTTCGCAGCCCAGCGTTTGGCATAGGTCCCCGCCTGATCACGGCGGCGGTTCGCCTTGGCCTGTTCGACTTCGGTGAAAACGCGGTTTTTAAACCGGTCGCCATGCCGGTCCAGCACCCGCTGAATCCGTTCGATATTCGCCAGATCGCTGCCGATACCAAGGATCATGCGCGCGCGTCATCCATCAGGCGACGCATCTCGCCAATCGCCGTGGGAAGGCCTGTGAAAATCGCCTCACCGATCAGGAAATGCCCGATGTTCAGTTCCATCACCTCCGGAATTGCGGCGATGGGGGCGACGGTGTCATAGGTCAGGCCATGACCGGCGTGCACCTCTAGGCCCAACTCATGCGCATAGGCGGCCATTTCGGTCAGACGAATTAGTTCGGCGTCGCGCTCGTCAAACTTACCCTCGGCGTGCAGGTCGCAATAGGCCCCGGTGTGCAATTCGATCACGGCGGCCCCGATGCGCGCGGCGGCCTCGATCTGGGCCTGATCGGCGGCGATAAAGATCGACACGCGACAGCCCGCCTCGCGTAGGGGCGCGATGAAATGGGCCAGACTGTTTTCTTCGCGCGCAACCTCAAGCCCACCCTCGGTCGTGCGTTCCTCACGCTTTTCGGGGACGATACAGACCGCATGCGGTTTATGGCGCAGGGCAATCGCCTGCATCTCGGCGGTCGCGGCCATCTCGAAATTCAACGGCAGGGTCAGTTCCGCCATCAGACCCTCAATATCGGCGTCCGAGATGTGGCGACGATCCTCACGCAGGTGGGCGGTGATGCCGTCGGCGCCGGACTGTTCGGCAATCTTGGCCGCGCGGATCGGGTCGGGGTAGGCACTGCCCCGCGCGTTGCGCACAGTCGCCACGTGATCAATGTTCACGCCCAAACGCAGCTTGCCCAGAGGGGTTTTTGCGGTCTCTGACATCTTCGCACTCTTTCCTTGCGCGGGCACGCGGCCCTAGGTTTTCTTGGTCGGCTTGCCTTCGGCGGCGGCGGCACGGCGGGCCAGAAACTTTTTGCGCAGACGCGCCGCGCGGTGTTTTTGATAGGCCGAGACCACCGGCAGGCTCAGGTAATAGCACGCCAGACCGGCAACGATCCCCGGCAAAATACCCCCAACAAGATAGGGAAGGAACACCTCGTCAAAGAACCGCGACAGATTTTCCCAATGCGCGTCGGCATCCGTGAACAGGGCAAAGAAGTTCCGCCACAGGTCGTGCGCCGCGCTGGTGAATTTCTCGATCAGAGACGCCTCGACATCCCCATGCGGGCGCGATCCCAAAATGAAATGCCCGACCTTGAGGGACACGACCCCGATCGGCAGATAGGTCAGCGGATTGCCAAAAAACGTCCCCGCCAGCGCGGCCCAGACATTGCCCTTGACCGCGCGGGCGACCAAGGCCGCCAGCAGGAAATGCGCGCCGTAAAACGGGGTGAACGCGGTAAACACGCCCGCAAAGATGCCGCGCGAAATACGATGGGGACTGTCAGGCAAACGTCGTACACGGTGACGTAGGTAATGGAACGCACGGCTCCAGCCGCCCTTGGGATAGATGAAATCCGCCGCGCGCTTTAACAGAGATCGTTTTTCGCGGCGTTTAAAGACCAAGGTCTGCGTCCTCTGGCATTACGGTTGGCGTGTCACATCGCGAAAGCGGTCAATCGCGGCCACATCGGTATCGGCCTCAAGCGCGGTCATCACCATGTGCAGGTGTTCAACGTCGCGCATGTCGATATCGATCAACAGCCGGAAGAAATCGGACTTTCGGTCAGCAAAATGCATGTCTGAGATATTGGCCTTCTGCTCACCGATCAAGGTGCAGATCCGCCCCAAAACCCCTGCATCGTTCCGGATCGTCACATTGACGGTCACATTATAGATGGCGGGGTGTTTGCCCGAGTGCCAATGCACGTCGATCCAGCGGTCCGTCTCGTCCTCAAGCTCGGCCAAGGCGGGGCAATCAATGGCGTGCACCATGACCCCGCGACCGGGATAGGTGATGCCGACGATACGCTCGCCCGGAACCGGCTGACAGCATTGGGCGCGGTTGGCCTGCTTGTCGCTATCCAGACCGACGACCGCACGTTCGGCGGTGATTTCATCCCCGTGGGACGTGGCCAGATCGGGATAAAGCGCCTCAACCACCTGCGCGGCGCGCAGTTCGGCACTGCCCAAACGGGCAAGGACCTCGGTCCCGCTAGACAGGCCAAGGGTTTTGGCCGCCGTGCGCAGGGCCTTATCGGTGGCCTTTTTGCCGACATGTTCGAACGCCACACGGGCCAATTCGCGGCCGAGCTTGATGAACCGTTCACGGTCCTCTTCACGCAGGGACCGGCGGATCGCGGCCTTGGCACGGCCCGTGACAACGATGTCCAGCCACGTGGGCTGCGGGCGCTGACCCTCGGCGGTGATGATCTCGATCGACTGGCCGTTTTTCAAACGCGTCCACAGGGGTACACGAATGCCGTCGACCTTGGCGCCCACACAGCTATCGCCGATGCGGGTGTGGATCGAATAGGCATAATCCAGCGGCGTCGCCCCCTTGGGCAGCTTGATCACATCGCCCTTGGGGGTAAAGCAGAACACCTGATCCGAATACATCTCAAGTTTGACGTGCTCGAGGAATTCATCGTGATCCTCAGCGTTGGCAAAGCTTTCGTTCAGGGTCGCCAACCATTTCGCCGGATCAACCGCGAACGGGTTTTCGGCGCGCACACCGTCGCGATAGGACCAGTGCGCGGCGACGCCCGCCTCGGCGACCTCATGCATTTGGCGGGTGCGGATCTGAACCTCAACCCGCTTGCCATCGCGCCCCGACACCGTGGTGTGGATCGAGCGATAGCCGTTGGTTTTCGGTTGGCTGATATAGTCTTTGAACCGACCCGGCACGGCGCGCCACCGGCTGTGGATCGCACCCAGCACACGGTAGCAATCGCTCTCGTTCTTGGTGATAACGCGAAAGCCGTAGATGTCTGACAGACGGGAAAAGCCCTGTTGCTTTTCACGCATCTTACGCCAGATGCCATAGGGCTTTTTCGCACGGCCGAAAACGTCGGCGTCGATTTCGGCCTCTTCAAGCTCGTGGCGAATGTCCTGTGTGATCTTGCCGACCACATCGCCCGTCTCTTTTTGCAGGTTGATGAACCGGCGGATGATCGAATTGCGCCCCTCGGGGTTCAAAACGCGGAACGCCAGATCCTCAAGCTCTTCGCGCATCCACTGCATCCCCATGCGACCGGCAAGGGGGGCGTAGATATCCATGGTCTCGCGGGCCTTTTGGGCCTGCTTTTCGGCGCGCATGGATTTGATCGTGCGCATGTTGTGCAGACGGTCGGCGAGTTTGACCAAGATCACCCGCAGGTCCTTGGACATCGCCATGAACAATTTGCGAAAGTTCTCGGCCTGTTTGGTCTCGGTCGAGGACAGTTGAAGGTTGGTCAGCTTGGTCACCCCATCGACCAGTTCCGCGACGTCCTTGCCAAACAGATCGACCAATTCCCCGTAGGTGGATTTGGTGTCCTCGATCGTATCGTGCAGCAACGCGGTGATGATCGTCGCATCATCCAGACGCATTTCGGTCAGGATGGCGGCAACCGCAACGGGATGGGTGAAATAGGGCTCCCCAGACTGACGGAACTGACCATCATGCATCCGCTCGCCATAATCATAGGCCAGACGGATCAGGTCTTCGTTTGTCTTGGGGTTATAGTTGCGGACCAGAGAGATCAGGTCTTCGACATCGATCTTCGGCATCCGGTCCGCATCCAGTAACGGGGGCGCCCGTGCGGCACCCCGCGTGGTTCAATTACTTCTGACCCTGTGCTTCCATCAAGGCGCGCAGCATTTTCTCTTCGGACATATCATCGTCCGCAGGCTTGTCTGCCTCGCCACCCATCAACAGGGCCATGGCGTCCTCTTCGGGCTCATCAACCTCGATCTGGGTCTGGTTGCTCTCGATCATGCGCTCACGCAGATCAGCTGCCGATTGGGTTTCATCCGCAATCTCGCGCAGGGCAACAACGGGGTTTTTGTCGTTGTCACGATCCACGGTCAGTTCGGCACCCGACGACACCTCACGCGCCCGATGGGCAGCAAGCATCACCAGTTCGAACCGGTTCGGAACCTTGTCAACGCAATCTTCGACCGTCACGCGGGCCATTGTGCACTCCAATCCAACAGGGAAGTAGAAACCGCTTTCTATGCCTTCTGATTTATATTGACAAGGCCGGAATCCATCCCGAACCGCCTAAATCGCCTGTATTTCAGCCTTTTGAGCGTCGGGCAGGCCGTCGAGCATCTGCTGAACAGAGCGCCCGAGAATCGGATGAACCCAATCGGGCGCAACATCCGCCATCGGAACCAGAACGAAGCCGCGTTCGTGCAAACGGGGGTGAGGCAGAATCAATTGATCCGGCGCCTCCTCCAACTGTCGCCTAGGCGACAGTTCCATCCAGGTTTTCAAGACAATTTCGTCGGGAGAAACGCGGCTTCCGACAGCCAGCAGATCCAAATCCAACGTTCTTGCCCCCCATCGCGACACTCTTTCCCGTCCAAAACGGGCCTCAATTTCGTGCAAGTGACGCAAAACTGCATCGGGTTCGCCCTGATAGGCTAAGGTCGCGGCAGCATTGACAAAATCCGGCCCTGCACCCTTCGGAAAACAGGGCGTCTGGTAAAAACGGCTTACTTTCAACAACTTGAATGGCGCACGATCTAACTCATCCACGGCCGCTTGCACCGTTTGACGCGGACCGCCATAGGTCGAGGTCACATTAGAGCCAATTGCCACAATTAGGTGATCGTCAAATTGTTGACACGACGAGGGTTGCGACACCTTCTTACATCCCTTAATCCGAATACTTGTTCCGCAATATATATATTAAGCTTTTTGCGCCACCACTCACTCTGTAGCGGAACTATTTGTAGGAAGGATTTTCAATGTTCTACCGGGACGAACGTCTGGCATTGTTTATCGACGGCTCGAATTTGTATGCTGCCGCCAAGGCGTTAGGGTTCGACGTAGACTATAAACTTCTTCGCCAAGAGTTCATGCGCCGCGGTAAGCTGTTGCGCGCCTTCTACTACACCGCGCTTCTGGAGAACGACGAATATTCGCCCATCCGCCCCTTGGTCGACTGGCTGCACTACAACGGCTTTACGATGGTGACCAAGCCCGCCAAGGAATACACCGACGCGCAGGGCCGCCGCAAAGTCAAAGGAAATATGGACATCGAACTGACCGTCGATGCGATGGAACTGGCGCCGCATCTGGATCACATCGTGCTGTTCTCCGGCGACGGTGACTTCCGCCCGCTGGTCGAAAGCCTTCAGCGCAAAGGCGTGCGCGTCTCGGTCGTCTCCACCATCCGCAGTCAACCGCCGATGATCGCGGATGAACTGCGCCGTCAGGCCGACAACTTCATCGAACTGTATGAGCTTAAGGACGTTGTAGGCCGCCCACCGCGTGACCCGCGCCCAGACGACAACGACGATTAATTTAGAACCAAATGGTTAAAAATGGACCCGCAGTTTTATTCCGAGGCTGCGGGCCTTTTTATTTCCAAAATTATGCGCCTCCAATTCGACTGACGTCCTAAATTCTATTCCGGCCCAATTCCGGCCATCGCGACATTCCCCCAGAGGCCCCGGCCAGCACTGGCCAAACCGCGCGCCAAGGCCTATTTAGCAGCTAGACGACCAATCAAACGGATTCAGGCACCGCGATGACCAAACCCGCATTGACATTACTGCTTGCCGCCCCTCGCGGGTTCTGTGCGGGCGTGGACCGCGCGATCAAGATCGTCGAGATGGCCTTGGAAAAATGGGGCGCACCGGTCTATGTGCGCCACGAAATCGTCCACAACAAATTCGTCGTCGACGGCCTGCGCGACAAGGGCGCGGTGTTTGTCGAGGAACTGACCGAATGCCCCGACGACCGACCGGTGATCTTCTCGGCCCACGGCGTCCCGAAATCGGTTCCGGCCGAGGCCGAAAGCCGCCAGATGATCTATGTCGACGCCACCTGCCCCTTGGTCAGCAAGGTTCATATCGAGGCCGAGCGTCACAATGAAAACGGCCTGCAAATCGTGATGATCGGCCACAAGGGGCATCCCGAAACCATCGGCACGATGGGCCAACTGCCCCCAAATCAGGTCCTGTTGGTCGAGACAGTGAACGATGTTCAAACCCTGGATGTCGCCGACCCCGACCGCCTTGCCTTTGTGACCCAGACGACCCTGTCGGTCGATGACACCAAGGACATCGTCGCCGCCCTGCAAACACGGTTCCCCAACATCGTCGGCCCCCATAAGGAAGACATCTGTTACGCCACCACCAACCGTCAACACGCGGTCAAGGCCATCGCGCCGAAATGCGACGCCCTTTTGGTCGTGGGCGCGCCCAATTCCTCCAATTCCAAACGTCTGGTCGAGGTCGCGGCGAACAACGGCTGTGCCTACGCGCAACTGGTGCAACGGGCGACCGACATCGACTGGCGCGCCCTAGATGGCATCAAAACCATCGGCCTCACCGCCGGTGCATCCGCCCCCGATGTTCTGATCAATGAGGTCATCACCGCCTTTGCCGACCGGTTCGATCTGACCGTGGAACAGGTCGAAACGGCACAGGAGAACGTCGAGTTCAAAGTACCGCGCGTGCTGCGAGAACCCGCATGATCCGCCGAATTCCAACAACGCCGCTCCTCCTCGGCCTCGCGGGATTGATCCCCTTTGTCTGGGGCGCACTGACGCTCTATTGGGACGACGCAGCGGCCCTCGGCAATCACCTTTTCGGCGCGCGTTTCATCGGCCCCTTCATCCAGATCTACTACGGCTCGATCATCCTGTCGTTCATGTCCGGCGTCATCTGGGGCTTTGCCGCACGAGGCACCGGCCCTGTGGCAACCATGGGCTATGTCCTCTCCGTGATCCCCGCACTCTGGGTCTTTTTCATGGTCGGCGGCGGCCCGATCAGCGCGATGACCTACCTCGCCTTCGGCTTTGCGGGCCTCCTTGGCATCGACTGGCTGATGTGGAAAAACGATCTGACCCCGCCATGGTGGATGTCGCTGCGCCTTCTGCTGACGTCCATCGTCCTTGCGTCCCTCATCGCCGGAATTCTATGATGCCCGACCTTCATGCCTATACCGATGGTGCCTGCTCTGGAAACCCCGGCCCCGGCGGATGGGGCGTGCTGCTGCGCGCGACCCAAGGTGATGAAATCCTGAAGGAAAAGGAACTCAGCGGCGGCGAAGCGAATACCACCAACAACCAGATGGAACTGATGGCGGCCATCTCGGCGCTTGAGAGCCTGACCCGCCCCAGCCAGATCACCATCGTCACCGATAGCACCTACGTGAAAAACGGCGTGACCCAATGGATTCACGGATGGAAGCGCAACGGCTGGAAAACCGCCGCGAAAAAACCCGTGAAAAACGCCGATCTCTGGCAACGCCTAGACGCCGCGCAATCGCGCCATTCGGTCACATGGGAATGGGTCAAAGGCCACGCCGGGCACCCCGAAAACGAACGCGCCGACGAACTGGCGCGCGCGGGCATGGCCCCTTTCAAATCCTGATTTCATCTTGGCATAAATACTCGTGCCGCAGGCGCGGTTTCCCCGAAACCGCCCCTAGCCCAGCACGTCGGGCAATTCCATCCCGCGCAGGATCTCACCCACCGGCATTGCCTTCTTCCCCGACCGTTGAGCCGTCAGGACCTCAACCGCGCCGTCGCCACAGGCCACGGTGAACCCGCCCAACACCTGACCAGGCGCGCCCGAACCATCGACCACGCGTGAGGCCAATAGCTTGACCCGCTCCCCCGCGATCTCGCACCACGCGCCAGGAAAGGGCGACAGACCACGGATCAAACGATCCACCTCACCCGCGGGCTTGGACCAATCAATCCGCGCCTCGGCTTTGTCGATCTTGGCGGCATAGGTCACGCCATCCTCGGGCTGCCCCTCGGGCGAAAGATCGTCCAGTTGGGCCAAGGCATCCACAATCGCATCCGCACCCAGCGCGGACAGACGATCGTGCAAGGCTCCCGTGGTTTCCTCGTCCCCGATACGCACCGCACGGCACAGCAACACGGGCCCCGTGTCCAAACCGGCCTCCATCTGCATGATGCAGACACCGGTTTCCGCGTCCCCCGCCATGATCGCGCGATGGATCGGCGCCGCCCCGCGCCAGCGCGGCAGCAACGACGCATGAATGTTCAGACATCCACGCGCGGGCGCATCCAAAATCGCTTGGGGCAGGATCAGACCATAGGCCACAACCACGGCCACATCGGCGTTCAACGCCGCAAAGGCCTCTCGCTCAGCCGCGTCTTTGAAATTCAATGGATGGCGCACCGGCAGGCCCAGTTCTTCGGCACGGGCGTGGACGGGCGTCGGCCGCTCTTTCTTGCCACGACCGGCGGGACGGGGCGGTTGTGAATAGACACAGGCGATGTCATGGCCCGCGGCAACCAAGGCGTCCAGAACCGGAACCGAAAAATCGGGCGTGCCCATGAACACAACGCGCATCAGGTGATCCCCAGCTTGGCCGCCCGTTTCAACAGACGCTCGCGTTTCAGACGGGACAGGTTGTCAAAATACATCTTGCCGTTCAGATGGTCGATCTGATGCTGAACCGAGGTGGCCCAGAGATTGACGAAATCCTGTTCGACGACCTCGCCTGCCTCATTGATGAACCGCACCGTCACTGCACGGGGACGTTCGATCACCGCCGACATGCCAGGCAGGTTCGGGCTGGCCTCTTCGTGCTCGCGCAGCTTGGCCGAGGCGTGCAGGATCTCGGGGTTCGCCATGCGCACGGCCTGTCCCCGTTCGTCCGAGCAATCGACGACCGCCAGACGCTGCATCACGCCGATCTGCGGACCGGCCAGACCATAGCCCGGCATCGCGTCCATGGTTTCGACCATATCGTCCCAGATCGCGCGGATGTCGTCCGTGATCGCCTCGACCGGTGCGGCGACGGTTTTCAGCCGCTTGTCAGGATAGGAAACAAAGGGCCGGACCGTCACGAGCGCGCCCGTTCGCGTTTCAGTTTCTGCATTTTGCGCGTGATCATCTGACGTTTCAGCGGCTTGAGATAATCAATGAACAGCTTGCCGTCCAAATGGTCGATCTCGTGCTGAACACAGGTGGCCCAGAGGCCCTTAAAATGCTCGGACTGCTGCGCGCCATCGCGGTCCAACCACGTGACTTCTACCTCGGCGGGGCGGTCAACCTCGGCGTATTGTTCGGGGATCGAAAGACAGCCCTCTTCATAGGTGCTCAGGTCTTCGGACGCCCATGTGATTTCGGGGTTGATCAGGACCAGCGGACGAGGCTCTTCGCCCTCTTCCTTGACGCAATCCATGACGATGATCCGCTCCATCACACCGATTTGAGGCGCGGCAAGCCCGATACCGGGTGCGTCATACATCGTTTCCAGCATATCGTCGGCCAGCTTGCGCAGACGGTCGTTCACGTCTGTCACGGGCTCGGCCACCTTTTTCAGGCGGGGATCGGGATGGATCAGGATCGGTAAAATGCTCATGGCTATGCATTTAGGACAAGGGCGCGCGCGACGCAATCCGCTTGCGCATAAGGTCTGAACGGCTAGTCTGCCCGAAAAAAGGAGACCACCATGAATTTCGACGAGGTCATTAATCGCTTTGGCACCCATTCCGTAAAATGGGACATGATGGAGCGCCTCTTTGGCGTCCCTGCCGAGGACGGCCTGTCGATGTGGGTGGCCGATATGGATTTCCGCCCGCCGGCCTGTGTGAGCGACGCCCTACAGGGGATGGTTGATCACGGGGTGTTTGGCTATTTCGGCGATGATGCGGCGTATAAGGACGCCATCATTTGGTGGATGCAAACGCGCCATAACTGGACCGTCGATCCGAACTGGATCTTCACGACACATGGTTTGGTAAACGGCACGGGCCTGTGCGTGGATGCCTATACCAATCCGGGCGACGGGGTGATCCTGATGACGCCGGTTTATCACGCCTTTGCCCGCGTGATCAAAGCCGCCGGTCGTCAGGTCGTGGAATGCGAACTGGCCCTTCAGGACGGGATGTACGCGTTGGATATCGAGGCATGGGACGCCCAGATGACGGGCAACGAACGGATGTTCATCCTGTGCTCGCCCCACAACCCCGGTGGTCGCGTTTGGACACAGGATGAGTTGAAACAGATCGCCGATTTCTGTGTGCGTCACGACCTGATCTTGGTCAGCGACGAAATCCACCACGATCTGGTGTTTGCGGGGACAACGCATATCCCGATGACCCTTGCCGCGCCTGAGATCACGGATCGTCTGGTGATGATGACCGCGACGACCAAGACGTTCAACATCGCGGGCAGCCATATCGGCAACGTCATCATCCCCGATGACAAGCTGCGCGCGACATTCGGGGCGCGGATGGGCGCGCTAGGTCTGTCGCCGAATTCCTTCGGGTTGTTTATGGCGACGGCGGCCTATTCGCCGGGCGGTGCGGAATGGCTGGACGCGCTGATCCCCTATCTGGATCGCAACCGTCAGACATTCGATGCGGGCATTGCCGAAATCCCCGGCCTGCGGTCGATGCCGCTACAGGCGACTTATTTGTCGTGGGTGGATTTCACCGACACCGGCATGGCCCCGACCGAGTTCAAGAAACGCGTGGAACAGGGCGCGCGCATAGCGGCAAACCACGGGGATTCGTTTGGCAAGGGTGGCGAGGACTTCCTGCGCTTCAACATCGCCATGCCCCACAGCCAGATCGAACAGGCGGTTCAGCGCCTGCAAGAGGCGTTCAGCGATCTGCAATAACGGCGGGCCCTAGTGCTTCGGCAATAGGGCGACCGGCTCATCCGAACGACGTTCAAAATCGACCGGCGGACGGTCGTTGGCCATCGTGCTGCGTTTGAATTCAAACACGACCTCATGCCCCTCTTGGGATGAGGCGACGATCAACGCCTGATACAGGTGCTTGCCGCCGTCATAGAGATCGACCAATCCACGCAGGTTCGGCGCGGCCTCGGCATCCATCGCGAATCCGCTGTCCCATGAGCGCAGAATGGCAAAGCTCTCTTCGCCTACGCGGACGCGCAGACGGCTCTTCTTTTTCTGGGCCAGCTTGTGTGCGCGTTCCAATCCCTCGCGCACCTCTTTGGGCAAGTATTCAGACATGGCGTGCTCCTCTTGGCGTATATTCCAAGCGCAAATCTCGGGCCAAGTCACCCGCCCGATTGAAAACGAACACTTTTTTGCGCCGTGCGTGACCGCATAGATACTGCGCGGGATTTTAGAATTCGAAAACCGGCACCTTGGCATTAGGTCTGTTGGCAACCAAAGGAGAGCACGATGGGCCAACTGATCGATGGAAAGTGGGACACCGCATGGTACGACACCAAGTCGACCGGTGGTAAATTCAAACGGACGACTGCGGGGTTCCGCAACTGGATCACCCCCGATGGTGAACCGGGTTCAAGCGGCACGGGCGGCTTTCCCGCCGAAAGCGGTCGCTATCATCTCTATGTGTCCTACGCCTGTCCGTGGGCGCATCGCACCCTGATTTTCCGCGCACTCAAGGGGCTAGAGGACCACATCACCGTCTCCGTTGTGCATCCCGACATGTTGGATGACGGATGGACGTTCGAAACGGATTTTGCGGGCGCAACCGGCGATGATCTGTTCGGCAAACCATTCCTGCGCGACATCTACACACAGGCGCAACCGGATGTATCGGGCCGCGTCACCGTGCCGATCCTGTGGGACAAAAAGACCGACCAGATCGTGTCAAATGAATCCTCGGAAATCATCCGCATGTTCAATTCGGCCTTTAACGACCTGACGGGGAATGACACGGATTATTATCCCGAAGACCTGCGCGAACAGATCGATGCGATCAACGCCCGCGTCTATGACGAGGTGAACAACGGTGTCTACAAATCGGGCTTTGCCACCACGCAAGAGGCCTATGATGAGGCCGTCGTGACCTTGTTCGATGCGCTGGATTGGCTAGAGGGCATCCTGTCCGAAAACCGCTATCTGACCGGTGATCGTTTGACCGAGGCTGATTGGCGCCTGTTCACCACGCTGGTGCGGTTCGATCTGGTCTATCACCTGCATTTCAAATGCAACCGCAAGCGGATCATCGACTACCCAAACCTGTGGGGATACACGCGCGAACTGTACCAAGTGGCGGGCGTTGCGAACACTGTTCACTTTGATCACATCGTGCGCCACTACCACTATAGCCACGACACGATTAACCCCAACCGGATCATCCCGATCAATCCGGTTCTGGATTGGGACGCCCCGCACGGACGTGATTGACCGCGCGCGCCATCCGGCTTGTCACACGGGCGACAGGTGATACTGTCGCCCCAGATTGATCCGGAGGTTTGTTATGCGGTCTGCTCTTGCGTTGGTGTTTTCCCTTTCTCTGTCCCTACCCGCCGCGGCGGCCACATGCGGCGGCTCGTTTAGCGGGTTTGTTAAGGACCTAAAGCAAGAGGCAATCACCAAGGGCCATGCCAAAGGCACGGTCGACAAGTTTTTTGCCGGTGTCGCGCAGGATAACGCGACCCTGCGCGCGGACCGGTCCCAAGGTGTGTTTCAGCTGGACTTCATCACCTTTTCGCGCCGCGTCATCAGCCAGAACCGCATCGACAACGGTCGCCGCAACGCCCAGAAATGGGATGCGGTGTTTGACCGGATCGAACGCGAATACGGCGTTTCGCGTGGGGTGTTGTTGGCATTCTGGGCGCTGGAAACCGATTATGGCGCGGTTCAGGGTGACTTTAACACGCTGAATTCATTGGTCACTTTGTCCCACGATTGTCGCCGCCCCGAATTGTTCCGACCACAGGTTTTCGCGGCGCTAGAGCTCTACGAAAAGGGCGATTTCGATCCTGCGCGCACCACGGGTGCATGGGCCGGTGAGATCGGCATGGTTCAAATGCTGCCCGGTGACATCCTTGAAAACGGGGTCGACGGCGACGGTGATGGCCATATCAGCCTCAAGACCTCGCCCGCAGATGCGCTGGTGTCCGGTGCGAATATGCTGCGCGAACTTGGCTGGCGTGCAAACGAACCTTGGCTACAGGAAATCGCGGTTCCGGCCGATCTGGACTGGTCCGAAACGGGTCTGGATCACCAGAAAACGGTCGGTGAATGGGCCAAATTGGGCGTCAAGCCGCGCGCGGGGAGCCTTGGGAAGTCGAACCTGAAGGCCTCTGTTCTATTGCCGATGGGGCGCAACGGTCCGGCGTTTCTGGCCTATCCGAATTTCGACGTCTATTTCGAGTGGAACAAAAGCTTTGTCTACGTGACCACCGCCGCCTATTTCGCGACGCGTCTTGAGGGCGGTCCGGTCTACACGGCGGGCAATCCGACACCGGGCCTGAGCGGCGATCAGATGAAGGCGCTACAGTCCAAACTACAGGCGCGCGGTCATGACGTCGGTGGGGTCGACGGCATCCTTGGCGCCAAAACACGCGAGGCCGTTCAAAAGGAGCAATTGCGTCTGGGCCTGCCCGCCGATGCGTGGCCGACCACCGAATTGCTGTCCAAACTGTGAGCCATCCCACCGGTGCATCTATGGCCGACCTCATGGCCGCCGTTCCGGATATCCTGAACGCGCCAGTCACGGATGCGCCGATTTCGACCCTGTGTTATCGCGAAACCTTTGGCGCGCGGACTTTTGTGGATGAACTGTCGCTCGACCAACTGAACGGCGTTCATCGCGACCGATGGCGGGAACACGCATGGCTGCGCCGCGACGATGGCACACCCGATCCGCGTATTCAGGTGTCGATCCTGCCGCGTCGAACCTATGACGCCGTGGTCGGGCGACATGATGCCAGCGACCTCCACCCCGGTGACACGATCATTGCCGATATGAACATGACCGAGGCGAACCTCACCACCGGCACATTGATCGGGGCGGGCACGGCGGTGTTGCGCGTCAGTGACGTGTTCAACGACGGCTGCGTGAAATGGCGCGCGCGATATGGCGATACGGCCAAGGAATGGATCAATCTGCCTGACCACATCCCGCTGCGTCTGCGCGGTGTCCTTTGTGAGATCGTACAAAGCGGCACGGTCAAAATCACCGACCGCCTGATCAAGCTGCCCGCCTAGGCGACCAACTGCTCTGCCTTTTTCAGGTCGACCGACACAAGCTGGCTAACCCCTTGTTCCTGCATGGTTACACCAAACAGGCGGTCCATGCGGCTCATCGTGACGGCGTGGTGCGTGATGATCAGGAACCGCGTATCGGCGCGGCGCGTCATCTCATCCAGCAGGTCGCAGAACCGCGTCACGTTCGCATCGTCCAAGGGCGCGTCGACCTCGTCTAGAACACAGATCGGCGCGGGGTTGGCCAAGAACACCGCAAAAATCAGGGCCAGCGCCGTCAGGGTCTGTTCGCCCCCCGACAACAGGCTGAGCGTGGCCAGCTTTTTGCCCGGAGGTTGGCACATGATTTCCAAACCGGCCTCCAGCGGGTCATCGGATTCCACAAGGACCAGCTTGGCCTCGCCCCCGCCGAACAGGTGCGTGAACAGCAGGGAAAAGTTGCTGTTCACCTGTTCAAATGCGGTCAGCAGACGTTCGCGCCCTTCGCGGTTCAGGCTGGCGATTCCGGTGCGCAGGGCCTTGATCGCCTCCTCAAGGTCCTCTTTTTCCGACACCAATGAATCATGTTCAGTCTGAACCTCCTTTGCGTCCTCTTCGGCGCGCAGGTTGACGGCGCCGAGCGCATCACGCTGCCGTTTCAGGCGGTTCACATCGTTTTCAATCGTGTCGGACGGCGGCATATCGTCGGGCGTCACGCCCAACTGTTCCAACAGGGCCTCGGGTTTTGTCTCAAGGTCCTCGGCGATGCGTTCGGCGGCGGCCGCAACGGTTTCGCGGGCGGCCTCGACCCGCGCCTCGGCGCGCGCGCGGGCCTCACGGGCCTCGGACGCATTGCGTTCCAGATCACGCTCCGACTGTTCAATGGTGCGCAGGTGCGTTTCCGCCTCGGCCAGTTTATCTGCGGCCGCACGACGACGGGTTTCGGCGGTTTCAATCGCCTCGGCCAGCTCTTGGCGTTTTTCGGCGATTTCGGCGGGGCGCTCCATCGCGTCGCGCAATTCTTCTTGGGATTGCTCGCGCCGCTCGGACAATTCCCCGATCCTCTTGCCCGCCGTTTCCAGACGGTGGCGCCAACCGCTCAGTTCCTTGATCACCTCTTGGCGGCGGCGGGTGCGGGCATCGCCCTCGCGACGCAACTCATCATGGGCCGAGCGTTTCGCCATCATGGTCATGCGCGCGGCCTCTACCGTCATGCGCACGTCCTCAACCCGCGCGCGGGCCCCTTCGAGGTCATCGAGATCCTCAATCGCCTCGCGCGCCTCCGACAGGCGTTCGCGGGCCAACATCGCCTCATCCTCATGGCGTTTGACGGCCAAATCCGCGCTCTCCAGCTTGCTTGCCGCGATGGATTTCTCGGCCTCGGCGCGGGATAGGGCGCGGCCCGCATCGGCCACCAAACGATCCGCATCGCGCCGCGCCTGACGTGAAAGGCGGTCGGCCTCGGTCAAGTCCGCAAGACGCTGTTTCAGCATCTCATGCGCCTTGGCGGCCCCTTGGGCGCGCGCATTCGCCTGCTCCAGATCCTGTTTCAGCTCACCCAAGCGGTTCAACTGTTGCAGGCGCAGGGCAGCGGCGGAGGGCGCATCCTCGGCCCCCGTGCGATACCCGTCCCAGCGCCACAAATCCCCATCCAGCGAGACCAGCCGTTGACCCGGTTTCAACTGGGACTGCAGGGCGTTGCCGTCGGCGGCGGACACGACACCGATCTGGTTCATACGGCGGTTCATCAACACCGTGCCCGACACATGATCGGACAGGGGGTCGGCGCCTGCAGGCAGGTCATAGGTTTCGTTATAACGCGCCAGATTGACCCAACCAGACGCCTCGGCGCCATCGACCTCGGGCGCGCGCAGATCATCACCCAGCGCCGCGCCCAGCGCCTTTTCATACCCCGGATGGACGTGCAAATCGTCCAGAACCTGACCGTCCTCAACCGTGTCACGTTCGACCAGACGGGCAAGCGCGCCCGCCTCGGCGCGCAGGGCGCTGGCCTCGCCCTCAGCCTCGGAATGTTCGGCGCGGGCATCGGATTCACGCTGTTGCGCATCGGCGCGGGCATCATCGGCGGCGGCCAATGCCTCTTCGGCGGACTCGGCAGTGGCGGATGCGGTCTCCAGCTCTTCCTGAGCGACCTCAAGCGTCTCTGCCGCCTCTTCCAACGCCTCACGTGCGGCGGCCACGGCGTTGCGGGCGACCTCGGCTTCGGCGTCATGCTTGGCCACGGTTTTCGCCGCGTCCTCCATCATCCGGTTCGCGGATTGGTGCCGCGCGGCCAGACGGGCCACATCCTCGGTCAGTTGCGACAGGGCGGATTCGCGGTCTTGCAGCACGGCGGCGGCATCCTGTGCGGCCTCCAACGCGGCCTCAAGCGAGTCGTCGAACCCGTCACCCGCCTTGGCCAACTGATCCTGTTCCCACTCCAGACGTTCGATCGTTTCACCCGCATCGCGGTTCAGCCCGGATTCACGGTCGATATCGAGGCCCAGTTGTTCGATCCGCGCGTTCAACGTCTGGATTGCCGCACGCGCCTGTTCCTCTTGGTCGGACAGGGCGTCACGCTCAACGATCAGGCGCTGTAGGATCGCGGCGGCAATCGCTTCTTCCTCGCGGAGGGGAGGCAGGATCGTTTCGGCCTCGGTCCGCGCCTCGGCGGCCTTGCGGGCATTCGCCTCGGCCTGCGCGGCGGTTTTCACCTGTTCCGTCAGGTCCTGCTCGGTCTTGAGACGCGTCTCATCCGCCTCTTTCCAACGGCGGTATAGCAACATCCCCTCGGATTGGCGCAGGTCCTCGCCGATCTGGCGATAACGCGCGGCCTGACGCGCCTGACGGGCCAGTTGCGACAGCTGGCTGGCCAGTTGTTCGATGACATCATCCACGCGGGCAAGGTTCGTCTCGGCGCCCTTGAGCTTTAGCTCGGCCTCATGGCGACGCTGATACAGGCCCGAAATACCGGCGGCCTCTTCCAGAATGCGGCGGCGCGCCTTGGGCTTGGCGTTGATCAGTTCCGAAATCTGCCCCTGCCGCACCAGAGCGGGCGAATGCGCACCAGTCGAAGCATCCGCGAACAACATCTGAATGTCGCGCGCCCTCACATCCCGCGTGTTCGCCTTGTAGGCCGAGCCCGCATCCCGCGTGATCCGGCGCACGATTTCCAACATGTCCTGATCGTTGAACCCCGGCGGCGCGACGCGGTCGGTGTTGTCGATGGTCAAACAGACTTCGGCGAAATTCCGTGCGGGGCGGCTGGACGCACCGGCAAAGATCACGTCCTCCATCCCGCTGCCACGCATGGCGGTCGGGCGGTTTTCCCCCATGACCCAGCGCAGCGCCTCAAGCAGGTTGGATTTGCCACAGCCATTCGGCCCCACCACCCCGGTCAGGCCATCGGCAATGATCAGCTCTGTCGGATCGACAAAGCTTTTAAAGCCATTGAGTCTGAGGCGATTGAAACGCAAATCCGGTCCCTGTTTGATTCCCGTGGTGATAAATCCTTTGGCCGAACGGATAGTGAGTCAAGCGCGCACCACCCGATGTGGCCCAAATAGGCGACTTATCCACAAGATATTGGTTCGCGCCGCAATATGACGGGGGAGATTGATTGACTTTGGCCCCCGATCACAGGCCAATTCCAGTGAAAGGAATCGACCGTGACCACCGAAATCACCCTAGAAAGCCCCGTTTCTGACAGTTCCCGTGCCTTGATTGACGGCAGCGAGGCCGCCCTGCGCGCCGTGTTTTCCGAAGACGAATGTTTCACCTTTTCGCCCGAGGAACTGGACACTACGGACACCGATTTTCTGGTGGCGCGGATGGAGGGGCAACCGGTCGGCTGTGTCGCGTTGGTCGATATGGGTGGCTATGGCGAGATCAAGCGCATGTTCGTCGACCCCGCCGCCCGTGGCCAAGGGATCGCGCAGGCCCTGATGGCCGCGCTTGAGACCCGCGCGCGGGAGCGCGGCCTGTCTGACATCAAACTAGAAAGCGGCCCGCCCTTGGTCGCGGCCTTGGCCCTTTACCGGTCGCTGGGATACGCGGAATGCGGCCCCTTTGGCGGGTATGAGGCGATTGAGGCCAGCGTATTTATGCAAAAATCCCTGACCGCCTAGGCCCGCGCGTCTAGGTCGGGCAATGCACCTTGGCCGTTAGCAAGGCCGGATCGCCATCCAAACTGCCCGGAACAACCTCACAGCCCGTCGCAAGGGGAATCGCGGCAATCGCCCGCGCCATGATGCCCTTTGCATCACGGCCATATTCGATATTCGTGCGAATAACCTCGACCCGATCGCCCAGTTGATAGACCGAAAACGTGCTCTGCTCGACCTGAACAACCGTTTTCGTTGCGCCCGCCATTGTGATGCTTGGGCTATCACAGGCCGCGCAAGCCATTGCCAGAGTTAGAAAAAGATATCGCATGTCGTCCCTGTTCGTTTTCGCACAGGGTCCCGCGCGGGGGTTAAGGTTCGGTTAATAGTTGTATTCATAATTTTGCATATGTATATGTATTCATATTACTGAATGTATGAGGTTCAATATGTCTCCCTCCCCCGCACAGACACCCCGCCAATACGCGCCCCTGTATTTTCTGGCTTCGGTCGGTTCCGGGGGCTTGGTCGTCACCTTTTTCATGTACCTGATGTTCTGGGTGAAACACCCCGGCCAGCCCGTTCCGGTGTTTGAGGACATCCTGCGCGCGCTGAATGGTGGTTCGCCTTGGCAGACCGCCGCGATCATCGCCGCCTATGCGGGCATCGCGTTCTTTGGGTTTCAAAACCTGAAATCCTTGTTCTGGAACATCGCGCAATACCGCGCGTTCCGTCAGACCGCCGCCTATGAGAAACTGCGCCAAACCAACGCCGAAACCCAACTTTTGGCGATGCCTCTTGCGCTTGCCATGGGGATCAACGTCGCCTTTATCATCGGGTTGGTCTTCGTGCCGCAGCTGTGGCTGATCGTGGAATACATGTTCCCCGTTGCGATGATTGCCTTCCTGATCGTCGGCGCGATGGCGTTCCGGTTGATCGGCGATTTCCTTGGCCGCGTTCTGACCAAGGGGGGCGTGTTCGACATGACCGCGCATAACTCGTTTGCCCAGCTGTTGCCCGCCTTTGCCCTGTCCATGGTCGCCGTTGGCCTTGCCGCCCCCGCCGCGATGAGCACCACGCCCCAAGTCGTCGCGATCAGCATCCTGCTGTCGACCTTCTTCGGGATTGCTGCACTGGTCTATGCGGTAGTGGCTGCGATCACCGGCTTTGCCTCGATGCTGCAACACGGGACGGCACGTGAATCCGGCCCGACCTTGATGATCGTGATCCCGATCCTGACGGTTCTGTCGATCATGGTTTTGCGTCAGGACCACGGCATGCACACCACGTTCGACGGCCATTCGACCCCGATCGACACGCTGATGTTCCTGACCAAGGTTCTGAGCATTCAGTTGGTCTTCCTCGGGCTGGGCCTGTTGGTTCTGGGTCGCCAAGGTTACGCCGCACAGTACATCAGCGGTTCCGATAAATCGGCTGGCTCTTACGCTCTGATCTGTCCCGGCGTGGCCCTGTCGGTTCTGCTGCACTTTTGGATCAACAAGGGTCTGGTGGCCACCGGTACAATCGCGAAATTCGGCGTCGCTTATTGGGGCCTCAGCGCCCTCGCCCTGATCGCCCAATTCGCGATGATCGTTCTGGTCCTGCGCCTGAACCGCAAACACTTTGGGTCCACGCCCGCCCCCCATTCGGTTCCGGCCGAATAACCCTCCTGCCCCGGCCCCAATCCCGAAAGGGGCAGGATCCCCGCGCGGTCACCATCAGGTGGCCGCGCATTTTTTAGGGCGATTGCGTCAATGGAATTGCCAAAGGTGGATAAGGCCTTGCCATCGGAAAAGAACAGGCTAATCATTACCTTATATGAACCCACTGCGCGCCAAAGACCCATACGACTGGTCAGCCCTGCTTCGGCTGATACGGACGTCTTTTGCATATATGGATGGGCGAATTGATCCCCCCAGTTCGATGCACCAACTGACGGTCGACACCCTGCGGCAGACTGCAACCGAATGCGAGATTTGGGTGATTGAGGATCGCAGCACACCTGTTGCCTGTGTGTTTCTAACGCCCAAACACAATATCCTGTATCTCGGCAAACTCGCCGTCGCCAGCACGCATCGCGGCCGTGGCTATGCCCGCGCTCTGATCGCCAAGGCCGAAGAACGCGCCGCCGCTCTGGGCCTGACCGAGGTCGAATTGCACACGCGCGTAGAGTTGTTCGAGAACCACACAACCTTTGCGGCGATGGGGTTCTTGCAGTGTGATGAATTCACCCACGACGGGTTCGATCACCCGACCAGCATCATTTTCCGCAAGAAGATCCCCGCCTAGGCGCGGTTGACGCCGGTAAACCTGACCATACATCACAATAGAACAACTATTGGACGAACGATGTCAGAGTCATTTTTGCTTGGAATTTCGGGCTCTTTGCGGGCCGGATCCTTTAACACGAGACTGGTGCATGAGGCGAAGCGCCAATTCAACCCAGACCGTTTCGAATTCGCAAACCTGCGCCTGCCGCTTTATGATGGCGATCTGGAAGAGGCCGAGGGCATCCCGCCCGAGGTACAGACCCTTGCCGATCAAATCGCCGCCGCCGATGCGGTGGTGATTTCGGGACCCGAGTACAACAAATCCGTTTCGGGCGTTCTAAAAAACGCGCTCGACTGGGTCAGCCGGACCGAGGGCAACCCGTGGGCCTCAAAGCCCGTCGCGATCATGTCGGCCACGGGTGGCCGTGCGGGGGGTGAGCGGACGCAATTTGCCCTGCGCCACTGCATGACCCCGTTCCGCCCGCATCTTTTGTACGGGCCCGAGGTTCTGGTCGGTCAGACCAGCCAGCAGTTCGATGAGGACGGCAACCTGACCAACGAGATCAACATGAAGGCGCTGAAATCCCTGATGGAGGGCCTGCGCAAGGCCGCGGGCCTGCCGGTCTAGTCGTTTAGAAATTCGCCTCGACCCGAAACGGGTCGGGGATAGTGTCATGGTCGTTCAGGATCAGATCGGCCATGACCGCCGCCACCTTGGGCGCCATGCCAAACCCGATCTTGAACCCGCCATTCGCGATGAACTGCCCGGGCTCGCCCGGATAGGGACCGATCATCGGCGCACGGCTGCGCGCGCGGGGGCGGACACCGGCCCAAGTGCGGACCACCTTGGCATCGCGCAGGTCCGGCACCGCCGCACGGGCACGTGCAATAAGATCTTCCACCAATGCGTCATTGCCCGTCGGATCGGTGAATTCTCGTTCCGATGTCGACCCGATAGCCAGCGTCCCATCGTAATGCGGGATGAAATGCAACGTGTCGGCAAACAGTTGCGGCAAATCCCGCCGGTCAAACGCCAACAGAGCCGCCTGTCCCTTGACCCCTGCGCCCATGGAACGGGTATGATTGGCGGTCAGATGCTCCAACCCCTCATACCCTGTGGCCCAAACCACCGCCGATCCCCGCGCCGCGTCATGATCCCCGATCAGGATCTCACCGCCCAGCGCACGGATCGCCGCCGCCAATGCCGCACAGGCCCGCGCGGGATAAAGACGCGCGCTTAGCGTATCGTGGATCACCTTGCCCGTGGGGCTTGGCGGGGCCCAGTCCATATCCGCCGCATCCACCACGTGCCATTCCGCCAGACCCTGCCACAGGGTGCGGGCGTTTTCGGCGCGCTCCATCGCAAGGGATAGGGCATGATCGTCCGCAATCGGCTGAACCCGCCCCGACCGTGCATAGCCCGCCGTTTCCCCGCCGATGTGTTCCACCGCGCCCCAAAAATCGGCGGCCATGATCAGACTGTCGAATTGAAACGCCTTTTTCGGGTTCCAGTTTTCGGGCGTGTGCGGGGCAAGCGCGCCGACGATCCCGCCGCTGGACCCTGCCCCCACGGCGCGGCGTTCGATCACGCGCACCTTGGCCCCGCGTCGCGCGCATTCAAACGCCACCGACAGGCCAAATGCCCCCGCCCCGAAAACCGTGATGTCCGCCATTGCCAATCCAATCTGTCGGGCGCATTGTCGCCCTGATCCACACATCGGTTTAGGACATCAGATGCCGAACGACCAGCACGCAAATCTGGACTGGCGGGATGAGGTTATCCCCGTATCGCGTCAGTTCGACGATCCGTATTTCTCGCTGGACAACGGGTTGGCGGAAACGCGGCATGTGTTTCTGGACGGCAATGATTTGCGCACACGTCTGCAGGACGGGTTTCACATTGCCGAACTGGGGTTTGGCACGGGTCTGAACATGCTGGCAACCGCGTTGCTGTGGGCCGAGATGGGCGCGCCGGGCACGGTGCATTTCACCAGTTTCGAGGCCTTTCCGATGCAGGCGCAGGAAATCGAGCGTGCCCTGCGCGCCTTTCCCGAGGCACAGGCGATTGCCACGTCCTATCTGGATCGCTGGGCGTCTGGCGCGCGGGAATTCGATTTTGCGGGGCTGCATGTAACCGTCGTGATTGGCGATGCGCGCGACACGCTACCTGCGCTGAACCTACAGGCGGATGCGTGGTTTCTGGACGGGTTTTCGCCCGCCAAAAACCCCGAGCTATGGTCGCCCGAATTGATGACCGCCGTCGGGGCCGCAACCGCGCCGAATGGCACCTGCGCCACCTATACCGCCGCGGGGCATGTGCGCCGGTCCCTTAACGACGCGGGGTTTGAGATCACCCGCATCCCCGGCTTTGGCCGCAAACGACACATGACCGTCGGAAAGAAACCCGCATGACCGATCAGAACACGCGCCTTGGCATCCTGTTGATGATCGGCACGACCTTTGTCTTTGCCATGCAGGACGGGTTATCGCGCCACCTTGCGGGGGCCTATAACGTGCAGATGGTGGTGATGGTGCGCTATTGGTTCTTTGCGGCGTTTGTCATCTTTGTCGGTGCGCGCAAGGCCGGCGGCATCCGCGCCGCCGCCGCAACGAAGCAACCGGTGTTACAGGCGTTTCGCGGGTTGCTGTTGGCGTTCGAGATTTGCGTGATGATCGCGGCCTTTATCCTGCTTGGTCTGGTCGAGAGTCACGCGGTATTCGCCTGTTACCCCCTGATCATCGCAGCCTTGTCGGGCCCCGTGTTGGGTGAGCGGGTCGGCTGGCGGCGCTGGGTCGCGATCGGGATCGGATTTATTGGCGTTCTGGTCATCCTGAACCCCAGCCAAACGGTGTTTTCGCCAGCCGCCCTTGTCCCGTTGTTGGCGGCGTCGATGTTCGCGCTCTATGGTCTGCTGACCCGCTATGTCGCGCGCAAAGACACCTCCGCGACCAGCTTTTTCTGGACCGGCACGATGGGCGCGGTGGCATTGACCTGTATCGGTGTCTGGTATTGGGAACCGATGAGCGGCCAAGACTGGGCCCTGATGGGGGTTCTGTGCATCACCGGCGCGTTGGGTCACTATATGCTGATCCGGTGCTATGAGGTCGCCGAGGCCAGCGCGGTCCAGCCCTTTGCCTATCTGCAACTGGTGTTTGCCTCGGCCCTTGGGTTGACGGTGTTTGGCGAAACCCTGCGCCCCAATGTGGCCATCGGGGCGGCAATTGTGATTGGCGCGGGCCTGTTCACCCTATTGCGTGAACGCCGCCGCGCCTGATCACCGGCTGGTCAGATCGCCAAGGATGTCGAAAGCCACCGGCTCCTGCGCAAGACGCGCGCGGTAAATGGCCAAGGATTCCGAGACCCGCATCACATAGGTGCGGGTTTCCTCGAACGGGATCATTTCGACCCAATCCACGATATCGGTGCCCGCACTGCGCGGATCGCCATAGTCCTCAATCCAACGCCGCGCTCGCGATGGCCCCGCATTATAGGCGGCGGGGACAAGGGCGTAGTTCTCGCCGAATTCTTCGATCAGATCGGCCAAATAGCGCGCGCCCAGACGGGCATTATAGCGCGGATCGCTCAACAACGCGGCGCCGGAATAGGCGATGTCCAGACTATTGGCGACGTCCTGTGCCGTGCCGGGCATCAACTGCATCAACCCGCGCGCACCTGCGGGACTGGTGACATCGTGGTCAAACTCGCTCTCGCGCCGCGCGATAGACAGGACAAGCGCGTCCGGCGCGGGATGTTCGGGGTCGATGATGTCGGTCACAGGGAAATAGGCCCGAGGCAGGATCGTACCGTTTGACGCCGCGATCTTGGCGATGCGCAGGGCGATATGGGGTTCGTTCAACTGAAACGCCAAACCGGCCAATTGCGCCTGACCGGTGGCATCCGCGCCCTCGGCCAGATGGGTCATGAACCATTCGGCAAGGTTTTGTTCGCCCGCCTGCAAGAAATAAAGGGCCGCGCGCAACACCGATCCCCCCGCGAAATCCGCACTGGTCCAATCGGGATAGACCTCGGTCCCGATCAGGGCGGGGTCCATCGGAACACCCGCGCGCTGTGCGGCCAGTTGCCCGTAATAGGCCGTCTGATGCTCTGCCGCGCGGCGGTAGGTGGCTAGGGCGGTGTCCTCATCCCCTGCGGCCTCTTGCGCGCGGGCCTGCCAATAGAGGGCGCGCGAGGTGCTGATCGGGGTGGTGACCGCCGCCTCGACATTCTCAAAATGGGTCAGGGCACGGGTAGGATCGTCCAGCTTGCGCAGGGCGATGAACCCCGACAGCCATTCCAGATCGGCATAGGTCGCGCCAGAGGTCATGAAATGGTTCGACGCCAGATCATAGGCCGCCTGCGCCTGATCATCGCGCAGCAACCGGCGGGCAAAGATCGTGCGCCACCGCCCCCAGCGCGCGGGACGGCCCAATGCCTCGGCGCTGGTGCTGCGCTCTTGCATGAGGGCCATCGCCTCATCCCCGCGGTCCTTTTGGATGCGCCAGTTGAACCGCTCCCACGCCAGACCGCCGTCGTTTTGCAGGGCGGGCGGGATCGCCTCAATCAACGCGTCGACACCGGGGCCCTGTTTGCGCAACTCATGGCGCGCGACGGCAAGGGCGCGGATGTCATCCGGCACCAGATCGAACATCAGATCGATAGACTCGGCCGCCCCCTGCCACAGCATCTCGTCCATCCGCGTGACGTGGTGATTGGCCAGAACGGGACCGAACCGGTCCATCAGGAACCCGTGGCCTGCGGAATCGAGCGGTAGGCTCATCCATGTCAGGACCGCCTGCGCCTCGGCCGCGGCGTCCTGACCGCTGGCCAACAGGGCCTGCACCAAGCGCACCGCGCCGTTTCCGGTTTCGGGCGGCGTGCCGTTGAACAGGGCCAGCACCGTCGCGGGCGAGGTATCGGCGCCCAACACACCCTCGGCCCGCACGCGCACGCGGTCCATGCCCGGCCAATCGCCATTGCGGCCGATGAAATCTAGGTATTCCGACAGATCCCCCACACCTGCACGCAGGGCCCGCCATGTGACGATATCCTGAATGACCTGATCCTGTGTGGACGCCAGTGCCCGCGCGGTATTCCAGTCATCCGCACGCACGGATTCCATGATGTCCACCAACAGCGGACGGTCCTGCGCCATGGCCGGTTGAATGGCCAAAAACACACATAAAACGGGGCGTAGTAAGAATCGCATAGCGGTTTTCAAATCTCTGTTTGCCAAAAGACTAGCGCCCCCTTATCAGCCTGCAACACACGAACTTGGCAACGCAGACAGGGCCGTATAGGTTCCCGTCGCTTACCACGGGCGAGTCGTGCCCGATTATCGAACCATGAAGGAGGAAGCGTGTCATGATCAAAGGATCTCTGCCAGCACTGGTGACACCGTTTAAAGACGGTGCAGTGGATCGCGACGCGCTTAAGGCTCTGGTCGCGTGGCACATCGAAGAGGGCAGCCACGGTTTGGTCCCCGTCGGCACCACGGGCGAAAGCCCGACCCTCAGCCATGCCGAACACGAAATGGTCGTCGAAGAGGTCGTGCGCGCCGCCGATGGCCGTATTCCCGTCGTGGCCGGTGCGGGGTCGAACAACACGGTCGAAACCATCCGGTTCATGCAGCACGCCGAAAAGGTCGGTGCCGCCGCCGCGCTGGTCGTGACGCCCTATTACAACAAACCGACACAGGCCGGTCTGATCGCTCATTTCACTGCTGCGCATGATTGCTGTGAACTGCCGATCATCATCTACAACATTCCGGGCCGCTCAGCCGTGGACATGACGCCCGCCACCATGGGCGAACTGGCGAAACTGCCGCGCATCATCGGGGTCAAGGACGCCACCGGGGATCTCAGCCGCGTGCCGCAACAACGCATCACCTGCGGCACCGATTTCCTGCAGATCTCGGGCGAAGACGCAACCGCACTGGGCTATAACGCGCATGGCGGTGTCGGCTGTATCTCGGTCACCGCAAACGTCGCGCCGCGCCTGTGTGCCCAGTTCCAAGAGGCGACCCTTGCAGGGGATTATAAAACCGCGCTGGAACTGTCGGACAAACTGATGCCGCTGCATATGGCGATCTTCCTTGAACCGGGTGTGGCCGGAGCCAAATACGCCCTGTCCCGTCTGGGCAAATGTGGCGAAGAGGTCCGCTCGCCCCTGACCAACGTCACGCAAGCCACACGCGACCAAATCGACGCCGCGCTGCGCCACGCTGGTTTGCTGAATTAACGGACGACAAAGGACGGGGCGCGGAAATCGCGCCCTTTCCCTTTCGGCCCGCCCCAATCGGCCCTATATTCCCAGAACTATGGCAAAACCCAAATCCGACCCGAACTATAAGGTGATCGCCGAAAACCGGCGTGCCCGTTATGATTACGCAATTGAGGAAGACCTCGAATGCGGGATCATTCTGCAAGGGTCCGAAGTGAAATCCCTGCGGGACAACCCGTCCAACATCGCCGAGAGCTATGCCTCGGTCGAGGATGGTGAACTGTGGCTGATCAACAGCTATATCGCGCCCTATGAACAGGCGAAAACATGGGGCCATGAGGAACGGCGCAAGCGCAAGCTCTTGGTCTCGCGCAAGGAACTAGCGCGCCTGTGGGCCGATACGCAACGCAAGGGCATGACCCTTGTCCCGCTGGTGCTGTATTTCAACCACAAGGGCATCGCGAAACTGAAAATCGGGATCGCCAAGGGTAAAAAGGTCGCCGACAAACGTGCAACCGAGGCCAAGCGCGACTGGGACCGCCAGAAACAGAGACTGCTGCGTCACAACAGCTGACCCTTGCCTGATCGCCCCTGCCGTTTTATCCAAGTCACAGCAAAACCGCAGGAGATTTTGATGAGCACGGACGACCCCAAAACCTTGGTCTCGACCCAATGGCTGGCAGATCACCTGCAAAACCCTGACCTGCGCGTTCTGGACGCCTCGTGGTACATGCCCGACAGCGGTCGCAACCCGCGCGCGGAATACGATGCCGCGCATATCCCCGGCGCGCGGTTCTTTGATATCGACGATATTTCGGACCACCGCTCGGACCTGCCGCATATGGCGCCGCCGGTCGAAAAGTTCATGAGCCGCATGCGTGCCATGGGCGTCGGCGACGGTCATCAGGTTGTGGTCTACGACGGTGCGGGCCTGTTTTCCGCCGCCCGCGTGTGGTGGATGTTCCGCCTGATGGGCAAATTCGACGTGGCCGTTCTGGACGGCGGTTTCCCGAAATGGCAGGCCGAGGGTCGCCCGATTGAGGATCTCCCGCCCGTCGTCCGCGACCGCCACATGACGGTCCAGCGTCAGAACCAGATGATCAAGGACGTGACCCAAGTGGCCGCCGCGTCTAAACTGCTGGATTACGAAATCATCGACGCCCGCGCCCCTGCACGGTTCAAAGGCGAGGTCGAGGAACCCCGCCCCGGCCTGCGCTCGGGCCATATCCCGAACTCGAAAAACGTCCCCTTTGGCACCCTGCTAAACGAAGACGGCACGATGAAGTCCGAGGCCGACCTGCGCGCCGTATTCGACGCCGCCGGTGTGGACCTTGGCAAACCCGCCATCACCTCCTGCGGGTCTGGCGTGACGGCGGCAATCATCAACCTCGCCCTCGAACGCCTGGGCCGCGACAATCACGCACTCTATGACGGGTCGTGGTCGGAATGGGGCATGTACGACGACCTCAAGGTCGCCAAGGGATGACACCCCTCTTTGACCGGCTGCAGGATCAGCCCGCGGATGCCATCATCGGGCTGATGCGGGCCTACGCGGCTGACCCGCGCCCAAGCAAAATCGACCTCGGCGTTGGCGTCTTCAAAACGCCCGAGGGCCTGACGCCCATCCCCCGCGCTATCTCGGCAGCGGAACGGCGTGTCATGGACGCCCAGACCACCAAAACCTACACGGACCTCGCGGGCGACATCACCTTTCGCCGCTCCATGTCCGATCTGGTACTGGGTGTCGATTACGGTGAAGCACCCGCCATCGCGACGGTCGGCGGTACGGGGGCGGTGACGCTCGCGCTCGACCTCATCCGCGGTGCAGTGCCGACTGCCACGATCTGGGTGCCGACACCCACATGGCCCAACCACCTCGCGATCATCCGCCACCGAGGCCTACCGCTGCGCCCCTATCGCTATGCCGAGAACGGGGTGCTGGACCTCGACGGGATGCAGGCGGACCTCTCCGAGATGAAAGAGGGCGACGCAATCATCCTGCACGGATGCTGTCACAACCCAACGGGCATCGACCCGACGCTCGATGACTGGCACGCCATCGCCACTCTGATCGCCACGCGCGGTGCAACACCCGTTATTGACCTCGCTTACCAGGGGTTCGGCACCGACCTCGACACCGACGCCGCCGCAACGCGCCTGATCGCCCGAACCTGCCCCAACACTCTGATCGCGGCCAGTTGTTCCAAAAACTTCGGCCTGTACCGTGAACGCGCTGGCGCTCTGATCGCCACTTGCCACGACACCTCCGCGCATGACCGCATCCAAGGCACCCTGACCGCCCTCAATCGCCTGACCTATTCCTTCCCGCCCGATCACGGCGCACGTCTGGTCAGCACGGTCCTAACCGACCCCGACCTGCGCGCCGACTGGATCGCGGAACTGTCCGACATGCGCTCGACGATCAACGACCTGCGCAGCGCCCTTGCCGATGCCCTGCGTCTGGCGACCAATTCCAACCGGTTCGACGCCATCGCCACGCAAAAGGGCATGTTCTCGCGCCTTGGCCTCAAACTAGACGACATCGCCACCCTGCGCGAGCATCACGGCATATATATGGTCGGCGACAGCCGGATCAACATCGCGGGCCTGACCCACGACACGATCCCCACCTGCGCCGCGGCGATCGCAAAAACCATCCGCTGATCTTCATCTTGGCCTAAATACTCATGCCCCGCCGTCCATCCTTGGACCGCGGGGCATTTTCGTATCCGCAGACACCACAAAGAAAAAGCCCGGGCGCGAACGCCCGGGCAAGTCATCTCAGACTAACTGGAAGGAATGTTAGCCTTTCGAAAACTCGGGATATGCTTCCATACCCAGCTCAGCCATATCCAGACCGTTGATCTCTTCCTCTTCGCTGACACGGATACCCATGACCGCTTTCAGGATGAACCAAACGATGGCCGACGATACCGATACAAAGATACCGACAACCATGATCGAGTAGAGCTGCGTGCCCAGCGATGCGTCACCGTTGGTGAAGACAACTGCGATCGTGCCCCAGATGCCGCACACCAGGTGAACCGGGATCGCACCAACAACGTCGTCGATCTTCAGTTTGTCCAGCAGCGGAACCGAGAAGACAACCAGAGCACCACCGATACCACCGATGATCGTAGCAGCGCCCAGCGACGGGGTCAGCGGCTCAGCGGTGATCGAGACCAGACCGGCCAGTGCGCCGTTCAGGATCATGGTGAGGTCAGGCTTCTTGTACAGAACTTGGGTCAGGATCAGAGCAACGATCGCACCACCAGCAGCCGCAGCGTTGGTGTTCGCAAAGATACGCGATACGTCAGCAACGTCACCGATCGAACCCATAGCCAGCTGCGAACCGCCGTTAAAGCCGAACCAACCCAGCCACAGGATGAACGTACCCAGCGTTGCCAGGGTCAGGTTCGAACCGGGCATCGGGATGGTTTTGCCGTCTTTGTACTTGCCGATACGCGGACCCAGGATCAGCGCGCCAACCAGAGCGGCCCAGCCACCAACCGAGTGCACAACGGTCGAACCAGCGAAGTCCAGGAAGCCAGCTTCGTCCAAGAAGCCACCGCCCCATTTCCACGACGCTTGCAGCGGGTAGATGATCGAGGTCAGGATGATCGTGAAGATCAGGAAGGGCCACAGTTTGATACGCTCGGCCAGAGTACCCGAAACGATCGATGCGGTTGCCGCACAGAACATCAGCTGGAAGAAGAAGTCCGAAGCGGTGGAGGCGTATGCGTAATCGTCAACACCAGCGGCATCAACACCAACAGCTTCCAGAACACCGATGGCCGGGAACAGAGCCGAGAAGACACCGTCGATTGCCCAGTCACCCAGCGGGTACATCAGGTTATAGCCGATCAGGTAGTAAAAGATCGACGCCAGCGAGAACAGCGCAACGTTTTTCGTCAGCTGCATGGTAACGTTTTTGGAGCGGACCAGACCGGCTTCCAGCATGGCAAAACCGGCTGCCATGAAGAAAACCAGGAAACCGCCAACCAGGAACAGCACCGAGTTCAGGATCCAGACCACATCGGTCGGCACAGCGGCAGGGACCTCTGCCTCTTGCGCCAGACCCAGCGACGGGAGGGCCACTGCGGCCGCCGCGATGGGAAGAAGCTTATGCATTTTCATATTCACTTGTCCTTTGTCGAGGATATGCGCGGCGCTTACAGCGCGTCGTCGTTCGTTTCGCCGGTGCGCACACGCACGGCTTGGTTAACGTCAAGAACAAAGATCTTGCCGTCGCCGATTTTGTCGGTTTTCGCGGTGGTTGCGATGGTTTCAACAACCTGATCGGCCATAGCCGCGCTTACCACGATTTCCAGTTTAACTTTGGGGACAAAGTTCACAGCGTATTCTGCACCGCGATAGATTTCGGTGTGACCGGACTGCGAGCCAAAGCCCTTGATTTCTGTCACCATCATGCCGCGAACGCCGATGGCGGTCAGGGCTTCCCGGACCTCCTCCAGCTTGAACGGCTTGATTGCTGCAATGATCAACTTCACGTCATTACCCTTCCGTTTGGCAGGTTTCCCTGCGGGTTCCACGGGGGCATAAGGGGCGCGACTCTGCGTATTTCTCAAGCAGTTCTGGGGTGGCCCACGACGGCAAACCGGGCAAAGTTGCACATTTTTTGCACAATTCGTGTAGTTTGATTGTTTTTTAAGCGCATCAAAAACCACATACCCCCTTTTCGGTAGGTCCTGACATTCCTATGTGCTCAGGCTATTCTACGTTTAATAAGTAAACTCCTGAGGACAGGATGAGCAGTAATAGTGGTAAAAACGGGCGCAAGCCCCCGTTGGTTGCAGACCGTCGCCAGACGCGTAAACCCCCGACACCAAAGAAAAAAGCACCTACAAAACCCAAGGCCGCCGCGCGAAGAACCGCATCCAAGCGCAAAGCACCGGTGCGCAAAGGGCCTGTCGGCTGGCTGACAGGGCTGGTGCGATGGGTCATCGGGCTGATCTGGCGGGTGACATGGCGTTTGGGATTCGTCACAGCCATGATCATCGGCCTGGCCGTTCTGTATTTCACCACCACACTGCCCGAACATACGGCACTTTTGGACGCGCGGACCCGTGGCTCTGTCACTTTGCTGGACCGTGACGGCAAGATCTTTGCGTGGCGCGGCGATCAGTTCGGCGGACAGATCACTGCCGACACTGTCGCCCCTGCCCTGCGCGACGCCGTCATCGCGACAGAGGACAAGCGGTTCCGCTGGCACCCCGGCATTGACCCCAAAGGGATCGCTAGTGCCATCCGCATCAACCTGCGCGAAGGCCGTGGCCCCCTGTCCGGTCACGGTGGCTCAACCATCACCCAGCAAACCGCGAAACTGCTGTGTCTCGGGGTCGAATACGACGCCACCCAATGGAAGACCGAGGCCGAATATGAGGCCGACTGTCGCCGCACCACCATCGGGCGAAAGATCAAAGAGGCGGTCTATGCCATGGCGATGGAGGTCAAGTTCACCAAGGACGAGATCCTGACCATCTATCTGAACCGCGCCTATCTGGGCGCCGGTGCCCGCGGGTTTGAGGCCGCAAGCGAGCGCTATTTCGGCAAATCCGCCAATTCCGTGAACGTGGCCGAGGCCGCGATGCTGGCCGGTCTGCTCAAGGCGCCATCGACCTATGCGCCGACCAGCAACCTTGAGCGCGCCCAGAACCGCGCCGCCTTGGTCGTCAGCCTGATGGAGGATCAGGGCTATATCTCCACGGCCGAGGCCCAGAACGCGATCACCAACCCCGCCACCCTGTCCGAGGCCGCAGCGGCGCGCGCAGGTGGCTATTACGCCGACTGGGTGATGGAAACGGGCCCCAAGTTCCTGACCCGCGACACCACCGAGGACGTGGTGATCCGCACCACGTTCGATCAGCGTCTGCAAACCGCCGCCGAAGAGGCGATGAAGGAAATCTTTGCCACGAAGGTCCGCGAATGGTCCGAGGCGCAGGCGGCCATCGTCGTCATGTCCGCCGACGGGGCCGTGCGTGCCATGGTGGGCGGGCGCAAGACTAAGGTCAGCGGCGCATTCAACCGTGCCACAATGGCGTGGCGTCAGCCCGGTTCGGCGTTCAAACCCTTTGTCTATGCGGCGGCGATGGATTTGGGCTTTACCCCCTATGCGACCGTGGTGGACGAACCCATCACCATCGACGTCCCGGGATCGGGCCCCTACACGCCCAAGAACTATACCAACGACTTTAAGGGTCGGGTGACGCTGGTTGAGGCGCTTAAGGATTCGTTGAACATCCCAGCGATCCGCGTGTCGGAATCCGTGGGCCGCGACGCGGTGCGCGATATCGCGGCGGGGTTCGGCATTGAGAGCGACATCGCCCAAGGCCCCGCCATCGCACTTGGGTCCTCTGAAACAACACTGCTTGAAATCACCGGTGCCTATGCGGGCATTTTGAACGGCGGGACAAGCGTGAAGCCATATGGCCTGATGGAACTGCGCCTACAGGGCGACGACACACCCCTGATCGGTCAAACCGGCGGTCTGGGCGAACGCGTGATTTCCGAAGACGCCGCGCGCAACCTGATCTTTATGATGAGCCGCGTGGTTGAGGACGGCACAGGCCGCCGCGCCAAACTACCCGACCGCGAGGCCGCTGGCAAAACCGGCACGACCCAAGCGGCGCGCGATGCGTGGTTTATCGGGTTCACCGCCGATTATGTGGCGGGTGTGTGGATGGGCTATGACAACAACACGCCCCTGACCGGCGTGACAGGCGGTGGCCTACCCGCCGAAATCTGGCACGAAACCATGGTCCGCGTGCACGAAGGCCTACCCGCACGGCCCCTGCCCATGGCCCACCCCGCACCCCCCGCGAACACGCCCAAGGCCCCGAACGCCCAACCGCGCAATAATAAACAGAAGGAAAAAGAGCGCGAGCAACTGCTGCTGAACGTCCTGCGGTCGATTTTCGACTGAGCGAAACGATCAGGCGGGCATAAAAGTCAAAAACGGCTCCCGAAGGTATCTTCGGGAGCCGTTTTGCATTCAACTGAGGCTGTGGATCAGCCGGCTTTTTTGATGTCTTCGATCAGCTTGCCCAGATCGCCACCGCGGCGGTCCAGCATGGCGCCGATTTCGGTGCGTTCGGTGGCCAACATGTTCACGCCTTCGATGTACATGTTGAAGAACAGGTCGCGGCCGCTTTTGTCCGAGACAAGGAAGATCACCTCGAACGGGGCCTCGCCTTTGATAAAGGCGGTTGTTTTGACCTCATAAAACGACTTCACGGCCTTGGCGGATTTCACTTCGATCCGGCCACCCACGAATTCGCGGAAGCGTTTGCCGTATTTACGCGCGATATAGCCGCTGAAGGCATCGGTAAAGGCGTTCAGTTCCGATGCGCTTGCCGAGCGGGCCGTGACCCCAAGGGCCGATTGCGCGATGATGCGCACATCCGCGTATTTCGCAAAGATGCGTTCAAACGTGCGGTACAGTTGCGCGTCGGACGAGCCCGCGTTGATCGCGCCGTTGATCTCTTCGACCAGGCCTTGGATCAGGCGGCTGGCTTGATCGGTGCTCAACGCCAGCGCCGACAAGGGGCACATCACCGCGGCGCCGGCTGCGGCGGCCAATACGGTACGGCGGGAAAGTTTACTCTGCATAAAGGTCCTCATACGGGTCCAGATACTCGGGTTCTTCACCAGCGTTCAGCTCAAACCGACGGTTCTGCAGGTACAGAAGACGCGCTTGGGCATAGCTGTCTGCACTCTCATATAGGACTTCGTCGACCAAATCCGAATATTCATAGCGATCACCAACCTGTGCGCCGATATCCGCCGCCGTGTTCGCGGCACTCAGATCACCGGTGGCAAGCACCCGCGTCGGGTTCATCGCGAAATCGACAACCGTGCCCACCAGATCACGTTCGGTGGACGGGCCAAGCACGGGCACCTCAAGATAGGCACCTTCGCCAACGCCCCAGACATGCAGGGTTTCACCGAAATCGGTGTCGCGCGCATAAAGGTCGATCGACGAGGCGGGGTCGAAAATTCCGGCCAGACCGATCGTGCTGTTGAACAGGAACCGGCCCGAGTTCACGAAGGCGTCTTCCAGTTTCAACTGCAGCAGGTCGTTCACAACCATCCGCGGCAGATCAAGGTTCTCAGCAAAGTTGCTGACGCCTTTGCGGACGGGTTCGGGCACAGCCGTGCCATACCCTTGGGACACGGGGCGCACCACATGGGTGTCCAGCGACTTGTTCCCCGCGTGCACTTCGCGGTTATGCGCCTCATAGGGGTCATTGAACTCGGACCCGGCGGGCGCAGTGCTACAGGCCGCCAACATCGCCAAAGATGTGGTCAGTGTCAGAGTCTTTACTGTTTGTGTCCTATTAAACAATCGCATTACCGTAGATTCGAACCTAAGATCGCTGCACCATAGGTTACATAGCGCAGAAGCCCAGAGCCACAAGACGTGTGGCGGTCGGGATGTGGCCTATCAGCGACAGAGGCACCCAAGTGCCGGTTAATTGAACGAAGAGGGCAAACAGTGGCCAAAACATCGCGGCCGACCCCCGCAGGCAAACCCGAGTTGCGTCAGGCATGGCGTCAGGGAAATGCGCTGTTTTTCAGCATCCTGATCTTTAGTGTCTTTGTGAACCTGCTGATGCTGACGGGGCCGTTGTTCATGCTACAGGTCTATGACCGCGTGCTGGGCAGCGGGTCCGAGGAAACGCTTGTGGCGCTCTCGGCGCTGGTGGCGTTTCTGTTCGTGATGATGGGCACGCTGGACTATGTGCGGGGCCGTGTCGCCGCCCGCGCCGCCAATAAATTCCAGAGCCTCCTGGACCTGCGCGTGTTTGACGCCGTTTTGCGCAGTGCCGCCGACCCCAAACGCCCGCCCTCAACCGGCATTCGCGACCTAGAGGCGGTGCAGCGCGCGGTCTCGACCCCCGTCTTCATGGCGATTTTCGACATCCCGTGGACGCCGCTTTTCCTGTTCGGAATTTTCCTGTTCCATCCGTGGCTGGGCATCGCCGCGATGATCGGGGGTGGTATCCTGATCCTTGTGGCCCTGACCAACCAAATGCGGTCCCGCGGACCAAGCGCCGAGGCCAGCGCAGCGCACGCCAAATCCGAGACCCTGACCGGACAATTGCGCAACGAAAGCGAGACCATTCAGGCCCTCGGCATGCGCGGCGCGACCTTTTCGCGCTGGGGTGAGGCACGGGTGAACGCCCAACGCGCCCAATTGCGCGCGGCCGACACCTCGGGTCTGTTTACGATGCTGACCAAGACGTTTCGTCAGTTCTTGCAATCCGCGATGCTGGCGCTGGGTGCCTATTTGGTGTTGCAGGGATCTGTGACGGGCGGCGCGATGATTGCGTCCTCGATCCTGCTGGGCCGTGCGCTTGCCCCGATTGAACAGGCCGTTGGGCAGTGGTCAAACGTTCAGGCGGCGTTTCGCGGTTGGCGCAACCTTGGCACATTGCTTGAGGATTTTCCGACCCAACCGCCGCGCACCGCCCTGCCACGGCCCAGTGCGAAACTGGACGTTCAGCAACTGACCATTATTCCGCCGGGACAGAAGACCGCCGCGCTCAAACTGTTGAACTTTTCGCTTGAGCCTGGTCAGGCCGTCGGCGTGATCGGCGCATCGGGCGCGGGAAAATCGACCCTTGCCCGCGCGCTGACCGGCATTTGGCGCCCCGCAGGGGGCAGCATCCGGTTGGATGGCGCGTCGCTGGATCAGTTCGAGCCGGATGTCTTGGGCAGCTATGTGGGATACCTGCCCCAGCGCGTCGTCCTGTTTGAAGGCACGATCGCGGAAAACATCGCCAAAATGGCCCGCGAACCGGACGCGGAAAAGGTCGTCGCCGCCGCGAAAAAGGCCGCCGCGCATGACATGATCGTCTCCCTGCCCCAAGGCTATGACACCCGCGTCACCGCCAATGGCGGCAACCTGTCGGGCGGGCAATTGCAACGCATCGGCCTTGCCCGTGCCCTCTATGACGAACCGGTTATTCTGGTACTGGATGAGCCGAACTCGAACCTCGACAACGAGGGGTCGATGGCCCTGAACACCGCTATCCGTCAGGCCAAAGAGGCGGGCAGCGCGGTCTTGATCATGGCCCACCGCCCCGCCGCCATTCAGGAATGCGACCTGTTGCTGGTGATTGAGGGCGGCACGCGCAAGGCGTTCGGCCCCCGCGACGAAATCCTGCGCGACAACGTCAAAAACCACGCCCAAATCTCACGCACCCAAGGCACCGGAGGCGTTTCATGACCCCGCAAGACACACCCAAATGGTCCGCACGCGGCCCGATCCTGACGGGGCTGTTTGCGCTGCTGCTACTTGTTGGCGGGTTCGGGACGTGGTCCGTCATGGCCAATATTTCCGGCGCGATTATCGCAAGCGGCCGCGTCAAGGTCGAACAGAACCGCCAAGTGGTGCAACACCCCGACGGCGGCGTGGTCGACACGATTGAGGTCAAAGAGGGCGACATCGTTGCCGCCGGTGACGTATTGATCCGTCTGGACGCGTCCGAATTGCGCACCGAACTGGCAATTGTCGAGGGCCAGTTGTTTGAACTGATGGCGCGGCGCGGACGGCTTGAGGCCGAACAGGACAATGCCGAAACGATCACCTTTGACGCTGATCTGATCGAGATCGCCAAGACCCGCCCTGAGGTTCAGGATTTGCTGGACGGGCAGGAACGCCTGTTTACCGCGCGCCTTGTGACCGGCGCACAGGCGGTCGAGCAGCTGGACAAGCGCAGCGCCCAGATCGTCGATCAGGTGCAGGGCATCGAGGCGCAACAAGAGGCGCTCAGCCGTCAGCTTGACCTGATCAAGATGGAGCTGGACGACCAGCAATCCCTGCTGGACAAGGGTCTGGCACAGGCATCCCGCGTTCTGGCCCTGCAACGGGAGGCCGCCGCGCTTGAGGGTCAGGTCGGCGAACTGACCGCCTCGGCCGCACAGGCCCAAGGGCGCATCACTGAGATCGAACTGGAAAAGCTACAGCTTCAGACCGGCAAACGCGAAGAGGCGATCACCCGCCTGCGCGACCTGCAATTTCGCGAACTGGAACTGGTTGAACGACGCCTGTCCCTGCTGGCCCAATTGGACCGTCTGGAAATCCGCGCGCCCGTGGGCGGGATCGTCTATGGCATGACCGTGTTTGCGTCGCGCGCCGTGGTGCAACAGGCCGATCCCCTGCTCTATATCGTGCCGCAGGACCGACCGCTGGTGATTGATGCCCGCGTCGAACCGATCCACCGCGATGAGGTGTTCGTGGGCCAACCCGTGACGATGAAATTCTCGGCCTTTGATCAACGCACGACCCCCGATCTGGTCGGTCAGGTCATTCAGGTGTCCGCCGACACGTTCGAGGATGAGGCGACCCGCGCCAACTATTACGGTGTCGAAATCATTCTGGATGAGGGGCAGGCGGAACTTTTGGGGGACAAGCGCATCGTGCCCGGCATGCCCGTTGAGAGCTATATTCGCACCGCCGATCGCTCGCCTCTGGCCTATCTGATCAAACCGCTGGCGGATTACTTTAACCGCGCGTTCCGCGAAACCTGATTTCGGGGGTTTTCACCGCCCGATGGCGCGGCTAGCGTGCCGCCAAACCCGTATCTGGAGAGACTGAAAATGAGCGGAACCTTTGAACAAAAGCTGGCCGAAATGGGCATCACCCTGCCCGAGGCACCGGCCCCCGCCGCGAACTATGTGCCCTTCGTCATCAGCGGCAATCTGGTCCACGTCTCGGGTCAGGTCGCAAGCAAAGACGGTGCGTTGACCGTTGGCAAACTGGGCGACACCATGTCGGTCGAGGACGGCATGAAAGCCGCCGAAACCTGCGCGATTGCCCTGCTGGCTCAGGTCAAAGCGGCCTGTGGCGGCGATCTGGACCGCCTGAAACGCGTGGTCAAACTGACCGGCTTTGTGAACTCGACGCCCGATTTCGGCGATCAGCCCAAGGTTATCAACGGCGCCTCCAACCTGCTGGCCGAGGCGTTGGGCGATGCGGGCAAGCACGCGCGCTCGGCCGTCAGTGCGGCGTCGTTGCCCTTTGGCGTGGCCGTCGAAATCGACGGTGTGTTCGAGATCGACTAACGCGCCATGCTGCCGGAATCGTTTCTCTGTGTCCCGATCGCGCATCGGGCCCTGCATGACATCACCAAAGGCCACCCGGAAAACAGCCGGGCGGCCATCAAGGCGGCCATCGCTCTGGGTTTCGGGATTGAGATCGACATCCAACGCTCCGCCGACGGCGAGGCGATGGTGTTTCACGACTATGACCTTGGGCGGCTGACGGATGAAACCGGCCCCATTGCCACGCGCACGGCGGCGGAACTGTCCGCGATCCCCCTGCGCCACGGGGATGAGGGCATCCCGACCTTGGCCGAGGTTCTGGACCTGGTGAACGGTCAGGTGCCCCTGCTGATTGAGGTTAAGGATCAGGATGGCGCGCTTGGCCCCAACATCGGCCCGCTAGAGGCGCGGATTGGCGAGGTCCTGCGCGGGTATTCCGGTCCCGTGGCGGTCATGTCGTTCAACCCGCATTCGGTCGCCGCCATGGCCGAACACGCGCCTGATGTGCCCCGTGGCCTGACCACCTGTGCGTTTGAGGGCGGCGATTGGCCCCTGATCCCCGAGGCGCGTCGCATGGAACTGCGCCGCATTCCGGATTTTGAGCGCGTCGGTGCCTGTTTCATCAGCCATGATGTAAATAACCTGACCGCGAAACCGGTGATGGACTTGCATGCGGATGGTCATCCGATCCTATGCTGGACCGTCCGGTCGAGCGAAATTGAACAGACCGCGCGCCAAGTGGCAGATAACATCACGTTTGAGGGATACCTGCCCACCACTTGACCCTGCGCGGGCGGGCACCACATGTCAAAAAACGCCCGAGAGCAGATGCCAAACGCAGATACCCACGCCCAAGCCGAAGTCAGCATTGAGGTTGTTCGCAGCCTCAGTGCCATTTCCCAACCCGAATGGGACGCCTGCGCCTGTCCGGAGACGGCGGAGGGCGGCGCGCCTTTGGACCCGTTCACGACCTACCGGTTTCTGGACGCGCTAGAGCAAAGCGGATCGGTCGGCGACGGCACGGGGTGGTATCCGCATTACATCATCGCCCGCATTGGCGATCAGGTGATCGGCGTCGCGCCCATGTATCTCAAGGCGCATTCGCAGGGCGAATATATCTTTGATCACAACTGGGCCCATGCCTATGAACGGGCGGGCGGGAACTATTACCCGAAACTGCAAGTCGCGGTGCCCTTCACGCCCGTCACGGGGCGGCGGTTGCTGGTCCGGCCCGAATTTGCAGACGTCGCGCGCGCCGGTCTGATCCAAGGGGCGGTACAGCTGGCCGCGAATAACAACCTGTCCTCGTTGCACATCACATTCTGTACCGAGGATGAGATCGGCGCGATGTCCGACATGGGCCTGATGGCGCGCGTGTCCCAGCAATACCATTGGCACAACGACGGCTATGCGGATTTCGATGCCTTTCTGGACAGCCTGTCGTCGCGCAAACGCAAGGCCATCCGCAAGGAACGCCGCACAGCGCAAGATTTCGGCGGCACCATCCGCGCCCTGACCGGCGATGAGATTAAAGCGGAATATTGGGATTACTTCTGGACCTTTTATCAGGACACCGGCGCACGCAAATGGGGGTCCCCCTATCTCAGCCGTGCGTTTTTCGACATCCTGCACGACACGATGCGCGATGACGTTTTGCTTGTGCTGGCGGAACGGGACGGACGTCCGGTTGCGGGGGCGCTGAACATGATCGGGCGGGATTGTGTATACGGGCGGTATTGGGGCGCCACGGAACATCATCCGTGCCTGCATTTCGAGGCGTGCTATTATCAGGCCATCGACTATGCGATTTCCAACGGTCTGGCGCGGGTTGAGGCAGGCGCGCAGGGCGATCACAAGCTGGCGCGCGGGTATCTACCCGTTCAGACCCATTCGGCGCATTGGCTGCGCGATGAGGGCTTTGCCAAGGCCGTGTCCACCTATCTAGACGCCGAACGCGCCGCCGTGGATGAGGAAATCGAGATCCTGACCTCCTATGGCCCGTTCAAAAAGGCCCAACCATTGGATGAGACATGACCGAGAAACTGACCGGCGATGAACGCGACGCGGCCTTGGCCGACCTGAGCAAAACCGGCTGGACCATCACCGACGGGCGCGACGCAATCACCAAGGAATTCACGTTTTCCGATTTCACCGCTGCCTTTGGATGGATGACGCGGATTGCCATTTTCGCAGAAAAATGGAACCACCACCCCGAATGGTGCAACGTTTATCGTTCCGTGCGCGTTACGTTGACGACGCATGATGTCGGCGGGCTGTCGGCACTGGACGTGAAACTGGCGAAGAAGATGGATGAGATTTCGTGGAACTAGACCTAGAACAGATCGAAACACTGGTTGAAGAAAACATCGGCTGGATCATTGGGCTTGGGCTGAATGTGCTCTATGCCTTTGTGATCCTGATCGTGGCCCTGTGGCTGAGCAGTTGGGCCAAGCGCCGGATTGTCAGCCTGCCGGAAAAGAGCCGCCGGTTCGACCCGACCTTGATGGGGTTCCTTGGCAGTATCGCCAAATATGGCATCCTCGCCATGGCGACGATTTTCATTCTGGGACGGTTCGGAATTCAGACCACGTCACTGGTCGCACTGATCGGTGCCGCCGGTTTGGCAATTGGTCTGGCGTTGCAGGGGACCCTGTCGAACCTTGCGGCCGGTGTGATGCTGATCGGGTTTCGCCCGTTCAAGGCCGGCGATTACATCGAGGCCGGTGGCGAGAGCGGCACGGTGTCGGCCATCACCCTATTTTTTACCGAACTGACCACGCCCGACAACGTGCAGATCATCGTGCCGAACGGGGATATCTGGTCCTCGGCGATTACGAACTTTTCCTATCACGACAAACGCCGTTGCGACATGACGTTTGGTGTGTCCTACAACACCAATCTGGCCCATGCGGAAAAGGTCATTCGTGGCTGTATCGCACAAGATACCCGCGCCCATTCCGACCCCGAGCCGTTCGTGAAAATCGGCAATCTGGGCGACAGTTCGGTCGATTTCGTCGTCCGTATCTGGTGCGCATCGTCGGATTACTGGGGTCTGAAGTTCGACCTGACCCGCGCCGTGAAAGAGGCGTTTGACCGCGAAGGGATCGACATTCCGTTCCCGACCCAAACGGTCATCCGCACCGACGCGTAAACGACCCATTGTCAAAATGAAAACGCCGGGCATTGCCCGGCGTTTGTTGTTTGAGTGGCGCTGACCTCAGATCGCGTCGAGCATCGCCTCGCCGCCCGAGACCTCACAGACGCCGGGGTTTTCTTCGGCTTGCAGAACCTTGACCACGCCATCCTCGGCCATCAGCGCATAGCGTTTGGAGCGCGACATCAGACCCACCGGAGGAGCGGTGAAATCCATACCGATTGCGGTGGTAAAGGCGCTCTCGGCGTCGGCAAGGGCAAGGATGCCCGCCGCATCCGCGCCGGTGTCCTTGGCCCATGCGCCCATGACGAAGGGATCGTTTACCGACACACAGATCACCGCATCGACGCCCTTGTCCGCGAATTGATCACGGGTGCGCACAAAGCTGGGCATATGGGCCGAATGGCAGGTCGGGGTATAGGCGCCGGGCACGGCAAAGATCACCACTTTTCGCCCTTTGGTCAGGTCGGCCATTTGCACTTGTTCAGGGCCTTCTGCCCCCATTTTGATAAGCGTCGCGTCAGGTAGGCGATCGCCAACGGCCAAAGTCATGTTCGTTTCTCCAATCGGATTGCGTTGGTCTTGGTTACAGTTATAGGTTACCGCCAACAAATGACCAGTTTTCGGGGGAGGAATTTTGATGGCGCATTACGTTGTGATCGGGGCAGGACAAGCAGGCAGCGCATTGGTCGCGAAACTGCGCGCATCAGGGTTTGACGGTCAGGTTACATTGATCGGCGAAGAAGCCGTGCCGCCCTATCAACGTCCGCCGCTGTCGAAAAAATACTTGCTGGGCGAGATGGAACTGGAGCGTCTGTTCCTGCGCCCCGAGGCCTATTACGCGGACAACGATATCACCCTGAAACTGTCCAGAGCCGCGGCCAAAATCGACGCTGCCGCCAAGACCGTCACGATTGGCGATGAGGTGATCGCCTATGACAAGCTGGCCCTGACAACGGGGTCTGTGCCCCGCCGTTTGCCCGCCGCCATCGGGGGCGATCTGGACGGCGTTTATGTCGTGCGCGGATTGAGCGATGTCGACGCCATGGCACCCGAATTCACCGACGGGCGCCGCGTTCTGATCATCGGGGGCGGCTATATCGGGCTCGAGGCGGCAGCGGTTGCGGCCAAGCTGGGCCTGAAGGTGACCTTGGTCGAAATGGCCGACCGTATTCTGCAACGGGTCGCCGCGCCCGAGACATCCGACTATTTCCGCGATCTGCACCAGAGCAACGGCGTCGATATCCGCGAGGGCGTCGGCCTGAAATGCCTGACTGGTGAGGGTCGCGTGTCCGGCGCAGAGCTCAGCGACGGGACGACCTTGGACATTGATTTCGCGATTGTCGGGGTGGGGATTATGCCCGCCGATGCTCTGGCCGCTGAGGCGGGGTTGACCATCGACAACGGGATCGCGGTGAACGAATTCGGGCAGACCTCGGATCCAGACGTCTATGCGGCGGGCGATTGCGCGTCCTTCCCCGGACCGAACGGGCAGATGCGTCTGGAGAGCGTTCAGAACGCAATTGATCAGGCCGAAAATGCCGCCGAGAATATGATGGGGGCGGACAAACCCTATCGCCCTGAGCCGTGGTTCTGGTCCGATCAATACGATACCCACCTGCAGATCGCGGGCCTGAACACCGGTTATGACCGGATCGTCACCCGTCAGGACGGCGCCGCCCTGTCGCATTGGTATTATAAGGGCGACACGTTTTTGGCCGTGGATGCGATCAACGATCCGCGCGCCTATATGGTCGGGAAACGGTTGCTGAGCATGGGCAAGACCCCCGATCCGGCGGCGGTGGCCGATGCATCGACCGATCTGAAACAGTTGATGAAAGCGTGAGGATCATCGCGGGCGATTTCCGTGGCCTGACGCTGGCATCTGTTGGCAAGGGCGACGCGGGCGCGCATCTGCGCCCGACGACGGACCGCGTCCGCGAGAGCCTGTTCAACCTGCTGCAAAATGGCGGCTATGGCGATCCGGTGGACGGAGCGCGGGTGCTGGACCTGTTTGCAGGGACGGGGGCCTTGGGTCTTGAGGCGCTGTCGCGTGGGGCGGTGGCCGTCACCTTTGTCGATGACGGGAACAAAGCGCGGTCCCTTATTCAGGAAAACATCCGCAAATGCCGCGCGGAAGACCGGTGCAGCATCATTCGCCGTGACGCGACGCGCCTGCCGCAAAACACGGGCGAGCCGTTTGATCTAATCTTTCTGGACCCGCCCTATGCCAAGGAGTTGGGCGAGCGCGCGATGGCGGCGGCCTTGTCGGGCGGCTGGGTCGCGCCCGAGGCGTTGATCGTCTGGGAAGACAGCGCCGATATCACCCCGCCCGATGCCCTGACCATGCTGGATCAGCGCAAATACGGCGACACAAAAATTTCGATCCTACAGGCGAATTGAATGAAACCTTCTGCTGTGTTGTTTGACTGTGACGGTGTTCTGGTCGACAGCGAACCCGAAACCCTGCGCGTGATCCATGAGGACCTGATCGCGCACGGGATGGACATCACCCTGCACGAGATGGAAGAGCGGTTCGTCGGTGGCACTGTGCCCGCCATTGCCAAACGTGTGCGTGCCATTGGTGTGGACCTGCCCGATGACTGGTCCGCGCAGGTCTATGACAAGATCTATGCGGCCCTTGCCGAAAACGTCGCCCTGATGGATGGCGTGTCCGAACTGCTGGATATCCTTGATGCGGCGGGGGTGCCCTATGCGGTCGGATCGAACGGCACGCCAGAAAAAATGGACCTGACCCTTGGCCAGCATCCGGATGTCTATGCGCGCCTCAAGGGCCGGTTGTTCTCGGGGCAGGCCCTGAACTGTGCCAAGCCTGATCCGGGTCTTTACCTGCATGCCGCCGCCGCCGTAAACGCCGCGCCCGAACAGGCCGTCGTGATTGAGGACAGCGCGACCGGTGCCCGTGCCGCCGCCCGTGCGGGGATGCGGTGTTTTGGCTATGCGCCACACGGCAAGGATCAGGCCCTGCGCGATGAGGGCGCGGTGATTTTCACGTCGATGCGGGATTTGCCGGGGTTGCTGGGCCTGTAACCGTGGCCCAGCGCCTTAGGACCAGGTCGGGTGGAACTTATCGCCTGGCGACAGGGTAAAGATTTCAAACCCGTCCGCCGTCACCCCAATCGAATGTTCGAACTGGGCCGACAGGGATTTGTCGCGGGTCACGGCGGTCCAGTCATCGGCCAGAACCTTGGTCTCTGGACGGCCAATGTTCACCATGGGTTCGATGGTAAAGAACATGCCCTCTTCGAGAACGGGACCGGTGCCCGCACGGCCATAGTGCAGAACGTTCGGCGGCGCGTGGAACACCTGACCCAGACCGTGACCACAGAAATCGCGCACGACGCTCATCCGGTGGCCTTCGACATAGGACTGGATGGCGTGGCCGATGTCGCCAAAGGTGTTGCCGGGCTTGACGGCCTCGATGCCTTTGAACAGGGCGTCATGGGTGACTTGGACCAGACGCTCGGCCTTGCGACCGATGTTGCCCGCCACATACATGCGACTGGTGTCGCCGTACCAGCCGTCCACGATCACCGTCACGTCGATGTTCAGGATATCGCCGTCCTTTAGACGTTTATCACCCGGGATGCCGTGGCACACGACGTGGTTCACGCTGATACAGCTGGCGTGCTGATAGCCCTTGTACCCGATGGTCGCGGATTTCGATCCGGACTCTTCAACCTTTTGGGTGATGATGCGGTCGATCTCGCCGGTGGTCTGACCGGGGAACACGTGCTCGGCGATCTCGTCCAGAATGGTGGCCGCGACCTTACCTGCCGCCTGCATCCCTGCAAAATCGGCCTGTTCGTAAATGCGAATACCATCCTTGGTGACGCGTCCACGGGGTGCTTTGATCACGGTTCTCTCCACTGGCTGTTCGCGCCTAAATAAAACGCGCGTGCCCGAAACACCAGTCCCTGACGCCGGATTACAAGGGCGCGGGAGGCAGTTTCCGGCCAATCGTGACCCCGTCCGGCGAAATTACGGTGTCATAGCACAGCACCTCGACCCCCACCGCGCGGGCCGCGTCGTATTTGGCGGCATAGGTCGGATCAATGTCGCGGGCCACGTCGAACCGGTCACAATCGGTGCGCTGGATCAGATAGAGCATCATCGCCCGCGCGCCCATCTCCATCACCTTGACCAGTTCGTCCAGATGCTTGGCCCCGCGCGCGGTGACGCTATCGGGAAACTCGGCCAGACCGGATTGACGACAAAGCGTGACCGACTTCACCTCGACATAAACGTCGGGCAGGTCCGGAGACGTCAGCAGGAAATCAATCCGGCTGTTTTCGCCATATTTGACCTCGGGCCGGACGGTGTCATAGGCGGCCAGTTCGGGGATCGCGCGATCCATCAACGCCTGACGCAGGGCGCGATTCGGCACAGAGGTATCCACGCCCGTGAAATGGCCGTTTTCGTGATCGACCAGACGCCAGCCATATTTCAGCTTTTTCTTGGGATCGTCATTGGGTTCCAGCCACACCCGCATCCCCGGTTCGGCCAGCCCCATCATCGAGCCTGGATTGGCGCAATGGGCGGTCACCTCTTGGCCGTCATCCAACCGGCAATCGGCCAGAAACCGTTTATAGCGTTTGATCAATCGGGCGGGGATCAGGGGCGTCGCAAAGTCCATAGGCCGGTGGTATCACCATTTTCCCGCTTATCAACGCGAAACACTGCACGCCTGCCCTTGCCGCCAGCCGCCGGACCGATATCTTTGCCCTGCACGTCATAAGGAATACGCCGATGCCGAACCCCACCGCCGCCATCCTGATTATTGGTGATGAAATCCTATCCGGTCGGACGCGGGATTCGAACATGCACTATCTGGCGGGGGAGCTGACCAAAAACGGGATCACCTTGGCCGAGGCGCGGGTGGTGTCGGACGACGCGGATGCGATCATCGGGGCGGTCAATGCCCTGCGCGCGGCCTATGACAACGTGTTCACCTCGGGCGGGATTGGCCCGACCCATGACGACATCACCGCCGAGGCCGTCGCCGCCGCGTTCAACACCCCCATCGGCATCCGCCAAGACGCCTATGACCTGTTGGCCGCGCATTACGCGCGCTCGGGGCGCGAGTTCAACGACGCGCGTCAGCGCATGGCGCGCATCCCCGACGGCGCGACATTGATCGACAACCCCGTGTCGATTGCGCCCGGCTTTACCATCGGCAATGTCCACGTCATGGCCGGTGTGCCGTCGGTTTTTCAGGCGATGGTCGCCTCTGTCCTGCCGACCCTGACGGGCGGCGCACCGATGCTCAGCCAATCGTGGCGCATTGATCGCGGCGAAGGCGAAATTGCCGGTCCCCTGTCGACACTGGCCACCGAATTTCCCGACCTTTCGATCGGCTCCTACCCGTTTCAGGAAAACGGTGCCTATGGGTCCAACATCGTGATCCGTGGCACGGACGCAGGCCAGATCGACGCCGCGATGTCGAAACTGGCGCATCTGTTCCCCGCATGAGCACCGATCCCGCCCTGTACCTAGAGGCTGAGGCAACGTGGTCCCCCGCCAAGGCCGCGCGCATCGGCCCGTGGACCATCCGCACGGGTCTGGACGGCGGGCAACGCGTGTCGGCGGCGACGCTGGACGGGGATTTCGATCCAAGCGCGATTGATATGGCCGAGGGCGCAATGGCCGCGCTGAACCAGCCGCCCCTGTTCATGATCAAGGACGGTCAGGACGCGTTTGACGCAGAACTGGATGCGCGCGGCTATCAGATCGTTGATCCGGTGGTGATCCTGCGCGGGGGTATCGACAGGCTGGCCGTTCCGCCCGAACCGATCTCGGCCTTTACCGTCTGGCCGCCGTTGCAAATCATGCTGGATATCTGGGACGCGGGCGGCATTGGACCCGCGCGGATCAACGTGATGGAACGGTCTTGCGATCCGAAAACCAGCATCCTTGGCCGTACCGATGATCGCGCCGCCGGTGCGGGGTTTGCGGCGATCCATGGCGATGCCGCATACGTCCATGCCCTAACCGTCGCGCCCGAGCGGCGGCGGCGCGGGGTGGCGGTCAACATGATGCGCGCCGCCGCATGCTGGGCCAAGGCCAACGGCGCAACCACCCTGTCGGTCCTTGTGACGCGGGGGAACGCAGGCGCGCTGGCCCTATATGAAAACTTGAATATGCAGGTGGTCGGACAGTACCATTACCGCGCGAAACCCGCGCAAAAGGACACGGAATGACCGACACCGCCCCGATCATGGCGCTGGACCTGCCGATGCTGGATCCCCTGCCGCCCGAGACGCAGAAGTATTTCGATATCTGTCAGGACAAGCTGGGCATGATCCCCAATGTCCTGCAGGCCTATGCCTTTGACATCGAGAAACTGAACACGTTCACGGCGATGTACAATGACCTGATGCTGGGGGACAGCGGGCTGAGCAAACTGGAACGCGAGATGATCGCGGTCGTGGTCAGTTCGGCCAACCGGTGCTGGTATTGTCAGGTGGCCCATGGCGCGGCGGTGCGGGAATTGTCGGGCGATCCGAAATTGGGTGAGGCGATGGTGATGAACTATCGCGTGGCCAAGATCACCGCCAAACAACGCGCGATGCTGGATTTCGCGTTCAAGCTAACCGAAACGCCCGACCGCATCGACGACCCCGACCGCGCGGCCCTGCGTGAGGTGGGGTTCTCCGAGCGTGAGATTTTCGACATCGCCTCGGTCGCGGCGTTTTTCAACATGACCAACCGCGTGGCCGCCGCCACCGAGATGCAGCCCAATGACGCCTATCACGGTGCCCATCGGTAATGTGGCGCGGGGTGGCATATGCGGCCTGTCTGGGTCTGTGGTCGGTTCCGGCGTCCGCGCTGGTCCTTGACCTGCCCGGTGCGGCGCGCGTGGTCGACACCCGCACCGAACCGGTCGGCAGCCATGCCTTTGCCACCGGCCCCTATCGGGATGGCACCCTGCCGACCCTGGCGACCGAAGGCGCCTTTAGTCAGAGCGCGTTTCACCTGTCCGATGCGGCCCTGACGACGCTGCAAATCCTGACGCCCCTGCGCGATCAACTGACCACTGACGGGTTTCAGGTGCTCTATGAATGTGACACGGCGGCATGTGGCGGCTATGATTTCCGGTACGCGATGGACGTGCTGCCCGAACCGGTGATGCACGTGAACCTTGGCGATTTCCGCTATGTCACCCTGCGCCGCGACGCCGAAAGCGGCCCCGAGGTTCTGGGCGTGCTGGTCAGCCGGTCGATGCAACGCGGGTTCATCCAGATCACCCATGTCGCACCGGCGGATGCCGAGGCCTTGGTGCCCACGACGACCTCAACCAAAACACCCGATCTGGACAACCGGCCGGTCACGGCGGGCGATTTACACGAGAGGCTGGAAACCACGGGGCATGTCGTCCTGAGCGACGTGGAATTCGCCCCCGGTTCGTCCGAGCTGAGCACCGAGGACACCGCCACCTTGATCGAACTGGCGACCTATCTGCGCAACAACCCTGATCGTCACGTGACACTGGTCGGGCATACGGATGCGGTGGGTGCGCTGGACGGGAATGTCGCCCTATCCAAACGCAGGGCCGAGTCGGTGATGGCCTATCTGGCAAGCGGCCTTGGCGTGCCCGCGGATCAGATGCAGGCCGACGGCGTGGGATACCTGTCGCCGCTGTCCACGAACCTGACCGAAAACGGGCGCACCGAAAACAGAAGGGTCGAAGTCATACTGACCTCGACCCAATAGCCCTGCCCTATGACAGTCGGCAGGATGAACCCTGTTCAGATCACCAGATTTCGGGACCCTTGTCTGCAAAGCTGGCGACAAGGAAATCAATAAACGCGCGCACCTTGGGCTGGGTGAAACGGCCCGGGGGATAGACGGCGTAAATCCCAAGGGATTCGCCCGGCAGGCTGGGAATGGCTTCTTCGACCAGACCCTGTTCCATCGCCTCGCGGTAGAGGAAACTGGGCAGATAGGCGATGCCCAGACCCGAAATCGCCGCGTTCAGCAAGGATTGCCCATCGTTCACCGACAACCAACCGGCGGTGCGGATTTGGCGACGTTCCCCCGACGGCGCGGTCAGACGCCAGACGTTGCCAGCCGCCTGATTGGAATAATGCAGCAGCTTGTGTTCGTTCAGATCGTCGATCCGTTGGGGGCGTCCGTATTTCTGAAAATAGGACGGCGAGCCGATCATGCGTTTGGTGGTCTCGGTCAATTTGCGGGCGCGCAGGGTACTATCCTCAAGCTCACCCACGCGGACGGCCATATCGAACCCTTCCGAGATCAGTTCGACATAGCGGTTGTTCAGAACCATGTTCACGGTGATGTCCGGGTATTCCTTGAGGAACTCGCCAATCACCGGCGACAGGTGGTTCACGCCGAAATCCGTGGCAACCGAAATCCGCAACAGACCCGATGGCGCGGATTGCATAGAGGTGACGATCGCGTCGGCCTCGCCTGCGTCATTCAGCACACGGCGGGCGCGGTCGTAATAGACAAGACCGATTTCCGTCGGCGAAACGCGGCGCGTTGTCCGGTTCAAAAGGCGCGCGCCAAGCCGGGCCTCAAGCGAGGACACGTGCTTCGAAACCGCCGATTTCGAAATCCCCATCTTTTTGGCCGCATCGGTAAAGCCGCCCTGATCCACAACGGTGGCGAACGCTTCCATTTCGGTCAATCGGTCCATCTTGCACCCTTCAAACACATCGGTTGTTCATGCGTTTATTGGGGTGAAATCTGGCAACAATGGGGAAAGGCGCAGACATTACTGCGGTATTCGCAACGACTGTCGCGCCTTTCGAAACCGTTAACTATAGCTGTGCGGCCAGTCTAACGCCTTGATCTATCGCGCGTTTTGCATCCAGTTCTGCCGCAACATCCGCGCCACCGATGACATGGACGTCCCGATCCGCGCCCAATTCATCGGCCAGATCGCGCACGCTGACCTGACCGGCGCACAGAACAACGGTGTCGACCGGCAAGACCTTGGGCGTTGCGCCATCGGGTCCGGTCATCAGGTGCAAACCGTCGTCGTCAATCCCCGCATATGTCACCCCGCCCAGCATTTTGACGCCCTTGGCCTTGAGCGCGGCGCGGTGAATCCAGCCGGTGGTCTTGCCCAACCGCTTGCCCGGTTTTTCGGCCTTACGCTGTAACAGATGGATGTCGCGGGCCGATGGTTCGGGCGCGGGGCCGGTCGGAACCAAACCGCCGCGATGCGCCTCGGGGTCGGTGACGCCCCATTCGGCCATCCATGCGGGCAGGTCCAAGGCGGTGCTCTCTCCCTGATGGGCCAGATACTCGGCCACATCGAACCCGATGCCGCCCGCACCGATGATGGCAACGCGCGCGCCCGCCGTCGCACGACCGGACAGGATATCGGCATAGCCCACGACGTTTTCGCGGTCCGCGCCGGGAATGCCCGGATCACGCGGGGCAACGCCCGTCGCAACGATCACCGTGTCAAAGCCCGCCAAGGCCGCCGCATCCGCGCGCGTGTTCAGACGCAGCTCTACGCCCGAGCGGTCCAACATCGTGTCAAACCACGCGACCAGCCCGTGAAATTCCTCTTTCCCCGGAATCTGTTTGGCAAGGTTCAGTTGCCCGCCGATCTGATCCGACTGTTCAAACAGGGTCACCTTATGCCCGCGCTGCGCCGCTGTGATGGCCGTCGCCATGCCCGCAGGCCCCGCGCCGACAATGGCGATGGATTTCGGCGCATCTGTCGGGGTGATGGTGATTTCGGTTTCAAACCCTGCGCGCGGGTTGACCAGACAGCTGCTGATCTTGCCGCTGAACGTGTGGTCCAGACAGGCCTGATTGCAAGCGATACAGGGCGCGATTTCGTCGCTGCGCCCCGCCGCCGCCTTGGCCACGAAATCGGGGTCGGCCAAGAACGGGCGCGCCATGCTGATCATATCGGCGCAGCCATCGGCCAGAACCTCTTCGCCGACCTCGGGCGTGTTGATCCGGTTCGAGGTGATGACGGGAATACCGACCTTACCGCGCAGCTTTTGCGTCACCCATGCAAAGGCGCGGCGCGGGACGCTGGTCGCGATGGTGGGCACGCGTGCCTCATGCCATCCGATGCCGGTGTTGATGATAGTGGCCCCCGCAGACTCAACCGCGCGGGCCAGTTCGACGACCTCATCATGGGTGGACCCGTTCGGCACCAGATCGATCATCGACAGGCGGAAAATCACGATGAAATCGGGTCCGACGGCGGCGCGGACACGGCGCACGACCTCTACCGGTAGGCGCATCCGGTTTTCATAGCTGCCGCCCCAGCGATCCGTGCGGTGGTTGGTATGGGTCACCAAAAACTGGTTCAGGAAATAGCCCTCGGACCCCATGATCTCGACCCCGTCATAGCCCGCCTCTTGGGCGCGGGTGGCGGCGGTGACGATATCGGCGATCTGTTTTTCGATGCCGTCCTCGTCCAGCTCACGCGGCGGAAACGGCGAAATCGGGGATTTGATGGCGCTGGGGGCCACGCAATCGGGCCCATAGGCATAGCGACCCGCGTGCAGGATCTGCATTGCGATCTTGCCGCCCTCGGCGTGGACACGGTCGGTCACACGGCGATGGTTTGCAATGTCCTGATCGGTGAACAGACCCGCCGCACCGGGGAATACGCCGCCCTCGGCATTCGGGGCCATGCCGCCCGTCACGATCAGGCCCACGCCGCCCCGCGCCCGCGTGCCATAGAACTCGGCCACACGATCCCAGTCGCCCCGTTCCTCAAGGCCCGTGTGCATAGACCCCATCAGGATCCGGTTTTTCAGCGTGGTAAAGCCCAGATCAAGCGGGGCCATCAGGTGCGGGTATTGCGTCATGTTCTTCTCCCTTGGGGGCGAAGATTGACGGCGGCGCGCACTTTGTCACGCACAACGCCGCGTCACCCGCATGGACCGGTCACATGGTTTCGACACAGTGACGGCGGAACGCCTTTTTCAGCATGTCGAGTTCGGCGCGCAGCAAATCAATCTCGGCCCGCAGATCATCGGCCAGAGGCTCACCCGCGACCAAGGCAAAGCTGTTCAGAACCGTGTCGTCCGCGCGGGCATGGAACACGAATGTCTGAATCCCATCGCCGATCGCCGTCACCGGAATCGGGACCTTGACCCAATAACGGCCTTGGTTCACCTCGTCTTGGGTGACGGTGACGTCCGGCACTTCGGCTCCAAGATGGCGCACGACGATGTCCGTCGGCGTGGCGTTTTCGGGCGTCATTTCCAGAACGCCCTCCCACACACCGGACACGAAACGGGTTTTGGTCAAAGTGGCCTCAGTCATCGCGCACCCCTATAGTTCGGCCCGCGGGCGACGGCTTATCGTGACGTCGCGCAGGGTAATCTGGTTCATTTCCGGCCCTTCGAAAATCAGGTCCAGCCACATCTTTTCCACCCGCTTTTCGTTCAGGTTGGTATAGGCCAGATCGAATTCGACAAAGATATCGCCGCTGTTCAAGGGCAGTTCGCGCACGATCTGTTCCGTGTTGGGCCCGTGCTGAATGTTGAGCCGCGCAAAGATTTCCAGCGGCTTTTCCAACTCGACAATCGCATCCACGCGCACAAGGTGGCGTTTGCGCAGACCCTCGGTCCCCTCGGGCGGCATGTTCACCACCAGAGACAGGAACGAGCCGTCGAATTTGAACACGTCCAGACGCAGGCCAAACGGCGCCAAATCCGCCTCACGCGTGTTGCGCACCTGTCGATAGGTCAGTTCAGACAGCTGACAGTCGTGAAAGATCGTCGCCTCATCCCCGATTTCGGTGCGACTTTCGACGGCGGCGGCCCCAACAGGCGACAGGGGTCCGCGCCATAATTGCGGGCGATATCCCCAATCGGACCCCACGGGGCGTTGAAACGCGTTTGACCCGATCCGCGGCAGGGTCAGACGCGTGTCGGCCACGAACAACAGCTTTTCAATCTGGCGGCGCAATTCGCGTGCGCGGTTGCGAGAGGTCCGCAGCGTGGCAAAATCGTCGGTTTTCGCGGCATCGGCGGCGCGGGCCAACCGGCGCACCGTCCGTTTCAGCAAAATGTTGTCAGCCACCGACCGAAGGTTCATCCCCGCGTCTTTCCTATCTGTCCAACCCGAATCCCCAGCACCATATTATCCCCAAACGGGAAACAACCAACCCTAGTGCGCGAGATTGTTTCGCATAACATCGTGTTTTTGTGTGAAAAACCCGTTTACCCCGTTTCGCCCTGCCGATTGGCGCGGCGGGTGGCGGACACGAACTCGGCCAAGGTGCGGCGCGCGGCCTGATCGGAAATCGGTCGGTCGCTGAGGGCCAAGAGGGTCACCGACACCAGATATCCGCGCTCAAGGTACAGGGCGCGCCACAAATCCTCGGCCAGCGCGGGCGAGGCGTCCTGACTGCTGTCGCGGGCGTGCAGGATAAACATGTCACCGGTTTGCTCGGCGGTCAGCAACTCAATGCTCTGGGCGGTGCCGTCGCGCGACAGGGTGGCGCGGATGTCCGCGCGGGCAAAATATTCCGGCAGCGCCTCACGAATTTGGGCGAAACTTTCGGCCGTGATGGGTTGCAGATCCACGGTCGCGGTCAAAATCGCCGGAAACACCGGACGCGGCTGGGCCGGATCGCCGGAAATGGCGGCACAGCTGGCCAACAGGACAAAAACCGAGTCCTGCCCCCTCTGATTTCGGGAATGATCGACACAATAGCCCCCCGGCGCGCCCAACGCCAAGTCGCCCGGCACGATGTCGACACGCGTCACCGGCGCACGGCCCGCAACCGTCAGACATCCCCCCAACAGCGCCAACATAAACGCGGCCGCAATGATCCGTACTGAATGCATCATGGCACGCGGATACCTGTCGCGGCCCATCGGGACAAGGCCCTCAAAAGCACAATGGCGACAAACCGCGCGCCCTGACCGTTGCCGTTTGCGCACGCCTTCGCTAGCGTCACCTGAAAACCAGAGCAGGACCCCATGCGCCCCCGAGCTTTTAACACCTACATCGCCCCCGCCCAGCCCTATGCGCAAATCTGGCGCCTCTTGGTCGGGCTGTTGTTGATCCTGTTTGTCTATGCGGCAGCGACAGCAGTGATTTTCGTCGCGCTCTATCCGATCAAGGGACCGTTGGAATATTTCGGGTTCATCATGGGGTTGGTGAAACCATCGACGCCCGCCGCGATGACAGTGGTGTTGCTGACCTTTGTGGGGATGTTTCTGGGGCCGTTCATCGCCGCACCCGCCTGTCATTACCGGTCACCCTTTACCCTGTTCGGGCCGCGGGCGCCGTTTTTGCGCAGTTTCGGGCGCGCCTTGGCGGTTCTGCTCCCCGTCTATGTGATTTCCGGCGCGATCTATTACACGTCCGAACAGCCAATCCAGAACATGGACGCAGCGGACTGGATGTGGATCCTGCCGATGGCCCTGTTCCTGATCCTGATCCAGATCTCCGCTGAGGAACTGTTGTTCCGCGCCTATCTACCCCAACAGTTGGCCGCACGGTTTCGCAGCGGCTGGATCTGGGCGGTCATCCCCTCGGTGATTTTCGGTCTGCTGCATTACAATCCCGAACTGGGCGCGCAGGGGTGGTTGGTCGTTTTGTGGGCGACGCTGTTTGGCCTGATGGCGGTGGACCTGACGCGGCGCACGGGCAACATCGGCGCGGCGATGGCGTTTCACTTCGTCAACAACTGTTTTGCCATGCTGTTCATCGCGCAATCGGGGACGTTGACGGGCTATGCCCTGTTCCGGACACAGGCCGATATCACGGAAATGGACGCCACGGGCGGGCTTTTGATCGAGTTTGTGCTAATGTTCGTGCTGTGGCGGGTGTTGATCCGCGTCCTATCCCGATAGGCCGATTGCATTTCTCCGCGCGCCCGCTTATTTCGGGTGCGACCAAAGCGTTATAGGTTAGGCCCGTATGAACTGGATTTCGAATTACGTTCGCCCCAAGATCAACTCGCTGTTTTCCCGCCGCGAGGTGCCGGAAAACCTGTGGCGCAAGTGCGATGAGTGCGGCACGATGCTGTTCCACCGCGAACTGACCGACAACCTGAACGTCTGCACCAGCTGTGGCCACCATATGGCGATCACGCCGCGTGAACGGTTCGACAACCTGTTTGACGGCGGTATCTTTACCGAGGTCAAGGTCAAGGCGCCTGTGGCCGACCCGTTGCAATTCAAAGATCAGAAAAAATATCCCGACCGCATGAAGGCCGCCCAGAAAAACACGGGCGAAGCCGAGGCGATGTTGGTCGCCGAGGGTCAGATGGGCGGCACCCCGATCGTGGCCGCCGCGCAGGACTTTAGCTTTATGGGCGGGTCGATGGGCATGTATGTGGGCAACGCCATTGTGGCCGCTGCCGAACGTGCCGTCGAACTGGGCCGTCCGTTGATCCTGTTCTCGGCGGCGGGTGGCGCGCGGATGCAAGAGGGCATCCTGTCCCTGATGCAGATGCCGCGCTCAACCGTGGCGGTTGAGATGCTGAAAGAGGCGGGCCTGCCCTATATCGTCGTTCTGACCCACCCCACGACCGGTGGCGTGACCGCGTCCTATGCGATGCTGGGCGATGTGCAAATTGCCGAGCCCAACGCGCTGATCTGTTTTGCCGGTCCCCGCGTAATCGAACAGACCATCCGCGAAAAGCTGCCCGAAGGGTTCCAGCGCGCGGAATATCTGCTGGATCACGGGATGTTGGACCGCGTGACCGCACGGACCGAAATGCGTGATGAACTGATCACGATCATCCGTATGCTGATGGGTCAGCCCCCCGCGATCAAAGGCGAACTGCCCGCGCCCGCGGAACCGGCCCCCGCAGAAGAACCCGCAGACAAGGCCTGATCGGCCACCCACCAAGGGGAAATGCCATGGCCCAAGGGTCTGATGTAATCCTGTCGCGCATGATGGGGCTGCACCCCAAGGTGATTGACCTGACGCTGGATCGGGTGTGGCGGTTGCTGGGTGCGCTTGGCAATCCGCAAAACGACCTGCCGCCCGTGATCCATATCGCGGGCACGAACGGCAAGGGATCGACCCAATCCATGATCCGCGCGGGATTGGAAGGTGCGGGGAAATCCGTGCACGCCTATACGTCGCCGCATCTGGCACGGTTTCATGAACGCATCCGTTTGGCGGGTGAATTGATTTCCGAGGATCACCTGACCGAAATTCTGGACGAATGTTACGTTCAGAACGGTGGCGAAAACATCACCTATTTCGAGATCACGACCGTCGCGGGTCTGTTGGCCTTTGCGCGCACGCCTGCGGATTACACGCTGCTCGAGGTCGGGCTGGGCGGGCGTTTGGACGCGACCAACGTGATCGACACACCCGCCGTGTCGATCATCACGCCGATTTCGATCGACCATGAGCAATTCCTTGGCAACACCCTGACCGCGATTGCGGGCGAAAAGGCCGGCATCATCAAACGCGGTGTGCCCGTTGTCGTCGGCCCCCAACAGGATGAGGCCATGGAGGTGATTGAGGCGACGGCGGCCAAGCTGGGCGCGCCGGTCTTTGCCTATGGTCAACAGTGGCACGTCTGGGAAGAGCGCGGTCGCCTGATCTATCAGGACGAAACGGGCCTGTTGGACCTGCCCCTGCCCGCCCTCATCGGCGCGCATCAGGTGCAAAACGCGGGCGCGGCGATCGCGGCCCTGCGCGTTCTGGGCTTTGACGACGCCGCGTGCGAGGCCGCCGTGACCAAGGCCGAATGGCCCGCGCGGATGCAACGCCTGCGCCGCGGCCCGTTGGTGGACGCCGCGGATCGCGCCGAACTGTGGCTGGACGGCGGGCACAACCCCGCCGCCGGTGACGCGCTGGCCGAGGCATTGACGCGCCTGCCGGAACGACCGTTGTTCATGATCTGCGGGATGTTGAACACCAAGGACATCGGCGGATACCTGCGCCCGCTGGCCGCCAGCGCGCAGAAACTTTATGCCGTCAGCATTCCGGGGTCCGAGGCCACCCTACCGGCCGAGGCAACCGCCGCAGCCGCCCGTGATGCCGGAATGAACGCCGTTCAATCGGATGACGTCATGACCGCGATCACCGATATCGTCGCCGAGACACCGAACGCGCGCATCCTGATTTGCGGTTCGCTCTACTTGGCGGGTGAAATCCTGAAAGAGAACGGTTAGGCATAACGCACCACAGTTGTAAGAGGTGCTTTATGAAATTCCGTTACGCGATTCTTTACGTTGATAATGTCGAAGAGACCCTGACGTTTTACCAAACCGCATTCGGGTTCGAACGTCTGTTCCTGCATGAATCCGGTCAGTACGGGGAATTGAAAACCGGCGACACGAAACTGGCCTTTTCCGCCAAAGAGTTAATGGCGCAACTGGGTAAAACGCCGGGGCTTGCCGATCCCGCCGCGCCCCTGTTCGAACTGGCCTTTGAAACGGATGATGTTGCGGGCGCGATGCAGGCCGCGATTGCCGCTGGCGCCACGGAGAAACAGGCGCCACGCGATGAGCCATGGGGACAGACAACGGCATACGTCATTGATCCCAATGGGTTCCTTGTGGAGCTTTGCACGCCGATGGGCGACTAGGACTCACGCCCCCAATCGGCATCCTGCATTTCACGCAGACGACTTGCGGTGCGTTCGAATTCGAACGCACCGGTTCCCTCGACATACAGCATTTCGGGGATCGCGGCGGCCGAGCAAATGAACCGCACCTTGGCCTCGTAAAGCGCGTCAATCAGGGTCACAAAGCGTTTCGCCTCATTGAAATTGTTCCGCCCAAGGGTCGGGATGTCTTCCAAAATCAGAACCCGAACGGTGTTCGCGATCTCAAGATAATCACCGGGCCCAAGCGCGTTGGAACACAGATCCCAGAACGTCGCGCGTCCCACGCCGTTCTTGAACTGGGGGATCACCACATCGCGCCCCTTGACCCGCAGGGTCAGAGGACCGCCCTCACCACCGGTGAAGTCTTCCCAAATGTCCTGCATCGCCTGACGCGCGCTGGCGTCGGCGGGAGCGAAATAGACCTCGGCCCCCGACAGGCGGTTCTGGCGATAATCGGTGGGCGAGGCCAGATGATGCACGTTCAGCCGTTCCTGCAGCAGCGCGATGAACGGCAGGAACCGGTCCCGTTGCAACCCGTCCTTGTACAGGTCCTCGGGCACGCGGTTCGACGTCGTCACGACCGTGACGCCGTTTTCAAACAGCAACCCGAACAGACGCCCGACGATCATCGCATCGGTGATGTCGGTCACCTGCATCTCGTCAAAACACAACAGGCGCGCGTCCTTGGCGACCTCTTCGGCGACGGGTTTCAACGCATCCGCCGCGCCCGACTGGCGCACGTGGTGCAGACGGGTGTGGATGTCCTGCATGAACGCATGGAAATGCACGCGACGCTTTTCGGGGATGGCCACGTTTTCGAAAAAGAAATCCATCAGCATGGATTTACCGCGCCCGACCCCGCCCCAAAGGTACAGACCCTTGATCGGTGCGGCCTTTTTGCGAAACAGGCTAAAGCCGCGCTTTTCCCCTGCGGCCTCTTCAACCGCGCGGCGCACGGTTTCCAGCGGCTCCAGCACCGCCAACTGGCCCGGATCGGCATGGATTTCGCCGGCCTGAACCCGACGGTCGTATTTTTCGCGCAGCGTATCGTACATGCCATTCACTTACGGCGCGCTTGGCGCCAAGAAAAGGGTCCACACGAAATTTCGATGCGGGCGCAGCATTTTTACGGTACGTCGTGATTGACGTGTCGTAAGGTCGCTCGCATTGTCGCGGCCTTGGAGGATCCCAGATGACCGACGCCCAATCCCGCCTGTTTTCGCCCGTTTTGATCGCTGGCTGTCTGGTGATCATGGTCGGCTTTGCCATTCGGGCAAGCTTTGGCGTGTTCCAGATCCCGATTGCCGAGGATTTCGGATGGATGCGGGCCGAGTTTTCGTTCGCGATCGCCGTTCAGAACCTTGCATGGGGCATTGGTCAGCCGATTTTTAGCGCAATTGCCGAACGGTTTGGCGACCGCAAGGCGATCATCCTTGGTGCCCTGTTCTATGCGGGTGGTTTGGTCCTGTCGGCCTATGCGATGACGCCTCTGGAAATGCAGATGCTGGAAATTCTGGTGGGCTTCGGCGTCGCGGGCACCGGTTTTGGCGTCATTCTGGCGGTGGTGGGCCGCGCGGCAAGCGATGAACATCGTTCCCTTGCCCTTGGGATTGCGACGGCGGCGGGATCCGCGGGTCAGGTGTTTGGCGCACCGGCGGCGGAATGGATGCTGGGCTTTATGCCGTGGCAGAACGTGTTTTTGATCTTTGCCGCGCTGATCCTTGCGGTTCTGATCGTGCTACCCTTTATGCGCAGCCCCACGCCCCCCGCCACCCGCGCGGAACTGGAACAATCCATGGGTCAGATCCTTGGCACGGCCCTGCGCGATCCGTCCTATATCCTGATTTTCCTCGGCTTTTTCTCATGCGGGTATCAACTGGGTTTCATCACCGCGCATTTTCCGGCCTTTGTCGCCGAGGCCTGTGGCGCGATTGACCCCAGCGGCGTTTTGGCCAGCCTCGGGATCGGCACGACCTCGGCCCTTGGGGCGATTTCGATTTCTCTGATCGGTCTGACCAATATCGTGGGCACGATTTACGCGGGGTGGCTGGGCAAACGGTACACGAAAAAATACCTGCTGGCGGGCATTTACCTTGCGCGGACGGTGGTTGCGGGGATGTTCATTATTCTGCCGATGACGCCCCTGACCGTGATCGTGTTCTCAATCGCGATGGGGTCGCTATGGTTGGCGACGGTGCCTCTGACCTCGGGGTTGGTCGCGCATATTTACGGGTTGCGCTATATGGGGACGCTTTATGGCATCGTGTTCCTGTCCCACCAAATCGGAAGCTTTATCGGCGTGTGGCTGGGCGGGCGTCTTTACGACCTCTACGGGACCTATGATCTGGTCTGGTGGGTTGGCGTGGGTGTCGGCGCATTCTCGGCAATTCTGCACCTGCCCGTACGGGAACAGCGGTCCGCCGCCCTGCCCGCCTAGGTCTCGCGCAAGAACACCTGCAACGTCGGAATGAAATCGGCCACATGCGTGAACGGCAGTGCATGGTCGGCCTCATCCACCGTGCCGTGGCGCGCGTGATGGTCCGCCACGGCCAAGGCACCGGGCGCGGTATCGGGGATCACCCCGTCGCGCCCGCCCCAGATCGCCAGAACCGGAATACCCGCCGCCGCGATGGTGCGGTGCGCCGCATCTTGGCGCGTGGACAGGCAATGGCGCGCACTGCTGATCACCGCACCGGCATAGCCGCGCCGGTAGGTGTCCGCGATCTGGGCGCGCGCAATGTTCGGGAAATCCTCGGCGTAGGGTTTGGAGCGCAGGTCGCGCCGCATGGCGGCCCCGCCAAGCACCCCCATCCACCAATCACCCAGAACCGGCACCCGCGCGCACCAACGGATCAGACGCGGCAGTTTCACCCCGAACCCCGCGGTACACAGCAGGACCATACGGTCCACACGGTCCGGATGGATCGCCGCGAACCGCGCGGCAATCGTGCCGCCCATGGAATAGCCGATCAGGGTCACAGGCCCCTCGACCTTCTGATCGGCCAAGAGATCCGTCAGTTGCCGCAGGTGAAAGTCCGTGCTCTGTCGTCCGCGCGGCGCATCGGAATAACCCCGACCGTAGAGATCATAGCTGAGCACGCGAAAGCCCATCATGTTCAGCGACCGGATCAATGGCTGCCACACGAAACTGCCCGATGTCACCCCATGCACACAGACCACCACCGGTCCGTTCAGGGGGCCGTTCCACCGGTAATGCGTGCGCCCTTGGGACAGGTCGGCCATGCGCCCCGGTGCGGCGGAGATATCGGGGGAGCGCAACGCCGCCCGCGCCGCAAAATAGGTTCCAACCAAAACACCAAGGAACAGAAACACCCAACCCATCATCTGTTGCGCCAGACCTCTTGGATGTAATCGGCGGTCATCAAATCCAGATGCGCCCCGCCCCCGTTTTTGAAAATCGTGATCTGATCGTCCGAGGTCCGCGCGAAGGTCCCGCCCGCCATGTCATAGTAATCGGCGGCGACCGCATCGGGGGTGATGACCCCGTTCGTGATGGGGATTTTGAGTTCTCCAATGTGGTCAATTGTCGTGTCGCGATTGTCCACGAACAGCGTTCCGCGCGTGATCGCGGTATCGTCCACCTCGCGCATATCGGCGCGATAGGCCCCGATCAGATCGACGTGCTGACCGGGGCGCAGCCAATCTCCGCGGATCAACGGCGCGGTCGACATGGTGGCGCAGGAAATAATATCCGCCCCCTCGACTGCCGTTTGCAGATCGGTTGCGATCGCCACCTTGGGACGGGCGGCGGCAAGACGACGCGCGCCTTGGGTGCTGCGGTTCCAGACGGTGAATTCGGCGTCGGGAAACAGGCTCTGATACGCGTCATAGAGGGAATGCGCGACCGTGCCCGCACCGACCAACAGGATTTTACGGCTGTCCTTGCGGGCCAGTTTGGACGCGGCCCAGAGGCTATCGCCTGCGGTTTTCCATTTGGTCACGAGGTGAAAGTCGATCAGCGCCTGCAATGTCCCGTCCCCATCGGAAAACAGGTTCACTGCCCCGTTGATCGAGGCACGGTCCTGCGCGGGATTGCCCGGAAAGATCGTGGCAGTTTTGACCAGCAACCCCATCCCGTCGATCCACGCCGTGCGTGACAGAACGGTGTCCGGATCGCGGCGGATAAAGGTATCATCGACCTGCGCGCGGGGACGTTTGTGGCCCGCGTCGAACGCGTCGCACAGGCCTGCCCATGTCATGTATTTTTCCGCGTCGAACGGGATCAGATCGACCGTCATGCCACCCCTCATATATTGTTGGGATGATCCTAACGCGAATTCCCCGCTTTACGCAAAGCCCGTTCCAACGCATCCAGAAACCGTGAACGGTCGGCCTTGGAAAACGGACGACCGCCCCCTTGGCGAAACGGGTCGGCGGCACGCAGATCCTGCATCAGATCGCGGGTCGCCAACATATTCCCGATATTGGCATGGGTGATGTCCTGACCGTCGTGGCGCAGGACATGCGCGCCCGCCTCAACGCATTTCGCGGCCAGCGGGATATCGCCGGTGATCACCACATCGCCCACGCCCGCGTTTTCCGCGATCCACTTGTCGGCCTCGTCCGGTCCTTGGGACACATAGACGACCTCGATCAGCGGGTTTTGCGAGGGGCGGATGCCACCATTGGCCACCAGACGCACCGGCACCTTGTTGCGCGTCGCGACGCGCTCGACCTCGGCTTTGACCGGGCAGGCATCCGCATCAACATAGATCACCCGTACAGAGCCTCGGCATGGAAGGCGATGTGCTCTTCCATAAAGGTGCTGACAAAGAAATAGCTGTGGTCATAGCCCTTTTGCATACGGAACGTGCCCTCTTGGCGTTTGGCCGCCATCGCTTGGGACAGGGATTCCGGTTTGAGCAGTTCAAGGAACTGATCGCTTGCGCCTTGGTCGATCAGGACCGGCCCGTCAAAGCCGACCTCGGCCATCAGCAAGGTCGCATCATGGCGTGCCCATTCGCCCTGATCCTCGCCCAGATAGGCGGTCAATTGTTTGCGGCCCCAATCGGACTGGGTCGGGTTGGCGATGGGGGCAAAGGCCGAGACGCTGACGTACCGACCCGGATTGTTCATCGCGATGGTCAACGCGCCATGCCCGCCCATCGAATGGCCAGTGATCGCCTGACGGTCCATGTCCAAGGCGAAATTCGCATCCACAACGCGGGGCAATTCGTCGACGATGTAATCCCACATTTTGAAATGGGGCGCCCACGGCTCTTGGGTCGCATTCACGTAGAAACCGGCGCCTTTACCCAGATCATAGGCGTCGTCATCGGCCACATGATCCCCGCGCGGCGAGGTGTCGGGAAAGATCAACGCGATGCCCTGTTCCGCCGCCCAGACCTGTGCGCCGGCCTTGGTCATCGCATTCTCATGGGTGCAGGTCAGACCTGACAGATACCACAGCACGGGCACCGGCGCATGCGCGGCCTCTTCGGGCAGGAACAGGCCAAAGGTCATGTCACATCCCAGCACGTCGGACGCGTGGGTATAGACCCCTTGGGTCCCGCCAAAGCATTTGTTTTCCGAAACTGTGGTGACCATTTCTGCCCCCCTCTATCCTATCTCAAAATTTGCGCGCAGTAGGCCGCGACATGGCCTAAGACACAAGCGCGATTATGGCCGAAACCGTTAAAATACTGAAACTTGTGGAAATCAGGATCGCGCCGGACACACGTTGCGGCGCGACGTTGTAGTGACGGGCCAGCATATAGACATTCCCCGCCACCGGCAAAGACGCCACCGCGATCATGACAGCCGCCGAAAACGGATCGACCGGAAACACGAACAGGGCAAACAGCGCGATACAGGCCGGATGCAGGATCAGTTTCGCAAAGGACAGCCACCCCGCAACCACGACCCGCTCCGCCGATTTACCGGCCAATGACGCCCCGATCGCAAACAGGGCACAGGGGGTCGCCGCCCCGCCAAGCAGGTCAAGAAAGGCGTTCACCGGACCGGGGATCGGTTGCCCGCCCGCCGACCACGACAGACCCACGGCAATCGACACGATCATCGGGTTCTTGACCAGCCCCACCCCCACGGACGCCAGCGTCGACAGGGACACCCGACCGCGTCGCGCGGCGGTAATGACGATGACGATCAAACTGCTGAACACGACCAGATCGACGGTCAGGGCCATCATGATCGGGCCAATCGCCTGTGGTCCCATCAGCATGGTCAGCATGGGAATGCCCAGAAAACCGGTGTTGCCGATGGCGGCGCATTGTGCCTCGACCGCGGCCTCTTGGGCACCACGGCGGCGCAATAGGGCAACGCCGGTCGTCAGGACATAAACCGCCATTGTTCCGCACAAATACGCCCAGATATAGGGCCAGCTCAGGACCTCAGCCAAAGAAAGGTTCGCCGAGAACCGGATCAGCATCGCCGACAGGGCAAAATAGAACACGAATTTCGTCAGATAGGCCGTGGCCTGATCGTTGAAAAACCCCGTGCGCGCGGCCCCGTATCCGAGGCCGATCAACGCGAAAAATGGCAATGTTTGCAACAGAACGGCCAGCATGCCCAACGCCTAGCACGGCGCGGGGCGGGCCGCTAGCCACTGCCGATCAGAACGCCCGCCGCAAAGACCAATGCACCGCCGACAACGACCTGAAACGCGGCGCGCAGGAACGGGGTGTCCATGTATTTCTTTTGGATCCACGCGATGGCCCAAAGCTCGACAAACACAACCACCATGGCGATGATCGTAGCGGTCCAGAAATGCGGGATCAGATAGGGCAATGCGTGGCCGAGCCCCCCGACCGTCGTCATCACGCCCGATGCAATCCCGCGTTTGACGGGCGATCCACGCCCCGAAATCGCGCCATCATCCGATGCCGCCTCGGTAAAGCCCATGGAAATCCCCGCCCCGACCGATGCGGCTAGACCGACAAGGAACGTCGTCCACGTGTCTTGGGTCGCGAATGCGGTCGCGAAAATCGGGGCCAGCGTTGACACCGACCCGTCCATCAACCCCGCCAAACCGGGCTGAACCCATGTCAGGACGAATTGACGGTGCGCCGTGTCGCCCTCGGCGGCCATAGCGTCGGGCCCAAGGTGTTGGGCGGTCAGATCGGCGGCCTTGTCCGTATGCCCAGCCTCAGCCGCAGCCAAATCCCCGAGCAGCTTGCGCGTGTCGGCGTCAGTCGTCCGTGCGGCGGCGGTCTGATAAAAGCGTTCGGCGTCACGCTCCATCATCTCGGCCTCTTGGCGGATGCGATCAAGGCCAAGGTTCTGCACCAACCACACGGGACGGCGCGCATAAAACCCCGACACATGTTCGCGCCGGATCAACGGGATCACATCCCCGAACCGCGCGCTGTGCAGGTCGATCAGACGGCGGCGATGCTCATCCTCTTCCAACGCCATGCCGTCAAAGACCTTGGCGCTTTCGGGGAAGTCATCGCGCAGTTGCTCGGCGTAGCTGCGATAGATGCGGGCGTCGTCCTCTTCGGACGAAATCGCGAGGGCAATGATTTCTTGGTCACTGAGATCGTCGAAACGGCGGCGGTGTGCAAATCCGGGTATCATGGTGAATCCCATTTTTAGAATAGTTCTAAAATAGCAACCAAACGTCAGCACGCAAGGGTGAAATATAATAAACTATACCGTTCAGTTCAATTAGATCTTGAAATCTAAACTGACCTGTTTAGATATGTGAACGAAACAGTTCAAAAGAGGACGCCATGACCATCCTGCACCGTATTGCCGCCGCCGCGCTTGTGTCTGCTTTGCTTGCCCCGCAGGCAATGGCCAGCATCGGAGGCTTTGATTTCCCGAACCTGACCTATCCCGACCCTGCGCCCACCACGACCCAAGGCTGCATCAACCCCACCGCGCAGATCACCCAGCCGTGTTAAAAAGGCGATTAAGGTTGCGAGACCTCGGTCATTCCCGTTTAATGGCCCGCAAAAAGGGCAAGGAATGAACGCCTTAAATGACGGCATCAAAAAAGGTCGGAAATTCGATCAGGTTCTGCAAGGCGCCCGCGAGGTGTTCCTAAAGGACGGCTTTGAGGGCGCAAGCGTGGACGATATCGCCCGCGTCGCGAACGTGTCCAAGGCGACCCTGTACAACTATTTCCCAGACAAGCGCCTGTTGTTTATCGAGGTGATCAAGGCCGAATGCGCCCAGCAGGCGGACTCGGCCATCGCCCTGATCAACGAGGAAACGCCGTTCTCGGAAATGTTACGCCTTGCCGCCGATCATCTGCTGCGGTTTCTGGTGTCGGACTTTGGGATGGCCACATTCCGCATTTGCGTCGCCGAATCCGACCGCTTTCCCGAATTGGGTCATATTTTCTACGACTCGGGCCCGCGACGGGTGCAGAGCGAGCTTGAGAAATACATGACCATGGCTGTGGACTGCGGGGCATTGGCGATTGACGACATCCCGCTGGCCGCCGCGCAATTCGCCGAGCTGTGCAAGGCCGACATTTTCCCCAAGGTGATGTTCGGGGTTCAGCGCGAATTCTCTGAGGCCGAAATCAACCGTATTACCGACGGGGCCGTGCGCACGTTCCTGTGCCGCCATGGCGTGGACGACAACGCCTGTCTGACCAAAAACAAACCCGCCCCAGAATAGGGACGGGTTCGGAATTTTCGCCATGTTGGCAGGGTCTTAGAACTCGACCACCGCGCGGATCGATTTACCCGCGTGCATCAGGTCAAAGCCTTCGTTGATCTGATCCAACGTCAGCTTGTGCGTGATCATCGGATCGATCTCGATTTTGCCGTCCATGTACCAATCGACGAACTTGGGCACGTCGGTCCGGCCTTTGGCGCCACCGAATGCGGTGCCTTTCCAGACACGACCCGTGACCAGTTGGAACGGACGGGTCGAAATCTCGGCGCCCGCAGGGGCCACACCGATGATCACCGACACACCCCAACCGCGGTGCGAACATTCCAGCGCGTCGCGCATCACCTTGACGTTGCCGGTCGCGTCGAACGAATAGTCCACGCCGCCGATCTGGTCTTTTTCGGTTTTGGTGATGTCGACGATGGCCTGAACCGTGTTCTCAACCTTGGACGGGTTGACGAAGTGGGTCATGCCGAACTTTTTCGCCATCTCGGCTTTGTCGTCGTTCAGGTCCACGCCGATGATTTTGTCCGCACCGGCCATGCGCAGGCCTTGAATCACGTTCAGACCGATGCCACCCAGACCGAACACTGCGGCGGTCGAACCGATCTCGACGCCGGCGGTGTTGATCACCGCACCGATGCCCGTGGTCACGCCACAGCCGATATAGCAGATCTTGTCAAAGGGCGCGTCGTCGCGAACCTTGGCCAGCGCGATTTCCGGCATGACCGTGTGGTTCGCAAAGGTTGAACAGCCCATGTAGTGATGGATCGGCGTGCCGTCCAACATGCTGAACCGCGTGGTGCCGTCGGGCATCAGACCCTGACCTTGGGTGTTGCGGATCGCGGTACACAGGTTGGTTTTACCCGACAGACAGGACGGACATTCACGGCACTCCGGCGTATAAAGGGGGATCACGTGATCGCCGGGTTTCAGGGTGGTGACACCTTCGCCCACCTCAAGAACGACGCCCGCGCCCTCATGGCCCAGAATGGCGGGGAAAATACCCTCGGGGTCGGCGCCCGAACGGGTGAATTCGTCCGTGTGGCACAGACCGGTCGCTTTGATCTCGACCAGAACCTCACCGGCCTTGGGACCGTCTAGGTTCACTTCCATAATCTCAAGGGGTTTGCCCGCTTCGAGCGCAACCGCAGCACGTGTTCTCATCACAATAGACCTCCGATCCCGGTACTTTGGTCGCAAAATGCATTAAGGGTTTTGCTATTGCAATAAGTCATTTTAATAGGAAATACCTATTGCATCATAGCAAAACCCGCGATGCTGATCACTCGCGGTATTTGGAATGGCACGCCTTGCATGCGCCACCGATCTGGCCGAGGCCCGCGCGCACGCCATCAAGGGTACTGGTGTCCACGCCCTCGGCCGCCGCGACCAGCGCGTCCGACTTGGCGGTGAAATCGGCAAAGTCCTCCCAAATCGCCGGCAGGGCCTCGGATTTCGGGTCGGTGTTCGACGGATCCTCGAACATGGCGGGGGTCATTGCGGCCTGTGCGGCGATCGCGACGGCGGCCTCTTGGGCCTTGGCGGCATCGAACGGCAACGCACCTTTGGCCATTTCGCCTAGAACCTTGGTGTTGTCGGCAATCGCCTTCATCGCGGCATGGCGCATCTTTACGACGGGGTTCTTGACGTCACCATGCGCCAGAACCGGACCGGCCAAAGCGACAGCGGCCAGTAGAACGGCCGTTTTCAGATGTTTCATGTTCGTGCTCCTTTTTCCCTGTTTCGGACCTGACCCTATAACATTCGGGGATGCAATGGTGCGGACTCGACTCTGCTCACCCAAGCGTGATATTTTCGAACAAAGGGTGAACATATGCGCGCACGTCGAGTCCTTTGCCTGTGGTTTCCGCGTCTGGCCGCAGAGCGTTTGATGCGGATGGAACGGGGGATGGAGGGCGGCCCGCTTGTCGTGTTGCAGGACGTCAAGAACCGGCAGGTGATCGTGTCCCTGAACACCGAGGCGGAACAGGCGGGCCTGATGGCCGGTCAAACCGCGCGCGACGCACAGGCGATTTGCCCGACCGCGCATATCCGTCTGGCCAACCCACAGGCCGAACAGTTGCAACTGAACGCATTGCGCCGGTGGGCGGGCAAGTTTTCCCCATGGGTCGCGGCCGAGCCGCCCGCCGGTCTGATCTTGGACATCAGCGGCTGCGCCCATCTGTTCGGTGGTGAAGAGCCCCTGCTGCACAGCATTCAGGACGACTGTGGCGATCTGGGGTTCACAGTTCTGGCGGGGATTGCCGATACGGTCGGGGCGGCGTGGGCCTTGGCGCGGTTCAGCCACCATTCCGCCGCCGCGATCCGCACGGGCGACGACATTCAGCAAGAGGCCCGCGCCACACGATCCCGCGCCGCGCGTCGCCATTGGACCCGTGGCGGCACCCCACCCAATGTACATGGCCCTGGAACCCGCGCCCATCACATCGCCACCCCCGGCCAGACGCGGCAGGCGCTGGTCGATCTGCCTGTCGCGGCACTCAGGCTGAATGACGAGGCGGTGGCGGGTCTGACGCGGCTGGGCCTGCGCAAGATCGGCGATATGATCGGCCTGCCCCGCGCGGCCCTGACACGGCGAGTCGGGCAGGATGTGATGCGGCGTCTGGATCAGGCATTGGGCCTTGTGCCCGAACCGGTGGCCCCTGCCCGCGCGCCGTTCAATTTTGCCGTGCGCCTGACCCTGCCCGACCCGATCGGGTTGGAGGATGACATCATGGCGGGGCTTGATCGGTTGCTGGGCCCGCTGGGGGACAAGCTGCGCGATAAGGGGCACGGGGCGCGGCGGGTGCGGCTGCAATTGTTCCGCACAGATCACACCATGCAGACGATTGAGGTCGGGCTTGCCGTGCCGTCCTATGACCCCGAACGGATGCGGCCCCTGCTGGCGCTCAAAATGGGGGATGTGGATGCGGGGTTCGGGATTGATCGCCTGCGGCTAGAGGCGCATGTGACCGAACCTGTCTATGCGACCCAGCACGCGGGCCACGCCCATGCCCTTGCCGCAGCCGAGCGCCGCCAACAGGACGATATGGCCCTGCCCGACCTGATCGGACGGCTGGGCGCGCGGATCGGGCTGGACCAACTGACCCGCCATCATCCGGGCGACAGCCATATCCCCGAAAAGACGTTCCAGACCCTTGCCGCCGCGTGGTCCGAACCGTTTCGCGACTGGCCCCCGATGGTCACGGGACCGCGCCCGATGACGATCTGCCGCCCTGAACCGGTCCACGCCGAGGATACGCCGAAACCGCCCGCCACATTCCGGTGGCGCGGGCAGACGTTCCAGACGCTGGCCACCACCGGCCCCGAACGCATCGCGCCGGAATGGTGGCTGGACGATCCCGACTGGCGCAGCGGGACGCGCGATTACTGGCGGGTGGAAACGACGGGCGGCGCGCGGCTGTGGTTGTTCTATGCCCATGGGCGCAGCATGTCGTCGGGGTGGTTTTGTCACGGGCAATTCGCCTGAACGAAAAAGGCCGCCCAGATCGGGGCGGCCTTTGGCATTCGGATGGAGCGCCGATTACAGCTGTTCCATGATCTCGTCGGAAATCTCAAAGTTGGCGGTGACACGTTGGATGTCATCGTCGTCTTCAAGGGCGTCGATCAGCTTCATCAGCTTTTGCGCGCCTTCCAGATCCAGCTCGGTGGTCGTCGTCGGACGCCAGACAAGCTTGGCCGTCTCAGATTCACCCAACTCGGCCTCAAGCGCATTGGACACGTCGTTCAGATCGGTATCGGCGCACCAGATGATGTGACCATCTTCCGAGCTTTCGACGTCTTCGGCACCGGCCTCAATCGCGGCCATCATGACGGTGTCGGCATCGCCCGCCTCGGCGCTATAGGTCACCTGACCCTTGCGGTCGAACATGAACGCGACCGAACCGGTTTCGCCAAGGTTCCCGCCATTTTTGGTAAAGGTCGAGCGCACGGTCGACGCGGTGCGGTTGCGGTTGTCGGTCATCGCCTCAACGATGACGGCAACACCGTCGGGGCCATAGCCCTCGTACCGGATTTCCTCGAACGCATCGCCTTCGCCGCCGATCGCCTTTTTGATCGCGCGCTCGATGTTGTCCTTGGGCATCGAGTTCGACTTGGCCTCTTTTACGGCCAGACGCAGACGCGGGTTCTTTTCCGGATCGGGGTCGCCCATTTTGGCCGCAACCGTGATCTCTTTGGAAAACTTGGAAAACAGCTTAGAGCGCGCTGCGTCCTGACGCCCCTTGCGGTGCTGAATATTGGCCCATTTTGAGTGACCTGCCATCGGAGCCTCCGAAACCTCGTGAATTTGCTTGGACTGTCTATAAATTCAAGCACCGCGCGGGGCAAGGGCAGGTATCAGGCGCGTTCATCCTTGGGCGATCCCATGACCACATGCGTTGTGATCTGGCGCACCTGCGGCAGAACCCCAAGCTGTTCCGTGTGGAACCGCTTGTAAGAGGTCAGATCGCGGCTCTCGACACGGAGCAGGTATTCGACTGCGCCGGTGATGTTGTGGCATTCACGCACTTCGGGCAGGGGCGCCATGGCGCGCTCAAACCCCTCTTGGGCGGCTTTGCTGTGCTCGGACAGACCCACGGTCACATAGGCCACGAACCCGACGCCGGTCGCCTCGGGATTCAGAACCGCGCGATAGCCGGTGATGGTGCCGTTGCGTTCCAGTTCCTGAACCCGCCGCAAACAAGCCGAGGGCGACAGCCCCACCCGATCCGCCAGTTCAAGGTTACTGATCCGGCCATTGGCTGACAGGGTTTGCAATATCTTTTCGTCAATCCGATCCATGGCTGAATTATATTGCAGGATGGCGGATCTTGACACACAAAACTCAATTTCATTGCGCGCCCTATCGCATATCTTGCGCCTATGACGATACAACTGTTCTCTGCCCTGATTGCCTTTGCCTTTGTGTCCTCGATCACGCCCGGGCCAAATAACCTGATGCTGATGGCGTCGGGGGCGAATTTCGGTTTCCGCCGGTCGATCCCGCACATGTTGGGGATCGAGATCGGATTCACCGTGATGATCGTTCTGGTCGGGATCGGGTTGGTGCAGGTGTTCGACCAGTTTCCGGTGGCCTATACGGTGCTAAAGGTGTTCAGCGTGATCTACCTGTGTTGGCTGGCGTGGAAAATCGCCCGCGCGGGCGCGCCCACCGGCAAACAGGCGGGCGGGACGCCCATGACATTCACACAGGCCGCCCTGTTCCAATGGGTCAACCCCAAGGCATGGGCGATGGCCCTGACCGCGATCACCAATTACACGCCCGACCACCATGCGGCATCGGTTCTGATGGTTGCGGTGGCGTTCGGGATGGTGAACCTGCCCTGTGTCAGCACATGGACGGTTCTGGGGCAACAGATCCGCCGCATCCTGACCAACCCGCGGCATTTGCAGGCGTTCAACCTGACCATGGCCGCGCTGTTGGTGGCGTCACTCTGGCCGGTGTTGGTGCATTAATTCGGGCTGGCAAACACGTATTGGCGACCTTCGGGGCCGTCGATCGTGACCACTGCCCGCATTTGTAGAATATCCTCGCCGCCCAGCGCGGTCAGGAATTCCTCAATCACGATGCGCACCGGATTGGTGTCGTCGTTCAGAACCACGTCATAGCGATAGGGCGACGGGCACCCCTGTAACGTGCCCGACCACCCCGTGGCGGTTTCGGTCGTCTCATCGCGAAACCCCGAACAGGGCCAGCCGTCGTTCATCCGCACAGTCAAACGGTCGGCCTGCACCAGAACGGATTGCGGCACCGCCGTGCCCGGTTCAATCGTACAGCCAGCAAGCAGGGCCAAACCGGCCCCCATCGCGAAACGTCGCATAGTGATCTCCTTTGCGGGCGATCTAATGGTTTACAGTGGCCAAATAAAGGGGATCAACGCCGAGGCAAGCAAACCTACGCTTAGGTTAAGCGGAATTCCGACACGCAAAAAGTCGGCAAACTTGTACCCACCCGGCCCATGGATAAGCGTGTTGGTCTGATACCCGATCGGTGTGGCAAAGCTGGTCGAGGCGGCCATCATCACCGCCACCACCAACGGGCGGGCATCCACGCCCAAGGCATCGGCAAGGCCGATCACCACCGGCGTCAGAACCACGGCAACCGCGTTGTTCGTCACCAATTCCGTCAGAACCGAGGTCAGCAAATAGATCGACCAGATCAACAGGAAGGGCGGCAGATGCATCAAAACGGGGCTAAAGTTTCCGACGATCAATTCGACCGCGCCCGAGGCCTCTAGGCCCCGCCCGACGACCAGCATTGACAGGATCAGAACCAACAGACGGGCATCGATGACGCTGAACGCCTCTTCGCTGTCCACGCATCGGGTCAGCAACAGAATCGCCACCGCAAACATCGCCAGCAACAGGATCGGCGCAACGCCCAGCGCGGCCAGAACCACGATCCCCACCAGAACGCCCAAGGCGACCGGCACATGCGACCGGCGATAGGCGCGTGCGGCGGGTTGCGAGATGTCGACCATCTCCATCTCTTCGGACAGGCGGCGGATGTCTTCGGGTGCCCCTTCAAGCAGCAGCGTATCACCCACCCGCACCACGAGATCGTCCAACTGACGCCCGATGTTCTGGTTCCGGCGATGCACGGCCAAAGGATAAACCCCGAACCGACGGCGCAAGCGCAGCTCGCCCAAGGAGCGGCCAACCATCTTGCATCCGGGTGAGATCAGCGCCTCAACCGTGGTGGTCTGAACCGACGACAGCTTGTCCACCATCCGCAGTTTGCGGTTCTGTTGCAGGCCCAAAAGCTCGGTCATCTCGGTACGCAGAACCACGCGGTCACCGGGTTGGAGTTCGACGTTCTTCATGTCACGGCGCAACGAGGCATCGCCGCGCAGCACGTCGATCAGGCGAACGCCCTCGCGCTTGAACAGGTCGATGTCCATCACCGATTGTCCGATCAACTCGGAATCCTCGGGGATCGCGACCTCGGTGAAAAACTTCATCCGGCTGCGGTCGGACAACAGGTTGGCCATGCTGTCACGATCAGGCAGCAACCGTTTCCCCACCAGACGCAGATAGATCATCCCCCAAACGATCAGAATAAGGGCCAGCGGCGTGACCTCAAAAATCCCAAAGGGTTCCAGACCGGATTCCCGCGCGACACCATCCACCAACAGGTTGGTCGAGGTCCCGATCAGCGTGCTCATCCCGCCAAGGATCGACGCATAGGACAGCGGGATCAACAGCTTGGACACCGGCAGGTTCAGCTTGCGCGACAGTTTCACAAAAACGGGGATCATCACCACCACGACGGGCGTGTTGTTCATGAAGGCAGACGCGACAACCACAAACCCCAACAATCCCGCAAGACCCAGCGTCGGTGCACGGTCGATCATCCGTTCGGCCATCCCCACAAACCGGTCAAGCGCGCCGGTCCGCGTCAGGCCCGCCATCACCACGAACATCGCGGCAATCGTCCACGGCGCGGGGTTCGACAGCACCGTCAGCGCCTGATCATAGCTGACAATCCCGAGGATCAGCATCAAGCACGCCCCACCCAAGGCCACGACCTCGGTCGGGTAGTATTCCCGCAGAAACAGCAAAAACATACCGGCAACGACCAGCATGGCCATTACGGCCTCTGTCGTCGGGGTAAACGCTAGGTCAATCATTCAGTTCCGCCTACTCACGTCCGGCGTATCATTAGCGACTGGCACGGGGCAAACAAGCGGCGATTTGGTCTCAGGCCCCGTTAAACAGGGGTCGAGGGCTCAAGCCGCCCACCAAAACGGATCATTTTGACCACATTGGCCTTGCCCGTGCGATCATCGGTTTCGGCATAGAGGCCGCTGAGGGTGGCCTCTTCCTTGGCAGGGGTGAACCGCCCCTTGCCCATGCCGGTGATAAAGCGGCGCATCGGCTCGGCCTTGTCCATACCGATGACCGAGTTGTAATCGCCGCACATGCCCGCATCCGTCTGGAATGCCGTCCCACCAGGCAGGATTTGCGCGTCCCCCGTGGGCACATGGGTATGGGTGCCGACGACCATGCTGGCCCGTCCGTCGCACCAATGGCCCATGGCCATTTTTTCCGACGTGGCCTCGCAATGCACATCGACCAAAGCCGCCTGAATATTCGCGCCCATCGGCGTGGTTTTCAGAACCTGATCGACGGCCGAAAACGGGTCGTCAAACGGGCGTTTCATGAACACCTGCCCCAGAACCTGTGTCACCAGAATGCGGCGACCGCCCTGAACCTCAAACACACGGGCACCACGGCCCGGCGCGCTTTTGGCGAAATTCAGGGGGCGGATGATGCGCGGTTCGGTCTCGATGAATTGCAGCATGTCGCGTTGATCAAACGCGTGATCCCCAAGGGTCAGGCAATCCGCACCCGCGTCCAGCAGTTCCTTGGCGTGCGACCCACTGAGGCCCGCGCCCGAGGTGGCGTTTTCGCCATTCACCACCACGAAATCCAGCTTCCACTCCTCACGCAGGGTGCGCAGGTGCTGAATGATGGCATTGCGGCCAGAACGGCCAACGACGTCTCCGAGGAACAGTATCTTCATATGCTCTGCCTAGGGCGCATTTCGGGGCGGGGCAAGGGGGCCATAGGGATAGACGCGAAAATCAGGCGCAATCGCCTAGGACATGTCCTGTGATAGGCGCAGAACCTCGGCCTCGGTCACGATCATATCCAGCGGCTGATCGGTCGGCTCTTGCGGGACATCGTCCAGACATTGCGCACCGAACGCGAACCCGATGGCCAGAACCGACGGGTTCAGATCGCGCAACCGTTCCAGCGTGCGGTCGTAAAACCCACCGCCATATCCCAAGCGAAACCCGCGCGGATCGTAGGCCACCATCGGCACGATCAGGATTTCGGGCTCTATGAACTCCCCCGATGCAGGCACCAACGCGCCAAAGGGGCCGTCGATCATATCGGCCTCGGGCGTCCATTCGCGAAACAACAGGGGCAGGCCATCGCCCTGAATAACCGGAACGCACAGACGGTTTTTGCGCGCCAAGGCGCTCATCGCGGGCAGGGGGTTCACCTCGGAGCGGATGGGCATGTAGCCCGCGATGATACGGTCACTGAACCCCTCAAGCACGTCGATCAGGGATGAGGCCGCAGCGGCATCCGCTTGCGGCGTCTTGGCCTCTTTGCGGGCGGCAAAGGCCCGTTTGCGCGCCTCTTTTTTCGCCAAGCTCAAATCATCCATGCTCATAGTAGCCACGCCCCAGCCAGTCCAAGAAATGCAAAGAACCCAACCACATCGGTTACCGTCGTCACAAAGGCCCCAGAGGCCAGCGCGGGGTCAACCCCCACCTTTTCCAAGGCCACAGGGATCAAAATCCCCGCCAGACCCGCGATCACTAGGTTGATCACCATCGCACAGGCAATCACCAGGCCCAGAACCGGCGTCCCGAACCACAGGACCCCGACGATCCCCATGATCACCGCGAATATAGTCCCGTTCACCAGACCGACCAGCGCCTCACGCCGTACAACCCGCCAGACGTTCGATCCGGTCAAGTCCTTGGTCGCGATGGCGCGCACCGCAACGGTCAGGGATTGCGTGCCCGCGTTCCCGCCCATCGACGCCACAATCGGCATCAACACGGCAAGGGCCACGAATTGCGCGATCGTTGCCTCGAACTGGGCGATGACCAGCGACGCCAAAATCGCGGTGATCAGGTTCACGAACAACCACGGAAACCGCTGTTTCGTGGTTTCGATCACACGGTCGGCAAGGCTGCTCTCACCGACACCGGCCAGACGCAGGATGTCTTCCTCATGCTCTTCGTCCAGAACGTTCATCGCGTCGTCGATGGTGATCACACCGACCAGACGGCCCTCATCATCGACCACGGGGGCCGAAATCAGGTGATACTGGTTGAACGCATAGGCGACCTCGCCCTCGGGGCGGGTAACGGGCACGGTGCGAAAGCTGTCCTCGAACAGGTCGACCAAGGGCGCGCTGCGCTTGCTGGCCAAGAGTTTGCCCAGTTGGACATAACCCACGGGTTTCAGGCGCGGATCGACAACGATCACATGATAGAACTGATCGGGCAGTTCCTGTTTCGTGTCGCGCAGGAAATCGATGGTGTCCCCGACGCTCCAATGCTCGGGGGCCGTGACGACCTCGCGTTGCATCAGACGACCGGCAGAGAATTCCGGATAGCTGAGGGCCTGTTCAACCGCGACACGGTCGGCGGCCTCTAGCGCGTCAAGGATCGCGGCCTGTTGCGGCTCCTCTAGGTCCTCGACAAGGTCAACAACGTCGTCCGAGTCCAGATCGCGCACCGCCTCGGCCAGGAAATCCTGCGGCAGAAAGGCGATGACCTCTTCGCGGATCGCCTCATCCAGTTCCGACAGGACCTCACCGTCAAAGGCACGCGGCACCATGACCAACAGCTCGCGCCGCGATCCGGTGTCCAACTGCTCCAGCATGTCGGCGATGTCGGCCGCGTGCAGCGGGTCAAGCAGTTCGTGAATCCGTTCCGAATCGCCAGCCGCAATCGCCAACCGAACGGCAGACACCATCCGGTTATCCAGCGCATAGTCTTCTTCTTCGTGCTCTGGTTGGTCGAGAACGTCTTCGGCCATTGTCACCCCGCCGTCTTGGTGTTTGCGCGAACCTTAGCTGAACCAGTTCGGATGGGACAGGGCAACATGTGCAATTTACCTTGGCGATTTTACCCCCTAGCCTGAACCCGAATTACCGCGCGAATGGATAGATCATGAGCACCACCTCCCTCCTCCTCGGTCAGACCCTGTGCTTTGACGGCAACCCGTTTCACGATGGCCCCGATGCGGCGCGTCACACCTCGCGGGGCGCGGTGGTTGTGCGCGACGGGCATATTCTGGACACGGGCGATGCGGACGCCATGCGTCTGGCCTATCCCGAGGCCGAGGTGACCGATTTCGGGCAGAAACTGATCATGGCGGGGTTTGTGGACGCGCATGTGCATTATCCCCAGACCGCGATTATCGCCAGTTGGGGCAAGCGTCTGATCGACTGGCTGAACACCTATACCTTTCCCGAGGAAATGCGGTTCGCCGATCCGGATTATGCGGGCGACATCGCGGCGCGCTATCTGGACCTGTTGATCGCCAATGGCACGACCAGCGTCTGTTCCTATTGCACCATCCATCCGGCCAGTGTGGACGCGTTTTTCACCGCAGCGACCGAACGGGGGATGCGGGTGTTTGGCGGCAAGACCTGTATGGACCGGAACGCCCCCGAGGGTCTGCGGGACACCGCCCAATCGGCCTATGACGACAGTGCGGCGTTGATCGGCAAATGGCACGGACAGGGGCGCAACGGATATGTCATCACGCCGCGTTTCGCGCCGACCTCAACCCCAGAACAGCTAGAGGCGCTGGGCGCCCTTTGGGCCGAGCATCCCGATTGCCTGATGCAGACGCACCTGTCCGAACAGACGGATGAAATCGAATGGGTGGCGTCCCTCTATCCGGAATCGCGGGACTATCTGGACGTCTACGAACGCTATGGCCTGTTGGGAGAACGGGCGTTGTTTGGCCATGCGATCCACCTGACGGGGCGGGAACGCGCGCATCTGCGCGACGCCCATGCCGGTCTGATCCATTGCCCGACGTCAAACACGTTTATCGGGTCGGGCCTGTTCGATCTGGACGGGCTGATGGATGAGGGGCATCGCATCGGTCTGGCCACGGACACGGGCGGCGGGTCGTCCTTTTCGATGCTGCGCACCATGGCCGCCGCCTATGAGATCGGCCAGCTGCGCCATGCCTCGGCGCATCCGTCGGCGCTCTTGTGGCTGGCGACGGTGGGATCGGCGCAGACCCTGCATTGTGACGACCGGATCGGGAACCTGAAACGCGGGTATGAGGCGGATTTGACCGTGCTCGACCTGTCCAGCACCCCCGCAATCGCCCAGCGCAGCGCGCGCGCCGAAGATATCTGGCAGGCGGTGTTCCCGACGATCATGATGGGCGATGATCGCGCGATTGCGGCGACCTATGTCGGTGGGGTGCGCCTGAAATAATCAGGCCATCAGGTCCCGCACCAACGCCTCTTGCCGCGCCAGAACGGGGCCCATGTCGACCGTCGCGATTTGGCCGTCGCGCACGACCTGACGGCCCTCAACGAACAGGTGTTTGACCCGCGTCGGACCGGCCAGCAACAGGGCGGCCTTGTCCCAACTGCCCGCGGCCTCGACGCCCGTCACGTCCCAAATCGCCACATCGGCGCGTTTGCCCACGGTGATTTGCCCGACATCGTCACGCCCCAGAACCCGCGCGCCGCCACGGGTCGCGATGAACAGGGCCTCACGTGCGCTCATCGCGTCGGCACCTTGGCTGACCCGTTGCAGCAACATCGCCTGACGCGCCTCGGCGATCAGGTTGCCGGCATCGTTGCTGGCCGAGCCATCGACGCCCAAACCGACCGGCACACCGGCGTCGCGCATAGCCCGCACCGGCGCGATCCCCGACCCCAGACGACAGTTCGAACAGGGGCAATGCGCCACGCCCGTGCCGGAGCGCGCAAACAGGTCGATTTCGTCGGCGTTCAGTTTCACACAATGCGCGTGCCAGACGTCATCGCCGGTCCAGCCCAGATCGCGCGCATATTCGCCCGGCAAACAGCCGAATGTCGCAAGGCTATAGGCGACGTCCTCATCATTTTCGGCCAGATGGGTGTGCAGGCGCACGCCCTTGTCCCGTGCCAAAATCGCCGCGTCGCGCATCAACTCACGACTGACCGAAAAGGGCGAACAGGGGGCGATCCCGACCTGTACCATCGCGCCGGGATTGGGATCGTGGAACGCATCGACCACGCGGATGCAATCGTTCAGGATCGCCGCCTCATCCTCGACCAGATGATCGGGGGGCAGGCCGCCTGCGCTCTCGCCGATGCTCATCGCGCCGCGCGTTGGGGTAAAGCGCATCCCGATCTCGCGCGCCGCATCGATTGTGTCGTCCAACCGCGACCCGTTCGGGAACAGATACAGGTGATCGGACGTCAGGGAACAGCCGGACAGCGCCAGTTCCGCCAAACCGACCAGCGCGGAAATCCGCATATGCTCGGGCCCGAACCGTGCCCAGATCGGATAGAGCGTTTGTAGCCAGCCAAACAGCAACGCGTCCTGCCCCCCCGGCACCGCGCGGGTCAGGGTTTGATAAAGATGATGGTGCGTGTTGACCAAACCGGGCGTCACGACGCATCCGCGCCCGTTCACCACCTCGGCCCCGTCAAGCGGTAGGTCGTGGCCGATCTCGGCCACCACCCCGTCGCGCAGACGGATATCCACGCCCGCCAGTTCCGACCCCGCATCATCCATCCGCAACAGATGGTCGGCCTTTTGGATCAAAACATGGGACATGGGTCAGCCTATCGTTTGTTGCAAAACCTTCAGGGCGGCGGCGTGAATATCGGGATTGGCGGCGGCGATGACGCGCCCGCCGTTGTGCGCAGTCCCGCCGGTCCAATCGGTGACGATGCCGCCTGCGGCCTCAATCACGGCGATGGGGGCCCGAATGTCATAGGATTGTAGCCCCGCCTCCACCACCAGATCGACCTGACCCAGCGCCAACAGGGCATAGGCATAGCAATCCATCCCGTACCGCGTCAGGCGCGTCTGGGCGGCAAGGGTGTGGAACGCCGCGCGCTCAACCTCATCCCCGACCTCGGGGAAGGTGGTGAAAATCGTTGCTTCGGCCAGATCCCGCGTCGCCCGGGTCTTGAGGGCGAATGTGCCGTGGTTCGACTGCACCTCGGCCACGCCGAAACCGCCGATGAACCGCTCCTGTGTCCAAGGCTGGTCGATGATCCCGAACTTTGGCCCCGTGTCGTCGCCCACGGCGATCAGAACACCCCACGTCGGCGTGCCCGACATATAGGCGCGGGTACCATCGATCGGGTCCAACACCCATGTCAGGCCGGTCGTACCGGTGGCGGTTCCGAATTCCTCACCCAGAATGGCATCGTCGGGCCGCATCTCGGACAGAATGGCGCGCATCGCCTGTTCGGCGGCGCGGTCGGCCACGGTCACGGGATCAAACCCCTGATCCAGCTTGTTTTCAGTCTGCAGGTGATCGGTACGGAAATAGCGCAGCGTCTCGCCCCGCGCGGCATCGGCCATACGATGGGCGGTTGCAATCAGATCTTCGCGTGCAAAATTGGCCGTCATGTCGTCCCCGCAGTTTGACGGCGCCGAGTGAGCGCGCCGTCAAATCCGCGGTATCGACCGGCAAGGCCGAGGTCAAGCGCCTTAGGCGGCGTCACTAAGTACACGGGCCAATTCAAACAACCGGCGCCGTTGGTTTTCCGGAATGGCGTAGTACGAGCGCACAAGCTCCAACGCCTCTTTATCGGCCAGAATATCGGCAGGCACGGAATCCGATGCTGCCTTTTCCTCGCCTTTGCGTTCCAGACCTTCAAAGAAAAACGATACAGGCACTTCCAATGCATCCGCGATATCCCAAAGGCGCGATGCACTGACCCGGTTCATCCCCGTTTCGTATTTCTGAATCTGTTGGAATTTGATTCCGACATGCTCGGCCAATTGTTGTTGGGTCATCCCAACCATCCACCGGCGATGCCGAACCCGCTTTCCGACATGAACATCTACTGGGTGTTTCATGCATATACTCCTGATTATGCCCGTTTTGGGCAAACTTCATGCCAACCACCCTCGAAACTGGCATGACACCGTTATTGGCGTTTTCTGCGATAGGTGCGTAAGATAGCGCAGGACACACGTTGAACCAATGTCAACGATCCGACGCCTCATACGGGTCTAGATGTGTTTTTGACTCTCCTTTCGAGCGCACGATCCAGCCAGAGGCAGAATACGTTCACTTCCCTCAATTTTACGCCACGCCTAGTCCGTAAATCCTACTAGCCATGGCCAATCCCCACAGATAGGGTCCGCGAAAATGACTTTGGAGGCAACCCTATGCGTGTATGTCAGGTCCCTGAAATTGGCGTGAAACCGCTGATTGCAAATGTGGAAACCCCGCAACCTAAGGCCAATGAGGTCCTTGTTCAGATTGCGGCCTGCAGCCTGAATTTCGCCGATCTCCTTATGATTGAAGGGAAATATCAGGACACACCCCAAGCACCCTTTACGCTGGGCCTTGAACTGGCCGGGACGATTGTCGAAGTCGGCGCAGATGTTGAAAAAAGTCGCATTGGTACGCGGGTTGCGGTGTTTGCGGGCTCGGGTGGTTTGGCGGAATACGGGTGTTTCCCGTCAGATCGCTGTGTCGAGATGCCGGATTCGATGAGTTTTGAAGAGGCAGCCGCCTTTCAGATCGCCTATGGCACCAGCCACGTCGCCCTTGAGCACAAGGCGCAATTGCAGCCGGGCGAGACCCTGTTGGTGCTGGGCGCGGCCGGCGGTGTGGGCCTGACCGCCGTCGAAATCGGCAAGCGGATGGGCGCAACCGTTATTGCCTGTGCGCGCGGACCGGAAAAACTGGCCGTGGCCAAGGCCGCCGGTGCCGATCACCTGATCGACAGCGAAACCCAAGACATTCGTGAGACGGTCAAGGCCCTTGGCGGCGCGGATGTGGTCTATGACCCGATTGGCGGCGATCAGTTCAAGGCGGCTTTTCGCGCCTGCAACCCCGAGGCGCGTATCCTTGTCATCGGGTTTGCAAGCGGCGAGGTCCCCCCGATTGCCGCGAACCATATGCTGGTCAAAAACATCTCGGTTCTGGGCCTTTACTGGGGCGGCTATCTGAAATTCCGCCCCGCCGTTCTGACCGACAGTATGGCCAAGCTGTTTTCGTGGTTTGCCGAGGGCGGGTTGAAACCACACATCAGCCACCGCTTTGCCCTTGAGGACGCGCATGAGGCCCTAGAGGTGCTCCGCAAGCGCCAGTCGACCGGCAAAGTCGTCATTACCATGTGACGACGCGGTCGCGGACCCGCGGCCGTTTTTCATATAGCCTTCGCGCATCAGCTCGGCCAACCGCAGGGTCAGGGGGCCGCGCGTGACTTTGGACATGTACATGTTGATCATGGTCATCGGCAGACGCGGCAGCGCGCCGTTATCCTGAACCCGCGCGCAATTGCGCCCCTCGGCGCCCTCCAGAACCGCGTGGATGGCCAGATCGGCGCTGATTGAGGCCTCAATCACGCGCTCGCTCTCGTCTTGGATCAACATCTCCCATTCGATGCCCGCCTTGTCGAGCTCGGCAAGCGCGACACCACGGAACCGGCAGTTGGGCTCAAACGCAAGGCGCAGCGGACGCGCCTGCCATGCCTTACCGCCAATGGCCCCAACCCATGTCAAAGGCACCTCGACCAGCATCTCGCCGCCCTCGCGCAACTCGTTCTCGGTGGTCAGGATCAAGTCGACCTCGCCCCGTCCGAATTGTTCGCGCAGGATCCCCGTGTAGGACGCCAACAGCTTGACCTCGACGCGCGGGAATTCCTCGTTAAACCGGCGCAGAACCTCGGGCACCACCGGATAGACGATGTCATGAGGCACGCCCAAGGTGATGCTGCCCTCGAACTCTTGGGCCGTCAGGCGCGCCAGCAACTCATCATTCATCTCTAGGATACGGCGCGCATAGCTGAGCAACTGTTCGCCTTCGGGCGTCAGGGTCACCGTGCGCGACACGCGGTTCAACAGTTTGACCTGCAACATCTCTTCAAGGCGCTTGATCTGCATTGAGACCGCCGATTGCGTCAGGTTCAGAAAACCCGCCGCCCGCGTGACCCCGCCCGCATCCGCCACAGCCACAAAAGACCGCAGGGCCGTAATGTCCAGATTTCGCGCCATATCACAAATCCTGATGTATCACATAATAAACATTCGTTTGAGTTATGAATGTACGGTCCTTTATTCATAAGCACAAGAGATCGACGCCAACACATGCATCACAAAACATGAAGGATCGCACCCATGACTGCACTTGCACAAAAACTCATCTGCCATCCCCGCTTTGGCACGTCTTCCGTCCTTGCCGGGATCACCTATCGCCTGAACGTCCGCGCCCAGCGTCGCGCCCTGTCGCGCCTGACGCCGTCGCAACTGTCCGACATCGGCCTCAGCGTCGAACAAGCCGAGGCCGAAGCGCGCCGTCACATGTTTGACGTTCCCTGCGTCTAAAAGTGACATCAAATATATAGCAAACCCGAGTCGGATTTCCTTGAAATCTTGCCTTTGCTTCCCGATATTATGGCCTGAAGGCGTCCGTATTCCGCGGGCGCATCAGGCTATTTTCAACTGGAGGCATCTTAATGGCTGACTTCAACACAATCCGCGCCGGTCAGGCGGGTGTCCGCACCGCGCAGATTGACGAAGGTCTTCGCGCGCATATGAACAAGGTCTACGGCACCATGTCCGTGGGTCTTTTGGTGACGGCACTTGTTGCTTGGGCTGTGGGCACCTCGCCCGCACTGATCAGCATCTTCCGTGACGTCCAAACCGGTCAAATGACGATCCTTGGCTGGGTCGCGATGTTCCTGCCGCTGGGCATGGTGTTCGCGTTCGGCGCGGCGATCAACCGTCTGTCGGCTGCTGGCGCTCAGCTGTTCTTCTATGCGTTCGCCGCCGCTATGGGCCTGTCGATCAGCTGGATCTTCCTTGCGTTCACCGGCTATTCGATCGCGCAAACCTTTGTCGTGACCTCGATCGCCTTCGCGTCGCTGTCGCTGTGGGGCTATACCACGAAAAAAGACATCTCGGGTTGGGGTTCGTTCCTGATCATGGGTGTGGTCGGTATTCTGGTCGCGTCGATCATCAACATCTTCCTCGGCTCGCCCGCGATTGCGTTTGCGGTGTCGGTCTTGGGTGTTCTGATCTTTGCCGGTCTGACCGCCTATGACACCCAGAAGATCAAGGTCGATTACCTGCAACACGCCCACGCGATGGATAGCGAGTGGCTGCAGAAATCGGCGATCATGGGTGCGCTGAACCTCTACATGGACTTCATCAACCTGTTCATGTTCCTGCTGCAGTTCCTTGGCAATCGCGAGTGATCACAGCACGATAACAGATCAAAGGCCGGGGATTTCCCCGGCCTTTTTCGTTGCTCATAGGTCATTGAACCGCGCGCAAGCCCGTCCCGATATAGGCGGCCACATAGTCGGCGATCTGTTCACGCCGCAGGCCCAGCCGCGACAGGTCGGCGTCGGACAGTTCATCCAGATGGTTGAACGCCTCTAGCGCGGCGCAGCATTCCAGATACGGGTTAAACCCGAATCCCATATTGCTGAGCACGAGATCAAGTTGCTGTTGTACGACGGAAAAAGATGGATCTTGCATTTCGGAACCTCATTTCTGTGGTTCCTCCCTGCACTCAGGCTAAATGCTGCACCGCAGCAAAATCAAGCCCGCAAATGGTCGGGTGGCATTTCAGGCGGTCGCTTGCCCGAAATGCCACACCGGATCAGAACATAAAGTAGCGTTGGGCCATGGGCAGTTCGGTCGCCGGTTCACAGGTCAGCAACTCACCATTCGCCCGCACCTCATAGGTTTCTGGGTTCACCTCAATCTCGGGCAGCATGGCATTCATCACCATGTCCGACTTGCCGATATTGCGGGTGTTTTCCACGGCCAGTGTGTCCTTGCGCAGGCCGATTTTCGCGCCGACACCGGCGGCTTGGGCCGCTTGGGACACGAACAGGACCGACGATTTCTCGACCGAGCGACCAAAGGCCCCGAACATCGGACGGGTATAGACCGGCTGGGGCGTGGGGATCGACGCGTTCGGATCGCCCATCTGGGCCACGACAATCGACCCGCCCATCAGAACCATCTCGGGCTTTACCCCAAAGAACGCGGGCGACCACATGACCAGATCGGCGCGCTTGCCCTCTTGGATCGTGCCGATGTGGGAACTGAGACCATGCGCAATCGCGGGGTTGATCGTGTATTTCGCGATATAGCGTTTCACACGGACGTTGTCGTTATCGCCAGTCTCATCGGACAGGCGCCCGCGCTGAACCTTCATCTTATGTGCGGTTTGCCACGTGCGGATGATCACCTCACCGATGCGGCCCATGGCCTGACTGTCGGATGCGATGATCGAGAATGCGCCCATATCGTGCAGGATATCCTCGGCCGCGATGGTTTCCTTGCGGATGCGGCTTTCGGCGAATGCGACATCCTCGGGGATGGATTTGTCCAGATGGTGGCACACCATCAGCATGTCCAGATGTTCCTCCAGCGTGTTGACCGTATAGGGCCGCGTCGGGTTGGTGGAACTGGGCAGGACGTTGTTTTCGCCCACGACCTTGATGATGTCGGGCGCGTGGCCCCCGCCCGCGCCTTCGGTGTGAAAGGCGTGAATCGTACGGCCCTTGATCGCATCGACCGTGTTCTCGACAAAGCCGCTCTCGTTCAGGGTATCCGTGTGGATCATCACCTGAACGTCCATGTCATCGGCCACGGACAAACAGCAATCAATCGCACCGGGGGTCGTGCCCCAGTCTTCGTGCAGTTTCATCGCGCAGGCGCCCGCATTGACCATCTCGATCAGAGCGGCGGGTTGGCTGGCATTACCCTTGGCCGACAGACCAAAGTTCATCGGAAACGCGTCCAGCGCCTGCATCATGCGACTGATGTGCCACTCCCCGGGCGTACAGGTCGTGGCCAGCGTGCCATGCGCGGGGCCCGTACCCCCGCCCAGCATCGTGGTGATACCCGAATGCAGCGCATCGTCGATCTGTTGCGGACAGATGAAATGGATGTGGCTGTCAAAGCCGCCAGCGGTGATGATCCGCCCCTCGCCCGCGATGGCCTCGGTTCCCGGACCGACGATGATGTCGACGCCGGACTGGGTGTCGGGGTTACCGGCCTTGCCGATCTTGTGGATCACACCGTCCTTGAGGCCGATGTCGGCCTTGTAGATACCGGTCGCATCCACGATCAGGGCGTTGGTGATCACCGTATCCACGGCCCCGCCCGCGCGCGGGACCTGTGATTGGCCCATACCGTCGCGCAACACCTTGCCGCCACCGAATTTGACCTCTTCGCCATAGGTGGTCAGGTCCTTTTCGACCTCGATGATCAGATCGGTGTCGGCAAGTCGAACCTTATCACCCGTGGTCGGGCCATACATGTCGGCATATGTTGCGCGAGATATCTTTGCGGGCATTGATGTACCTCAGTCCTTGAACGGCTGTTCCGGCTTGGTGGGCGCTTTGCGCTTTCGCCGTTGTGGTTTTGCGGGGGCGGCAGGTTTTTCTGCCACGGTCTTTTTCGTTGCAGTAGCGGCCTTGGCTGCCGGTTTGGGGGCGGGGGCCGGTTCGGGCGCGATGGTTTTGGCAACAGGTGCGGCCGCGGGTTTGGGCGCGGGGGCCGCTGCCGGTTTGGGCGCGGGTTTCGGGGCCGCGACCTTGGCCACCGGTTTAGGGGTCGCCTTGGGCTTTGGCGCTGCGCGTTTGCGCGGTGCGGGGCGCGGCTTGGGCGTATGGGCCGCGATTTTCTCGGGCGACATCACAGGAAGAAACGGGTTCGCAATCTTGGCCAGATCGTAAAAGCTGCGCATGATCGTCAATTGGGTTTCGACGCCTTGCGCCCACAGACGGGTGGCGGTGACATAAGGTTGCGTCGGGACCATAAATCCCGGTGCTGGAACACAGACCATTTCAGTTACTCCTGTTTACGGCATGGGGGTGCCGTTCGTCCTAGAGCGCCCCCATGACTTGCTGGTTAAATCCGAAAATCTTTCTGTCCCCGCCATATGGCACCAACGTGACATCGCGGGTTTGCCCGGGTTCGAAACGCACAGCGGTGCCCGACGCAATGTCCAGCCGCATCCCCATCGCGGCCTCGCGGTCAAAGCTGAGCGCGCTGTTGGTTTCGGCGAAATGATAGTGGCTGCCGACCTGAACGGGTCGATCGCCGGTGTTGGAAACGGTGATTGTAACCGCCTCAGCCCCTTCGTTCAGGGTGATGTCCCCTGGGGCCGTGATGACCTCGCCCGGGATCATTTGCTGCGCACCTTGATGGCCACCATGGTGCCCGCCACGGCAAAGACCGAAGCAACCAGTGCGACCATGGCCGCATCAATCCCGTGTGGGTGCAGGTGCATGCCGGAATGGGCAAAAGCGGGGCCTGAAACGGTGATCCCTGCGGTGATGAGTGTCGCCAGTTTGCGCATTTTTATGTTCTCCTGACTTAGCGAATTAACGAATGGGATGGTGGACGGTCACAAGCTTGGTGCCGTCGGGAAAGGTGGCCTCGACCTGAACTTCGTGGATCAGTTCGGGAATGCCGTCCATGCATTGATCGGCGCGCACAACGGTTGCGCCGGCCTCCATCAGATCGGCCACACTGCGCCCGTCGCGCGCGCCTTCGACCACGTAATCCGTGATCAGGGCAATCGCCTCGGGGTGGTTCAGTTTCACGCCGCGCTCTAGCCGGTTGCGCGCCACCATGGCGGCCAGACTGACCAAGAGCTTGTCTTTTTCGCGTGGGGTCAGGTTCATTCCCGCTCCTCAAATTTGCCAGACGCGGGGCATTTGACGGCCCCGCAAGGTTGTAAGTGTTTGATAAAGGGCCCGACGCAGCGGCGTCGCATCCGCCGCCATCAGGCGCATAACGCATTTCCCGTCCCACCCCGAAACGCCCCACGCCACCCCATCGGGCAGGGTCAGCGCGCGGATTTGCTCCACACGGTCAGGCGCGGTCGGGGCGGCCAAGATCACGGTCGCAAAGGCGCGCGATCCGTTCAGACCGGCGGCACCGGTGCTCAGGTCATAGGCCGACAGGCCCACGGGTTCGTGCAAGATCACAACGCCGTCGCGCGTGATCGTACGGGTGTCGTGGAAATTGATGTCGCTCAGGGTCTCACCCATGGCGGCGCGGCCCAAAACCACGCTCTCGACCATCAGAATGCTCGCGTCGCCCTGCAAATCGACGCGCGTACGACGGCGCAGCGAACACCGCTCGAACAGGATGGTTTCCTGTGGCAGCCAATCCAGATGCCCCCCCGCCCCGACGGACAGGTGCACATCGACCTCGGCCTCGCCCGAAACGGCGGCATAGGCGCGTTCGGCGGTTTGGGACGTGGCGACCGCGCGGCCACCGGCGTCCACCGTTACCGCATAGTCCAACCGGTCGCCGCCCGTCAGACCACCGGCGGTGTTCAGAAACACCACCTCGGGCACGGGATCATGCACCTTGGGCAGCATCGCCTTGCCCGAACCGGACTGGTGCAATCCGGCCAGTTTCGCGCCGTTCGGCGTCGCGGCCAGATGCACGCGGGCCCGACCACGGGTGCGCTGCATCACAGGGGTGCTTATTTTTGTGGCGTCCAGCATCAACAGACTCATATCCTTGACCGACAGAAAACGCAGAAGAACCCGACCCGCACAACATTTCACGCCGGAATTTTCCGCGAACTGCGTCGAAAATCACCGCTGTCGCCCATTTTTTAATCACACCCGCAAGGGGCGCTTTTGGCCGCCGAAATGCAAAGGTACTGGCCTAAAGCTGCGCGATTGTGTAACGCGACACCCATGACCCAGACATTGACCATTACCCGCCCGGACGACTGGCATTTGCATCTGCGCGATGGTGAGATGCTGACCGGTATTTTGCCGGAAACCACCCGCCATTTTGGTCGCGCCATCATCATGCCGAACCTTGTGCCCCCCGTGGTCACATCGGGTGACGCCGCCGCCTATCGCGACCGCATCATGGCCGCCATGCCCGAGGGCGCGTCCTTCACTCCGTTGATGACGCTGTACCTGACCGAAAACACGGACCCCGAGGACGTTGCACGCGCCCACGCGGACGGGTTGATCAGTGCGGTCAAACTCTATCCTGCGGGAGCCACGACGAACTCGGCCAGTGGGGTGACGAATTTCGATAACGTGCGGGGCGTGCTGGAGAAAATGGCCGAGATCGGCCTGCCCCTGTGCGTGCATGGCGAGGTCACCAGCGCGGACATCGACATCTTTGACCGTGAGGCCGTGTTCATCGACCGCGTGCTGGACCCGATCCGCCGCGCGACGCCCGGTTTGCGCGTGGTGATGGAGCATATCACGACCGCCGACGGCGTGGCCTATGCACGGTCCCAAGGCGACGATCTGGGCGCGACGATCACGACGCATCATTTGATCATCAACCGCAATCACATCTTGGTTGGCGGGATCAAACCGCATTACTACTGCCTGCCCGTCGCCAAGCGTGAAAGCCACCGTTTGGCCCTGCTTGAGGCCGCGACCAGTGGCGATTCCCGCTTTTTCCTTGGCACGGACAGTGCGCCGCATATCGACCCGCTCAAGGAAAATGCCTGTGGCTGTGCGGGGTGTTTCACGGCGACCAACACCATGTCCTGTCTGGCCGAGGTGTTTGAGACCGCTGGCGCGCTGGACAAGCTGGAAGCCTTTGCAAGCCTGAACGGCCCCGCGTTCTATGGCCTGAAACCCAACGCCGACACGATCACCCTGACCAAGGGCGATCCCGTCACCTATCCCGAGAAAATCGAAACCGGCGCCGGTCCCGTGACCGTGTTCGATCCTGGTTTCCCGCTGCACTGGCGGGTCGACTGACCCCGCATAACGAATAAGGATTTCCCGATGATCCCGACGTCCTACCCGTCTAAAGAAGAAATCGCCCGCCTCAGCGCACGGATGCTGCTGGAAATCGGCGCGGTGAATTTCAACACCAAAGAGCCGTTCACACTGGCCTCTGGTCTGCCCTCGCCCAGCTATATCGATTGTCGCAAACTGATCAGCTTTCCGCGTATCCGCAGCACCCTGATGGACTTTATGACCATGACCGTGATGCGCAACGCGGGGCTTGAGGCGTTCGACAACATCGCCGGTGGTGAAACGGCTGGTATCCCGTTCGCCGCACTGGTGGCCGAGCGTATGGCCCTGCCGATGACCTATGTCCGCAAAAAGCCCAAGGGCTATGGCAAAAACGCCCGTATCGAGGGCGCGATGACCGAGGGTCAGCGCGTTCTGCTGGTCGAGGATCTGACGACCGATGGCGGGTCCAAGCTGTCGTTTGTGGATGCGATCCGCGAAACCGGCGCGACCTGTGGGCATACGGCCGTGGTGTTCTACTATGACATCTTTGAAGGCACGACCGAACGTCTGGCCGAGCATGGCGTCGAACTGCATCACCTGTGCACTTGGTGGGACGTTCTGGCCGAGGCCAAGGCGCAGGCGGCGTTTGATTCTGAGACGCTGGACGAGGTTGAGCGCTTTCTCAAGGCGCCGCGCGCATGGCAAGAAGAACGGATGGCGAAATAACGCCCAAACTGATCTGGGCTGGGGCGGATTTTTTGCCGCCCCGACCCCAAAATATTGACGGCAATACCATGAGTGCCGCAAGATCGTGATAGAAAAAACGATCCACAGCTTATCCACAGAATATCCAGATTGCCCACGGCACACGGGATTGCCTATACCCATTGCTCACGGTGACAGGGGTTAACGATGAACGAGATTGCGGCGATCAACGCCTCCGAAAACACGGATGCACCACAGGCAGAGACCCAAGTAGACACGGTTCCCCACAACATCGAGGCGGAACAGCAACTGCTGGGTGCGATTCTGACGAACAACGACGTGTTCGACCGCATTGCCGCGATCATCAAACCCCAGCATTTCTATGAACCCGTGCACGCCCGCATCTTTGAGATCGCCGCGTCGCGCATTCAGAAAAACACGCTGGCCAGCCCCGTCACGTTGAAAACCTTTCTGGAGGATGACGAGGGCCTGAAAGAACTGGGCGGCACGGCCTATCTGGCCCGTCTGGCGGGGGCCGCGATTTCGTCCTTTGCGGCGCGCGACTATGCTCAGATGCTCTATGATCTGGCGATCCGGCGCGAGTTGATCAATCTGGGGCGCAGCATTTCGGACCGCGCCACGGATGTGAACGTCACGGACGAGCCCAAAGAACAAATCGTCGCCGCCGAACAGGCCCTTTATAAGCTGGGCGAAGAGGGCCAGTCCGAGAGCGGCTTTCAATCCTTCCTCAAGGCCGTGACCGAGGCCGTCAATGTCGCCAACACCGCCTATCAGCGCGGCGGCGGCATGGCGGGTCTGTCCACGGGCCTGATCGACCTCGACAAGAAACTGGGCGGTCTGCACCCGTCCGACCTTTTGATCCTTGCCGGTCGTCCGTCGATGGGGAAAACCTCGCTTGCGACCAACATCGCCTATAACGTCGCCAAGGCCTATAAACGCGGGCTGAAACCCGACGGCACCGAGGGTGCGGTGGATGGTGGCGTCGTCGGCTTCTTTAGCCTTGAGATGAGCGCCGAGCAGTTGGCCGGTCGTATTCTGGCCGAGGCCTCGGAAATCTCGTCGCACAAGATCCGTCAGGGTGACATGACCGAGGCCGAGTTCCGCCGCTTTGTCGAGGCCGCGAAACAGCTTGAGGCCTGCCCGCTGTTCATCGACGACACGCCCGCCCTGCCGATCAGCCAGCTTGCAGCGCGTGCGCGACGCCTGAAGCGGACGCACGGCCTGGACGTTCTGATCATCGACTATCTGCAGCTCTGCCGCGGGACCGCCGATAACCGTGTGAACGAGATCGCGGAAATCTCGATGGGGATGAAGGCGATCGCCAAGGAATTGAACATCCCCGTCATCGCCCTGTCCCAGTTGTCGCGTCAGGTCGAAAGCCGCGACGACAAACGGCCCCAGCTGTCTGATCTGCGGGAATCGGGCTCGATCGAACAGGACGCCGACTGTGTGCTGTTCGTGTATCGTGGCGAATACTACCGCGAACGTGAAAAGCCGGATGAGCACAACGCCGAGGCCATGGCGACGTGGATGCAGGACATGGAACGTCTGCACGGCAAGGCCGAGGTCATCATCGGCAAACAGCGTCACGGCCCCATCGGCACGGTCGAATTGTCGTTCGAGGCGCAGTTCACGCGCTTTGGCAACCTTGCAAAGGCATGGCAATCGGACGAGCGCGAACCCGAGTATTAATCCCGCCCGCACCCCCTCACCACGGGGGCGCGGTTTTTCCCACTTGACCTGCGAACGGGGGCTGTTCAAACCAACGCCATGGGAACAGGACATCTGAAAATTGATCTCGATGCGCTGGTGGCCAACTGGCGTGCGTTGGATGCGGCCTCGGGCGCGTCGGTGGAAACCGGTGCCGTGGTCAAGGCGAACGGCTATGGCCTTGGGGCGGGACGCGTTGCGCGTGCGCTGGCCCAAGCGGGGGCGCGCAAGTTCTTTGTCGCCGCCGCCGAAGAGGGCGCGGCCCTGCGCCAAGAGCTGGGCGAAGGGCCGGAAATCTGTGTGTTTGGCGGGCATATGGCCGGTGACACGGATATGATCGGCGATCTGGGCCTGACGCCGATGCTGAACTCGCTGGAACAGCTGACCCGCCATTTTGAGGCCCTGCCAGGCAAACCGTTCGGCATTCAGTTGGACAGCGGAATGAACCGTCTGGGGATGGAACCCGCAGAATGGGCCGCCGTTGCCGACATCGCCCTCACCGCCGGTCCGCGCTTGATCATGAGCCACCTTGCCTGTGCCGATGATCCCGAAGATCCCGCGAACCGTGCGCAACTGGACATGTTCCGTGCAATGACCGACGGCGTTGGCGTGCCACGGTCCCTCAGTGCGACGGGCGGCATCTTGCTGGGCCCTGATTACCATTTCGACGTGACTCGTCCGGGGGTTGGCATGTATGGCGGCCTGCCCTTTGCCGACGCGCGCCCCGTTGCGCATCTGTCCTTTCCCGTGATCCAGACCCGCGTGGTCGAGCCGGGTGAATTCGTCGGCTATGGCAAGACATGGACGACCGAGCATCAGCGCACCATTGCCACCGTCGCCGCAGGCTATGCCGATGGCGTCATCCGCGCGATGAGCAACAACATCAACATGTACCACGACGGCGTCGCCTGCCCCCTTGTCGGGCGGGTCTCGATGGACCTAATCACGGTCGACATCACCGATTTGAACACCGTTCCCAAATCGCTGTTCCTGCTGTGCGATGAACAGACCGTGGATACCGTCGCCGACGCCGCCGGCACCATCGGGTATGAAATCCTGACCTCGCTTGGCGGGCGATACTCGCGCCGCTATTGCCAAGGGGCGGCGTAATGGCCGTCGCCCGCACGCTTGGCGGGATTGGCCGCGTCACATTGGGCAGCATGGCGTCCATCGGGCGCGCCGCCCTGTTCATGATCCGTGCCGTCGCCGCGATTTTCACCCCGCCGTTTTATGTGCGCGAATTCTGGCACGCGCTGCTGACCATCGGGTATTTTAGCCTGCCTGTCGTCGGCCTGACCGCGCTGTTCACCGGCGCGGCATTGGCCCTGCAAATTTATGCCGGCGGCAGCCGATTTCAGGCGGAATCGGTCGTACCCTCGATCGTTGCCATCGGTATGGTGCGCGAACTTGGCCCCGTGCTTGGCGGTTTGATGGTCGCCGCGCGGGTGGCCAGTTCTGTGGCCGCCGAAATCGGCACGATGAAAGTCACGGAACAGATCGACGCCCTTGTCACCCTGTCCACCGACCCGATGCGATACCTGACCGCGCCGCGCGTTCTGGCCGCGACCCTGACCGTGCCGGTTCTGGTGGCCGTCGGGGACATCATCGGAATCTTTGGCGGCTATCTGGTCGGCACGGGCAAGTTGGGGTTCAACGCCTCAACCTACCTGCAGAACACGGTCACCTATCTTGAATTCTGGGACGTCGGATCGGGCTTGGTCAAAGGGGCGGTGTTCGGCTTCCTGATCGCGTTGACGGGATGCTATTACGGCATGAACTCGGGCCGCGGCGCCCAAGGCGTCGGGCGCGCCACCAAATCGGCGGTGGTTGCGGCATCGGTTCTGATCCTTGCCGCGAACTATGTCCTGACCGAGGTGTTCTTTGCGGCATGATTGAACTGACCGACATCCATAAATCATTCGGATCGAAGCACGTGTTGCGTGGCGTAAACCTGACCGTGCCGACGGGCACCAGTACGGTGATCATCGGCGGTTCGGGCACGGGGAAATCCGTGACGTTGAAATGTATCCTTGGGCTTGTGACACCGGATCAGGGCGAGGTCCGCATCAACGGCGCCCCGATGACCGACGATGGGCGCGAGGCGTTTCTGGAGCGCTTTGGCATGCTGTTCCAAGGTGCCGCCCTGTTCGACAGCCTGCCGATCTGGCAAAACGTCGCCTTTCGCCTGCTGCGTGGCAACCTGAAACGCCCAAAGGCCGAGGCGCGCGAGATCGCGATTGAAAAGCTGCGCCGCGTGGGCCTGACTCCGGATGTGGCGAACCTGTTTCCTGCCGAACTATCGGGCGGGATGCAGAAACGTGTGGGCCTTGCCCGCGCCATCGCCACCGATCCGCAGGTGATTTTCTTTGACGAGCCGACCACCGGCCTTGACCCGATCATGGCGGGGGTCATCAACGATCTGATCCGCGAAATCGTGACCGAGATGGGTGCGACCGCGATGACGATCACCCATGACATGTCGTCCGTGCGCGCGATTTCGGACAATGTGGCGATGCTGCATGAGGGCGTGATCAAATGGACCGGCCCCATCGCCGATCTGGACCAGAGCGGTGATCCCTACGTCGATCAGTTCATCCATGGCCGCGCCACAGGCCCGATTGCGGCGGTGCGATAGGGTGCTGCGCGCGGTGAACATGGCCCTGTTGGTTCTGTTCCCGATTGCATGGGCCGCGCCCCTGTTGCGCGCGAAACTGATCCCGTTCTTTGGCGGCACGGAAATATCGATCCTGTCGGGTCTGCTAGAGCTCTGGGGCGAAGACATCTTTCTGGCCGCCGTTGTGACCCTGTTTGCGGTCGTGTTGCCCTATGGGAAAACCGTGGCCCTGACCGCCTATCAGTTCGGCAAGCTGCCCGCGCGGTTCAAACCCTATCTGATCCACGCCGCGCGCCTGTCGATGGCGGATGTGTTCCTGATCGCGCTCTATATCATCGCGGGTAAGGGCATCGGCGTCGGGTCCATCTCAACCGCTTGGGGGCTCTATCTGTTTTCGGGCTGTGTTCTGGTGTCCCTCGCCGTTAGCCTGACGACCATCCCGCAAGACCGCTAATGCGGTCTGCCTTCGGCCAGGATATTTTAACCAAAGCAAAACCATTTGGTGCGATTCTGCCCATACGGTACAGGCGGGGACGCCGATGACCGTCCAAAGCAGAACGCCCCGCGCCGAAATGGGCGGGGCGTGTCTTGTTTGCTTTGGGCAAAATATCCCGGGGGAGGATCTCGGGCCACCGAGATCCGGGGGCAGAGCCCCCAAGACGCAAACATCTTGCATCTGCACGGACCCTCGGCCATCAACGCACCATGGCTAAACCAGTGACATCATTCGTTTGCGCGGAATGCGGCGCCGCCCACAAGAAATGGGCGGGGCGCTGTGACGCCTGTGGCGCATGGAATTCCATCACCGAGGAAAAACCGCTGGCCGCGGGTCCGTCCAAGCAGTCGCTGGGCGGGGCGCGTGGCAGCAAGATCGCACTTCAGGACCTTGCCACGCCCGAGGCCCCGCCGCCCCGCCATGAATGCGGTGTGGGCGAGTTGGACCGCGTATTGGGTGGCGGGTTGGTGCCTGCCTCGGCCCTGTTGGTCGGGGGCGATCCGGGCATCGGGAAATCCACCCTGTTGTTGCAGGCGGCAGCGAAATTCGCCGGTGCGGGCGTGCCGTGCGTCTATATCTCGGGCGAAGAGGCCAGCGCACAGGTCCGCATGCGCGCCGAACGTCTGGGCCTGTCGAACGCGCCGGTAAAACTGGCCGCCGAAACGAACCTGCGCGACATCCTGACCACGCTTGAGGCCGAGCAACCGGCACTCGCCATCATCGATTCGATACAGACCATGTGGCTTGATACCGTCGATAGCGCGCCGGGGTCGGTCAGTCAGGTCCGCGCCGCTGCGCATGAACTAGTGACCTTTGCCAAACGCACGGGCATCGCGGTGATCCTTGTCGGCCACGTCACCAAAGAGGGCCAGATCGCAGGCCCGCGCGTCGTCGAACACATGGTCGATACGGTTCTCTATTTCGAGGGCGAACGCGGCCATCAATTCCGCATTCTGCGCGCGGTCAAAAACCGCTTTGGCCCCGCAGACGAAATCGGCGTGTTCGAGATGACCGGATCGGGCCTGAGCGAGGTCGCGAACCCCTCGGCCCTGTTCCTGTCCGAACGTGGCCAGCCCGCACCCGGATCGGTGGTCTTTGCGGGGATTGAGGGCACGCGCCCCGTCCTGACCGAAATTCAGGCCCTCGTCGCGCCCAGCCCCCTCAGCAACCCGCGCCGCACGGTGGTGGGACTGGATTCGGGGCGTCTGTCGACCATTCTGGCGGTGCTTGAGGCGCGCTGTGGCATCCCGTTTGCCGGACTTGACGTCTTTTTGAACGTGGCAGGTGGCATGAAAGTCACAGAGCCCGCCGCCGACCTAGCCGTCGCATCCGCCTTGTTATCCGCACGCGAGGACGTCGCGCTGCCCGCGGATACGGTGGTTTTCGGCGAAATTAGCCTCTCGGGCGCGCTGCGTCCTGTGGGTCAGACCGAAAACAGGTTGAAAGAAGCGGCAAAACTTGGTTTTTCAACAGCAATTGCCGCCGCAGGATCCAAAGTCGGGGGCAGCGCCGGGTTGAATATACGCAAAATGTCCGACCTGACCGCATTTGTTGGGGACGTATTTGGGGCGGGTTAGCCCCGCAGGAGCGATAGATGGACGGGTTTACGGTAATCGACGCGGCAGTGGCCATCGTCATCATTCTTTCGGCGATCTTGGCCTATTCGCGCGGCTTTGTGCGCGAGGCGATGGCGATTGCCGGTTGGTTTGCAGCCGCGTTTCTGGCGTTCTTGTTCGCCCCTGCCGGTGTGCCGTTGGTGCGCCAAATTCCGGTTCTGGACAAAATCATCGCCGATAGCTGCGAAATCTCGGTTCTGGCCTCGTTTGCCGCCGTGTTCGCCGTGGCGCTGGTGATCGTGTCGCTCTTTACCCCGCTGTTTTCCAGCATGATCCAGCGCTCGGCGCTTGGGGGCTTGGATCAGGGTCTTGGCTTCCTGTTCGGCGTGGCGCGCGGGGTTCTGTTGGTGACCGTGACCTTCTTTGTCTACCAAACGGTGATCAGCGATCCGGTCCCCATGGTTGACGACAGCCGTTCTGCCGCCGTGTTCGCAGGCCTGACCGATCAACTGTCTGATCGTGATCCCGAAGAGACCCTGAACTGGTTCACCGAGCGTTTCGAAGACCTCGTTGGGGAATGCGTCGCCGCCGAATAAGCGGTAGCCAATATGAATTTTTTGCGACGGTTCCGGTGATCCATCCGTGACACCGGGACCCGAAGCCACTAAGTAGGGGCCACACTGCCCCTGCCACTGGAATCGGAGCCCCGCTTTGATGCGTGAGATGCCCCCCTCCCACCCGTTCGATGATGACAAGCTGAAGGAAGAATGCGGCGTATTCGGCGCAATCGGCCTGAAAGACGCGGCGAACTTTGTTGCACTGGGTCTACACGCCCTGCAACACCGCGGCCAAGAAGCGGGCGGGATCGTCTCCTACGCGCCCGAGGCCGGTTTCAACTCGGCGCGTCGTTTCGGTTATGTCCGCGACAATTTCACCAAAGCCAGCCTGATGGAAACCCTGCCCGGCAGTCTTGCCATCGGGCACGTGCGCTATTCCACCGCCGGGTCGAAAGGGCAGACCGCGATCCGCGACGTGCAGCCGTTCTTTGGCGAGTTTTCGATGGGCGGCGCGGCGATTGCCCATAACGGCAACATCACCAATGCCGATGCCCTGCGCCGTGAGCTGATTGAGCGCGGTTCGATCTTTCAATCCTCGTCCGACAGTGAATGTATCATCCATCTGATGGCGCGCTCGCTGCAACGGAACATCCCCGAGCGGATGAAAGACGCCCTGCGCCGTGTCGAAGGTGCGTTTTCGGTCGTCGCTATGACCCGCACCAAACTGATCGGTGTGCGTGATCCGTTGGGCGTGCGTCCCTTGGTTCTGGGCAAGGCCGGTGACGGCTGGGTTCTAAGCTCGGAGACCTGCGCGCTTGATATCATCGGGGCCGAGTTCGTGCGCGAACTGGATCCCGGTGAGATGGTCGTGATCTCGGCGGAAAAAGGCATCGAGAGCTTTCATCCGTTCGACAAGAAAGCCTCGCGCTTCTGTGTTTTCGAACACGTCTATTTCTCGCGTCCCGATAGCATCCTTGGCGGGCGCTCGGTCTATGAGACGCGTCGCCAGATCGGAATCGAACTGGCCCGCGAAACGCCGGTTGAGGCCGATCTGGTCTGCCCCGTACCGGACAGCGGCACCCCCGCCGCCATCGGGTTCAGCCACGAGAGCGGCATCCCCTATGGCATGGGCATCATCCGCAACCAGTATATGGGCCGGACCTTCATCGAACCGACCGAGCAGATCCGCAACATGGGTGTGCGTCTGAAACTGAACGTCAACCGCGCCCTGATCGAGGGCAAGCGCGTCGTTCTGGTTGACGACAGCGTGGTGCGCGGCACGACCAGTCGTAAGATCAAGGAAATGATCCTGGACGCCGGTGCGGCCGAGGTGCATTTCCGGATCGCCAGCCCGCCGACCGCATGGCCGTGTTTCTACGGCGTCGACACGCCCGAGCGCGAAAAGCTGTTGGCCAGCTTTATGTCCGAAGAAGAGATGCGCGAGCATCTAGGCGTTGATAGCCTGAAGTTTATCTCACTGGACGGTCTTTATCGCGCCGCAGGTCACCCTGAGGGCCGCAACAACAGCTGTCCGCAATATTGCGACGCCTGTTTCTCGGGGGAATACCCCGTGGCGCCGACCGACATGATCGCCAAAGGGTTTCAGACCAAAGCCGCAGAGTAAGTCGGGCACACCGAATTCAGAGGGCCGCGCGTGAAAACGGGCGGCCCTTTTCGTTTGGGTTGCGTCTGTGGCGCTGTGGAATTGAGTATTTTTGCCAAGATGAAAGGGGCAGGGTTTACCAGCCGCTGATCGCCTTGATCTCGCAATAGGCATCAAGGCCCCAGATACCGGCCTCGCGCCCGTTGCCGGAGTGGCGCATGCCACCAAAAGGGGTTCCGGCAGCGCGGGTGGTGCCATTCAGTTCGACCATGCCCGAGCGCAGTTGGCGCGCAACACGGCGGCATTTTTCGCGGTCGCGGCTTTGGACGAAGTTGGTCAAGCCGTAGGGCGTGTCGTTGGCGATCTGGATCGCTTGATCTTCGGTGTCGAAGGGCAGGATCGACAGGACGGGGCCAAAGATTTCGGTTTTGGCAATGTCCATGTCCGGGGTCACGTCGGCAAAGACCGTTGGTTGGATATAGAACCCGCCTGCGGGCAGGGTGGCGGGACGGTCGGGGCCCCCGGCGATCAGGCGGGCCCCTTGGTCAAGGCCGCTCTGGATCAGGCGGCGGACCTTGTCGTATTGCGCGCGACCGACCACGGGGCCGATATGGTTGCCGGGGGCGTCCGCGGGCCCCGTGGTGAGGGTCGTGGCGATCAGGCGGGCGGTATCCACGGCAGCATCATAGGCGGCGCGTTCGACCAGCATGCGGCTGGGGGCGTTACAGGCCTGACCGCTATTCTTAAAGCACTGTTGGACGCCACGGGTGACGGCATCGGGGTCGGCGTCGGCAAAGACGATATTCGCGCCCTTGCCACCCAGTTCCAGTTGCACGCGTTTGACCGTATCCGCGGCGTTTTTCGAGATGGCGATGCCCGCGCGGGTCGATCCGGTGAAGGAAATCATATCGACATCGGGATGGGCGGAGAGGGTCGTGCCCGCCCCAGCGCCGTCGCCGTTGATCAGGTTGAACACCCCCGGCGGCACGCCCGCATCATGCAGGATCTGCGCGAACATCATGGCAGAGATCGGCGCGATTTCCGAGGGTTTCAGCACCATGGTGCAACCCGTCGCCAGCGCCGGAATGACCTTGAGCGCGATCTGGTTCAGGGGGCGGTTCCACGGGGTGATCATGGCGGCAACGCCAATCGGGTCACGCAGGATCATGTCGTTGGGCGTGTCCGCGCGCAGCGGAAATTCGAACGGGAAATCATCCAGCGCCGCGATGAAGTCACGCGTGTGCCGCAGGCCCGAGGGCGCGTGCAGCTTGCGCGCAAGGTCGATGGGCGCGCCGACCTCGCGGCTGATGGTTTGGGCGAGATCCTCGAGCCGTGTCTCATAAACTTCGGCGATGCGGGTCAGGACGGCGCGGCGCGCACGTGGCGATGTCGCGGCCCAATCGGGCCATGCGGCGCGCGCGGCGGCAACGGCGCGATCCACGTCCTGTGCATCAGCGAGCGATACGGTGGCAAATGGCGCACCGGTCGAGGGGTCCAGCACGACATGCGTTTGGTCGGAATGGGGCGCAACCCATTGTCCACCAATGTAAAATTCACGGTGCATCCGCATCACTTTCCCGACTCAATCCCGCGCACAGTGTCAGCCCCGACCTGCCAGAGCAAGACAGGGGGTGCAACATGGCATTTCGCGCATTAAGTAGGGGACATATTTTTGTGAATACGCCAAAGGAGGCTCAGATGGCGCTTCGGATTAATGATGTTGCACCGAATTTCACAGCGGAATCGACGCATGGTACGATCGATTTCCACGACTGGATCGGTGACGGCTATGCCGTGCTGTTTTCCCACCCCAAAGACTTTACCCCCGTTTGCACCACCGAGTTCGGCGCGGTTGCCACGCTGGCGGACCAGTTTGCCGCGCGCAACACCAAGGTGATCGGCGTCTCGGTCGATAGCGTTGAGGATCACAAGCAGTGGTCCAAAGACATCGAGACCTTCTCGGGTGCCGACGTGACCTTCCCGATCATCGACGACAGTTCGCTGACCGTGGCCAAGGCCTATGACATGCTGCCCGCCGAGGCGTATCTGCCCGATGGCCGCACCCCGAACGACACCGCCACCGTGCGCACGACCTTCATCATCGGGCCGGACAAGCAGGTCAAACTGATGCTGATCTATCCGATGACGGTTGGCCGGAACTTTGACGAAATCCTGCGCGCGCTGGACTCGATCCAAGCTGGTGCGAAAAACCCGATCGCGACGCCCGCGAACTGGAAACAGGGTGATGACGTCATCGTCGCCAACAGCGTCACCACCGAAGACGCGAAGGCCAAGTTCGGCGAAGTGACCGAAATCTTCCCCTACCTGCGCACGATCAAAGCGCCCGAGTAAGGCCAAGAAAAAAGCCCCGGTCGCAAAACCGGGGCTTCATCAGTTCGAAGGGGTCGAGGATTATTCCTCGGCCTCTTCTTTTTTGGCTTCTTCGCCGGTCTCTTGGTCGACCATTTTCATAGCCAGACGCACCTTGCCGCGATCGTCAAAGCCCAGAAGTTTTACGTAAACTTCCTGACCTTCTTTCAGAACGTCGGAGGGGTGGTTCAGACGGCGGTTTTCGATCTGGCTGACGTGAACCAGACCGTCGCGCTTGCCAAAGAAGTTCACAAAGGCACCAAAGTCGACGATTTTGACGACCTTACCTTTGTAGATTTTGCCTTCTTCGGGCTCAGCCACGATCGAGTGGATCATGTCATAAGCTTTTTGGATGGCTTCGCCGTTGGGCGATGCGATCTTGATGATGCCGTCGTCGTTGATGTCGACCTTGGCGCCCGAGGTTTCCACGATCTCGCGGATAACCTTACCGCCCGAACCGATCACTTCGCGGATCTTGTCGGTCGGGATCTGCATCGTTTCGATGCGCGGGGCGTGGACGCTGAACTCACCTGCTTCGGTCAGAGCGTTGCTCATCTCGTTCAGGATGTGCAGACGACCGGCCTTGGCCTGAGCCAGTGCCTTTTTCATGATCTCGGGCGTGATGCCTGCGACCTTGATGTCCATCTGCAGCGAGGTGATGCCGTTTTCGGTACCCGCCACTTTGAAGTCCATGTCACCCAGGTGATCTTCGTCACCCAGAATGTCGGTCAGAACGGCGTAATCGCCATCGTCTTCCAGAACCAGACCCATGGCCACACCAGCGACCGGAGCCTTCAGCGGAACGCCTGCGTCCATCATGGACAGTGAACCACCACAGACCGACGCCATCGAGGACGAGCCGTTGGATTCAGTGATCTCGGACACAACGCGGATCGTGTAGGGGAAGTCGGTCGGAGCGGGCAGAACAGCCTGCAGCGCGCGCCATGCCAGTTTCCCGTGACCGATTTCACGACGACCGGGCGAACCGACGCGGCCAACCTCACCAACCGAGTACGGCGGGAAGTTATAGTGCAGCAGGAAGTTCGAACGGAAGTTACCGTGCAGCGCGTCGATGATCTGTTCGTCGTCACCGGTGCCCAGCGTGGTCACAACCAGACCTTGGGTTTCGCCACGGGTGAACAGGGCCGAACCGTGCGTACGCGGCAGCAGACCGGTTTCCGAAACGATCGGGCGAACCTCGTCCAGAGCACGACCGTCGATGCGGCGACCGTTCTTAACAACGTCACCACGCAGAACGGTGGATTCCAGCTTTTTGATCGCCGAACCAAGGTTTGCATCCTCAAGCTGCTCTTCGGTGAGCGATGCCTTGATGTCTTCCTTGGCCGCAGCAACAGCGGCAACGCGCTCTTGCTTGTCGGTGATCGCATAGGCCGCACGCATCTTGTCTTCGCCAGCGGCTTTGACGGCTGCGAACAGCTCGCTGTAATCCGGCGGGGTAAAGTCGAACGGCTCTTTCGCGGCGGTTTCGGCCAGCGAGATGATCAGGTCGATAACCGGCTGAATCTGCTCGTGCGCAAAGGTCACTGCGCCCAGCATTTCGTCCTCGGTCAGTTCATACGCCTCGGACTCAACCATCATCACGGCGTCTTTGGTGCCGGCGACGACGAGGTCCAGACGCTGATCCGGTTTCGAGCGCAGTTCGCTCATATCGTCGACTTCGGGGTTCAGGATGTATTCACCATCCACGTAACCAACGCGACACGCGCCGATCGGCCCCATGAACGGAACGCCCGAGATGGTCAGAGCAGCCGAAGCCGCGATCATGGCCACGATGTCGGGATCGTTCACCAGGTCGTGCGACAGAACCGTACACATGACCAGAACTTCGTTTTTGAAACCCGAAACGAACAGCGGGCGGATCGGACGGTCGATCAGACGCGCGGTCAGGGTTTCTTTTTCGGTCGGGCGCGCTTCGCGCTTGAAGAAGCCACCGGGCACTTTACCAGCGGCATAGTATTTCTCTTGGTAGTGAACCGTCAGCGGGAAGAAGTCCTGCCCCGGTTTCTCTTGTTTGGCGAAGGTTACGTTCGCCATGACCGAGGTCTCGCCCAGCGTGGCGATGACGGTGCCGTCGGCCTGACGGGCAACTTTACCCGTTTCCAGTGTGAGCGTCTCTTCGCCCCACTGCATCGATTTCGTCGTTACGTTAAACATCTAGCGTATCCTAAAAGGAGCACTCCCGGGCCCTCCCGGGTCTCCTGTTTGCTTGGCGGACCCATTTCCGCCGACCCCATCTATCTTGTTCGCACAACGCCGGGGTCCTTGCGTCACGTCTCAGATGCGTGCGCCATACAGGAAAACCGCCAGTTTGAAAAGCATGGATGTCGGAATGCTAATGTGTCGATGCCTCGCCCGCCGTGTCGATCAGGGACATCACCATTGCCCCCACGCGAGACGTGAAATCAGGGGTCGCACGCATCAAGGCGGCGGTGCGCTGACCCTGCTCCAGACGGCGGATGGTCTGGGTGATCTGGCCATGGGCGGGTACGGGGGTGACGGGGTCGCCGGTGCCCCTTCGCCCCCGTTCGATCCGTCCCTGCGCAAGGGCCGGTTTGATCCGCGAGGCACAGGAACAGGGCGCGCTGTCCGAAGCCACGCCACAGGTGCGCAGGACAAATGCGGTGACTTGTTCGCGCGCGCGCTTCAGACGCTGGCGATAGGTTGCGGGGGTGATGTCCAAGGCGGCCGCGGCCTCAACATCCGACAACTCGAACACATCGCCCAGAACATAGGCCAGACGCAGGGCCCGCGTCAGACAGGTCAGCATCGCCATGGTACAGCCGACCCGCACCTCTTGGAGCGCGATGCGCGTTTCATTGTCGGTCAGGTTCAGATCACTCGGATCACCCCGCCCGTTGTCCAGATCCGCCGCGAACCCCTGAAACGTCAGGCGCATGCCCTCAACCCGCCCCACACGGCGCATGGTTTCCAGATGCCGGCACGCCACACGCATCGCCCATCCGCCCGCAGCCGCCGGTTCGCGCAGCGACCCGAGGTTCGTCACGATCTTGATCAGGATTTCCTGCGTCGCGTCCTCGGCATCGGCGCGATTGGCCAGCATCCGCATCGACAGGTTATAGACCGGACGCTCGGCGTCCCGTACCAGTTGGGCAAGGGCGGCGCGATCCCCATCGCGCGCCGCCACCACCAGATGTTCCTGAAGAACGATCATGCCTCCAGACGCCCCTTAAGGCTGGTCAGTTCCGTGGCCAGAATGCCCATCTGTTCCTGCAGAGCACCCTCAAGCGCCTCAAGCGGCACCGGCGGAGCCATCAGAACGAAGGAATAGATCGACTTATCTTCGCCATCGGGCGTGACACGCGAAAACGCGGTGCCGACCGAGCCGTCGGGGAATGTCATGTGCCAATCGACCGAACCGGTGTCCGCGCTGGCCTCGGTGCGCAACTGGATCGGGACCTCGCCCATGGGGGTCACCAGATCGGCGGAGTCATCATCGGCGCGGGCAAAAGCATTGGTCCATTCCGGCAGGTTTGCGGGTTTGGAAATGTAATCCCACACGGCATTTGCGGGTTTGTTGATGCCTACGGCCTGTACGTCAAAGGTTTTCATCGGTTTGTCCTTCCTCTGTCCGCCGGACTATCCGGACGGTACATGAAGAAAGAGCGCGCGCCCCATCATTTCGTGACACGGAAAATCAAAATAATTTGCCAGACCCCGTGCCAGAAACGAAAAACGCCCGCCCAAAGATGGGCAGGCGTCGAATGTCCTAGGATCGGATCGCGATTAGCGACGGATGCCCAGACGCTTGATCAGGTCCTGGTAACGCGCTTGGTCCTTGCCCTTGACGTAGTCCAGCAGCTTACGACGCTGAGCAACCAGCTTGAGCAGACCACGACGCGAATGGTTGTCTTTCTTGTGGGTCTTGAAGTGCTCAGTCAGGGTGGTGATGCGCGAGGTCAGGATTGCAACCTGTACTTCGGGCGAACCGGTGTCGCCTTCTTTGGTTGCGAATTCTTTGATCAGGCGGTTCTTTTCTTCGACAGTGATCGACATCGGGGTCTCCTTTAAGGTTAAGGGTAAAGGCACAAGCCGGGATGTCGTCCAGCAGGGCCCATGGAGATATCCACAATTCAGCGGATGCGCGCGTTTACAAGATTCGGGGCCCGCAAGTAAACCCCCTATGGGTTATTGGGTCGGTTCCATCCGGTCGCGGGTGATCTCATCCACGATCAGATTGGCCCAATCCCCGATGATCGGGATGAAATCGATCTGGGACAGGAAAAACGCGGCCATCGACACCAGAAACGTTGCGCCGATCACTGTGCCCAGCCCCACCGCCAGACCGCGCACGAAATAGAACCACAGCATCCGCATCCACGAACTATGCGCGCGGATGACCCGTTGCTGGTTCAACTCATGCACCTCTTGGCGCAGCGCGGCCAGTTCGGCGGCAAGGTCGGTGTGCGTGTTGTCCTCGGTCATCCCGTCGGTCCCTGTGTTCCCATCGGGGCAACCTAGCGGACCTGACGCGGACATCCTAGGTCGATCAGGCCGCGCGCGGGATCATTTCGATATCCTCTGCCGTCAGACCACCGGCATCAGGCACCTCGGCCACCATCGCGCCATCCAGATAGACAGAGGCCTGTCCGTTTTCATCGACCTCAACCGAAACTTCGGCGTCGGGATGGAAATCCTGATCGTACATCACGACGATCTTGTCCTCGGTCGGATCGTAATCCTCAATCGTGGCGGGACCGTCTTGGATCCAGTCGCCAAGGGTGAACGTATCCGCCCCTTCGCCCCCGTTCGCGTTGTCACCGGCGCCAAGGGTCAGGGTGTCATCGCCCGCACCACCGTTCAGGTAATCGCTTTCGCCATCTTCGGGGTTGTCCTCGTCCCCGCCGAACAAGGTGTCACTGCCGTCATTGCCGTTGACGATATCCGCACCATCCCCGCCCATGACCAGATCATCCCCTTCGCCGCCCATTAGGGCATCGTCGCCCGTATCACCGGCCAAACTGTCCGACCCGTCACCGCCGATCAGGGTATCCGCGCCCTCACCGCCCGACAAAGCGTCATCGCCTGCCATACCGGCCAGACTGTCGTCGCCCGCATCCCCGTTCAGGGTGTCATCGCCATAATCGCCCTGCAGGCTATCGTCGCCCTCGCCACCGAACAGGACATCGTCATCGCCAGCACCGTCCAACAGATCATCGCCCGCACCGCCGTCGATCATGTCATCGCCGTCCCCGCCATAGGCCACGTCATTCCCCATAAAGGCAAAGATCGAATCCGACTGCTCACCCCCGCCCAAGGTGTCGTTCAGGTCCGTGCCCGACACCAGTTTGGGCAATTCTTCCTGTTCAGGCAGTTCTTCTTCGGTTTCGGTTTCGTCGTCTTCGTCCTCGGAAAAATCCATGTTCATCGACGCACCGACCATCAACAGCCCAAGCAAACCGGCTAAACCCAGCATGTCCGTATCCCCAAAATCACCACGGTCCCGTCAGAGACCTTTCACCATGGTGCAGAATACGCGCGTGCGCCTGTCTGACCGAAAGAATTCGGTCGCAATGGTTAACCACTTTTAACCCGGCTGGCTTAGGCCGGCCACGCCTCGGGGGTTTGTGTATAGCTGATATACAAGGGATGTTTGGGATGGCCCGCCTTGGTCAGGCCAAGGTGGTACAGATCGGACCGGACGCCCCGCAACAGGGTCTCAACCGCCGGACCACGGTTCAGGTGCTCGCCATGGGTGCCCCAAGCGCAAATCACCTGATCCGCCCAGCGCGCGCCATCGGCAATCGCCGCGTCGTTCTCGGGGCCCACGGGATCGGCGGCCGCGCGCATCTTGCGCGGGTCGGTGTCGCGCCACGCAAAGATGTTTACCACCCGAAACCCGCCAAAGCCCAGCGCCCGCGCGCGCCGCTCGCACCGTTCAACGGTCGGATCGTTCTGCACCTCGGTCGCGGTCGAGGGGTTCAGCATCACGAACAACGCCGTCTGCCCCGCCGCATCCCAAACCCGCGTCAGGGTATAGCGATACCGTTCGCAATCGGAATAGACGGCCACGGAATCCGCGTCGCCCTTTTTGTGGGTGCGGGTGATGGTCATTACGGCTTGATCCGGTAACCGATGCGGAACCAATGCCAACACAGCGTCATAATGACCACCGTCGCCCCGCTACAGACCAGTGCGCCCAGAACGGGGGAACTGTCCGATGTCCCGATGACGCCATAGCGCACCCCGTCGATCAGATAGAACACGGGGTTCACGTGGATGATGCGTTGCAACAGCTCCGGCAGGGCCTCAATCGAATAGAAGGTCCCTGACAGAAAGCTGAGCGGCGTCACGATGAAATTCGAAATCGCGGACATCTGGTCGAACTTGTTGGCAAAGATCGCGGCCACCACCCCGAGGCTAGCCATAAACACACCGCCAAGGACCACGAACAAGAGCGCCCACAGGGGGTGTTGGATTTCGATCCCGAGAATCAGTAGGGCCGCCACACCAATGGCCAGCGCCACAAACAAACCACGCGCCGCGCCCCCGACCACATAGCCGATCAGAATCTCCAGCGGCGACAGGGGCGGCATCAGCGTGTCGACGATATTGCCCATGACCTTGGCGCTGACGATGGACGAGGCCGCATTCGCGAACGAGTTCTGGATCACCGTCATCATCAGGATACCCGGCGCCAGAAAGTCGATGAAAGGCACGCCCATCACATCCCCGCGCCGTGGCCCGATGGCCAAGGAAAACACGGCCAGAAACAATCCCGCAGTCACCAGAGGCGCGGCGATGGTCTGGTTCCATACGGTCATGAACCGTGCGATTTCCCGCCGGATCAACGTGTACATCCCCAGCCAGTTCACACGACCGAACCGGCGAACCCCCATAGTGGTTGACTCTTGCATCTGCGCCCCCATGTTTGCGCCTGACGTTGGTGGGCTTGTATCCCAAGCCCGTCCCCGAATAGAATAGGGCCAAGTCAGAATTTACGGGCCCCGTTGCAAGTTCGCCCTTTGCCTTGCCGGCCCTTAATCAAGGAAGATAGATGTCCTGGACCGAAGAACGCGTGGAAACGCTCAAAAAGATGTGGGCCGAGGGACAATCGGCCAGCCAGATTGCCAAGGAACTGGGCGGCGTCACCCGTAACGCCGTGATCGGCAAGGTGCACCGCCTGGGTCTGTCCAACCGTGCCACCGCCGGTGCCGCAACCAAGGAAAAGGCCCCCAAGGCAGATGCCGCGCCTAAACCCAAGGCCGCGAAACCCGCCGCGCCCAAGGCCGCGCCCGCCGCTGCGCCGAAACCGGCTCCTGCCCCTGCCGCCGAGGCGCCGACGCCCGCCGTCGCGACCCCGATGCGCAAACAGATCATTCCCGCCGGTCAGCCCCTACCGCCGCAGCCCTCCGCCAACGAGATCAGCCCCGAGGCCTTGGCCAAGGTGAACGAGGTCGAAAAGCAGGCGAAAAAGCTGACGCTGATGGAACTGACCGAGCGGACCTGCAAATGGCCCATCGGCGACCCGTCCAGCGATGATTTCTGGTTCTGCGGCCTGAGTGTTCAGCAGGGTAAACCCTATTGCGAGGCCCATGTCGGCGTCGCCTTCCAACCGATGAGCTCGCGTCGCGATCGCCGCCGGTAAAGGCACCGCATACCTATCCCAAAGGCCCGCCCGATCACGGCGGGCTTTTTCATTTTCGGGCGCAACCAAACCCTGATCGCTGGCGTTAACATGTGCGTTTTAGCAGGGGGTCCGGTGCGCTCAGCGGGATAGCCGGACCTCGGGCTGGTCGCTAGATCAGGCCCCAAGGGATGATAGATATGACAAACGACAGCATGATTTCCATTCAGGGTCTGGGCAAGTCCTATGACAGCGGCCATACCGCCCTCAAGGACGTGAACCTTGATATTCGCGCGGGCGAGATCCTTGCGCTTCTCGGGCCGAATGGCGCGGGGAAGACGACGTTGATTTCGTCGATTTGCGGGCTGATCACGCCCAGCACGGGGTCAATCACCGTCGGTGGCTATGACGTGCACCGCGATTACCGCCAGACACGGCGCATGATCGGTCTGGTGCCACAGGAAATCCATATCGAGATGTTCGAAACGGTCTGGAACACCGCGCGATATTCGCGCGCGCTGTTCGGCTTGGCCCCCGATGACGCCTATCTGGAAAAGGTGCTGCGCGCCCTGTCGCTGTGGGACAAGCGCGACACGAAAAACATGGAACTGTCTGGCGGGATGAAACGGCGCGTGCTGATCGCCAAGGCCTTGGCGCATGAACCCCGCGTTCTGTTCCTTGACGAACCCACGGCGGGCGTTGACGTCACTCTGCGCCGTGACATGTGGGATATGGTCCGCAGCCTGCAGGAAGACGGGGTGACCATCATCCTGACCACCCACTACATCGAAGAGGCCGAGGAAATGGCCGACCGTATCGGCATCATCCGCGCCGGTGAAATCCTGTTGGTCGAAGACAAAGACCAGTTGATGCAGCGGTTGGGCAAGAAACAACTGCGGCTGCACCTACAGGACGCGGTGCGCGAATTGCCCGACAGTCTGGCCGCTTACAACCTGCGCCACACCGAGGATTTCACGGGTCTGATCTATGAATACGACGCCCAGTCCAAGCGCACAGGCATCACGCGCCTGATCGCCGACATGGCCGCCGCAGGCATTTCCGTTCGCGACCTAGAGACCAGCGAAACCAACCTTGAGGACGTGTTCCTGACCCTCACAAACGACGAGGTGCCGTCATGAACTGGCGCGGTGTACTGGCAATCTACAAATTCGAAATGGCCCGCACGTTTCGCACCATCGCGCAGTCGGTGATCTCGCCCGTGCTGTCGACGGTTCTCTATTTCGTGGTCTTTGGCACCGCCATCGGCAGCCGCATCGACACCGTTCAGGGGGTCGATTATGGCGCGTTCATCGTGCCCGGTCTGGTGATGTTGACCCTGCTGCAGCAATCGGTGACCAACGCGTCTTTTGGCATCTATTTCCCGAAATTCGTCGGCACCGTTTATGAGCTGCTGAGCGCGCCTTTGTCGTTCTTTGAGATCGTTCTGGGCTATGTCGGCGCGGCGGCTACCAAGGCGTTGATGATCGCGCTGATCATTCTGGTGACCTCGGCCCTGTTTGTGGATTTGCACATCGCGCATCCGTTCTGGATGCTGGGCTTTCTGATCCTGACGGCGGTATCATTTTCCCTGCTGGGCTTCATCATCGGCGTCTGGGCGCGCAGCTTTGAGCAACTACAACTGATCCCGCTGTTGGTGATCACGCCCTTGGTGTTCCTTGGTGGCGCGTTTTATTCGGCCGATATGTTGCCCCCGTTTTGGGAGGCGGTGACGCATTTGAACCCCGTTCTTTACCTGATCTCGGGGTTCCGTTGGTCGTTCTTTGAACTCTCGGACGTGCCGGTGGGCGTGTCCCTGATGGCGGTGACCGGTTTTCTTGCCCTTGGGTTGGCGGTCGTCTGGATCATCTTCAAAACCGGCTGGCGCATCCGGTCCTAAGCGCCAGCCGTAGTAGATCACACGAGCAGGCCAAGCAACATTGACCCAAAGAAATCCGCATCCACATCAATAACATCGGACAGCATTGTTGCGGTTGCGTCGACCATGCCTTCGTCAATTGCTTCCGCCATGGTGAATTCTACGACGCCATTGACGACAAGCTCGCTGGTTGCATTGAACATCTCGTCATAGAGATTGCCCGCCCAACCTGCCACGTTCTCTCCCATCGGGTCGTTCAGGTTGGTCTGTAGCCAGTTGATCCCCGCCTGCTGACCCGCGCGCAGGCTGTTTGCAAAGGCCTGTGCCGATTGCACCTGCGTGGCGTAATCCGCCCCTGGAAAGGCGAAATTCACGTTGTCTGCGGTGGTCCGCACTTTGTACGTCCATGACCCATTGACCTGAGCCGCCAAAAACATCAGTTCCGCCATCGCTCAGACCCCCGGCATCGGTTTGACAAGGTCGGTAATGGTGACCGCAATGTCGATTGATTTGTGATGACAGACCGGCGTTGCCAGTACCGTAAACTTGCCCGCAGGGGCCCATGTGTAGGGCGTTGCCTTGTCATGGCCATCGCGGATGTCCCACGTGTACCCGTTGTGGCCGGACTTGATGTGGCCCGCGTACCAATAAGGTGCCTTGCCAATCGACAGAAACTGCAGCGGGCTTTCGGTTTTCACACCGAACGCGCCCTCGGTGCTAAAGGTTTTGCCGCCATCCGTGGTGGGCATCCACGTGGACCACGTTTCCATGTTCCCGTCGACGTACCAAGACAGGACCTCTTGGTCGATCTCCATGGTTTGGTGCCCCGTGCGCGCCGCGAGAAAGTCGCCAGGATAGGTGATGTCGGTCTTGAGGCCCTCTTCGGCCAGCGTTTTGTGCTTGCCGGTGAAATCTATACTGCTGAGGTTGATGAAGGATACTTTGATGGACATAAACGCTCCGGAATGTACTGGGTAAAATCCGGATCAGGATGCGCCGGATTTCCAAACGCGATGTCCGCCACCCGACAGATTTGCCCTAAGACGGTCCGGCCCACGCAAACGTGCTCTCTTTTCCGCCCAAAGATTCGCGTCTATATGGGCAAGATGAGCACGAACCCGCCAAACCTGCGCCCCGACCTTGCCCCCAAACCCCGTTTTGATGAGCGTCCCCGCGAGGGTCAGCCGACAATCGGGATGGTGTCCCTTGGCTGTCCCAAGGCCTTGGTCGATAGCGAACGCATCCTGACGCGCCTGCGCGCCGAGGGCTATGCGATCTCGCCCGACTATTCCGGCGCGGATGCGGTCATCGTGAACACCTGCGGGTTCCTCGATTCCGCCAAAGCCGAAAGCCTTGAGGCGATCGGCGAGGCGTTGAGCGAAAACGGACGGGTGATCGTGACCGGCTGTCTGGGGGCCGAGCCCGAGTATATCACCGGCGCGCATCCTAATGTTCTGGCCGTCACGGGCCCGCATCAGTACGAACAGGTGCTGGACGCCGTGCATGGTGCCGTGCCGCCGAACCCCGATCCGTTTGTGGACCTCCTACCGGCCAGCGGCGTGTCCCTGACCCCGCGCCATTACAGCTATCTCAAGATTTCCGAGGGCTGTAACCACAAGTGCAAATTCTGCATCATCCCCGATATGCGTGGCCGTCTGGTCAGCCGCCCCGCCCATGCAGTTGTGCGTGAGGCGGAAAAGCTGGTGGAAAACGGTGTGCGCGAATTGCTGGTGATCTCGCAGGACACATCGGCCTATGGGGTGGATATCAAGCACGCCACTGACCGTGACCACCGCGCCCATATCACCGATCTGGCGCGTGATCTGGGGTCGCTAGGGGCGTGGGTGCGCCTGCACTATGTCTATCCCTACCCCCATGTGCGCGACCTGATCCCCCTGATGGCCGAGGGTCTGATCCTGCCCTATCTGGATATCCCGTTCCAGCACGCGCACCCCGATACTTTGAAACGGATGGCCCGCCCCGCGGCGGCGGCCAAGACGCTGGACGAAATCGCGGCGTGGCGCTCGGCCTGTCCCGATATCACCCTGCGCTCGACCTTTATCGTCGGCTATCCTGGTGAGACCGAGGATGAATTCCAGACCCTGCTGGACTGGATGGATGAGGCGCAATTGGACCGCGTCGGGTGCTTTAAATACGAAAACGTCGACGGCGCGCGCTCAAACGCGCTGCCCGACCACGTCCCCGAAGAGATCAAACAGGACCGCTGGGAACGGTTCATGGAAAAGGCCCAAGCGATCTCCGAGGCCAAGCTGGCCGCCAAGGTCGGACAGACCATGGATGTGATCGTGGACGACATCGACGAAGACGGCATCGCCACCTGCCGCACCAAGGCCGACGCGCCGGAAATCGACGGCAACCTGTTTATCGATGAAAACACCCAAGGTTTGAACGTCGGGGATATCGTTTCTGTCACTGTGGATGAGGCCGGGGAATATGATCTGTGGGGCCAACTGGCGCCCTGATCCCCCTACCCCGCGCGCACCATGATCCAACACAATGCGCGCGGGTTGGTCATTACGGACGGGCCAAGTGCCATTTCCCACCGACGCCGTCTCCCGTGGTATCGCCCGGCTTGCGGTCATTGACCCAGAGATACAGGGGCTGCCCCTGATAGGCCCATTGCGTGGTGCCGTCATCGCGCGTGATGACGGTGAAATCACCCGCGTCATGCGCACCCTCCCCGGCGGCCAACGGCGGCCAGCTTTTGGCGCAACCGCCATTACAGGCCGAGGTGGTCGCCGTATCGGGGTCAAAGGTATAGAGGCTCATCCCTTCGGCATTGGTCAGAATGCCGTTGGCCTCAATCGCAGGGGCGGACGAATGGCCCGCCGCGTAGGCGTCACATGCACCAAGGCCAAGGGCCACAGTCAGGGCGAGAATTGAAAGTTTCATAAGCTGTCTCCGTTTCGTTTACCGTGTCGCCGCCGTCCGGGCGGTCATCACGTCTACGAATGCGGAGGCCGGTTTATTCTCGCAGGCCGCAAAAATTTTTTTTGCGGGTTAGGCCTCGGTCGCAAGGGATTGCGCGATCTGGAGTAGGTCCGCACGGCCTTGATCCCCGATCAACACGAAATTCGCCGTGCCCGCACCCCAACTGACCATGTCAAACGCCCCGACGGTTCGGGCGTTCAGACCCTCAACCGGTGCGTCCGTCTTGATCGAACACAGCGCGACAACCGCACCATTCGCATCGGTGTAGATCAATTGCGCGACGGGTTTGTCCGCCGCGACAAGCAACCGCCCCCCCGCAAAAGTCAGGCCCATGTCGCTGAGATCGGGGATCGCAACCTGTGTTCCAACGGAACTGGTCAGCCATGCCTCAATATGCGCGGCCTCTGACGCGGGGACCTCAACCAGATGGCGGTCTTGTGCGGCATAAACGCGGTGGTAAGACGCGATGTCATCCAACCATCCGCGCGCGGCGATCTGGGTTTGCGGGGCGTTCCCCGCGCTCTCTTGGCCAAGGAAAAAGCCCCCCGACAAACCAACCACCAGCGCGACCACAGCCGACGCGGACACCATCCAGATCCGCGGTTTTGGCGCGGCGGGGATATTTGCGATGACGGGCGCCTCAAACCCCTCAACCGCCTTGGCCAGATCCAGAGGCACCGGATCGCCCAGCATGTCGTCAAAATGCTGTTTGAACACGACATCCGCCTGCATCAGCTTTTCAAGCTCGGCCTGAAGGGCGGCGTCGTTTTCCAAGGCGCGCTCGATCTCCGACATCTCCTCGGGGCCAAGTTCGCCGTCCAGAAAGGCGCTGAGTTTTTCAGAAGCAATTGTCATGACGTCACCCCCAGCGGCTCTACCATATCCTGCGCAAGCTGTTTCCTTGCGCGATGCAGGCGGCTCATCACCGTGCCGACGGGGATATCGAGCAACTCTGCCGCCTCTTTATAGCTATAGCCTTCGACAGAAACGACAAGAACCACAAGGCCCAGTTCATCCGGCATCTCGGTGATCTTTTTGTGCAACTCGCGCTCGGCGAACCGCGCCTCGCCGGTCTCAACGCTGATCAGCTCCGAGGCGTCTTCGGCAGGGATTTGCCCCTGACCCGTGCGGACCTGTCGTTTGCGGACCTCATCAATCCAGACGTTGCGCAGAATGCGAAACACCCAACGATCCAGAGGTTGAGCAGGGTTCCATTGGTCCTGACGTGTCAGGGCGCGGATACAGGCCTCTTGCACCAGATCGTCCGCATCGGCGGCGGAACGGGCGATCGTAAAGGCGAACCGTCTCAACCTTGGCAAAAGCGCGATCAGGTCTTGCTTTAGGGTCGTGGGCATACGGGCACTATCGTTGGAAACAGGAACACGATGAATCAGGTCGATTGAGGCATACCCCACAACCCAAGGCAATAACGCGCCTAGGCGACACACCCGCGTTCGCGGTATTGTGCCGACACGGGTGGATACCTGCCGATCTCGCGCCCCTGAACCCGTTGAAAGCCACCCGTTTGGGCGGCTTTCGCTCGGGCGGGCTGGTCGATCAGAGGGTGCTAAAACGCTCATAGCCATAACATTGGTCCGCCATATAGGGCAGATGCAGGGGCAAGGTACCCGTCATGTCATAGACCTCTTGCTTGATGACGTCGTCACCGGAGATGGCCGCCGATTTCATGTTCGGCTCCCCCGTCGGAAAGAACCAGACGGTGCCATCGCTGGCGCGGAAGGCATCCATGGCCACGACCTCTAGGCCGATGTGGCCTTCGGGCGGGGAATAGGTCAGGCGCTGACTGGTCGTTGTTTCGCTCTCGACCTGCTGGTTGAACTCGGCTTGGGTCGTCACGCTCAGGCCAAAGGTCATGCTGGCCTTAGCGGTGAATTCGCCGATGGCGGCGCTGCTCTCGGTCGAATGCTCGATGCTTGTGACCGTCTCAAGGAAGGTGCGCGAGGCGTTCATTTTGGAGACGCGGCTGGACTCAAAGCTTTCATAGGTCTGGCCTTGGGCAATCACGCCGGTCACAGCAAGGGCGCCCCGTTCGATCAGGCTGGATTCCTGATAGTCGGCGATATAGCGCGCGCGCAGCTTGAACAGCTGATGCCCCGCGTTCCCGCCAAGGCCAAGGATGCGGACCCCCTCAAGAACCGTAGACCGACCTTTGAGCGTCCCTGCCTTCAGGACCCGCCCGCGGTTGGTTTCGAGTGCGACACCGGCAATCCGGGTTTCGCCTCTGGTCTCGATCTCATAGACGACCAGTTTCACGATGTATTCGTCCTGCTGGAATTCCAGAACCAGGGTTTCCTTGCCCTGCGTGTCGCCGTGTTTGGTCCCGTTCAGCAAAATCGCCTCGATCATATCGCTTGCGCGAAAGCCGATGGAATGGACGGCCTGAATGTCGAAATCCGTGCCGTGATCGCCGCCGATGGCCATTGTTTGAATACTCATACGATATCTCCTCATCACTCTGGTTGTGCGGATCATTTGGCAGGCTGCTGGGCCGGTCCGCGTTAGATGCTAGTGAGAGGGATACGTGCCGCACCGGCCCCTTATTCCCGCCATTTTGCAGGTTTTCGGGAATTAGTCGCGTGCCCGACAAAAGCGGGCGGTTAGTGTGCGGAGAAGGTCGCCCCACCGACCGACGGTGGGGCGGGATGTTTTAGGACGTCACGCTGCGCACGGGGGTCTTTTCGCGCTCATCCACCGTCAGGGTGAACACGTCGGGGCGCGCATAGTGACCGGCCACGTCGAAATCCAGTTTGGCCCCCGCGATCACATCGGCGTCCAGATCAAACGACAACAGGGTTTCCTCGCCGAACACGGGGCCCGCCACAACCTCGCCCAGCGGGTCGATGATGGCCGACCCGCCCGTCATCAAAAACCCCTCGGCCGTGGGTATCATGTCGGGGCGGTCGGCCTCTTGGAAATCCTCAGGGCGCAGGACCTGACAGCTGGACAGGACATAGCATCGACCCTCACGCGCGATGTGGCGCATTGTTGGCAGCCACGTCTCGCGGTCATCGGCGGTGGGGGCACAATAGACCGCGACGCCCTTGGCATACATCGCCATGCGCAGCATCGGCATATAGTTTTCCCAACAGATCACCGCGCCGATCTTGCCCACCGAGGTGTCAAAGACGGGCAGCGTGGACCCGTCCCCATAGCCCCAGACCAGACGTTCCGACGCGGTCGGCATCAGCTTGCGGTGCTTGCCCACCAAACCGCCCTCGGGAGTGAAAAACAAAACGGTGCAATAGATCGTGCCGCCGTCGCGTTCGATCACCCCGATCACGACCTGAATACCGCGTGCGGCGGCGGCCTCGGCGATGCGGTCGGTTTCGGCACCGGGCACGGTGATCGCGCTGTTGAAATAGCGCGCGAATTCCTCGCGCCCCTCGGGTGTCCGTACCCCGATCATACAGCCGAAATCATACCCTTTGGGATAGCATGAGATCATCGCCTCGGGGAACAGGACCAGTTCGCTACCGTCATCGGCGGCCTTGTTGATCCAGTCGACGACCTTGTCGGTGGTTTTGGCCGCATCAAAAGGAACGGACCCGATTTGGGCCACGCTTGCACGTAGTGTCATTGTCTTCTCCTGACTGTCATTCTGGGCGGGCCGGTCTCAAACGCCGAGATAGGCCCGCTTTACTCCGGGATCGTCCCGCAAGGCCGCCGCATCCCCCGACAACACAAGGCGTCCGCTCTCAAGCACATAGCCACGTCGCGCCACCGACAGGGCCATCACCGCATTCTGTTCCACCAACAGGATCGCCACGCCCAGCGCATTGATCCGCCCCATCGCTTCGTGGACGCTATCGACCACGATGGGCGCAAGGCCGAGGCTGGGTTCATCCATCAGGATCAGGCTGGGATCGGACATCATCGCACGCCCGATCGCGACCATCTGTTGCTCGCCCCCTGACATGGACCCCGCCGCCTGTTTGCGACGCTCCATCAGGCGGGGGAACAGGTCGAACACGACATCAAGACGCGCCCGCGCATCCCCCCGATCGCGGGCGCAATAGGCTCCGCACATCAGGTTTTGCTCAACCGACATCTCTTTGAAGACATGCCGCCCCTCGGGCACATGGGCGATCCCGAGGCCGGGAATGTCATGCGCGGCCTGTGCGCTTAGGTCGGCACCTATAAAGGTGATCCTGCCCGACACCCGTGGCAACAGACCGGATATCGCGCGCATCAGGCTGCTTTTGCCTGCCGTGTTGGCCCCGAGGATCGTGACCGTTTCCCCCGCCTCGACCGAGATCGACACATCGTGGAGCACGTCGATCCCGCCGTAGCCGCCTGATAGACCTTGGACATCAAGCATGCTGCACCTCCTTTTCCTTGGCGCTTGAGCCGAGGTAGGCCTCAATCACGGCCGGATCGGCGGCGATCTGATCGGGCGTGCCTTCGGCAATCTTGCGCCCGAAGGACACAACGACGATCCGGTCACAGAGGCTCATGATTGCGCGCATGTGATGCTCGACAACAAGGATCGTCAGACCATCGGCCCGCAACTGGCGCGCGGTTTCCATGACCTCATCCATTTCGGACGGTGTCAGGGCCGCCATCACCTCATCCAGCAACAGAACCCGTGGGTTGGTCGCCATCGCGCGCGCCATTTCGATCAACGCCCTCTGGGGAAAGGTCAGCGCGTCAATTCCCGCCCGCGCAATCGGGGTCAGCCGCATCCGGTCGAGGATATCGGCGGCCTTGTCGCGGGCCTCGGCCAAGGGGTGATGCAACAGACCCGCCGTAGTGACATTGCCCAACACATCCATATCCGGAAACAGCGACGTGTTCTGAAACGTCTTGGTCATCCCAAGCGCGGCGATCTGGTGGGGCTTGCGATCAGACACCACCACCCCGTCCAGCGTGATTGTCCCCGAGCGCAGTTTTTGCAAGCCGACCAGACTGTTGAACAGGGTGGTTTTGCCCGCCCCGTTCGGGCCGATGACGCCGACGATCTCTTGGCGGTTCACGTCAAAGGACAGATCGTCCAACGCCCGCACACCGCCAAAGGTCACGGTTGCTTTGTTCAGGCTGAGGATCGGATCAGACATTTGTTTCCCCTTTTGCGGTCATATCCGATGGGGCGGATGGTTGGCCGCCCTTCAGGCGGCGCATGATCCATGGGCCCAGCGCCACCAAACCGCGCGGCTCAATCAGGATCGCCGCGATCAAAACCACCCCAAAGGCCAGTTGAGCCACGCCCGATGCCTGCGACGACAACAGGGTGATCGCGACCTCTTCGAGCGGCAGCAGGAACAGCGCCCCGATGATCGGGCCAATCAACGTCCCCAACCCACCGACAATCGCAATCATCGCCAAGCGGATCGAAATCGTCGTCAGGCTAAAGACCGAGTCCGGATCGAAGAAAAAGGTGAACTGGACGAACACGGTGCCGCAGAGCGCGGTCAGGGCCGCCGAAATCATCGTCGCGATCATCTTGGTTCGGAACACGTTCACACCGACCACCGACGCGGCCTCGGGCGTTTCGCGCAGCGCCCGCAGACGATAGCCGAAGGCGCCGACCTGAATGCGCCAGAACACCAGCGACACCACGACCAAGAGGGCCAGAATGATATAGTAGTAGGGCACGGTCGAGCGGAACTGGAACAACATAGGCGCATCACCCGCAAACGGGATCGTCAAACCAACGGGACCGCCTGTTACGCTGCTCCAACTGTTGGCGATGACACGGCACACCTCGGCAAAGGCCAACGTCGCAAGGGCAAAGTAATGCCCCGTCAGGCGCAGCGTCGGCAGACAGATCAAGGCCCCCGCCCCCGCCGCAACCAACGCACCGATCAGCATCCCGATCCACGGGCTGATCCCGAAGTTGATGTACAGGAGCGTCGACACATAGGCCCCGATCCCGAAAAACGCCGCATGGCCCAGAGACACCTGATTGGCAAGGCCGCCCATAATGTTCCACGCCTGCGCAGCGGCGGCAAAGATCATCACGGTCCCCATGACCCGCAACCAGTTGCCCCGCGGATCAAGCCCAAGGGGCAGCAAAACCGCCACCACGAACAGCACCAGCAACAGAATACCTGTAGGTTTCAACCGCATCTCAGACCCCTTTCAACAGGCCCTGCGGGCGCAGTGCCAGCACAAGGATAAAGATGATGAAAAGGACAAGGTTCTGCAGTTGGATCGGGAACAACAGCCCCGACAGGGACTGGATAATCCCGACTACGATCCCGCCAACAAGGGCGCCTGTGGTGCTGCCCAGACCGCCAAGTACGACGACCGTGAACATCAGGACCGCGAACTGAACCCCTGCGGTGGGACTTACCGTGATGTAGGGCAGGATCACCGCACCGCCAAAGGCCGTCAGACCGACGCCAAGGCCAAAGGCGATGTTATAGGTGCGCGCGGTGTTGATCCCCGCAAGCGTCGCCGCCATCGGGTCTTGGGCCACCGCACGGATCGCCCGTCCGGTCCAACTGCGCGCCATGAACAGCCACAGCGCGCCAGTAATCACCACCGCCCACAAAAAGGCATAGAGATACGGTGCCGAGACGAACAGTTCACCCAAGCGAAACCCTTGGATCTGATAGGGCACGTTGACCGACCGGAAATCCGATCCAAACAAGACCAAGGCTCCGTTTTCCAAGGTGATCATCAACCCAACCGTCAGAAAAATCTGGGCCGCAGGCGGTGCGGACATCACCCGCCCCACCAACAGTTTCTGGCTGTAGAACCCCAGAACAAAGACCACGCCAAAGGCCAATGGCGCCGCGATCAGCGGATCCAGCCCCAGATAGGCCCACGCGAAATAGGCCACATACATCCCCACCATCAGGAATTCGGCTTGGGCGAAATTGACCACGCCCAACACGCCGAAAACTAATGATAGCCCCGTCGAAATGACCCCGTAGACACCCCCAAGCAGGATGCCATCCAAGATCGCTTGCAAATACGCCATTATGTCTGATCCCCGTTGCCGTCCCTTATTGGGTCGGCTCCAGCGTCCAGATCGGGTCGGTCGTTGCATCCGACGGCGGATAGACGGTCACGGGCTCATCCCCGCGCCATTGCACCATGATCGGATAGGTCACCGCGTTATGGCCGTTTTCGTCAAAGTTGATACAGCCGCCCGGCATGCCCTTGGCAAAGCCTTCGCAATACTCCAGCGCGTCCAGCGCATCGCGCACGGCATCGGGATCATCGGTTCCCGCGATTTCGATCGCTTGGATCATTGCATCTGTCGCGGCGGCAAAGGCCACGGCCTCGTGCGTCATAAAGCTTCCGTATTTTTGCTTATAGGCTGCGGAAATTTCGGGGATCGCATCACCGGCGGCCGAGGCCACGGACAGGGTGTTTTCCGCCAGATCGCCCAGACCTTCTTTGAAGTTCGGAATGACATAGCCCGCCGCGCCACCAATCGCGGGGATCGTCAGACCCTGTTGGCGCATCGTGCGGATAATCAGCAAAGAGTCGTTCAGATAGGACACGGGAAAAACCACCTCAGCGTCCGAGCACGCATTCCGTTCTGTAGGAGGCCATAACATGAAGCTCTGCCGTAGAAATGCGGCAGAGCTTTGATTTTTCACATTTTTGACCGACGCCTGTCCCAGATTTCGCCTTATTTTTTCAAGAACGATCGTTCCTCAGCTTCTGAATTTCGGAGAACGGCCAATGAGGTTGTTGAACAAGCACACATGAGATCGATCCGAGTAGACGATTTGGAACTGCCATCAATCGAGTCCCTGAATATTTCGCAAGTGTATCCGCCCCAAGTCGGGCGCGTGAACCTGAACACATGCGCGGACCCTGATTGCCCCAACTATGGCGTTGCCCTAAGCCCTACTTTGCTCGACCGACGCGGAGGATCGAAAGCTCTGAAGAAGGCTATGGTTTCCGATGATGCGGTGGCCGCCGGTCTCGGTCGCTACAAGATGGAGAGCTCTTCGCGAAAGGCGGACAAACGAACCTCTTACATTTTTGAGTATTGGAACAATCCGGTTGGGTGGAGTGATAATCGGTCCTTTGTATGCCAGCACATACGTGGCAACACCGATTGCAAAGTGAGCCAGAAGATCCTGTCCAATCAGCACTTCGACGACGAAGTTTCGCGTCTGCGGAGTATGAATGGACTTCTGGATGGGCCGTCCTGCGGAGCTTGTGGACAACAATATCTCGAAGCACCTGAGCAGTTCGCCTTCGATGGGGCAAATGGCAAAAGCATCGCTGGAAACAAACGACACAGGAAGTCAGGGAAGCCCATCGGCGTGCGTCTGGTGCACAAGCCGTGTCGGGGCAAGAAGGGCGCGCGGTTCACCGTTTCGGCAGAGCACAGCCGACAAAAGGACCGCGCCGACAACATTCGAATCTTCACCGAGTTGGTGAACAATGCGAGCCTCACGTCGATCCAGCGCAAGCTGTCGCTGAAAGAAAACCGGAATGGCCTGGGTATGGCGAGGCTCTATGATCGAATATTCTGGCTTGAGCGGGTTCTTCTCGCCTACGAACGTGCGCAGCTGTCTAAATGGCGCAAGCGGACGAACCGGAATGGCGGGTTCCGCCATTCCCGGATCGCACACGATGACATCGTTCTAACCGTCAACTGGGAGACCAGGAAAGATCGGCGCACGACGCAACTCAACTGCTCGATCTCGGCTGATATCGAGTCTGGCTACGTGTTCCGGATAGACGTCGACTTCGATCCGACTATAGAACCAGTGAACTATCTGCTCGACACCTATTACCGCGAGCCTCGTTGGACGATGTTCCACAAACGCTATACCAAGGCCGATGGCACGAGCTTTACGGCGCCGTTGCTCGATTTTCAGCGCCCATCTGGTCGATACCATGAAGGCCCACTTTTCGCCTCAGCTGAGAGCCACCTTCGCCTGTTTCGGCTAAAGACACACGAAGGGTTTGCGCACTCGGGGATGCCAATCGATCAAGCGACGGAAGATCTCCTCAAAGAAGCAAGAAATCGCGAGTTGATCTTGGGCTTGATCCGCAAAGCCTACTTCAATTTTCCAGAGGCCGAACGGGACACGCGAAACGCCTTTTCGGGCATCATGACTTCGGACACATACACGAAGGCCGCCCATCTCGAATGTTTGCGCGAGATGCTGCCGAACGGCAAACTGACGCTTGTAAGCGAACAGGAAGCAGCCATGGCACGCGTAGTGCCACACGTCTTTCGCGAAGACATCGAAGATGATCTCTTTGAGTGGCTTGTTGTCCATTTTGACAAGGCGGCGACGAAAGGCGAGACGACCGCGCGAACCAACGCGTTCAGCACAGCTTTTCGGAGATTCAGACAAGCCAATCCTAATCTTACTCCGTGGGATGCCCTGCATGCGTGGACGAACCCACGCTTGAGACCCGCCGTGAGGGCGCGCGGTAAAAGCGTTGGGAAATTTCCGATCGACAACTTTCAGGCTCGGTCATTTCCCGAGCTGTGGCTTCATAGCCCAGTCCAGGTCGCCAAGGAGACGAACAAGACGGTTGGTTTTCCGATCCTTTCCCCTCGGTATCGCGAAGAGTTCAAAAAGCTTGGCTTCCAAACGAATATAACAGACGCGAAGCTCCGCGAGGCGATAACCCGGCGGGTCGTGAGCGCGACTCTACAGCCTGTAGCGTCATTCATGGTCTCTTTGCGCGACCGAAACACACTGGCCGTCCGCGCCGGATCCGGCGGTGCACGCAAGGGGCCGTCGTATGTCAACGGCGCCAGCTACAACCCGCGCGTCTTGATCGCGCTGCTCAACATCTATCGGATCCACTACAACTACTTTGAGAAGCGTGACTACGTCTCACCGTTGAACAAGCACGAAGAGACGGATGCTGTGCCCGCCGGGATTGCGTCCATCCAAGTGCCGGGCGAAGACATTCGCATCGAGGTCGCCAAGCGACGTCACAGGGCTCCGATCAAACGCACACCCGCAGCTCGTGCCAGTATCATCCCGCGTCGTCCGGACGGTTCAGACGCGAAGACACCTGATCCAGCCAAGACACTCTACCAGCCCTGGCTAGCCTATGGGACGCCGCTGTGGGGGAAGCTGAAGTAGCTGGTCATTCGAGCCGAGATTTGTTCTATCTGGTCACTGAAAAAGCCGCAGCTGGGCGTGCGGGGCATTTATGCGCACAGCCAGCGCGCTGACCGCTGTTGCGGCAATATTGAATAGATGATCCTCGACGGATAAGGTTTTGTCGGAAACTGATACTACGAAATTTTTCTCGAGAACTAGGCAGAGTAACTGTGACAGAAGACAACGACGTTGAGATTGAATACCTAACCGACGAAGAGACCGAGACCTCTACAGTCGAATTCAATATTGTGGTCACTTCGAGCGACTGGACGCTTGAATTGCTTGCAAGCAAATTCAAGAGCGGAGACATTATCATCCCCGATTACCAGCGAAAATTTGTCTGGGATATGCGGCGAGCGTCGACGCTAATCGAATCCTTCGCAATCGGATTGCCGGTTCCTCAGGTCTTCTTTTATGAGAATAGTGATGGGCAACTCGAGGTGATCGACGGCCAGCAACGTATTACTTCCATCGCTTATTTCTTTGAAGGGTTCTTCGGCGAAGAAGATGCTAAAGGCAACAGAAAAGTCTTTAAGCTTAAGGGGCTTGAACAGCGCAAAGACTTGGAAGGCAAGTCATTCTTTGACCTCGATGATCGAACAAAGCGAAGAGTAAAAAATGCGAGCCTGAGAGGTGTCACTGTAAAACAACTGACACCGGATCAAGAGCAGCCCGAAAGTGTTTATCACATTTTCGAAAGGCTCAATACAGGTGGTCAACCACTGAATGCGCAGGAGATACGAAACGCTGTTTTCAGAGGAGAGCTTCTTGCCAAACTTGAAGAGTTGAATCTTGATGAAAACTGGCGACTTATCTACGGCAAGCCAGACGCAGACCCCAAGCAAAGAGATATCGAGCTGATCCTTCGGCTTCTCGCATTCTTTCGAAATACCGACAACTATGTCCCTCCGATGAAAGACTTTTTGTCGGTAGAAATGGCAAAAAATCGTGGATTTGACACAGATAGGGCAAGCGACTTTAGCAAGATTTTTCCATACGCAACAGAAGCTGTCGTTGAAGCCCTTCAGAAGCCTTTCAGACCGCGAGGTCTCTTGAACGCTGCAACACTCGAAGCGGTGATGGTGGCTCTTATCGAACAGGGGGAGCAGGCTAAACTCACGGCTGAGGCTTACAACGAGCTCCTCGAAAATGATGATTTCAAAAACGTTATATTCTCAAATACTTCCAACATAGACAGCGTTAAGACTCGTAAAAAGATTGCTGACAAGATCCTGTTTGGACATGAGTGAAATTCTCCACGATAATCTTCAACACATTCGCAGTCTTGCACGCGATATCGAAAGAAAATTGAGCGGAACTTCCAGCTCGGAGCAGCTTCTCAGAAATGAGATCGCGGGAATGTTCGCGGTCACCATAGCGGCTTCATACGAGGGTATAGTAAAGGAAACCTTGGTTGAATACGCAGCGCAGTTCCACCCAAAGTATCGCGATCACATTGAGAAGGATTTTGAACGCCTAAACGCTAAGATTTCAGTTCCGGATTTGATTTCTTATTCTCGGCGATTTGGTCTGACAGAGTGGACGGGGAAAGGCGTGAAGAAGAATTCAACTACCTTCCACAAGGTCCTGCAAGAGCGCAAAGCCGTTGTCGAACGAAGATTTAGGGCTGATTTGGTAACCAGTTATGAGAATATTTTCACTTGGAGAAACGCATATGCTCATGAACGATCAACAACAGCGACGTTCAGTGATGTTTACAATGCACATCGCGTTGCGCAGTTCGTGATCAGGGCATTCGTATCCGCCTTTGATCAAGGCTAATCCGAGCGAAGATGGGCCTCCATCTTAGTAAGAAGCTTCAACCTGCCAATCTGCCTTTGCAATTGAAAACATAAGGCAGAGCCAATGCTAAATGGCTCTGCTTTTCTGCCCAGAACTCCTACAATACGGAATGCGTCGGCGTCCGAGGCGCGCAGTTTATTCACAAGGGCCGAGGCATCGGTGATGCCAAGGGGATAGGCCTCATCCATAACGATCTCGATCCCGCGAGCGTTGGCCTCGGCGCGCAGACCGGCGGCCTGGGCCGTGCCATAGGCGGTGTCCTCATAAAGGATCGCGATCTTGTCGATTTCAGTGCCCGCAGCCTCACCAATCGCAACGGTATAGCCCAGCTGATCCTTGCCAAAGGTGCTGCCCTTGGGGGTCACTTGGAACACGTAGTCATAGCCGCGTTCGGTGATCTGGTCGGCAAAAGCAAAGGTGATCAACGGCACCCCTGCGCGTTCCGTGATCTCGGACGCGGACAGGGTGATCGACGAAATGAACGCGCCGACAACGCCTGCGACCTCGTTCTGGGAAACCAGACGCTGGGTCGCGGCGGGGGCTGCGTTGGGGCTGGGCACATCGGCGACGACCAGTTGCACCTTGGCCCCGCCCATGGACTTGATCCCGCCCGCCGCATTGATCGCTTCGACGACCATTTCGCTGCCATGCAGGGCGTTGGTGCCAAATTGCGCGTTGGGGCCGGACAGGGGTTGAATGATCCCGATATTGACCACCTCTTGGGCCTGCGCGGGCAGCACCAAACCAGAGGTCATCGTCAGCAGAACAGCAAGGGTCGGAGAGTGAAAACGAACCATGTGGAATTCCTTTTGCGAACGGATTTGAGGCGGTCAAGGAGTGGTCTCGACCTGCATCAAGGGAAACACTGTCAAAATTTTCCGGCAACAGAATTTGCGAAAACCGCCAAAGTTTCGAAAGTTTTCGACAGCTAAAATCCGCATTTGTTCGCCATATATTCCGCTATTGTTCTGATACTTTCGCCCACATCATCAAAATACTGCGATTAATAATTGTGCTTTTCCGCAAGTTGTCTATTTTTTCCGACAACATCTCCCCGTCATCCTGCACAAGAATCCGACATGAGCATCGAATCCCAACTCCACCGCCTCGGCATCACCGGCAAAACCTATCAGTTCTACATGGCCGCCCTCGATCTGGGTGAGGCCAGCATCAACGAGGTCGCGGAACGCTCGGGCGTGCGGCGCACCACAGGCTATGATCTGGCCGAGAAACTGGAGAAAGAGGGCCTGTTGCAACTGCGCGACGTCGGGACACGCCGCATGGTGCGCGTCGAGGACCCGATCGCCCTGCTCCAACAGATGGAACAACGCCGCAAGGTGGCCGAGGACCTGCTGCCCCACCTGCGGTCCATGTACAACCTTGCGGCGGGCAAACCGCAAATCCATTTCTATGAGGGCGTGGACGGCATCAAAAAGGTGCTGTGGGACACGCTGACCTGCACGTCGGGACGGTTGTGCGGCATCCTGTCGATGGATGAACTGATGACGATCCCCGGAATTGAGGTGATGGACCAACTGATCACCGAACGGCTTGAGCGCGGCATCTCCCTGCGCGTGGTCCGCTCGCGCGAGAAGGACAGCGAGCAAATCTGGCCGCGTAGCGCGGATGAACGCCGTGACCTCCGCTTTGCCCCCGAGGAACTGCTGCTGTCGATGACGCAATACGTCTACGACAACAAGGTCGCGATCATCTCATCCCGCAAGGAAAACTATGGCGTGATCATCGAAAGCCGCGAATTCGCCGACCTGCAATCCATGCTGTTCGAAATGCTCTGGAACGCCAGCACACCGGCATGATGGCAGCCAGTTTAGCGATGAGAACACCGAACGGTTGATCCTGCAATGTGAAGGTGGCGCTCGCCTTTTCAGGCAAGACGGATGGGAACTTCAATCAGAAATTGCATCCCAGCTGGCTACTGAATAAGTCTAGGCAAGGTTCATCTAGTTGGGTCAGAATTGTGGAAGGTACTTCACTTGGACTTTTGGGGCCAATAACAGGTCTCGTCGGTGCCATTATCGGCCTCTACGTGTGCTACCTCCTAATCACGCTTCCAATAGACATGGCGCGTGTTCGTAACAGGGACCCTTTGGGATGGTTTTTGTTCGGACTGGTAGCATCACCCATCGCCGCCGCGTTCGTGCTTTGGTTGGTAGGGGATGCTGAAAAGCACTAACCCACCAAAATCACCACCCATGCCACGCCCGTTGCGATGGCGGCTGTGGCGACGCCGGCGCTGCCTGCGTCTTTGGCCTGACGGCCCAGATCGTCGTGATCCATGGAAATGCGGTCGACCGTGCGCTCTATCGCGGTGTTGATCAGTTCCAGCGCCAGAACCATCACCCCAAGGGACAGGATCAGCGCGCGTTCGCCACCCGTCAGCGGCAACAGGAACGCGGCAATCGCCGACACCACATTCGCCCAGACCCAAGATCGGAACGAATGCTCGCCCGCCCACGTGTCCCGCAGGCCCGCCATGCTCCAGATACAGCGCCATTTGAGGCGACGAAGAAACTCTGCCATCCGCGCATCGTGGCGGCGCGGGGTGGGCGCGTCAACTGTTCGGGGCGTGGCCCGTGGCGCGCAGGTGTTCAAACCGGCGGTGATTGACGCAATCGACGGGCGGTTCGGCATTGCCGTCACCGTGCTGATCCAGCCAGCGTTTACAGCCGTCGACCCATTGGCACGCGCGGCACCGTTCGACCATGCCCGCCCATTCCTGTTCGCCGATGCGACCGTCCTGCCATGCGGCGACCAGATCGGTGCCGGTGGCCTTGGCCATGTCCTGAACCTTCCAATAATGGTCGATGGGTTTGCCAAGCGGTTTCATCGGGTGCCTCCTGTGTTGCGGGGAGACTATGCAACCGGCGCGCGTGGCGGTCTTTGATCGGTGTCAAAGTGGGATCAGGCGTCGGCAAGGTAGAGGCGCACGGCCTCGGCCACATGGCGGAACCGGTCCCCGCCAAGGTGTTTGCCCCCGAACCAGCGGGTCACGACGATGACGTGGTTTTCAACGCCCTCGCGTTCCAGCATCCGCAGGATCACATTGCCCGCGCCCGCCTCGCCATCATCGGCCTTGAGCGGCCCATCAGGCAGCAAAACCGCCCATGTGTTATGGGTGGCCTTGGCGAATTTCTTGTTCTTTTTCAGATCCTTCAGGAAGGCGTCCACCTCGGCCCGCGACGTGACGGGCCCGCCCGAGACCGAGTATTTGGAACCTCGGTCCGAGATGACGTTATCCAGCAGTTTCATCGCGCGGATTATTGCAGATAGTCGATGGGATCGACGCTCTCAAACCCGTCGCGGACCTCAAAATGCAGGAAGGACGGGTCGCTGGCGCGAACCTTGGCGACGGTCTGGCCACGGGCAACGGTGTCACCTTTTTCCACGGTGATCGCGTCGATATTGGCATAAACCGTCAGCAAATCACCATCGTGGCGGATCACAAGAATCGGCACCTGATCGGTGTCACGGGTGATCGCGGCGACCGTGCCTGCGGCGGCGGCTTTGACGGCGGTACCGACGGGGGCCGAGATGTCGATGCCCTCATTGCTGCCCTTGGCGTATTCGCGGATGATGCTGCCGTTCACGGGGAAGGCCATCTGTGCGGCGGTCACGGTTTGCTCGGCCGCCAGATCGGGGGACTCGGGCGTGATCACCTCGGCGGCGGCGGCGGTGTCATCGGCAGGCAGCGGGGTCGACGCACTGGGCGGGGGCGGCGCGATACTTGTCCCGCCAGGCTCGGACGCATCGGCAACAACGACGGGCGCGGCGGCCTCGGACGAACTGAATCCGTCTACGGCCACGGGGATCAACAGGTATTGCCCCTCGCGCACCGCCAGATCGGGGCCAAGCCCGTTCCATTCGGCCAGCGACGTCACCGACACATCATAGAGACGCGCGATGGAATAGGCGGTTTCGCCGCGCACGACCTGATGGCGGATCGGTTCGGGTTGATCGGTGATGACGGTGGTCTCTACCGGCGTGATCGCACCGACCTGCCCCTGACCTTCGGCACGTTCAATCGCGCCACCGGCGATGGTGGTGATGTCGATCGTGTCATCGGCAGGCGTGCCTACGGTGCGCGGCAGGGCAAGGATTTCACCCTCGCGCAGGCTATCGGCGGGGCGGATACCGTTGAAGGTCGCCAGTTCCTCGGGCGTCAGGCCGACACGTTCGGCCACATCCATGACCGTGTCACCACGACGGGCGACAGCCACCTGATAGTTCGGATAGGTGATGATCCCGTTCGCATCGGGTTCGGGCCGCGGCGACGTCGCCGTTTGCACCGCGCTGGACGTATTCGCCGCACCGGGGCGCAGGTCGATGTCGAAATCGTCACACGCGGCAAGCGCAAGGGCCGAGCAAATCATAATCGTTGCACGCAGGGGCGCCATGGCTCTCTCCTCAATCGGTGGTCCGTGTTTGCCCGGACCTACTCGGGATCACTCTTTTCCAATACCTTCGACCAGCGGCACAAAGCGCACAGGTCGCAGTTCGTCATACTCTAACCCGTCCTCGGTGCGGGTCACCTTGATCAGGCTTTGCACCGCGTCCGACTGACCGACGGGTACCACCATGATACCCCCGATCCGCAATTGGGCCAAGAGGGGCCCCGGCGGGTCCTCGGCGGCGGCGGTCACAATTATGCGGTCAAACGGCGCAATATCGGGCAGGCCGTGCGATCCGTCCCCTAACATCGCAGTGACGTTCGTCAACTGTAGGCGGTCGAATTGCTTTTGCGCGGCAAGAACCAGCCGACGGTGCCGTTCCACCGTGTAAACGCGCCGCGCCAGATGGCTGAGGATCGCGGCCTGATAGCCCGAGCCGGTCCCGACCTCTAGCACCTTGTCGCGGGGATTGACCTGCAACGCCTGCGTCATCACACCGACGACCGAGGGCTGGCTGATCGTTTGGCCGCACGCGATGGGCAGCGGCATGTCCTCTTCCGCACGATTAGAGAACAGGCCCCCGCGCACGAAATCGCGGCGGTCTATCCGCTCCATCGCCGTCAAAACACGGCTATCCGTCACGCCCTTGGACCGGAGCGCGAACAGAAACTGCATTTTGCGTTCGGCGTCACTCATTCAAGCTGTTCTTTCAACCACGCGACCGCGTCACCCGCCGTCAGATTGGCGCGCATCGGTGTGATCGAGGTGTAACCATCCAAACACGCGGCCACATCCGTCCCCGGTTCGGTCGCGATATGTTGGTTCCCGCCCTTGATCCACAGATACTTACGACCCGAGGGCGAGGTGTGCGGCTCCACCCCGAAAAACCCGTCGGCGCGATAGCCTTGGGTCGTGACCTGCATCCCGCGCACATCAGCGGCCTGAACAGGCGGAAAGTTGACGTTATAGAACACGCGGTAACCCGACCCGTCCCACAACCCCTTGTCCAGCAGCGCGCGCACGGTCGCCGTCCCGTGTTCGGCGGCGGCAGAGAACAGCGTCTCGGCCTCACGGTTCTTGGGGCCGATAAATTGCGACAGGGCGATGGCGGGGATGCCTTGCAACGCGCCCTCCATCGCCGCGCCCAGAGTACCGGAATAGAGCGTGTTTTCACCCGCGTTATTGCCACGGTTCACGCCCGACAGCACGAGGTCGATCTTTTGCCCCGCCAGAACGTGGTTCACACCGGCCAACACGCAATCGGCGGGGGCACCTTCGGCGGCAAAGGTACGTGGCCCCTGCTGATCAATCATGAACGGATGGGTATAGGAAATCTTGTGCCCAACGCCCGATTGTTCAAACGCGGGCGCGACGGTCCAGACCTCACCCTCGGGTCCGGCGATGTCGTGGGCGATCTGTTGCGCAATCTTTAGACCCGGTGCGTTGATACCGTCGTCGTTCGTTACAAGAATACGCATGATCCCACCTGCTCTGGCCTGTTTCCTCTTCAATAGTAGAGGGACCGGCCATCGGCAAGCAAAGCGGCACGCAACCGTTGCGTTAAAGGGTCGAGATCAACCTTTTTGCCTCATCCGTGGGATGGGCCAGCGGCGCGCGATCCTCACCCGGGTAGAAACGGGCGCGGGTGGCGGTCGCCATCGGGGCAGGCGTAAACGTGCGCACGTCCAGATCCGCGATCGTTTGGTTCTCGGCCGCCCATGACGCGAACAGGGTCCGCTGTGCGGATTTCGCGGCGGCATAGGCCCCAAGGAACTTGCCCGCGTTCGGGTCATCCACATGCACGGCCACACCGGCGCCCGACGCGCGCAACAGGGGCGACACAAACGGGATCAACTGCCCCGGAACGGTGACGCCGGTCGCGACGGTTTTGTCCCAATCCTTGGCGTCCAGATGGTCGGCGGGCGACATCGGCGGCACATGGATCGCGGTGTGGGCCCACAGGTCAACCTTGCCCCAGCGGTCATAAATCGACCGGCACAAATGGCGCATCGCCTCGATATTGCAGACATCCATCGGGGCCAGCGTCGCATTGCCGCCACGGGCCTGAATGCGGTCATCCAGTTCCTCAAGCGCGCCGGTCGTGCGCGCCACGGCCACAACATGCCAGTTCAGCGCGGCCAGCTCTTCGGCCAAAGCGGCGCCAAACCCACGCGAGGCACCAGTGATCAGGGCGATTTTCTGTGTCATGGCGTGGGTGTGCGGCGAAATCGGCTAGAGGTCAAGGCCCCGCCGTGATACCCCATCCACAAAACGGCGGGCACCCGTGAAAGACAGGCGAAAATGGTCGAAATCACCTTTGTACGGCATGGTCAGGCAAATTCCGGCGCCAAGGACGAAGAGAGCTATGATCGCCTCAGCGAGCTTGGCGCGCAACAGGCCGCATGGCTAGGTGATTTCATGGCCGAGAACGACCGCCACTTTGACCGGATCGTGTCGGGCACCCTGCGCCGTCAACGCGATACGGCGGCGGCGGTTGCCGGTGCGCTTGGGGTCGAGTTCGATCAAGATGCCCGCCTGAACGAGATGGATTATTTCGGCCTGTCGACGTCCTTGGAGAAATCCCATGCCGTCGCTTGGCCAAGTTCCCGCGCGGATTTCATCGCCCATGTCCCCCAAGTCCTAAGCGCATGGCACGACGGTCTGATCGACAGTCCCGCCGAGAGCTTTGACGCCTTTGAAACTCGCATCCGCGCGATGATCGCGGACGCCGAACAAACCGGCGGGCGCGTGATGTATGTCTGTAGTGCGGGCGTCATCGCCATGGCGGCGCGGATTTTGATGGGGCTGGAAATTCCCAGCTATGCCAACATGTTGATCCACGTCTACCACACGTCCCAGCATCGGTTCGTCAAGGCGGGGGATACGCTGGCCCTACAGGCGTTCAACGCCGTACCCCACCTTGACCGCAAGGACCGTCAGGACGCCCTGACCTATATCTGAACGCGGCACCAGATCGCGTGGTGATCGGACAGGGGGCAACCGTTTGGATCGTTCGCCTCGATCATCTCGGACGCCTGCCCCATCATACCCCGCGTTGCGAACCAGTCCAGACGCATTTGCCGCGCGGGATGGGGCGTGATCAGGCTGGGCTGGGTCGTCATGCCCTCGGGCGACAGGGACCAATCATAGCCCCGCGCCTCGGCCCGTTTGAACAGGGTCTCGTGGGTCCAGCTGAAATCCGGCGGCACGTGGTTCCCGGTGTTCAGATCGCCCCCGATGATCACCGGCATATCCGGCGCAAAGGCATCGATCCGGTCCATCAACAGATCGAACTGCTCCGCGCGGTGATCGGGTTTGGCGTTGCTCTCCAGATGGGTGGACACCGCGCAAACCGGCCCGTTTTCGGTCGCGATTTCCGCCATCAATGCCATGCGCCCGCCGATCCGTGGCTGATCGGGATCGACGTCATCGCGGCCCAGAACGAACCAATGCCCGTGATCGTCTAGGCGCAGCATCTCTACCCGCAGCATCGGCGCAGCGGACAGGATCGCATTCCCGTGCCAGCCATCCGCGTTGAAATCGTCGGTGCAGCGATCACGCTCGGTCACGCCGCCGAGGCCCAGCTCAAAGAACTCGACCCCAAACGCATAGGCCATGCCCAATTCGGCCGCGACATCGGCGGTGGTATGCCGTTGCCCCGTGCGGGCCATGCCGCAATCGACCTCGGACAACAGAACGATGTCGGGCGAAAATGGCGCAATCCGCACGGCGGTGTCGGTCGGAAAAAGACACCGTTCGACGTTCCACGCCACGACGGACAGGGACGCGGGCAGGGTATCGCGCGATGCCGTGCCGCCCACTTGAACATTGTTCACGCATTGCAGCGAGGACATCCAGTTGCGGTGCACCAAGGACGTGCGCGGGCCGTCCAGAATGGCCTGCCGATCCGCCGCGCCAACCGGTGCCAAATCGGACACGACAGCCATTACAACCGCGCCCCGCTGGTCACATCGAAAACCGACACGGCGTCCGGTTTGATCGCCACACGCAGGGGGCCATGGGCGACCTCGACGTCCTTGGATACATGCACGGTCAGACGCGCGTCGCGCAGCGCGCCGTGCAGCAACCGATGTGCGCCGAGGTCTTCGATATGGTCCACCTCAATCGCCAAGGGACCAGTGGCGTCGGGGATCAAATCCTCGGGGCGGATGCCGACGATGACCTCACCACGGGCGGCGACCTGATCGGCGATGGGCAGGTCAAACAAATGCGCCGCGCCATTTTCGGCGACACCGGGCAACATGTTCATCGGCGGCGCGCCCATAAAGGACGCCACAAAAGTCGACGCCGGGCGGTGATACACCTCGGACGGGGTGCCGATCTGTTCAATGCGGCCCGCGTTCATCACGATGATCCGGTCGGCCATGGTCATCGCCTCAACCTGATCGTGGGTCACATAGATCGACGTCACGCCAAGCCGCCGTTGCAACGCCTTGATCTCAACCCGCATCTGGTTGCGCAGTTTGGCGTCGAGGTTCGACAGAGGTTCGTCGAACAGGAACACCGACGGGTCGCGCACAATCGCACGGCCCATCGCGACGCGCTGACGCTGACCGCCGGACAGTTGGCTGGGCTTGCGATCCAGATAGTCGTTGAGGTTCAGCATCTCTGCCGCTTCCGCGACCTTGCCCGCGATCACATCCTTGGCGATTTTGCGGTTCTGCAGACCATAGGCAATGTTCTTGCGAACGGTCATATGGGGGTAGAGCGCATAGTTCTGAAACACCATTGCGATGTCCCGATCGGCTGGATCCACGTGGTTCACCACACGGTCCCCGATATGCAGGCTGCCGTCGGTGATGTCCTCAAGCCCCGCAATCATCCGCAGCAACGTCGACTTGCCACAACCCGACGGGCCGACCAGCACGACGAATTCACCATCCGCCACCTCAAACCCCGTGGGATGCAGGGCCTGAAACCCGTTGGGATAGACTTTTTGAACGTTGTTCAAAGACACCTGTGCCATATTGTTCTTCCTTATTTATCGGACTCGGTCAGGCCCTTGACGAACCAGCTCTGGAAAAAGACGACGATCAGGACGGGCGGCACCACGGCGATGATCGCCAACAGGTTCGCGCGACCGAATTCGGGGACGCGGTTGCCCTCAAGCACCTGAACGATTTGTTTGATCCCCCGCACAAGGGTGAACATCCCCTCTTCGGTCGTGATCATCGTCGGCCACAGGTATTGGTTCCACCCAAAGACGAACATGATGATGAACATCGCGGCGATCATGGTTTGGGACAGCGGCACAAGGATATCGATGAAAAACCGCACCGGCCCCGCACCGTCGATGCGCGCGGCCTCAACCAACTCTTCCGGCACCGAGCGGAAGAACTGACGGAAAAAGAACGTCGCCGTGGCCGATGCGATAAGCGGGATAATCAGCCCGTGATAGGTGTTCACCATGCCCAGGTTTTGCACCACCTCGTAGGACGGCAAAATCCGCACCTCAAGCGGCAAGAGCAGCGTCGTGAAAATCACCCAGAACGCCAGCGTCGCGAACCGCAAACGGAAATAAACGATCGCATAGGCGGCCATCATCCCGATCACGATCTTGCCCACGGCAAACCCGATCCCAAGGATCAGCGAATTCATCAACATCCGCGTGCCCGCGTTTTCACCGGAAAACCCCGTGGCTCCAAACATCGCCTTTTCGAAGTTGTCGTCCAACTGATCCCCGAAGTGCAGGGACGGGCCGGTCTTGATGATTTCGGTGTCGGGGATGCTGGACATCTGAACCAGCATCACCAGAGGCAGAACCATCACCAGAACGCCAATGATCAGGATCGCGTGGTCCATGATGGTCCCAAGGCGCAAACGACGGCGGGGCGGGTTGGTCATATCTGACATTTCTGCACCTCAGGTATAGTGGATGCGGCGTTCGACCATGCGGAACTGAAACACCGTCAGGGCCAGAACAAGCACCATCAAAATCACCGACTGTGCGGACGACCCGCCAAGGTCGTTGCCGCGGAACCCATCGACATACACCTTATAAACAAGGGTCATCGGGTTGTTGCCGGGCTCACCTTTTACCAAGGTGTCGATCACGCCGAACGTGTCGAACAGGGCATAGGTGATATTGATGATCAGCAGGAAAAATCCGGTCGGGGCCAGCAGCGGAAACGTCACGCCCCAGAACCGCGAAGACGCCGAACGGTTGTCGATCAACGCGGCCTCGCGCACGGAACGGGGGATGGATTGCAGGCCGGACAGAAAGAAAATGAAATTGACGGGGATCTGTTTCCAGACCGACACCGCAATCATCGCGCCCGCCGTGTCCCAATAGTTCACGCCGATTTTCAGGTCATGCCCAAGGGCCGCAAACGTGCGGGTAATTGGTCCCCAGCTCTGGTTGAACATGATTAGACCGATGAAACCGGCCACCGGCGGGGCCACGGCATAGACCCACATCAACAACGTGCGATACCCCTTGGCACCGCGGATCACCTTGTCCGCCTTGACCGCCAAGAGCAGAGCCAGAGACAGCGACAGAAACGTCACCGACACAGTGAAAATCACCGTGAACCACGCGATGCGTTTGTATTCCGCATTGCCCAAGAGGTCGGTGTAATTGTCCGCCCCCACAAAGGTCGATCCGAACCCGAACGGGTCCTGCAGGTAAAACGATGATTGCACCGCCTGTGCGGCGGGCCAGTAAAAGAAAATCAGAATGATCGATAGCTGGGGAACCAGCAAAAGGATCGGCAACCAAGCCTGCGTAAAGCCAGCTTTCTTCATGCCCTATGCCCCCGAAATGGAATGGCGGCCACCAAGGGGCGACCGCCAAAGTTCTTGGATGGACCGGGCTTAGCCTTGGGTCTTGGCGAAGCGAGCCAGCAGTTCGTTGGCTTCTTTTTCGATCGCGTTGAACGCGTCCTCAACCGAAGTTTCGCCGGTCAGGATGCGGCCGTATTCACGGTTCATCACGTCGCGGATTTGTACGTAGAAACCCATGCGATAACCTTTGGTGTAGTCACCAGCGGGCAGCGACAGTTGCTTGATGCCAACCTCGGCGGCGGGGCTGCGATCATAGTGGCCGTCAGCCTTGGCAAGGTCATAGGCGGCTTCGGTGATCGGAACGTAACCGGTTTCCTGATGCCAGAAGTACTGGGTCTCGGGTTTGGTCATGTATTCAAAGAACGCAGCGGTTGCTTTGTTCTCGGCGTCCGATTTGCCAGCCATTGCGAACAGAGCAGCACCACCGATGAAGGTCTGGGTGGGGGCCTCGGTCACAGCTTCCCAATAGGGCAAGTAATCGGCCGAGAATTCAAAGCCCAGATCCTTGTTGGCCAGACCGCCGAACGAGCCCGACGAGCCGAGCCAAATCGCAACTTTACCTTCTTCGAACGGGGTCTGGTTGTCGCCCCAGCCGGTGCCGAACCATTCGAAATAGCCCTGATCCTGCCATTCGGTGACGGCGGTAAAGTGGGCCTTGATCGCGTCGTTGTTCACCAGAATTTTGGTGTCGGTGCCGGTATAGCCGTTGTCGTTCGTGGCGAACGGCAGGTTGTGGCGCGACATGAAGTTCTCGGTGAAGATCCACGGCAGGTGCGACTGCGACAGGGCGGTGTAACCGGCCTCTTTCAGCGCGGGGGCGGTGACGGTCTGGAACTCTTCCCAAGTTTTGGGGGCCGTAACACCGGCAGCAGCCAGAGCGTCGACGTTGTAATACATGATCGGCGAGGACGAGTTGAACGGCATGCCGATCATTTTGCCATCAGCGTCGGCGTAGAAGTAACGCACGCCCGAGATGTAGTCGTTGATGTCGAAATCAACGCCGTTTTCGGTCAGCAGGTCCTGAACCGGAACGGTCGCGCCTTTGGCACCGATCACGGTCGCGGCGCCAGCGTCAAACACCTGCATGATATTGGGCTGTTCACCCGCACGGAAGGCGGCGATGCCTGCGGTCAGGGTTTCCTCGTAGGAACCTTTGAAGACGGGCGTGATTTTGTACTCGTCCTGCGACGCGTTGAAATCAGCCGCGATCTGGTTGACGGTTTCGCCCAGATCCCCACCCATGGCGTGCCACCAGGTGATTTCGGTTTCAGCGAACGCAGCGCCGGTCCAAAGCGCAGTCAGCGCGGCCGACGCGAGGGTCAGTTTTTTCATTGTCTCTCTCCGATCAAATGCCCGATGGGCGCATTTTTCGTGCACGCCCTGCGTGGGGATCAGAGGGACAGGCCCCCGCGATCAGCCCCGATAGGTGCGATGCCTTGGGACCGCGTATCGGGGGCATGTAACGGGTGGGTGACGCGTTTGCGTCGGTTTCGTAAAAATTTTGACCAGATGGTTTAGGCGGAGGTCGGGGCGGGGGCGCTGCCCCCACGCAGGCCGGGGCCTGCGTTCCCCCGGAGTATTTGGACCAAGATGAAAGGGTCAGTCGTAGGTCCGTTGATCGTCGATGACCTTGCCATCATTGGGTAGGCTGTTTGGGGCGTGCAGTTCGATCCGTGCCTTGAGTTTCAGGATGTCGCGCAGTGCCCCGTCGTAGGTGTTTGCATCCGTGTTGGCGGTTTCGATCTGGACCGTCATGATGTCCATTTCGTTCTCGCGGGTGGCGATCACGCGGGCGCGGACGACGTCGTCATAGCGGCGTACGAATTCCGCGACCTGTTCGGGGCGGACGAACATGCCCTTGATCTTGGTGGTTTGGTCTGCGCGGCCCATCCAGCCCTTGATCCGCGTGTTGGTGCGGCCGCAGGGCGATTGCCCCGGCAGGATGGCCGAGAGATCACCCGTGGCAAAGCGGATCAGTGGATAGTCGGGGTTGAGGGTGGTGACCACGACCTCGCCCACCTGACCGGGCTCGACGGGAACGCCGGTGCCGGGGGTGACGATTTCGACGATAACGCCCTCGTCGATGATCAGGCCTTCCATCGCGAGGCTTTCATAGGCGATGTTACCGAGGTCCGCCGTAGCATAGCATTGCAGGCAGGTGATGCCACGATCGGCGTATTCCTGACGCAGGCTTGGGAACAGGGCGCCGCCGCCGACCGCCGCCTTGGTGATGGACAGGGGCAGGTTCATTTCGGCGGCCTTATCAAGGATCACCTTGAGGTAGTCGGGCGTGCCCGCATAGGCGGTGACGCCGATGTCATGGGCCGCGCGGGCCTGAAGTTCGGTTTGGCCCGTGCCCGCCGGTAAAACCGCCGCGCCGACCGCGCGCGCGCCGTTTTCAAAGATCATGCCCGCGGGGGTCAGGTGATAGCCGAAACAGTTCTGGACGACGTCCCCCGTCCCGATGCCACAGGCGTTCAGGAACCGCCCCATGCGCCACCAATCGTGATCCACCCCACCCGGTTCATAGATCGGGCCCGGCGATTGAAAGATGTGGGCAAAGGCCGAGGTGTCGCGCGATGCAAACCCGCCAAGGGGGGCGTTGCTCGCCTGTGCCTGACCGATTTCGGATTTGCGCAACACAGGCAGCGTCGCCAGATCGGCAACCGTTGTAATGGCCGCCGGATCGACATTGGCAAGGCTGTCCGCATAGCCCGAAAGAGCGCGGGCGCGGGCGATTTGCGCCGGTAGATCGCGCGCAAGGTCCCCTGCCCGCTCGTCGGCCGAACGGGTTTCAAGCTTGTCGTAAAAGCTCATCCTTGTCTCCTTTGTCAGCTCAGCCAGCGCTTGCGGCGGCGATAGGACCGCACGTCGCGAAAGCTCTTGCGGCCTTCCTCGGACACACCGAGGTAGAATTCTTTGACGTCGGGGTTTTCGCGCAGTTCGGCGGCGGGGCCATCCATCACGATCCGTCCGGATTCAAGGATATAGCCGTAATGCGCGTACCGAAGGGCGACGTTGGTGTTCTGCTCGGCAAGGAGGAAGGACACGCCTTCGTTTTCATTCACCGATTTGACGATCTCGAAAATCTGTTCGACCAGCTGTGGCGCGAGGCCCATGGACGGTTCGTCCAGCAGGATGGTTTCGGGGCGCGACATCAGGGCGCGACCGATCGCGCACATTTGTTGCTCACCGCCCGAGGTATAGCCCGCCTGACTTTTGCGGCGCTCTTTGAGACGGGGGAAATAGTCGTAGACCATTTCGAGGTCGGCGGCGATTGCGCCCTTGCCCTCGCCGCGCGTATAGGCGCCGGTCAGCAGGTTTTCCTCAACCGTCAGGTGTTCGAAACAGTGACGGCCTTCCATCACCTGAATAACACCGCGTTTCACCAGTTCGGCAGGGTTCAAATCCTGCACCCGCTGGCCGCGATAGGAAATCGACCCTTTGGTGACCTCGCCGCGTTCGGAATGCAGCAGGTTCGACACCGCCTTGAGCGTCGTGGTCTTGCCTGCGCCGTTGCCGCCCAACAGGGCCGTGATCCCGCCTTTTGGTACGGTCAGGCTGACGCCTTTCAGAACCAGAATGACGTGGTTGTAGATCACCTCGATATTGTTGACCTCTAGCAGGTTCTCCGGGGTCTGTGCGCCGTCAAGCATCATGCATCCATCAATAGAAGTGAGAGGAACCCCGGCCCATGACAGGCCGGGGTCTGGAGGATTAGTTACACCGCTCGGCGATGTTGTTTTCAGCAGCATAGGCGCCGCTGTCCTCAGCGATCAGCGCGTCGAGCACGGAGGCATCCGATTGGATATAGTCGGTGATCGCGTTCCACTTGCCTGCGGCTGCGTCCCACTGCTGAACGATGCCCAGACCGTCGCCGCCGTGGTTTTCACAGCTGACCGAGAAGGTCGGACCAAAGTTCGGCAGGCCCAGTTCGGCCATCTTTTCCTCGGTGATGTTCAGGGCTTCCATACCGTCGCGCATCATCGCGGGGGTGATGTCGGCGGTGCCGTGGATCTCCTGTGCCGCCTTGGCGGCCTCAACGGCCAGCATCGCCGCGTACATGCCGCGGTTATACAGAACCGTACCCGCCTGATCGCCCGCACCCGACGACAGACCAGCGTCATAAACGTAGGTCTTCAGATCGTCGTAGATCGGGAAATCCGCGCCCGGCATATGCATGTTCAGCGCCTTATAGCCATTGGCCGCCGCGCCAACCGGTTTCACGTCGTTTTCCGAACCGGACCACCAGACACCGATGAAGTTCTCCATCGGGAAGCGGATGTTCGCGGCTTCTTGGATGGCGACCTGGTTCATCACGCCCCAGCCCCACATCACAACGTAATCGGGACGTTCACGACGGATTTGCAGCCACTGCGATTTCTGCTCCTGACCGGGGTGGTCAACGGGCAGCAGGGTCAGGTCAAAGCCGTGCTTGGCCGACAGTTCCTCAAGCGTGCGGATCGGTTCCTTGCCATAGGCCGAGTTGTGGTAGACCAGCGCGATTTTCTTGCCGCTGATGTCGCCACCGTTCTCGTCCAGAATGTGGTTCACCGCGATGGATGCACCGTCCCAGTAGTTGGCGGGATAGTTGAACACCCATTCAAACGTTTTACCGTTCTTCGCCGAGGTCCGGCCATAGCCCATGGTGTGCAGGGGGATGCCGTCTGCGGTCACTTTGGGGATCAGCTGATAGGTGATACCGGTCGACAGCGGTTGATAGATCAGCGCGCCTTCGCCCTTGGTCGATTCATAGCATTCCACACCCTTTTCGGTGTTATAGCCGGTCTCACATTCGATCACCTTGGCCATGACACCGCCGATGCCGCCGTCACGCTGGTTCACGAGGGTAAAGTAGTCCTCATACCCGTCAGCAAACGGAATGCCGTTCGCCGCATAGGGCCCCGTGCGATAGCTGAGCGACGGGAAAACCAGATCGGCCAGAGCCGGACCCGCAGCCATGACCGCCGCTGCGGTCAACATGGTCAGTTTGGATTTCATTCTTGTATTCCTCCCGTTGTTAACCTGCCTTTTTTGGCAGGGGCGGACGTCGCGCTCCTCATCGCTTGTCCGCGAAACCCGGTGTTGGCCGGGCGTTTCACCGACCTGCCCCGCCATTGGGACAGGCCAATCCTTGACCCGCGTTAGTGCGGGAACGGCCACAGGCGCAGCTTTTCCTTGGCCAGTCGCCAAAGTTGCGCCAGACCGTGGGGCTCGGCGATCAGGAAGAACACGATCAACCCGCCCACAATCATCAGTTCCAGATGCGCGGCCAAATCCGTGGGCCAGCCAAGGCCACCAACCAGAACGTTTTTCAGGAACACCGGCAACAGAACCAGAAAGGCCGCACCGGCAAAGCTGCCGAAGATGGAGCCAAGTCCGCCGATGATCACCATGAAGAGGACCAAGAAGGACTTGTTGATGCCGAAGGCCTCACCGACCTCGACAGCGCCCAGATAGACCGCAAAGAACAGCGCCCCCGCGATCCCGATAAAGAAGGACGACACCGCAAAGGCCGTCAGTTTCGCGCGCAGCGGGTTCACCCCGATGATCTCGGCGGCGATGTCCATGTCGCGGATCGCCATCCAGCTGCGCCCGACCGTGCCGCGAGTCAGGTTGCGCGCCAGCCATGCCAGCACAAACACAAACCCCAGACACACAAGGTATTTCGCGGTTGCCGATGCCTCAGGCCCCGTCAGGGCGATCCCGGCGAGGGTGCGTTCCGGTGCGCTGATCTGACCCGATGCGGAATAGTTGTAGAACCACGGCACCTTGTTAAACAGCCAAACCAGAAAGAACTGGGCCGCAAGGGTCGCCACGGCAAGGTAGAACCCCTTAATCCGCAGACTGGGCAGACCGAACAGAACGCCCACGCCGGCGGTGATGATCCCCGCGCCCAAGACGTGGAAGATAATGTTCACCTCGGGAAATGCGGTCATCAGCTTATAGACCGCATAGGCGCCCACGGCCATGAAACCGCCGGTGCCAAGGCTGACCTGACCGCAATAGCCGGTCAGGATGTTCAGCCCGATCGCAGCAATCGAATAGATCAGAAACGGCACGAACACCGCGCTGGCCCAATAGTCGTTGATCACAAAGGGCACGATGCCCAGCGCCACGAACAGAACCGCATAGTACCGCCAGCGGTCGAACTGGATCGGAAAGGTCTGGCTGTCATTGACGTAGGACGTCTTAAAGTCCCCGGCCTCACGATAAAACATTAGCGGATCCCCTGTGCGAGTTTCAGATAGGACACCGCCCCGGCCATCAGGCCCGCAAAGGCCAACAGGGAACTTGTCATGATTTCAGAGTTGGGCGCGCCTTGCGCCGAGATGGCCAGAAACCCAAAGGCCCAGAACGCCAGCCACCCGATCACACAGGTCAAGGAACAGATCTTCATTGCTCACACCCTCTCAATGATTTTTTCGCCGAACAGGCCCTGCGGACGGAACACAAGGAACAACAGCGCCAGCACATAGGCGAACCAGTTTTCCGTCGCGCCGCCGATCATCGGACCGATGGTGAATTCAAACAGTTTCTCGCCGACCCCGATGATCAGACCGCCAACGATCGCACCGGGGATGGACGTGAACCCGCCCAGCATCAGAACCGGCAGCGCCTTGAGCGCGATCAGAGACAGCGAGAACTGAACACCCGATTTGGCGCCCCACATGATCCCCGCCACAAGGGCGACGAACCCTGCAATCGACCACACCAGAACCCAGATGAACCGCAGCGAAATGCCAACCGACAGCGCCGCTTGGTGATCATCGGCCACCGCGCGCAGGGCGCGGCCCTGTTTCGAGTACTGGCTAAAGATCGTCAGCGAGATCACCAGAATGGCCGCGACAAGGGCCGCTACCATGTCCAGTTTGTCGATGAAGAACCCATAGAAGTTATCGGTGCCCAGAATGGCGGTCTTTTCCTCGACCCAAAAACTGGCCCCTTGGGGCAGGCCCACGTCCAGCGTCTTGATGTCGGACCCCCACATGACGTCGCCAAAGCCCTCAAGGAAATAGGCAAGGCCAATGGTCGCCATGAACAGGATGATCGGCTCTTGGTTCACGAGGTGTTTAAGGATCACCTTTTCGATGATGATCGCCAGTAACACCATGACCCCGATGGTCAGGATAATCGCCACAAGCCCCGGCAAGTGCCAACCGAAATGGTGCACCTCCGTGCCGAAGATCGCGTTGATCAGGTGGGCAAACGGCACCTGCCCCTGCTGCAACCCAACAAGGGTCAGCGCGGCGAACAGGGCCATAACCCCTTGGGCATAGTTGAAAATCCCCGACGCCTTAAAGATCAGAACAAACCCCAGCGCCACGAGGGCATAGAGAACACCGGCCATCAGACCGTTGATCATCACCTCAACTGCATAAAGAAACTGATCAGTCATGGCTTACCCCCAGATAGGCGTCGATCACGTCTTGGTTGTTGCGCACCTCATCGGGGGTGCCGTCGCCGATTTTCTTGCCGTAATCCATCACAACCACGCGGTCGGACAGATCCATCACCACGCCCATGTCGTGTTCGATCAGGGCGATCGTGGTGCCGAATTCGTCGTTCACATCGAGGATAAAGCGGCTCATGTCCTCTTTTTCCTCGACGTTCATGCCCGCCATCGGTTCGTCCAGCAGCAACAGCTTGGGTTCAGCCGCCAATGCACGGCCCAGTTCCACACGTTTCTGCAAACCATAGGGCAGACGGCCCACCGGCGTTTTGCGGATGGCCTGAATTTCCAGAAAGTCGATGATCTTTTCGACCTTCTCGCGATGCTCGCTTTCTTCTTTCTGGGCGCGGCCCCACCAGAACGCCTGTTGCGCCATATTGCTTTCCATCAGGGTCATGCGACCGGTCATGATGTTGTCCAGCGTCGACATGCCCTTGAACAACGCGATGTTCTGGAACGTGCGCGCGATGCCTTGGCGTGCGACCTGATAGGGGCGCATTTGCGGGCGCGGTTCCCCACGGAACCAGACCTCACCCTCGGTCGGGACATAAAAGCCCGAGATGACGTTCAGCATCGACGACTTACCAGCCCCGTTCGGGCCGATGATGGCGCGGATTTCACCCTCGCGGATGTCGAACGAAATGTCCTTGATGGCCACCACCCCGCCAAAGCGCAGCGTGATGTTCTTCATCTCCATCAGGGTTCCACCGATCTTGCGGCCGTCGGCGGTGACGTAGCCTTCAGCTATATCTTTCATTCCGCTGCGATCCTGTCTTTGGTCTGGGGCTGCACTTGGGCCTCCATGATTTTTAGGGTGGCCTTGATGCTGCCTTTGCGCCCGTCCTCATAGGTGACTTCGGTTTCGGTATAGACGCTGTCCGACCCGTCATAGAGCGCGGTGATCAGGTCCCCGAACTTGTCCTCAATCACGTTGCGGCGGACCTTGCGCGTGCGGGTCAGTTCGCCGTCATCCGCGTCCAGTTCCTTGTGCAGGACGATAAAGCGATGCACCTGACATCCGGCCAGCATCGGGTCGGCGGCGACACTGCGGTTCACCTCTTGGACGTGGTCCTGAATCATGCCCAACACCTGCGGATGGCCTGCCAGTTCCTGATAGGACGCATAGGCGATGTTGTTACGCTCGGCCCAGTTGCCGACGGCGGTCAGGTCGATGTTGATGAACGCCGTGCACTTGTCCTTGCCACTGCCAAAGACCACGGCCTCAAGCACATCGGGGAAGAATTTCAGTTTGTTTTCAACATACTTCGGCGCGAACAAGGACCCGTCGGCCATTTTGCCAACATCCTTGGCGCGGTCGATGATGCGCAAATGTCCGGTGCCCTCTTCAAAGAAACCGGCGTCCCCCGTCGCGACCCAGCCTTCGGCGTCCTTGGTCGAGGCGGTGCTTTCGGCGTTGTTGAAATATTCGACGAACACGCCCGGGCTGCGGTAGAACACCTCGCCATTGTCGGCGATGCGCACCTCGACGCCCGGCGAGGGCACACCGACGGTGTCCGAGCGGACCTCACCATCGGGTTGCTGGGTGATGAACACCGACGCCTCGGTCTGACCGTAGAGCTGTTTCAGGTTGATCCCGAGCGAGCGGTAGAAATCGAAAATCTCGGGTCCGATCGCCTCACCTGCGGTATAGCCAACGCGCACGCGGCTAAAGCCCAGCGTGTTCTTCAACGGCCCGTAAACGAACAGATTGCCAAGCGCATATTGCACCTTGTCCATCGCACTGACCGGTTTGCCGTCCAGAATGGCCGGACCCACACGGCGCGCGATGGCCATATATTTGTCGAACAGCTTTTTCTTGAACGGTCCGGCGTCCTCCATCCGGATCATCACATTGGTCAGCTGGGTTTCGAAAATCCGCGGCGGGGCGAAATAATAGGTCGGCCCGATTTCGCGCAGGTCGGTCATCATCGTGTCCGCGCTCTCGGGGCAGTTCACACAGAACCCCGTCCAGAACGCCTGACCGATGGAAAAGATGAAATCGCCCACCCATGCCATCGGCAGATAGGCCAGAACCTCTTCGTCCTTGGTCAGAGTGTCAAAATCCGACGAGGCGCGCGAGGTTTCGATGATGTTGCGGTTGGACAGAACCACGCCCTTTGGCCGTCCCGTCGTGCCCGAGGTGTACAGCATCACACAGGTGTGGTCATAGGTCAGTTCCGCCGTCCGCGCGGCCAGTTCCCCCGACAAACGGGTTTCGGCGGCGCGCCCTTCGGCCTGTACATCGTCGATCCAGTTCAGATGCCCGTGGTCGTATTTCCGCATCCCACGTTTGTCGGCATAGATCACCTGATCAATGCCGCTGACACGTTCCTGAACGTCGATGACCTTGTCCACCTGTTCCTGATCGCCACACACGACAAAGCGCGCGTTACAATGTTCCAGAACATAGGCCATCTCTTCGGCGACCGCGTCCTGATACAGGGGCACCGGAACGGCGCCGCACATCTGGGCCGCGACCATTGACCAATAGTGAACAGGACGATTTCGCCCGATAATGGCGACGTGATCCCCACGGTTCAGACCCAAAACCATGAACCCGAGGGCGATTGCCTTGATTTCCTCGGCGGCCTCCGCCCAGGTCCAGCTTTGCCAAATCCCGAATTCTTTTTCGCGATAGGCCGGCTTTGCACCGTATTGGCGCACGTTCCGCTCTAGTAGAGCGGGAACAGAGCATAGATCGCCCAAAGGCGTTGCTACAGATGCCAAGTTTTCTCCTCCCTGCGCCGGTTGTCCGACGTCCTCGATCGCTGTGCGATTCTTCTCACATAGCGACATAGTTTTCATCTTGGCGTCAAACATTTCCTGAATTTTTCCCAATTCTTACGAATTGTAACGGGCGTGAATGCGGGCTTTGCGCGGGGTTTGCGCAGTGCTAGCCATATGTCTGAGGAGACCCGAATGGCATTGTCTGAACCCGAACGCGCGCGCCTGACACAGGCCGGTCTGAACCTGATCCAACAGGCGATTTCGATCTATGATGCGGACCTGAAACTGGCCGTTTGCAATCGGCCGTTTCGCGACATGTTCCACCTGCCCGATGCCTTTGTCACACCGGGTGCGGATTTCGGGGACACCATCCGTTTTCTGGTTGAGCGCGGCGAATACGGTGACGTCGAGGACGTCGATCAGGTCGTCCAGCAACGCATCGAACAGGCCCGCGCGTTTGAGGCGCATTATATCGAACGCCAACGCCCCGATGGCCGCACCATTTCCGTTGAGGGCAGCCCCCTGCCCCAAGGGGGATGGGTCACTGTCTACACCGATATTTCCGCGATAAAACAACAAGAAACCCTGTTGCGCACTCGGTCCGAGGAACTGTCGGATCAGGTGTTCAACCACGCCGAGCGCCTGTCGCAAACCAACCGCGAACTGGCCGCCACCATCGCCGCGCTGGAAGAGGCCAAGCGCCAGTTGACCGAGATCGAGGCGCGCACGCGGACCGTCACCGAAATGATGCCCGCCCATATCGCACATGTGGGCACGGACCGCCGGTACACCTATTCAAACCGGCGGCTGAGCGCGATTATGCCGTCCCGCCCGTCGGATATTGTGGGCCTGCCGATTGATCAGGCGCTTGGCGCGGATGCATTCGCGAAAATCCGGCCCCATTTCGAACAGGCCCTTTCCGGCACCCCCAGCACGGTCGAATTCACCCACGCCGATACGGGTCGCCGTGTGCGCGCGGTGTTCACGCCCGACATCGGCCCCGACGGGGCGCTAAATGGCGTTTACATCATGTCCACCGACATGACCGAAGAGGCCCAAGCCCGCGCCGCCCTGACCCAAACCCGCAAACGCGAGTTGGCGGCGCAACTGACCTCTGGTCTGGCCCATGATTTCGCGAATCTTTTGACGATCATCTTGGGCATGCAAGGCCAATTGCAACGACACGCCCCCACCGAAGAGGCCCGCGAATTGATCGCCGCGACCCAAGGTGCCGCGCGGCGTGGCGGTGTATTGCTGGACCGGATTGCGTCCGTATCGGGCAAGCGCGAAATGCATCCCGTGGCGACGGATTTGCGGGAATTCTTGGGTGGTCTCAAAACCATGGCCGCCCCTGCCCTGCCGAAAAACGTCACGCTGGAAACCGTTTTGAACGGCGTTCATGGCCCGATCATGCTGGACACCGGCGGGGTGCAGGATGCCCTTTTGAACCTGATCCTGAACGCGCGCGACGCCATCGGCCACCGTCCTGGTCGCATCACGCTTTCGGCCACGGCGGTGGGTGACACGTGGCTGGATCTGTCGGTCACGGACACCGGCCACGGGTTCAGCGACACCGCCCTGAAACACGCGATGGACCCGTTTTTCACGACCAAAGGGGCCGAGGGGTCGGGCCTTGGCCTGGCTATGGTCTACGACGTTGCGAAAATGTCCGGCGGGCGCGTCGATCTGGCCAACACGGGCAACGGCGCACAGGCGACCTTGCGCGTCCCCCTGCGCCCCGCCGATCAGCAATGCGATCCGATGCTGGTCCTGTTGGTCGAAGACAACGATGACATCCGGACGTCCGTGCGCGAAATGCTGACCCAACTGGGCCATAACGTGATTGAGGCGACCAGTGCGGATGAGGCCCAAGCGCTCGCCGATCTGCCGGGGTTGAACATGGTTCTGTCCGACATCAACATCCGTGGCGAACGGACCGGTGTGGACTTGTTGCGCGCGCTGGACGCCCGCGGTCATCCCGCGCACAAGGTGCTGATGACCTCACTGCCCGCGCAAAACCCGCTACGTCAATCCGCCGCCGACACCTATTCGGTCTTGCAAAAACCGTTCACGGTCCAGAGTCTGGCCGGGACCCTATCCGCCGAGGCCACCGCATGAGCACACCGACCGTCGCCATTCTGGATGATGAGCCGCAGATCCGTCTGATGCTGTCCGATGCCTTGGGTGAGGCGGGGTTCAAAACCCATAGCTATGCCCGCGCCACGGAATTTGAGGCCGCGTTGAAAACCACCGCGCCCGATGTCTGCCTTGTCGATCTGGGCCTGCCGGACCGCGACGGTTTGGCGTTGGTGCATCGGCTTGCGCTGGAATCCGGCGCGTCGATCATCATCATTTCGGGCCGCGCACAAGTACAGGATCGGGTGACGGGTCTGGAACTGGGTGCGGATGACTACATCATCAAACCCTTTGATCCGGCCGAGGTCGTCGCGCGCGTGCGCGCCCGTCTGCGCAAGGGGCGCGACACCTCCGGCGCCGGATTGCATGCCACGTTCGCCGGATGGCAGGCACATTTCGACCGCTATGTCCTGACCGCGCCGGACGGGGTTGAGGTGCCTTTTTCCCACGCCGAGGGTGAGGTCCTGCGCCTGTTTCTGGACAGCCCCAAGCGCCTGATTTCGCGCACACAAATGCAGGAAAGCCTTGGCGGAGCTGCCGGAGAAAGTTTCGACCGCGCGATGGACGTGCGTATTTCACGCCTGCGCACAAAACTACGTGAGGACCCGCGCAACCCCGCCCTGATCAAAACGATCTATGGGGCCGGATACATCTTTCTGGGCGATGTGGTCTGGACCTAATCCGTGGCCACAAACACATGCGCGTTTCGCGTGAAATAGGCCACCAGCAACTGTTTGAACGCCTGTAGTTTCGCCGAATCCTTTAGGTCGCGATGTGACAGGGCCCAGATGTCCATATAAGGCGTCGGCGACATGATCGGCGCCAGTTCCAGTTCCGGTACCGCGCGCCCCACGAACAGCGGCATTCGCGCGACCCCAAGGCCCAGTTTCGCCGCGCCGACCACCGCCATCATATCGTTAAACCGCATCGCGATCCGTTGGTTGGTGTATTCGGGCAGGGTGTCCTTGGGCGTGGTTTTCCAGAATTCAAACCCCAGCCAATCAACCGGCGCGGTCGGGTCATCACGCATCCGCGCCACCAGTTCGGGCGTGGCAAAGGCCGCCGTATGCTGTGCCGCCAAACGCCGCCCGACAAGGTCGTCGCCGGGATCGCGGCTAATCCGAATGGCCAGATCCGCGTCGCGCCGATCAAGGTCCAGCATCGCATTCCCCGCCCGTACCGTCAGGTCCACATCGGGATAGGTCGCGCGGTATTCGGCCAGAACGTGACACAGGTGATGCGTGATCAACAGTTCGGGCGCGGTGATCGTCAGGGGACCCGATAGGCCCGTGTCCTGCCCGTCCAGAAACCGGCGCAGACCGATCTCGGACGTCTCCATCTCTTCGGCGTGTTTGGCGGCAACCAGCCCAGCTTCGGTCGGGACAAAGCCGTCCTTGCGCCGTTCGAACAGGAGCGTGCCAAGGCTGTCCTCCGCCGCCGAAATGCGCCGCGATAGGGTGGTATAGCTGACGCCCATCACCTTGGCCGCGGCGGACAGGGACCCGTGCCGCACCACAAACAGAACCGATTTCAGGTTATCCCAATCATCACGCATACATGCATTTTTGCATGTCACCCGCGCAAAATCACGCGATTTCTGCACATTCGGACGCGCCTACATTCGCCCTGCACATACGGAGGCATACCCATGATTTACGCAACCATTCACATGACGATCACCAATAAAGACAGCCTGATGGCCTATCGCGAAAAGGCCGGTGCGGCGTTGGAAAAACACGGCGGCAAGGTCGAGGCCGCGTCGATGGAACCCACCGCGCTGGACGCGTCGCTGCCGCTGCCGACGATGGCGGGGGTTCTGTCGTTTCCGGACCGCGACGCCGCGCTGGCGTGGATCAACGATCCGGAACTGGCGGATGTACACGCCCTGCGCCGTGGCGCGGGTGAATCGACCATCACGCTGGTCGGGTGATCAATAGAGATCATCCTCAAGGTCATAGGGGTTAAAGCCCAGCGCGTCCAATCCGTCCTCAAGATAATCGGACAGCAGGGGCACCCCCAACAGGTAATCGGCCGTCGGGCCGGTTGCCTCATCCTTGGCGGTCTGGATGGCCTCGGCCAGTTCATCCGCGCCAAAGGTTTCCCGCCCGATCCACATCACCGCGACCAGACTGGCCTGCTCGTCACTGTTGAGCGCGGTGATAAAGGCGCGCAACTCACCCTCGGTCGCGTCCCCTGCGCGGGCCTCTAGGATCGTGTCGGCATCCGCCGTGTCCCCCTTGCCGTCCCAGCGTCCCACCTTGGCATCCAATTCACGCGCACGGATTGCGACGTGGGCGACTTTTTCCGGCTGAATCTCAAGCATGGTCTACACCCCTTTTGGTGGTTTCGACCCAGTGTTGCGCGGCGGCGCACAACACTCAACCCTAATCGGTACGAGGCAGCGCGACGATTTTGTCGGTCTCATCGGGGGCCAGTTCCTCAAAGTCAAAGTTGTCGAGTTTCGCCGCCCGTTTACCCGCGCGTTCGGCGGCGATGCCGATGCTTTCAACGTCTTCGCGGGCTTGACGGAAATGCGTGTCCAGCTTGCCCACACGTTGCACGACCAGTTCCACATCGCGGTGCAACAGGCGCAGGGTCTTGCGGATCGCACCCGCCTGTTCGCGCATACGGGCGTCTTTGAGGATCGCGCGCATGGTGTTCAGCGTGGCCATACAGGTGGTCGGCGACACGATCCAGACACGGGCATCGAACCCTTCGCGCACCAGTTCGGGGAAATTCGCGTGCAACTCGGCATAGACCGCCTCGGACGGCAGGAACATCAGCGCCCCATCGGCGGTTTCGCCCTCAATCAGGTACTTTTCAGAAATCGCCTTGATGTGGACGCGAACGGCGGTGCGCAGGGCCTTGGCCGCCTCGTTCAACTCATACTGGGTTTCGGCGCGGCGCAGGGCCTCATAGGCCTCAAGCGGGAATTTGCTGTCGATCACAATCGGGCCGGGCGGGTTCGGCAGGTGGATCAGACAATCCGCGCGCTTGCCGTTCGACAGGGTGACCTGCATCGAATAGCTGTCCGATGGCAGCGCCTTGGCCACGATATCGTTCAACTGAATCTCACCGAACGCGCCGCGGGTCTGTTTGTTGGACAGGATATCCTGCAGGCTGAGGACATCACCGGACAGCTTTTCGATATTGGCCTGTGCCTTGTCGATGGTTTCCAGACGTTGCTGCAATTCACCAAGGGAGCGCGCGGTGCGGGTGGCCGTACCCTGTAGGTTGTCGTTCATCGCCTTGGTCACATCGGCAAGGCGTTGCTCCATCAATTGCAGCACCCGCGCCTGACTGGCCGATTGGGCCTCGGACACGTGGTTGAGACCGCCCGCCAGTTGCTGTTGCCCATCCGACAGGGCCTGAACGCTGCGCCCCAGTTGGTCCATCTGATAAATCAGGGGCGTCGACAGATCCGCCGCCCGCCCTGCGCGCCGCAGTACGGCAATCATCAAAATAATCAGGATCAGCGCCAAGCCCCCCCCGATCAACAGGGCCAGCGTCACAGGATCATCTAACGTCATTTCAGGTCCAAACAGGGTCATCACGTGCGCCCGAACAGGCGTTCGATATCGGACAGGCGCAGTTCCACATAGGTCGGGCGACCGTGGTTGCATTGGCCGGAATGGGGCGTCGCCTCCATCTCGCGCAAGAGGGCGTTCATCTCTTGGGCCTGCATCCGGCGACCCGACCGGATCGAGCCGTGACAGGCAACGCGGCTGAGGATCGCCTCAATCCGGTCTTTGACCGTCTGGCTGTCGCCGAGTTCGTCCAGTTCATCCAGAATATCGGTCAGCATCGCCTTGGCGTTCACCTCGCCCAGAATGGCGGGGGTTTCGCGAACGGCCACGGCCCCGCCGCCAAACGGTTCGATCACCAGACCGAGACGGGCCAGATCATCTGCGATCTCCATCAAACGGGCGGCGTCATTGTCGGACAGATCGACGATCTCGGGGATCAACAGGGCCTGCGCCGCGACGCCGTTTTCGGCCATCTGGCGTTTCAGGCGCTCATAGACCAGACGCTCATGCGCGGCGTGTTGGTCCACGATGACAATGCCGGTTTCGGTCTGGGCAATGATATAGTTTTCATGCACCTGCGCCCGCGCCGCGCCAAGGGGCAGATCGGTGGTTTCGACCACCTGCTCGGGCATGGGTTCGACACGCGCGGACGGCTGATCCGTGCCGTCGAACACCAGACCCGTGTCGCGCGGGGCCTCCGCAAACCCGTGTTGGACCGGCGCGGGGGCCTGCATTTGATAGGCGCTGCGGATCGCGCCGGGGTTGGGGCGATCCATCTGATAGACGTGGTTCGGACGCGGCGCGGTTTCGGGGCGCATCGCCCCCAATGTCGCGCCCGCAACGGTGGTCGACGCGCGATGCCCCGCCTCGGCCAGCGCATGGCGCAACGCCGACACGATCAACCCGCGCACGATACCGGGATCGCGAAAACGCACCTCGGCCTTGGCGGGATGGACGTTCACGTCGACCATATGCGGATCGCAATCAACGAACAGGGCGACCGAAGGATGGCGATCACGGCTGAGGAAATCGGAATAGGCCCCACGCAACGCGCCGATCAACAGCTTGTCCTTTACAGGGCGGCCATTGACGAACAGGTGCTGCGCCGTCGATGTGCCCCGCGAATAGGTCGGCAGGGCGGCGTATCCGGTCAGGTGGAACCCTTCGCGTTCAGCATCAATGGGTAGCGAATTTTCCGCGAATTCCTTGCCCAGAATGCGTGCCAACCGCCCGTGCAGCGCATCGAACAGGGACCCGTTTTCGGGATCGGCGCGGAAACTGACACGGCCCTCGCCGCCGCCCGTCACATCGCGCAGGGTAAAGCCGACAAACGGTTCCGCCATGGCCAGTTTGCGCACCACCTCGCCAATCGCCTGTGTTTCAGCGCGGTCCGAGCGCAGGAATTTCAACCGCGCGGGCGTGGCGAAAAACAGATCGCGCAGTTCGACGATTGTCCCTTTGCTGAGGGCGGCGGGACGCACCTCGGACATCTGACCGCCGTTGACGGAAATCTGGGACGCCTCGTCCCCTGCACGCGACGTGATCTGCAACCGACCGACCGCCCCAAGGGACGGCAGGGCCTCGCCCCGAAATCCGAAACTGTGGATGTTCAAAAGGTCGCTGCCATCGATTTTGGACGTGGCATGGCGCGACAGGGCAAGGGGCAGATCATCCGCCGCGATCCCGTGACCGTCGTCCGCAACACGGATCAGGGTCTTGCCCCCGTCGGCGATTGTCACCTCAATCCGCGTGGCCCCCGCGTCCAGCGCGTTTTCAACCAATTCCTTGACCGCGGACGCGGGACGTTCGACCACCTCACCGGCGGCAATCCGGTTGATGGCCGCCTCATCCAGCTGACGAATAACGGGGCGATCTGCGCTTATTTTGGGTGTTGGCGAGTTCATACCACAAGAATTAGCACGCAGCGCGGCGATTCTGCCACTGCTTTCCGTGCCGTTCGGGTATGGGAAACGGGCCGCGTGGGCCCGCTTGATTAATTGGTGGTCTCAAGGCCCACGGGCGCGCCGACGACGAAGAAATTCAACGCCTCCGCATCCAGCAATCGCGCCGCCATGCGGTTCACATCGTCCAACGTCACCGCATTCACGCGGTCGTTGCGGGTGTTGATGTAATCGAGGCCAAAGCCCTGAACCTGCATCCCCGCAAGGATATTCGCGATCCGCCCGTTGCCATCAAACCGCAGCGGATAAGCACCGGTCAGATAGGTCTTGGCGGTTTCCAGTTCCTCAGCCGTCACACCATCCCGCGCGGTGCGGGCCCATTCGTCGCGGATGACCGACACGGCCTCGGCCACGCGGTCATTGGCCGACGCCACTTGGCCCAGCAACAGGTCCGCCGATTCCAGCGAGTAGAGATAGGTGTAAACGCCATAGGTCAGGCCACGCTTTTCCCGCACCTCTTGCATCAGACGCGAGCCAAACCCGCCCTCGCCCAGAATGCTGTTCAGGACAAACGCGGCAAAGAAATCGGGATCGTCGCGATCAATGCCCTGATGGCCGAAAATCACCACCGATTGCGGCGTGTCGAACGGGATGACCTGCACCCCGCCGGTCAGCGCGAATTCGGCAGGCGGCGTCGGCGCCTTACCCGTGGCGGGCATCCCGTCGAACAACCGGTCCAACATCGGACCCAGCTGATCCGCCGTGATGTCGCCCACCACGCCGATGTGCACGCGGTCCATCGCCATGGTCGCGTTTTTGGCGGCGAACAGGTCATCGCGGGTGATCGCCATCAGGCTCTCTTCGCTGCCTTCAATCGGAAAGGCATAGGGATGATCGCCAAAGGCCGCGCGGTTGAACGCCTGCCCCGCGATGGAATTGGGGTCGGTGGCATCGGACTGGATCACCGAGATCACCTGTCCACGCACGCGGTCAATCGCGTCTTGGTCAAAGCGCGGATCGACCAGCGATTGGTGCAACAGATCAATCGCCTGATCCTGTGTTTCGGTCAGGAATTCCGCCGACACGGTCACCGCATCGCGGTAAACATCATAGCCGAACGAGGCCGCCAAACTGTCGCGCGCAATGGCAAAGGCACGCGCGTCCATGTCACCCGCCCCTTCCTCAAGCAGCGCGCCCATCAAATGCACCGCACCGCGTTTTTCAGGATCGTCCAATGCCGCGCCGCCTTTGAACCGGATTTCCATGGAAATGAACGGAATCTCAGGGCTTTCGACCAACCATGCGGTGATCCCGCCGGGCGATGTGACCTCTTGGATATCGACATCGGCGGCAGCGGGCAGCGCGCCAAAGACCAGAGCGATGGAAATCAAAAAGCGCCGGATCATTGGGTCACCTCCGCGGGGGTTTCGGATGCGGACGGCTCGGGTCGGGTCAGGAACCCCGTCACGGCCTTGTTCCGGTCGAAAATCATGTCGGCGGCGGCCATCACATCCTCGGGCGTGACGGCCATCAAGGTCTCGGTCCAGGATTGGACATCCTCAACCGAGAAGCCCATCGCCAATGCCTGACCGTAACGACGCGCCAGACCTTGGGTGCTGTCCTTGGCATAGATTTCCGACGCGCGGATTTGGGTCTTCAGGCGCTCGAACTTTTCCATGTCGACACCGGCCTCGATGAAGGCGGCAACGGCGGCGTCCAGATCGGCCTCGGCCTCATCCAGACTGACACCGGGGACCGGCACGTTGATCAGGCCAAACGTCCCGTCATCAATCGAAAACCCGTCGTAGAACGCCGAGGTATAGACCGAACGCTGGCTGTCGAACTGCAACCGTTCGCCCAGGAACGAGGTCGCCGCGTCCCCGCCCAACAGCGCCGCCAGCATGGTAAGGGCCGCCGCCGTGTCCTGATCACCAGGATCACGTTCGGGGGCCAGATAGCTGCGGATGACATAGGGTTGGGCGACGCGCGGATCGGTGTAGGTCAACCGACGCTCGGCGCGCTGTGGCGGTTCCTGCGGGCGCACGCGTTCGGGTAGGTTCGCGCTGGGTTCCAGAGGGCCGTAATAGGTTTTCGCCAGTTCATAGACCTCTTCGGGGTCCACATCGCCCGCGACAACCAGAATGGCGTTATTGGGCGCGTAATAGGTTTCATAGAACGTCTGCGCATCGTCCAGCGACAGTTGCTCCATCTCGTGTTTCCAACCGATGACGGGCACGCCATAGGGATGGTTCAGATAGAGCGCCGCGCTACGCTGTTCCGCGAACAGGGCACCGGGGTCGTTTTCGGTGCGTTGGTTGCGTTCCTCAAGGATCACATTGCGTTCGGTCGCGACGATCTCTTCGTCCAGCAACAGACCGGTCATCCGATCCGATTCCAGCTGCATCACCAGTTCCAGACGATCCGCCGCTACCCGTTGGAAATAGGCGGTGTAATCATAGCTGGTAAAGGCGTTCGACGATCCGCCGTTGCCCTCAATCAGGGCCGAGAATTCGCCATCGGGAAATTTTTCGGTCCCGCGAAACAACAGATGTTCAAGGAAATGGGCGACACCGGATGTGCCCGCCTGTTCGTCGGCGGCACCGACCTTGTACCACACCATCTGAACCACGACGGGGGCGCGGTGATCCTCGATCACCACAACATCCATTCCGTTGTCCAGTTGATAGGTGGTCACCTCATCGGCGACTGCCGCACCCCCTGTCAGGGCACAGACGACACCGGCGGCAAAACTTGCCAATCGACCCATCACGCTCTCCACTTTTGGTTGCTATAATAGCTACGCCAAATTGAAGATGGTTCAAGGCCTCTACTTGTTTGTGAAGAAGCTTTCGTCTTTGTACTTGGCCGCCTCTTCGGGCGGCGCAGCAACGGTCAGCACACCCAAACGACGCCAGCGTTCCAGTTCCGCGAACTGGTCCAGCGACAGATCCTCATAGGCGCGGAAATAGGTGGTCACGCTAAAGACACGTTCAAAGAACCGACCGGGATTGTCGCGGCGGAAATCCTCGTCCTCGTCGGCAAGGGTCGTGCGAATGCCCTCGGCCACGCCAAAACGGGTGGCGCGCGCGATCAGGGCGCTGTCGGACGCAGGCACGCCGTTGTCATCCAGCCGCGACGGGTTCCCGCCCAATGCAGCAACGGCATCTTTCAACGGGGTCGGATCGACACGGTTGCTTGCCCCAGGAGTCGGTTCGGGCAGGGCCGCCAGATCCTCGGGGATTTCGATCGGCTTGTTCGGCAGGATCGAGAATTCGTCGGGGCCAGAGGCGCTTTTCTTGAGGTTCAGCAACTGGGGCGGCGGGGATTCCTCGCGCGAGCACGCCGACACCGCCAGACCCGCCATCAGGCCAATCGCAACTGCTGTGCGTGTCAGACGCATTCCGAACTCCTCTGCCCCATTCTCGGGCCTTGTGTAGCGCAACTGTTTACCCACGTCACGCGGTCTGTTTGCGATCACCAAACACGGCAATGGCGAACACGCCCGCGAAAATCGCGATATCCGCCACATTAAATGCATAGGGATTGGCAATTCCACAACAGGACATGTTCAAGAAATCGGCCACGGCCCCGAACACGATCCGGTCAATCGCATTGCCAAGCGCGCCACCGACCAACAATCCCGCCCCGATCAGCGCCATTCGGCCAAAGGTCGCAATATTGCGGCGGGTGTAGATGATCACGCCGATACTGATCCCCACGGCCAGCACAATCAGGACCCAGCGCATCACCGCAGCATCATCGGCAAACAGGCCGAAATTGATGCCGCGGTTCCATGCCATGCGGAAGGTCAGGTAAGGCGGCCAAACCTCGATCACGCCGATTTCGCGCAGGTTCAGCCCCAATACCACAGCATATTTCGTGGCCTGATCGGCCACGAAAGTGATTACAGCGACAAGCCAGAACAAACGCATGTCGCGGCCTCGCGCTTAGTGGCGGAAGTGGCGCATGCCGGTAAAGACCATCGCCAGACCGGCCTCATCGGCGGCGGCAATGACCTCACTATCGCGCATCGACCCACCCGGTTGGATCAGGGCGGTCGCACCGGCCTCGGCTGCGGTCAGCAGGCCATCGGCAAACGGAAAGAACGCATCCGACGCCACAACCGACCCTTGGGTCAGCGGTGCGTCGAGGCCCAGAACCTCGGCCATGTCCTGCGATTTGCGGGCGGCGATGCGCGTGCTGTCAACGCGGCTCATCTGGCCGGCGCCTACACCCACGGTTGCACCGTTTTTCGCATAGATGATCGCGTTGGATTTAACGTGCTTGGCGACGGTCCACGCGAACAGAAGATCGCGCAGCTCTTCCTCGGAGGGGGCGCGTTTGGTCACGACCTTGAGGTCATCCAGACCGATATGGCCGTTGTCCTTGTCCTGAACCAGCATGCCACCGGCCACCTGACGATAGGTCAGCGCCGTTGCACGCGAATCAGCCAGACCACCAGTGGTCAGCAGGCGCAGGTTCTTTTTGGCGGCGAACACCTCACGCGCGGCGTCGGTTGCCGAGGGGGCGATGACCACCTCGGTAAAGATCTGGGTGATCTCTTGGGCGGTCGCCTCGTCCAGTTCTTGGTTCAGCGCGATGATGCCGCCGAACGCCGAGGTGCGGTCGCAATCGAACGCGCGTTTGTAGGCCTCAACAAGGCTGTCACCGCTGGCCACACCACAGGGGTTGGCGTGCTTGATGATCGCACAGGCGGCACCGTTCGCGGGGTCGAATTCCGACACCAGTTCAAACGCCGCGTCGGTGTCGTTGATGTTGTTGTAGGACAGTTCCTTGCCCTGCCATTGCTTGGCCGTGGCAACCCCCGGACGGTTGGTGCCGTCGGTGTAGAACGCCGCCGACTGGTGCGGGTTTTCACCATAGCGCAGACCTTGGGCCAGCGTACCGGCGAATGCACGACGGCGCGGGGTGTCCTGACCGATGGCACCGGCCATCCACGTCGACACAGCAGCGTCATAGGCCGCGGTGCGTGCATAGGCGATTTGCGCCAGGTTCTGACGGAATTTCAGGGACGTAGCGCCATCGTTGGCGTCCAGTTCGTCCAGCAGAGATTGATAATCCTCGACATCCACAACCACGTTCACAAAGCCATGGTTTTTCGCGGCGGCGCGGATCATCGCGGGGCCGCCGATGTCGATGTTTTCGATGCAGTCGTCATAGTCCGCGCCCTTGGCCACGGTGGCCTCAAACGGGTAGAGGTTCACGGCCAGCAGGTCGATCGCGCCGATACCGTGTTCATCCATGGCCGCGACGTGATCGTCGTTGTCGCGCAGCGCCAGCAGACCGCCATGCACTTTGGGGTGCAGGGTCTTGACCCGACCGTCCATCATCTCGGGGAAACCGGTGACTTCGGACACGTCCTTGACCGGCAGACCTGCATCGCGGATCGCTTTGGCCGTCCCGCCCGTCGACAGCAATTCGACCCCGCGCTGATGCAGAGCAGTTGCCAGGTCGATCAGACCGGTTTTGTCGGAAACGGAAATCAGCGCGCGGCGCAGCGGCACAAGATCGGTCATCTTGGAGGTCTTTCTTTGTGGTCAGTCAAACGCGGGTTCGTCTTGGACAAGGTCCCTTACGCCGAGCGGTGTATCCTGTGCCTTAGCCAGCGTCCAGTTGATCTGCCCCGTATGTTCGTAGACCCGTCCAGACAGGACGATCTGCCGCGACGGGCGCGGTTTCAGACGGTTGCGTTCCAGATAGACGCTGGGTTCCAGTGTAATCTCGCAACTGCCGTCGTGGCGGAAAATCCAGATCTCGCCGCTCTTCAACTCTAGGGACACCGCCGCGCCGCCCATGTCGATTTCCGCGTCCACATCCGGATGCAGGTGAAAGCGCGCGGAAAACGGGATGCCCTCTAGGCGCACGCGATCCATCGCCGCGTCCCAGCGTTTCTTTTGCGCATCACTGAATGCGCCCAACGTGTCCTCACCGACCAGAACGCGCCCGTCGCTGGACAGGTCCAACCGGCGGGCGTGGATCAACCCATGCGTCGGGACGTATCCGTTGTGCCAACTGGTGACGCTGGTCCCGTCAGGTTCGGTCCCCTGTTGCAACCCGACCTCGGACGGAATGTCGTCCAGTAGCTCGCGCGACAGGCCGCCGATCATCCGTTTTGCCCCAAGGCGCGAAGATGAATAGCCCTCAAGCACCAGCGTCGAATGCGATTGCGATGCCCTCCCCGCGCGGCGCCATTCCACCCCGAACGACGCGCCGGACCCGCAATTCACGATCACCGGTCGCCGCCCCGATGTCAGTTCAAACCCAAGGGTCGAGGCATGCGCGTTCCCCGAGGCCTCGGCCGCCGGTGGTTTCGCGGCGTCGATCACCACGCTGGTTCGTCCACCCGACAGGCGCACATAGCCCATAGACAGACCCGAATTCGCCGTCGCCCGCACGCCCGATGCCGCCAGCGCATGGTCAAGCCGCCCCTCAAGCCCACGGCCCCCACCATGGAACCGCGCCAATCCGCCATCCGTATGGCGCAGCGCCCGCAGGGTCGGGGCAATCCGTTCAATCGCCGCCACATGATCGCGCGATGCGACCTTACCCGCGCCCGACAGAGCCGCCGCCGCCCAAGTCAGCAAGGTAAACACCTCAAGCAGCTCTTCGGGGTTGCGGGTCGGAATGCCGCCCTCGGCGTCGATCTGATCACGGCATTCGCGCGACAGGGCCTTGACCGCTGGGGCCACGTGGCGGTCCATTCCGGTCAACGATAAGCCCGCGTAGATCAGCCCGACCAGCGCCTCAAACCGTGGCAATCCGTGCGCCGCACTTTTCCACCTGCGGGACAGGAAAATCGTCTGCTGCCCGAGAGAGCGGTAAAACGCCTGTGTCACCTTGGGGTCCTGACCGTTCATCAGGAAAATTGCGTTGTTGATCCATCGGATCAAACGTCGCCCCGTCAGGTCGGGCACCCAGCCGGGACCGGACCCACGCCCATGGCGTGTCATCCAGTCGGCGGTCCAGTTCTGGGCACGCAGACGCGCATTGCGATCCCCGACGGCCGCCAGATCGTCCAACCAGGTAAAGCCCTGAATTTCCTCGGCAAACTCGATGCTGGGCGGTGCGATGTCCCAGATGCTGTGCTCAGGCGCTTCAACCAGAAAACCGGCAAACAGGAAATTTCCGGCGATCAACTGACGACCACGGGCAAAGGTGCCGATCGTGCGCGGTTCGGGTTGCGACACGAACCCCGTCGCGGGTCGGGACAGCGTGCTCAGGCGGGCCTGAACGCGGTCCATAATCCCCCCGCGCCCTGTGGTGCGGTGTCCCTGATCTGACGCGACTGTCATCTGGTTTTGGTGCTGCTCTTGGGCGATGTCGGTGCATCGTGACCATAGCCATGGCGCGCGCGCCTGTCACCGGTTGTTTGGCCCTTAGGCAGGTTTGCGCAGCATCACGATATAGAAACCATCCATGCCGCCGATCTCGGGCCAGTAATCGGGGCGCAGACGCAGGCCGCCCTCGTCACTGTGCCATGCGTCCTCAACCCAATCGGCGTCGGGTTTGACAACCTCCAGATCGGGGTGACGTTCCAGTGCCGCGCGCGCTTGATCCTCGCCCTCTTCGGGCAAAAGGGAGCAGGTGCAAAACACCAACCGCCCGCCCGGTTTCAACAGGCTCAGCGCGCGGTCGATCATATCCGATTGCAGCGGAAACAGCGGCTTGATCGCCTTGCCATCACGAGCAAAGGGCAGATCAGGGTGACGGCGCAGCGTACCAGTCGCCGAACAGGGCGCGTCCAGCAGGATCGCATCGAACGGCGCGGCCTCATAGGTCAGGGCATCGGCCACAACCACATCGGCGTTCAGCCCCGTGCGGGTCAGGTTTTCGGTCAACCGTTTCACACGCGGGCCGGAAATATCCAGCGCGGTTACATCGGCCCCACTGGCCGCCATTTGCATCGTCTTGCCACCAGGTGCCGCGCAAATGTCCAACACCCTTTCCCCCGCCTGCGGGTTCAAAACCTTGACCGGCAGGGCGGCGGCGGCGTCTTGGACCCACCAATCGCCCGCCTCATATCCGTCGAGCGCCGTGACCTGCACCGTCGCGGGCAGGCGCACAGAACCTGTCGGGGTCACCTGTCCCCCCAAACGTGCGGCAAGGGCGGCGGCGTCACCGGATTTCGGCGTAATGTCCAACGGCGCACCGGCGGCATGAGCGACCTCAAGCGCCTGAACACCGGCGCGGCCAAGACGGCTCTCTAACCGGCCACGTAGCCATCCGGGCATCTTTTGCGGCGGCAGATCATCCCAGCCTTGAAATTCCGAGGCACGGCGCAGAACGGCGTTGGCCAGCCCCGCCATCGGCGCGGTGTCACGGTCGGCGCGCATCAGGTTGACGGCGGCATTGACGACACCATGGGGCGCGGCACCCTCTTGCAGCATCTCGACCACGGCCATGCGCATGACGATCTTGGCGGCCTCGGGCGGGTGTTTGCGCATCAAGGGGTGCAACACCGCATCCGCACGTCCACCATGGCGCAGCGTGCTGAGGGCAAGGCGTTGCGCGGCGGCCTTTTCCTGTGGGGTCAGCCCGCCCAGCGGGCCAATCGGCCCCGTCAAATCCGACATCTGCACCTGTTCCAACATCACACCTTGGATCAGGTGCAAAGCCGCCTGTCGTGCGCGATTGCCGTCTTTTGCCATTTTGTCGCCCTCACAGACTTGCTGGATCAAGCCTTGGCCGTATATCAAAGCGGCACAGCGTACAAGGAGAGCGCCATGTCAAACGACATCGACAAGGACCTGCCGCCCGCCGCCCAGCGCGCGCTGGCCGAAGCCGAAGAGCGCCGCAAACAGGCGCAAGCCGCCGAACTGCCGCCCGAACTGGGTGGTCGTGACGGCCCCGAACCCGTGCGGTTCGGCGATTGGGAGAAAAAGGGGATCGCGGTCGATTTCTGATCGCGCGCCCTAGTGCGTGGACAGTTTCAGATCGACCTGATCGCCCGCGCCGCGTTCGGCGATGAACCGCAGGGTGCCCTGTCCGTCGAACAGAACCACCTGACAATCCTCGGTGTATTCGGTCGATCCGGCGGTCATCTCGCGACAGAAATACCCGTCGCGCCAGACCCATTCGCCATCCACGCGACGGCCCAAGGCACGGCCCCGAATGGCGCCCTCGGATGTAACCTGAAGCGTGACGGCAAACGCCTTGAGCGATTTACCAAGGGTCAGGCCGACGAATTCCGAGCGTTCCTGAACGGGTCGAAAATCGGATGCCCCAGCCCAGCTTGGGATCAAAACGGCGATCACGAGAACAAAAAAACGCATGGCTCCCCCCATTGGTTATAGGGGGATACGCCATAGGTTCGGGTTTAGATCACTTTTTCTCAGAGACCCAGCACATCGACCATATTGTATTCGCCGGGGCCCTTGTTCTGACCCCAAATCGCGGCCTTGAGCGCCCCGCGCGAGAAAATCCGACGGTCGGTGGCGACGTGGCGCAGGATGATGCGCTCCCCCTCACCGGCGAATAGGACGTCGTGTTCGCCCACAATGTCACCCCCACGGATCGCGGAATAACCGATCGTGCCGCGTTCCCGCGCACCGGTGATCCCGTCACGCGAGCGGACATTGTTGTCGCGGTGATCAATGCCACGACCCTCGGCGGCGGCCTCACCCAGCATTAATGCGGTGCCCGAGGGCGCGTCGACCTTGTGCTTGTGGTGCGCCTCGATGACCTCGATGTCGTAATCAGCGTCCAGCGCGGCGGCGACCTTGCGCGTCAGTTCGACCAACAGGTTGACCCCGAGGCTCATGTTACCGGCACGGATGATCGGAGCATGGCGGGCGGCGGCGGAAATCGCGGCAAGGTGTTCGTCCCCCATGCCGGTCGTGCCAATCACATGGACCGCGCGCGCCTGTGCCGCCAGCGCGGCGAATTCCACGGTCGCCTCGGGCGCGGTGAAATCGATGATCGCCTGCGCCTTGGCGATGGTGGCGACCGCGTCGTCACTGACCAACACACCGGTATCGGGACGCCCGATCAGGGTGCCAACGTCCTTGCCGACCCAGTCATTGCCCGTCCGTTCAATCGCGCCGACCAGTTTGGCGTCGCTGCTGTCCAGAACGGTTTGCAGCAACATCCGGCCCATACGGCCAGACGCACCGGTGATCACAATTCCAGGTAGATCAGACATGGCAATTCTCCGCGCAGTACTTTGCCCCCGTTTAGATCACTCCGCAGTCAAAGGCAAAGCGTCGCTTGCACGATCCCGATGCATCGCCTAGATGGGCAGAATGGCAAAGAACAGATTTTCAACGGGCTCTGGCCCTTCGCAGCGTCAGTTGCGCGTCGGCGAACTGATCCGACGCACCTTGTCGGACGTTCTGGCACGTGGGGATATCCACGATCCGGAACTGAACCGCATGCCCATCACCGTGGCCGAGGTGACCGCCTCGCCCGACCTGAAAATCGCGACGGCCTATGTGATGCCGCTGGGCGGTCAGGGCGCGGATGAGGCGCTTCAGGCACTGCGCCGGAACAAGGGCGAAATCCGCCGCGCTATTTCCAAGGAAATGACCCTGAAATTCGCGCCCGACATCCGGTTCGTGATCGACAAGACGTTCGATCAGATGGACGAGACCCGCCGCCTGTTCGCCCAAGACGACGTGCGCCGTGACATCGAAGGGGATGGAGATGAAGAAGAGTAAGCGCCTCGCCGCTTGGCTCTTTTTGATGCTCTGCTGTGCACCGGCGGCCCACGCGGCCTGTGAGGTGCGCGCCTTTGACGATCAGGACTATACCGTCTGTTCGTTCGACCCCGCCGCCGATGACATCCGCCTGTTTCGCGCGGATGAAACGGGCACCATTTTCGGCAGCTTTTTCCGCCTGAAAAACCATCTGGCCGAGCGTGACCAGACCCTGACATTCGCGATGAACGGCGGGATGTATCACCCCGACCGGTCCGCGGTGGGTCTCTATATCGAAAACGGTGGCGATCCCGAACAACGCCTGATCACGTCGGACGGGCCCGGAAACTTTGGCCTCTTGCCGAACGGGGTGTTTTGTTTTGGGGATGGAGATGCGGCGGTGATTGAGAGCCTGCGGTTTCAGGCCGAGGCACCCGCATGCCCCAACGCCACGCAATCGGGTCCGATGTTGGTGATTGATGGGGACCTGCATCCGCGGTTCCTGCCCGACAGCGATTCCCGCTATATCCGCAACGGTGTGGGCGTTGATGATACGGGGCGCGTGTGGTTCGCGATTTCGGACGCGCCGGTCACGTTTCACGAATTCGGACGCCTGTTTCGCGACGGGCTAAACACCCCCAACGCCCTGTTTCTGGACGGTAATATCTCGCGCATTTATGCGCCACAGATCGACCGCGTCGATGCGGGCTTTCCCATGGGGCCGATCATCGGCGTCGTCACCCCCCGTTGACGGGCCGCGCCCCGTTCGATAGCAGCCGCACCCGAGCATAGACCGGAGAGACAAGATGGGCCGCCGCAAAGGACGCGATATTTCAGGATGGCTGGTGGTGGACAAACCCGCAGGCATCAGTTCGAACGCCGTGGTCAATAAGGTGCGGTGGGCCTTTGGCGCGAAAAAGGCGGGCCATGCGGGGACCCTCGACCCCGAGGCGACCGGCGTTCTGGCCATCGCGTTGGGTGAGGCGACCAAGACCGTTCCCTATATCACCGACGCGCTCAAAGCTTACCGGTTCAGTGTCCGTCTGGGTCAGGCGACCAACACCGACGATGGCGAGGGCGAGGTGACGGAGACCTCCGATCTGCGCCCCAGCGACGATGACATCCGCGCGGCCCTGTCGCAGTTCACCGGCGACATCATGCAGGTCCCCCCGAAATTCAGCGCCGTAAAGATCGACGGTGAGCGCGCCTATAAGCGCGCCCGCGACGACGAAGAGTTCGAAATCGCCGCGCGGCCCCTGTTCGTCGAGAGCCTTGAGTTCATCGAACGCACCGATGAGAACCATGTCCTGTTGGAAATGGTGTGCGGCAAGGGTGGTTATGTTCGTGCGATTGCCCGCGACCTTGGCGCGGCCTTGGGGTGCTTTGGCCATGTGCAATGGCTGCGCCGGATCTGGTCGGGACCGTTTGACGCCGAAGACGGGATCAGCATCGAAACACTGGACGAACTGGCCAAAACGCCCGAGTTGGACGATCACCTGTTCCCGCTGGAACAGGGTCTGGTCGACCTGCCCGAACTGGTTGCCACGGATCAGGGCGCGGTGCGTCTGAAGAACGGCAATCCGGGGATGGTTCTGGCATCAAACGTCGACTACGGCGATGAGGCTTGGGCGTCCTATCAGGGCCAAGCCGTCGCCGTCGGTGTCTATCGCGCGGGCGAGTTGCACCCCGCCCGCGTGTTTAACCTCTGATCACGCGACCAGTTTTTCGACCTGTTCCTGCGCCGATTTGAACGACCCTTCGGGGTCGATCGAGCCCAGATCGGCGTTGATCATCTGAACGTCGGTAATGCCGATAAAGTTCAGAACGAATTTCAGGTGGGTGCTGGCGAAATCGCCCTCCGAGCCAATGGCCGTCCCCCCCGAGGCAAAGTTCAGGATAGCCTTTTTACCGGTCAGGAACCCGACGGGACCGGTTTCGGTGTAACGGAAGGTCACGCCGACACGGATGATCATATCGACCCATGCCTTCAGACTGGCTGGAATGCCGAAGTTGTACAAAGGCACGCCGATCACGATCAGATCCGCCGCCTTGAGTTCGGCGATCAGGGAATCCGACAGCGCCAGCGCCTTTTCCTGTTCGGGGGTGCGATCTTCGGGCGGGGTAAAGTTCGCCGTGATCCATGCCTCATCCACCAGCGGCAGACGGTTGGTCACATCACGGACGATGACGGTTGCATCGGGGTGCTGCTCGGTTGCGCGCGCAATGATCTGGTCGGCAAGCTGGCGCGAAACCGACGTGCTGTCGGACCGCGCTGACGCGTCCACGCGCAGAATTGTATAAGTCATAGTTATTTCCCTGTCTCAAATAGTCATCCATCCCTGTCATCAAGATGATACTTGCATGGGCGAACACAATCAGACAGGGTGAACAAAAACTGTGGATGCATGCACACATGACATTGGACAACTGGGATGAAATCCGGACCGCCTTTCAGGTGGCCCGCATGGGAACCGTCAGCGGCGCGGCAGAGGTGCTTGGCGTGCACCACGCCACCGTGATCCGGCACATCGATTCTCTTGAAGGAAAATTGGGGGTTAAGCTGTTTCAGCGCCACGCGCGCGGCTATACCCCAACCGACGCGGGTATGGACCTATTGCAGGTCGCCCAAGCCACCGCCGATCAGTTCGAACAGCTCTCGGGGCGCCTGCATGGTCACGGTGCCGCGATGACGGGTGAACTCATTGTGACCTCGGTCGATAGCATTTCACCCCTATTGGTCAGCGTCATCGCCGAATTCCAAGAGGCGCACCCCGAACTTATGGTGCAACTGATCACCGATACGCGCCTGTTCCGCCTTGAATACGGTGAGGCGCACGTTGCGATTCGCGCAGGCAAAAAGCCCGACGATCCCGACAACATCGTGCAGTCGCTGGGCTATGGTCGCGCCACGATGTTCGCGCATAAATCCTATATCGAACAACACGGCATGCCCGAAGAGGACGGCGATCTGACCGATCACCGCTTTATCGGACCGACCGACCCGAACCACCGCGCGATCTTTTTCCGCTGGCTGCGCGACAACATTCCGCAGGATCGCATCCGCCTGCGCGTGTCCGACATGCGCGACAGCTTTGAGGCCGTTTTGGCCGGTGCGGGCATCGGGTTCCTGCCGATGTCATGGGCGCGTCGGTCCGAGGATCTGGTGCAAATCCGTGACCCTCTGGACGAGTGGTCGATCCCCCTGTGGCTGGTGACGCATGTCGATTTGCACCGCACCGCCAAAGTTCAAGAGTTCACGAGTATCCTGAAAGAGTCCGCCAAAACATGGCCCTGATCCCTCAATCCGCGTCCATGCGCGGCCACCTTGCCATGCTGATCTTTTCCGCAATCGTCGCGGGATCGTTCAGCTTTGGCAGCATGATCGCCAATAAAATCGACCCCGTCGCGATGAACGCTGTGCGGTTCATGATTGCGGGGACGGCGATCGGGCTATTGGCGGCGATGGGACCAGGATTGAAGCGCGCCTATTTCGCCGCGCCGTGGCGGTTTGTCCTGCTGGGGGCGATGTTCGCGCTGTATTTCGTGTTTATGTTCGAGGGCCTGAAGACCGCGCCACCGGTTTCAACGGCGGCCGTGTTCACCCTAACGCCGGTGATGTCGGGCCTGTTCGGCTGGGTCTTGCTGCGCCAACGCACGACGGGACGGATGTGGGTGGCCCTGACCCTTGGGGCGATTGGCGCGCTGTGGGTGATTTTCCGCGCGGATATAGGGGCGTTGCTGGCCTTTGATATCAGACGGGGTGAGGCGATCTATTTCGTCGGCTGTGTCTCCCACGCGGCCTTTACACCGCTCTTGGCGAAACTGTCGCGGGGCGAACCCGCACTGGTGTTCAATTTCGGCGTTATGGCGGCGATGGTTCTGATGCTGACGGCCTATGGCGCCCCCGCGATTGCCGAAACCGATTGGGCCGCGTTTACCGTGAAAGATTGGTCGATCCTGATCTACATCGCCCTGTTTGCCAGTGCCCTGACCTTTCTGTTGCTACGCTATTCCTCACATCAACTGCCCAGTGCCAAGGTCATGGCCTATACCTATCTGGTGCCGACATGGGTGATCTGTTGGGAAATGATCCTTGGCAACGGCCTACCCCAACCAATGATGTTGATCGGAATCGGATTGACCGTCGCCGCGCTCTATCTGTTGCTTAAGGATGAAGAGACGGCTCGTCCCCTTCGCCCAGCTCATCTGTAAGGAACCGTTCAAACGCATCGAGGTTGACCGCCTCGAACTGACCGAACCCCTGCATCCAGATCGACGCATCGCGCAGGGCGTCGGGTTCCAGCTTGCACCACTTTACCCGACCGCGCTTTTCCTGACTGATCAGACCGGCCTTGGTCAGGATGACCAGATGTTTGGAAATTGCGGCAAGGGACATGTCGAACGGCTCGGCCACATCGGTGACGGCCATATCATCCTCCAGCAGCATCGCCAGAATGCTGCGGCGTGTGGGGTCGGCAAGGGCCGAAAAGACCATATCCAATCGCGCGTCCATACACCCGCTTTGACCGGTCGCGGGACAATCGTCAACCATTTGGTTGAATAAGCCTTAACACCCCTGTTAGCGCCGAACCCCGCCCAGACGCCCCCATACAAAGAATCCGGAAAATGGTTTTTTTGTTATTTTTCTGCCACTTACCTCATTGCCGCAGGGGCGTGATCAATCTTGACTCAGTGCCCCCATAACCCTAGGTTCGCGGCGACTGTCCAAAGGGGGGCATTCTCTTGACTGATCCGAACCAAAGCGACCCGTTAAAAGCGCTGGAAAACCGGATCGACGCGGTCAAGAAATCGCAATCCGGCGAGAAGCCCCACCAAGAGGAACACTATTCGCAGGCCCAGATCGGGTGGCGCATGGTGACAGAGCTTGTAGCCGGCATGGTCGTCGGCTTTGGCATCGGATACGGGCTGGACCTGGTTTTGGGGACCACGCCGATTTTGATGGTGCTGTTTATAATGTTTGGCTTTGCGGCCGGTGTGCAGACGATGATGCGAACCGCCAAAGAGCTCCAAGGAAAGAACGCGGCCGAGGCCGACGAGGATAAGAGGGACTGAACGTGGCGAGCGAAGCGCATACCGAAGAAGCAGCAGGTCTGGTGTTCCACCCGATGGATCAGTTCAAAATCACCCCGTTGTTCGGTGGTGACACTGTGAACTGGTACACGCCCACCAACGCGACCCTGTGGATGGGCATTGCTGTTGTTGTGATCTTCTTGCTGATGGTTGTCGGTTCGCGTGGCCGTGCGATGATCCCCAGCCGCATCCAGTCGATCGGCGAGCTGGCCTACGGCTTCATCCACAAAATGGTCGAAGACGTTGCCGGTAAAGACGCCGCGCCGTTCTTCCCCTACATCATGACCCTGTTCATGTTCATCGTCTTCTCGAACTTCCTCGGCCTCTTGCCGATGAGCTTTACCACCACCTCGCACTTTGCTGTGACGCTGGTTCTGGCTCTGCTGGTGTTCTTCACCGTGACCATCGTTGGTTTCGTCAAGAACGGCACCAAGTTCCTGTCGCTCTTCTGGGTAAGCTCGGCCCCGCTGGCCCTGCGTCCCATTCTGGCTGTGATCGAACTGATCTCGTACTTCGTTCGTCCCGTCAGCCACTTTATCCGTCTTGCCGGTAACCTGATGGCAGGCCACGCCGTGATCAAAGTTTTCGCCGGGTTCGCCCAGGTGGCTGTGATCTCGCCGCTGGCGATCCTCGCGATTACCGCAATGTATGGCCTCGAAATCCTGGTGGCTTTCGTTCAGGCCTACGTATTCACCATTCTGACCTGCGTGTACCTCAAGGACGCACTGCATCCGTCGCACTAACGGGTCTGAAGACCAATTATCGAAAACTTCCAATCGTAAGGAGATATACAATGGAAGGCGATCTCGCACACATCGGCGCTGGCCTGGCTGGCATGGGTACTGGTATTGCTGCACTGGGTGTTGGTAACGTTGCTGCCAACTTCCTGGCAGGCGCTCTGCGCAACCCGTCGGCTGCTGCTTCGCAGACGGCAACCCTCTTCATCGGTATCGCGTTCGCAGAAGCTCTGGGGATTTTCTCGTTCCTGGTCGCACTTCTGCTGATGTTCGCCGTCTAATCCTACGAACCGATCCTTACGGCCGGGTGGGCCTTGCGCTCACCCGGTGTAACTAAAGGTTCTTGGAGGACAACATGGCAACAGAAGCGCAAGACGCAGCACACGGCGCAGCAGACGCTGCTCACGCTGCAACCGGCAGCGGCATGCCGCAGCTGGATTTTTCCACCTACCCGAACCAGATGTTCTGGCTGGTGGTTACCATTGTTGTAATCTACCTGATCCTGTCGCGCATCGCGCTGCCGCGGATCGGCTCGGTTCTGGCCGACCGTCAGGGCACGATTACAAGCGATATTTCGGCCGCAGAAGAGCTGAAGCAAAAGGCATCCGAAGCCGAGACTGCGTATACGCAGGCTCTGGCCGACGCACGTGCCGAAGCGCAGAAGATCATCGCCGAGGCCAAAGCTGAAATTCAGGCCGATCTTGACGACGCTGTCGCCAAGGCCGACGCCGAGATTGCTGCCAAAGCGGCAGAATCTGAAAAGAAAATCGCAGAGATCCGCGAAGGCGCGCTGGAAGCCGTGACCGAGGTCGCGAAAGACACCGCCAAGGAAATCGTTGCGGCGATGGGCATCAAAGCCGACGCACGCACCGTGACCGCCGCGATCAACGCGCGTCTCAAGGGGTGAACGGAATGAAAAAGCTTATTGCACTGCTTGCTCTGACCGCTAGCCCCGCCATGGCCGCATCCGGCCCGTTCCTGTCGCTGAAGAACACCGACTTTGTTGTTCTTCTGGCCTTCCTGTTGTTCGTTGCCGTCATCATCCTGATGAAGGTTCCGGGCAAACTTATGGGTCTGCTGGACAAGCGCGCCGAGAACATTCAGGCCGAGTTGAACGAAGCCCGCGCCCTGCGTGAAGAGGCCCAGACCATTCTGGCGTCCTATGAGCGCAAGCAGGCCGAAGTTCAGGAACAGTCGAAACGCATCGTCGAACAAGCCCGCGTCGAAGCGGTCGAAGCTGCCACCGCCGCCAAAGCGGATCTGGAAGCCTCGATTGCTCGTCGTCTGCAAGCCGCCGAAGATCAGATCGCCTCGGCTGAGGCATCCGCTCTGCGCGAAGTTCGTGACCGCGCTGTTTCGGTGGCTGTCTCTGCAGCTGCTGAGGTCATCGCGAAAAAGGTCGATGCGACCGCAGCCAACGCAATGATCGACGACGCCATCGCGCAAGTCGAATCCAAGCTGCACTGATCACATCGCCATTACGGCTCTACGAAAACCCGGCCTTGGCCGGGTTTTTTGTTGTCCAAATGGCCGTGGAACAAGAAAAAAGGCCGCGTTCGACGCGACCTTTTCTAGTTGACGCCCCGGTCAGATGGCATGGGTGGGGGCTATTACACCATCCGACCGGGTCGCTGATTGATAGGATCAATATCGCCATGGAATCTGGCACATGCAGGGTTCGGATGTGAATTTCCCAAGGTAATTTTGCGGCAAAAATAGGGCGGCGCTTGATTTTACGCGCGCCCGCGCCCACCATTGGGGTATGAACGTCGTGACCCCCTCCTCGTTCCAACGGCGGAACGAACCCGACAATGTCCACTTTCAGCGGCCGGAACTGGCCGTGATCCTGACGCTCTACGGGCGGATGGTTGCGGCAGGTGAATGGCGTGACTATGGCATTTCCAGCCTTCGGGATGTGGCCGTGTTTTCGGTGTTCCGGCGCACCGCCGAAACCCCGATCTATCGCATCGAAAAACGTCCCAAGCTGCGCAACAAGCAAGGCGAATACGCCGTCGTCGGCATGGATGGTCAGATCCTGAAACGCGGTCAGGACCTGAAAACCGTGTTGCGTGTTTTGGAGAAAAAGCTGATCCGCGCGATCGACTAGGCGACCAGACGTTTGTGCGCCAACAGGGGGCCCTCACCCGCCTCGGCAATCCGCGCGCAGGCGTCCAGAAACCCCTCATAGGCCACGGCCATGTGATGCGCGTTCGCATGAATGATCGTATCCGCGTCCACGGCCAAGGCCACATGCCCCTTCCAGAACAACAGATCACCACGTTGCAACGGATCATCCGGCCCCAACGGATCGCCAAGGGCGCGCATTTGTTGATCGCTGTCCCCCTGACAGGGGATGCCGCAGGCCAGATGCGCCGCCTGAACAAGGCCCGAGCAATCAATCCCCAGAACCGAATTCCCGCCCCATAGGTACGGCACACCAAAGAACAGCTGCGCCACGGCGGTCACATCGGTGAACGGCTTGTTCGCGGGACGCAGGTGCGGTTTCGGGATAAAATACCCTTCGGCGGTTTCGAAAAACGCGCCACTTGCCCCAACCACACGGAACCGCGCGCCAAGGGACAGGTGCATGAACGGCGGCTGTTTGAAATCGGGCACGGGATAAGCATGGGTCGCGGGCACGGCCACCACATGGGTCGCCTCGATCGGGTCCATCAGATCGCTGGCCCGCACATACCCGACGTATCCATCCCGCAACGCCATGCAAAAGGCCCAGCCATCGTGCACCTCAAACACGCGGACGCCCTGTCCGTATAACAGCTGCCGGTCGCGCGCACCGGCGGGTGCGGCCAACAGATCGACCACGGGCCGCGACACCATCTGATGTGTGCCGTCGACGTACGCGGGCGCATCGATCACACCCTCAAGCTCGGCCGCGGCGACACGCGCGTTGGCCGCCAACGTGCGGCGATCCGTGCTCATAGGTTCAACAGGTCCGGCAGGGCCGCCAGAATGGCCCGCGCGCCCTGACCGACGCCACCTTTGGGCCGCGCGGGCGCGGCGGCGGGTTGCCAGCCATAGATGTCGAAATGGGCGTATCGCGTGTCCGTGCCGACAAACCTGCGCAGGAACAGGGCCGCCGTGATCGAACCGGCGAACCCGCCCTTGGGCGCGTTGTCGAGATCCGCAATGCCGGGGTCCAGCATCGCCTCATAGTGTTCATAGAACGGCATCTGCCAAACCGGATCGGCGGCGGCCTGCGCGGCACCGGACAGGGACGCGGCCATCGTGTCATCAGTCACATAGAACGGCGCGATATCGGGCCCCACGGCCACCCGCGCGGCACCGGTCAGCGTCGCCATTGAGATCACCAGATCCGGCGCGTCCTCATCCGCATAGGTCAGGGCATCGGCCAGAACCAAGCGCCCCTCGGCGTCGGTGTTGTTAATCTCAACCGTCAGGCCCTTGCGCGAGGTCAGGATATCTTGGGGCCGGAACGCATTGCCCGCGACCGAATTTTCAACCGCAGGGATCAGCACGCGCAACTGCACCGGCAACTTCAGCGCCATGATCATATGCGCAAGGCCCAGAACCGTGGCCGAGCCGCCCATATCCTTTTTCATCAGGCCCATGCTGGAGCCGGGTTTCAGGTTCAAACCGCCAGTGTCAAAGCACACGCCCTTGCCCACAAGGGTCAGCTTTGGTCCCGTTTCGCCCCAGCGCATGTCGATCAGACGCGGCGCGGTTTCGGCGGCCCGCCCGACCGCGTGGATCATCGGGAAATTCTGGGCGATCAGGTCTTCGCCCACGGTGACGTTGATCGACGCACCATTCGCACCGGCCAGATCGCGCGCGGCCTGTTCAAGGTCCGCAGGCCCCATATCGGCGGCGGGCGTGTTGATCAGATCGCGGGTCAGGACCTCACCCTGCACCATCGCCAGAATGCGGTCCGCATCAACACCGGCGGGCGCCTTCAGGCCGACCGCACGCGGGGTCAGGTCGCGGTAACGCGCAAACGTATAGCCCATCAGGGCCCAGCCAAGCACCTCAACCTCGGCCACATCGGCAGGCAGGTCTGTGGCCAGATGATAGGTCCCTTCGGGCAGCTTGGCCGCACCTGCCGCCAGATGGAACCGCCCACGGGCCCGGGCGGCGGGCGTGCCATAGCCGATCAGGGCGCCAGCAACCGCGCCGTCGCCATCCGCCCAAGTCAGGGCCTGACCAATCGCGCCGGTGAACCCGTTGGCCGTGGCCCACGCGCGGGTCGACGCGGGCAAACCGCCCAGAACACCGTCAGGATCCCCATCGGCGATAATATAGACGGGTACAGACGGCGCATCGGCGGCGGCGAATTCAAACGGCATTTCAGTCTCCGAAGGTTAACCTCTGGTCAGACTAGCGCCAATCAAAGCCGCCGCAAGCGGTATCACCCCGACTTGTCCTGCATGTCCCACACCAGTTTCAGCGTCCGGTCCCGCAGACGCACAAGACGCGCGGAAATCGCCGCAATCGCCACCGTGTCCCGCCCATAGAGTTGCACCTGCAGCGCCTTGGCGACCTGCGCCAAACTGACAAAGCCCAGAGGATCGGCAATGCGCGCCACCTCATCCAAGCCCTTGGCCGCGCGCACAAACCGAGCCGTATCTATGTCGTCGCGCACGGCGTTGACCGCATCCGACAGTTGCTCCATCGCGCAGATAAGGGCATCGGCCGCGCGGGCCTCCCCCATATCGACAAATAAACCGGCCAAAAGCTCGGTATCCATCGTCAGCGGTTCCTGCCACCGCATGACCTGTACATGTGACACCTGATCACCCTCCGTCACGTCCCAATTCACACCGCGACCAAAGTGACCCCACGGACCTAGACGAATGTTTAATCCAGCGCGTTTTTTTCTGTCCAATTTCTGGAAAATGCGATTATTTAGGGCCCTATGAGCGACACAGAAAACACCCCCGTTCCGGCGCGTCCGCTGCCTTCTTATCTTGTTAGCCGCTATCAGGGCTGGAAGGCGACGACGCATAAAGACAACGCTGTTTGGTATCGCCGTCTGGCGGTTGAGGGGCAGACGCCCCGCGCCATGGTGATCTCGTGCTGTGACAGCCGCGTGCATGTCACCTCGATCTTTGGGGCGGATCAGGGCGAATTCTTTATTCACCGCAACATCGCCAACCTTGTGCCGCCGTACAAACCCGATGGCGATCTGCACGGGACCTCGGCCGCGATTGAATACGCGGTGACCGCCCTGCGCGTGCCGCATGTGATTGTGCTGGGCCACTCGAACTGTGGTGGTGTGCGCGGATGTCACGATATGTGCGCTGGCAATGCCCCCGCGCTTGAGGAAAAGTCGAGCTTTGTGGGCCGCTGGATGGACCTGCTGCGCCCGTCCTATGGCAAACGCAGCGGGATTGAGGACGAGACCGACCGCCTGCGCGCGATGGAGCAGGACGCGGTGATCCTGTCCCTGCGTCATCTGATGACCTTCCCCTATGTGGCGGAGGCCGTCGAAAAGGGTGAGCTAAGCCTGCATGGCCTGTGGACCGATATCGCCGATGGCACGTTGGAATATTACGACGCCAAGGAAGACAAGTTCGCCATCGTCGGCTGAACCGGATTCATATCGCACAAATGAAAACGGCCCCTAGTGGGCCGTTTGTCGTCTGGGGCGTTTGATCCGTGCGGCAAAGATTTGCGCCGGTGATCGGCGTCGCAAGAATTCCAGAGCATTGATGCGGTTCTCGCGCGCCTTAACCGCGATGGTGTCCTCGCGCGGGGCAAAAGTGTTCCGTGAGTTGGTGGATTTGAACGCCATAGCCCCTGCCCGAACCTGAATAACTTACACAACCCGATACCCCGCTGGGGGGGGTGGGTGGCAGTATGATTGGGTAGATCACACCACCACCCTGAGATGGGATTTCGGGTACTGAGGCGTAGGGATCATCTTCTGGGTGAACATGGTCCCTACAATTCTCATTAAATGCGGAACACATTCACGAATCCACCTCGCAAAAGCAGAACAGCCCTGCGCAAAGGCAGGGCCGTACCGTCAAAAGTATGTAAATTAGGTCTGGCTATCAGCCCTTTTTCAGAACGCGCTGGCCCAGAACTTCGGCGATTTGGACGGCGTTCAGTGCGGCACCCTTGCGCAGGTTGTCGCTGACACACCACAGATTCAGACCGTTGTCGATGGTGCTGTCCTGACGGATGCGGCTGATGAAGGTTGCGAAATCGCCAACGCATTCGACCGGCGTGATATAGCCGCCGTCTTCGCGTTTATCGACGACCATGATGCCCGGTGCCTCACGCAGGATGTCGCGTGCTTCGTCTTCGTCGAGGAACTCTTCGAACTCGATGTTGATCGATTCCGAGTGGCCAACGAAAACCGGCACACGCACACAGGTTGCGGTGACCTTGATCGACGGATCGACGATCTTTTTGGTTTCGGCGACCATTTTCCACTCTTCTTTGGTGGAGCCGTCGTCGAGGAACACGTCGATGTGCGGGATCACGTTGAACGCGATCTGCTTGGTGAACTTTTCGGCGTCTTTTTCCTGACCGGGGACATACATGCCCTTGGTCTGATCCCACAGCTCATCCATGCCGTCTTTGCCTGCGCCCGACACCGACTGATAGGTCGAGACGACAACGCGCTTGATCTTGGCGCGGTCGTGCAGCGGTTTCAGGGCGACAACCATCTGTGCGGTAGAACAGTTGGGGTTCGCGATGATGTTCTTTTTCGAATAGCCGTGGATCGCGTCCGCGTTCACTTCGGGGACGATCAGGGGCACATCGGGGTCATAGCGATAGAGCGAGCTGTTATCGATCACCACGCAACCGGCCTTGGCGGCCTTGGGTGCGTATTCTTTGGTGCCGGTGCTGCCGATCGCGAACAGGGCGATATCCCAACCGGTGAAATCGAAATCCGCCAGATCCTTGGTAGTCAGGGTTTTGTCGCCAAAGCTGACCTCGGTGCCCAGCGAACGACGCGATGCCAGTGCGGCAATCTCATCCACCGGAAACTCGCGCTCAGCGAGGATGTTCAGCATTTCACGGCCCACGTTGCCCGTGGCGCCAACGACAACGACTTTATAGCCCATATTGGCTCTCCTAGGTCTGATGACTCGGGGGGGACGTCTAGCGCAAAGGTGGGGCGTGTAAAAGGGCTGTTACAGTCGCGACCGTGCAATTGCGGCATCTATGACATTCTTTTTAACGCTTTCAGGCAATTTCGCCGTGCCATCGCCGGTCGGGGTTAGGGTCGGATAATAAACCTGATCGAGATAGTTCAGAAACGCCGCCCGCAAATCGCGGTCAAACGTGACCTCTTGGATCTCGGAAAACGCGGCGCGCAGGGCATCCGCGTCAGTCGCCGGATGCACCACACCGGGGATCGCGAAATAGGCTTGGCCCAACGTGATGACCGGTTTGTCAAAGAACATCGCCTGTAGGCCGACCGAGGAATTGATCGTCACAACCGTACGTGCGGCGGCGACTTGCGCAAATGTGTCGGTCTGATTGTCGACCCGCATCCGACCGTTCGATTTGGCAATCGCGGTGGTCAGGGCATCGCCCATCGCCTGTTTTGCCGACGGGTGCTCTTTGACCCGAATGTGCCATCCATCGGGTAGGGCCGACGCGGCCGCGGCCAGCGCGTCCAACATCCCCGTAACCGATCCGGTCCACCCCGCGAACAGGTTGATCTGGCTGTCATCGGGCACCTGCAACGGCACGAACAGGAACGGCCCCTGGTCGGCCAGATCCGCGCCATCGGCCTGACCCACATCGGCACGCCGCGACGGGCGGGATTTCAGGGTACTGCCCAGCGCGCGCCAGCCATCCCCGATGCGCGCAGGTTCGTCCCCTGCCCATTCGGTGTAAAAATTCCCGTCACGGGGCAGCGCGTTCAGGTAATTGACCCCCACAGGGTCCAGCGTGATGCGCCCCGGAAACGGGGCCAGTTCGGCGAACACGCGAGCCGCACCGGCATCGCGCGCGCCCTCCATGAACGCGCGGCGCGAACCGGTCAGGCCGTTCCAACACACCGCGATCCGGTCGGGGTGACGCCTGAAATACCGGCGGGACCAGTTATATTGCCCCCAGATCAGACGGTATTTGATCGCGCGCCCGATGCCGCTGGCCGGCTTTTTCTTGGCCGTGTCGAAGCAGGCCTGCGCGCGCGCCGCACTGTCGGGAAATCCGCGCGGGGACCAGCCGATAAACGGTAGGCGTACGGCGTTCCCCGCAACCGCGCCAAGGGCGCGGAACACCGTGTCCTTTTTCGCGGTCCATCCCGCGACATAGGCGATTGTTTTGGGGGCCGCGCTCATCCGCGACCGCGATAGGGCGGAACACCTTGGCCCGGAATCCAGACGCCCGCGGGCATTTCGCCCGTCTGCCAGAACACGTCGATGGGAATGCCGCCACGGGGATACCAATACCCCCCGATCCGCAGCCATTGCGGATCAAGAAAATCAACCAACCGGCGCGCGATTGAGATCGTGCAATCCTCATGGAACGCACCGTGATTGCGGAAAGACCCGAGATACAGTTTCAACGATTTGCTCTCGACCAGCCATTCACCCGGCACATAGTCGATGCACAAATGCGCGAAATCGGGCTGACCCGTCATCGGGCAAAGGGACGTGAATTCCGGCGCGGTAAAGCGCACGTTATAGGCCACATCGGCCTGCGGGTTCTGAACGCGCTCCAGCACGGCCTCTTCGGGCGAGGCGGGCATGACGGTATCGCCGCCCAACTGTTGCAGATTGCTATAGATCGAGTCTGTCATCGCGACCTCATGTACAGTTTGACGCGTTCTTATCCCAGACGGCACAGGGCCGCCAAGGGAAACCGCGCCCCGATTTCAGGGACGCGGCAAATGGTGTGTTGGATGATCAGGCCGCGCGGGGGCGACGGGGACGGCGGCTCTTGCCTTGGGCGCCGCCACCATTGCCTTGTTTCGCGCCGAACGGTTTACCGCCGCGACGGGGCGGACCACCACGACGACGGCCCTTGGGCGCGGGGGCGGCGGATTCGGGGCGGGTGCCGCTGGCCGTCGGGACGTCCTGCTTCATCAGCTTTTCCACCTGTTTCAGCAGATCCACCTCTTCGGAGGAGCAGAACGCGATCGCCTCACCCTCACGGCCCGCACGGGCGGTCCGGCCAATGCGGTGCACATAGTTATCCGGCACCTCAGGCAGGTCAAAGTTGATGACATAGGCCACGCCGGGGATGTCGATCCCGCGTGCGGCAACGTCGGTCGCCACGAGGATGTTCACCTCACAGTCGCGGAACGCCTTGATGGCGCGGTCGCGTTGGCCTTGGCTTTTGTTGCCGTGGATCGATTCCGCGCGGTAGCCATCGGCGACCAGGCCCTTTTTCAACCGCTCGGCCCCGTGTTTGGTGCGCGAGAACACAAGGGTCAGGGCCTTGGGATCATTCGACAGAACCTCGCGCAGCTTGGCGGGCTTGTTCGCCTTTTCGACGAAGTGCACCGACTGGGTCACCTTGTCGGCGGCCTTACCCGGAGGCGAGACCTGAATCTTGCGCGGGTTGGTCAGATAGGCGGCGCTTAGCTCTTCCATCTGTTTGGACATGGTGGCCGAAAACAGCATCGTCTGACGCGGCGTCCCCAGCGAGGGCGCAATGCGGCGCAGGGCGTGGATAAACCCGATATCCAGCATCTGGTCCGCCTCATCCAGAACCAATTGGCGGGTCTGCGACAGGTCGACCGCCTTGCGGTCCATCAGGTCGATCAGACGGCCCGGTGTCGCGACAAGGATGTCGGTCCCACGGCCAAGCGCGGTGATCTGTTTGTTGATGGACTGACCACCCACAACGGTAAAGATTCGCATCTTGGTGCCAGCGGTCAGCGGGCGCAGGTTTTCGGCGATCTGGTTGACCAGTTCGCGCGTCGGCGCAAGGACCAGTGCCTTGACCGTTTTCGGGGCAGGCTTGCCCGGCATGTTCATCAACCCGTCAATCAACGGCAGACCAAATGCCAGCGTTTTACCGGTGCCGGTCTGGGCCAGACCCAGAATATCGTGACCCTCAAGCGCAAGGGGGATCGCCTTGGCCTGAATGGGGGTGGGTTCTTTAAATCCGCCTTTTTCAAGGGCTTCATGCAACGACGGGGCAAGGCCCAGCATATCGAAGTCGAACAAAATAAATCCTTAATGGTCGCGCCCAATGCTTGGGTCGCGATCCGTGTCGGCCATCAGAGCGGCCAGAGGGTTCGCAAGGCCTCGGGTGCGACGGGCGTATCCCGTGCGACCGGCCAAAGCGGCAAGAACCCTGCGTGATGGGGAACTGAATATGGGGCGCGCTGCTGGCCCACTTTAGGGCTCAGCGTGCTCACGCGGCAGCGCAGCGAGATGCTCAAATGCGCTATTTTTCGCGTTTGGTCAAGTGTTTCGCGGGATTGGACCGCTCAGGGCGCTTCGTCGAATTTGTCTAAATCGTCCGAATAATCCAGCCATGCCAGATCATGCGAGGTCCAGATATGGCGGAACTCAGTCACCTCGGGCGTGTCATCCAACGTCGCCACCCGAAGGATCACAGTGTCCTGTGCGGGCCATTCGGCCATGACCTGCGATCCGCAGGTGCCGCAGAAATGGCGAAACTTGCCGGGGGTGGATTCATATGTCCGCTTGCCACTGACATCGCCGATCCATTCAAAATCTTCGCGGCGCACACGGGCGGTGCTGGCGAACGGGGCGGCCTGTGTTTTGCGGCAGGTCTCGCAATGGCAATGGGTGACCGGCGTGACAAAGGCACCCGCCTTGTATTTCAACGCCCCACAATGACAGCTACCGCGCATGCTCGTATCCCCTTTGCTTCAGGGCGACAGGTCACATCGTTTCCCGCCGCCCGTCAACATCCCGTCCCACACTTCTGCGCGACGGGATGAAATAATGAACAGTGTTCAGGTAAACTTGGGCTGACCGTTGGACGCGGACATCCCACCGTCCACGGGTAGGTTCACACCATTCACAAAGCTTGCATCATCGCCCAACAGAAACACGATGGCCGAGGCGACCTCGGCGGGGGTGGCTGCGCGACCCAGAGGGCTGCGCGCCTTGAATTGCTCCATGGCCGGTTTGTTCGCGAACACGAAAGACGCCATATCGGTTTCAGTCAAACCCGGCGCGACCGAGTTCACGCGCACGCCTTGCTCACCCAAGTCCATTGCCAACGCGCGGGTAAAGTTGCTGACCGCGCCTTTGGACGCGTTGTAGGGGCTGAACCCCCAATCCCCACCAAGACCCGAGATCGACGACACATTGACGATCGACCCTTTGGCCGCGACCAGATGGGGGACGGACAGGCTTATGGTATTAAACACGGATTCAACATTGCCGGTCATGACGGTTTTCCATGCCTCTGGTGTGACCTGATCAATCGGACCACCCACGGGCACACCCGCATTGTTGACCAGACCGGTCAGGCCCCCGAATTTTACGACATGATTTTCGATCATCACCGCAACGGCATCACGATCTGTGACGTCGCATTGAACGATGTTCACGCGCTTGCCCGCATCCATTTCTGCCGCGGTCTTTTCCAGTTTATCCAAGGTCCGGCCCGCGATGGTCACCGACCACCCATCCGCGATCAGGCGTTTTGCCGTGGCCGCGCCGATCCCCGACCCGCCGCCGGTTACGATTGCTGATTTCACTGTATCTGTCATCTCTGTGCGACGGCGTCTCGGCCGAAGTCCCTTAGTTCATGATTCACGAACTAATACGTAATTGACCCGTTGAACGATTGAAGAAGGAACCCAGAAATCGTACATCACGATCATGCGAGTCCTAGTGCACCCCCCGATCGAAGACGTCACGCTACAGGCGGTTCTGTATGCGCTGGCCGATCCTGTGCGGTTGGCGGTGTTTGCCGATCTGGTGGACGCGACCGAGCCTAAGGCCTGTGCGATCTACCTGACGGTGAACGACACACCTGTGCCGAAATCCACCCTGTCCCAGCATTTCCGCATCCTGCGCGAGCACGGGTTGATCCGCAGCGAACGGCGCGGGGTCGAGATGCTTAGCACCGCGCGCAAGGATGAGTTGGACGCGAAATTCCCCGGCCTGATCGATTCAATCCTTGCCGCCGCCTAGTTAGCCAAGAAATTCGTTCGGCTGCATCGTATTCGCAAGGAACTGCAGATTGCTGCGCAGGTCGTCACGGTCGATGGACCCACCCAGACAGACGCGCAGACATTCGCTGGGCGTGCCTTCGACCGTGAATGCATCCGATGGGACCAGCCCCAGCCGCCGCCGCGCCATGCGGGCGACGATATCGGCCCGCGCCATCCCATCGGGCAAACACAGCCACAGGTTAAACGCGTTCTCGGCTGTCTTGTAGTCAAAGCCGCCCAAAACCTCGGACGCGATGGTTTGGCGCGCCGCGCTTTCGGCGCGGATAAAGCGGCGGATGTTGTCGGCGGTGCCGTCCTCAATCCATTGGGTCATCAGGGCCATCGACAGGGGCGAGGGCATCACCGACAGCGCGCGGATCGCCTGCACCAGATGATAGGCACAGCGCGCAGAGGGCGCGATGGTATAGGCGAGGCGCAAGCCCGCCCCCACGCACTTCGCCAAACCGCCGATGTGCCACGTCAGGTCGGGCGCGGACAGGGCGATGGGTGCGGGCGCCTTGATCGGGATGAACCCATAGGCGTCGTCCTCAATCAACGTCAACTGATGACGGCGCAGGACGGCGGCAATGTCCAATCGCCGCGATTCCGGCACGGTCAGGGTCGTGGGGTTCTGCAACGTGGGGTTCAGATACAGGGCCTTGGGCCTATGCGCGGCAATCGCGGCCTCAAGCGCATCGGGCAGGACCCCCTCGCCGTCCATCTCCAGCCCGATCAGGGTCACGCCAAACCGCGCCGCGATGTTGCGGATACCGGGATAGGTGATCGCCTCGCACAGGATGACATCGCCCGGTTTGGTGATGATCGACAGGATCGCGGCCATGGTCGCATGGGCACCGGGGGTCACCGCGACACGTTCCAACGACGGCACCATGCCCCGCATGCTCAGCCAACTGGACGCGGCCATGCGGTCGCGCTCGGACCCGATGGGGGACTGATACCGCAAGAGGTTGATCATATTGGCGCTGACGTAGCCCAAGCCCTCTTGCATCTGGGCCAGCAGATTGGGATCGCGCGGCTCGGGCGGCATGTTCATCGCGAGATCTTCCTCGCGGGCGCGGGCGGGATCGGGGTTCGTCGTGGCGATGCGCCCTTTGACGAATGTGCCGCGTCCAACGTGACTTTGGACATGGCCGCGCGCCTGCGCCTCGGCATAGGCGCGTGAGACGGTGGTGAAATCGATGCCCAGTTCCGCCGCCAAGCGACGCTGTGGTGGCAGGCGCGTTCCGGTGGTCAGCACCCCCGCCTGAATATCCGCCGCAATCGCATCCGCAATCGCGATATAGCGGGGTTTCCCGTGATCAAGCGCCGAGGGCATCCAGTCCAACATATCTCACCCATCCTTTCGCGCCCTGCCTACACCACAATGAATCACAATTGAAGGGATATTGTATGGACATATGCAGATTCCCATGACGCATGTCAAATTTTACGACTCTGAGCCGAACTTTTTATGCGTGAAAAGCGGGCGATACTGCGGATTTTTTGGGCAAATAGTACCCACTCACGGATTTATTGACCTATTAATTGTATGCACATTGCACTGGCAATTGATCCATACAATTCTAATCCTGCATCTCTGGTCCTACGCAAGAATAGGAGGCACAGATGCCAGCGGTTACGAAAGAAGCGCATAAAGACGGTGATTACTTCGTCGACTACGAAGAAAAGGTGTTCGAGGACGTCAAAGCGGATGAGGGCGAAAAGGCGCTTGTCACGTTCCACACGGTCGCCTTTGAGGGGTCCATCGGTCTGGTCAATATCCTGAACGCGATCCGTCTGGCCCGCAAAGGGTACGAGACATCGATCTTGCTCTACGGTCCGGGTGTGACCCTGGGCATTCAGCGCGGTTTCCCGACCCTCGGGGATGAGGCGTTCCCGGGTCACCAGAACTTTGCCAAGAACCTGAACCGCTTCATGGAAGAGGGCGGCAAAATCTACGCCTGCCGTTTCGCCCTGCAGGCGCTCTATGGCCATGGCGAACCGTCCCTGTTGCCCGGCATCACGCCGATTGCACCGCAGGACGTGCTGGACTGCATCCTGCTGCACAAAAAGGACAACGCGGTCATCATCGACACCTGGACGGTGTGATCGACCGCCGGACCGGCCCCGCGCCGGTCCGGTCTCCCTTCTTCAAAACGCACACAGGTCCAAACCAATGAGAACAGACATCATTCGCGCCGCCGCCGTCCAGATCGCACCGGATTTGACCGGGCGGGCGGGCACCATCGAACGGGTTTTGAACGCCATCGCCGAGGCGGCCGACAAAGGCGCAGAGTTCATCGTTTTTCCCGAGACCTTTGTGCCCTATTACCCGTATTTCTCATTCGTCCTGCCGCCCGTCCAACAGGGCGCGCCGCATCTGGACCTGATCAAAGAGGCGGTCGTCGTGCCGTCCCCCGAAACCCAAGCCGTCGCCGATGCCGCCAAGAAACGCGGCGTTGTGGTGGTTCTGGGCGTGAATGAGCGCGACCATGGCTCCCTTTATAACACGCAACTGATCTTTGATGCGGATGGAACATTGGCCCTGAAACGGCGCAAGATCACCCCGACCTATCACGAACGCATGGTCTGGGGTCAGGGCGATGGCGCGGGCCTGAAGGTCGTGGACACCGCCGTCGGGCGCGTTGGCGCATTGGCCTGTTGGGAGCATTACAACCCCCTTGCCCGCTATGCCCTGATGACCCAGCACGAGGAAATCCATGCCGGTCATTTCCCGGGCAGTTTGGTCGGTCCGATCTTTGGCGAACAGATCGAGGTCACGATGCGCCACCACGCGCTTGAATCCGGCTGTTTTGTGGTGAACGCGACAGGCTGGCTGACCGAAGAACAAATCGCCGAAATCCATCCCGACCCCAAGCTGCAAAAGGGTCTGCGCGACGGATGCATGACCTGCATCATCAGCCCCGAGGGTCGCCACCTTGCCCCGCCGCTGACCGAAAACGAGGGCATTTTGATCGCCGAGATGGACATGCGTCTGATCGCGAAACGCAAACGCATGATGGACAGCGTCGGGCATTATTCCCGCCCCGAGTTGCTGAGCCTGATCCACGACACCCGCCCCGCCAAAACGCGCCACGCCTATGAGCCCGCGCCGATGCCCGAACCCGCCGAAATGGAGGACCCGCAGGATGTCTGATATGTCCCACTCCGATCTGATCACCGCGCTGCAAACCCACGGGATGCGCATGGTAAACCCCTGCGTCGGCCAAGAGAGCCGCCGAGGCGGCGCAGGCCCGTCCGACCACAAGGCCGTGACGATCGGCGAAACCACCGTGATGGTCCCCGTCCACACCGCCCCCAGTTTCGATAGCCCGTTTCTGGCCGCCGCGCCCGATGCCACGGGCCTGTCGCAACTGACCCGCGACGGCGAACCGGTGGGCACTGTGCGTTTTCCCACCAAGGCCAAGTTTTACGAACGCCGCACCGCTGATGGCATTCCCTATAGCCATATCGCGACCCTGCATTCGCGCGACGTTCTGGCGACCACTGTTTTGCAGACCTGCATCCGTTATGAAAGCCGCAAAAAGACCTGTCAGTTCTGCTCAATCGGGCAGAGCCTTGCCGCCGGTCGCACCATTGCACACAAGACGCCCGAGCAACTGGCCGAGGTTGCCAAGGCCGCGGTTGAGCTGGACGGCGTCACCCATATGATCCTGACCACCGGCACCCCCGCGGGCAAGGATCGCGGGGCCAAGGTTCTGGCCGAGAGTGCGGCGGCGATCAAGGCCGCCGTCGCACTGCCCCTGCAAGGGCAGTGCGAACCGCCCGAAGATGACGCGTGGCATCAACGGATGTTTGATGCGGGCATCGACACGTTGGGCATGCACCTAGAGGCCGTCACACCTGAGGTCCGCCAACGCATCATGCCGGGTAAGGCCTCCGTGCCGCTGGAAAAATATTTCAGCAGCTTTGAAGCGGCGGTAAAGGTCTTTGGACGCGGTCAGGTGTCGACCTATATTCTGGCCGGTCTGGGCGACAGCCGCGAGGCAATTTTGGACATGGGCGAACGCCTGTGTGCCATGGGGGTTTACCCGTTCGTGGTGCCCTTTGTGCCGATTTCCGGCACCCCACTGGAAAGCCACCCGGCCCCCAGCAGCGAATTCATGACCTCAATCCTGAAACCCCTTGGCGCGATGATCGTGCGCGCGGGCATCCGGTCCGTGGATATGAAGGCCGGTTGCGGGAAATGCGGCGCGTGCTCGGCCCTGTCGACCTATGAACGCCTAAAGGTGCCCGCATGATCGAACTGGAACCGCACCACTTTACCACGCCCGGTTACTATATCCGCGCCGCGTCCAAACGGTTTGAGGCCCTTGGCGCGCAAAACCTGCGCCACCGCGTGTTTGTACAGGAACAGGGCGTCTTCCCCGAGCATGATCGCGATGACATCGACCTGATCGCGACACATCTGGTTGCCCTGTCCACCTATGCCCATGAGGCCGATCAGGTGGTTGGCACCGTCCGCATCCACGAAGAGGCCCCGCGCCTGTGGTGGGGATCGCGTCTGGCCGTCGATCAGGATTTCCGCAACGTCGGGCGTCTGGGCGCGGAATTGATCCGGTTGGCGGTCTGTACCGCGAATGCGCGCGGATGCGACCGGTTTCTGGCCCATGTCCAGATGCAGAACGTGATCCTGTTCCGGCGTCTGCGGTGGAAACCCCTTGAAGAGGTCTCGATCCACGGCATTCCCCATATGAAGATGGAGGCGGATTTGAGCCACTATCCGCCCTGCACCGATCCGGTCGCGGGCTGGTATCATCGCCCCTCCACACGGGGGCGCGCAGCATGATGGTGAAACCGATTTCGCCCGTGGAACAGATCGCCGCCACCCTGCGCGATCACCCGTCGATCCGGTCGAAACTGGCCATCGGCGCGGCAACGCGGGATCTGAACCTGACGGCCCTGTCCGCGGGCCAGCCGGGCGATGACGCGGCGGCCCTGTGGAACGGGGTGGAGTATGACCTGATCGCGGGCGAAGGGTTCATTCCCGCCTTTGTCGCCGATGATCCGTGGTTCGCGGGATGGTGCGCCGTGATGGTGAACCTGTCCGACATCGCCGCCATGGGCGGACGCGCCACCGCGATTGTCGATCAGGTCTGGGCGCCAGACACCGCCACCGCCGCGCCGATCCTGCAGGGGTTGCGCGATGCGTCCGAAACCTATGGCGTGCCGATTGTCGGCGGGCACACGAACTTAGCCGCCCCCGCCGTTGGCATCGCGGCCTCGATCATGGGCAAGGCCGACGCGGTCATCACCAGCTTTGACGCCCAACCGGGTGATCTGTTGATCGCGGCGGTGGATCATCGCGGAGCCTATCGGAATTTCGACAATTTCTGCGCAGCATTGACCGCGCCTGCCGACCGGTTGCGCGGCGATCTGGCCCTCTTGCCCGAATTGGCGCGCGGCGGGTTGGTCCACGCGGGCAAGGACATCAGTCAGGGCGGCATTATCGGCACGGCCCTGATGCTGGCCGAATGTTCGGACGTGGGCATCGATATCGACCTAGGCGCGGTAACGACGCCCGCCGGTGTGGACCTTGATCGTTGGCTGCGCAGTTTTCCCAGTTTCGGGTTCCTGTTGTCCGTCGCGCCCGAGCACGCCAATGCCGTCTGCGCCCGATTTGCGGAACGCGACATCGACGCGGGCGCGATTGGCACCGTCACGGCGGACAGCCGCATCACATTGCGCCACGACGGCGATCAGGCCCTGTTCTGGGACCACGCCGATACTCCGTATCTTGGACTAAAGGGATCAACCAATGCCTGAAACCTATTGGACCGTCCGCTGGCCCGACGGTCAGGAAGAACGCCTTTATTCCCCCTCGACCGTGATTGCCGAATTGTTCACGGCGGGCGCGGAATACCCCGTGGACGAGTTCCTGCACCGGTCGCGCATCGGACTGGAACGCGCATCAAACCGCGTGGCGGCGCGCTATGGCTTCGCCTGCTCGTCCGCCATGGCCCAACTGGACCGGATCGAGGCGCGCATCGCCACCCTGACCACAGACAGCGAGGCAAAAATCGCCTGCCTGTCCATCACCACATAAGGATCCCCGCCATGAAAGACACCCAATTGCACCACGTGCCTGTCGTGATCGTCGGTGGCGGTCAGGCCGGTCTGTCCACCGCCAAATGCCTGCAAGAAAAGGGCATTCAATCGATCATCTTTGAACGGCACGAGAAATTCCATTCGTGGCGCGTGAACCGCTGGGACAGCTTTTGCCTTGTGACGCCGAACTGGCAGTGCCGGTTGCCGGGCTTCCACTATGACACCGAATATGGCGGCACCGATCCCGATGGGTTCATGTTGCGCGATGAGATCACAGATTACCTTGATGCCTTTGTCGAGACGTTCAAACCCGATCTGCGCGAACATGTGGACGTGACCCGCGTCGCGCCCCAACCGGCGGGCGGGTTCCGTGTCGAGACCAGCATCGGCACGTGGATCTGCGATCAAGTGGTGATCGCGACGGGCGGCTATGACACGCCGATTGAACCGGATTACGCCCGCGCCCTGTCGCCCGAGGTCATGCAGATGCATTCGGTCGATTACCGCAACGTAGATCAGTTTCCCGAGGGCGGCGTGTTGATCGTCGGCACCGGCCAATCCGGCGTTCAGGTGATGGAGGATTTCACCCGCGCCGGTCGCGACGTGCATCTGGCCGTGGGCCCCGCGCCGCGCAGCCCGCGCAAGTACCGTGGGCGGGACGCGACGGATTGGCTCTATGATGCGGGGCATTATGCGATCACCATCGACACCCACCCCGACCCGCACAAGGCGCTGACCCAGACCAACCACTATATGTCCGGTCGCGACGGCGGTAAGGAAATCGACCTGCGCCAGTTCCATGTCGATCACGGTGTGGAACTCTATGGCTCGCTTGCCGGAATGGACGGGACAACGGTGTCCTTTCTGCCCGACCTGACCAAGAACCTTGATGACGCGGACAAGTCCTATGTCGGCATCCGCACCCAGATCGACGCCTATATCGCGGCCCAAGGGATCGACGCGCCGATCGAGCCGCCGTTCACCAAGGTGTGGGAGCCTAAGGTCGAGCGCACCGAACTGAACCTTGCCGAGGCGGGGATCACCTCCGTTCTGTGGGCCATCGGGTTCCGCCCCGATTACAGCTGGATTGAGGCCGACGTGTTCGACGAACGCGGCAAGCCCAAGTTCAACCGCGGCGTCACCGAACAACCGGGTCTGCATTTCATCGGTCTTGGGTGGCTGAACACATGGGGATCGGGCCGGTTCCTCGGGATTGAGGAAGACAGCCGTTACCTTGCCGACCGGATCGACGAACAGCTCTCGGCCAAGGCAGTCGCCTGATGCAAATCCTGCGCCACCATCCGCCCCATCCCATGCCCACGCGACAGGATCGCCTGCGGTTGGGGATGATGCACCTGTCGCCAAACGGCCTGTCCGAACAGTGGCTGCTGCGTCATCTGGGCGACCGGCACTGGGATCTGATTGCCGCCGCCGTCGGACAAGAGGGCATCGCGTTTCGCGACGCGGATGGGGCGCAGGTCTATGCCGCGTTTTGCGCGACATCGCTGGACCTGCCCGGTCAGGCGCGCGCACACTTAGGGACATGTGTCGACATCCATTCGACCCTGTTTCAGGTCACGCCGCGCCGGTTGGGATCGCTCCACACCCTGACCGGCGCGGGCGGGGACATCGGCACGGTCATGATGATCAGCAGCTTCCTCAGCCACGATGAAACCGGATCGAACCGGCGGTTGCTGCGCAATGAGCTACCGGGATTAGGGGTTCTGGCCAGCGCGCCGGATCGGGTCATGGGGTTCCACGACTATGCCCGAGGCCACAGCCGCGCGCTGCGCCAGAGCGCGGAGTTCGGTCCGCGCATCATGTCCTACACGCCCGTTCCGGCGTTGGACTTTAACGCCGTGGGACTGCTGTATTTCCCAACGTTTTCCCGCATCGCCGAAATGGCCCGCCCGACGCTAGGTCCGCTCTGTCACCGCGATGTGGTCTATGTCAGCAACCTGAACCCCGGCGAAACGATCCACGTCTATGGCACGGGCGACGGCCCCCTGACCTTGGCCACCGACGACCGCCCCCTCGCGATTGTGACCACAGGCGGCTAGGGTTTGCACAGTTCGCGACGCAACGGAACTGTGCACCTGCAGCACGCGCAGGGTTAGGATGGCGCAACCTAATCGGGAGGGACTCATATGACCGGAATCGTAATTCTGTCGGGCGCGCGTACGGCCATCGGTGGCTTTGGCGGCAGTTTGTCGGGCATCGCGCCTATTGATCTGGGCACCACGGTGGCCAAGGCCGCGCTTGATCGCGCAGGCGTTGCCGGTGATCAGATCGGTCAGGTGGTCTTTGGTCACGTCATCAACACCGAACCGCGCGATATGTACCTGTCCCGTGTCGCCGCGATGCAGGCCGGTATCCCCGAAGGCACCCCCGCGTTGAATGTGAACCGCCTGTGCGGGTCGGGGGCGCAGGCGATTGTGTCGGCCGCGCAGGCGCTGATGCTGGGGGATGCGGATTTCGCCATTGCCGGTGGTGCCGAGAATATGAGCCGCTCTCCCTATATCCTGCCCTCGGCGCGTTGGGGCCAAAAGATGGGCGATACGGGCGCGTCCGACATGATGCTGGGCGCGCTGAGCTGTCCGTTCGGCACCGGCCATATGGGTGTGACGGCGGAAAACGTCGCCGCCGATTACGGCATCTCGCGCGAGGATCAGGACGCCTTTGCCCTTGAAAGCCAACGCCGCGCCGCCGCCGCGATTGAGGCGGGCCATTTCAAAGACCAGATCGTGCCGGTCGAAATCGTGTCGAAACGTGCCACCGTCGAATTCGACACGGATGAGCACCCCAAGGCCACCACGATTGAGGCCCTGTCGGGTCTGCGCGCCGTGTTCCAAAAGGACGGCAGCGTGACCGCAGGCAACGCCAGCGGCATCAACGATGGCGCCGCTGCCGTGGTTCTGGCCCGCGAAGAGGCCGCTGCCGCTGCCGGACTGACGCCCCGCGCGCGCATCACCGGCTATGCCGTTGCGGGCGTGCCCCCGCGCATCATGGGCATCGGCCCCATCCCTGCGGTGCAAAAGCTGTGCGAGAAAACGGGCCTAACGGTCGCCGATTTCGACGTCATCGAAAGCAACGAGGCCTTTGCCGCACAGGCGCTTGCGGTGTCGAACGAGCTAGGCCTCGATCCGGCCAAGGTGAACCCGAACGGCGGCGCGATTGCCCTTGGCCATCCGGTCGGCGCGACGGGTGCGATCCTGACGGTCAAGGCGATGTACGAACTGGAACGCACGGGCGGCAAAACCGCACTGATCACCATGTGCATCGGCGGCGGTCAGGGCATCGCCATCGCGATCGAGCGCGTCTGATCCTATTCGACCTCAACGGTGATCTGCACGGCAGTTCCGTCGGCGTCGATCACCGACAGGTCCGAAAAGCCACGCCGCATATCCGGCAACATCATGTCCCGCCCCCGCAACACGGGGGCGACCGGAACGCCGTTCACCAAAACGGCAAAGGGCGGCACCCCATCCATCAGGCGCAGGGGCACCCCGCCCCCATCGCTGCGCAACCGCGCGCCGTCCGGCGGGAACGCGATGCTCAGGCCCGCGCGGGTCGGGTTCAGATCACTGGGCGCAACCCCGAACCGGCGCAGGGGCGGCGGCAATTCTCCGGTTGAGACGATCAACGCCTGTTCCGGCGGGGCGGCGAACCGGTCGGGCGCGGGTTTTAGAATACCAAAGGCTTGGAACAGGATCGGCGCGGCGGCCTCGGCCCCAAAGGCACCGGGCACCGGTGTGCCGTCCGGCCGCCCGATCCAGACCCCGATCACATGGCGCGCATCGTATCCAATGGCCCACGCATCGCGGTGCCCATAGGAGGTGCCGGTCTTGTACGCGATGTCACCCGTCGGCGCATTCACCGGTCGTGGCGTATCGCGCAGAATGTCGGTCACATACCACGCCGCCGTTTCCCCGATCAGACGCGGCCCCGCCTCGGACCCCTCGCCTATGCGCCAGACCAGCGGGCGCGCCACGCCCCCGTTCCCTAGCGCGCCAAAGGCCTGCACCAGATCCATCAACGAAATCCCCAAACCACCCAGTGCAATCGCCAGACCTGGTTGCCCGCCAGACAGTTCGGGCGTGGCGCCACTATCGCGCAGGGTCTGCATCAACCGCGCGGGGCCAAGCCGGTCCAACACCTGCACCACCGGCGTGTTCAGCGACAAGTGCAGCGCGCGGCGAAGCGTGATATCGCCGCGAAATTCCCCGTCAAAGTTCTGGGGCGCATAGGTGTCGAACCGCACCGGTCGATCCACAATCCGCGTTTCGGGATGCGCCAAACCGTCATCGAAGGCCAAGCCATAGACGAACGGTTTCAACGTCGACCCGGGCGACCGCGACGCGGTCAGCATGTTCACAAACCCCCGCCGGTCGACATCGGTGAAATCCGCCGCCCCGATGGCGGCAAGGACCTGCCCCGTCTGGTGGTCCGCAACAACAATCGCGGCGGAGACATGCGGGTCCTGCCCCAACATCGCCTCGGCCAACAGCGTCTGCAGCCGCGCCTGCAAAGTGGCCTCAATGGTTAGATTGTGAACGTCGTTCAATTTATCATTCGTCTGCGCCATATCGGACAGATGTGGGGCAAGGATCGGCATGTCCGTCATTGCCCGCGGAACGCCCTCACGCCGCGCGGCGGCGGTGGTATCGGCGTCGAACAGACCGGCCATTTCGCCGCGCGCCAGCACTCGATCTCGCGCGGCAATCGCAGTCGCCAGATGCCGGTCAGGACGGCGCGTTTCTGGCGATTGGGGCAGCGCGACCAGCAACGCCGCCTCGGCGGGGGTCAGGCGCGCGGGCGGTTTCGCAAACCACATCAGACTGGCCGCGCGGACGCCCTCAACATTGCCGCCAAACGGCGCATGGATCAGGTAAAGGTTCAGGATATCCCGCTTGGACAGCCGCCGTTCAAGGGCCAGCGCCAGACGCATTTGCCGGATCTTACCGCCCCATTCGCCGGTCGGGCCGTCCTCTATCAAACGCGCTGTTTGCATGGTCAGGGTCGAGGCACCGGACACCACCCGCCCCGCGCGCAGGGACTGCCACGCCGCACGCAATATCGCGCGGGGATCAACGCCGTGATGGCTGTAGAACCGACAATCCTCATAGGCGATCAGCAGGTCAAGATAGGCCGGATCGACATCCTCAACCCGCGCCCCCATGCGCCAGCGCCCGTCGTCCACCGTATAGGCGCGCAGCAACTCGCCATGGCGGTCGCGCACCTCAGCGGACAATTCGGCGCGCAGATCGGGCATCGGCGTCGCATCGATCCAAGCGTCGAACCCGTCTCGCGCCATAGCCAGAGACCACAGCGCGGCAACAAGGAGAAAGAGGCCGGATCGGCGCATCACTGCACCGTCACACGCCCTGCATCGGTCCACGCGCGTTGGTTGGGGCGATACATGTCCTCAACCGTGGCTGCGGGGTGGTGATAGGCACCGGGCACCGTCGCCCGCACGATATAGGCAAGGCGGAAGGGCCGGTCGCTGGACCAATCAATCGCGGCCATAAACCGGTCCTGACGGAACTCGGCATTGGCGACATTGGTTTCCGCGTTCAGCCAGTCCAGCGCCCGTACGTCCCCGCCGCGCAGCAGGTTCGGATTGTCGATCTCGAACCCTGCGGGCAGGCGATCGGTGACCATCAACCGTGCCTCGGCACGTTGATACGGCGTGACGTCCACCACGGTGACAAGGCGCGTGCCGGTGGCAACCGTGCTTGGGTCAACCGGATCGCCGTCCATGGTGTAATAGGACCGCGTGATGTCATATCCAGAACCACCAGCGGGCGGAGCGACCTCAGGAACGCCATAAGTGGTCAGCGTCATCTGCACGTCCTGTCCCCCGCCATTGCGCACGGCCAGACCGTTTTCGGTGACGCCCTGTTCCAGAATGGCTAGGGTTGGGCTCTCAATTTGAACGTCGTTCACGAAAATGCGCTGCACCGCAGCATTGTCGACAAGGGCATGCGCGGCCAGCAGGGTCCACGCGGCCTCTTGGGTGGTGCGGGTGCTGGGTCCGTCGGTGGCGGCATCGATCAGCCGCTCAAGGTTCACGGCATTCGTCCCTGCCTCGGTCGCGAGGGCCACAATCGCCGCCGCGTCCCGCCGGTTGGTGCCGTAATCCGCGCGCCAGATCCGCGCCTCACCCTCGGCCAGACGGGAGGTCATCAGGCGGCTGGCCTGTGCGAACATGTAATCCGCGCGGATCTGTTCACCATAAAACGCCAAGGCCGCGCCGAGTTGGGCCGCGCCAAGGGGTGTGGTAAACGCATCCGCCTTGACGTCGGCATAATAGCGCAAATCGCCAATCGCCGCGCGCCCGTCACGGGCCAGCACCATCAGGGCATAGGCGATGCCGTCCCCGCCACTTTCGAAATCGGCGGCGTAATTTACCTGATTGCGCAGGTTATCCAGCGCTTGGGTATAGGCCAGATCGGGGACCGTCAGACCATTCGCCCGCGCCCGCCCCAGGAAATCGGTGACATAGGCATCCAGCCACAAATCCCCCGTCTCGGGCGACCACAGGCCGAACGAGCCATTTGACGCTTGGTTCGTCAGAACCTCGGCCACGGCGGTGTTCAAACGGTCAGTCAACTCATCCGCACCGCCGAGACCCATCGCGCCGGCCACTTGGTTGAAATACAGCAACGGCAACGCCCGCGCGGTGATCTGCTCGGTACAGCCATAGGGATAGCGATCCAGCCCCTGCAACAAACCGGGCGCGTCGAACCGCGCCAGCGGCCCAAAGGCCAGCGTCGCCCGCGCCGTGCCCGCGCCGTACCCGTCAAATACATCTTGGGTCAGGTTAAAGGACGCGCCAGACACCACATCGAACCGGTTGGTGCGCGTGGTTTCGGGATCATTGCGCTTCACCGGAATGGTCAAAACCTTGGTCAATTCGGTCCCGTCGCCAAGCGTCAGGGACAGGTTCACCGTATGCGTCCCGACCCCGCCCGCGCGCAGCGGAATGCGCAGATGCGCCGCGCCGGTTTGCGGCAGGGCAACTGTGGTCGGCAGGGGGGTGGTGATGGTCAAACCGTCACTGGTGCGCATCGCAAAGGCGACGTCGCCCGCCAAGGCCTCGGTTCGTTGCAGGTCAAGCAGCATGACCGTCTCATCCCCCGGCGCCATGAACCGCGGCACGCTGGCCGTCATGACGACGGGATCGGCGATAATGACGTCGGTGGTCGCTTGGCCCACGCCCTCCGCGCTCCACGCCATGGCCATCAGGCGCACTGTGCCGTTGAACGCGGGGATGTCGAATGTCGCGCTGACCGTTCCATCCGCACCGACCGGCAGGGGTCCCGAGAAATAGGCGACCAGATCCTCGGTCGGAGGGGGCGATTGCAGACGCATCTGCGCCGAGGCGTCCCCGCCCGAACGCGTGATGCCCGCCGCGCCGCCAAAGGTGTCGATCAGGCGGCCATAGATATCGCGGATGCCAAGGCCCAGCTTGCGCTGACCAAAGAAATAAGCGTCGGGTTCCGGTGCCTCGAACCTCGTCAGGTTCAGGATACCCACATCCACGGCGGCAAGGGTGACATAGGCCGGTTCGTTCGCGGGCAGGTTGGCGATGCTGACCGTGGTAGTCATCGGCGCACGCGGGGTGACGTCGCCGACCGTCGAGACACTGACGTCCAAGCGGCGATCCGCGGGGGAAATCGGCGCATAGGCGATGCCCATGGCCCGCGCGGGTTCCAGTTCGTTGTCCGCATCCATCGCACGGAACAGGGTCACGCCGACATAGGCCCCCGCGCCCCAATCCCCGTCGATCTGCAACGGAATGCGGTTTTCGCCTGCCTCCATCTGCACGGTTTCGCGGTGGATCAGGTGATCGTCCATCACGGTGATCAGGGCGGTACCGGCATATCGCGGCACGACCCGCAACATGGCCGTGTCCCCAATCGCATAACCGTCACGGTCCAGTGACATCTCTAGGCGGTCGGGGCTATCGCCCGCCTCACCGCCGCCATACCAACCGGCATAGAAACTGACGGACGAGCGGGTGAAATCGCCTTCGGTCTCGGACACGACCAGTTCGTATTCGCCCCATTCAACGGGTTCGGCGACGGACAATCGCCCGTCTGTGGTGATGGCTGTGCCCGATGCGATGCGGGTGCGGGTCGTGACGGGTTCCCAGTTCCAATTGCCGTAAAGCTGATACCACTGATACCGCGTTTGAACGCGGTTCATTTCCCATTCCACAGGGCGCGGGACGGGGGTGTCGCCGTCGCCCAGTGTGACCACCTCGAACCGTGCCTCGGTGCCCTCGGGCAGGACATCGTCGAACAGGGGTTTGATCCCGATCTTGGTGCCCTCGGTCATCACCGGTTGGGACAGGCGACGTTCGACCGGACGACCTGACCCTTCGCGCAGGCGCAGGGTCAGGTTCACCGTGGCGGGCCAGCCATCCAGATCAATGTCGGGCAGGGCCGCGTCAATCACCGCCTGACCTGTCGCGTCGGTTTGCTCGGCCCCGCCAAAATAAGACGTGCCGCGCGGCACCTCGGCGTCATAGGCCCCGAACTGATAACCCGGATAGGCGTCGATGCTGCGCGTGCCGGTCAGGGTCAATTCGCCCTCAACCGGCAGATCGACCGCAGGCGCCCCGAACAGGTAATCCGCCTGAACCGTCACCGCACTGTCCGCATAGGTCAGGTCGAAATCGAACCTCTCGGGCAGGAAATCCTCAACCAACACGGTGCTGCGGGCCAAGGCGGGGCGGTCCGGATCGGCATAGATCGCAACCGACCACGTGCCACGCGGCACACCGCCCAGCAGGTCAAAGTCGAACACATGCCCGCCAAGCGCCGCCCCGTCCGAGCGCACCCGCGCATATTCCACACCATCGGGACGGCGCAGGATCGCGGTCAGGGGCACATCGGTCTGGGCAACCACCGCCGGATCACGGGCCAGCGCGGTCGCATAGATCGTTTCGCCCGCACGGTACGCCCCACGGTCGGTGGTTAGGAACACGTCGATGGGTTCGGGTGGTGCGCGCCCCGTCACCCCACGATCCGACAGGTCGAACGCCGGATCGGTCAGCGACATAAAGCTGATGTCGCTCTCCCCGTCGCGCAGGACGATCAACGCAGGTTCGGCCCCGCCTGTTCCCGCCAGAAATCCGGGCGGCACGTTCAGATAGCCGTCTGCGTCCGTGACATCGGTGGCCAACACACGGTTGGACCGCGACAGGACGCTCACCTCGACCCCTGCCCGCGGGGTCGTATCGGCCAGAGATCGGGCAAAGACATGCAACCCGTCATTGCCCTGCAGGGTGCTAAAGCCCAGATCGCTGATCACAAACCACTGGGTTGCGGGGGCGACGTCATAGGGATCGGTGTCGGGCACCGAGGCTTGCAACACATAGATCCCTGCCGGCAGACCCGCCAGCGCCTGTTCCAACGGCAGGCGGGTCGTGGTTTCGGCGTTGATCGAATTGGCGACCTCGCCCGTGCCGGTCCAGATGTCCTCGGCCACGGTGCCCGCGAAACTGTCCTCCTGCCACGGGGACAGGGGACGGCCAAAGTATTGATCCTGCACCGCGCGCAACAGGTTGCGTTCGGCCACACGGCGGATGCGCAAATCCACGCGGTCGGTGTTTACGGTGACAATCGGGATCGACGGTGACCCCGTGGCGGGCAGGACATAGGCCCGACCGGGAAAGCGGACGACGGGATCGCGGTCGCGCACATATTGGGTCAGGGTGACGTCCTTTTGCAGGACCTCACCGCTTGTCCCCGGCAGGCCTGCGCGCAGGGTGATGTGATACCGCTCGCCATGCTGAACGCCGTTCACGCACAGTTGCGCATCTTCGGCGGAAATGGCCAGACCGCCGGTTTGCGTGCTGACAAAAGTCGCGTAATCGGTACCGGCGGGGCGCAGGTTTTCCGAGAACACCGCGCAAATACGAGGCTCGGTCGCGTTGTTGTCCACCCGCGTTTCAATCACGCGGAACCCGTATTGCCCGATGGCGCGGTTCAGATCGGCAATTAGGTCTTCGCGCGGGGACAGGTCCGTCGCAAGGCGCAGCGCAGGGATCATCGCCCGCCCGCGCCCTTTGAGTTCCAACATCTCGGCCAGACCACCCAGATGCGCGGCGCGTATGGCATCCGTTTCGGCCCGCAGATAGGCGTTGATATAGGCCGATAGGGCCGTGTCCAGATACCGGCGTGCGCTATAGTCGCCCTTGGTGCCTTCCTCACGGGCGATTTCGCCGTAATAGGCCCACAGGTCCGCCGAATCCGTCAGGGTCAGGGCCGCCCCAAGCGCACCCATCGCATCCACCCGACGCCCTGCCGCGCGCAAATCCCGCGCCGACAACACCAGATCACCGACCGTGCGCCCATCCGCGAATGTCGTGCTGCCCAATGACAGGGCCAGCTTGGTCGCCTCGGCGATGTCATGATCGCTGAGGAACGACAAATCCGCGCGCCGGTCTGTGGCCCGCGTCAAAACACCCGCATCCGTTGCAATCACGCGCGCCGATAGGGCACCCGCATAGGGTTCGGGATCAGAGGCCGCGGTTTTGGGAAAACAGCTATTGGAGCGGGCGTTAAACGTGAACGCCCCGCATTGCGCATCGTTCAGACAGGCGGTGCGACATCCCTCGAACGAGGTGTCAAAGATCGACCGCAAATCGCCACCTGGAAAATCCACATCGCGAGTCACTGTGATCCGTTTGTCCGGTATGGGCCCGTCCGCGCCTTGGGCCATCGCCATACCCGACACCCCGACCAAAACCGCGAAAACCGCACTGCGCAAACCAAACATTGGAACACCTCAAAACACCTGAACGATGCAGGGATGCTGACACGGGCGCGCAGGTCTGGCAACGACTGTGTCCGCGTTAACCGGCCATTCACCTAAAGTTGCAACTGTGCCCCAACGGATCGTGCAACAGGGCCTGGTATGTCGCTGGAACAAAAACTTGCCGAAGAACGTCGCGGCCGCCTCGCGGCGGAACGGCTCTTGGAACAAAAGAGCCGCGAGTTGTTCGAGGCGAATCGCAAGTTGGGCGAACATGCGCGGATGCTGTCCGATGAAATCGATGTCACGCGGCAGGAAAACACGCAGGTGCGCGAGGAACTGCAAGAGGTCAGCACCGCCTATGCCATCGCCGAACGGCGGCTGTGGGATTCGCTTGAGACCGTGCGCGACGGGTTTGCCGTGTTCGATGCGGATGGGCATCTGGTCGCCGCGAACCCCGCGTTTCTGGGCGTCTTCGACGGTCTGGAAGAGGTCTGTATCGGCGCGCGTTACCCCGACATCCTGCGCCTGATCATCGAAGAGGGCCTTGTCGATACCGAGGGCGACACGCCCGAGGGCTGGTTACAGGGGATGGTCGATCGCTGGTCCCAAGAGGAAATTCCAGACCGCGTTATCCGCCTGTGGAACGGGACGTACATCAAGCTGATCGACCGGCGCACGCCCACGGGTGACATCGTGTGCATGTATCTGAACATCACCGATATGATGCGCATGTGGGCTGCGGTTGAGGCCGTGCCGGACGGGTTTGTCCTCTATGATCACGATGACAAACTGGTCATGTGCAACGAGCGGTACAAGGAAATCTACGCCCACAGCGCGACCGAAATGATCCCCGGTAAAACGTTTGAGGAAATCCTGCGCTTCGGTCTGGATCAGGGGCAATATGCCGACGCCATCGGGCGCGAAGAGGACTGGTTGGCCGAGCGGATGGCGCGCCATTTCAAACCGGACCAACCGATTGAACAGCAACTGACCGACGGGCGGTGGCTGCGCATTCTGGAAAAACGCACGCCAGATGGCGGTTTGGTCGGTCTGCGCGTCGACATCACCGAACAAAAGCGCCAGCAACAGGCGCTGGATGAATCCCGCGTCGCCGCCGAAAGCGCGAACCGCGCCAAATCCGCGTTCCTCGCAAATATGAGCCACGAGTTGCGCACGCCGATGAATGGCGTTGTCGGCATGGCCGAACTGCTCTGCGACACGGAACTCAGCGAGGAACAGCGCCTCTATTCCGAAACCATCCGCCATTCAGGCGAGGCGTTGTTGTCCCTTTTGAACGACGTTCTGGACTATTCGAAAATCGAGGCCGAGAAACTGACGCTCAAGCCCGAGCCGTTCGATCTAGAACGTGCGATCCATGATGTGGTGATGCTGTTGCAGGCGACCGCGCAGGACAAGGATCTGGATATCCTGATCGACTATGACTTGTTCCTGCCAACGCAGTTCACGGGCGATCGCGGCCGCATCCGCCAAATCCTGACGAACCTTGTGGGCAATGCGGTCAAGTTCACCGCTGCGGGTCATGTGCTGGTGCGCGTGGTTGGCCTTGGCTGTGACGAGGACGGCACCCAGACCATCCATATCACGGTGGAGGACACCGGCATTGGCATCGCCGAGGACATGCAAGAGCACATTTTTGGCCAGTTCAATCAGGTCGAGGATCAGCAAAACCGCATGTTTGAGGGCACGGGCCTTGGCCTCGCGATCACCAAACAGTTGGTCGAACTGATGGGCGGCGAAATCTGGGTCGAATCCGAAAAAGGTGTCGGGTCCTGTTTTGGTTTCCGCCTGATCCTGCCCGCCGCCGAAGGAGAAGAGGAACCGCCGGTGCCCCTGAACTTTGACGGGCGCGCCTTGGTCGTGGATGACCAGATCGTCAACCGCACAATCCTAGAGCGTCAGTTGATACAGATGGGGTTCGACGTGACCCTGTGCGAAACGGGGGCCCAAGCGCTTGGGGAGGTTGGCCCGTTCGATCTGGTCGTAACGGACATGAATATGCCCGGGATGTCGGGCGCGGAATTTGCCGCCCGCCTGCGGGACCGTGGGGATCAGGTGCCGATCCTGTTGCTCAGCTCTTCGCACGCGTTGGGCGACATCGAAGACGTCTCACAGGTCCTCAGCAAACCCGCCCTGCGCCGTCAGTTGCAAGGTGCGATTTCCCGTCTGGTCGCTTCGCCGCCCCCGACAGTGGACATCGCGCCGCCCCGCCAGATGCGGGTTCTCGTGGCCGAGGACAACCGAACCAACCGCCTTGTGTTCTCGAAAATGGTTAAGGACCTGCACCTCGACCTGCAATTCGCGGAAAACGGACGTCTGGCGGTTGAGGCCGTGCAGGATTTCAAACCCGACCTCGTGTTCATGGATATCTCGATGCCCGAAATGGACGGCAAAGAGGCGACGCGCACGATCCGCCAACGTGAGGCGGATGAGACCCTGCCGCACACGCCGATTGTCGCCCTAACCGCCCACGCGATGGAGGGCGACGCCGACGACATCTTTGCGGCAGGGGTCGATCACTATCTGACCAAACCCCTGCGCAAAGACCTGATAAGCGGAAAAATCCGCGACTATTGCCCGACCACCTGCATCCCCGTGGACGTCGAGGAAAACGCGCCGGTTCAGACCTCGGCCTGATCGCGCAAAAAGACCCAGTTGTCGCCTTCGGTCAGGTCCGCGTTGAACGCATACCCGCCCGTGTCGAAATCCTTGATCGTTTCGGGGTCGGACAGACGGTTTTCAATGATGAATCGCGCCATCGAACCCCGCGCCTTTTTGGCGTAAAAGCTGACGATCTTGGGCTGGCCGTTTTTCATCTCCATGAACACCGGCGTAATCACCCGCAGGTGCAGCGCGTCCAGATCGACCGCGCCGAAATATTCCTGACTGGCGCAATTGATCAGGGTGTCGCTCCCCGCCTCGGCGGCATCCTCGTTCAGCTGTTTCGCGATCTGGTCGCCCCAGAATGCATAAAGGTTTTTGCCCCGCGGGTTTTTCAGACGGCTCCCCATTTCAAGGCGATAGGGCTGAATCCCATCGAGCGGGCGCAGCGCGCCGTATAGCCCCGACAAAATCCGCAAATGCGACTGGGCCCAGCGCAAATCATCCGCCGACATCGTTCCCGCATCGAGCCCCGTGTAGGTGTCCCCGTCGAACATCAGGGCCGCCTGTTTCAATTGATCCCCACCCGCATCGGGATCGAAGGCCGCAAACCGGTCCGCATTCAGACGGGCCAGATTTTCGCTAATCCCCATCAGTTTTTGCAACTCGGCCACGGACAGATCGCCCGCCACCTTGGCCAATTCATTCGCCTGATCGCCAAAGCGCGGCGCGGTGATCTCCAGATCCGGCACCGGCGTTTCGTTCAGCTTTTTCGCGGGTGAAATTGCGACCAGCATCAAGGCCCCCTATCGTTCGTCCTGTGCCAGACCTAGGACGCCTCTAGCAGCACTTCAAGAAATGCCTCACCAAAGCGTTCGGCGCGCCGATCGCCCAGTATCCGCGTGATGGTGTTCAGATTGTCGGGCCGGATTTCCGCCAGCTTGGCAAGGATCGACGACGAACAACTCAGCGGCTTGTCGCCCCCGTCCGTTCCCCGCGCCAGATCTGCCTGCACCGCCAGCAGACGGTCATAGATCTCACCCGCGCCGCGTGCCGCCAATTTACGGCGTTTGGGGTGCATATCGCCCGCCATTTCGCCGGTGATGATCTCAAGAAACGCCGCGCCATAGCGCTCCAGCTTTTTGGCCCCCACCCCACCGATCCGCGCCATCGCGTCCATATTGGCGGGACGCGTTTCGGCCATTTCGATCAGTGTCCGATCGTTGAAAATCATATAGGCGGGCAGCGCGGACTCTTCGGCAAAGGCACGCCGCCGCGCCTTGAGCGCCGAGAGCAACGGCGCATCCTCATCCGACACCAGCGTGCGCAGCGCCGGACGCGACCGTTCCGATTTCAACGTGTCCTTGCGCAGGGTGATCGACGCCTCACCGCGCAGAATGGGGCGCGCTGGTTCCGTCATGCGCAGCGCGCCGTGGCGTTCAGGATCGGGACGGACAAGGTCATGGCCCATCATCTGGCGAAACACCGCCTGCCATTGACGCCGGTTGAACTCGGTCCCCACACCAAAGGTCGGCAGTTGGTCATGATTGCGGCCCAGAACCTTATCCGTGCGTTGCCCCGTCAGAATGTCGATCAGATGACCCGCGCCGAAGTATTCCCCCGTCCGCAGGATCGCCGACAGGGCCTTGCGCACGGCCTCGGTCCCGTCGAACAGATCGGGCGGCGTGTCGCACAGATCGCATTTGCCGCAGGGTTGGGCCTGTTCCCCGAAATAGGCCAGCAATGCCACGCGACGACATCCCGTCGCCTCGGCCAGACCCAAAAGGGCGTTCAGACGGGCGTGATCGGCGCTGCGCCGTTCGGGTGGCGCGAGGCTCTCGTCAATCTGGGTGCGGCGCAGGCGGATGTCGTCAGGTCCAAACAGGGTCAGGGTTTCCGCCGGCGCGCCATCCCGACCCGCACGACCGATTTCTTGATAATAGGCCTCAATCGACTTGGGTAAATCCGCATGCGCGACCCAACGCACATCGGGTTTGTCGACCCCCATGCCAAAGGCGACGGTGGCAACAACGATCAACCCGTCCTCAATCGCAAAGCGTTCTTCGACGTGGCGGCGTGCCTCGGGGTCCATGCCCCCGTGATAGGAACAGGCGGTATGCCCCGCCTCGGCCAAGGCCGCCGACAGGGTTTCGGTCTTCGCCCGCGTCCCGCAATAAACGATGCCCGACTGTCCTTTGCGCGCCTCGGCAAAGCGCAGGATCTGCTGGCGCGGGCTATCCTTGACCGCAAAGGCAAGGTGGATATTGGGCCGGTCAAACCCGCGCAGGAACGTCTCGGGCGCGATGCCGTCAAACAGACGCTGCACGATTTCGGCACGGGTTTCGGCGTCGGCGGTGGCGGTGAATGCGGCAACCGGTACGTTCAGCGCCTGCCGCAACTCCCCGATCCGCAGGTAATCAGGGCGGAAATCATGTCCCCATTGGCTGACGCAATGGGCCTCATCCACGGCGATGCGCGCAATGTTAGAGCGGCGCAGCATCGACAGGGTGCCCATGGACGCCAAGCGTTCGGGCGCCATATAGAGCAGACGCAAATCACCCGCGTTCAGGGCCGAGAGGACTGCGTCGTTTTCATCTTCGGTATTGGCCGAGGTCAGGGCGCCGGCGCAAACACCCGCCTCTTTCAGCGCGCGCACCTGATCGCGCATCAGGGCAATAAGGGGCGACACAACCAGAGTGACCCCATCCCCCATCAGAGCAGGCAATTGATAACACAGAGATTTCCCGCCGCCCGTGGGCATGATGGCCAGCGTGTTTTTACCGTCGATCACGGATTGCACGATATCCGCCTGTCCGGGGCGAAAGTCATCGAATCCGAATACCGAGGCCAAAAGCCGCTGTGCCTGTTCCATTGATCCCTTGGGGGTTTTGTTTACCGCTCTGGCGGAAACATCCCACGTTCAGAATCGGGGGACAAGCCCCTAGAACGCGTACATGTTGTTTCGGATCACAATACGTAGTGCCGCGATGGCGAGGATCACAATCAATGGTGCCAGATCCAGACCACCCGTATAGGGCAGACGGCGGCGGATCGGACCATAGAGCGGTTCCAGCAACCGGTTCAGGCCATCCCACAGTTGCGCGACCAGCGGCTGACGCAGGTTCAGCACCTGAAAGCTGATCAGCCAGCTAAAGATGATGTGCACGATGATTACAAACCAGACAACATCAAGGATCATCAACAAAATCTGAAAGATCGACTGCATATCCGTTTCACACCCCTAATTGCGCTCTCTATGACCTAGTTGCAGGACCCCCGCGACGCAAGCACCTAACGCAACGTCGTGCCTTGACCCCACCCCGCGACCGGCCACTTTGGCCCAAAGGAGACGCCGAATGTACCCGTTGTTGCGCCTGATCAAGGGCGATCTGACCAGCCGAAACGCCCCGCCCCTGCCCCTGACGGGGACGCATGTGTCCTATCACCTGTGCTGGCCTTGGGACATTGATCCGTGGGCGGAACTGAACAACGGGCGGACCCTGACCCTATATGACCTAGGGCGTGTGCCTTTGGCCAACCGCACCGGCCTGCGCAAGGCGTTGACCGACAACAAATGGGGCATGACCGTCGCGGGCAGTTCGGTGCGCTATCGCCGCCGTGTGCGGATGTTTGACCGTGTGCGGATGCACAGCCGTTGTATCGGCTGGGATCACCGATTTTTGTATATAGATCAAAGCATGTGGAACGGGGACATCTGCACCTCGCAGGCCCTGTTGCGCACCGCCATCACCTCACGCGACGGGATCGTCGATCCGGCCCATGTCGCCAAGGTTTTGAACCACGACGGCCCCTCGCCCGAGTTGCCCGATTGGGTCAAAGGTTGGATTTCCGCGGACGCCGAACGCCCTTGGCCGCCTAAAGTTGAAGATATCTAAACTCTTGCGTTCAGATCGTTTTCCCGATCTTATTTGCCCGCAGCGCTATGAGGGGATGAGCGATGTCCGAAGTTTCGCCGAAACGGCGAGTGTGGGGCTGGTATTTTTATGACTTCGCCAGCCAACCTTACCACACGCTCTTGATCACGTTTATTTTCGCGCCCTATGTCACCGAGGCACTGGGCGACGGAAGCGCCGCACAGGCCGCGTGGGGATATGGCGTTGGCATCGCCGGTCTGATCATTGCCCTGCTGGCCCCTGTTCTGGGCGCGATTGCGGATCGTGCGGGCGGGCGCATCCGGTTTATCTGGGCATTCTCGGTTCTGTATGTGATCGGCGCATGGGGGCTGTGGCTGGCGACGCCGGACGATTTCAACCTGCCCTTGATCCTGTGCTTCTTTGGGCTTGGCCTGATCGGGATGGAATTCGCGACGATTTTCACCAATGCGATGATGCCCTCGCTGGGCGATCAGGACAAACTGGGGAATATCTCTGGTTCGGGTTGGGCGTTTGGATATGTGGGCGGGGTTCTGGCCCTTGCAATCATGCTAGTGTTCTTTGCCGAGAGTGCCACGACGGGCAAAACCTTTGTCGGTCTCAGCCCGATCCTCGGTCTGGACCCCGAGATGCGCGAAGGCACCCGTGCCGTGGGGCCGTTTACCGCCATCTGGTTTGCGGTCTTCATGATCCCGTTCTTTTTGTGGGTCAAAGAAAGCCCCGCCGAAAACCGCCAACCGATCCGCGTGGCCGTGCGCGGTGCCCTGCCGGAATTGGCCCAAACCCTGCGCCATTTGCCCCAAAACCGCAGCCTGTTTGCCTATCTTGGCTCGTCCATGTTCTATCGTGACGCGCTGAACGGGATGTATATCTTTGGCGGGATCTACGCGTCGGGGGTTTTGGAATGGACCGTGATTGACGTCGGTGTGTTTGGCATTCTGGCCGCGATTTCCGGTGCGATATTCGCCAAAATCGGCGGGATCGCGGATCAGAAATTCGGCCCCAAACCGGTGATCGTGGCCAACGTTCTGACCCTGACCTGTGTGGCGATTGCGATTGTGTTCGTATCGCGCGACATGGTGTTTGGCGTCGCGGTTGAGCCGACTTCGCACCTGCCCGACATCGTGTTCTATATCCTTGGCGCGATGATCGGTGCGGCGGGCGGAGCGTTGCAATCGGCCAGCCGCACGATGATGGTGCGTCAGGCAGACCCGCGCCGCACGACCGAGGCATTCGGCCTGTTTGCGCTGGCTGGCAAGGCGACGTCGTTTGTTGCGCCGCTGACCATCGGATTTGTCACAGATTTAAGCGGCAACCAGCAATTGGGCATCACACCTTTGATCGCCCTCTTTCTTATCGGATTGTTTTTGCTACTCTGGGTAAAACCCAACGGCGAGAAGTTCGAGCAATGGTCCGCGCCCTCATCACCCTTTGTCTGACGATCTGTGCCTTGGCGACGCCCGTTGTGGCCGAAACCAAGGCGAACACGCTCTTTGGGGCGAAAGCAGACGGATCAAACCAGCCCCCCCACGCCATCGGCACCTACGCCAAGGGATGCGGCGCGGGTCTGGTTCAGTTGCCGGAAACCGGTCCCACATGGCAGGCCATGCGCCTCAGCCGCAACCGCAACTGGGGCCATCCGGAAATGATTTCGTTTCTCGAACGACTCAGTGCTCAGGCCGCCACCCAACCGGGGTGGAAGGGTCTCTATATCGGTGACATCAGCCAACCGCGCGGCGGCCCGATGGTATCAGGGCACCAATCGCACCAAATAGGGTTGGACGCGGATATCTGGATGCTGCCGCCCAAACGCCTGAACCTCAGCCGTAAGGACCGCGAAAACCTCAGCTCAATCTCGGTGCGCAGCAAGGACCAGACCGCGGTCAACGGCAACTTTACCGCCGCGCATATCGAAATCATCAAGGCGGCCGCGCTTGACCCCGCCGTGGACCGGATTTTCGTGACCCCGCCGGTCAAGATCGAGATGTGCAAGACCGCGACCCGCAAGGACAAAAAGTGGCTGCAAAAGGTGCGCCCTCTCTACGGGCACCACTACCATTTCCATGTGCGCCTGAAATGCCCCGACGGATCGCGTCTGTGCCAAACGCAAAAGCCGACCGTGGCCGAACTGTCGAAAAACGGGGATGGCTGTGATGAGACTCTGAACTGGTGGGTGACCGATTATCTGAACCCGCCCAAGGTCGCCGCACCAGCGAAACCGGCCAAGCCTGCCCCGAAAAAACGCGGCGCGCGGGATTACACGATGGACGATCTGCCCAAACAATGCGCCAAGGTCTTGGCCGCGCAGTAGCGGCATTTTTTCTCATCACCGCGCCGGTTTTGGCCCTGAACGAGCGCGACTGGACCGCGTTCAACTGGTCCGTTTCGGATGACCGGTTCGGGGGCCTGTCCGGCTTTGACTGGGTGGATGCCGCGGAAGGCCGCTTTGTCGCTTTGGGGGATCGCGGCCTGTTTGTGACAGGTCGCGTCGTCCGTGACGATGCCGGACAGATCACCGGTGTGGCGGACACGGTCCTGTCCCCTGTGCGCAATCCCGACGGGGAACAAGTGACCGGCAAGGACGCCGATTCCGAAGGGTTGGCCATTCGCGGCGATGGGCGCATATACGTGACGTTTGAGGCGCACCACCGCATGTGGACCTATCGCGACACAGGGTCCGAGGCCGCGTGGATGCCCCGCGATCCATCCTTCCGCTCGCTCCACGGGAACGCGGGGCTTGAGGCCTTGGCGATCGCGCCGGACAACAGCCTGTTCACCATAACCGAGGACACGCGCACCCGTCAGGGCGACTTTCCCGTCTACCGATATGCGCGGGGTGCGTGGCAAAATGCGGGGACCCTGCCACGAAAGGGCGACTATCTGATCACAGGCGCGGATTTCGGGCCTGACGGGTATCTCTATGTGCTGGAACGCGGCTTTTCCGGCATCTTCGGGTTTCGCAGCCGCGTGCGCCGGTTTGAATGGACGGGCCGTGCGTTGCGCGAAATCGACACGGTGATGCAATCCCCGACAAGCCGCCACGGCAACCTCGAAGGGCTGGCCGTTTCCAAAACCCCAGACGGGAAAATCCGCCTGACGATGGTGGCAGACGACAATTTCCTGCGGCTGCTGCGCACCGAGATCGTGGAATACACGCTGCAAGAATCCCTTGATTAGGGACAGAACCGGCGTTAAACGGCCCCGTTCGCCCGTGATGGGCGACCAAGTCGCCGCTACCTTGTAAAAACGGATTACATCTATGACTCGCGCACTTTTGCCTGGCGTAATCGCCATGGCCGTTATCGTCGTTGCCTCGAACGTGTTGGTTCAGTTCCTGTTGTTTGACGGGCTGCTGACATGGGGGGCGTTCACCTATCCCTTTGCGTTTCTGGTCACCGACCTGATGAACCGCGTCTATGGCACCGCCGCCGCCCGCAAAGTGATCTTTGCCGGTTTTGTCACGGGCATCATCTGTTCGCTGATCGGCACGCAGATCACCCTGCAGGGGGACGGGTTCACCTATCAGGCCGTCGCCTTTCGCGTCGCCATCGCATCGGCCACCGCGTTCCTGATTGCGCAACTGGTCGATGTTGCGATCTTTGACCGCCTGCGGTCGGGCAGCTGGTGGAAGGCCCCGTTCGTGTCCTCGATCGTTGGCTCCGCCGTGGATACCGCAATCTTTTTCACGCTGGCCTTTGCTCAGTTTGTTACATTCTTTGGCCAATCTGCCGATGCAGAGATCAACTGGGCATGGAACACCATGCCGTTTTTGACCACCGGTCCCGAGGCACCGTTGTGGGTCACCTTTGCTGTTGCTGACTGGGTTCTCAAAACTGCTATCGCATTGGTTGCGCTTGTGCCGTTTCGCCTAATTGTTGGGCGTTTAGTGGCACGTGTAGCGTAAAAGGTTTTGACAAACACAAAATCTGTGGCACGCTGAACTTAACGGCAATCAGCAGAAAGGAGGTGGTCCAGTGTCTAGAGTGATATTGGAGAGAGGTGTCCGAACAGTCAGGGGGGCCGTGGTCTGAAGGCAAACCCGAAGACCGAACACTTCTGATTGGGCTACGCTCTAACTGGCCCCATCTCCCAAGAAACTCGAAGGGCTGCTCTATCTGGCAGCCCTTTTCGCATGACGGACCCGCACCATGTCGCTGCGCATCAACGATCAGATTGAAATCGCCGATTGGGAACTGACCGAACAGTTCATCCGCAGCAGCGGCCCCGGTGGGCAGAACGTGAACAAGGTGTCCACGGCGGTCGAGCTGCGGTTTGAGGCGGCCAGATCGCCGAACCTGACCGAGCCCGTCAAACGTCGCCTGCAACGGCTGGCGGGACGGCGGTGGACCAAAGAGGGCGCGCTGATCCTGTTTTGCGACGAAACACGCTCCCAAATCCGCAACCGCGAGATTGTGCGGGAAAGGCTTGCCGACCTGATCCGAAAATCACTGATCGCGCCCAAACGCCGGATCAAAACCAAACCGACCAAAGGCTCGGTCGAGCGCCGCATCAAGGCCAAGAAACAACGCGCCGAGGTCAAGGCCCTGCGCGGTCGGATCGATTAGACCACCACGTCATAGGCCGTTTGGCCGCGCACCCCGAACACCCGTTTATAGCGGTCGATCTGGTCGGTGGGGCCCATGGCCTTGTTCGGGTTGTCGGACAGTTTGACCGTGGGTCGCCCGTTGGCCGACACCGCCTTACAGACCAATGAAAACGGCGCAAGCGCGTCGTTCGGCGTCAGCCCGCGGAAATCATTGGTCAGCAGCGTCCCCCACCCAAACGACACCTTAGCGCGACCTGCGAAATGGGTGCTGAGTTCCGCGATTTTGTCGACGTCCAGACCGTCACTAAAAATGATCAGCTTTTGCTTGGGGTCCTCACCACGGCTGGCCCACCATTTGATCGCGGCCTCGCCGCCCTCAATCGGGTCGCCACTGTCGATGCGAATACCGGTCCAACCGGCCAACCAATCCGGCGCGTTGGCCAAGAACCCTTGCGTCCCATAGGTGTCGGGCAGGATGATGCGCAGGTTGCCATCGTGTTCCGCGTGCCAGTCCGCCAGCACCTGATAGGGCGCATTGGCCAATTCCGCGTCCGTATCGGCAAGGGCGGCATAGACCATCGGCAATTCGTGGGCGTTGGTCCCGATCGCCTCAACCTCGCGGCGCATGGCGATCAGACAGTTCGAGGTGCCGACGAATTTATCGCCCAGCCCCTCTAGCATCGCCTGTACGCACCAGTCCTGCCACAGAAAGCTGTGCCGCCGCCGCGTGCCGAAATCCGCGATCCGCAGCCCGTCGATTTCGCGCAGGCCTTCGACCTTTTCCCACAGCTTGGTCATCCCGCGGGCATAGAGGACCTGCAATTCGAACCGGTCCATGTCCTGCAGGACCGCACGCCCGCGCAGTTCCATCAGGATCGACAGGGCGGGGATTTCCCACAACATCACCTCGGGCCAAGACCCCTCGAACGTCAGTTCATACTGACCATCGCGTTTTTCGAGGTGATAGGGTGGCAGTTGCAGGTTCTCGAACCACTCCATGAAATCGGGGCGGAACATCTGCCGTTTGCCATAGAACATGTTCCCGCGCAGCCATGTGCTCTCGCCCCGCGACAGGCGCAGGGAGCGCACATGATCCAACTGTTCGCGCAGCTCGCCCTCATCAATCAAGTCGGCCAGACGGATGGATTTGGTCCGGTTCAACAGGCTGAACGTCACCTGCACATCGGGCCGGTTGTGAAACACCGATTGGCACATCAACAGCTTGTAGAAATCCGTGTCGATCAGGGACCGGACGATCGGGTCGATCTTCCATTTGTGGTTATGCACACGGGTCGCGATGTCGACCATGGGTCCTCCGGGGCCGTTGGGGCGTCGTCGGGTCGGTTAGATCAAAGGGGTGCCCCCGCGCGCAAGGGGAAACCGCGTTCAGGCCTCTAATACAACGCCTGCATCCAGCATAGCCTCGCGCGCATCTTCAAGAGATCCGTCCAGATCAATCGCGCGGCACGCCCGTTCGATCACCCGCACCTTGAAGCCCAGTCGCGCCGCATCCAACGCCGAGTACTGAACACAGAAATCCGTCGCCAACCCGACCAGCGTCACCGATTGCACGTCCCGCTCGGCCAGATAACCGGACAGACCCGTGGGCGTGGTGTGGTCGTTCTCGAAAAACGCGGAATAGCTGTCGATCTGGGGGCGGAACCCTTTGCGGATGATCAGATCGGCGGCGGTGGTGTTCAGGTCGGGGTGGAACTCTGCGCCTGTCGAACCCTGCACACAATGATCGGGCCATAGGACCTGTGCGCCATAGGGCATGTCGATCACGCTGAACGGATCGTGGCCAGCGTGACCTGACGCGAAGGACGAATGCCCCGCCGGATGCCAGTCCTGTGTGAAGACCTTGACCGCAAAATCGCCCAACATCGCGTTGATGATCGGCACCACCTGATCGCCCCCGTTCACGGCCAGCGCCCCACCGGGACAGAAATCGTTCTGGACATCGATCACGATCAAAGCGTCGTTCTGGGCGGTCATCGGGGGCTCCTTCCTGTGCGACATATGCGGCGGGCCGGTCGTGGGCGATCAATCCCCCTTGCGGGCCATCACATCTCGGGACTATGAGAACATATGTTTACCGTCGCTGCACTCTATCATTTCACCCGTTTTGACGATCCCGCCGCATTGCGCGAGGGTCTGCTGAAAACTGCCCATGACGCAGGCATTGTCGGATCACTGTTGTTGGCCCACGAGGGGATCAACGGCACCATCGCCGGATCGCGGGCGGGTATCGACACGATCCTCGCCTATATCCGCGCCCTACCCGGATGCGCCGATCTGGAATGGAAAGAAAGCACCGCCTCGATGCGTCCCTTTGGCAAGATGAAGGTGCGCCTGAAACGCGAGATCGTCACCATGGGTCAGCCCGACGTCGATCCCCGTGCCAAGGTCGGCCATTACGTTGCGCCCGAGGATTGGAACGACCTGATCCGGTCCGAAGATGTGGTCGTCATCGACACCCGCAATGACTATGAGGTCGAGATCGGCACGTTCGAGGGCGCGATTGACCCCAAGACCAAGAGCTTTGGCGAATTTCCCGCGTGGTGGGAGGAAAACAAGGACCGCTTCCACAACAAACGCGTCGCGATGTTCTGTACCGGCGGCATCCGGTGCGAGAAATCGACGAACTACCTGCTGGGTCAGGGGGTCGAGGACGTCTTTCACCTCAAAGGTGGCATCCTGAAATACCTCGAAGAGGTTCCCGCCGAGGACAGCACGTGGAACGGCGAATGTTTCGTGTTCGATGAGCGCGTGTCGGTGGGCCACGGGTTGAAAGAGGGTCCGCATGTCCTGTGCCGCGCTTGTCGCCAACCCCTGATGGCCGAGGACGTCAACCGCCCCGAATACGAAGAGGGCGTCAGCTGTCACCGGTGCATCGATATGTATGACGATGCGCGCAAGGAACGATTCCGCGAACGCCAGCGCCAGATCGAATTGGCCAAAAAACGCGGTGAACGCCACATTGGCGCGACTCACAAACGGGGCTGATCCGGCCCATTTGGCATACCAAAATCGCAACATTTTGCAGAAATTGCATAGGCGTCATGTGAACCCCACATGGCGTCTTTTGTATTTCTTTTAATTACAAAGCCTTAACGGAATTTTCCGTTATGAATTTCCGGTTGTTTTCTATTCGTTTTCTGCATGGCAGCAATTCCAACCTGTGGATTGTGCAAACGCAGCATTTGCCTAAGTTAACGGTAACAGCAGACGGCGAGCGAAAGGCGCTCGCGCCCAAACTCGAAGGAAGATTACCATGGCATTTGCATCTGACATCCGCCGCATCGAAGCCAACATCGCCGCACCGTTCTACGCGGCCTACGCATCGCTCAAGGTCGCTCTGGCCCGCCGCGCCGTGTACAAACGCACCGTGGCCGAACTGAACACGCTGAACGACCGCGAGCTTAGCGATCTGGGCCTGCACCGCAGCATGATCAAAGGTCTGGCACGCGAAGAAGCGGCCAAAATCCACTAACGGATTTCCGATTTCCCTCACCGGTGTCCTCCCACACCGGTTAAAGAACCGCCCGCCTCCTCTGTCGCGGGCGGTTTTTTATTGCGCAGGCGTCGGCGTGATCGGCACGCGGCCCGTCGCGGTGATCTGCCAGACCTGCCGCCCGTCAATCGCAACCACGCTAAGGGGGCCGTCATAGCCCGCCCGCGTGTCGATGTTCAGACGGTTGCCATAGTGCGTTACGTCATCAATCGCGGTGTGCCCGTGCACAATCAGGGGGCCGTGGTCGGTCTGATCGTTCAGAAACCCGTCGCGTATCCAGACCAGATCGTTTTCGTCCTGTTGGTGCAGATCGACGCCCGGCCGCACGCCTGCGTGACAGAAAAACACGTCCCCGCCGTCGTGCCACAGGGGGCAGGACATGATGAAATCCAGATGCGCCTGTGGCACCTTGGCGCGTGCATCGGCGTGGATGGCGGCAACGGTACGATCATGCCCTGCATTCACCCCATATGACGCCAGCGTTTTGCGCCCGCCGATCCGATCCTCAAGCCAGTGCAAATCGGGGCGAACCGGATCGTCCTGCGCGGGGTCCTGTAGAAACAGCCACATCATCCGGTCGTGATTGCCGCGCAGCGTAATCCACGGCGCGCCCTTGGCCGTTCCCGCCATGAGATACTCCAGCACCCCCGCCACGTCCGGCCCGCGATCCGCGTAATCGCCCACATGCACCACCGGCGCGTCCGCAAAACCGGCGTTTTCGGCACGGTCGGCGGCGATCAAGGCATGCGCGCCCTCCAGCTTGTTCAGATACCCGTGGATATCGCCAATCGCGTAAAAGCAGCCCATCAAAACCATCCGTTCCAAATGCAAAGGCCCGCCACGGATGCGGCGGGCCTTGTTTTCATACCTTATGCGGCGCCTTAGGCCACGTCGAATTCCAGCGGACGAACCTGTTGGAATTTACCGGTGTCTTTCAGGGCCTTCAGGACATCGGCGCTGGGGCTTTGGTCAAGATACAGCAGCGCGATGGCGTTGCCGCCCTGATCCGAACGACCAAGGGTAAAGTTGGCGATGTTCATGCCGTTTTCGCCCAGAACCTGACCCAGCGTCCCGATGATGCCCGGCACGTCTTCGTTGGTGGTGTAGAGCATGTGCTCACCCACTTCGGCGTCGATGTTGATGCCTTTGATCTGGATAAAGCGCGGCTTGCCGTCGCTAAACACGGTACCGGCGATCGAGCGTTCACGGGTCTCGGTTTTCACGGTCAGTTTGACATAGCCGTCGAACACACCCGATTTGTGCTGGGTGGTTTTGCTGATCTTGACGCCACGCTCTTCGGCGATGACCGGCGCGGACACAAGGTTCACGTCGGGGTTGGTCGCCTGCATGATGCCTGCAACGGCGGCACAGTTCAGCGCCTCAAGGTTCATCTCGGCAGCAACACCGTCATAGAGCACGTTGATCGACTTGATCGGCTCATCCGTCAGTTGCCCCACGAAACCACCCAGATGACCGGCCAGTTTGATCCACGGGCCCATGACCTTGGCTTCTTCGGCGGTGACGGACGGCATGTTCAGAGCGTTCTGAACCGCACCGGTCAGCAGGTAATCCGACATCTGTTCCGCAACCTGCAGGGCCACGTTTTCCTGTGCCTCGGTGGTCGATGCGCCCAAGTGCGGGGTGCAGACGACGTTGGGCAGGTTGAACAGAACGTTGTCGACAGCGGGCTCAACCGCGAACACGTCGAACGCTGCGCCGGCAACGTGGCCGGATTTCAGCAGTTCGGCCAGTGCCTCTTCGTCAACCAGACCACCACGGGCACAGTTGATGATGCGCACGCCTTTTTTGGTCTTGGCGAGGTTTTCAGCCGACAGGATGTTGCGGGTGCCATCGGTCAGCGGCACGTGCAGGGTGATGAAATCGGCGCGGGTCAGCAGCTCGTCCAGCTCGACCTTTTCGACCTGCATCTTTTCGGCTTTTTCTTCCGACAGGAACGGGTCGAACGCGATGACCTTCATTTTCAGGCCGCGCGCACGGTCGCACACGATGCCACCGATGTTACCGGCACCGATAACGCCAAGGGTCTTGCCGGTCAGCTCAACCCCCATGAATTTCGACTTTTCCCATTTGCCAGCGTGGGTGGACGCAGATGCTTCGGGGATCTGACGGGCAACGGCGAACATCATCGCGATGGCGTGCTCGGCGGTGGTGATCATGTTGCCGAACGGCGTGTTCATGACGATCACGCCTTTTTTCGACGATGCTTCTTTGTCGACGTTGTCCGTACCGATACCGGCGCGACCGACAACTTTCAGGTTGTCCGCGTGCTCCAGCAGGCTGGGCGTGACTTTGGTGGCCGAACGAATGGCCAGTCCGTCGTATTTGCCGATCACCTCGGCCAGTTTTTCTTTGTCTTTGCCCAGCTCGGGCATGAAGTCGACCTCGATACCGCGGTCGCGGAAAATCTGAACAGCGGTTTCAGACAGTTTATCGGATACAAGAACTTTGGGGGCCATCTGGCACACTCCTAGGTATAGGGGGGATGGTCCGGGCCCACGCGGGGCCCGGTAAATCAGGTCACAGAGGGCCGATTAGGCCGCTTCGGTCTGGGCTTCGATTTCGGCGTTGAACGCCCATTCCAGCCACGGCAGCATCGCCGCAACATCGGCGGTCTCAACCGTGCCACCACACCAGATGCGCAGACCGGCAGGCGCGTCGCGGTAGGCACCGATGTCCAGAGCAACGCCTTCTTTTTCCAGACGTTTTGCAACGGCCTTGGCGAATGCTGCACCGTCTTGGATGCGATCATCGGTGAACTTCAGGCAGACGCTGGTGTTCGAACGGGTCGCGGGATCAACGGCAAGGTTGTCGATCCAGTCGCGTGCCGCGCAGAAATCCCAAACGGCCTGAGCGTTGGCATCGGCGCGTGCGATCAGACCTTTCAGGCCACCGATCGATTTCGCCCAGTCCAGCGCAACCAGATAGTCCTCAACCGCCAGCATCGAGGGCGTGTTGATGGTTTCACCGACAAAGATACCGTCGATCAGCTTGCCGCCTTTGGTCATGCGGAAGATTTTCGGCAGGGGCCATGCGGGGGTGTAGGTTTCCAGACGCTCAACCGCGCGCGGGCTAAGGATGATCATGCCATGCGCGGCCTCACCACCCAGAACCTTTTGCCAGCTGAACGTGGTCACATCCAGTTTGTCCCACGGCAGGTCCATCGCGAATGCGGCCGAGGTGGCATCGCAGATGGTCAGACCTTCGCGGTCGGCGGGGATCGCATCACCATTGGCAACGCGCACACCCGAGGTGGTGCCGTTCCACGTGAACACGACGTCGGTGTTGAAATCGATCTCGGCGAAATCGACGATCTCGCCGTATTCGGCGGTTTTGACGTCTGCCTCGATCTTCAGCTGTTTGACCACATCCGTGACCCAGCCTGCACCAAAGGATTCCCAAGCGACCATCGTGGCCTTGCGTGCGCCAAGCAGCGACCACATAGCCATTTCAACTGCGCCGGTGTCCGACGCCGGTACGATACCGATTTTGTAATCTGCCGGAACGCCCAGAATCTCGCGGGTCGTTTCAATGGCGTCTTTCAGCTTGGCCTTGCCGACGGCGGCACGGTGCGAACGGCCCAGAGCGGCATCATTCAGTTTGTCCAAGGAGAAAGCGGGGTTCTTGGCACAGGGGCCAGAAGAAAAGCGCGGATTAGCCGGGCGCGCAGCCGGTTGTTCGATAGTCATTTCTGGTATCCTTCCAGATAATCGCCCTTCGTTGGGGAAGGGTGTCCCGAGACCGCATCTACGGGGCACGCGGCTCTGGCGCAAGAGGGAAAGACGCGCTATTGCGCCGTTTAAGAGCACAAATACGACACCCCTGTTCACTATCGGAAACACGACCATGTACATCGTCACCCTCTTGTCGAACCCGAAAAACCCGACCCTGACACCGGCGACGGTGGACGCGCTGCGCAACGCGTGGGGCGGTGGCGATGCCCAATGGTTGGCGCCGGATGAGGCCGCCGAATTCGCGATCGAAATCGTGCCCGAAAACCGGTGGGATGTGTGGTCGGATATGCAACCGATGGGCGTCGATATGGTGGTGCAGCCCGCAGAGGGTCGAAAGAAAAAAATGCTTTTGGCAGATATGGATAGTACCATGATCGAGCAGGAATGCATCGACGAACTGGCCGATGAGGCGGGCGTCGGTGAGCGGGTCAAGGACATCACTGCACGCGCCATGAACGGCGAGCTGGATTTTGAGGGCGCGCTCAAGGAACGGGTGGGTCTGCTGAAGGGTTTGGATGAGGCCGTGATCGCCCATGTTCTGGCCACGCGGATCACGTTCATGCCGGGTGGTCGCGCGTTGCTGTCGACGATGAAGGCGAACGGGGCCTATGCCGCGTTGGTGTCGGGTGGGTTCACCGCATTTACCCAAAATGTCGCAGGCGAATTGGGCTTTGACGAGAACCGCGCGAACACATTGTTGGTCGAAAACGGTGTGCTGACCGGTGAGGTGGGGATGCCGATTCTAGGTCGTGAGGCCAAAGTGCAGGCCCTGAAAGAGATCAGCGCGCGTTTGGGCCTGACGCACGAGGACGTCATGGCCGTCGGGGACGGCGCGAACGATCTGGGGATGCTGGGTCTTGCCGGTGCGGGCGTTGCCCTGCACGCGAAACCGACGGTCGCCGCCGAATGCGATATCCGCATCAACCACGGCGACCTGTCGGCACTGCTGTACATCCAAGGCTATGCCAAGGACGAATTCGCGGCCTAGGCGTCGATCAATCCGGCGGCGGGGCGGATCATACCGGTATCCATCCCGCGCCAATTGTGGACGCGCGGCGTCATCCGCTTGATCACCGCCGGATCATTGGCGTCCAGAATGCCCAAGCGCACCAGAACGGCGGCAATCGTGCATTCGCTGGCCCGTGTTGCGCCATCCGTGACCTTAACCGCGACGCCCAGCTTTTGCTCGGGCAGAATCGCGGTGAACACGCCCTCGGCCCCTGTTTTGATCGCGGCCTGACCTTTTGCGGCGGCCATCAATTCAGTACAGGCGCGCCCGTCACCGGCAACCAGATGCGGATAGGCGATCATCGCCTGACGCAGGCGCGCCGCACCGGATTCGCGTTTGTCCGAACTGTCGACGTCGGCGGCGGCGAAATAGGCCATTGCGCGGGCCAGACCATACATCGTCGTGGCAAAATTCGGGGCCGAGCACCCGTCGATGCCAAAACCGGGGCTATCCATATCCGTGACCGATTCAAACGCATCGCGCGCGGCAATCTGGACCGGATGGGTCGGGTCGACATATTCCGTGCCGCCCCCGATGTGTTTGTTCAGGGTCAGAAACCCGCAGTGTTTGCCCGAACAGTTGTTATGCGCCTGACAGGGCGACCCTTCGGCGCGGATCATCGCGTGTTTCGTGTCGCGATCGCGCGGCACCTCGGCGCCACAGCGCATGTCGTCATCCGTCAGGCCCAGTTCCGACAGCCACGCCGCGACGGGGTCCGTATGCATCGGCGCGCCCTGATGCGAGGCACAGGCCAGCGCCAGTTGCGAGGGCCCCAACCCGAACGCATCTGCCGCGCCACTTTCCATCAGGGGCAGGGCCTGAATCATCTTCACCGAGGAACGCGGCAGGATCACCTGATCCGGATTGCCCAGCGCAAAAACGATCTGACCGGTATGATCACAGACCACCACGTGACCGGAATGCAGGGACTCGGCCAGCGGGCCGCGCCAGATCTCAACAAGGGGTGCCGGGTTGGTCATGCGAATCCTCGCTTATTTGTGGGCGAATTTATGCTTACGGGGGTTTCAAAAATCCCCACGTTCGCGCTATTCTGGCAAATATCGAGTTGAATTACGATCCGCCACAGGAAAAGGTCGCGCAAACGACCACAGGCGGTCGCACGAGGCAAATACAGCTGGAGGCTGTGAGTACTATGACTTCATGGGCGAAATTCGGATTGGCCGCCGCACTGGTTGCCGGCGTCAGCACGGGCGCAGTTGCGCAGGAAACGACCAACAAAGTCGACGAACAAACCCATTGGAATGTGTTCGCCGAACCGCCGCAGACCCCGAACGAATGCTTTGGCGTGGCGATCCCCAAGGAAACCGTGAACACCGATGAAAACGGCCGGATCAAGGCCGTGCGCCGCGGTGACATCATGTTGTTCGTGACATTCAACCGTGGCAAATCGGGTGGCGTCGTGTCCTTTACGGGCGGCTATCCGTTCGCGCCGAACAGCTTTGTCTCGATGGAAATCGGCGACAACAAGTTTGAGCTGTTCACCGATGGCGAATGGGCGTGGCCCGCGACGCCCGCAGATGATTCCAAGATCATCGCGGCCATGAAACGCGGCGCCGAGGCGACACTGACCGCCCGCTCGTCGCGCGGCACCATCACCAAAGATACCTTCTCGCTACTGGGCTTTACCGCCGCCTCGGAATCGGCGGCGAATTACTGCGGGGCCTAAGGCCCACGCAAACGGATTGAACGGGGCGCCATGCGGCGCCCTTTTTCGTTCGTCCCCACCCAAAACCGAGCATATGCAGCATGCCTTTGCAGACTCGGAAAAAATCGTGTATCAGCCATCCCTGATTTCCCGAGGATTGAATGATGCAAGCCAGCGCCCCTATCACGCAGGACGTGATGACCATTCCCCGTAAGACCGACACAGGCGGCAAGACCAACCTTGTCGGCCTCACGCGTGAGCAATTGCGCGACACGCTGATCGCGGGTGGCACGCCGGAAAAGCAGGCCAAGATGCGCGTGAACCAGATCTGGCAATGGATCTATCAATGGGGCGTGCGCGACTTTGCGGACATGACGAACCTGTCCAAGGCCTATCGCGCCGAGCTGGACGAAAAGTTCACCGTCTCGATCCCCGAAATGGTCAGCAAACAGGTCAGCGCGGATGGCACCCGCAAGTATCTGGTGCGCATCGCGGGCGGTCATGAGGTTGAGGTCGTCTATATCCCCGAGACCGACCGCGGCACGCTGTGCGTGTCGTCGCAGGTGGGCTGTACCCTGACCTGTTCGTTCTGCCACACGGGGACGCAGAAACTGGTCCGGAACCTAACCGCCGCCGAAATCGTCGGTCAGATCATGATGGCGCGCGACGATCTGGGCGAATGGCCCGAACCGGGTGTGGGGACGGGCGAATCCGGTCCGCGTCTTTTGTCCAACATCGTTCTGATGGGCATGGGCGAACCTCTGTACAACTTTGAAAATGTCCGCGACGCGATGAAGATCGCCATGGACGGCGAAGGTATTTCCCTGTCGCGCCGCCGGATCACCCTGTCGACATCCGGCGTGGTGCCCGAAATCGCCCGCACCGCCGAGGAAATCGGTTGTATGCTGGCCATCAGCTTTCACGCCACCACGGATGAGGTGCGCGACAAGCTGGTCCCGATCAACAAACGCTGGAACATCGCGGAACTGCTTGAGGCGCTCAAGGCCTATCCGAAACTGTCCAACAGCGAGCGGATCACGTTTGAATACGTGATGCTCAAGGACGTGAACGACACGGATTCTGATGCGCGCCGTCTGGTCAAACTGATCCAAGGCATCCCTGCCAAGATCAACCTGATCCCGTTCAACGAATGGCCCGGTTCGCCCTATCAACGCTCGGACTGGGACCGGATCGAGGCGTTTGCCGACATCATCTATAAGGCCGGTTATGCCTCGCCCATCCGCACCCCCCGCGGCGAGGACATCATGGCCGCCTGTGGCCAGTTGAAATCGGCAACCGAACGCGCCCGCAAATCCCGCGCCCAGATCGAGGCCGAGGTTAATCAGGGCGAATAACGCTGGAACCTTTGGGGCGGTGATATAGTTAGTCGTTTATGACGAACACCGCCTTTCGCCCCCTGCCCCAGCCGACCAATGCCGACGGCGATCCCCGCCTGACGGGGGTCGAGATCGAACTGGGCGGCCTGCCCGAAGATCAGGTCGCCGCGATCGTGGCAAAGGTCCTGAACGGCACCGCCCATCAAGACGACACCACCATCTGGACGGTCCGTGACACGGGCATCGGCGATGTCGAGGTGTATCTCGACACCGCCCTGCGCAAGGCCAGTGCCAGCACTTTTCGCGACGCCGGTCTGGCCTTGGGCCGTGAGGTCGTGCCGGTTGAAATCGTCACCGAACCCCTGGACGCGGACGGGTTGGACCGCCTTGATCACCTGCGCGCGGTCCTTTGTGATCGTGGCGCCTTGGGTAGTACATCTGCGTGGTATTTCGGCTTTGGCGTCCATCTGAACGTCGAAATCGCCAGCACCGACACATCCGACATCCTGCGCCCCCTGTTGGCCTATGCGTTGATCGAGGACTGGATGCGCGCGGCGCGTCCGATTGACGAGTCGCGCAACGCATTGCCGTTCACAGATCCTTATCCGACCTCCTTTGTGCGTCATCTGGTCGAACTGGGGCGCGATGCGTCGCTGAGCGATCTGATCGACCTCTATCTAGAGGACACCCCGTCGCGTAACCGCGGCCTCGACATGTTGCCGATCTTTGCCCATCTGGACGCGGATCGTGTAACCGCCAAAATCGGCACGGACACCGCCGTCACGGCGCGACCCACGTTCCACTTTCGCCTGCCCGATTGCCGGATTGATGACCCCGACTGGACGTTGGTCACCGAATGGGACCGCTGGCGTCTGGTCGAACAGATCGCGGCAAGCGATGATCTGTTGGACAAACTCGGCACGGCCTATGTCGATGCGCATCAGGGCATCACCCTGTTCCGGTCCGACTGGGCCAAGGAATGCGGCAAACTGTTGGGCGGTCTGGGGGGCACGTCATGACCCGCCCCGTGATCGGTGTCACAACGTCCAAACGGTCGGGGTGGCGCATTTTTCCGCTGGTCGCGCTGAACGTCTGGCTTGCCGGTGGGCGGGCCGTGCGGTGGGGCGTTGGTCGCCCTGCGGATGTGGCCACGGTGGACGGGATCATCATCGGCGGCGGCGACGATATTTCACCCGACCTTTATGGTGGCAAGCTGATCACCAGCGCCCGTTTGGATCCCGAACGCGATGAACTGGAATGCGATCTGGTCCGCGCGGCGCAGGTTCAGAACAAACCGGTTCTGGGCATTTGTCGCGGCAGTCAGATGTTGAACATCGCCCTTGGCGGGACGTTGAACCAAGACGCCTATGCCACCTACACCAGCAGTGAGCGCGTCTGGACCATCCTGCCCCGCAAAACCGTCTGCATCGAACCGGACACCCGTCTGGCCGGTGTCAGTGGCGCCAAACCGATGAAGGTCAACGCCCTGCATTCCCAATCGGTGGATTGTTTGGGCGATGGGTTGCGCGTCGCAGCGCGCGATACCGGCGGCATGATCCAAGCGATTGAGCGCGTCAAAGAACCCTTTGCCATCGGCGTGCAATGGCACCCCGAGCATCTGTTCTATGCGCATCGCCAAATGGGTCTGTTCCGCGCGCTAGTCCACGCGGCCCGCGCCGCACGCCAAGACGACAGCCAGTTGGATGCCGTCTCGGCCGCTGCGTCCTGACTATTCGGACCAGTTTTCGATGTACTCGACCGCCTCGGCGGCGGTTTCGACGAAATGGAACAGGTCCAGATCCTCGGGCGCGATGGTGCCCGCATCGGCCAGAGCGTCCCAATTGATAATGCTGTCCCAGAAGTCCCGCCCGAACAGGATGAACGGCACGCGGCGCATGCGGTTCGTCTGGATCAGGGTCAGGGCCTCAAACATCTCGTCCAGCGTCCCGAACCCGCCGGGGAACATGGCAATTACATTGGCGCGCATCAGGAAATGCATCTTGCGAATGCCAAAGTAGTGAAAGTTGAAGCACAGCTCGGGCGTGACCCAATCGTTGGGCTTTTGTTCGTGGGGCAGAACGATGTTCAATCCGATGGACACGCCCCCCGCATCCGCCGCGCCGCGATTGCCCGCCTCCATCACACCCGGACCGCCACCGGTGACAACGACGTTTTCGCGATTGCCGCTTTCGATGCTTTTAAGGGTCATCAGGCGGGCAAATTCACGCGCCTCGTCATAGAACTTTGACAGGTTGGCCAATGTCTCGGTCTTGGCCGTGTGTTTTTGCGCGGGCTCGGGGATGCGCGCGCCGCCAAACAGGACGACGGTGCTCTCAATGCCGTATTCCGACATCAACAGTTCCGGCTTCATCAGTTCCAACTGCAACCGCACAGGGCGCAATTCATCGCGGCAGATAAAGGAATCATCGGCAAAGGCCAGACGATACGCGGGCGAACGCGTCTGTGGCGTGTCGGGAATGTCGCGTGCCGTTTCCATATCCTGATGGGCGTTGGGAAAGACGCGGGTGCGGTTCTCGGTCATAGGGGCCTCGGTTCCATTGCGCTGTTGCTCATGTCGGTCTATAGGCTCTGCCCAGATGAGGCCAGATACCTATCGGAGGACCGCGCATGTCGAATGCACAACTCGAAGCAGCCATCGAAGCCGCTTGGGAAACCCGTGACCAGATCACCCCGCAAACCACGGGCGAAACCCGTGAGGCGATCGAAGACACGCTGAACGCACTGGACAGCGGTTCGCTGCGCGTGGCGGAAAAGCTGGAGAGCGGCGACTGGCACGTGAACCAGTGGGCCAAAAAGGCGGTTCTGCTGGGCTTTCGCATCAAGGACATGGAAGAGCAATCCGGTGGGCCCCAAGGCGGCGGCTGGTGGGACAAGGTCGACAGCAAGTTCAAAGGCTGGGACGCTGAGCAGTGGAAAACCGCTGGCTTCCGCGCCGTGCCCAACACCGTTGTTCGCAAATCGGCCTATATCGCACCGGGCGTGGTCCTGATGCCGTCGTTTGTGAACCTCGGCGCCTATGTCGATGAGGGCACCATGGTCGACACATGGGCAACCGTCGGGTCCTGTGCGCAGATCGGTAAAAACGTGCACCTGTCGGGTGGCGTTGGCATCGGCGGCGTTCTAGAGCCCATGCAGGCCGGTCCGACCATCATCGAGGACAACTGCTTTATCGGGGCGCGCTCCGAGGTGGTTGAGGGCTGTATCGTGCGCGAAGGCTCGGTTCTGGGCATGGGCGTGTTCATCGGCAAATCGACCAAGATCGTGGATCGCGAAACCGGCGAAGTCACCTATGGCGAGGTTCCCCCCTATTCGGTCGTCGTCGCAGGTTCCATGCCCAGCAAGAACGGCATCAACCTCTACTGTGCGGTGATCGTGAAACGCGTCGACGAAAAGACCCGTTCGAAAACCGGCATCAACGAATTGCTGCGCGACTGATCAGCGCCGCAAGAATGAATCGAAAACGCCTCGGGGACCTGTCCCCGGGGCGTTTTTCATTTAGGTCGGAGGCGCGGGTTTCTTGACTCTCTGCCCCAAACCCGCCACCTGTGCCCGCGACAGATGAGGTAGGCCATGAGCACTGACGACAAGAAAAAGGTAAAGCGCGCCCAACAGGTGTTCACGCTGGTGGTCCAAGTGGGCCGCAAGGATGGTGACGGCCTGCCCGACAAGGCGACCGGTGCCGCGCTGATGTGCTATGCCTCTGGTGTGGATGAGGCCGAGGCGGTGCGCGAAACCGTCGCCGTTCTGAAACAGGCCGATCTGAATCCCTTGGACGTCACCGGTTACGGCACCGCGCAGGAACGCCGCGACCAAGGGCACGACATCGCCAAGGACGAACTGGAATTGATGCAACGCGCGCTGGACGAGAACTCGGTCGTCGTGGCCCAGTTCACCCCGTTCTTTGACGGTGAAGAGCAAATGCCGCTGGACGGGCCGCTGAACTAATCAGTTCTGCGCGCCAAAATAGCGGCGGTAAATCCGGTCATAGGTCCCGTTCTCCCGCAGCTTCAGCAGGCTCCGGTTGACCGGCTCGACCAGCGGGCTGTTCGACGGCAGGGCAAAGCCATAGCTTTCACGACGGAAGGGCGACCCGACCAGCATCGCGTCGCCACTGCCTTGGTTGTTGACGTAAAAGGCCAAGACGGGGGCATCAAACACGACCGCCTCGACATTCCCGCCCTCGAAATCGCGCAGCAAACTGTCCAGATCGGCATAGGTTTCGATGTCCAGATCACGGTCGAGCAGGAATCGCTCGCTGGTCGAGCCTTGGATCGTCGCGACGCGTTTGCCGTAGAGATCATTGACCGAATTGACCGACCCCTGAATCGCGTCGACCGTCATGACGGCGGTGATTTTCGCCACAAAGATCGACACGATGAACAGGCTGGAAATCACCAGCAACACCGCGAAAATCCGGCCGAAAAACGTGCGCGGCACACGTTCCTCAAACCCGCCGTTCACCACAAGGTTCAACGCCCACCAGAACGACGGGAACATCGCCTCGCGTGCGGGACGATCGAAATAGGGTTGGGCGCGGCGCTCCATCGCCCACATCAACATCCCGCCCCCAAACAGCGTCAGAAACGCCAGACCGATGAACATCGCCACATCGCGCGAGATCAGCGCGTTGATCAACAGGCTGTCCTGCCCGTCGTTGGGGATCATGATCTGCAGGCCGCTCTCGAAAATCGTGTGGCTGAAATCCAGCACCTCTTCGCGCTCAGCCGTGATCGAGATATTGGCGACGGCGGCATCACGGGTGCCGTTGCGAATATGGCCCAACATTTCGCCAAACCCGCCGACCATCTCAAAACTGGAGGTGCGGCCCAGATCCTCGGCCACAGCGTTCCACAGGTCGATGCTAAAGCCGTTGAAATCGTCGCCCTGCTTCATCGCAAAGGGCGGCCGTTCGACCGTGACTATCCGCAGGTCTTGAGCCACAGCCGTACCGGCCGTCCACAACAGCACCAAAACCGCCAGCAATTTCCGCAGAAAACCCGTCATATCCCGTCGTCCCACGCCATGTTTGCACCGGTTTAACGGCAAAGTAGCGCTGCGCGAAGAGTAATTGCTTCGAAATTGCACAATGCGGGATAGGCCATGGCGTGATGCACAGGAATTTGGCTGGCTGAGGCCTCGGCCAGAACGGTGGTCGACATGACCTCGGACTGTTCGCGCAGATCGCCGATGAACATGGTGTCCATCGGGCAACCGGCCACGTCGATCACGCCGTGGTCCTCAAGAACCAATTGGTGATACCGGATCACGGCAGGCGCAGGGTGCCACGTGGCAAAATTGCTGTGCAAGAAGGTCTGCGCGGGGACCAGAACCGCCTCTTCGTTGAACAGGTATTCAACCTCGGTGCCACTGATCTTGATGCGCTGTTCGGGGGACAGGATAATGTCCTGTTTCAGGCCCAGATAGGGGGCCAGCAACCGGATCGGGCGGAACCGTCCGCGTGCCAGCACCTCGCGCTGGGTGATCCAACAGATCGCGCGCGGTCCCTGTTCGGTCTGGACCAGATCACCCGCCGACAGGGTTTCAATCGGGACATAGCCGTTCGGGGTCAGGATCGGCGTGCCATCGGTCAGGCTGGGCGACAGGCACACGGGTTCAACCCCGTCCGACAGGCCAAAGCACCGCAGGCTGGGCCCAAAGGCAAAGGTCGCGCGCGGGGTTTTCAGACGGTGCAGGTCCCCTTGGGTCCATGGCAGGGGCGCGATCATTTCGCGCTGCACCAGAACGCCCTCATCCGGCAGTTCGGCAGAAATCAAACCGGTGCCACGCGCGCAATCCCATGACACGGTGACGCGCAACGTGCCATCAATCATCGCGCCATTGATCGGCATACAGACCTGTCGCGATTCCCCGTCCAACCGGCGGCTAAAGGTCAGGGTCGCGTCCGCACCAAGGTGCATGGCGCAATGGCTGTGGACGGGATCGTTGCTGTGGAACACGAACAGGGCCTGATCGTCGTGTTTCCAGCGCTGGAGATCGGCCTCTAGATACAGGCTACCGCGGGTCAGATCATCTGATCGCGCCATCGCGCGGCGCGACACCCGCAGACCGGTGGGCGCGCCCCGTTCGAACGCGCTGGTCTGATCTTGGGTCACGGCAATCCACGTCATGCGGCAAGCGTTCCGAACAACACACGCGCCTCATAGGCCTTGAGAGTCCGGCGCGCCGCTGGCCCGTATCCCATGCCCGTCGCCGGATCGAGTTCGGGGAAGATGCGGCAAATCTCGGCCACGGTTTCACGCTCAAAGCTGCGGGTGGTTTGTGGGCCGGGCAGAAAGCTCTCGGTTTCCAGACCTTCGGTGAACACGATCTGATGGGCGTCAAACAGGATATGCACATATTCGACCGTGCCGCCGATTTGCGGACGGATGGAATGATCGTTGACCAGATCCTTGGCCGCGACCAGAACCTCGCCTTCGCCAAACAAAAGCTCGGCCAGATTGTCCCCGATCAGCACGCGGTGTTGGGGCGACAGTTTGATGTCGCGGTCATTGCCCAGCGCACCGGCCTTGATCATGATCGGGGCCATCGTGCCCTCGGCCGCGACCGTGCGCCTCCCGATCCAGCGCACAGGCTGTAACCCGTTGTCCAGCGTGTGCACCAGATCACCCTCTTGCAGGGTTTCGATCGCCACCTCACCACGGTCCGTCAAAATGCGTGTCCCCGCCACGAAACAAGGCACCGAGTTGACCGTGACAAAGCCTGTGTCTGACAGGCCAACATCGTTTTCGGCGGTGTAGGTAAAGCTGACGCTCTCGGTGTCGGCATCGGCCACGACCGTAAACGTCCCATCGGGGTTCAGCGTGATTTGCTGCCCTGTGGCAAGGGTGACGGTATCCCCCGCAACCACCGGCACGCCGTTGATGTGGGTAATGGTGACGGTGCCGGGCACGCGGCTGATGTCATTGGCCAGAACATCAACCGTGGCGGTTTCGCCGGGGGCGACGTTGACGACGTCCGCGTTGGCAATAAACGCGCTCTGGCCACTTTCGGCGGCGATCAGAACGGACGAGTCAAAATTGCTATCGGCGACGTCGGCGATGCCGATGCGAATGCTGTTCACCTCACCGGGAACAACGGGGATGGTCACGGTCATCGTGACGGTGAACCCGTCCATTTCGGTGTTGAAATCGCTGTTGGTATTGTCGACGTAAAGGTTCTGGTTATCGACATCGTTCACGTTGCCGATGGACGTGGTTTCACCCGCAATTTCCAACGGCACCAGTTCGCCGTTGATCCAGATGCCCACAACGTCGTTGTAGATCGAGTTCGTGAACTCAGGGTATTCCTCAGACGCGAACACGAACTGCAACGTCATCGTGTCGCCTTCGGGGATGAAATCCACATCCAGAATGGCCGCATCAAACGTGCTGGCCCCCGCCAATTCGTTGAAATCGGCGTCGTTGTTTACGCCGCTGGTGTTCGTACTGGTGTTGGTTTCTTGGTTCGCCTCGGCGTTCCCACGCGAGCGGTTTGTGAAATCCGTGGCGTCGCCCGTGGACAGGATCACACCCGAATCCGACGGCGTCACACCAGGCGCGATCGTGTCCCCGCCCGAGTAGATGGCCGACGAGTCCTGATCACCCGAATAGCTGGCCGAGACGACGGTGATGCCCTCACCAAAGATCGTCTCCGCCATCTCAACGGCGGTCGCATTGGTATCGTAGTCTAGGTCTGCTGCTCTAACCATCGTGCTGTCCTGCCTCAGTCGGCAAGGCGCACAGGTCACAGCCCGCTTTGCGGGTCCGTGGTTGGTCTGCGCGATTGGGCCCGTTTGTTTTTGTGGTGCCCGTTACCCTGCCTCAGGTACTCTTTAGGGTAGGACTGTGCCCTACTTTTGTCGTTTTGATAACCCTAAGACTTCATATTCCATGCTTTGGACACGCTATGGTGTTTCCGCGCTGCAACATTGCGGGGGGCCAAGCGGGGGTGTAAGACGGGCGCACGAACGATGGAGGCCCCTTTGACCGACCCTGTTGCCCTGACCGCCGATCTGATCCGCTGCCCCTCTGTGACGCCTGTTGAGGGTGGCGCGCTGGTCCTGCTTGAGCGGCTGCTGGGGGATGCGGGGTTTGACTGTACCCGCGTGGATCGCAACGGCACCGCCAACCTGTTCGCGCGTTGGGGCGCCAAAGGTCACGCCCGCAGTTTCGGGTTCAACGGTCACACCGATGTCGTCCCCGTCGGGGATGAGGGCGCGTGGACCGTCGGGCCGTTTTCGGGCGAGATCAAGGATGGCAAGCTCTGGGGGCGCGGCGCGACCGACATGAAATCGGGCGTGGCGGCATTCGCGGCGGCGGCGGTTGATTTCGTCACCCAAACCCCGCCGGACGGGGCCGTCATCATGACCATCACCGGCGACGAAGAAGGCGACGCAACCGACGGCACCATCGCCCTGTTGGACTGGATGGACGCCAACAACGAAGCGATGAGCGCCTGTTTGGTCGGTGAACCCACCTGCCCCAACACCATGGGCGAAATGATGAAAATCGGGCGTCGCGGATCGCTGACCGCCTATTTCACCGCCAAGGGCACCCAAGGGCACGCCGCCTATCCGCATCGTGCGCTGAACCCCCTGCCCGCCTTGGCGCGGCTGATCGACCGGCTGGCGTCGCATGAGTTGGACCAAGGCACAGATCATTTCGATGCCTCGACCCTTGCCGTGACCACCATCGACGTGGGCAATCCCGCCACCAACGTGATCCCCGCCGAGGGCCGCGCGACGATCAACATCCGGTTCAACGACATCCATTCCGGCGACAGCCTGACGGGATGGCTGCAATCCCAGATCGACGCGATTGCCGCGGAAACCGGCGTTGCCTTTGACATGCAGGTCAAGGTTTCGGGCGAGAGCTTTCTCACACCGCCCGGTGCCCTGTCCGATCTGGTCGCGGCGGCGGTTCGCGATGAAACCGGCGTTGATCCGGTCAAGTCGACCTCGGGCGGGACGTCGGATGCGCGGTTTGTCAAAAACCACTGCCCCGTTGTGGAATTCGGTCTGGTCGGCAAGACCATGCATCAGGTCGACGAACACGTTGAGGTCGCTCAGATCGAACAGCTAAAATCGATCTATACCCGCATTTTGCGCGATTATTTCGCCTGATCGGGGCCTTTTGGGCCTCTGTTTCTGCATGACGCGGCATGTGGCGCGTGATACGGCAGGATCATGAACCAGATCCCCGACAAAGCACAGATCCTGCAATGGATCACCGACAACCCCACCCTGACCAACAAGCGCGACATCGCCAAGGCGTTCGGGATCAAGGGGGCCGCGCGTATCGAATTGAAACGCGTGCTCAAAGAGCTTGAGGCCGAGGGGCATCTGCAAAAGCGGCGCAAGACCTATCGCGACTCCGACGGCCTTCCGCCTGTGACGGTTCTGCAAATCCTGCCGCCCGATGAGGATGGCGATCAATTCGCCCTGCCGATGGAATGGCATGGCGACGGCGAACCGCCGCGCGTTCTCTATGTCGCGGAAAAGGGCGCGATGGCCCTGAAAACCGGTGACCGGATCCTTGGGCGGCTCAAGGCCGTCAAGGCCGAGGATCACGCCTATGAGGCCCGTTTGATCCGCCGCATCGGCACCAACCCGCACCGCATTCTGGGTATCTTCCGCAAGTCGGCCGAGGGCGGGCGCATCGTGCCCATCGACAAGGGCGCGGACAAGGAATGGACCGTCGCCCCCGGTGCCACGATCAACGCCAAGGACGGTGAGTTGGTCGAGGCCGAGCAATCCGGTCCCAAGGGTCGTATGGGCCTGCCCCGTGCGCGGGTGATCAACCGTCTGGGCGATCCGACCGCGCCGCGTGCCGTGTCCCTGATCGCGATCCACCAACACGGCATCCCCGATGATTTCCCCGACACGGTGATGGCTGAGGCCGACCGCGCCCGCCCCGCCGGTCTGGGCAAACGGGAAGACCTGCGCGACATCCCCCTGATCACCATCGACCCCGCCGATGCCCGCGACAAGGACGACGCGGTTCTGGCGATCCCCGATGACGATCCCGAAAACCCCGGCGGGTTTATCCTGTGGGTCGCGATTGCCGACGTGGCGCATTACGTCCGTCCGGGCAGTGCGCTTGACCGCGAGGCGCGCAAGCGCGGCAACTCAACCTATTTTCCCGATCGCGTTGTGCCGATGCTGCCTGACCGGCTGTCGGGCGATCTGTGCTCGCTGCATGAGGACGTTCCGCGCGCCTGTATGGCCGTTCGGATGAAGATCAACGCAGACGGCGAAAAGATCGCGCACCGCTTTACCCGCGGGTTGATGCAATCGGCGGCGTCGCTGGCCTATGAAGAGGTGCAGGCGGCCATCGACGGCAATGTGACCGAGCGCACCGAACCGTTGCTGGAGGGCGTGATCCGCCCCCTCTATGACGCCTACGCCGCGCTGAAAAAGGCACGCGAGGTGCGCCAACCCTTGGACCTCGACCTGCCGGAACGGCGGATCATCCTGAACGAAGACGGCAAGGTGGACTCGATCGCGTTCAAGGACCGGTTGGATGCGCATAAGCTGATCGAAGAGTTCATGGTGCTGGCCAATGTCGCCGCCGCCGAGGAACTGAACCGGCTACGCCGTCCGCTGTTGTTCCGTGTGCACGAGGAACCCGCGCTAGACAAACTCGACGCCCTGCGGGAGGTCGCGGGCGCATCGGGCTTTACCCTTGCCAAAGGGCAGGTGCTGCAGACGCGGCATTTGAACGGGTTGTTGAACGCAGCGGCGGAGTCCGAGTTCGCCGAACTGATCAACATGTCGACCCTGCGCTCGATGACACAGGCCTATTACAGCCCTGATAACTATGGGCATTTCGGCCTGGCCTTGCGCAACTACGCGCATTTCACCTCGCCGATCCGGCGCTATGCGGATTTGATCGTGCACCGCGCATTGATCCTTGGGCATGGCTGGGGTGACGACGGATTGTCCCCGGATGAAATCGAGATCCTGTCCGAAACAGCCAAACACATTTCGGATACTGAACGTCGTTCAATGGCGGCCGAACGCGACACCACCGACCGTTATCTGGCGGCCTATCTGTCCGAACGTGTGGGCAATGAATTTGGCGGTCGGATTTCGGGCGTCACGCGGTTTGGCGTGTTTGTGCGGCTGGATGAAACCGGCGCAGATGGCCTGATCCCGATCCGTGAGTTGGGCAACGAATTCTTTCACCACGACCCCGAAACCCAAACCCTGACCGGATCGCAGAGCGGTGTTGAAATCGAGCTGGGTCAACGCGTTTTGGTACGCCTTGCCGAGGCCGTGCCGGTGACCGGTGGTCTGTCTCTGGACCTGTTGGAACTTGAGGGCGCGAAACTGCCCAGTGGGCGGGGACGTGGCGGCAACCGTCGCGGCAAGGGTCCCGTGCGTCGCAAGGAAAACAAGGCCAAGGCAAAGACCGCCAAGGCCAAGCGCAAGGTCGTGCGCAAACGGCGTTGATCCGCCGAACACTTGGATGTTTCTTGCGTGGCGGCGTTGCTGCGCTAGACTGTCTAAAAAAGCAGTTACAGGCGTTTCAGGTGTTCACATGGGCTTTGCCATCAAAACCGCAATTGCGGCCGTTCTGGTCGGATCATTCTGTTCGGGCGCATTCGCGGCCGGACTGGAACGGGCGTTGCGCCCCCTGCCACGGCCCGACGCAGGGGCAGGTGGCGCCGTGATCGAACAGGCCTCGGCAAATCAGGCGTTTGACCGCTGGATCGCGGGGTTTCGTGGCCGTGCGTTGAACCAAGGGATCAGCCCCAAGGTGTTTGACGCCGCGTTCAAGGGCATCAAGTACAACACCGATGTGATCCAGAAGGACCGCAATCAATCGGAATACACGCGCCAGATCTGGGACTATCTGGACAGCGCGGCCTCACCCATGCGGATCAAAAACGGTCAGGCGGCGTTGAAGAAGTACCGCCGTCAGTTGGACGCGATTGAACGCACCTATGGCGTCGAGAAAGAGGTCGTTGCGGCGGTTTGGGGCCTAGAGAGCGCCTATGGCGAGTTCCGTGGCAATATCCCGACGATTGAGGCCTTGGCGACGCTGGCCTATGACGGGCGGCGCGGCAAGTTCTTTGAGGGACAGCTGGTCGATGCGTTGAAAATCCTGCAAGCGGGCGATGTGTCCGTGCGCCGAATGACCGGATCATGGGCCGGTGCGATGGGCCACACACAGTTCATCCCATCCAGCTATCTGGCCTATGCGGTGGATTTCACCGGTGACGGGCGGCGCGACATCTGGGACGACAAGGACCCGTCGGATGCTCTGGCTTCGACCGCCGCCTATCTGGCGCGGTTTGGTTGGGTCAAGGGCATGCCGTGGGGGGTAGAGGTACAATTGCCGCGTGGGTTTGACTACGGGTTGTCCAGCCGCAAGATCCAGAAAATGCCGTCCGATTGGGGCGCACTGGGTGTGCGGGATATGAACGGGCGCACGGTGCGCGATTTCGGGTCGGCGTCGATCCTGTTGCCCGCCGGATCGCAGGGTGCGGCGTTCATGATCTTCAAGAACTTTGCGGTGATCGAACGCTATAACGTCGCGGATGCCTATGTGATCGGGGTGGGGCATTTGTCCGACCGTCTGGCCGGTGGACCCGCCATTCAGGCCGAATGGCCGCGCGGGTACAAGCCCCTGTCCTTCAACGAAAAGAAGGACATGCAAAAGCGGTTGGTGAAGCTGGGCTTCCTGGATGACAAGATCGACGGGATCATCGGTCCGAACACGATCAATGCCATCCGATCGTTTCAGATCAGCCGCGGCGTGACTCCGGACGGCTATCCATCCGAGGAATTGCTGGCCCTGTTGAAACGACAGTGACGTTTCGCTGAACGACGTTCATGTGGCGATGTTCCAGTTGAGTATTTTTGCCAAGATGAAGAGGCTAGGCCGCGTTTAGAAGTGGACGGAGAAGGGCGAGAGGGTGGCGGCGTAGCGTGAGGCGCATGGCGGCGTAATCCTCGACGATCTCTTCGCCCTCGGTCATTTCGGGCAGGGTGACGGCCGGTTCGACGATGCCCTCGCCATCGAGGTCGGCGGCAAAGAGCGGCAGGGGGTTCGGGGCGGTCAGGGCGCGGGTGTGCCAGAGCGCCTGACGGCGGGTCAGGCCAAGGCCGTGGAAGGCGTCCGCCTCGGCCAAAAGGGTCAGCAGGCGCGACGACAGGCCCGCACGGCGCCACACATCATCGACCGAGTGAAAGCCGTTGGCGCGGGTGGCGGTGATCCATTCGGCCTCCTCCTGTGGGAGGCGCGTGATCTGGCGAAAACCGAGGCGCAGGGCGAGGCCGCCCTGATCATCCCGTTCCATCGTATTGTCCCAATAAGAGCGGTTGATGCAGAGCGGGCGCACCTCGACTCCGTGTTCGCGGGCGTCGCGGATGATTTGGGACGGCGCGTAGAACCCCATCGGTTGCGCGTTCAGCAAGGCGCAGGCGAATATCCCCGGATGGCGGCATTTGAGCCATGCGCTTGCATAGACCAAGAGGGCGAAACTGGCGGCGTGGCTTTCGGGGAAGCCGTAGCTGCCGAAGCCTTCGATCTGGGAGAAACAACGTTCAGCGAAGTCACGCTCGTATCCGTTTTGAGCCATACCGCGCAGGAAACGGGTGCGAAAGGTGCTGACGTTGCCGTGCTTTTTGAAGGTCGCGAGAGAGCGGCGCAGGCGGTCGGCCTCATCCGGAGAAAAGCCCGCGCCGGTGATGGCGATCTGCATCGCCTGTTCCTGAAACAGGGGCACGCCAAGGGTTTTGCCCAGCACGCGGCCAAGGTCGTCCGAGGGGAAGTGCACATGTTCCTCGCCGTTGCGGCGGCGCAGGTAGGGGTGGACCATGTCGCCCTGAATGGGACCGGGACGGATGATGGCGACCTGAATGACGAGGTCATAGAAGCTGCGCGGGCGCATGCGGGGGAGGAAGTTCATTTGCGCGCGGCTTTCGACCTGAAAGACGCCAAGGCTATCGGCGCGGCAGAGCATGTCGTAGACCGCCGGATCCTCGGGCGGGAGGCGGTCGAGCGTCACCGTATGGCCCATATGTTGGCCGATCAGGTCGAACGCCTTGCGGATACAGGTCAGCATCCCGAGGGCCAGCACGTCGACCTTGAGTATGCCCAGCGTGTCGATGTCGTCCTTGTCCCAGCAGATCACGGTGCGCCCGTCCATCGCGGCGTTTTCAATCGGGACGAGTTCATCGAGGCGGCCCTCGGTGATGACAAAGCCGCCGACGTGTTGGCTTAGATGTCTTGGAAAGCCCTGGATTTCGTCGATCAGGCGCAGGGCGCGCAAGAGGCGGGTGTCGGTCGGATCAAGACCGATTTCGCGCAGGCGCGTGGCGGACATCTGGCCGAGGCTGCCCCAGCTCCAGATTTGGGAGGCCATGGCGGCGAGGATATCCTCGGATAGGCCCATGGCGCGGCCGACCTCGCGGATGGCGCGTTTGCCGCGGTAGTGGATCACCGTGGCGCAGAGGCCCGCGCGGTGGCGACCATAGCGGTCGTAGATGTATTGGATGACCTCTTCGCGGCGTTCGTGTTCGAAATCCACGTCGATGTCGGGCGGTTCATCGCGGGCCTCGGAGACGAACCGTTCAAACACCATCGTGCCGACCTCGGGCGAGACGGACGTGACCCCAAGGGCGTAACACACGACCGAGTTGGCCGCCGAGCCGCGCCCCTGACACAGGATGTTGCGGCTGCGGGCGAATTCGACGAGGTCATGCACGGTCAGGAAATAGGGCGCATAGCCGAGTTTGCGGATGAGGGTCAGTTCATGGTCCAGCATGGTGCGTGATTTTTCGGGCACCCCGTTTGGATAGCGGGCACGCAGGCCCGCGCGGGCAAGGCGGGTCAGGCGGTCATCCGGCCCCTCGCCTCCCGCAATTTCGGACGGGTATTCATAGCGCAGCATATCGAGTTCAAAGGTGCAGCGGTCCGCGATCAGCAGGCTGCGGGCGATGGCGTCCTCATAACCCGCGAACAGGGTGGCGATTTCGGTGGGGCTGCGCAAACGGTGTTCGGCATTGGTGAGGGCGTCGCGGCCCAGTTGTTCGATCCGTTTGCCGGTGCGGATCGCGATCATCACGTCGCGCAGGTGGCGACGTTGCGCGGTGTGGATCACCGGCGCGCCCGAGGCGACGGGTGGGAGGCTGAGCTTGTGGGCCAGCGCGTTCAGGTGGGCAAAGCGGGACGGGTCCCGCCCGTCATAGAGCGGGGTCAGCAAGAGAGACACGTGATCGCCAAAGCGGCGCACCAACCGTTGCGCCCGTGACGTCCACAGACCCGCGCCGCAGGTCGCCGTTTCGCCGGTGGTAGGCAGGGGGTGGATCAAAAGCTCGGCCCCATCGGCCCATTCCATCAGGTCGTCGAAATGGAGGTGGCACTCACCCTTATCCGCGCGGCGCCGGCCCAGTGTGATCAGCCGCGACAGCCGCCCCCATGCGGCACGGTCTCGCGGCAGCATCGTCACCGAAAACCCGTCCTCGAGCACAATGCGCGTCCCCGCAATCAGGCGCGGCACGTGATAGATCGGGGCCGAGGGTGGGCGCGGGATATGCGCGGGACGGGGTGGGCCAATCGGGTCGCGGTCGGCCTGTTTGCGCACCTCCACCTGATGCGCGATATCGCGCGCCGCCGCAAAGGCACGCACGATCCCCGCCACGGAATTGTGGTCGGCAATTGCAATCGCCCTGATCCCCAACAGTGCCGCGCGGTGCATGTATTCCTCGGGGTGGGAACCGCCGGTCAGAAACGTGAAATTGGACAGGGCGGACAGTTCGGCATAATCACCCATTGTTCACCTTTTGTTCGATCCCTTTGATCGCCTACCCCACCTGATTCTGTCAAGATCATCGAGAATTCGCCGGTGAACGCGCGCATTTCTTGAGGATTTCGTCGACAATCTGTAAACATGGAGTACCCAAAGAAAGAGCAGATCGTGACCGATACCCCCGCCCCGAAATCGACCCAAGACACAGCCATCGTGTCCTCGGCCCATCTGGCACCCGCGACCGGCGATGGCTGGCAGCTAAGCGAGCTGGAATACGCGATGACGATGACGTTTCACGCGTTTCAACGCTGGATGACGCATTGCATGAAGGCGGTCGGGTATAAGGATTTCAATCCCTTGGACATTCTGGTGCTGCACCACATCAACCACCGCGCCAAGGAAAAACGTCTGTCGGATGTGGCGTTCGTTTTGAACATCGAGGACACACATACGGTCAATTACGCGATCAAAAAGCTGGTCAAAGCGGAACTGATCGAGGGGCGCAAGATCGGCAAGGAAATCTTTTATTCCACCACGCAGACCGGTCAGGACGTGTGCATCGAATACGGTAAAATCCGGCAGGCCTGTTTGCTGGACGCGGCAAGCGCGAATGGGCGCGATTTTGACGAGATCAGCCATATCGCCCGCGCGTTGCGCAATATCTCGGGCCTGTATGATCAGGCGTCGCGCGCGGCCGCGTCGCTATAGGCGCGCGGCGTCCAGACGGTCCTGAAACGCGTACCACCGTGTCGCGATCCGCGCGGCCAGCGGGGCAAAGGCGCGCATCGGCACGGGGTTGAACGGCAGATCGTCAAAGGCGGTTTCGCCGCCCGGCTGGCCCAGCATCCGGCGCGCGACCTGACGGCCAAAAAACACCGACCGCGTGATCCCCGAGCCGCCATAGCCCCCCGCATACCAAAGGCCATCGATCTGCCCCAGATGTGGTGCGTGGTCCAGCGTATGGGCCACCTGCCCGCGCCAGATAAAGTCGGGCGTTTCATCGGGCAGGTTGGGAAAGATGTCGCGCGCCTGCGCCATCAACTGGCGCGCGCAGACGTCCGTGCGCCCCGCACGGCCCGTTGTCCGACCGCCAAAAATCATGCGCGTGCCATCCGGCGTGGGGCGATACCACAGGAACACGCGCTTGGTCTCCCCAAAGATGCGGCCCGACGGGGACATGGATTGAACGGCGTTCACATCCATCGGGGCAGTGGCAATCGCACTGACCCGAATGGGGATCACGCGGTTACGCATCTGGGCCGTGGCGGCGTCGCTATAGGCGTTCGTGGCGATCAACACCTGCCCCGCGCGACAGGTCCCGTTCGGGTGGCGCAGGGTTGCGGTGCCGCCCACGCGCGACAGGTCTGTGACCGGCGTGCCCTCAAACAATTGCCCGTCGGCGGCGATGAACCGGTCGACCAGACCTTGGATCAACTTGTGCGGCTGGATCGCGCCGTCGTTGGGATAAAGGATGCCACCGAAATACCGGTCCGATCCGATTTCGCGGTGCTGTTCGGACTGCGGAACCATGTGAAATTCCAACCCGATCGCGTCGTGCAGGCGCGCGGCCTCGGCCGCTGTGGCGTCATAGTCGGCAGGCGTGGCCATGCCGCGAAACCGTCCGCACATGGTCAGGTCGCAATCGATCCCCTCGTCCCGCACAAAGTCGGTGAACATGGACAGGGCGCGCAGACCCTCGGCCTGAATATCATGCGCGCGGTCTTGGCCATATTGCGCGGCCAGACCGGCCAACCCCAATTTGTGAAAGCTGGGCCCGATCATACCGCCACAGCGCGAAGATCCCCCCGCGCCGGCCTGCGCGGCCTCAAAAATCGCGACGGAATGCCCCGCGCGGGCAAGGTGGATACCCGCAGACAGGCCCGTAAACCCCGCGCCGATGATGGCGATATCGACCGTATCGGGGACATCTCCCGACGTGATGGGCGCCAAGGGCACGCCGTCCTGCCAATAAATCCGTTCGCCCATTTATCCATGCCTTACCAGAGGGTTGTGAGACGCAGGCTTGGCCGATTTTGCGTGATGTTCAAGCGGGAATCGCGGCAAAGGGTGCGATCAATATTCGGCCTGACACGTCTTGCCATTCATGCAGGCAATCGCCTGATCCAACTGCGCCTCGCTCACATTGGGCAGCACGGCAAAGGCGCATGGTCCCTCGGACACAGACAAGGTGCCATCGGGAGATTGCGCCGCGAATATCAGAACCGGTTGATCGGCAGGGACCCGCGCGCACCAGACGCTGAGACAGGTTTCGGTGACCGTGATGTCGGCATCGACCGGCACGGTGAACCCGTCCATCGCCGCGCCCATCCCGTCAAAACGCGCGGTGAATGTGACATCCGCGCGCGACATCCCGTCGGCGGTTTCGGTGTGCGGCGGAACGGCGTCGTCCTCAAAGGACAGCGCGCCATAGAGCATCACATAGGTGTCGTCGCGGGAGTTGAATTCGACAAAGCTGTTGACCGGACTGGGGCGCATACAGCTAAGCGCGTGCGCGGGGCCGGTCAGGGCGGCAAAGCAGGCCGTCGCAAACGCCACGGCCCGCCGGATCATTGGCCCGCCTCGGGGGTCAGTTGGGCCACGACCTGCGCGTAGACCTCGCGCTTGAACGGGACGATATTCGCGACCAGTTGATCAGGGGCCAACCACGTCCATTCCGAAAACTCGGGGTGGTCGGTGTCGATGTTGATCTGATCATCGCTGCCGTGGAACCGCATCCGGAACCATTGCTGTTTCTGGCCGCGATAGCGCCCTTTCCAGACTTTGCCGACCAATTCTGGCGGCAGATCATAGGTCAGCCAATCGCTCGTCTGCTCCTCAACCGTGACCAGATCGGCGGTCACGCCGGTCTCTTCCCACAGTTCGCGCAGGGCGGCGGTTTTGGGGTCTTCGCCGTCGTCGATGCCGCCTTGGGGCATTTGCCACGCGGCGACATCGCTATCCTTGCGTTGACCCACGAACACCTTGCCATCCGCGTTCATCAGCATGACGCCAACGCAGGGACGATAGGGCAGATCGGTCTTGGACGTGTCGGACATGAACGCCGTTCCTTAGTTGCCACTGCCCAGCGCGGACAGACCTTTCAGGATGTCGACCGCATAGGCCAGTTGATAGTCCTCTTCGCGCAGTTGGGCGGCCTCTTCGGCCTTGCGCTGTTCCTCTTGGGCTTGCAGGCGCTCATCCTCGGTCATCGAGTCGTTGGACAGGCTGCCGCGCAGGTCGGCCTCGGACCGTGTGGTGCGGGCTTCGGTCTCTTCCGTGTCCTCACCAGGCAGGCGCAGGGGCTGTTGCACGACGATATCGGGCGACACGCCCAGCGCTTGGATCGAGCGACCCGACGGCGTGTAATAGCGCGCCGTGGTCAGACGCATCGCGCCGTTACCCGCCAAAGGCATCACCGTCTGGACCGAGCCCTTGCCGAAACTCTTGGTGCCGACAACGATTGCGCGGCGGTGATCCTGCAACGCACCGGCGACGATTTCCGACGCCGAGGCCGAACCGCCGTTGATCAGCACGACCAGCGGCTTGCCCTCAATCAGATCGCCCTCGTTTGCGTTGAACCGGCCACTGTCTTGCGGGTCACGGCCACGGGTCGACACGATTTCACCGGCATCAAGGAAGGCATCGGACACCGCAATCGCTTGGTTCAACAAACCACCCGGGTTGTTGCGCAGGTCCAGAACAACGCCGTTCAGGTTGTCGATCCCGCCCAGTTCCTCAATCGATTTTTCCAGTTCCGCCTCAAGGTTCGGGTAGGTCTGATCGTTGAACGTGGTGACGCGCAAAACGGCGGTATTGCCAACCAGACGCGAACGTACCGCCGTCAGTTTGATCGTATCGCGCACGATGGTGACATCGAACGGTTCTTCGGCACCTTCGCGCACGATGGTGATGATGATTTCCGACCCGACGGGACCGCGCATCAACTCGACCGCCTCATCAAGGTTCAGGCCAAGGACGCTCTCGCCATCGACATGCGTGATGAAATCGCCCGCAGCGATACCGGCCAGATCGGCAGGGGTGCCGTCAATCGGCGAGACAACTTTGACAAAGCCCTCTTCCTGCGTGACCTCAATCCCCAGACCGCCGAATTCACCGCGTGTCTGCACCTGCATGTCATCGAAATCCTGCGGCGGCAGATAGCTGCTGTGCGGATCAAGCGAGGTCAGCATCCCGTTGATCGCGGCCTCGATCAACTCGGCGCTGTCGACCTCTTCGACATATTGCGCGCGGATGCGTTCAAAGATGTCGCCAAACAGGTCCAGCTGTTCATAAACCGTGCTTTCCGGTGCCGCCTGTTGCGCCAGCAGCGGACCCGCGAATTGCGTTGTCACAACTGCACCGGCCAAGGTGCCCCCCAAAGCGGCCATTACGAACTTTTTCATGCAGGTCATTCCTTTTTCGTCCTGAACCACACGGCGGGATCCACCGGCGTATTGTTCCGTCTAATTTCCATATAGAGCGTTTCGGGCCGTTCTGCACCCGTTCCCTGTGCTGCGGCGCTCAAAAACACGTTGGTTTGGTCGGCTTGCCCACCCATCAGGCCCAAAGGCGCGCCCGCTGACAGAACCTCACCCGCCTCGGCAAAAATCTGATCCAGACCGCCCAGAACGACCAACGTGTCACCGGCCGGTTCAATGATCATCACCTGACCGAAATCTAGCAATGGCCCCGCATAGCGCACGGTCGCCGCCGTCGGTGTCGTGACCAAGGCCTGTGGCCCCGTCGCGATCAACCACCCCGGACGCACGACACCGGCGGCGTCGGCCTCGTTCATGGCGCGCAACAACGTGCCCTGAACCGGCCATGGCAATTGGCCCTGAAGGTCCTCAAACCGGCTGGCGGGGGGCAAAACATCCTGATCCGTCAGGCCCGACAGACCGCTGGCAAACCCTTCAAGCGTGTCCGTGCTCTCTAGCAGTTCCAACAGTTTCTCGGGATCGGCGGCATAGCGTTCCGGCAGGTCCGTACGATCGGAAATCGCTTGGCTCAGGGCGGTGCGGGCGGCCTGTGCACCGGTCAGACCGGTCAACAGGGTGTCCTTGGCGTCCTCTTGCAACTGGCGCAGGACCGTCACCTCGGACAATGTCGCCGCGATCTGGTTCGCCTCGGCCTGCAAGGCGGGCGTCACATCGCCCAGCATCATACCGGATCGAACCGTTCCCAACGGTCCCGACGGGTGCAGCAACAAAAACGTCTCGGGGGACCCTTGGATCGACCCGAGAACCCCCACCATCTGCATGATCCGTTCGCGTTTCAGGTCCAGTTCGCGCACCAGAACCTGTTCGCGGATGGCGGCACGACGTAGACCCTCGCGCAGTGCGATCAGGCCCTCCTCATAGGCCTGCACGGTCTGGGTCAAGGCGGCCACACGATCCCGCGCGCCCTCGGCGTCCTGCAACGCGATGCCCGCGCGGTCCAATTGTTGCGCGGCGCGACGTGCCGTTGAGACCGGGTCGACCTGCGCCATAGCCGGCAGCACCGCCACCAGCCAAAAGCCCACGATCATCCCCAGTCGTTTGATCATGATTGGATCAGGCTCTGCCCTGTCATTTCCTCGGGCTGCTCTAGCCCCATCAGGGCCAGAACGGTGGGGGCCAGATCCGACAGACGCCCGTTTTTCAACGTCGCGCCCGCAGGTCCACCCACCATCACAACCGGCACAAGGTTCAGCGTATGCGCGGTATGCGGCCCACCGGTTTCGGGATCGACCATGGTTTCGCAATTCCCGTGATCGGCGGTCACGATCATCGCGCCCCCCACCTCGGCCAGCGCATCCAACGCCTCACCCAAACCGCTATCCACCGCCTCACAGGCTTTGATCGCGGCACCCAGATCACCGGTGTGCCCGACCATATCGGGGTTCGCGTAATTCACCACGATCAGGTCATAGCCGCCCTTGATCGCCTTGACGAAATTCTCGGTCACCTCGGGCGCGCTCATCTCAGGCTGCAGATCATAGGTCGCAACCTTGGGCGACGGGGCCATGTGGCGATCCTCACCCACTTCGGGGGTCTCTTTGCCGCCGTTCAGGAAAAACGTCACATGCGGGTATTTCTCGGTCTCGGCCAAACGGAACTGACGCAGCCCTTGTTTCGCCACCCATTCGCCCAGGGTATTGACGATTGATCGTTTCGGATAGGCGGTGGTCATATACCCGTTGTGACCCTCGGAATATTCCACCATCCCCAACAGCGCCGACAGGTCGGGCCGCGTGCCGGTCTCGAAATCCGCAAACCCCGGCTCACCAATCGCGCGCAGGATTTCACGCGCACGGTCGGCACGGAAGTTCAAACAGAACACCCCGTCGCCATCCTTGATACCCGCCGGATCGTTGATGACGCTGGGCAGGATGAACTCATCCGTTTCGCCGCGCGCATAGGCCGCCTCAACCGCCTGCTCGGCCGAGGTGCACTCCTCGCCCATGCCGTTGACCATCGCATGATAGGCAAGGCTGACGCGTTCCCACCGATTGTCGCGATCCATCGCGTAATAGCGCCCGATGACCGATTCAATCGCCGCCCCTTCGGGCAACTTGGACACGAACTCGGCCATAAACGCATCCGCAGATTTCGGCGCCACATCGCGCCCGTCGGTGATCGCGTGGATCACCACCGGCACGCCTGCATCGGTGATCATCTTCGCGGCGGCCAGAACGTGGTTCAGATGCCCATGCACCCCGCCATCGGAAATCACCCCCATCAGATGGGCGCGACCCCCTCTGTCTTTCACCTTGGCAATGAAACTCAAAATCGCATCGTTCTGGAAAAAACTGCCGTCCTCAATAGCGAGATCGATCTGACCCAGATCCATCGCCACAACGCGGCCCGCGCCGATATTGGTGTGGCCAACCTCGGAATTGCCCATTTGACCGGTCGGCAGACCCACATCGGGACCATGCGTGATCAACTCGGCATTGGGACAGCTCGACATGATCCGGTCAAAGTTCGGCGTCTGGGCCAGCGCGGGCGCGTTCGCGCCGGTCTCAAGGCGTTTGCCCCACCCATCCAGAATACACAGAACTACGGGTTTGACTGTCGACATCGCGCTTCCCTCTTGGATCGTTGTCCTGTTTCTAGGACCCGTCGCGCGATTGGACAACCGCCGTTTTACCTAGGCGCGGTGATAGGGTGATCCCGACAGGATGGATGCCGCCCGATAGAGCTGTTCTGACAACATCACGCGCACCAACATATGCGGCCAGACCATTTTGCCAAAGGACAACGAGAAATCCGCGCGGGCCCGCAGTTCGGGATCAATCCCGTCTGCACCGCCAATGATAAATGCCAAATCCGAACATCCACCATCGCGCCACCTGCCCATGGTCTGGGCGAAATCGGGCGACGTGATCAGTTTGCCGCGCTCATCCATGGTACAGATCATCGCGCCTTTGGGGATCACCCGATCCAACAGCGCGGCCTCGGCGGCCATTCCGCCACCTTTTTTATCCTCGACCTCATGGATTTGCACAGGCCCAAGCCCAAGAGCACGCCCCGTCCGGTCGAACCGTTTAAGGTAGTCATCAATCAAATCGCGCTCGGGGCCGGTACGCAACCGACCCACCGCGCAGATATGTACACGCATCAGTTCTGTGTCGGTGCGGCCCCGCCAACCGGCAGCCACATCTTTTCGATCTGGTAGAACTCGCGCACTTCGGGACGGAACACGTGGACAATCACGTCACCCGCGTCGATCAGAACCCAATCGCCCTGACCCTTGCCCTCGACCTTGCAGTGCCGTCCGAATTTTTGTTTCAGACGATCAGCCAGCTTTTCCGAAATCGCGCCAACCTGACGCGAAGAGCGGCCCGAGCACACGACCATATGGTCCGCCATAGCCGATTTGCCGCGCAGATCGATCTGCACGATTTCCTCGGCTTTGTCGTCGTTCAGGGACTCGATGATTTCGGCCAAAAGCAATTCGCTGGTGGCTTCGATGGGCGGCGTCGTCATTGGGGCGCCCGCTGCGGCATTGCTGGGTGCCGCATCCGCTTGATGAGACAGGACATGGTCCTCCTAAGATAAACGCCGATATCCCCGGCGCTGGATAGGCCAAAAATAGCACCGCGCGCGGGGAATCTCAACCAACCGTATCGTTCGCGTGTGGGGATGTGTTCAACAAGGTGACTTCGCGCTGCGGGAAGGGGATGGAAATGCCATGTTCCTGAAAGCTGTCCCACAGGCCCAGATAGACCGCGCCCTTGACGTTGGTCAGGCCCGCGGACGGGTCCGAAATCCAGAACCGCAGGATATAATCCACCGAACTATCGCCAAATCCGACGATATGACAAACCGGCGCGCGGTCCTTCAGGACACGCCCCACACTGGCCGCAGCCGCCACCGCCAGTTCCCGCACTTTATGCGGATCATCATGGTAGGAGGTGCCGAAAAAGATGTCCAAACGCACGAAATCATTGGTGTGGGACCAGTTCACCACCTTATTGGTGATCAGGTCCTCATTCGGAATCAGGTATTCCTTGCCGTCCCGCGTGACCACGGACACATACCGCGCGCCAAGGGCGTTGATCCACCCGAACGTATCGCCAAGGGAAATCACGTCGCCGGGCTTGATCGACTTGTCCAGCAGGATGATCACGCCGGACACAAGGTTCGACACCACCTTTTGCAGACCAAAGCCCAGACCGACACCGATCGCACCCGACAGAACCGCCAGACCGGTCAGGTCGAACCCCACCGCCTTGAGCCCGATAAAGAAGGCAGACCCATAGAGAATCGTTTGCACGATCTTGATGACCAGAACCTGCATGGACGGGGAAATGTCGTCGTTCCCCCGCAGTCGCGACGCCGTGGTTTGCGACGTCACCCGCGCCAGCGTCAGCAAGACACCGGTCACGAACAGGGCCTTGAACACCACCAAGGCCGAAATGCGGAAACTTCCGAACGTCACCGCGATATCGTCCAGAAACGCGGACACATCCCCCGACAGACCGAGGATATAGATCGTCGCATAGGCCCACAGAACCCACGTCACCACCTTGCGCAAAAACGGGTTGCGCACCAACCGCGCCGCCAGTCCGACCAGCAACCACGCGGTCGCCAAGGTCGCCACCACGCCGATCAGATAGCTGCGAGAGGGCCATGTGGTTTCGCGCATGATCCACGTCGTGCCCCACGCCAGAATGACGAACAGGATCAACCGCGTCCGCCGGTGCAGCACCAACAACGCCCGCAACCGCCATTTCGGCCACCCCTCAAGTTCGCGCATCTGTTCGCGCAGGCGGGGCATCAGAACCCACGACGCCCCTTGGGCCAGCGCCAGCAGGGCAATGATGATAAACACCTGATATTGCCGCCATCCGGGTGTCAGCAGGCTCTCGGCAAAACCGACGGCCTGTGCACCGAACTGTGCGATCTGGTTCAATAGGCTTGCGGCGTCTGCTTCCATGATGTCCCCTCTCGCCTTTGATGATGGGGCGAGGTCCCCCCTATGGCAAGCGCCACCTCTTGCGAGACTCAGTTCAAAAGAGTATCTGAACGCGCATGAAACGGATTTTCGACATGGACGACCGCGCCCGCCTGCCTTGGCGGTTCTTCGGCGCGACGCTGACGGTTCTGGCACGCCTATAAGGCAGTGCCCTCTTTTTCCATTTCACTTCCTAGTACCTGAAACACCCGCGGGAGAGGACCGATATGACCGCCCCGAAGACACTCTATGACAAAATCTGGGACGCCCATGTGGTAGACCAAGCCGATGATGGCACCTGCTTGCTGTACATCGACCGCCACCTTGTGCACGAAGTCACCAGCCCCCAAGCATTCGAAGGTCTGCGTATGGCAGGCCGCAAGGTGCGCGCGCCGGAAAAAACCATCGCTGTGCCGGACCACAACGTGCCGACCACGCTGGACCGCGAAGATCCGGCAACCATGACCGAAGACAGCCGCATTCAGGTGGCCGCGCTGGACAAGAACGCCAAGGAATTCGGCATCAACTATTATCCGGTGACTGACGTGCGTCAGGGCATCGTGCATATCGTTGGTCCCGAACAGGGCTGGACCCTGCCCGGCATGACCGTTGTTTGCGGCGACAGCCACACCGCAACGCATGGTGCCTTCGGCGCGCTGGCCCACGGGATCGGCACCTCCGAGGTGGAACATGTTCTGGCCACCCAGACCTTGATCCAGAAAAAGTCCAAAAATATGAAGGTCGAGATCACCGGCAAACTGCGCCCGGGCGTGACCGCCAAGGACATCACTCTGGCCGTGATCGGCGCAACCGGTACCGGCGGCGGCACCGGCTATGTCATCGAATATTGCGGCGAAGCGATCCGCGATCTGTCGATGGAAGGCCGCATGACCGTCTGCAACATGGCGATTGAGGGCGGCGCGCGCGCTGGTCTGATCGCACCGGACGAAACCACCTATGAATACGTCAAGGGCCGTCCCCACGCCCCCAAAGGCGCCCAGTTCGAGGCGGCCTTGGCATGGTGGAAAACCCTGTTCACCGACGAAGGTGCGCATTTCGACAAGGTCGTCACCCTGAAAGGTGAAGAGATCGAGCCCGTCGTAACCTGGGGCACCTCGCCCGAAGATGTTCTGCCGATTTCCGGCGTCGTTCCCGCGCCCGAGGATTTCAAAGGCGGCAAGATCGAGGCTGCACGCCGGTCGATCGAATACATGGGTCTGACCGCCGGTCAGAAACTGACCGACATCGCAATCGACACCGTGTTCATCGGGTCCTGCACCAACGGCCGGATCGAGGATCTGCGCGCTGCGGCCGCGATCCTGAAGGGCAAAAAGATCAAGGACGGCATGCGCGCCATGGTCGTACCCGGTTCGGGTCTGGTCCGTGCACAGGCCGAAGAAGAAGGTCTTGCCGACATCTTTAAAGAGGCCGGTTTCGAATGGCGCATGGCCGGTTGTTCCATGTGTCTGGCAATGAACCCCGACCAGTTGGCCGAGGGTGAGCGCTGTGCCTCGACCTCGAACCGGAACTTCGAGGGTCGTCAGGGCTATAAGGGTCGTACGCATCTTGTGTCGCCCGCGATGGCCGCCGCCGCTGCCATCACCGGTCACCTGACCGATGTTCGTGAGTTGATGTAAGGATCTGGCACTATGGAAAAGTTTGAAACAGTCACGGGCATCGCTGCCCCCATGCCGCTGGTCAACATCGACACGGACATGATCATCCCCAAGATCTTCTTGAAGACGATCAAACGCTCGGGTCTGGGTGTGAACCTGTTTGACGAGATGCGCTATGACCGTCAGGGCAACGAAATCCCCGATTTCGTCCTGAACAAACCGCAGTACCGTGAGGCCTCGATCCTCGTTGCCGGTGATAACTTTGGCTGTGGCTCGTCGCGTGAACACGCGCCGTGGGCTCTGGCCGATTTCGGCATCAAGGTCATCATCTCGACCTCCTTCGCGGACATCTTCTATAACAACTCGTTCAAAAACGGGATGTTGCCGATTGTCCTGCCGCAGGAACAGGTCGACGCCCTGATGAAGGACGCCGAAAAGGGGGCAAACGCCCGCATGACCGTTGATCTGGAAAACCAGATCATCACCAGCTCGGACGGCGTTGAATTCCCGTTTGAGGTCGACGCGTTCAAAAAGCACTGCCTGCTGAACGGTCTGGATGACATCGGTCTGACGATGGAGAAGGAATCGTCGATCACCGCCTTTGAAGGTGCCGCAGCACAGGCGCGCCCCTGGGTGTGACCAGATTAAGGCGGCCCCTTGGGTTACCTAGTCAAAAGTATACAAAATCTAGCGCTCTCCCATACGGAGGGCGCTTTTTTGATAACTTTTTGATGTAAAGTCGCGACACTTTCTCCACGAAATTGCCCGAAAGCTTTTGTCTTATTTAACAAGTTGTTGCTGAACATTGTGAAAGTAGGCAAAAATTGGGCAAGATTGAGGCGCCGCGCCATAATTTGCGGAACACCAAATGGAACAAGGACCTGGCAATGCACCAGGTCAGTCCGGGTTGGGGAACGAAGGCAGTGATTTCACATGCGACAGGCGTGATTGCGCGCGCATTTCTGGTCGTGTTGCTGATTGCAACGCCCTCCTTGCTGTTGCCGACGGTGTCGTCGGACGTGGCGCAGGTCGTTGCGCTGGCCGCTATTTTGGCGGCGGGTCTGGTGATCTTTGAATACACTGCCACCTATCCCGGCCTGATCGAATTCCGCGACGCCCCGCCGTTCAACCGCATCCGTTTTGGTGCGATGTTTATTTCGGTGTTTCTGGTGTCCGTGATCTGCCGCTCGCAGATTGATCCGAACGTCCCCAATAGCTTTGTCGCGGCGGTTGGTATGCTGATGGGGCATGTGATGGACTTCCCCTATAGCCCCGTACACCTGTTTTTGCTGATGTTGCCCGATAACACGCCCGGTCAGACGGTGAACATCACGCGCTCGGCCGCCGGTCTGGCCTATGTGGTCTCGATCGCGTCGATTGCCGCGTTTTCCATCGTGCTGCGCCTTTACAACTGGCCACTGCGCAACGGGAACTTCAACGTGTGGGTGAACCTTCCGACCTTTGACCCGACGACGGGCGGGGATGTGGTGGAACGCCTGCAACGGGCGGCGCGCGTTAACCTTTTGTTAGGCTTCTTGCTGCCATTCCTGTTTCCGGCGGGCGTGACATTCCTGACCAGCATGGTCGACACGCTGACGTTTGAGAACTCGCACACCCTGATCTGGACGGTGACCGCATGGGCCCTATTGCCAGCAAGCCTGTTCATGCGCGGCATCGCGGTGCAACGCATCGCACATCTGATCTGCGAACAGCGCCGCCAGACCGAGGCGTTCATCGCCGATACTGGGCTACAGCCTGTCTGATCCTGTGGGCGTGGATGGGCGCGGCGTGGGCCGAGCCGATCCGCATCGCCACCTATAACACCGAACTGTCCCGTCGCGCGCCCGGCCTGTTGATCCGTGATTTGCGCGACGGCAAAGACCCCCAAGTCGCCGCCGTTTTGTCCGTGATCGCCCATGTGGCGCCGGATGTGATTGTGCTGCAGGGGATTGATTACGATTACGGCGGGGTCGCGGCGGATGAACTGCGCACGGCCCTGTCCGCCGCCGGTCACCAAATGGCGCACGTGTTCACGCGCCCGCCCAACGCGGGGCTCCGCACGGGGTTGGATCACACCGGCAATGGCTATACCGACAATGCGGGCGACGCCCAAGGATACGGGCGTTTTACCGGTGAGGGCGGCATGGTCGTCCTGTCGCGCTATCCCATCACGTCCTTTGTCGACTTCACCGAATTCTTGTGGGCCGACCTGCCCGATGCGGATTTGCCGACGCATCCCGATGGCACGCCCTTTCCATCCGCCGAGGTGCAGGCGATCCAGCGTCTTAGCAGCTTGTCGCACTGGGACCTGAGCATCGACACGCCCGACGGCCCCCTGCATCTGTTGACCTACCACGCCACCCCGCCGGTGTTTGACGGCCCCGAGGATCGCAATGGCCGCCGCAATAAGGATGAGCTGTTGTTCTGGACCCGCTATCTTAATGGAGACCTGCCGTTCGTGCCGCCAACGGGGCGCTATGTTCTGGCGGGGGATGCGAACCTTGACCCCGATCACGGCGATGGCCAGAGCCATGCGATGGCGGCGACCCTGACGGGTGGTCTGTTTACCGATCCCGCGCAAACCGGCGCGGACGGGGCGACCTACACGGCGGATTGGCGCGAGATCGGTGTCGGGTTGATGCGGGTCGATTATGTCCTGCCCGCGCCCGACCTGCGCGTCACAGACGGCGGCGTATTTCGCCCCGCCGATCCCGAATGGGCCGACACCATCGCGCGCGCATCGCGCCACAATCTGGTCTGGGTGGACGTCGAAATGCCCCGTTAAACCGCAGATACCTTGACCATATGGGGCCAAGCGGATAGGCCAAGCCAACCCTTGGACAAAGGATATCTGACCGATGAGCAACCCTTCCCTTCTTATCCTTCCCGGCGACGGTATTGGCCCCGAAGTCATGGCCGAAGTTCGCAAGATCATCGACTGGTTCGGTGACAAGCGCGACCTGAAAATCGACGTCAGCGAAGATCTGGTTGGCGGCTGTGCCTATGACGCGCACGGCACCCCCCTGACCGACGAAACCATGGCCAAAGCGCAAGAGGTGGACGCGGTTCTGCTGGGCGCTGTGGGTGGTCCGCAGTACGACAATCTGGACTTTTCGGTAAAGCCCGAGCGCGGCCTGTTGCGTCTGCGCAAGGAAATGGATCTCTACTCCAACCTGCGCCCTGCACAATGCTTTGACGCGCTGGCCGATTTCTCGTCCCTGAAAAAGGACGTGGTTGCCGGTCTGGACATCATGATCGTGCGCGAACTGACCAGCGGCATCTACTTCGGTGAGCCGCGCGGCATCTTCGAAGAAGGCAATGAGCGCGTCGGCATCAACACCCAGCGCTACACCGAGAGCGAAATCGAACGCGTTGCGCGCTCGGCCTTTGAACTGGCCCGTCGCCGCAACAACAAAGTCTGCTCGATGGAAAAGGCCAACGTCATGGAATCCGGTATTCTGTGGCGCGAAGTGGTTCAAAAGGTTCACGACGAAGAATACGCCGACGTGGAACTGTCGCACATGTACGCCGATGCAGGCGCGATGCAGCTGTGCCGCTGGCCCAAACAGTTCGACGTCATCGTGACCGACAACCTGTTTGGCGACCTGTTGTCGGATGCGGCGGCGATGCTGACCGGCTCTTTGGGCATGTTGCCCTCGGCCAGCCTTGGCGCACCGATGGCCAATGGCCGCCCCAAGGCGATGTATGAACCGGTCCACGGCTCGGCCCCCGATATCGCGGGTCAGGGCAAGGCAAACCCGATCGCCTGTATCCTCAGCTTTGCCATGGCGCTGCGCTATAGCTTTGATCAGGGCACCGAGGCAGATCGCCTTGAGGCCGCGATCGAAAAGGTTCTGGCCGATGGCGTTCGCACCGCGGACTTGCTGCAGGCCGAGGGCGAGACCCCTGTCTCGACCAGCGAAATGGGCGATGCCGTCATCGCCGCTCTGGACGCCAGCCTTTAAGGCGCATCCACATTTCTGAACTTTTTATGGAACCGGGCGACCCCTCGCCCGGTTCTTTTCGTATATGGGCGCGAACCGTCTTGGCAACGGAACCATTCGCGTGCCAATAATTTTTGAACTGTTTGCGATAACGACAAAGGGTGACCGTATGATGGGGTCAAATGCAAAAGGGGCTATTCTCGCGTTGATGGGGTTTGCGGTCTATTCCCTGCACGACGTGATCATCAAGGTCCTCGGCGCATCCTATCAACCCGCACAAATCCTGTTTTTTAGCGTGCTGTTGGGCTTTCCCCTGACCACCGTGATGCTGATCCGCGATTCATCGGGCGAGAGCCTCAAGCCCCGCCGCCCCTTGTGGACATGGATCCGCACGGTAGCGGTTTGCGTGACGGGTCTGTCCGCATTCTACGCCTTTTCCAAGCTGCCGCTGGCGCAAACCTACGCGATCATCTTTGCAACGCCCCTGTTGATCACCGTGCTGTCGATCCCCATCCTAAGCGAAACCGTGCGTCTGCGCCGCTGGGCCGCCGTGATCGTGGGTCTGATGGGCGTTATGGTCGTGCTGCGCCCTGGTGAAACGGAACTGGGCCTTGGGCACCTCGCCGCCCTTGTCGCCGCATTCAGCAGTGCCATTGCCTCAATCATCGTGCGCAAAATTGGCCATGAAGAGCGCAGCATCGTTCTGTTGCTCTACCCGATGTTGGCGAACTTTGTGATTATGGGGGCGTGGCTGCCATTCATCTATGAACCGATGCCGGGGATGCATCTGGCAGGCCTCGGCGCGATTGCCGCAATGGCCCTGATTGCCATGATGTGCATGATTTTCGCCTATAAGGTCGGCGAGGCCGTCGTTGTCGCCCCGATGCAGTATTCCCAGATTCTTTGGGCGTCTCTATATGGCTGGTTCTTTTTCGGAGAGAGCGTGGACACCGCCACGATGATTGGTGCTGCCATCATTATCGCAAGTGGTCTCTACATCCTATTCCGAGAGGGCAATTCGGATGCCTCGGAGAACACGCCGGTTCTGCGCACACGCTCGCGTCCGGAAACGGGCACGGCCCCGCGGGTTGGCGCCTATCTGCGACGGATGAACAAGCGCAAGAAATAGGGGAAATGGCCTCTTGCAAAACCCTGCAGGGCACTGTAATCCGCCCCCATTCGGTCGGAGTGTAGCTCAGCCTGGTAGAGCACTGTCTTCGGGAGGCAGGGGCCGGAGGTTCGAATCCTCTCACTCCGACCAAATAAACAAGGCGCCCACGGGCGCCTTTGTTTGTTTTAGGCAGTACGCTTTGCGCCACGCCTCAGGCAGATGACGGAAGCCCATCCAAATAACCACAAATGTGTTTCTCAGAATGCCACGACCGACAGGGCCAACAGGATGTGACGCGCGGGCATGTCAATCGACCTGCGGCACGTCGGCGGCACCGCGTTTGTGCGCCTCTTGGATGATCTGCTTGTTCAGGATACGCACCTCACCCACCATCAACAGGCGCATGTCCTTGACGATGTAATCGGCCAGATCCGCGTCCGCGATGTCATCCCCGTCGATGTCCAGACGGAACCCTTGGCCCTGAATGCCGCCGCCGTTGCTAAAGTCGATCTCGAAATCAAAGACCACGCGATGCTCTGTCATTGGGGTGCCTTTCCCTGTTTTTTGGCCGCGATACGCGCGCGCCGGTTTCTGGTTTTTGCCTGATTGCCACAGCCCGCCGCGGACGAGCACCATTTGCGTCGGCCCGGCGGTGAGGCGTCAAAGAACAACATGTTGCATCCGCCGCAGCGGCGCAGGCGCGCCCGACGTTCGCCCCCCAATAGGGCGATGGCGTCGCCCGCAATTTCGGCCATCATCGCGGCAAAGGGGTCATCGGCACGCATCACAACCCCGTCGCGCATCAACACGGGCCGTGGCGCGCCCACCGACGCGGCCGCGTTGATCACGGCCAAATCCGCGTCATCCATTAGCGCGCCGTCGATACAGGCGCTGGCGGCGTTGAAAATCGCCTCACGCAAGTTGCGCACGGACGCGATGTCCCCGACCGCCCCTGCCGCATAGGCCAGACGCCCCGTCCCCGTGACCCACCGCGCCACATCGGCCTCCGTGGCCAACAGGTCCACGTCCCCGACCCCGCGTTCTGACACGGTGTCGACCAGATCAAGGCACAGGCTGCCCGCTTTGAATTCGAAATCTCTCATGTCGACACCAGTATAACAGGTGTCGATTCGTCACAAACATTTCCCGATCCCGATTGCGTGATCGCACGGATCAAACGGGAATCGGGTCGCGACAAGTCGCGGCAGGTAAAAGGAAAGGCCCCAGAAACGCGAAAACCGCCGGACCAAGGTCCAGCGGTTTTTCGTGTCCGACCAGCGGAGAAAGTGGTGAGCCGTGAAGGATTCGAACCTTCGACCCACTGATTAAAAGTCAGTTGCTCTACCAACTGAGCTAACGGCCCACTTTGTGTGGCGCTAACTAGGGAAACCGACGGATGGGGTCAAGGGCATTTTTGCGATTTTTTGCGACGATCTGGATAAAGTTTCACACAAGGGTTATATGCCGCCCTATGAGCACCACAGAGCCCCAACAGGGCATGGCATTTTACAAGATGCATGGCCTTGGCAATGATTTCGTCGTTTTTGATCACCGCGCGCAAGCCACCCCGCTTGCGCCGTCATTGGTCACGGCCATCGCCCATCGCCATATTGGAATCGGCTTTGATCAGCTGGCGATCATCGAAAATCGCGGGAATGCGGACGCACATCTGGTGTTTCTGAACGCGGATGGCTCGGAATCGGCGGCTTGTGGGAACGCGACACGCTGTATCGCGCGCCACCTGATGAATGAGACCGGCAAGACCGACCTGACCCTGACCACCGGTCGCGGCACCCTGTTCGCGCGCGATGCGGGCGATGGCCTGACCTCGGTGAACATGGGACATCCGCAACTGCGTTGGGACGAAATTCCTCTGGCGCATGAGATGGATACGCTGATTCTGCCAATCGACGGGGACCCGACGGCCACCGGCATGGGCAATCCGCATTGCACCTTTTTCGTCGAAGACGCCGAGGCGGTCGATCTGAACACCCGCGGGGCCGAGATCGAACATCACCCCCTCTACCCTGAACGCACCAATGTGCAATTTGCCTCGGTGATCGGGCCCGACCATCTGCGCATGCGGGTGTGGGAACGGGGCGTGGGGCCGACGCTTGCCTCGGGCTCGTCCTCTTGTGCGACCGCCGTCGCCGCCGCGCGTCGGGGTCTGACCGGCCGCAACGTTCGCATCGATCTGGACGGCGGTACCCTGCACGTGGAATGGGCGGATGACGGCGTCTGGATGACAGGCCCGACCATGCATGTCGCCACCGGCTATTTCACGCCCGAATTTCTGGACGCGCACCAATGACAACGCCGCCCAAATTCACCACGCTGGGCTGTCGCCTGAACGCCTATGAAACGGCGGCGATGCAGGAACTGTCCGAACAGGCCGGCGTCGACAATGCGGTGATCGTGAACACCTGTGCCGTCACCGCCGAGGCCGTGCGCAAAGCGCGTCAGGAAATCCGCAAACTGCGCCGCGAAAACCCTGACGCGACCCTGATCGTGACGGGCTGCGCCGCCCAGACCGAACCCGAAACTTTTGCCGCCATGGAGGAGGTCGATCAGGTCATCGGCAACACCGAAAAGATGCAGGCCGAAACGTGGCAATCCATCGCCAAAGGCCCCGACTTCATTGGTGAAACGGAAAAGGTCCGCGTCGATGACATTATGTCGGTCACTGAAACGGCGGGCCACCTGATCGACGGCTTTGGCCGCCACCGCGCCTATGTACAGGTGCAAAACGGCTGCGATCACCGCTGTACCTTTTGCATCATCCCATTTGGGCGCGGCAATTCCCGATCGGTCCCTGCGGGGGTCGTCGTGGAACAGATCAAACGCCTCGTCGGGCGCGGCTTTAACGAGGTCGTGCTGACCGGCGTAGACCTGACCAGTTGGGGGGCGGACCTGCCTGGCGAGCCTCGCCTCGGCGATCTGGTCATGCGCATCCTGAAACTCATCCCCGATCTGCCCCGCCTCAGGATCAGTTCGATCGACTCGATTGAGGCCGATGAGAACCTGATGGCCGCCATCGCGACCGAGTCCCGCCTGATGCCGCATTTGCACCTGTCGCTGCAGGCGGGCGACAATATGATCCTCAAACGGATGAAGCGCCGCCACACCCGCGAAGACGCCATCGCCTTCTGCCAAGAGGCCCGCAAACTGCGTCCCGACATGACCTTTGGCGCGGATATCATCGCCGGCTTCCCGACCGAAACCGAAGAGATGTTCGAAAACAGCCTGCGCATGGTCACCGATTGCGACCTGACGTGGCTCCATGTCTTTCCCTATTCGCCCCGCCCCGGCACCCCCGCCGCACGTATGCCACAGGTCAACGGCAAGGCGATCAAATCCCGCGCCGCCCGCCTGCGCGCCGCCGGTAAGACACAGGTCCAAACGCACCTCGCCGCGCAAATCGGACGCACCTGCGAGATCCTGATCGAAACCCCGCGCCTTGGCCGGACTGAGCAATTCACCGAGGTCCATTTCGACACCGACCTCCCCGAGGGCCAGATCATCCGCGCCGAAATCACAGGGCGCACCGAGTCCCACTTGCTGGGCCTGCCTCTTCATCTTGGCTAAAATACTCACATCCCTAGATCAGCCATGAGCACCCCGATCCTCTATACCTTCCGCCGCTGCCCCTATGCGATGCGCGCGCGCCTTGCCTTGGCGTCGGCGGGGATCACCGTTGAACTGCGTGAGGTCGTCCTGCGCGACAAACCCGCTGACCTGCTCACCGCGTCCCCCAAGGGCACAGTGCCGGTTCTGGTCGACGGGGAGGATGTGGTAGAGGAAAGCCGCGACATCATGCTCTGGGCCCTCCATCGCAATGACCCCGAGGGCTGGCTGAACCGGCCTGAGCTGAACGACCTGATCGACACGATCGAGGGCCCGTTCAAAACCGCGCTGGACCGCTATAAATACGCCACGCGGTATACGGATGCCGAGCCCGACTCTGAACGGGCAAAGGCCGCCGCGATCCTGATGGACCTCAACGCAACACTGGACGGAAACCCGTGGTTGGGCGGGGAATCCCCCTGTTTTGCGGATATGGCCACCGTGACTTTTGTGCGACAATTCGCCATGGTCGACCTTGCGTGGTTCCGCGCGCAGGACTGGCCGCATGTCACCGCGTGGCTGGATCGGTTCCTGAACAGCGACCGCTTTGCCGCGATTATGGCGAAATACCCCCAATGGGTGCCGGATTCGCCCCCGTTTTATACGGATTTCGCGCTCAACCCCTGATCTAGCGCATACTGGCAAACACGCCTAACCACAGGGTCCACATGGAATCGCCTGCATACTTTGGTGCACAGATTTCTGAAAATCATTGCGGGAAATGGGGATGGGCGGCGCTCTTTTCAAGATAAAAGACAGCGTTATGTCGTCGCGGTTGCGCGAATTCGGTGCAATCGTGCTGGACGGTTGGAAACAAGGCCGCTAAATACCGGCCCGATTGGAATGCTAATGGCCGAATGCGGTCGCAGACCAAGCGTTTGGTCCAGGAAGGGAGAAATCTCGTGTCCCACGCAGAAGATCACGCAGGCACACGCCGCGATTTTCTTTATTACGCAACCGCCGGTGCGGGCGCCGTTACCGCAGGTGCAGCCGCATGGCCGCTCGTCAACCAGATGAACCCCTCGGCAGACGTTCAGGCGCTGTCGTCGATCCGCGTTGATGTTTCGGGTGTTGAGGTCGGCACGCAGCTGACGATCAAGTATCTGGGTAAGCCGGTGTTCATCCGCCGCCGCGCCGCAGATGAGATCGAAGCAGCCCGCGCTGTTGATCTGAGCGAGCTGATCGACACAGGCTCGCAGAACGCCAACAACCCCACTGCGGACGCAGCCGACGAAAACCGGACGCTGGACGAAGCTGGCGAATGGCTGGTCATGGTTGGCGTTTGTACGCACCTTGGCTGTGTGCCGATCGGCAACGGCGCAGGTGAGTTCGGCGGCTGGTTCTGCCCGTGCCACGGCTCGCACTACGACCAATCCGGCCGTATCCGCAAAGGCCCGGCGCCGCGCAACCTGGACGTTCCGGTTGCCGAGTTCGTCGACGAAACGACCATTAAGCTGGGCTAAGGGAGGCACCTATGTCTGGAATTCCACACGATCATTACGAACCGAAAACGGGTGGGGAAAAGTGGCTGCACAAGCGCCTGCCCGTTGTCGGTCTGCTGTATGATACCCTGATGATCCCCACCCCCAAGAACCTTAACTGGATGTGGATCTGGGGCATCATCCTGACCTTCTGCCTTGGGCTGCAGATCGTCACCGGTATCATCCTTGCGATGCACTATACCCCGCATGTCGATCTGGCGTTTGCGTCGGTCGAACACATCATGCGCAACGTGAACGGCGGTCACATGATCCGCTATTTCCACGCCAACGGCGCTTCGCTGTTCTTTATCGCCGTCTATGCCCACATCTTCCGTGGTCTTTACTACGGGTCGTACAAGGCCCCGCGTGAAGTCACATGGATCATCGGTATGCTGATCTATCTCTGCATGATGGGCACCGCGTTCATGGGCTATGTTCTGCCTTGGGGTCAGATGTCCTTCTGGGGCGCGACCGTGATCACCGGCCTGTTCGGCGCGATTCCGTTCATCGGTGAGTCGCTGCAGACTTGGCTGCTGGGTGGACCGGCAGTGGACAACGCCACGCTGAACCGCTTCTTCTCGCTGCACTACCTGCTGCCGTTCGTGATCGCTGGTCTGGTTGCTGTCCACATCTGGGCGTTCCACACCACCGGCAACAACAACCCCACGGGTGTTGAAGTGCGCCGCACGTCCAAAGCAGACGCCGCCAAAGACACCGTTCCCTTCTGGCCCTACTACGTCATCAAAGACGTGTTCGCGCTGGCGGTTATTCTAGCTGTGTTCATGGCGATTGTTGGCTTTATGCCCAACTACCTCGGCCACCCCGATAACTACATCGAGGCAAACCCGCTGGCGACGCCCGCACACATCGTCCCCGAATGGTACTTCCTGCCGTTCTACGCGATCCTGCGTGCCTTTACCGCCGACGTCTGGGTTGTTCAGTTCGCAAGCTGGATCACCGGCGGCATCATCGACGCGAAATTCTTTGGCGTTCTGGCGATGTTCGGCGCGATCATCGCGATGGCTCTGGCACCTTGGCTGGACACCTCGTCGGTACGTTCGGGCCGTTACCGCCCGATGTTCAAATGGTGGTTCGTCCTGCTGGTCATCGACTTCTTCGCCCTGATGTGGCTGGGTGCGATGCCTGCTGAAGAACCCTTTGCAAGCTTCTCGCTGATCGCTTCGGCCTACTGGTTCGGTTACTTCTTCGTCATCCTGCCGCTGCTGGGTGTGATTGAGAAACCCCTGGCAACGCCCGCGACCATCGAAGACGACTTTAACGCCCACTATGGCAAGGGCGGGACCGACGCTTCGTCGACCCCGGCCGAGTGAGAAAGAGGATCAAGAGAACAATGATCAAGAAACTCACCTTCTCGGCGCTTTCCGCCCTCGCAATTTCGGCCAGTGGTGCACTGGCCGCGGGCGGCGAAGGCCACATCGAGGACTTCGACTTTTCGTTCGAAGGGCCCTTCGGCACCTATGACCAGAACCAGCTGCAGCGCGGCCTCAAGGTTTACACCGAGGTGTGCTCGGCCTGTCACGGTCTGAAATTCGTCCCCCTCCGCACTCTTGCGGATGAGGGCGGCCCGCACCTGCCCGAAGATCAGGTTCGTGCCTATGCCGAACAGTTCGACGTCTACGATCCCGAGATCGACGACTTCCGTTCGGGTACGCCGACCGACTTCTTCCCGAGCTCGGCTCTGGAAAACGCACCTGACCTCAGCCTGATGGCCAAGGCACGTGCCGGTTTCCACGGTCCGATGGGCACTGGTATCAACCAGCTGGTCAAAGGTATCGGTGGCGCGGAATACATCGCCTCGCTGCTGACCGGCTACACCGGTGAAGAAAAAGAAGAGTACGGTTCGATCTTCTACGAAAACACCGCCTTCCCCGGTGGCTGGATCGCGATGAGCCAGCCCCTCTATGGCGAAGACGTTGAATTCGACGACGGTCACGACAACAGCCTGCACAACGAAGCAGAGGACGTTGCCGCGTTCCTGATGTGGGCCGCAGAACCCAAGATGATGGCACGCCAGCGCGCCGGTTTCGTGGGCGTGACCTTCCTGATCGTGCTGTCGGTTCTTCTCTACCTGACGAACAAGCGCCTGTGGGCCGGCGTCAAAGGCAAGAAGAACGACTAAGGTCTAGCGAATACGCAAAACACAAAACGCGCCCCACTCGGGCGCGTTTTTTTTGGTCCTTAACAGCAATTTAAATCTAGGCTGACCTTGTGGATCGGGGGCAAAGTCCCTATTCATATATAAAAAGATGAATATGAAGGTCCTATTATGCGACTGTCTGCCCTACGTCCCCTTGCGCGGTATCTGCCCATCCTCGAATGGGGCAAGACCTATAACCGCGATGCGCTGACCAATGATGTGGTGGCGGCGGTGATCGTGACGATCATGCTGATCCCGCAATCTCTGGCCTATGCGCTGTTGGCCGGTCTGCCTGCGGAAATGGGTCTCTATGCGTCGATCCTTCCGCTGGTGGCCTATGCGATCTTTGGCACCTCGCGCGCACTGGCCGTCGGACCGGTGGCGGTTGTGTCCCTGATGACGGCGGCGGCGGTGGGGAACCTTGCCCTACAGGGCACCGCCGAATACGCGGCGGCGGCAATCATTCTGGCGTTCCTGTCGGGTCTGATCCTGATCGTGATGGGGGTGTTCCGTCTGGGCTTTCTGGCGAATTTCCTGTCGCACCCCGTTGTGGCGGGGTTCATTACCGCGTCGGGCATCATCATCGCATTCAGCCAGCTGAAACACATCCTTGGCGTCTCCGCGTCGGGGCATAACCTTGCCGAACTGCTGCATTCCCTGATCTCCCATCTGGGGCAGGTGAATATTCCGACCCTGATCATCGGCGTGACCTCAACCGCGTTTCTGTTCTGGGTGCGCAAGGGGCTAAAGCCCCTGTTGCTGGCCCGTGGTCTAAAGCCCCGCACAGCCGACATTCTGGCCAAGGCGGGTCCGGTGGCCGCCGTTGTGGTGACCACCCTTGTGACGGCCCTGTTCGGCCTGCAAAACTATGGCGTGGCGATTGTGGGCGACGTGCCGCGCGGCTTGCCGCCCCTGACGTGGCCGTCCTTTGACATGAGCGTCTGGAGCAGCCTGTTCGGCAGTGCCGTCCTGATCTCGATCATCGGGTTCGTGGAATCGGTCTCTGTGGCGCAAACCCTTGCCGCCAAGAAACGCCAACGCATTGTGCCCGATCAGGAACTGATCGGTCTGGGTGCGTCCAACATCGCCGCCGCCGTGTCCGGTGGGTATCCGGTTACAGGCGGTTTTGCGCGGTCGGTCGTGAATTTCGACGCCGGCGCCGAAACCCCCGCCGCCGGAGCGTTCACCGCGATTGGCATCGCCCTTGCCGCGCTGGCCCTGACGCCGCTGTTGTTCTTTTTGCCCAAGGCGACACTGGCCGCGACGATCATCGTTGCCGTCCTGTCGCTGGTCGACTTTTCCGTCCTGAAAACCACATGGGCCTATAACAAGGCCGATTTCGCCGCCGTCACCGCGACGATCCTGCTGACCCTTGGGTTTGGCGTGGAAACCGGCGTGTCGGCGGGTGTGGGGATTTCGATCTTTCTCTATCTCTATCGCACCTCTCGCCCCCATATCGCCGAGGTGGGCGTCGTTCCGGGGACCGAGCATTTCCGCAACATCAACCGCCACCGCGTGAACACCACGCCGGACATCCTGACGATCCGCGTCGACGAGAACTTGTATTTCGCCAATGCGCGTTATCTTGAGGACTACTTGTTTGACCGTGTGGTTGGCGAAAAGGATCTGAAACACGTGGTTCTGATGTGCTCGGCCGTGAATAACATCGACACCTCTGCGCTTGAATCGCTGGAGGCGATTGATCACCGGTTCCGCGACATGGGCCTGAAACTGCACCTGTCCGAGGTGAAGGGCCCTGTGATGGATCGCCTCAGCCGGACCTATTTCCTGCACCATCTGTCGGGTCGCGTGTTCCTGTCCCAATATGAGGCGATTCAGGAATTGTCGAAATCCGCCGATGACGGTCACGAAGCCGAAACCGCGACGAACTGACTATTGATTTAGATCGGATTCGCGTGCACCAACACTGTCAAAGTACCGATGGTAAACCCTAGGGAGAGACCCATGAAAACCAAGTTCGCTGTAATCGCTGCCACGCTTTTGGCTGCTGGTCCCGTATTTGCCGATGGCCACGGTGCCTCGGGCGACGCCGAAGCCGGTGAAAAAGCATTCCGTCAGTGCGTCTCCTGCCACGTTGTCGTCAACGAAGCGGGCGAAACGCTGGCCGGTAAGGCCGCGAAAACCGGCCCGAACCTTTATGGCGTTGCTGGCCGTGTTGCCGGTAGCGTTGAGGGCTTTGGCTACTCCAAACTGCTTGAGGCCGCGAACGGCGCTGGCGTCGCCTATGACGAAGCGACCTTTGTCGGCTACATCATGGACCCCTCGGGCTACATGAGCGAAGCAACCGGCGAAAAAGGCCGCTCCAAGATGTCCTACCGCGCTCGTAAAGAAGACGACGCGAAAAACATCTACGCCTATCTGGCCAGCCTGCAGGCCGAATAATCCGTCCCACGTGGATGGCGGGGCCGTCGGAGCGATCCGGCGGCCCTTTGTTTTGCGCTATTGCTTGCCCCGATCCGCGCGGACCGCTATTTCACCCCCAACAAGGAGCACAGCGCATGAGCATCAACAGTTTCGGACACCTGTTTCGCGTGACCACTTGGGGTGAGAGCCACGGGCCCGCCCTTGGCGCGACTGTGGACGGCGTTCCCCCGGGCGTGCCGGTGGATGAGGCGATGCTGCAGCACTGGCTGGACCGCCGCAAACCGGGCCAGTCGAAATTCACGACCCAGCGCCGTGAACCCGATGCGGTGAAAATCCTGTCCGGCGTGTTTGAAGGTCAGACCACCGGCACCAGCCTTCAGTTGATGATCGAGAACACCGATCAGCGGTCCAAAGATTACGGCGAGATCGCCGAGAAATTCCGCCCCGGCCATGCCGATATCACCTATTGGCAGAAATACGGCATCCGCGATTATCGCGGTGGCGGGCGCAGTTCGGCGCGCGAAACCGCCGCCCGTGTGGCCGCCGGTGGCGTGGCGCGCGAGGCGCTGAAATCCCTGTTCCCCGGTGTGCAAATCACGGGCTATATGACCCAGATCGGCCCGCACAAAATCGACCGCGCCAATTTCGACTGGGACCAGATCGAACAGAACCCGTTCTGGACCCCCGATGCACAGGCCGCCGACGATTGGGCCGTCTATCTGGACGGTTTGCGCAAGGACGGCAATTCGGTCGGCGGCGTGATTGAGGTCGTCGCGCGCGGCGTGCCTGCGGGCCTTGGCGCGCCGGTTTATGGCAAGCTCGACACCGACCTAGCCGCCGCCATGATGAGCATCAACGCCGTCAAAGGCGTCGAGATCGGCGATGGCATGGCCGCAGCCGAGCTGACAGGCGTCGCCAACGCCGATGAGATCCAAATGGGCCCCAATGGCCCCGAATACAGTTCCAACCACGCAGGCGGCATTCTGGGCGGTATCTCGACCGGTCAGGACATCGTTGTGCGTTTCGCGGTCAAACCGACCTCGTCGATCCTGACCCCGCGCAAGACGATCACCAAATCCGGCGAGAACACGGAAATCGTCACCAAGGGACGTCACGACCCCTGTGTCGGCATCCGCGCGGTTCCGGTGGGTGAGGCGATGATGGCCTGTGTCCTGCTGGACCACGTGTTGTTGCACCGCGCTCAGGTCGGCGAAAACCGCGGCCAGATCGGTTAATTCAGGCGGGCGGTTTCTGGCGCGACAGTTGGACCGCCAGAATGCCCGCCATGATGATCGCAACCCCGATCACATCCGTCAGGCCAAGGGTCTCGCCCAGCAGGACTGCCGCCACGGCCACCCCGAAGAACGGGTTCAGAAAGTGAAAGGTCGCCGCGCGCACGGCGCCGATGCGGTTGACCAGCACAAACCAGATCAGGGTCGCCGCCAGACCGGGCACCAGCGTGGTGTAGATAAAGGCGGCGATCAAACGGGCGCTCCACGTCACTTGCCATGTCTCGGTGAGCAGAGCGACAACGCCCAGAACCACCGCCCCGACCAGCATCTGTAGACCCACGATCATCAAGAGGTTCCCACCGGACGACGCACCCCGCACCGACAGGGTTGCCACCGACAGGGCCAGCGCGCCGATGATACACATCGCAAGGCCGGTCATATCGACGCCACCACTGATCCGCGTGGCCATGATGACCGCCACGCCGACGAACCCCATAACCAAGCCCGCAACGCCCAGCACGGGCAGACGTTCGCGAAACACGATCCAACCCAGCATCCCCACCATCAACGGCATGGACGAGGCGATGATCGACGCCAGACCCGCCTCAATCGTGCGCATCGCGACAAAGTTCAAACCCAGATACATCGCGTTCTGGCAAATCCCGAAAATGATGGTTGAGCGCCACTGCGCACGGTTCAATCGCGCTGTCTGGCCCAGTGCCGTCGCCAGACCCACACCGATCAATCCGGAAATCAGAAACCGCAGCGCCAGCGCCGTCACCGGCGGGGCGTCCTGAACAATGATCCGCGCCGAGGTAAAGGCCGACGACCACATGAACGCAAAGGTCAGCCCCAGAAAAATCGCGCGAATATCCATGCAGGTCTCCGGAAAAATTAAAGGGCCGCCACTGGCGACCCTAGACACTTGGTGCTTGCGTGCAAGCGAGAAAGATTAGCCGTTCACGCTGTCTTTCAGAGCCTTGGCGATCGTCATTTTGACAACCTTGTCGGCTTCTTTCTTGATCTGCTCACCGGTCGCGGGGTTGCGAACCATGCGCTCGGGGCGCTCACGGCAGTAGATCTTGCCGATGCCGGGCAGAGTAACAGCGCCACCACCGGAAACTTCGCTGGTGATCACGCCGGTGATCGCATCCAGAGCAGCGCTTGCGGTTTTCTTGTCTGCGCCCATTTCTTCTGCCAGAGCGGCGACGAGCTGGGTCTTGGTCATGGGTTTTGCCATGTATTGTCTCCTCGTTGTGCCCTCTGATTTGGGGCTCATTTGCGCAATCTACCTGAATATTGTGGTCAGACACAACGATTTGTGGTGCCGAAACCCTATTTTTCAAGGCAAAAAGGCCGGTTTTTCGCCCTACAGGAAGGCAGTTTCTTCAAAGCTGCGCAATTTACGCGAGTGGATTCGCTCCAACGGCATCTCACGCAGCAGTTCCATGGCGCGTATCCCAATCTGCAGGTGGCGTGCAACCTGCGTTTTGTAAAAATCCGACGCCATGCCGGGTAATTTCAATTCGCCATGCAGGGGTTTGTCCGAAACACACAGCAGCGTGCCATAGGGAACGCGGAACCGATACCCGTTCGCGGCGATGGTCGCGCTCTCCATATCCAGCGCAATCGCGCGGGATTGGGACAGGCGTTGGACGGGTCCCGACTGGTCGCGCAGTTCCCAGTTCCGGTTGTCGATCGTTGCGACCGTGCCCGTGCGCATCACGCGCTTAAGCTCATAACCCTGCAGTTCGGTCACCTGTTCCACCGCCGTTTCCAGTGCGATCTGGATTTCGGCCAACGCGGGGATCGGCACCCAGACCGGCAGGTCCGCGTCCAGCACGTGATCCTCACGCAGATAGGCATGGGCCAGAACGAAATCGCCAAGGCTCTGGCTATTCCTCAGACCCGCACAGTGCCCAACCATCAACCACGCATGCGGGCGCAGAACGGCGATGTGGTCGGTCGCGGTTTTGGCGTTCGACGGCCCAACCCCGATATTGACCAAGGTGATCCCGCCACCATCCGCGCGCTTCAGGTGATAGGTCGGCATCTGGGGCAATTTCGCGGGCACCTGCATCGGGGCCTCGGGGTCGGTGATCACCTGATTGCCCGGCCCGACCAAGGCGACATAGCCCGAGTCCGGATCGGCCAGCATCTGTCGGCCATAGTCCTCAAACTCTTCGACGTAGAACTGATAGTTGGTGAACAGAACATGGTTCTGAAAATGGCTGGGGTCGGTGGCCATGTAATGTGACAGACGGGCCAGCGAGTAATCCACCCGCTGGGCCGTAAAGGGCGCCAAGGCCGACGACCCATCGGGATGCTGGAACCCGTATCCGTTGACGATGTCGTCGTTCGTGGTCGACAGGTCAGGCACGTCGAACACATCTCGCAGCGAAAAGGACAGCACCCCATCCTGCGGGATCGTCACCGACTGGTCCCCCGCCATGGCAAAGTGCAGCGGGATCGGCGTGCTCGACGGGCCGACCATCACGCCCACGCCGTGGTTTTCCATCAGCAGGCTGATTTGTTGTTCCAGATAGTGACGGAACAGATCGGGGCGTGTGATCGTGGCGGAATAGACACCCGGATCGGTGACGTGGCCAAAGCTCAACCGGCTGTCGATGCGCGCATAGCTGGTCGTGACCAAACGCACCTCGGGATAAAACGCGCGGTAGCGTTGATCGCCCATGCCGTTCTGGATCACATCCCCGAACTTGGCGCACAGAAACGTGGTCGCCTGTGTGTACAGATCGCACAACCGATCCACCGCCGCCGCCGGATCCGTGAAATGTTGGGGTCCGGACATCTCGGGGGTTTGGATGGGAAATTCTTGATCTGCCTGCATGTGGTTCTTACCTGTCCAACACTTAGTGTTTGCGTTATCGCAGGTTGTCACCAAGTGACAGGGTGACGCAAGCCCTTGGTCTTGCACACGCGGACGAATGCCGGAATGATCGCGCCATGAAAAAGATACTGCTGTCCCTCGGCCACGGCTATTCGGCCCAAGCACTGGCCCGCCTTTTGCCCCGTGACGAATGGGACATCATCGCCACCACCCGCGATGCGGAGAAGGCCGCGCGCCTTCGTGATGAGGGCGTTGAGGCGATCCTGTGGCCGGGCACCGACCTCACCCCCTATTGCGAACGGGCGACCCATGTTCTGGCATCCATCGCGCCGGGGCCCGAGGGCGATCCGGTCCTGCGAGAGGTGGCCGCGCCACTGCGCGCCGCGCCGAACCTAATCTGGGTGGGCTATCTGTCCACGACGGGCGTTTACGGGGATCATCAGGGCGGCTGGGTCGATGAGGACACGCCCCTGACCCCGTCCACCCGTCGCGGCATGGCCCGCAAACAGGCGGAACTGGCGTGGGGGTCGTTTGACCTGCCGCTGCATATCTTTCGCCTTGCTGGCATCTACGGCCCCGGACGTGGGCCGTTCTCCAAGGTCCGCAAAGGTACGGCGCGCCGCATCATCAAGGAAAACCAGCTGTTCTCGCGCATCCATGTGGATGACATCGCGCAGGTTCTGTTGGCCTCGATCAACCACCCCCGTCCGGGCGCGGTCTATAACGTCTGTGACGATGACCCCGCGCCGCCCCAAGACGTGATCGCCCATGCGGCGGAGCTGTTGAACCTGCCGATCCCGCCCGCGATCCCGATTGAAGAGGCCGAGATGTCCCCGATGGCGCGCAGCTTTTACGCCGAGTCCAAAAAGGTGCGCAACGACCTGATCAAAGATGAGCTTGGCGTCGAGCTGCTTTATCCAACATATCGGCAAGGTTTGGCCGCGCTGTTGGCTGCCGAGGAAAAACAATAGGCAACCCAAACGCGGGGAAATGCGTTATATTTCCGATCCAACAACGCAGACGCCCATGATTTCGAACCGCGAACCCCAGAGCCTGAACGATATTCTGACCGCCTTGCGCAAGGCGGCAGAGGGCGATCATGTGTCCGTGCGCGATATCCTTGCCCAGATCGGATCGCACTCATTCGCGCCCCTGTTGCTGGTGCCCGCGCTGATCCTGATTTCGCCGATTTCGGGCATTCCGGGGACGCCGACCATCGGGTCGATCATCATCCTGCTGATCGCCGGTCAGGCCGTTCTGGGGCGCGATCAACTGTGGCTGCCGGGTTTCATCATGCGCCGCAAGATCAGCGCCGCGCGGTTCTGCAAAGCGCTTGATTTCATGCAGCGCCCCGTCGATTTCGTGGACCGCCATAGTCACAAGCGTCTGGCCATACTGACCTATCGCCCGTTGTCGTTCATCGCGATGGGGATTTGCGTCTCGATCGCCGCGATCATGCCGTTTCTGGAACTGTTGCCCATGGTCACGTCACTGGGCGCAACCGCGATTGCCCTGTTCGCGGTTGGCTTGATGGTGTCGGACGGGTTGTTCGTCGTGACAGGATACGTGGTTCTGGGCGGTGCGGCGTTGCTTGTGTCGCACCTGATCAGTCTGGCCTAGCTGCTGGCCCGCGCGTCCAGAACCTCGACCCCCAGAACCTCAAGCACCTTGCGTTCGATATCGGGCGCATTCATCGCCGCGATGTCATACATCGCCTCGGGGCTGGCCTGATCAATGAACGTGTCGGGCAAAACCATCGACCGGAATTTCAGACCGTGATCGAACACGCCCTCATCCGACAACAGCTGGGCCACGTGACTGCCAAAGCCGCCCACGGCGCCCTCTTCGACGGTGATCAACGCCTCATGTTCCGCCGCGAGGGACAGGATCATGTCGCGGTCCAGCGGCTTGGCGAACCGCGCATCGGCAATCGTCGGGGTGATCCCGCGGGCCGACAGGGCCTCAGTCGCCTTTTGCACCTCTTGCAGGCGCGTACCAAAGGACAGGATCGCCACACGGCTGCCCTGTGCGATCATGCGGCCCTTGCCGATTTCCAAAATCTCGCCGCGTTCGGGCATGTCCACGCCAACCCCTTCGCCACGGGGATAACGGAACGCAATCGGCCCATCGTCATAGGCGGCGGCGGTCGCGACCATGTGTTTCAACTCGGCTTCATCCGCGGCGGCCATAACGACCATGCCAGGCAGGTTGGCCATGAACGCCACATCGAACGACCCCGCATGCGTCGCGCCATCGGCCCCGACCAGACCCGCGCGGTCAATCGCGAACCGGACCGGCAGGCGCTGAATGGCGACGTCATGCACCACCTGATCATAGCCACGCTGCAGGAACGTCGAATACATCGCGCAGAACGGGCGCAGACCACCGGCGGCCAAACCCGCGCTAAACGTCACACCGTGCTGTTCGGCGATGCCCACATCGAACACCCGCGTCGGGAACCGTTCGGCAAACAGGTTCAGACCGGTGCCATCGGGCATTGCCGCCGTCACGGCAACAACCCTGTCATCGGCGGCGGCCTCTTGGATCAACGCCTCGGCAAAGACCTTGGTATAGCTCGGCGCGTTCGACGGGGCCTTGCGCTGCTTGCCCGTCACCACGTCGAATTTGGCGGTGGCATGGCCCTTGTCCGGCGCGCCCTCGGCGGGGGCATAGCCCTTGCCTTTTTTGGTGATCGCATGGATCAGGATCGGGCCGTTCGCGCGGGATTTCACTGTGCGCAGAACCGCCAACAGCTGTTCCATGTCGTGCCCGTCGATGGGGCCGATATAGCTGAACCCCAGTTCTTCGAACAACGTTCCGCCAACGGTCAGATGCTTCAGCATCTCGCGGGCCCGTTTCGCGCCCTCTTGGAACGGCGGGGGCAGCAGGCTGACCGCGCCTTTGGCGGCGGCCTTTAGCTCTTGGAACGGCGCGCCCGCATAGAGACGCGACAGATAGGACGACAGCGCGCCCACCGGCGGGGCAATCGACATTTCGTTGTCGTTCAGGATGACGATCAACCGCTTGCCCAGATGGCCCGCGTTGTTCAGCGCCTCAAACGCCATGCCGGCACTCATCGAGCCATCCCCGATCACCGCAATCGCATCGCCCAGACCGTGTTCCGGCGCGCCGCCCAGATCCCGCGCCACGGCAAAGCCCAGCGCGGCGGAAATCGACGTCGAACTATGCGCGGCGCCGAAGGGGTCATAGGCGCTCTCGCTGCGCTTGGTGAACCCGGACAGGCCCCCCTGTTGGCGCAGGGTGCGGATGCGGTCACGACGACCGGTCAGAATCTTGTGCGGATAGCACTGGTGCGACACGTCCCAGATCAGGCGGTCGCGCGGCGTGTCAAACACCGCGTGCAGCGCGACGGTCAGTTCGACAACCCCCAGACCCGCGCCCAGATGGCCACCGGTTTCGGACACGGCGGAAATGGTTTCCTGACGGACCTCTTCGGCCAGACGGGTCAGATCGGCATCGCTCAACCCTTTCAGGTCGGCGGGGACGTTCACCTTGTCCAAAAGCGGTGTCACAGGTTTATCGCCCATTGTGCGATCTCCGGTCTGATTAGCTGCGACGCGAAATAACGAACCGTGCCGCATCCCGCAAGGTATCGGCCCCTGCGCCATATGGTTCCAGTGCGCCAATCGCCTCATCAATCAGGTCGCGCGCGCGGGCCTTGGCCCCAGTGAGACCCAAGAGCGTGACGAATGTCGCCTTGCCTGCGGCGGCGTCTTTGCCGACGGCCTTGCCAACCTCGGCCGCGTCGCCCTCTATATCCAAGATGTCGTCGGCAATCTGAAAGGCAAGGCCGAGCGCTGCGGCATACCGTGTCATCGGCGCAATATCCGCACGCGCCAGACGCGCACCGGCCTCGGCCGACCACGCGATCAGGGCACCGGTTTTACCGGCCTGCAATGCGGTGATTTCGTTCAGGGTCAGGGGACGATCCGCGCTTTCGGCGGCGATGTCCAAGGCCTGACCATAGACCATCCCGCGCGCGCCCGACGCACGGGCCAGCGATCCGATCAAATCTACGCGAACATCGGCATCCGCATGCGTCGCCGGATCGGACAGCAGATCGAACGCCAGCGTCTGCAGGGCATCACCGGCCAAAACCGCCGTCGCCTGATCCCATTTCACATGCACGGTCGGCAAACCACGGCGCAGGTCGTCATCGTCCATGCAGGGCAGATCGTCATGGACAAGGCTATAGGCATGGACCGCCTCAATCGCGGCGGCGGCGTTCAATGCGCGCGCGGGATGAACCCCGTAGAGCGCCGCGCCCTCAACCACCAGAAACGCCCGCAGACGTTTGCCCCCCGACACGGCATAGCGCATCGCGTGCACAACCGGCTGATCGGGATAGCCCGCCAAAACGCCGTCCAGATGGGCGCCGACCTGATCGGCGATCATATCCAACCGGTCGCGAAACATTACATACCGTCGACGGGAGTGGTGCCAGTCGGGTTGCCATTGCCATCCAGCGTGATGGCGGCAACCTTTTCCTCGGCCTCTTTCAGCTTTTCCTCACAGCGCTTGTTCAGGGCCGCGCCGCGTTCATAGAGCTTGATCGAATCCTCAAGCGGAACATCGCCGCGCTCCAACTGATTGACCACGCGTTCCAGTTCGGCCATGGCCTCTTCGAAACTCATCTCGCTGACTTGCTTGTCGCTCACGTCTACTGCTCCATCAACACCGCTATGTGGGCCGCTACGCTGGCGGCCAGCGCATCAAGATCATATCCGCCCTCAAGTGTCGAGACCACCCGCCCCTGACACAGGCGATCCGCCGCCTCGCACAGACGCCGCGTGATCCATTCGAAATCGGTCGTGTCCCAGTCCAGTTGCGCCAGAGGGTCGTCGCGGTGCGCATCAAACCCCGCCGAAATCAGGATCAATTCTGGGTTAAAGGCGTCCAGCGCCGGAATGATCTGCTCGGTCACGGCGGCGCGCATTTCCGAACCCCCCGAATGCGGCGGCAGGGGGATGTTGATGACATTGCCATGGGCACCGGTTTCCGACGCCTGCCCCGTGCCGGGATAAAGGGGCATTTGATGCGTAGATATGAACAGCGTTCTGTCCTCGTCCCACAACAGGTCCTGCGTGCCATTGCCGTGGTGCACGTCGAAATCCATGACCGCCACGCGGGACAATCCGTGATGATCCAACGCGTGTTTCGCGGCCAAGGCCACATTCCCGAACAGGCAAAACCCCATCGCGGTTTCGGTTTCCGCGTGGTGCCCCGGCGGTCGGGTGGCGACGAACGCGTTTTGAACCGCACCCGACAGGACCAGATCCACCGCCAACAGGTTCCCGCCAACGGCCCGCAGCGCGGCGTCCAGCGAACCGGGCGACACATGGGTGTCACTGTCCAGCATGACCATCCCCATCTCGGGGATCGCGGCGGCAATGCGGTCGGCATAGGTCGCGGGATGACAAGCGTGAACTACGTTCAATTCGGCGCGCGGTGCCTCATGCCGGATCAGCGCGTCAAACGCGGGATCCGACATGCGAGTTTCAATCGATTCTAGGCGCGCGACACGTTCGGGATGACCCGGCGGTGTCACATGGCCCAGACAATCGGAATGGGTGATATAGGCGGTGCTCATACCCCGAGCTTAGGTAGGCGCAGGCGCCCCGTCAAACCTAGGCCGTCAAACCTAGTCAGGGGCCAACATATACCCCGCACCGCGCACGGTTTGCAGGTAACGCGGCTTTTTGCTGTCGGCCTCAATCTTGCGGCGCAGACGGGTGATCTGAACGTCTACGGCGCGCTCTTGGGCCTGTCCTTTGTCGCGGCCCAGATCCTCGACCAGTTTGGCGCGGCTGATCGGTTCACCCGGACAGGCCGAGAACAGGCGCATCAGCTGGCTCTCGGTGGCGGTCAGACGGACAAGAGACGTGCCTTGCCACAGTTCACCGCGTTCGATGTCATAGCGTACCGCGCCAAGATGCAGAACCTTTGGCCCCGCCTCAACCGTGGTTTCCTGCGGCACACGACGCAGGATCGCGTTGATCCGCAACAGCAGCTCTTTGGGCTCAAACGGTTTGGCAAGGTAATCGTCCGCCCCCGCCTCTAGACCCGAAATACGGTCCGATGTCTCGGCCCGCGCGGTCAACAGTAGGATCGGCGTCGAAATCGTTTCGCGCAGGGACTGGGTCAGGCTTACCCCGTCCTCGCCCGGCATCATCACGTCCAGAACGATCAGGTCAAATTCCAGACCGCCCAGCAGACGCCGCGCCTGTGCCGCGTCGCGCGCCGCACTGACCAAGAACCCGTTACGCATCAGGAATTTCTGCAACAATCCACGGATGCGTTCGTCGTCATCCACGATCAATAGGTGTGCGTCGCAATTATCGGTCATTGGCCCCCTCCTTGAGCGCGGCGAAATGGCGATGCATCTCGGGGTCCATCATCGCCTCAAGTACCTGCCGGAACCCGACCACGGCCTCGGGGCCTGCGATCTTGTACGCCTCGCGCATGCGGGCGCGTTGGGCATCTGACAGTTCTTGTTCCAACGCTTCACCAATTACAGTCAAATACAAATGACGTTCACGTTTGTCGCGCTTGCCCACCTTGCTTTCGACAAGGCCGTCCGCGATCAACCCGCGCAAAACTCGGTTCAGAGACTGTTTCGTAACCCCAAGAATAGCAAGCAGATTGTTGACCGTCGTACCCGGTGCACGGTGGATAAAATGCAACGCACGGTGGTGCGCCCGCCCATACCCATATTTTTCCAGAATACGGTCGGGATCGGCGGTAAACCCCCGATAGGCAAAGAACATTGCCTCAATCCCTTTGCGCAGCTGTTCGTCCGTCAGAAACAGCAGGCTTTCACCCCGTTGCGATGATGCCGTGCCCGGTTCGGCCATGTCGCGCCCCTTATTCCTTTGTTTTTCGAAGTTTAAGTCAGCCTTGTTGACTTTCCAAGAATCAATTGGTAGCGATCCGGACAATTTAGCGAAACTTTCTGTCTGTTTGCCGCGCTAACGGCGCAATTTTCGCAAATCTGACAGCACCTTATTCGGAAAGGGTCGGCGAATGGCGGGCTATGACGATCGCGATGGCTTTATCTGGATGGACGGCGAAATGGTGGAATGGCGCTCGGCCAAGGTCCACGTTCTAAGCCACGCCATGCACTATGCCTCGTCCGTGTTTGAGGGTGAGCGGTGCTATAACGGCAAGATCTTCAAAAGCCGCGAGCACTCCGAACGCCTGATCAAATCCGGTGAATTGCTGGACATGCCGATCCCCTATTCGGTCGACGAAATCGAAGCCGCCAAAGAGGCCGTGATCAAGGCCAACAACCTGACCGACGCTTATGTCCGTGTGGTTGCATGGCGCGGCGCGGGCGAAGACATGGGCGTGGCCTCGTCGCGCAACCCCGTGCGCATGGCCGTGGCCGCGTGGGAATGGGGGGCCTATTACGGCGACGCCAAGATGAAGGGCGCCAAGCTTGACATCGCGAAATGGAAACGGCCCAGCCCCGAAACCATCCCCACCGCGGCCAAGGCCGCCGGTCTTTACATGATCTGCACCATGTCCAAACACGCCGCCGAGGCCAAAGGATGCTCGGACGCGCTGTTCATGGACTATCGCGGCTATGTGGCCGAGGCGACCGGCGCGAACGTGTTCTTTGTCAAAGATGGTGAGGTTCACACGCCGATCCCCGACGCGATCCTGAACGGCATCACCCGCCAGACCGTTATCGGTATGCTGCGCGACAAGGGCATCACGGTGCACGAACGCCGGATCATGCCCGAGGAGCTGGCCGAGTTTGAACAGTGCTGGCTGACCGGTACGGCGGCCGAGGTCACTCCGGTCGGACAGATTGGCGACTACACCTTCGAGGTCGGCGCGATCACCCGCGAAATCGCCGAAGACTACGAAAAGCTGGTCCGCGCCTAAGCGGTCCGCGATCCGAACACATTGGCCCCGTACCCCCGTGGTGCGGGGCCTTTTGTTTAAACGTTGCCCGGTATGGCGGCTTTGCGTGAGGTGCGTTGCTTGCCCAGCTGGCGTTCGCGCCAGATGATCAGGATACCGGCGAAAATCACCAAGCCCGCCCCGATCAGCATCGGCACCGTCGGCACCTCGTCAAAGATGAAATACCCGATCACCAGCGCGAACAGCATCGAGGCATAATCAAACGGCGCAACAACGGCGGCATCCGCCAAACGATAGCTGGTCGTCAGGAAAATCTGCCCGACCCCGCCGATCAAACCCGCCGTCACCAGTGCCAGAACGGCGTTCATCGGCGGAATGGTCCACCCGAACGGGATCGTGCATAACCCGAGCAGGGACGAGGTCACCGAGAACCAGAACACAATCGCCGCCGTGTTTTCGGACTTCGTCAGCTTGCGAATATAGACCTGTGCCATGGCCGCGCAGATCGCCCCGCCAAGGGTCACCACCGCGCCCAGCGCCAGAATCGCGTCACCCGTGTCCGCGCCTGAGAATGACCCCAGACGGGGCCACATCACGATCATCACCCCGATCAGGCCCAGACCCACGGCGAACAGACGAAACGCCCGCACCCGTTCATTCAAAAACATCGCGGCAAAAACGGTGATAAAGATCGGCGTCGCATATCCAATCGCCGTCACCTCGGGCAGGGGCAACAGGGCAAGGCCCGCGAAAAACAGACCCATCGCCATGGTCCCCATAATCCCGCGCCAGAAATGGCCCAACGGATCGCGCGTGCGCCATCCCGTCGCCAGATCACCGCGCGCGGCCAGCCAACCCAGAATGATCGGAATGGCAAAAAAGGAGCGGAAAAACACCGCCTGACCGGGCGGAACGTGTTGGGTGCCGTACTTGATCAATGCGGACATGACCACAAAGATCGTGACCGACCCCAATTTGAACAAAATAGCCTGAGCGGTATGCATCCGCACCCCCAAATACCCGTGGGTTACAAACCCGTGTAGGCCCGTTTGGAGGCGTTGAAAAGTGCGTCCGCGATCAGAGCAGTGTGCGCTCGACCACCCACCACGCGCCAACGAGGGCGATCAGGATCGACACAGGGTTCGCGATCCGCGCGCGATACCAATCGCGGTCCCCGAACCAGAACCCCACCGCGATATAGGCCAGCGCGATCACTGTAAGCTGTCCCAGCTCGACCCCGATGTTGAACGCGATCAGGTCCATCACAAGGCGGGACGGGTTCAGACCGAATTCGCCCAGAACCGACGCAAACCCCAACCCGTGCAACAGGCCAAAGACAAACACGACGCCGATCCGCACAGGTCCAATCGTTCCACCCCGCAGGTTTTCCAGCGCGACAAACACGATAGACGCCGCGATCAGGGGCTCCACAATCGAACCGGGAATATTCACCAACCCCAGCGCCGCAAGGGCAAGCGTCACCGAATGGGCAACCGTAAACGTCGTGACCTGAATAAGCAGTGGCCGCGCCTTGAGACTAAAGAAGAACAGGCCCAGCACGAACAGGATGTGATCCAACCCCTTGGGCAGGATGTGATCGAACCCCGAAACGATGTATCGGCCAAACTCTTGAACGCCGTTCATTTCGGCAACACCCGCGCGTGGCAACGGGTCGCTCACCCCGCCATTGTTCAGATAGGCGGAATAGGGGTCTTCGGCATCCGGCGCGATCTGGCGCACGATCAGGGGGCCATTCGCCGCATCCCATCCCACCTGCACCGCACTATCACCGGCGGGCAATGCGGCGCGGATTTTCACGGTGCTGTCGCGCGGAATGTCGACATCACCGACGGCGGGCACCTGAACCTCAACCAGTTCAGGCGACAGGACGGTTCCGTCTTCAAGCATGACAGTGAACACCGTTCCGATCTGATCCCACCGGGTGGTAAAGACCTCGACCAACTCGGCAGGGGGCAGGGCACGCGCGGCGTCATATTGCGCGGACTCTGGCGTGTCATCCGTGTCCTCAACCCCGGCAAGGTTCAGACCAACCACCAGCGCCTCTATCGTGTGGGTCAGGTCGATCTCGACCTGATCCGCACTGACCCGCACATCGGCGACCGCCGGACGGACCTCATGCGCGGCAACGGGCGCAGACAGGGCGCAGAGCAACGCAATGCTTGACATCACCCCCAACAGCCGCAGCTTGGTCAGGGACAACAACGGGAATGACATCATGCGCATAAAACGGCCTTTGTTCTGGTTTCTGGGGGCGCTCATCGCATTTACGCACGCCGCCTACGCGCATGAGTTTTGGGTGTCGATGGATAAATATCAAGTCGAAACCGGCACGCCGATGACCGCACAGCTGCGGGTGGGTGAAAACCTAAAGGGCGTCGGCTATCCCTATATCCCCGACCGTGCGACGCGGTTCGATCTGGTGATCGGCGATACGGTCACTCCGGTTGAGGCGCGTCTTGGCGACCGGCCCGCGTTGAACATGGTCGCGCCCGAGGACGGGTTGGTGATCGTCGTGCATGAAACATCCGACCTGAACCTGATTTACCGCGACTTGGACAAGTTTCGGAACTTTACCACGCACAAGGATTATCCCGACGCCGTGGATCGCCACCTTGCCCGAGGCCTGCCTGACACGGGGTTCAAGGAAACCTATCGCCGGTATGCCAAGGCGCTTGTCGCCGTAGGCGATGGCGCGGGCGCGGATCGTGAGGTGGGCCTAAAGACCGAGATCGTCGCGCTGGCCAATCCCTATACCGACGACCTGTCGGGGGGACTGCCGATTTTCGTGTTGCTGGACGGAGAGCCGCGCCCGAACACGCAGGTCGAGATTTTCGCCAAATCCCCCGATGGCGCGGTCCAAGTGTCACAGATCCGAACCGATGACACCGGTCGGGCGGTGGTGAAGGTTGCGCCGGGGGTGGAATACCTGCTTGATGCGGTTGTGTTAGAGGACACCGGCAACGACGACCCAGAACAGGGGGCGGTTTGGCATTCCCTTTGGGCGGCGTTGACCTTCCGTGTCCCCCAGTGATGAGGACCACGCGCATGCGTCTTTTCGGGTTGATCTGTCTGGCCTTGGCCACCCTGCCACAGGTGGCGCTGGCCCATGCGCCCCTGACACCGGACACCCCAATGGGCAATGCGTTCTTCCACAGCGCCCTGACATGGGACCACGCCGCCATGGCCGCCCTGATGGGGATGTGGGCCGCGTTTATCGGGCGTCCGTCGATCTGGGTCATGCCGATTGTCGCGATGGCCGCAATCCTGATTGGCGGCGCGCTGCCGATGATGGACGTTTCCCTACCCGGTGCGGATGTCGCCATCCCGATGGCCAGCGTTGTGTTCGGCCTCTGCGTTCTGTTCGCGGTTCAGCCGCCCATCGGGATCACGGGCGCGATGATCGGTGTTGGGGGCCTGTACCTTGGACAAATCCATGTGACGGGCATGGGGCCAATGGACTGGCCTCTAATGGGGGTCATCGGGTTCCTTGGCGGGACCTTGGCCGCGATGGCCGTGGGCACAGCGGCAGGCGCGCTAACCTATATCGGGCGCGGTGAGTTCTTTGTCCGCCTCGGCGGCGCGGGCATGACGGCACTAGGTGTGTCGTTTCTGGCCGGCGCAATGATGTCCTAACGATCCGGCGTCAGACGCAACACGCCCCCATCCGCCGCATCGACCAGCGCCAAGATCGCCCCGTCCGGCGCGATTTCAATGTCGCGAATACGGGTGCCGCGCAGGAACCGTTCCTCACCGACCACTCGGTCCCCCTCCAGACGCAGGCGCACCACCCCGCCGGGGTTCAGTGACGCGATGATCAGATCGCCCTGCCACTCGGGGAACATCTCGCCCTCATAGAACGCCATACCACCCGGTGCGATGACGGGGTCCCAGTAATAAACCGGCTCGGCCATGCCTTCGGCGGAATGCTGGCCACTGCCCACCGGACGCCCGTTGTAATTCTCGCCATAGGACACCACGGGCCAACCGTAGTTCGCGCCGCGCTGGATCAGGTTCAATTCGTCCCCGCCCTTTGGCCCGTGCTCAATCGTGAACAGCGCGCCGTCGCTGGGCCGTACCGCCACGCCCTGCATGTTGCGGTGCCCATAGGTCCAGACCTGACTGTCATAAGGGTTGTCGGTCGGCACGGACCCATCGCCGTTCAGGCGGATCACCTTACCGTAGGTGGTGCTTAGGTCTTGGGCCAAAACCCGCTCGTCCCGCGAAGAATGCTCACCCGTCGTGATGTACAAATCCCCATCTGCCCCGAACAGGATACGCGACCCGTAATGCGCGGCGGTCGGACTGGGCGGGTCTTGGACAAAGATGTCTTGAACATCGTTCAATTGTCGCGCCTCAACGTCCAGTGTCGCCACAAACGCCGCCGTCACCGACGTCCCACCACCCATCGGCTTCGCATAGGTGCCATAGACCAACCCGTCATCTGCGAAATCCGGACCGACCATCACGTCCAACATCCCGCCCTGTCCTTTGACGAACACCTCGGGCAGGCCGCTGATCTCCCCCAAATCCGCCCCGTCCGGTGACAGCATCCGCAACCGCCCGACCCGCTCGGTCACCAAAAACCGGCCATCGGGCAGGGTCGCCATGCCCCACGGACGCTCTAACCCGCGCGCGAACCACTGGGCATCCACACCAAATCCCGACGCCATCGCGGGCGCGCGCGTCTGATTGGCAAAGGCGGGCTCGAACTCGGGAACATTCTTGGGACCTTGGGCCACCGGATCGGCGGCCAAGGCGGCGGTCGGCAAACAAAGGGTCAAAAGAACAGATCGCAGCATCAGAAATCTCCTGTTTCAAATGACCCTAGCGCGCCTCGGCGCAAAGTCCCGTCACAGATTGGTTAGCCGCCCCACAGCCCACCGCGCCGCATCCGCAACCGCCTCATCGGGATCATCGACCAACGCCCCCGCCGCATCCCGCAACGACGCGTCACCGGAATTCCCGATGGCATAGAGAACATTGCGCACAAACCGGTCCCGCCCGATACGTTTGATCGGCGATCCGGAAAACAATGCCCGAAACGCCGCATCGTCCAACGCCACCAGTTCGGCCAGCTTTGGCGCAACGAACTCGGGCCGCGCCAGATACCGCATCTCGCGCGCCTCAACCGCAAACTTGTTCCACGGACAGGCCGCCAGACAATCGTCACACCCGTAAATCCGGTTCCCCAGCGCGGGGCGCAACGCGGGATCAACCGGCCCGTGATGTTCAATGGTCAAATAGGATATGCACCGCCGCGCATCCAACTGATAGGGCGCGGGAAACGCGCCCGTCGGACAGGCATCCAAGCACGCCCGACAGGACCCGCAATGGGACACCTCGGGCGCGTCAACGGGCAACTCCACGGTCGTAAAAATCGACCCCAAAAAGAACCAGTTCCCCAACTCGCGCGACAACAGGTTCGTATGCTTGCCCTGCCACCCCAACCCCGCCGCCTCGGCCAACGGTTTTTCCATCACGGGGGCGGTGTCGACGAACACCTTGATCTCGGCCTCGGGCGCCTGGTCAATCAACCAGCGACCCACCCGCTTCAAACGCTTCTTCACCAGATCATGATAATCGCGATTCTGTGCATAAACCGAAATCGCCGCGCGATCCGGCATGCCGACAACCTCACGCGGATCGTGCTCGGGGGTATAGGCCTCGGCCAACATGATGACCGACCGCGCCTCGGGCCAGAGCGCCGCCGGATCCCCCCGCCAATGCACGCGATCCGCCATCCATGACATCTGCCCATGATGACCTGCCTCCAGAAACGCCTGCAGCCGCCCCATCGCCTCGGGGATCGCATCCGGCCGCGTCACACGCATGGCCGAAAACCCCTCCTCGACCGCCTTGGCCGCCAACCGCTCTTTCAGCCGCTCCATCAGGCCTTCACCTTGTCAAAATACTCTCGGGGGAGTCGCCCGTCAGGGCGACGGGGGCAGACGCCCCCTCCGACCGTATCAGAAATCCAGATCGGCGTAATGGGCGGGCGGCGGGAAACCGGGCACCTGATCGGCCAGCAAACTGCGAAACGCGGGGCGCGATTTGATCTTGGCGTACCAATCCTTGACGTTCGCGTTGCGGTTCCAATCGACGTCACTGATGTAATCCAGACAGGACAAATGCGCGGCGGCCGTAAAATCGGCCAACGTCATCACATCCCCCGCCAACCAGCGCCGCTGGTCCAGCAACCAGCCCATGTAATCCAGATGGAACTTGATCCGCTGGGCGCCGTATTTGACATTCTTGCTGTCGGGATAGCCTTGTTTGGTGACCTTCTTGTTCACCCGCTCATACAGCAACTTCGACGTCACCTCGTGATGGAATTTGTCATCGAACCAGAACACCAAACGGCGCACTTCACACCGGTCCACCGGATCGCGTGGCATCAACGGGGGCGTCGGGTTGGTTTCCTCGATATATTCGCAGATCGCCTGACTTTCGGACATCAACCGTCCGTCCATACGCAGGATCGGCACTTTGGCCGCTGGGTTGCGCCGCAAAAAGTCCGGATCCTGCTCCCAATACCGCTCTTCGACCAGTTCGACCTCAATCCGCTTTTCGGCAAGCGCGAGGCGGACTTTGCGGCAATACGGGGACAGGGGCACATGGAACAGACGGTTCATACACAGACTCGCAATCAATCGCAGACGTCACCCTCATGACGCGTGGGGCGGGATATTTCAACTGTCGAAACAGTCTGAGCGCCCATCCGCCTGTATCGTCGCCGCCCCGTCCAGAACCTGGGCTGCGCGGGCCCGCAAATTCTTGGACAAATTGCGGGGATCGCGCTCTTTGGGGTTGGGTAACAAAACCGCGAGGCGCGCGGACTGCACCGCGCTCAGGTCTTTGGCACGTACGTTGTAATAGTGCTGGGCGGCGGCCTCGACGCCAAAGACGCCTTCGTCAAACTCGGCGATGTTCAGGTAAATCTCCAGCATCCGGCGTTTGGGCCACAGAACCTCGGCCAGCGGGGTAATCGCGGCCTCAATCACTTTGCGTGGCCAACTGCGACCTTGCCACAGATAGACGTTCTTGACGGTTTGCTGGCTGATCGTGGAGCCGCCGCGCGTGGCGCCATTGGCCAATGCCGCGCGGATCGCGGACATATCGAATCCCCAATGCCGACAGAAATTCGCATCCTCGGCGGCCACGACCGAACGCGCCATGTCGGGCGCGATTTTCTCCATCGCGACCCAGTCATGCGAAATCCCGCCAAGGCGCAGACGCTCGGCCATCATATAGGGCCCATAGGGCGTCGGCAGGAACCGCGGCCAGATCAGAGAGATCGCAAACAGAACGACAAAAGCCCACACACCGCGCCGCAGCCATTTGCGCAGAGCGGCGGGCAGGGCAAAGCGACGCCGTTTCGGCGCGGAACCTTTTTTGCGGGATGTCGTTTTGCGGGCCATACAGCCACTAAGCGCGCCCGCGCACGGGCGTCAAGAACGCGGGGCACACGCAGGGCGATTTATGCGGCGGTGTTATTCCCGCGCCAAGTTGGCGGTGATGTTTCGCAGGTGCTCGGCCATGACCGCAGCCTCATCCGCGGTAATCCCATCGGCCAGCGCATCGTGCAGTGAGGCGCGGTAGATTTCCCACATCCGCGCGCGCAGGTCCTGCCCCGCAGGGGTCAGCGTCAGCAACTGTCCGCGCCCATCATCATCGACCCTGTGACGCGCGACCCAGCCCGCTTCGACCAGCCGCGCGATGTGGCGCGACAGGTTGTATTGGCTGATCAACAGGCGCTGCTGCATCTCGACCGGGCGAATGCCATGCTCGCCAGCCCGCCAGATTTCCAACAGCAGGTCATAGATCGCCAGCGTCGGTAGACCGTGCGATTTCAATGCGGCGTCGATGTCCTGTTGCAGGCCACCGGTAAAGCGCATTGCGGCGACCCAAAGGTCGATATGGGCATCGGTCAAATCGGTCATAGCGCGGTCCTAGCATATAGATGCAATTGCATCAACCTTGACTCAGGTCGATCCGGCCCCCATCTTACATGCAATTGCATGTTGTTTGAGGTTCCCATGACACAGACCGACCTGACCCTAATCAGTCACCACCTTTGCCCCTATGTACAGCGCGCGGCGATTGCACTTGCCGAGAAAGAGGTGCCGTTTGATCGCAGATACATTGATCTGAGTAATAAACCGACGTGGTTCACGGCGATGTCGCCGCTGGGCAAGGTGCCAGTGTTGCAGGTGGGGGACGCGACCGATCCCTTGTTCGAATCCTCGGCCATTCTGGAGTATATTGAGGACACGGCGGGCAGGCCCCTGCACCCTACCGACGCGATTCAACGCGCGCGGCATCGGGGCTGGATCGAGTTCGGGTCGACCGTCCTGAACACCATCGGCGGATTCTACAGCGCCAAGGACACGGACACCTATGAGGCGCAACAGGCCAAACTGCGCGGGTTGATGGAACGGCTGGAGGCCGAGTTGGACGCCCGCGGTGCGGGACCCTATTTCGATGGCGACCGGTTCTCTCTGGTGGATACGGTGTTCGCGCCGGTGTTCCGGTATTTCAATACGTTTGAGCAGGGCGGGGATCTGTACCTGCTGACCGGCCTGCCCCATATCGCGGCGTGGCGGATGGAACTGGCGAAACGGCCCAGCGTCCAAGGTGCCGTGCATGATGATTTCGCCGAGCGACTGCAGGTTTTCATGTGCGCGCGACAGTCGGTTCTGGGAGAGCGGTTTCGCAGGATGACACCCCCGCCCGCCTGATACCAAAATGAAAAACGCCCGCCGTATCCGGCGGGCGTTTTGTTGTTTTTTGCTATGCGGGCTTATTCCGCCGGCACGGCCTGATTTTCGATGCCCAGAGGTTGGGGCAGCTTGTTTAGCATCTCTTTGGGGCAGACCTGAACAAAGTTCGCGATCTCGGTTTCCCAATGCTGCAGGATCTCTGCACCCTTGACGCTCTTGGTTTCTTCGACGTGGCGTTCGACCAGTTCGCGCAGCTGATTTTCCCAATGGTCCACCGTGACCGGGCAGGTCACCAGCGTTTCCATGTTCATCATGTCTGCGGTCAGACCTTCTGGGTCATAGAGATAGGCCATACCGCCCGTCATACCCGCACCAAAGTTCGCGCCGATGGTCCCGAGGATCACTGCGATACCGCCGGTCATATATTCACAACCGTTGCTGCCACAGCCCTCGATCACCACTTTGGCGCCCGAGTTACGGACCGCGAAACGCTCACCCGCGCGGCCAGCCGCGAACAGGTAACCGTCGGTCGCCCCGTAGAGAACCGTGTTGCCGATGATCGTGTTATCGGCGGCGACCAGCGGGCTTGCCATCGGCGGACGGACAACAACCGTACCACCCGACAGACCCTTACCGACATAGTCGTTCGCGTCGCCCGACACTTCGATCTTGAGACCCGGTGCCGAGAATGCGCCCAGCGACTGACCCGCGCTGCCGGTCAGTTTGACCGTCAGGTGATCGGGCTGCAGGCTGTTGCGCATGCCAAAGCGTTTCACGATGTGGCTGGACACGCGCGTACCAACGGTACGGTCGGTGTTCTGAACCGCATAGGACAGCTGCATCTTTTCGCCGTCCTGCAGGAAGCGCGCGGCGTCCTTGACGATTTCCGCATCCAGCGTATCGGGCACCGCGTTGCGTTCACGGTCACGGTTGTAGACGATGTCATGTGCGCCATCGACCGTGATCAGCATCGGGTTCAGGTCCAGATCGTCCAGATGTGCCGAACCACGGCTAACCTGCGTCAGCAGATCGGCGCGGCCGATGACCTCATCCAGCGATTTCGCACCGATCGACGCGAGGATCTCACGCACCTCTTGGGCGTAGAAGGTGATCAGGTTCACAACCTTGTCGGCGTTGCCCGTGAACTTGCCACGCAGGCGTTCGTCCTGGGTACAGACACCAACGGGGCAGGTGTTGCTCTGACACTGGCGCACCATGATACAGCCCATCGCGATCAGAGCGGCAGTGCCGATGCCGTATTCCTCGGCACCCATCATGGCGGCCATAACGATGTCACGACCCGTGCGCAGACCACCATCGGTCCGCAGCGTGACGCGGTCACGCAGGTTGTTCATCGCCAGAACCTGATGCGCCTCGGTCAGACCCATTTCCCACGGCAGACCCGCGTATTTGATCGACGTTGCGGGCGATGCACCGGTACCACCGTTGTGACCCGAGATCAGGATCACGTCGGCCTTGGCCTTGGCCACACCGGCGGCAATCGTGCCGACACCGGACGACGCAACCAGTTTCACCGTCACCTTACAGCGCGGGTTGATCTGCTTCAGGTCGTAGATCAGCTGGGCCAAATCCTCGATCGAGTAGATATCGTGGTGCGGCGGCGGCGAGATCAGGGTCACACCCTTGGTCGAGTGGCGCAGACGGGCGATCAGGTCGGTGACCTTCATGCCGGGCAGCTGACCACCTTCGCCGGGCTTGGCGCCCTGTGCGACTTTGATCTCCAGCTCTTCACAGTGGTTCAGGTATTCGGCGGTCACACCGAAACGGCCCGACGCCACCTGTTTGATCTTGGCCGACGGGTTGTCGCCGTTGGGCTCCGGTACAAAGTGTGCCGGATCTTCACCACCCTCACCCGAGTCCGATTTCGCGCCAATGCGGTTCATCGCAACGTTCAGGGTCTTGTGCGCCTCGGGCGACAGCGCGCCCAGCGACATGCCCGGCGTCACGAAACGCTTGCGGATCGAGGTGATCGATTCGACCTCTTCCAGCGGGATCGCCTTGCCCATCGGTTTGATGTCCAACAGGTCACGCAGATGGATCGGCGGGTTCGCCCGCATCGAGGCGGAGAAGCGTTTCCACATCTCAAAGCTGGCGTTGTCACAGGCCGATTGCAGCATGTGCATCGTCTGTGCTTCCCACGCGTGCTTTTCACCCGAACGGCGCGATTTGTAGAAACCACCGATCGGCAGCACGTCGGAACCACCCCGCCAACCAAGGGCGTGGACCTGTTCCATTTTGTGCTGAACGCCGCTGACACCGATGCCCGAGATACGGCTGTGCATACCGGGGAAGTATTCGGCAACCATCGCACGCGACAGGCCGACGGCCTCAAAATTTAGACCACCACGGTAGGACGAGATCACCGAGATCCCCATCTTGGCCATAATTTTCAACAGACCTTGGTCAACCGCGTTGCGATAGGCGTGCACCGCATCCGTCAGGGACATCTCCAGCAGACCACGTTCGATACGGTCGGCCAGCGAATCCTCAGCCAGATAGGCGTTGACGGTCGTCGCACCACAGCCGATCAGCACCGCGAAATAATGCGGGTCGATACATTCCGCCGCGCGCACGTTGATCGAGGTGAAGGTCCGCAGACCTTTGCGCGTCAGCCACGAGTGAACCGCGCTGGTCGCGAGGATCATCGGCATTGCGACCTTGTCTTCACCTTGGTTCTGGTCGGTCAGGATGATGTGACCGGCACCCGAACGGACGGCTTCTTCGGCTTCGCTGCGGATACGGGCCAGACCGGCGCGCAGGGCGTCGTTGCCGCCATTCACAGGGAAGGTACAGTCGATTTCGACCATCGGCGCGTTGAAATGGCTGACCATTTCATCGAACTGGGCGTTGCCGACAAAGGGGCTGTCCAGAACCAAGATCTCGGTCTGGCTGCTGTCCTCGTCCAGGACGTTTTTCAGGTTCCCGAACCGCGTCTTCAGCGACATCACGCGGTATTCGCGCAGACTGTCGATCGGGGGGTTGGTCACCTGGCTAAAGTTCTGGCGGAAGAAGTGGCTGAGCGGACGGTATTTTTCCGACAGAACAGCGGACGGCGTGTCGTCGCCCATCGAGGCAATCGCCTCTTTGGCGTCTTCGGCCATCGGCAGCAGGATTTGCTCCAGCTCTTCCATGGTGTAGCCGGCGGCGATCTGACGCTTGCGCAGTTCATTGCCGCTGAACAGGGCCTTTTCGGACACCTGCGACAGCTCTTCGTCAAGCTCGTTGATCTTGCCAACCCAGTCGCCAAAGGGCTGGGAATCGGCCAGTTTGTCTTTGATTTCAACGTCGTGGAACAGTTTGCCCTCGGCCATGTCGACCGCGATCATCTGACCCGGACCCAGAGCGCCTTTTTCACGGACGGTGGATTCGTCGACCGGTACCATGCCTGCCTCGGACCCTGCGATCAGCAGACCGTTGCCCGTCACAACGTAACGCATCGGGCGCAGACCGTTCCGATCCAGACCGGCGCAGACCCAGCGACCATCGGTCATGGCCAGAGCGGCGGGGCCGTCCCACGGTTCCATCACCGAGTTCACATAGGAATACATGTCGCGCCACGACTGGGGCAGTTCAACCGCCTGCTTGGACCACGATTCGGGGACCAGCATCGTTTTCGCCATCGGGGCGTTGCGACCGGCACGCACCAGAACCTCGAACACGGCGTCCAGAGCAGCCGAGTCAGACGATCCCTGCGGCACGATCGGTTTGATGTCTTCGGCCATGTCGCCGAACGTGGTCGAGGCCATGCGGATTTCATGGCTCTTCATCCAGTTCAGGTTGCCCTTCAGCGTGTTGATCTCACCGTTATGGGCCAACATGCGGAACGGCTGGGCCAACCACCACTGCGGGAAGGTGTTGGTCGAGTAACGCTGGTGATAGATCGCGAAGGCCGACTCAAAACGCTCGTCCTGCAGGTCGGGATAGAATTCCGACACCTGCTCGGCCAGCATCATGCCTTTGTAGATGATCGAACGGCAGGACAGCGAACAGACGTAAAGGCTGGGCACTTGGGCGGCAGCGGCGGCCTTTTCGATGCGGCGACGGATCACGTAAAGCTCACGCTCAAACGTGTCTTCGTCCACGCCTTTGCTGTTCGAGATCAGGATTTGCTCGATCTCGGGGCGGGTCGCGTTCGCCTTGTCACCCAGACAGGACACATCCACCGGCACATGACGCCAGCCGTAGATGTAGTAACCCATCCGCAGAACTTCGGTTTCGACGATCGTGCGGCAGGTCTCTTGGGCACCGAAATCCGTGCGCGGCAGGAATACCTGACCCACAGCGATCAGTTGATCTTGCTTGGGCTCATGACCCGTGCGGCGGATCTGGTCATAGAAAAAGCGGACAGGGATCTGAACGTGGATACCGGCGCCGTCGCCGGTTTTCCCGTCTGCATCCACAGCACCACGGTGCCAGATCGCCTTGAGCGCGCTGATCCCGTTTTCAACAACGCTGCGCGACGCTTTACCGTTCAGCGCAACAACAAGGCCAACACCACAGGACGAATGTTCATCTTCGTCGCGATACAGGCTGTGCTCGGCCATATAGGCGCGTTTCGCCTCTTCGCGGGCCACCCATTCGGCATCGTATTTGGTCATGGGTCTTCTCCTATTCATCGGCATGGATCGGGCGCCGTGGCGTCCCGCCTGTGCCGGGTCAAATCGGGTGATGGCCGGACCTCTCCGGCCATCTGAAATTTCGGGATTATTCTGCGGCGACCTGTGCGGTCTGGTTCAGGAAATCCATGATGCTTTCGGACGCTTCGCGACCGTCACGGATGGCCCAAACAACCAAGGACGCGCCGCGCACGATGTCACCAACGGCGAACACGCCCGGCAGGCTGGTCTCATGGGTGCGGAAATCGGCCTTGATGGTGCCCCAACGGGTCACTTCCAGTGCCTGTTCGCCCCAGAGGGTCGGCAGGTCCTCGGGCTCAAAGCCCAACGCCTTGATCACCAGATCGGCGGGTTCGTTGTAGTCTGCGCCTTCGATGACCTCGGGCGAACGACGGCCCGACGCATCCGGTGCACCCAGACGCATCTTTTGCACGATCACCGATTCCACGCTGTCGCCGGTGAAACCTTTGGGGGCCGTCTGCCAGACGAATTCTACGCCCTCTTCTTCGGCGTTCTGCGTTTCACGCTGCGAGCCGGGCATGTTGGCACGGTCACGGCGATAGAGACATTTGACCGAGGTCGCACCCTGACGGATGGCGGTACGCACACAGTCCATCGCGGTGTCACCACCACCGATGACGATGACGCTCTTGCCTTCGGCGTTCAGCTCGCCGCTCTCGAATTCGGCAACATCGTCGCCAAACGATTTGCGGTTGCTGGCGGTCAGATAGTCGATGGCGCGCACGATGCCGTCGGCACCCGAACCCGGACCGTTCAGGTCACGCGATTTGTACACACCGGTCGCGATCAGAACCGCGTCATGCTTGCCACGGATGGCGTCAAAGCTGATGTCTTCGCCAACGTTACAGTTCAGGACGAACTCAACACCGGCTTCTTCCAGCTGTTTGACACGGCGCATGACCACGTCTTTTTCCAGCTTAAAGCCCGGAATACCGTAGGTCAGCAGACCGCCCGCGCGGTCGTGGCGGTCATAGACCGTGACCTGCACACCCTGACGGCGCAGCATATCCGCCGCGGCCAGACCACCGGGGCCTGCACCGATGATGGCGACGCTCTCGCCACGCTCTTGGGTGGGCGTGATGGGTTTGACCCAGCCCTCTTCCCATGCGGTATCCGTCACAAATTTCTCGACCGAGCCGATGGTCACAGTGCCATGGCCCGATTGTTCAATCACACAGTTGCCTTCGCACAGACGGTCCTGCGGACAGATACGACCACAGATCTCGGGGAAGGTATTGGTGGCTTGGCTGATGGCATAAGCTTCTTCCAGACGACCTTCAGCGGTCAGGCGCAACCAATCAGGGATGTTGTTGTGCAGGGGGCAGTGGGCTTGGCAATAGGGAACACCACACTGGCTGCAACGGCTGGCCTGTTCCTTCGCCTTTTTGTCGGCGAATTCTGCATAGATCTCCTGGAAATCCTGCGCGCGCGTATCGGCCGCCCGCTTTTGCGGCATTTCCCGATCTACGTCCACGAACTGGAGCATCTTTTGTTTCGCCATTGCGAAGTTCTCCTGAAGATTTCCTTGAATTGCGCCCTGACTACACAGAACGAAATGAAAATAAAAGTCAGTACACGTGACCTTTTTAAAGATTTTTCGTCGCAGATCATGTGAATTTTCGCTGCACTGCCGAAATTTTAGGTAACTATTGCTTACCCTTTAATTGTCTTTCTTTTTAAAATCAGATGATTAGGATGGGGTCGTTATTGGTTTTCGGGATTACCTTCATGCCCTTGTACTATCTCCTTTTAGTGGCCGTAATTCAGGGCATTACCGAGTTTTTGCCGGTCTCGTCGTCCGGACACCTGATTCTTTTGCCGAATCTGACAGGGATGACCGATCAGGGCCAAGCCATTGATGTCGCGGTACATGTCGGCACCTTGGCAGCCGTCGTGATCTATTTTTGGCGCGATGTTGCGGTTGGATTGGGCGGGTTGCCGCGTCTGTTGCGGGGACGGGTCGACACGCCGGGGGCGAAACTGGCCCTGTTGCTGATCGTATCGACGATTCCGGTGATTGTGGCCGGTTTGATCCTAAAGGTGACGGGTCTCAGTGACGCGATGCGCTCGGTCGCCGTGATCGGGTGGACGATGCTGGTATTCGGGATTGTCCTTTATTGGGCCGACCAAAAGGGGCCAGTCGACAAAACCGCCGAGGACTGGACCATGGGCGACGCGATCAAGATGGGTTTGTGGCAGGTTCTGGCCCTGATCCCGGGCACGTCGCGGTCTGGCATTACGATCACCGGCGCGCGGATGATGGGGTATGCCCGCACGGATGCGGCACGCCTGTCGATGCTGATGTCGATCCCGACGATTGTGGCCTCGGGTCTTTTGTTGGGGGTTGAGGTCGCGGGTGAGGCCGACGCCGGTCTGGCGCGGGATGCGGGGATTGCCGCCCTGTTCGCCTTTGGGGCGGCGTTGCTGGCGTTGGTTTTGATGATGCGCCTGCTGCGCTCGGTCAGTTTTACGCCCTATGTGATCTACCGCGTGGTTCTGGGCGCGGTTCTGATCTGGATCGCCTATACCTGAAAATGAAAAGGGCCCCGCGTGGGGGCCCGATCAAGTCTATCTGTAACCGGCTTAGGCCTTGAGGTTCTTGGCCGAGGCCTTGATCGCATCGTACTGACCCGACGGGCGGAAGCGGTACAGGTATTCAGGGATAACAACGCCAATTGCGGTCGGTGTGATTCCCAGATCAGCAAAGCCTTTGGCGTCATCGGCAACCACGTTGTCCGACCCCAGCTGTTTCACCTGATCACGGGTCAGAACGCCGTTGCTGATCAGACCCAGCGTCACCGCCGACAGCATATCGAACCCGAACGCCATCGCCTTGGCCGCAAAGAACGGAATGTTGGCAATCAGACGGCGGCGGTTGATCACCTGCAGCATCTGCTTCATCAGATCGCGGAAGGTCGATACCTCGGGCCCGCCCAGTTCGTAGATGCCCGGCTCAACCTGACCCAGAACGCCTTTGACGGCGGCGGCGGCGACGTCATCGACATAGACCGGTTGGAATTTCGTATCCGCACCGACAACCGGCAGGATCGGCCCAAGGCGCGACATGCTGGCGAAACGGTTAAAGAACTGATCCTCGCCACCAAAGATCACCGACGGACGCAGGATCACGGCACTGGGCATATGCGACAGGATCGCGGCCTCGCCTGCGGCTTTGGATTTGGCGTAGGCGCTGGGGGCGTCGGCATCTGCACCAATGGCCGAGATATGCACCATATGGGTGATACCGTTTTCCGCAGCGATGCGTGCGATACGCTCAGCGCCTTCGTTCTGAACCGCGTCAAAGTTGTTTTTGCCGCCCGCGTCGAAGGTCCCGACACAGTTCACAACCGCATCCGCGCCTTGGGTCGCAGCCGCAACCGACGCGTCATCGCGGATGTTGCAGAAAATCGGTTCAACCTGACCGACGACACCGTAGGGGCGTACGAACAGGGCCTCATTCGGGCGACGCACCGCCACGCGCACGCGCCAGCCCTCTTTCGCCATCCGGCGCGCAATGTAGCGCCCTACGAAACCAGAGCCGCCGAAAATCGTGACAAGCTTGGACATTAGGGTGGCCTCCATCATGTGTAAGAACGTTCTTTCAATAGCTTTCCGGTCGCCTCGGAACAAGCAAATAACAAAGATCGAAAAAATCTGGAAAAAGGTCGTTGACACTCCCTGCAACTATCCGTAAATCGCCCCTCACGACACCTGCCCAGGTGGCGGAATTGGTAGACGCGCTAGCTTCAGGTGCTAGTGTCCGTATGGACGTGGAGGTTCGAGTCCTCTCCTGGGCACCACCCTTCTTTATAAGGGTCCGATGTGACGAATTTCCTTTATCAGAACGACCTACCAAACGATTTGGACCTTGGTCCGGTTGTTGCCATCGACTGTGAAACCATGGGTCTGAACCCGCACCGGGATCGCCTGTGTGTGGTGCAACTGTCGGGTGGCGATGGCCATGCCCATATTGTGCAAATCGCCAAAGGTCAGAGTGACGCACCGAACCTGTGCAAACTGCTGGGCGATTCGTCTGTGTTGAAACTGTTCCACTATGGCCGGTTCGACATCGCGGCGATGTATCACGCGTTCGGCACGCTGGCCGCACCGGTTTATTGCACGAAAATCGCGTCGAAACTGGTGCGCACCTACACGGATCGCCATGGCCTGAAGAATCTGGTGCAGGAACTGTTGTCCGTCGACATCTCCAAGCAACAACAGATGAGCGACTGGGGCGCCGAGACCCTGACCGATGCACAGCTGTCCTATGCGGCGTCGGATGTGTTGCACCTGCACCGTCTGCGCGATGTCCTGGATGAGCGTCTGGCGCGCGAAGGGCGCAGCGAGATCGCACAGGCCTGTTTCGATTTCCTGCCAACGCGGGCGAAACTGGATCTGGCGGGCTGGCCCGAGATCGACATTTTTTCGCACTAAGAGCGGGGACGTCTCGGCAATCTGCCGCGCACATCCCATATGCAGCTTGGACAGGGGCGTCGCACTGCCTATGGTGCGATGCCAAACCCCGCCAAAGGTCCCGACCCGCAGATGCGCACCTATGACAACAGCTATTCCCGGTTTATCGCCTGGGTCAAAGTAATCCTGCCCCTTGCGGCGCTGGGTCTGTTGTCGACGCTGTTCCTGTTTTCGCGGGGCTCGGACGGGTTGCAAAACCTGCCCTATGCGCAATCCGAACTGGAACAACTGGCACAGGAACAAGGGTTTCGCGCTCCGCAATATGCGACCGTAACGCCCGATGGCACCGCCATTTCCCTAGAGGCCGACCGCGCCGTCCCGAACGCCGCCGACACCGGTCAGGGGCAGGCACAAAACCTGCGCGGACGGCTGGATTTCACCGACGGCGGCTTTGCGGCGATCACATCTGCGCAAGGCGTGATTGATAGCGACCAGACCACCGCCCATCTATCCGGCAACGTCGAAATCGAAACGTCGCAGGGATATGTGATCATGACACAGGAACTGGATACCGCGCTGAACGCCGTTCGGCTGTCCACGGACACGCCCGTCGATATCCAGTCCCCGATGGGAAATCTGACCGCGGGTGGCCTTGATCTGCGCCCCGACGAGAACGACCCGAATTCGTATGTTCTTGTTTTCAATCAAGGCGTGAAACTGATATACGATCCCCAGACATCGGGGGATGAACGGTGAAGTTTTCGTCGATGGGCGGGATCGCCCTAGCTGTTATTTGTGCTGCCACCATGACCTTGGCCCAAGGGGCTCAGGTGGCTTTTGGTGGCCTGAAACAAGACGCCTCCCTACCGGTTGAGGTGACTGCCGATCAACTGCGCGTTGACCAAGCCACTGGAATTGCAGAATTTTCCGGCAACGTCCTGATCGGTCAGGGTGCCATGCGTCTGAGTGCCGATAACGTCGCGGTCGAATACGCCCAAGGCGACAATCCCGGCCAAATCGCCCGCATGATCGCCACCGGAAACGTCGTTCTGGTCAATGGTGGTGAGGCCGCCGAGGCCGCCCGCGCCGAATACACGATCGACTCTGCCTCGATCATCCTGTCCGGTAACGTTTTGCTGACCCAAGGACAGAACGCCCTGTCGGGGGAACGCCTGATCGTGGATCTGAACACCGGTCAGGGCACCATGCAGGGCCGCGTCAAAACCATCTTTCAACCCGGCGCGGCACAATGAGTGACGGCCCATCCCTGACCGTGACCGACGGTGCCGCCGGTCTGCGCATTTCGCACCTGATGAAGAGCTATCGCAAACGTCCGGTCATCCGTGACGTCAGCCTTGATCTGGGTCGGGGTGAGGTTGTCGCCCTTTTGGGTCCGAACGGGTCGGGCAAGACCACGTGCTTTTACAACATCGCCGGTCTGATCAAACCCGAAGGCGGCACGATCAGTATCGACGGTCGCGACGTCACCAGTCTGCCGATGTATCGCCGCGCCAAGCTGGGCATTGGATACCTGCCCCAAGAGGTCAGTATCTTTCGCGGGATGAGTGTCGAGGACAATATCCTCGCCATTCTCGAAATCGCCGAACCCGACCGCCACAAACGGCGCGAGCGGCTTGAGGAATTGCTGTCCGAGTTCTCGATCAGCCACCTGCGCCGCGCCTCGGCGCTTGCCCTGTCGGGCGGGGAACGGCGGCGCGTGGAAATCGCGCGTTGTCTGGCGGCGAACCCGAAATACCTGTTGTTGGACGAACCGTTTGCGGGCGTCGACCCGATTGCGGTCGGCGAAATCCGCCATCTTGTGGCCGATCTGAAAAACCGCGGCATCGGCGTTCTGATCACTGACCACAACGTGCGTGAGACGCTGGAAATCGTGGATCGCGCCTATATCCTGAACGACGGTGTGGTTTTGATGAGCGGCACCACAGACGAGGTCGTGCGCGACGAAAACGTGCGCCGCGTGTATCTCGGCCAGAACTTCAAAATCTCTTAACCCGTCATCGGCGCCCAAACGCAAGTTTGGTTTCTTCGACCTCTGAGACATTGACAAGCGGTCCATATCGGGCGCCAATGTAAGGGATGGATGACCACAGACTCATCTCTTTCGCCACGGCCCTGAACGGCCAGGCACCCATCGCCCCCTCTGCCACGGGGCGGCGACGCGCACCATCAATTAACAAAATTTCAGGATACTGCCGGTCCCGCGACCGGTCTGTCCTGTTGTGCGGACAACCAAAAAAGGAGGCACCGTGATGCGTTACTCAATCACCGGCAAACATATTGATATTGGCGATGCCCTGCAGACCCACGTCAAACAAGGCCTTGGTGAAATCGTGGACAAATACGCAGAGCGACCAACAGATGCGACCGTTGTGTTCTCGCGTGACGCCCATGAATATGTGTGTGAGGCCACGATCCACCTGTCGACCGGCCTGACTGCTCAGGCCAAAGCGCATGCCACCGAAATCTACGCGGCCTTTGAGGATTGCGCCGCGAAAATGGAAAAACAACTGCGCCGTTACAAGCGCCGCCTCAAGGACCACCACAAGGACCGCGCCCAGCCGGTTGAATTGATCGGGGGTTCCTCGTATATCCTCGCCAACTCTGATGACGATTCGGAGCCGGATTCGCTGCAACCGATGATCATCGCCGAGATGGAGACGCAAATTCCGTCCCTCTCTGTTGGTGAAGCTGTGATGCAGATGGAACTGGCGGGGGCACCGCTTTTGGTGTTTCGCAATGAAAAATCGGGTGGCGTGAATGTCGTGCACCGTCGTGAAGACGGCAATGTAGGCTGGATCGACCCGTAAGATGGACGATTGTGGCGGCCGCTAGGTACCTGACAACGTAGGATTCATGGAATTATCTAATATCTTGAAACCCGAGGCTGTGCGGGTGTTCAGCACCCTGTCCAGCAAGAAACGTCTGTTTCAGGACCTCGGCGATATCGCTGCATCGGTTTACGGTTTGCGGGCCTCGGACGCGGTTGACGCGCTGCAGGACCGTGAGAGCCTTGGACCAACGGGCGTAGGGCACGGTGTTGCCCTACCCCACGCACGTCTGGATGGTATCGACCACGTTGTCGGTGCCTTCCTGCGTCTGGAAAAACCTCTGGATTTCGATTCCGTCGACCGGCAGCCGGTCGATCTGGTCTTTGCCCTGTTCGCACCGCGTGAATCGGGTGTGGATCATCTAAAGGCGCTGGCCCTCGTGTCGCGGACCCTGCGGGATGAGGGATTTTGCGCCAAGCTGCGGGTGAATTCGGACCCTGCCGCGCTGCACGCGATGCTGACCGATTCAACGGCCAGTCAGGCGGCCTGACGCGTTGGCGTGGGCCGGATCGACCCAGCTCTGATAGCCGAACATCATATAATCGCGCTGATACGCGTCCCGCGCGGCGCGCTCAACCTCACCGTCATAGATCGCGGATAGGGGCACAGGTCCCTCATCACCGATGTCCACGGGGACAAGTTTGGTCTTGCCGATCTGGGACGTCACCATGGCCAGATCGTCGATCAACCGTTCCGCGCGGATCACCAGATCGGGCACGCCGAATTGCGCGAACCCCTGTAGGACGTTCATCTGGGACGCCCATGCGGGATCGATCCGCACGCTTGTCTGGCCCGATAGGTTGGCCTTTACGAACTCAAGAAACCCTAAGAATGCGGCGCGGTGGGCGCTGGCGTCATACTCCGCGCCCGGCGCGCCCTCTGGGATCGGCAGCTTATGCACCTTGCGCAGGGTGCCGCGCACCTCGGGGTAACATTCGGGTCCCGGCATCAGGATGTGACGGCAAAACGCCGTATGCGCCCGTTCAAGCGGATGGGTCACAACCGTGAACGTCCGGTGACCCGGGTTCTGACGTTTCCATTGGCGCAGGGATTTCTGGGTAAAATCGCGGGTCAGGTCATCAACCCCCACCCCGTCGATGGCCGCCATCCACGATTTGATCGCAGAAACCGGCCCACCCTGCACCGGCATAAACAACAGCGGCGTGCGATGCCCCGCCACATAGGACGGCACCAACGGGCCCTTGCGGGGCTCAAAGCTGGGCAACTCGGACAGGGCGAACATGTCGATCCCCGCCAGCGCCTGCTGCATCTCGTCGAAATTCTCGACCTTTTCCGAAATCGGTTCGGGGTTCTGTTTCTTGAGCTTGCCGCTGAGCGAGTCCAGACCCTTTTTCGCGCCCAGAAACCGGCCCAGACCGTTCATCACATCCAGATCGCTAATGTCCTCATACCGAATGTAAAACGCGGTCTGTCCGCTGCGCTGCAGGGTGTTCTGGATCAGGGTCTGGAAATCGCCAAGCTGTTCCAGATGGGTGCGGAATTCACCTGCATCAAACACGGCCTTGGCGGTCTTTTTGTGGGTCACGTTGGTCAGGCGCCATTGCCCCGTCGCGACCGCGATCTTGCGCGACACGTAGCTGTCGACCGGATTACGTTGCAGCACCACCTTGGCACAGCGCCGGTCGGTCAGAACGTGTTTCAAAATCCGTTGATCGTGGTCGTGGAAAAACCGGAAACCGGGCACGACCCCGTCCTGATCCTGCATCGCCGCGATCAGGCGCATCGGGTCCGCCTCACGCTGGCGCAGATTGACGCCCAGCAGGGCCATCTGATCCTTGTGCCCGACGAAATGCGGATTGAAGGCCTCACCATGACAGATCAGGCCGGAAAATTCGTTCAGGTTCGCCTCGAGGAAATTCGAACCCGTCCGCATGTCGGCCAGAACTACAAAGTAATCGAAATCACGCGCCATCGGGGATTACTGCACCAAATAGGGTTTGCCGCCCTCGGGGCGGGAGGTCCCGCTGGGGTCCTCAATCGGGAAATCGCCCATGAGATAGGGCTGCATCCCTTGGTTCTTCAGGTTCTGCAGGAACTGTCCAAACCCGTTCAGATCGGACAGGCGCGGGGCCTCGGTCAGGCGACGTTGTCCGCGCGGAGCGATTTCGTCGATGATGATCTGAAGCGGCTCCATCGGATTCTGGATGAAATCGGCCATGGACCAGATACGCACGCGGGCCTTGGTGCTGGATTCGCGCAGGATCGCCAGATGCTTGGCCTCGATCTTTTGCAGGGCGGCGGCCTCACGCCGGATATAGGCGAAATTGTTCGACGAATGGAAAAGGGGCACGGCCCATGCGCCGGTGATTACGGAAATCTGGGCATTGGGGTCTTTGGCGATGAACCGTCCGATGTCCTGTTGATCGCCCGGACCGAATTGGAAACACTGCCGTTCGCCCCGCGTGTTCCAGATCAGATTGGTCAGGAACCGGCGCGGGTTGTAATCGCGCAGGGCCGCCGAATTCGACAGCCCCCCGTTATAAACCGTCTCGCCCCCCGCGAATTGCACGGATTCGGGGTGATACAGATGGCCATGCACCCGAACGCCCGCCGCGCGGTTCAGCCATGTTTCGAAATCGACGAACAGTTCGCTGAACCCTTGGAACACGGAATAGGGCGCACAGGTCGGGCCGTTCTCCCAGTTTTCGTTGGGAAAGCGGCTCTGCATGTAGAGGCCCGCGCGGCCACGGGTGCGGCGATCCACGGCCTTGGCAAACAGGCGGTCGATCTTGCCCGGGTTTGGTTCGGCCACCTTGGTGACGTTCGGGTCCTTGGACAGAAAGCTGGCATATAGACGATCGGCACGCGGCCAGATTTTGCGCGCCACAAAACAATCAGACCGACGCAGCAATTGCAGGTGGTCGTCGTAAAAGATGTGCGGCTTGCCCTGAAAATCGAACTTGGACAGGGTCAGAGAGCGGCTCTCGATCGTTTCGGAATGCAGCCGGACCAGCGATTGGAAATAGCTTTCGTCCGGAATCCAGACCCGTTTGAAATAGCGGTCATAGGTGTCACGCTCGGGGTCTTTCAGGATCGCCTCAAGCGTGCGGCGCGTCAGACACCACCATTGCGAGCCCAGATGCGGCACAAGCCCCGCGGGAATGCGGCGTTTGAACCCGATGCGGCGTTGAAACCGGACATAGGCGTCGAACAGTTGGCGATGCTTCTTCCACGAGAACGGAAACCGCAGGGTAAAGCGTTCGCTGTCCAACCCGCCGACGGTCCACGGCACGTCCTCGGTCGTGACGGATTCGATAAAATCGGTGCGCGGCCGCGCGGCCAGATATTCGCGCAACTCATTGACCGAGCGCAGCGGCAAACACGAGCCCGATGCCAGATAGACGTGCCGGATGTCGGGATAGCTGTCGAGGAACAGCTCACCCGCCGATTGGGTCGCCGCGACCAAGGACCACGTGCCCCATTCGACCTTGTGGCGGGGGCTGAACTGAACATTGTCCAGATCGGACAGGCCAGCGGCAAATTCGCGATAGACGCGATTGGACACGGATTTGTCCACGTGGATCACGATGGGGCATCCCGCCTCGGCCCAATAGCGCGCGACCTGCGCCGCACGGTCCAGCGCGGTGTGCACCAACATGATGAACCCGACGCTCATGCCCAGTTTCCTTTGGACATCAGGCCAAGGATCTCAAGCTGGCGCCAGTTGATGTATTTCTCGGACCACTTGTTCCACAGCTCGGGCTGACTTTTTAGCACGTCGAGATACATCATGTACTCGCGGCTATTGGCATAGTGTTCCTTGCGGTCCAGTTCCTCTTCGGCCTTGGAGACAAAGGTGTTCAGGAACTTGGCGTGCAGCAGACAGCCCGACGCCTTTTCCCCACCCCATTCGTCATAAACAAGGTTCAACCCCCGCGGCAAAAGCATATGGGTCGAACTGATGTAGACATAGTTCCGGTTCCAGCGCACCAAGGGCGTCTTGTTCAACGCAGGCGCCTTTTTCGGCTGATCGGCAAAGAACACGCGCGCCCGCGGTCCGCCCTGAATCCACAGGTTTTTATACTTGTTGTTCTTTTCGATGGTGAAATTGCCGCTGTCGAACCAGCTTGCGATCTCGAACGGATCGTCACCCTCGGTATAGGGTTGGGCGTCAATAGGTCCGCGCGGGTACATGTCCAGAACCATCGTCCCGAACGACGTCACCCCCGAGGAGTCCAGCCAATCGGTCAGCGCGGGGATCGAGCGCGTATCGCAATAGGGATAGACCAGAAATTCATCCGCATCGACGACAAGGGTCCAGTGATCGTGCCCGTATTTGCGTTGCAGCCAGTTCAGCCAATCCACACCGAAGTGCGACTTGCGATAGCTGTGCTTGGTCTGCCAGACGGACACATCGGGCTGTTCCATCAGGTACTCAAGACTACCGTCATCAGACCCGTTATCGACGATCAGGAAATGCCCGACACCCTTTTCCCGATAGTATTTCAGGAAATAGGGCAGGCGCACCCGTTCGTTGCGCAGGGTCGAAAACAACAGGATATCGGCGGGCTTGATCGTAGCAGTCCGGTTCGCGCACGGCTTTAGCTGACGACGCTTGCGAAACGCGCGCATCTGCCATTTTTTCCGCTCCAACCGCAGGCGGTAGGACGTTAGATATGCCGAAAGCTTGCCCAACGTATCTCCTCGAACTCGGCCTACCTCAGAAGTTGGACGAAAAGGTTAACCCAACACTCTGAAACGACCCAAACCCCTACATTTCTTAGATTTTCGCACAACCTACTGTTTTATTGGGTCAATACTAGGCCCAGCAGCGATGCAAGTAAATTCAGAAACAATATTAGAATTTCTGCACTATACCCACGAACCTGGAAACAATAGCCCCTGCTGCGCCAACTTTTCCCACCCTTCATAGGAACTGGACATCTCGGTCCAGAAATCTGGGTCCGCGATCAGACCGTCGTAGTAGGCGTCAAACAGGGTGCTGTTGGCGAAATGCTCTTGTCGGTGCTTTTCCTCACGCGACTTTTCGATGACCGTCGGCAGGAACTTGGTATGCAGTAGAACCCCCGACACCATCCCCCCGCCACCTGCACCGCGAACGGCGTTCAAACGTGTCGGCAAAACCGAGTGGGTCGAACTGACATATGCATAGCGCCGGTTCCATTTGACCAAGGGCGTTTTGGATAGGGTCGGTACGCGATCGGGCAATGCGCCAAAAAACACCCGCGCCCGCACCCCGCCCCGCACCAATAGGTTGCGCAGGTTCGGTTGGTATTTGGTGGAGTAATTCCCGACATCGTACCAGTTCAGCGTGCTGAGCGGATCATCCCCCGCCTGATAGGTCTGCGCCGACAGCCGCCCCTTGGGATAAAGGTCCAACATGACCGCCCCGAAGGCGTCCTTGCCGATGTGTTCAAGGTGACGTGTCAGTTCCGGCAATGGCCGCGTCTCGGACTGCGGATAGATCAACAGCTCATCCGCGTCGACGGTCAGACACCAATGCCCGTGCCCGTGCCGGATCATCAACCACGTCAGCCAATCCATCCCGAAGCGCGATTTCTTGTAACTGTCGGCGGTGGTCCACAGCGAGACATCGGGTTGATCCCGCAGGAACGCGGCGGTGTCGTCTGTGCTGTGGTTATCGACGATCAGGAAATGCCGAACGCCCAGCGCCCGGTAATGCGATAGGAAATGCGGCAGGCGCACCGCCTCATTGCGCAGGGTGGCAAAGACCAGAATGTCGTCCGGCGCAATCGTGTCCGTGCGATCCACCACCGACGTCAGTTGCCGCCGCTTGCGCCACGCCCGCGCCAGCAGACGCCGACGGGTCCAACGCATGCGATAGGCCTGCCACATCTCGACCAACCACGGGCGTTGCGGCCCGTGATCGTCGTTCAGCAACAGATCCCCATTCGGATTATTTGTCGTAATGCCCATTCTGGTGCCAGCGCCACGCGTCGGAAATCATCCGTTGCAGCGTAGACCGTTCAGGCGACCAACCCAACTCTGCATTTGCGCGGGTGCTGCCGGATACCAGCGCAACCGCATCACCGGCGCGGCGATCGCCCTCAACAATCGGGACGGGCTTGTTGGTGACGGAACTGGAATGGTCGATCACCTCGCGCACCGAGAACCCTTTGCCAGTGCCAAGGTTAAAGACGCGACTGCCCTTGCCGTCCTCCAGCCATTTCAGGCCCAGAACATGCGCATCGACCAAATCCATCACATGGACATAGTCGCGGATACAGGTGCCATCGGGCGTCGGATAATCGGTGCCAAAGACGGTCAACGCGGGGCGCTTGCCCTCAATCGCGTCCAACATCAGCGGGATAAGATGTGTCTCGGGCTGATGGAACTCACCCACCTCACCATCGGGATCACACCCCGCCACGTTGAAATAGCGAAAGATAACCGAGTTCAGACCGTCACTTGCGCCAAAGTCGGTCAGGATGTCCTCAATCGCGCGTTTGGACGCCCCGTAGGCGTTCAGAGGCATCTGGGCGCTGTTTTCGTCCAGAACGACTCCGTCCTGATCGCCATAGGTGGCGCAGGTCGAAGAGAAGACAAAGTTCAGACATCCGGCGGCGACGGCGGCCTCGATCAAAACCAAGGAGCCGCCGACGTTGTTGTGCCAGTATTTACCGGGTTCGCGCATCGCCTCTCCGACCTGACTAAAGGCGGCGAAATGCATCACGGCGACGGGTTGGTATTTGGCGAACACCTCATCCAAACGGGCACGGTCGTGCAGGTCGCCGCGTTCGAACGGGCCGAACTTGACCGCATCTTCCCAGCCGGTGGACAAGTTGTCATAGGTGACGGGCACATAGCCCTGATCGCGCAACACCTTACAGGCGTGGGACCCGATATATCCGGCCCCACCCGTTACCAACACATTCTTCATCGACTATTAGACCTTTTATTGCGCCGCGTTCTGCAACGCGACCATCTCGGTCAGGTAATCGCTGAATTCGTCGCGCAAGTCATCCCGTGCAAGGCCGAATGCCACAGTTGCCTGCAGGAAACCGGCCTTGGAGCCACAGTCGAACCGCTGACCACGGAAGCGATAGCCGTACACGCCGCCGTCCTCTTTGCCGATTTCCTCGGCGATGGCATCGGTCAGCTGAATTTCACCGCCCGCACCTTTTTTGGCCTTGGAAATGTTCTGAAGTACGCTGGGCGTCAGGATATAGCGGCCGATCACAGCAAGGTTCGAGGGCGCGTCGTCGGGTTCGGGTTTTTCGACCATGCCTTTGACCGAAACCATGGACCCCATGTCGTCTTGGACGTCCAGAACGCCATAGGCCTTGGTCTTTTCGTGGGGCACTTCCATCGCGGCAACCATGTTGCCACCGGTTTCGGCATAGGCCTCGACCATCTGCTGCAAACACGGTGTTTCGCCGGCGATGACGTCATCCGGCAGGATCACCGCAAAGGGTTCGTTGCCGATCAGGCGACGCGCACACCATACTGCGTGCCCAAGGCCCAGCGCCTTTTGCTGGCGGATATAGGCGATCGCCCCGCTGTCCATGTTGGTCGCCTTGAGGGTCTCCAACAGGTCGGTTTTGCCCTTTTTGCGCAGCTCGGATTCCAGATGCGGCGAGCAGTCGAAATAATCCTCAAGGGCACTTTTGCCCTTGGCGGTGACAAAGATGAATTCCTTGATCCCTGCGGCACGCGCTTCATCAATCGCATATTGGATCAACGGGCGGTCAACCAGCGTCATGATCTCTTTGGGAACCGACTTGGTCGCGGGCAAAAACCGCGTACCCATACCGGCGACTGGGAAAACTGCTTTGGTAACTTTACGTTTCATTCGATCTCTTTCCGCCTTTGGCGCAACACACGCGCCGTCAGAATGTAATTTCGTATGTCAGTATATTTGACATGACAGCCAAAAGTAACAGCTGCGTATTTCGTTAGCGAATTCATCCCTTTTGGGGTCCCCATTCTTGGTAAATTCATCTTCGTTAACGCGCTATCCACTGGCTTGCAGGAATTCGACCCTATCCCAAGCTGAATTTTTGTGCACCTTAAAAACCGTCATCTGAGGAACGGCAAATGCGAAAAAATAAGTGATAATGAGCGGATAATTGCGGGTCGAAGTCAGGTTCGGCACAAAAATCGGGATGGAGGGATGGCCAGGCCCGACCAAAGTTTAAGCAGATACTCCCAAGATCGCAGTTTCTCGCACCTTATAGCGCGGTTCAGCATGATCTCGGGGAAAAGTTTAGCCGAGGCATCGACCGTCCCACCCGACCGAGTCGGCCAAGACGGTCGTTGAATTATTGCGGGCTATGGCCCGACTAGTCCGCACCCATCTGGGCCAGCATCATCTCAATCCGCTCGACATCCGAAGGATTGTTCAACTCCCAGAACGCGCGCCCCTTGCCATCGACCTCGACGCACAGGACGGGTTGTTCGCGCTCCATGAACCGCAGCTGTTCCAGACCTTCGAGGTCCTCAAGCGCCCCTGCGGGCCACGTCGGATACTCAACCAGTGCCTCAGGCCGATAGGCATAGCACCCGACATGGTGAAACACCGGCGTCAGGTCATCGTCGGCAAAGGTCTGTCCGGTGTAGGGAATGACCTCTTTCGAGAAATAGAGGGCCTTGTTCCCCGCGCCGAACACGGCGGTGGTCCCGCCGACACGGCCATTGCGTCGATCCTCAAGAAACGCGTTCACCGCCGCCCCGTCACAGCGCAACACAGGCGTCGCCACCTGCGACGTCGGATCGGCGCGCAGCGCGGTGACCAGTTCATCCACGAACCACGCAGGGGTCAGCGGCGCGTCGCCCTGCAGGTTCACCACGACATCAAAGGTTTCGCCCAAGGTCTGATAGGCCTCGGCGCAGCGCTCGGTCCCGTTGGCACAGGTGATCGCGGTCATGACGACCTCGGCCCCAAAGGCCTCAGCCGCCTCGCGGATGCGATCGTCATCTGTTGCCACCACGACGCGCGGATTTCCGGGGACGGCCATCGCGGCCTCCCACGAGCGGCGGATCAGCGATTTCGCCGTCCCACCCGCACCGCGCAATTCCACCAAGGGTTTGCCTGGATAACGGGTCGAGGCATAGCGTGCGGGAATGACAATCAGGAACGACATCAGGCGGATTTCAGCTCTACTTCGGGGGACAGAACGATGAAGAACGGGTTTTCATAGCCGTCTTTGCCATAGGTCAGATCGGTGTGATCGTCAAAGCGTACGACCTTGCCGCCCGCGCCCAGAACCACGGCATGACCTGCGGCGGTGTCCCATTCCATCGTACGACCCAGACGCGGGTAAAGATCCGCCTCACCCGTCGCAACCAGACAGAATTTCAGGGACGAACCTGCGCTGGTCATGTCCTTGACGTTGTATTTGGCGATGTAGTCGTCGGTTGCCTGATCGCGGTGCGATTTCGACGCCACAATCATAAGGGCGCTATTGTCGGCCTTGGTCACGGACATCGGGGTCAGATCACCCACGGTATCAACGGCCAGTGCACCGGTTTCCTCAACCGACTGACCATCGGCGCGGGTGTAGAACAGGCGATCCTTGGCAGGCGCGTAAACCACACCGCGCACCGGCACACCGTTTTCGACGTAGGCGATGTTCACGGTGAATTCGCCGCGGCGTTTGATGAACTCTTTGGTGCCGTCCAGCGGGTCGACGATCAAAAAGCTATCGGCGTGGGCGCTGTGGCTGTCGGCCTGTTCCTCGGTCACGATCAGAGTGTCGGGGAATTCAGCGCGCAGGATTTCGGCGATCAGGGCGTCGGCGGCCTCATCGGCCTCGGTGACGGGGCTCTGGTCCGACTTGGACTTCACCTCAAAATCGTCCGAGTTGTAGATGTCCATGATTTTTGCACCCGCCAAGAGGGCTGCACGGCGCGATACTGATTCAAGCTTTTCGTAATCCAAGGTCACACTCCCGGCTTGGTCTCCAACAAGCGAACGGACCAAGCGTTGTAAGAAAATCATAATGACCTTATGCTTTGCATGAGCAGAATGGGCAAGCCACGCAGCAGCGCCCGCAAAATTCTTAGGACAGTGATGTCATGTTTCAACGACGGTCCCAGCCTCAGACGTTGTTCGGCACGGCCCTGCGCATGGCCGAGCTGATTTTTCACGACTCTGTCCGCAATATCCGCAAAGGCCACCGGCACGCCCTGATCGGGTTGTTGATGAACATGCTACAGACGTTGCTGTTTGTCGGCATTTTCTATGTGATGTTCACGGTTCTGGGGATGCGGACCCTGGCCGTGCGCGGGGATTTCCTGCTCTATCTGTTGTCGGGCATTTTCCTGTTCATGACGCACAACAAAACCCTAAAGGCCGTGATGGGCGCCGAGGGCCCGACATCCCCGATGATGCAACATGCGCCGATGAACACGATCGTCGCTATTGGGTCCTCGGCGGTCAGCACCCTGTATACACAGGTTCTGTCGCTGGCGATTTTGTTGCTGGTGTACAACGCGATCAACGGACCCATCTACGTTTATAAACCCGGCGGTGCGCTGGCGATGCTGTTGCTGGCGTGGTTCACGGGCATTGCGGTTGGTATCGTGTTTCTGGCGCTGAAACCGTGGGCCCCCAAGGCCATTCCCATGATCGCCAATATCTATCAGCGGGCGAACATGATCGCGTCTGGTAAGATGTTTCTGGCAAATACCTTACCGGGATACATGCTTGCCATGTTTGACTGGAACCCCCTGTTTCATGAGATCGATCAGGCGCGCGGCTTTATCTTTCTGAACTACAACCCACATTTTTCGTCGATCACATATCCGGTGGTCGTATCTGTGGTTCTGCTGGTGTTGGGTTTGATGGGCGAATCCTTTACCCGACGTCATGCCTCGGCAAGCTGGTCCGCCGGGAAATAACACATCCCTATTGTCTCGTTTCTGCCGCTTCTGGATACAAACCAGCGTTCATCTCTGGATTTTTTGTCGTTTGTGCGACGTTATTGGGCAGAGCACCAAAGACCAAAAGAGTGCGGGCAGGATTTAACACATGAAACACACCCTTATCTGGGCAGGCGTTGGCCTGACGATTCTGGCGGGTTGCGAGACACCGCCGCAAACCATCATCGCAGGACAATATGCCGGTGCGGCAATCGGCGCTGCGACCGCCGGCGCCTCAACGACACCGCCCGTGATGATCGGAATGATGGCCGGAATGGCAGCGGGTGCCGCATATGAGGCGGCCAATGCTGCGCCGATGTGCCGCTTTATCTATCCCGATGGCAGCGAACGGATCGCCGAAGGTCCCTGTCCCAACGCCGAGCATCACGATCTGGCGCAACAGCTGATCGATGCCGCCGCCGCGCAGGACGACGCAGCGACCGATTTCTAATCGACCACGCGCAGGGTCAGGTTGATCCGCCCCCTGCGCGACAACGGGGATGTCAGGGCCGCACGAATGCGGTCCACCCCGTGATAGGCCAGCCGCGCCGCCCCCCCCATCACCACCACATCGCCCGAGGCCAACCAACGGCTCTCGGTTTTGCCGCCGCGCGTATCATTGCCCATGCGGAACAACCCGTCATCGCCTAGGGACACGGACACAACGGGCAGGGTGAAATCGGACTCATCACGGTCCTGATGCATGCCCATGCGGGCGCCCTCATCATAGTAATTGATCAAACAGCACTCGGGCCGCCGATCCACACCCGCCACGCCATCCCATATGGCCATCACGGACTCAGGGATTTCTGGCCACGGGACACCTGTGGGATGCGCGCGATCATAACGATAGCCGCGCCGGTCCGACACCCAACCATATTGCCCCGCCGAGGTCATGCGCACGCTCATCGGTTTTCCGCGCGGTGTGGTCGGCGTGAACAAGGGCGCGGCGCGCACCACGTCGCGAATATCGTCCAGAACCTGCGTTTGCTGATCCGGCGACAACATCCCGCGATAGATCTGAAACCCGCGAATTTCCTCATCTGGTGTGATTTGCATCATTGAACCCTGTTTCGGAGCATCAGAATCGCAGAAAACCCCGGTTTTGTTCACATTCAAGCGCTTGCAGGGCCTGAAACCCGTCCTTATATACGCCCAGAAGCCTGGTGCGGGTCAAAATTAGCCAAAGACCCAAACCAAACTGGGATCGGGTGGCAGAAGCCTTATCAGGGTCTGTTGCCCAAAACATCGCCGAAAGAAGAGGTAGAGTATTATGGCCAAAGTCATCGGGATCGACCTCGGGACGACCAACTCCTGTGTTGCAATCATGGACGGCTCGCAGCCCCGCGTTATCGAAAACGCCGAAGGTGCACGCACCACGCCGTCGATCGTCGGTTTCACCGACAGTGAGCGCCTGGTCGGTCAGCCCGCAAAACGCCAAGCGGTCACCAACCCCGCAAACACCGTATTCGCCGTGAAACGCCTGATCGGGCGTCGCGTCGACGACGCTGAGGTCACGAAAGACCAGAAACACGTCCCCTATTCGATCGTAGACGCCGGCAATGGCGACGCATGGGTCGAAGTTCAGGGCGAAAAATACAGCCCGTCGCAAATCTCGGCCTTCATCCTGCAAAAGATGAAAGAAACCGCCGAGAGCTATCTGGGCGAGGACGTCACGCAGGCGGTTATCACCGTTCCCGCGTATTTCAACGACGCCCAGCGTCAGGCCACCAAAGACGCCGGTAAAATCGCCGGTCTCGAAGTGCTGCGCATCATCAACGAGCCGACCGCGGCTGCGCTGGCCTATGGTCTGGACAAAAAAGAAACCCGCACCATCGCGGTCTATGACCTTGGCGGCGGTACCTTCGATATCACCATTCTGGAAATCGACGACGGCCTGTTCGAAGTGAAATCGACCAACGGGGACACGTTCCTTGGCGGCGAAGACTTTGACATGCGCATCGTCAACTATCTGGCCGAAGAGTTCAAAAAAGAGAACGGCGTCGATCTGTCCAAGGACAAGATGGCTCTGCAGCGTCTGAAAGAAGCAGCGGAAAAGGCCAAGATCGAACTGTCCTCCAGCCAGCAGACCGAAATCAACCAGCCGTTCATCGCCATGGACCCCAACAGCGGCACCCCGCTGCACATGGTTCTGAAACTGACCCGCGCCAAGCTGGAAAGCCTCGTGAACGACCTGATCAAGGGTTCGCTGAAACCCTGTGCGGCCGCTCTGAAAGACGCAGGTCTGTCGACCAACGACATCGACGAGATCGTTCTGGTCGGTGGTATGACCCGCATGCCCAAAGTGGTCGAAGAGGTCACCAAGTTCTTTGGCAAAGAACCCCACAAGGGTGTGAACCCCGATGAGGTTGTCGCCATGGGTGCCGCCATTCAGGCCGGCGTTCTGCAAGGTGACGTCAAAGACGTGGTTCTGCTGGACGTGACGCCGCTGTCGCTGGGGATCGAAACGCTGGGTGGTGTATTCACCCGTCTGATCGACCGCAACACGACGATCCCGACCAAGAAATCGCAGGTCTTCTCGACCGCCGAGGACAACCAGAATGCTGTGACCATCCGCGTCTTCCAAGGGGAACGCGAAATGGCTGCGGACAACAAAATTCTGGGTCAGTTCAATCTGGAAGACATCCCGCCCGCACCGCGCGGCATGCCCCAGATCGAGGTGACGTTCGACATCGACGCCAACGGCATCGTGTCGGTTTCGGCCAAGGACAAAGGCACCGGTAAAGAGCAAAAGATCACCATCCAAGCATCGGGTGGCCTGTCGGATGAGGACATCGAACAGATGGTCAAGGACGCCGAGGCAAACGCCGAGGCCGACAAAGAGCGTCGCGAAGTCGTTGAGGCCCGCAACCAAGCGGAAAGCCTGATCCACTCGACCGAAAAGTCGATGGAAGAGCACAGCGACAAAGTCGACCCGACCACGATCGAGGCCATCGAACTGGCCATCGCCGCCCTCAAGGATCAGCTTGAGGACGAAGGTGCCAGCGCCGAGAAGATCAAATCGGGCGTTCAGAACGTGACCGAAGCCGCGATGAAGCTGGGCGAGGCGATCTACAAATCGCAGCAGGACGCATCCGAAGGTGCGGCCGAGCCCGCCGGTGACGAAGATGAGCCCCGCAGCGTAGACGATGACATCGTTGACGCTGACTTTGAGGACCTCGACGGCGACAAACGCTAAGGCGATGGAAAACGCGTGCCGGTCCGGACCCCGCGTTCGGGCCGGCATGACGTTTCCAGAAGGGATTGCAGATGGCAAAACGCGACTACTACGAGGTTCTGGGTGTAACCAAGGGCGCCTCGGCAGATGAGCTGAAAAAAGCTTACCGCAAGAAGGCCAAAGAGCTGCACCCCGACCGTAACGCCGACAACCCGGATGCTGAATCGCAGTTCAAAGAGGTCAACGAGGCCTACGAGACGCTAAAGGATCCGGATAAAAAGGCCGCGTATGACCGCTATGGCCACGCCGCATTTGAGGGCGGCATGGGCGGTGGCGGCGGACATGGCTTTGGCCGCGGTGGTGGCGATTTCTCGTCCGCTTTTTCCGACGTGTTTGACGATCTGTTCGGCGACTTTATGGGCGGTGGGGCACGTGGTGGCGGTGGCCGCCAACGCGCCGCGCGTGGCTCGGACCTGCGCTATAACATGCGCATCACCCTGCAAGAGGCCTATAACGGCGCGCAGAAAACCATCAACGTGCCGACCTCTGTGTCCTGCGCGGGTTGTGATGGAACCGGCGCCGAAAGCGGTGCGGAACCCGCCGCCTGTCCGACCTGTTCGGGCATGGGCAAGGTACGCGCGCAACAGGGCTTTTTCACGGTCGAACGCACCTGTCCGACCTGTGGTGGCCTTGGCCAGATCATCAAGAACCCCTGCAAAAGCTGCGGTGGCGTCGGGCGTGTTGAAAAAGACCGCTCGCTGTCCGTGAACATCCCCGCCGGTGTGGAAACGGGCACCCGTATCCGTCTGGCCGGTGAGGGCGAAGCGGGCCTGCGCGGCGGTCCGTCGGGGGATCTCTATATCTTCATCGATGTGACCGAACATCAGATTTTCCGCCGCGAAGGCGTGCACCTGTCCTGTCTGGTGCCCGTGTCCATGACGGCGGCGGCTCTGGGGGGTGACATCGAGGTGCCGACGATCGACGGTGGCCGTAGCCGGGTGAAGATCCCTGCGGGTAGCCAGTCGGGCAAACAGATGCGCCTGCGCGGCAAGGGCATGCCCGCCCTGCGCGGCGGCGGTCAGGGTGACATGTTCATCGAACTGGCGGTGGAAACCCCTGTGAACCTGACGTCCAAGCAAAAAGAGCTGCTGCGCGAGTTTGAGCGCCTCAGCGAAGACAATAACCCCGAGAGCACGGATTTCTTTTCCAAAGTGAAGAACTTTTGGGACGGGATGAAGGGCTAGGTGATCCGGCGTTAACCCGTCGTTTACCAGTTATTGAAAGGGTCGGCCTATGCGCCGACCCAATTCATTTCAGGAACCCCAACTGCCCTTGATGGACTCCGCCCCCGCGGTGCCCGCAATGATGGCACCCGTCGCCGGCAGGGTTCCGTCCTATATCAAGGATCACCGCAAACGCCTGCGCGACCGGTTCATGTCGGGCGGCGCAGCGGCGATGCCCGATTACGAGATGCTTGAACTGGTGTTGTTTCGCGCGATTCCGCGGGCGGATGTCAAACCGCTGGCCCGTGCGTTGATGGACCGGTTCGGGGATTTCAACCGCGTCCTGTCCGCCGATCCCGAACGGTTGAAAGAGGTTGCGGGCATTGGTGATTCCGTCATCACCGATCTGAAAATCGTTGAGGCCGCTGCGCATCGCATGGCGCGCTCGCGCGTGATCGACCGGCCTGTGATGTCCGGTTGGGACGCGGTGATTGATTACTGTCATACGTCAATGGCGCATCGTGAGACCGAACAGTTCCGCGTGTTCTATCTTGACCGGAAAAACATCCTGATCGCGGATGAGGAACAGGCGCGCGGCACCGTCGATCATGTGCCGGTCTACCCGCGTGAGGTCGTGAAACGCGCGCTGGAACTGAATGCCTCGGCCCTGATCCTTGTGCACAACCACCCGTCCGGCGATCCGTCCCCGTCCGAGGCCGACATCGCCATGACCGCGCAAATCGAAACGGCGGCACAAGTTCTGGGCCTGACGCTGCACGATCACATCATCGTCGGAAAATCGCGTGAGCTTAGCCTGCGGGCCGAGGGGTTCATCTAGCGCAGATCGCGCACCCAGACCTCAACGCGGCGATTTACACGCTTACCCCAATCCGTGTCGTCACAGGCAATCGGCAAAGCCTCACCATAACCCGCCACCGACAGACGCAACCGCGACGGATCGGCGGTCAGGGCGGCGGTGCGTACCGCCTCGCGCACGGCCTCGGCGCGGGTTTGGGACAGACGTTTGTTCACCTCCCAACCGCCTTCGCCGTCACTGAACCCCACGAAAATCAGTTCCTGATCATCGTAAAGACCGCTTTCCAGATCGCGAGCCAGACTGATCACGTTGCCCGCCGATTGAGGCTCGAGTCGCGATTGGCCGCCCTCAAACCGGAATGTCGTGGTCAGACGCCGCGCGTCGCCCAGATCGGCCAACAATCCCTGCACCTGATCCAGCGGTACGTCACCCCCCGCAATCCCGATCGCATTGGCAAGGCGCAAACCTTGGTTAGCTATCCCGATCTCCTCGCGGCTCTGGTCCACGAACCCCGCGCGCCGGATCACCAGTTGCGCAGCGGGTGAGCGCAGATAGCGCAGGAATTCCCGCGCGAACAACGGCAGACGCCGTTCGGGCAGGTACAAAAACATGGGCGCCGTGAAGGGATAGTCGCCGGTCTTCAGGCTGTGCCGCGTCGCAGGCAGGGGGATGCCGCACCCACCGCGCAGCGTCACAGGCAGGGCATTGCCGCGCTCGGACAGACCCACCACGGCCAATGCATTGACGTCCTGCGCCACGGCATCGGCGACCTCGGCGTCGCTGTTGTGGCGGCGCATATCGTCGCTGAGGGTCAGGCCAAGCGACGCCAGCAGACCGTCCTGAACCGCCTGTCGCGGGCCGGTGCCGTTTTCCAGACCGTGCAAGACGACCGAACCTTGTTCACCCGGCCATTCGGTCACGGCACCCGACAGGATCGCGCCCAGATCTTCGACCTGCATCGATGTCACCGGATTGCCCAGCGCGACCACGGGGATAACGGCGTCCAAGGCAACCACGCGGCTGCGCCCTGGGTCGGACAGATCGCCCAGACCGGCGGTTTGGCCCAACGTCACCTCATCCCCGCGCACGGGGCGCGCGGCCATGGTGATATCGGCCTCGCCCGTCACCAGATCGGCGAACCCTTCGGCGGTGGAATTCTGGCGCACCTCAATACGGGCGACATCGCGGCCCGCGTTTTCATCGCGCAGGATCAGGCGGAACGCATCCGCGCCCTCAACGATCCGTGTCACGGCCAAACCGCGCCGGTCGGCATAGGATTCAAGCAGCGCAGGAATCAACAACCGGCCCAGTTTCGGATCGCCCGACAGGGTGAATTCGGCGACATAGGCCTCTAGGTCGGGACATCCGGGACCGGCGCAGACCACGCCCTGTCCATCCAGAACCAACTGGCCGTATTCCGTTTCGATCCGGTAAAACTCGCCGTCAAAGGAGGTCAGCGCGCCCGACACCTGAATAGACCCATCCCGCGAGGTCAGGGTCACGTCCTGCGCCACGGATTGCCCCGCGCCAAAACAGAGGGTCGCGGCGAAAACCGCCGCGCCGAACAGGTGTTTGATCATTGATTTTCCGCCAGCCTCAGTTGGCGGCGAGTTTCAGGTCTCGGACGATATTTTTCAACACCAGAAATTCACCAACGGCGTCACATCCGGGCAGGTCCAGAACGATATCCGTGGCCTGCGAGTTTCCGTTTGCACCAGGTTGCAGAATTTCCGCGCTGGCCTGTGCGCCACAGGTACGTTCGGTCACGGCAACCTCAACCGACATGCGTACAACGCCGTTCAGGTGCTCTTGGGCCTTTGGGAAGGAATAGACCTCGGCGAACTGTGCGGCGGGACCGATGCCCGTGCCCAAACGGGTCAGAAACCCGCCTGAATGCGCGCTGGCCGACCGTGGGTTTTCGGCCCAGACATGGCCCGTATCGCCAAAGGCCGCCCCGAATTCAAAGGCGTGCAGGCCCATCGCCTGATCCCCGACCCATTGCAGGGCAATCCGGTCATAATCTGTGGCATCCGGCACGGATGTCATTGCGCTCAGCGTGTCGCCGGTGTCCAAAACCGCCGTCACGGTGGCCTCGCCGTCCATCGCGGGGATGGTCACGTCCAGACGTCCGATGTGATCCGTGCGCGCACTGAACACCAGTTTGTCGTGCTGCAACGTCACAGGGGAATCGATCAGACAACTTGCGATCAGAGACACGGCCACCAAACCGCCTGTTTCGGGGGTCAGGGTCAGCTTCGCCTCACAGGGCAGGCCGTATTCGTTGATCGCGGGGTTGGCCGACGCAGGCAGGGTCAGGCGGTCATGATCGCTGTTCACGCGGGCGGTTAGGTCCATAGAAATCGTCGGCAAGGACGGCATCTCCCCCAACCGAACAAGGGATGTCGGCGCGTCGTCCGTCGTGGCCGACAAGGGTTGAATCGTGTTCACGAACGTATCGGTGACCGCGACGACCGGTTGCAACGGCGCCGCCGTGGCGCGCGTTGTGCCAAGGTACATATCCTTGTTCTGAACAAAGTGGCCTGCACCAACTGCAATTACACAGGCCGCAGCGATTGAAAGTGACTGTTTCGCAAACTGCACCGACTCATACCCTTTTGATTATGGGTATAACCTTTAGTTTCCAAACAAGGCATGAAAGTGGCAAAATGCGCGATTGTTTCGAAAATCGTGCGAAAAGGACCCGGTCACGCGCATTGTCCGCGCACCGGGCCGTGTTTTTAGGTCAGCTTGCCGTGGCAATGCTTGAACTTTTTGCCCGAGCCACAGGGGCAGGCGTCGTTGCGGCTGGGGTTGCCCCATGTGTCCGGGTTGGTCTCATCGAACCCGTCGACCAGCGGTGTCGGGGTGTCCTCGGCCGACGGCACCTCGGCGGCCTTTTGCAGGGCGGCCTGTTGCGCCTGAAGTTGGGCCATCATAGCGGCCTGTTCTTCCTCGCTAAGCGGACGGACCTGACCCAGTTTTTGGGTCACATCGGTACGCAGCGCATTCAGCAGGGATTCGAACAGGGCGAAGGCCTCGTTCTTGTATTCGTTCAATGGGTCCCGCTGGGCATAACCACGGAAGCCCACGACCGACCGCAGGTGTTCCAGCGTCAACAGATGCTCACGCCATTTGGTGTCGATCGTCTGCAACAACACCTGCTTTTCGATGTTGCGCATGGTGTCGGGGCCAAAGGCCTCGGCTTTTTCGGCCATGGCCTCGTCCGATGCGGCCTCAATCCGTTCACGGATGATGTCGTCATCAACACCCTCTTCGTCGACCCATTCCACGATGGGCAGGTCGATGTTCAGATGTTCGATCACGGCTGCCTGCAGACCCGGACCGTCCCATTGATCGGCGTAGGAGCGTTCGGGGATATGCGTTGCGACCAGATCGTCGATCACCTGATAGCGCATGTCCTGCGCGATCTCGGACAGATCCTCGGCCTCCATGATTTCGCGACGCTGACCAAAGATCACCTTACGCTGATCGTTCATCACGTCGTCGAATTTCAACAGCTGCTTACGGATGTCAAAGTTGCGGCCTTCGACCTTGGCTTGGGCCTTTTCAAGCGACTTGTTCACCCACGGGTGCACGATCGCCTCGCCCTCTTTCATACCAAGGGTCGACAGAACCTTGTCCAACCGTTCGGACCCGAAGATGCGCATCAAGTCGTCCTCAAGGCTGAGGAAGAACGAGCTGCGGCCCGGGTCCCCCTGACGGCCGGAACGACCGCGCAGCTGGTTGTCGATGCGACGGCTTTCGTGACGTTCGGTCGCCAGAACGAACAGACCACCAGCGGCCTTGACGGCCTCTTCGTCGGCGGTGTGCTGCTCTTCGATCTGGGTGCGGATCTGTTCCGGATCGGCGTCGGGGTTGGCGGCGATGGCCTCCATGATCTTGAACTCGACGTTGCCGCCCAGTTTGATGTCGGTCCCGCGACCGGCCATGTTGGTGGCGATGGTCACTGCGCCCAGCTTGCCCGCGTCGGCGACGATCTGCGCCTCTTGTTCGTGGTGGCGGGCGTTCAGGACGTTGTGTTCCACCCCGGCGGCGGTCAGCATCTGCGACAGCAATTCCGATTTCTCAATCGACGTGGTGCCGACAAGGATCGGTTGACCTTTGGCGTGCGCCTCATGGATGGTTTTGACGATGCCCTCGAATTTCTCACGGGCGGTGCGGAACACCTGATCGTCCTCGTCGATCCGCGCGATGGGACGGTTCGTCGGAACCTCAACCACGCCCAGACCGTAGATTTCTTCGAATTCCTCGGCCTCGGTCGCGGCTGTACCGGTCATCCCGCCCAGCTTGTCATAAAGACGGAAGTAGTTCTGGAACGTGACGGACGCCAAAGTGACGTTTTCCGGTTGGATCGCGCAGCCCTCTTTGGCCTCGATCGCCTGATGCAGGCCATCGGACAGGCGGCGACCGGCCATCATACGACCGGTGAATTCGTCGATCAGAACAACCTGATTGTCGCGAACGATGTAATCCTTGTCCTTGGTGAACGCGGTATGCGCCTTGAGCGCCTGCGTCGCGTGGTGGACCAAGGTTGTGCTCTCGGGATCATAGAGCGACTGACCCTCGGGCAAGAGACCACGGCGGAGCAACTCTTGCTCCATGAACTCGTTGCCTTCGTCGGTAAAGGTCACGTTGCGGGTCTTTTCGTCCAGCGTGTAGTGCTCTTCGGTCAGCAGGGGCACCACATCGTTCAGCGCGACGTAGAGTTCCGATTTATCTTGGCTGGGACCCGAGATGATCAGGGGCGTCCGCGCCTCGTCGATCAGGATGCTGTCCACCTCGTCCACAATCGCGAAGTAATGGTCGCGCTGTGCCATTTGGGCCAGTTCGGATTTCATGTTGTCGCGCAGATAATCGAACCCCAACTCGTTGTTGGTGGCATAGGTGATGTCACAGGCATAGGCCTGTTTCTTTTCTGCGTCGGGCTGCATCGGGTAAACCGCGCCACAGGTCAGGCCAAGCGCGTTATAGACCTTGGACATCCATTCGGCGTCACGACGGGCCAGATAGTCGTTCACGGTCACAACATGCACGCCACGCCCCGTCAGCGCGTTCAGATAGGCCGGAAAGGTCGCAACAAGGGTCTTGCCCTCACCGGTCTTCATCTCGGCAATGTTACCTTGGTGCAGGAAAATACCGCCCATCAACTGGGTGTCAAAGGCCCGCAGACCCAGCGCACGCTTGGCGGCCTCACGGCAGACGGCGAACGCTTCGGGCAGCAGCGCGTCAAGGCTCTCGCCATCTGCGACACGTTGTTTGAATTCGGCCGTTTTGGCGATGATGCCCGCGTCGTCCAGCGCCTCGAACTCGGGCTCTAGCGCGTTGATCTGGTCCACCAGCGGACGCGTTGCCTTGATTTTGCGATCATTCGGCGTGCCAAAAACCTTTTTGGCGAGTGTTCCGATGCCCAGCATGTTTTCTCCGCTTGGTGGCTCTTTTCCTGATCGTGAAAGAGGACGCCTTGCCCGCCCCCTGTTGCACCATTAGGTAGGTTCAAGAAAAAAGGGCGGTCCGGCACTTTCGGACCTGTGAGCGATGTAAGCGCCAGCCTATAAAGTGTCAACGCCGCCACACAGGTGGCCGCAAGGGAGTTGCCCATATGACAAAGAACATTTTCACCGCTTTGGCCATGACGACCGCGATTGCGTTCACGTCTGTTCCGGCTGTCGCACAGGAAACCGATCTGGGCACTGTTGTGGCCACTGTGAATGGTGAAGAGATCACCCTGGGTCACATGCTGGTCCTCAGCGCGCAATTGCCCCAAGAATACAACCAATTGCCCGATGACGTCCTGTTTGACGCCGTTCTGGACCAACTGGTGCGCCAAGCCGCAATCGCCCAAGGGCTTGAGGGTGGCCTGAGCACCGCATCCGAACTGGCGCTGGAAAACCAGCGCCGTACCTTCATGGCGACCGAGACCCTGAACGCGCGGGTTGAGGCGGAAATCACCGAAGAAAAAATTCAGGCCGCCTATGACGCGGACTATGCCAACGCCGAACCCGAACCCCAATTCAACGCCTCCCACATTCTGGTCCCGACCGAAGAAGAGGCGCTTGAGGTCAAGGCGCTGTTGGATGGTGGTGCGGATTTCGCCGAAACCGCCAAGGAAAAATCGACCGGTCCCTCGGGTCCGTCGGGCGGCGAATTGGGTTGGTTCGGCAAAGGCATGATGGTCGAACCCTTTGAAGCCGCTGTTCTGGAAATGGCCGCCGGCGACGTGTCGGGCCCCGTTCAGACGCAATTCGGTTGGCACATCATCAAGGTGAATGAGACCGGCACGCTGCCGATCCCGCCCTTGGAACAGGTCCGCAGCGAGATCGAGGAACGCCTGAACCAAGCGTTCGTGGAATCCCTGATCGCCGAATATTCCGAAGCGGCCGAGATCGTGAAACCCGAAACGGCAATTGACCCCACCGTCATTCGGGATATGGAATTGCTGGAAAACTAACGTCGCCTGCAAGGACACCGCCGATGGCCAAGACCGACAAGCCCGACCACAAATCCAAGATCAAGGAACTGCGCAAAAAGGTTTCTAAACTGCGCAAACGTCTTGATCGCGTCCAAGAGGCCGCCACGACGGTCACAGAGGCGCCCAAGGGTCCGTTGGTCTCGCCTCTGGCACCTGTTGGCGGTATGCCCCCCCTGCCCGTGATCGAGGGCGTCGAGATTTCCGCCTGTGCCGCCGGTGTGCGCTATAAGGGGCGCACCGACGTCATGCTGGCCCGCCTTGCCCCGGGGACCGAGGTTGCGGGCGTGTTCACACGCTCGGCCACGCGGTCGGGTCCGGTTCTGGACTGTCAGGCGAAAATCGGCACCCCTGCGGGGGAGGATGGCGCGGCGTTCCTGATCAACTCCGGTAACTCGAACGCGTTCACCGGTGCCGCCGGTGATGCCTCGGTTCAGGCGATCTGTGCCAAGGTGTCCGAGGTTCTGAACATCCCCGCCTCGCGCGTGTTCACCTCATCCACCGGTGTGATCGGCGAACGCCTGCCCCATGATCGTATCACCAATGTGGTACAGGATCTGGCCGATACCCTGTCGCCTGACGGGATGGCCGATGGCGCGCGTGCGATCATGACCACCGACACCTTCCCCAAGGCCGCGACCACCACGGTCGAACTGGATGGTAAAGAGGTCAAAATCGCCGGTATCGCCAAAGGGTCCGGCATGATCGCACCTGATATGGCGACGATGCTGGTCTATATCTTTACCGATGCCAAAATTGCCCACGCGCCGCTGCAAAAGATGCTGTCGCGTCTGGTCGATCCGACCTTCAACAGCATCACCGTTGATAGCGACACCTCGACGTCCGACACGTTGCTGTTGGCCGCGACAGGCAAGGCCGATGCGCCCGAGATCACCGATCTGCGCAGCAAGGCGTCCAAGGACTTTTCCGAGGCGCTTGAGGCCGTGATGATGAACCTCGCCCATCAGGTCGTGCGCGACGGCGAAGGGGCGACGAAATTCGTTCAGGTCGCCGTGACCGGCGCCGACAGCGACGCGGATGCCCGCAAGGTGGCGATGGCGATTGCCAACTCGCCCCTCGTGAAAACCGCCGTGGCCGGTGAGGACCCGAACTGGGGACGCGTGGTGATGGCCGTCGGGAAATCGGGGGCCAAAGCCGACCGTGACACCCTGTCGATCAGCTTTGGCGATATTCTGGTGGCCGAAAAGGGCTGGGTCTCGCCCGAGTACCGCGAAGAGCTGGGCGCGACATACATGAAACAGCAGGACATCGAGATTAACGTCGATCTGGGCATTGGCGAGGGCAGCGCGATTGCGTGGACCTGTGATCTGACCAACCGTTACATCCAGATCAACGCGGATTACCGCTCATGAAAACAGTTCTAGTTTCTGCCGTTGCCCTGATTGATGCCGACGGGCGGGTGTTGCTTGCGCAGCGCCCCGAGGGCAAATCCATGGCCGGTCTGTGGGAATTCCCCGGCGGCAAGGTCGAAGCGGGCGAGACGCCCGAGGTCGCCCTGATCCGTGAGTTGCAAGAGGAACTGGGCATCGACACGTGGTCGTCCTGTCTGGCGCCGCTGACCTTTGCCAGCCACAGCTATGACGATTTTCATCTGCTGATGCCGCTGTTTGCCTGTCGCAAATGGGAGGGAATCCCGCAGGCGCGCGAGGGTCAGGTTCTGAAATGGGTGCGGGCCGCCGAACTGCGCGATTACCCGATGCCACCGGCGGATGTACCGTTGATTCCAATCCTGCGCGACTGGCTGTAAGTGACTGAAATACCGCCTTTTGCATAGCAAAGTCTAACTTTTGCGCAATATTTCACCGTTATAGGGCGGGCTTTGCCGATTTTTTAAATGGATTTTTTATGAATTTTTTGCAACTTTAGGGATGTTCTACTTGCTGGGGGCTTTTAGATGTTGAGAACAATCACTGTAGGGAGCTGCGTTTCGATCCAGGGCGCATTCGTCAAAACCTTGGATAACGGAAACGTACAGGTGCGCGTAGGTGAGCGCGTATTTGAAGGTCGGCCGATCTCCACCGCGAAAACTGCCGCTTGATAACGCATCCTTAACCGGGTGACGGCATCGCGACAAAAAAGGGACGCTAGCATCGCTAGCGTCCCTTTTTATTTCTCTGACGACTGGCGCCGCTGGACTTAGTCCAGCTTGCGCTCAATCTCTTCGCGTTCAAAGATCTCGATGACGTCGCCCGGACGGATATCATCGTAGTTCTCGAATGCCATACCGCATTCCTGACCCGATTGAACCTCGGCAACCTCGTCCTTAAAGCGCTTGAGCGTCTTCAGGGTGCCTTCGTGGATCACGACGTTGTCTCGCAGCAGGCGCACACCGGCGCTGCGGCGGGCGACGCCCTCGGTGACCAGACAGCCAGCAACCTTGCCCACACCCGAGACCTTGAAGACCTCTTTGATCTCCGAGTACCCGATAAAGTTCTCGCGGATCTCTGCGGACAGCAGGCCCGATGCAGCGGCTTTGACGTCATCAACCAGATCGTAGATCACCGAATAGTAACGGATCTCGACGCCCTTTTGGTTGGCGGCATTACGGGCCGATGCGTTGGCACGTACGTTAAAGCCGATGACAGGCGCACCCGATGCTTCGGCCAGACCAACGTCGGTTTCGGTGATCGCACCCACACCTGCGTGCAGGACACGAACGCGAACCTCGTCGTTGCCGATTTTTTCCATCGCTTGCACGATCGCCTCGGCAGAGCCTTGCACGTCAGCTTTGACAAGGATCGGCAGCTCCGAAACGTTTTCGTCGGCCTTGGCTTTTGCCAGCAGCTGATCCAGCGTGGTTGCAGCACCCGCAGCGGCGCGTTTGTCCTTGGCGGCCTGTTCACGGTATTCCGCGATCTCACGCGCCTGCGCCTCAGTGTCGACGACGTTCAGAACGTCACCGGCCTCAGGCGTGCCGTTTAGACCCAGAACCTCTACCGGAACGGACGGGCCGGCCTCTTTGACGCGCTCACCCTTGTCGTTGACCAGCGCGCGGACCTTACCCCACTGCTCGCCCACAACAAAGATATCACCCTGTTTCAACGTCCCGTTCTGAACCAGAACAGTGGCAACCGGACCACGACCAACGTCAAGCTGGGCCTCAATCACCGCACCCGACGCAGCGCGCTCGGGGTTGGCCTTGAGTTCGAGGATCTCGGACTGCAGCGCGATAGCCTCAAGCAGCTCGTCCAGACCCTGACCCGTGTGGGCCGAGACCTCAACGTCCTGAACGTCACCCGACATCTGCTCCACGATCACTTCGTGTTGCAGCAGGTCGGTGCGGACCTTCATCGGATCAGCAGCCGGTTTGTCGCATTTGTTGATCGCAACGATCATCGGAACACCCGCCGCCTTGGCGTGGGCGATTGCCTCAATCGTTTGGGGCATCACGGCGTCATCGGCCGCAACAACCAGAACAACAATGTCCGTCACCTGAGCACCACGGGCGCGCATCGACGTAAACGCCGCGTGGCCAGGGGTGTCGAGGAACGACAGAGTGGTGCCGCTGTCGGTGGTGACCTGATAGGCGCCGATGTGCTGGGTGATGCCGCCGGCCTCACCAGCAACAACCTTGGCGTTCCGGATCGCATCCAGAAGCGACGTCTTGCCGTGGTCAACGTGACCCATGATCGTAATGACCGGCGGACGCGGCTGCAGGTCTTCTTCTTTGTCGTCGACCGTATCGATCACGTCCTCAACGTCAGCATCGGAAACGCGCACGATCTTGTGGCCGAATTCCTCGATGATCAGTTCGGCCGTATCGGCGTCGATCGATTGGTTCTGCGTGACCATCATGCCCATTTTCATGAGCGCTTTGACAACATCAGCCACACGTTCGGCCATACGGTTGGCAAGTTCCTGAACCACGATGGTCTCGGGAACCTGAACGTCGCGGACAACCTTTTCACGCGACTCGGCCCCACCCATGGCCTTTTGGCGCATGCGTTCCTGTTTCCGCTTCATCGACGCGAGCGAGCGCTGACGCCCACCTTCGCCGCCCGTCAGGGCCTGATTCACGGTCAGTTTGCCAGAACGACGGTCGCCTTTGCCGCCACCGCGGTTGTTGCGGCCACCACGGTCATCGTCGCGGTTGTTGCCCGGACGGTCGCCGCCTTTGCGCGGGGCGCTCCCCGGACGGGCCGGGGCGTCTTGGGCCGGAACCGGCTGTGCGGGATCGGCAGCCGCGGCCTTTTTCGGCGCTGACTTACGTTCTTCGGCAGCGCGCTTTTTGGCCTCTTCGGCCTCAACGCGTGCTTTTTCTTCTTCCTCGGCCTTACGACGCGCGGCTTCTTCGACCTCGCGCTGTTCGCGTTCTTTGGCCTCGGCCTCTTCGCGGCGGCGCTGGCGTTCTGCCTCGCGCTCACGCTCTTCCTGTTCGCGGCGCGCAGCTTCTTCGGCCTCGTTGGCCTTCGCAGCTTGCAGCGCGCGCAGGCGGCGTTCCATTTCCGCGTCGGAAATACCGGCGGGCCGTTTGGACGGGTCGCCCAGATGCGGGTTGCCACCGCCACCAGCGCCTTTGCCAGAGGGCTTGGGAACGACGACGCGCTTGCGTTTCGTCTCGACTACAACGCTTTTGGTCCGTCCGTGGCTAAAGCTCTGCTTTACCTGTCCAGAACGGGGTCCGCCGCGCAAACCGAGAGTTTTTTTGCCGTCATTATCGCTCATATGGTCTTATCACCCTTCTCGGGGGTCACTCCCCCGTCGATCCTTCGCACGCCGATCAGCTTGGCTGCATCCTCTACAACACGTTGTGTGAGTCCACCAGCCGCAAGCGCGCCATGTATCACATGTTCCCGGCCAAATGCCAAACCCAATTCATGGGCGCTGAGACAGCCGATAAATGCGTTCGTTTCTTCGGGGGGCCGCAGTTTGGATTTACCCCGTTCCGAGCCATCACTGGACTGTATCAGAACGGCGGCTTCTCCGGTTAACAGCCACCCTTTTACCTTTTCAAACCCGCACACCGCGTACCCGCCCTTGCGGGCCAGCGATATGCCGTCAATCACCCTGCGGGTCAGACCCGCGTGCACCTGATCGATCAAATCCTCAGGTACAGTCACCGCCTGTTTCGCACCGCGCGCAAACAGACGTTTGCGAATGGCCAGTTCAAGCGCATCCCGATCCGCCGACACCCAGATGCCCCGCCCCGGCAATTTGCCAAGGATATCGGGGACGATCTGATTGTCCGGACCGACGACAAACCGGATCATGCCAGCGGACGGTTGAGTTTCCCCCGTCGCAATACAGCGTCGTTCCGGTTCATCGGGTCGTATTTTCTGACCTCCGCGCGCCATGCGATGCACCAAGCGGCCCTAGGATCAGGCCTCTTGCCCTTCTTCGGTCTCGCCGTCGATTGCTTCTTCGGCGTCTTCTTCAGAAACCAGATCAGCCGGATCAACCCAGCCCAACTGAACCCGTGCATTCATAACCAAGGTCTGTGCTTCTTCGAGGCTGACGTCGAATTTCTCAAGAACGCCGTCGTCCTTGATGCGTTCGCCGTTGACGGTGGTCCACCCACCGGCCAGTTCCCAGTCCGCGCAGGTTGCAAAATCCTCAAGGGTTTTTACACCATCCTCGGCCAGTGCCTCAATCATTTGGGGGGTCAGGCCGTCGAAATCAACCAGGCTATCCTCAACACCCAGTTCGCGGGCGCGTTCCATGGACTTGCGGTTCATCTCTTCCAGAACATCGCGGGCACGGGCCTGCAGTTCCTCGGCGGTGCCTTCGTCCACACCATCAATGACCAGCAGTTCGTCCAGATCAACATAGGCGACCTCTTCGAGCGAGGTGAAGCCTTCGGAGACCAGCAACTGGGCAAAGAATTCGTCCAGATCGAGGTTGTCCATGAACAGCTTGGTGCGTTCGGCGAATTCGGCCTGACGACGCTCGGACTCTTCGGCCTCGGTCATGATGTCGATGTCCAGACCGGTCAGCTGGGACGCCAGACGCACGTTCTGACCGCGACGACCGATGGCCAGCGACAGTTGCTCGTCGGGAACGACGACCTCAATGCGCTCGGCTTCTTCGTCCAGAACCACCTTGGTGACCTCTGCGGGTTGCAGCGCGTTCACAAGGAAGGTCGGCTGATCTTCATTCCACGGAATGATGTCGATCTTTTCGCCCTGCAGTTCGTTCACAACGGCCTGCACGCGGCTACCGCGCATACCAACACAGGCACCGACGGGGTCGATCGAGTTGTCGTAGGAGATCACGGCAATCTTGGCGCGCGAACCCGGATCACGGGCAACGGCCTTGATTTCAATGATGCCGTCATAGATTTCCGGCACTTCCATTTTGAACAGCTCGGCCATGAAATCGGGCGCGGTCCGCGACAGGAAGACCTGCGGGCCACGGGTTTCACGACGGACGTCCTTGATGAAACAGCGCACACGGTCGTTCGGGCGATAGCTCTCGCGGCCAATCTTTTCGTTGCGGCGCAGGATGCCTTCGCCACGGCCAATATCGACGATGACGTTGCCGTATTCTTCGCGCTTGACGACACCGTTGATGATGGTGCCAACGCGGTCTTTGAATTCGTCGAACTGACGATCACGCTCGGCCTCGCGGACCTTTTGCAGGATCACCTGTTTCGCGGATTGGGCGGCGATCCGGCCCAGTTCTACCGGCGGAACCTCATCGCGCAGCTCATCACCGACGCTGGGGTTGTCCATGTATTGCTTGGCCTGCTCAACGGTCAGTTGGGCCTGATAGTTCTCAAGCTCATCATCGGCAACAACCGTACGCACACGGGTAAAGGTCGCGCGACCGGTTTTACGGTCGATCGCCACGCGGATATCCATTTCCGCGCCGTACCGCGATTTAGCAGCACGGGCGAGGCTCTCTTCCATCGCCTGTACGACCAGATCGGGGTCGATCATCTTTTCGCGGGCCACGGCCTCGGCGGTTTGCAGCAACTCCAGCTGGTTTGCAGAGGTAATCGCCATAACTCACTCCTCCTCGGAAGCGTCGGTTTCAATCTCATCGAACTGGTCCTCATCGACCAGACCTGCCGCTTTGCGCGCACGCAACATTTCGCGGATCAGATCATCGGTCAGAACCAGTTTCGCGTCACTCAGCCAATCGAACTTCAATCCGATTGTCACATCTTCACCCTGATCATCCAGAGTAATCAGAACTTCGTCGCCCTCGGTGCCGGCAAGGATACCTTTGAACCGGCGGCGCCCGTCGATCAGTTCCGTCGTTTCGATCTTGGCCTCATAGCCGTTCCACGTATCGAAATCTTTCAGACGTGTCAGCGGACGGTCGATCCCGGGCGAGGACACCTCAAGGGTATAGTTTTCCTCAATCGGGTCCTCGACGTCCAAGATCGCCGACAATGCGGTCGAGATTTTGGCGCACTCATCAACCTCAATCCCGCCGTCGGGACGTTCGGCCATGACCTGCAGAACGTGGGTCTTGCCACCCATCAGGCGAATACGCACCAGTTCGAACCCCAGATCCTCGATCACGGGCTGTGCGATTTCGGCCAATCGGCGGTCGATGGCGGCTTTGGCAATCAGTTCAGTCATATCTTTCGTCGGACAAGCCGATGGTTGGGAGAGATGCCTAGGCATCAAACAAAAAAACGGGCCCGCGGCCCGTCGATCTTTCCCGGTGGAGCGTGAGACAGTGTCCGGCGCGCCGCTGTTGAGCAGGCATATACGCTTGATCCCCAAAAACTGCAAGCCCCGTGTGATTTTCCGCGCCTGTTGCCGCCGATCACCGGTTTACACCGCTGCGCGGGCGGGGTTTATTTTGGTATACCAAATCGGCCGCGCAGGTCTGCGCGTGCCGTATTTCAGAAAAACGGGGGGAAGAACCGTGCAAAAGCTTGCACTTGTGACCGGGGCCGCGCGGGGCATCGGATTGGAAACAACGCGGGTTTTCCTGCGCGAGGGCTGGAATGTCGCCATGATCGACCGCGATGGCGATATCTTGGCAGAGGAGGCCGCGAAACTGGACGGCGCGATGCCCTTTGTCTGTGACGTGTCCGATCCGGATCAGGTCGACGCCACGATCGCCGCCGTAATGGGGCGGTTGGGGCGAATCGATGCCCTTGTGAACAACGCCGGTGTTGCGGATTTTGGCCCGATTGAGGACACGGATTTCAAACGCTGGCGCACAGTGATGGACACGAACCTTGATGGCGTTTTCCTGATGTCACAGGCCGCGACCCCCGCGCTAAAGGCCACGCGCGGCTGTCTGTTGAACATCGCGTCGATCTCGGGCCTGCGGGCCAGCACCCTGCGCGTCGCCTATGGCACGTCCAAGGCCGCCGTGATCCATCTGACCAAACAGCAGGCCGCCGAACTGGGCGAATACGGGGTGCGCGCCAATTGCGTCTGTCCGGGTCCGGTGAAAACGAAACTGTCGATGGCGGTGCATTCACCCGAAATCATCGCCGCCTATCACGACGCGATCCCCCTGAACCGCTATGGGTCGGAAAACGAAATTGCCGAGGTGATTTGCTTTCTGTGTTCGGACAAGGCCAGCTATGTCACCGGCCAGATCGTCGCGTCCGACGGCGGGTTTGAGAGCACCGGCGTCGGCCTACCGGCCCTGCGGGTCTAAAAGCCCAGCGCCGTCGCCTGACGTTGAATGCCGCGCATGGTGCGGACCAGTTCGGCGGTGATCCCCGCCTCGGACAGGGCGTGCCCCGCCATCGGCACCATGCGCAAATCGGCACGGCCCCAGTTTTCGGTCAGCCGATAGGACCCCTCGGGCGGACAGATCATATCGTATCGCCCCTGCACGACGGTCGCGGGGATGTGGCTGATCAAAGGGACGTTGTGCAAAAGCTGCCCGTCCCGCTCCATCCAGCCGTTGTGATAGAAATAATGGTTCTCCAGCCGCGAAAACGCCCGTGCGTAATCCGGCGGGGCCGATCCCACGCGCCCGTCGCTCTGGATTGAGGCCAGCGCGTTTTCCCAATTCGCCCACGCCTGTGCGTACCGGTTTTCCAGCATCATATCGCCAGAGAACAGACGCTTGTGATAGGCGGCGATCATATTGCCACGCTCATCCTCGGGGATCATATTGGCAAACCGCGCCCATAGGTCGGGCCAGAATTTGCCCGCGCCGCCGCCATAGAACCAATCCAGTTCCGATTGCATCATCAGGAACACACCGCGCAGCACCAGATAGGCCGCGCGATCGGGGTGCGTCTGGGCATAGGCCAAGGACAATGTCGCGCCCCAGCTGCCGCCAAACACGATCCACCGGTCAATGCCTAGGGTTTCGCGGATCTTCTCGATATCGGCGACCAGATGCCATGTGGTGTTGTCCTTGACCGACGCATGGGGCGTGGACCGGCCACAACCGCGTTGGTCAAACAGGATCACACGAAATTCATGCGGATCGAAATAGCGCCGCATCGCGGGACTACACCCACCGCCCGGACCGCCATGCAGGACAACAACGGGGATGCCATTGGGGTTACCGCATTGCTCGACATAAATGCTGTGGCCATCCCCCACATCCAGCATCCGTTGGTCAAACGGGTCGCTGGGCGCAAAGAGATAACTTGTCGCGTGTCGATGGCCTGCGGATTTATCCATATTTGTCCTATATAAGCCTAAAGCGCCCTGTTACAGGGGGGCACCACACAGAATGACCGGATCAAAGCCCATGATGCAACCCGCTGAATCCACCGTCGATGCCGCCGAAGTCGCCAAGTTCGAAGCTATGGCCGCTGAATGGTGGGATCCCAATGGCAAGTTCAAGCCGCTGCACATGCTGAACCCCTGTCGTCTGGACTATATCACGCAGCAAATCGCGGCGGAATTCGGTCGTGACCTGACCACGCCTGAGCCGTTCAAAGGTTTGCGATTGCTGGACATCGGGTGCGGTGGCGGGTTGCTGTCCGAACCGATGGCGCGCCTTGGGGCCACGGTGGTCGGCGCCGATGCGGCCGAGCGTAACATCCCCGTCGCCCGCGTGCATGCCGAACAATCGGGCCTGACGATCGACTATCGCCACACCACGGCCGAAGCATTGGCCGCCGCGGGGGAGCAATTCGATGTCGTCCTGAACATGGAAGTGGTCGAGCACGTCGCCGATCCGCTGGCCTATCTGACCGCCTGTCGTCAGTTACTGCGCCCCGGTGGGTTGCACCTGTGTTCGACCATCAACCGCAATCCCAAAAGCTTTGCCATGGCGATTGTCGGTGCGGAAATCATCATGCGCTGGCTGCCCAAAGGCACGCATGACTGGAAGAAATTCATCACGCCGGATGAGCTGTTCGATCTGCTGCGTCAGTCGGGCGTCGATCCGGTGGACCGCAAGGGGTTCGTGTTCAACCCGATTGCGTGGACATGGTCGATTTCGGATCGGGACCTCAGTGTGAATTACGTCACGGCCTCGGTCAAACCGGAATAATCGAGCCTATTCCGCCTCATCCAGACGTTGGCGCAGCGCGCGCAGAACCGGCAGGGCCGCGCGCACCTTATCCACACCGACGTCATTCACCACATCCGCCAGCAGGGGCGACATTGCCAAAATCGCCGTGTCGCGGGCGCGCACGCCTGCGGGGCTGATCGAGACCAGCTTGCGTCGCGCGTCGTCCCAATCGGGGCGGATATGCACATGCCCCGCCCATTCCAGCTTGTTCAGCGTATTGGTCATTGCGCCGCGCGTGACGTGAAAGCTCTGTGCCAGTTGCGCGGGCGTGCGTTCCTCTCCAATCCGCGCCAGATGGTTCAGAACCGAAAAATGGCTCAGCTCCATCCCTTTGGGAAGGATTTTGGACAGGCGATTGCGCGCCAACTGATCGGCCATAAACAATTCGCCGAACAGGGAAACGGCAAGGCTTTCAGTTGGGTCAGACACGTGCAGGGCCTTTGAATTCGCGATCATGGGTCAATGAGGGCACCCGTTTACGTGCCTCGGCGACCTGTTTCAAATCAATATCTGCAAAAACAATGCCTGCGTCTGTACCACCATCGGCCAAAATGTCACCCCACGGGGCAACGACCAGACTGTGGCCATAGGATTGGCGGGGTTTGCCGCGCGTTGTGGGGTGCGTACCGGTCTGCGCGGGGGCCACCACAAAGCAACCTGTTTCGATCGCGCGTGCACGCAACAAAACATGCCAATGCGCCGCGCCCGTAACGGGGTGAAACGCCGCCGGAACGGTCAGGATCTGCGCGCCCGCCTGCGCCAGATCGCGGTAGAGATAGGGAAAGCGCACATCGTAACAGATGCTCATCCCGACGGGCGCGAAATCGGTCTGGGCCACCACGGCCTGATCCCCGGGACGATAACCATCGGATTCGCGAAAGCTCTCCCCGCCGCCGATATCGACGTCGAACATGTGGATTTTGTCGTACCGCGCCGCGATCTCACCCGTGGGGGTGATCAGAAACGACCGGTTGGCAAACCGCCCGTCCGCGTCATCGGTGGTCAGGCCCAGCGAGCCGATCAGTACCCAAACCCCGCGCTTGGCGGCGGTGTCGCGCAGGGTGGATAGGGTGATGTCCTGATCCTCGGACGTCAGGACGGCGCGTTGATGCGTCCGACTAGAGGACAGACAATTCGTCACCTCGGGCGTCAGAACAAATTTCGCGCCCTGATCGGCGGCCTCATTCACCATGGCGGCCGCCGTCTGGGCGTTTTGCGCGGGGTCATCGCCCGCGCACATCTGGATCAACCCAAGGCGCGTCACATCAATCCGCCAGCAGAGGGTCCAGTTTGCCCATCCGCTCTAGCGCCATCAGATCATCACAGCCACCCACATGGGTGTCGCCGACGAAAATCTGGGGAACGGTGCGCCCGCCATTGGCGCGCTGGGTCATCGCCGCGCGTTTGTCAGGATCGCCCGCAACGTCGATTTCGGTAAAGGTGATACCCTTGGTGCCCAAGAGACGCTTGGCCATGGCGCAGTACCCACAGGTGGGGGTGGTGTAGATTTCAACTTGTTTCATAACAGGACCCTTAATTTCGTTGCACTATACGCAATCAAGTATCCCGCGCAACGCGCGCAAGGGTCAGGATGTAAACATCTCGTGCACCGGCGGCGCGACAGGCCTGCGCGCAGACCTCTAATGTGGCGCCCGAGGTCATGACGTCATCAATCAGCAAAACCACCCGATCCGCGATTTGATCCATGCGTCGCGGGTTCGGCGCGATGGCGTCGGCAAGGTTCGCCAGCCGTGCCTCATACCCCGGCCCGGATTGCGGTTGGGTGCGGCGCGTGCGGATCAACGCATCGGGACAGCACGGCAATTTCGTCTGTTTCGCCAGATCATGGGCCAGTAACGCGGATTGATTGTACCGCCGCCGGAGCAACCGAAACCGATGCAATGGCACGGGCACCAACACCATATCCGACCGGAAAATATCGCGCCCCGCCCGCGCTATCCATTGCGCCAAGGTGCCCGACAGATCCGCGCGATCCCCGTGTTTCAGGGCCAGAACCATATCTCGTCCCTTGTCCCTGTATAAAACCGCCGCGCGGCCCCGTGACCACGATCTAGGGCGGGTTAGACACGCATCGCAACGATCACCGACCTCGGCCTCATCCCCGATCAGGGGCGTGCCACAGCAATCACAAACCGCACCGGAAATGAAATGCGTGTCCCGCCAGCATCCACCGCAAAGGCTAAACTCGGTATCGATCAATTCCCCGCACCCAAGGCATGTGGGCGGATAGATCAGGCGCAGCACGCGTTGCAATTTGGAACCAGCCTTCTAAAACGTTGCGTGAAGGAGAGCCCATGTCCCAGACCCCCCCGAAAATCACGGATGTGACCGCATTGCGCCGGAACCGCGCGCGTGCCCTGAACGGCACTTCGCCCGCGATGTTCCTGCAACACGAGGCCGCCATCGAAGTTCAGGAAAGACTAAGTGAGGTTAACAGAACCTTTACGGATGTGGCCGTGGTGTCGGGGTTTCCCGAAATCTGGGCGGAATATTTCCCCGAGGCGACCCATGTCCCCGATGATGAGGTTCTGAACCTGCCGGTGGAACAAATCGATCTGGTGATCCATGGACTGTGCCTGCATTGGGCGAACGATCCGGTGGGTCAGGTGATCCAATCCCGCCGCGCCCTGCGTCCTGACGGGTTGTTCATGGGGGTGATGTTTGGCGGTCAGACCCTGTTTGAACTGCGCGCGACATTGGCCGAGGCGGAAATCGCCCTGACCGGCGGCCTGTCGCCCCGCGTCCTGCCGATGGGGGAAATCCGCGATCTGGGCGCGCTGATCGGGCGGGCGGGTCTGAACCTGCCCGTTGCCGATCTGAGCCCGCGAAATGTGTCCTATCGCGACGCGATCCACCTGATGCGCGATCTGCGTGCCATGGGCGAGGGCAACGCGCTAACCCAACGCCACCGCAAAACGCCGCCGCGCCAGTTGTTTGTTGAGACCGCAGAACGCTATGCCGCGACATTCGGGGACGCGGACGGGCGCATTCCGGCAACGTTCGAATTGGTGTTCCTAACGGGCTGGGCCCCGGATGAGAGCCAACCCAAACCCCTGCGCCCCGGATCGGCCAAGACGCGGCTGGCGGATGCGCTGGGCGCGCTTGAAATGCCCACGGGTGAAAAAATCCCCCCAAAGGACGTTTGACCCGCTAAGAATTGGACATAGTTTCGTCTCTGATAGGCAACCCTAAAACCAAGGCCAAAACACAGAATGCTGGACAACAAACAAGGCACGGACCTGCCGTTTACCAAACTGCCAGACGCCAAATGCCCCGCCCACGCACCGGCGGATCACCCCAAGGTGCCGCCGCAAAAGGTGGGCATTCTGTTGGCCAACCTCGGGACGCCGGACAACTATGACTATTGGTCGATGCGCCGGTATCTGAACGAATTCCTGTCGGATCGCCGCGTAATCGACTATGCGCCGTGGAAATGGCAGCCCCTATTGCAGTTGATCATCCTGACGAAACGCCCGTTCAGCTCGGGTGCGGCGTATAAATCCATCTGGAACGAGGAAAAGGGCGAAAGCCCCCTGATGACCATCACCCGCGACCAGACCGCTGCGATCCGCGACAAGATGGTTGAGGTATTCGGCGATAAGGTCGAGGTCGATTTCTGTATGCGCTACGGCAATCCGTCGACCAAGGCCAAGGTGCAAGAGATGGTCGATAAGGGCTGTCAGAAGATCCTGTTCTTTCCGCTCTATCCGCATTACGCGGGCGCGACATCGGCCACGGCGAACGATCAGTTTTTCCGCGCCCTGATGGAGCAGGCATGGCAGCCGTCCGCGCGCACGGTGCCACCCTATTTTGAGCATCCGGAATACATCGACGCCCTCGCCCATTCGGTTGAAACCGCCTATGCCAAGGCCGAAAACCGCCCCGATATTCTGGTCGTGTCCTATCACGGGATGCCGCAGCGCTATCTGCGTCAGGGCGACCCGTACCATTGCCAGTGCCAGAAAACGACGCGGTTGTTGAAAGAGCGCCTTGGCTGGGCCGATACGGACATTGTGACAACGTTCCAGTCGGTGTTCGGCCCCGAGGAATGGTTGCGCCCCTATACGGTGGAACATGTCGCCGAACTGGCCAAACAGGGCAAAAAGCGGATTGCCGTCATGGCGCCTGCATTTTCGGCCGACTGCATTGAGACGCTGGAAGAGATCAACGAGGAAATCCGCGAAAGCTTTGAGCACGCGGGCGGTGAAGAGTTCACCTATATCCCCTGCCTCAACGATGATCCGGCCCATATTCAGGCCCTCAGCACCGTGATCATGGATAACCTCAAGGGGTGGTTGGACTAACGTCCCCGCCCCACGGCCACGGGTCCATTTATGGGCCCGCATTCCGGACACATAAAAAAGGCGGTGGATGATCCACCGCCTTTTTCAAATTCTGTGCGTTCGCGCGGAACTTAGGCAGCAGCAGCTACCAGAACCAGGAACAGCAGCGGAACCAGGATGCCGCCGTTCGAGGACGAAGTCTCGGTGATGACGACTTCGGGCTCAACTTCAACCGGAGTGATGTTGCCAGCGAAAGCGGTGGATGCTGCGACCGACAGAGCGGCTGCGAGAGCGAGTTTTTTCATTTTAAATCCTCCAGATTACACGCGCCGGATAGGATTCCCGGAGCGCAATCAAGACTGTCATAGGTGTTTTCCGTCTAATCAGTCCCATACCAACTTTTCAACAAGCGTTTTGGTTTCATACGAAAAGACAAAAACTTGTGGTCAAATCAGCAACACTTGGGTGCCGACCTTGGCGATCTCGAACAGTTCGGCGATATGCTCATTGTAAAGACCGATGCAGCCGTTCGACGACCGACGCCCGATTTTGCGCGTGTCGTGGGTGCCGTGGATGCGATAATAGGTCCAGCTGAGGTACAGCGCATGCGTGCCCAGCGGATTGTCTGGACCCGGGCCGATATAGTCGGGCCATTCGGGGTTGCGCTTTTTCATCGACGGGGTCGGGCTCCACGAGGGGCCATCGACCTTGCGCACGATTGAGGTGCGCCCACGACGGGTCAGTTCCTCGGACAAGGGCACCGAGGTCGGGAACAGGCGGTAATCCGTGCCATCCTCGGACCAGTAATGCAGCGCACGCGAGGTCGTATCGACCAAGATCGCCCCGTTCTTCAACGAGCCGAAATACGGCTCCCACTGGAGCGAGCGAAAGCTGGAGATGTTGTGCTTGACGGGCTGCTCGCCCTGCAATTCCGGACGGGTTTCAGGGGCAAAGGGTTCACTTTGCGACCACGCCGGCATCGCCGCGCCGCCCAATGCCGCCGCACCAGTGGCCAGAAACCCACGACGCGAGGTTTTCGTGTTCTCACCCATGGCAATCATCCTTTTACTTATCACGTTGCGGTGAATTTATGGCGATTTCGCATCGGCGGCAAATCAAACGGTGGATTTCCGCCAGCTTTGGCTTGGAACCGTTTGAACCGTGCAACGCTTGACTGTAGAGATACAGAGACCAACGCAGGGACTTTGGGGTATGATGCGCACTCTTCTACTTGTTTTTATTGCTGCTTTTGGCTTGGCCGCCTGTGATGTGACCAGCCCGCCCCTAGGTCCCGATGGCAAACCCCTGCAGCAGGTCTATCGCATCAGTGACCGCGACACGGCCAAAATTCAGTTCCGTATGCTGGATTCGGTCAACGCCCTGCGTCAGGCCTCGGGCGCGCCTGCCCTGACGTTGAACGCCGAACTGAACGCCGCCGCCGCGACCCATTCGCGCGATATGTCGGTGCAAAACCGTCCGTGGCATTTCGGATCGGACGGCTCGTCGCCCCTAGATCGCGCCGCACGTGCGGGGTACGCGGGTCGCCTGCTGGGCGAAAACATCTCGGAAACCTATGAGACCGAGCTTGAGACGCTGGCCGCATGGATGGAACAGCCCGATACGCGCAACGTGGTTCTGGACCGGAATGCGGTTGATCTGGGCTTTGCTTGGTTTCAGGAACCCAACGGCAAAATCTGGTGGACCATGGTCACCGGTAACGGCGTTGCCGCCGATGCCCTGATCCTCGCGGCGGTCGAAGAGACCGCCGCCCAAGACGACCTTACGGAAACAGATCAATAACCGTGCCCAGCGCGACCATCGCATAGATCTCTTCGATCTCGGGGTCCGTCACCGCGACACAGCCTGCGGTCCAATCGTCCGTGCGCCCTTGGAACCGCTTGGTCTGGCCGTGGATAAAGATATCCCCACCCGGCGATTGGCCCAGACTGCGCGCGACCTCAATGTCGCGGGCGTTGGGATAGGAAATCCCGACCGACAGGTGATAGGCGCTCTGGGGGTTGCGGCGGTCGATGTAATAGCGCCCCTCGGGGGTTTTACCGTCGCCCTCAACCATCTTGTGCCCCTCGGGCGCAAAGCCCAAAGAGACGTCATAGGATTTCAGAACCTCGGACGCGTGCAACAGGTGCAGACGCCGCGCGCCCTTCATCACCACAACACGGGTCACTTCGGGACCGCGATAAGGCGCAAGGCCCCCGCCACTACAGGCCGAGACCAATCCCGCGCCACCGGCGGCCATCAGCATCCGTCTGGAAAGTTTCACTGTCGTATCCTGCCATTTATTTTTCGCGCAATTTACCGCGAAACCCCGATCCGCAAAAGACGGCAAATGCGGGATCACGCGATATTCATGCGCTGCAGGTTTCGTGCCGCGCGGGTCAGTCGCGGATAAATTGCGCGACCACCTCGATATGCGGGGACCAGCGGAATTGATCCACCACCTGAACCCAGGCCAGACGATAGCCGCCCTTGACCAAAATCGCCGCATCGCGGGCAAAGGTGACGGGATTACAGGACACGGCGGCAATGACCGGCACGTCCGATGCGGCCAGTTCGGTGACCTGTGCCTCACACCCTGCGCGGGGCGGGTCGATCACAACGCCGTCAAAATGACGCAACTCATCCGGCATCAGCGGACGGCGGAACAGGTCGCGTTTTTCCGCGCGGATTTGGTGCAGATCGGTCGCCTTACGCCACGCGGCGTCCAGCGCGGACAGGGCGGGCACATCTGATTCGACCGCCGTCACATCGGCGCGACGCGCCAAGGGAAACGTGAACGTGCCACAGCCCGCGAACAGGTCGGCCACGCGTTTCGCCCCTGCAAGGGCGCGGTCCACACCGTCGATCAACGCCGCCTGCCCCGCATCGGTCGCCTGCAAAAACGCACCGGCCGGCGGAACCACGGGCACACCGCCGAACGTCTGGGCGGGCGGGTTGCGCGTCACGATCAACTCGCCATTCCACGTCAGACGGGCAAGGTTATGACCCTCGGCGAACGCGGCCAGTTGCGGCCACAGATCATCGTCCAGCGGTTTCGCGCCCGTCACCGACAGGTCGATACCAATCGCGGCGCTGGTCATGGCGTACTGCACCTCGCCCTTGCGCGATCCGGCCAGCTGGGTCAGCTCTCGTAGGGCCGGCACCATCGCCATCAACTCGGGCACCAACAGGTGGCAATCGGTGATATCCACAACCGTGTCGGATGCCCGCGCATGAAACCCGACCAGAGCGCCCTTTTTCGTGCGTCGACCGGTCAGGGTCGCGCGCCGCCGCGACCGTGCGGGGGACGTCGCGATGCCGGTGATCGGCGCGTCCAGGCCCTGGGCGGTCAGGGCGGTTTTGACCACCTCGGCCTTCCACCCCGCGACCAGATCGTCCGAGGCGTGTTGCAACGCGCAACCGCCACACATCTTGTAATGCGAACAGGGCGGGCGCACGCGGTCGGGCGATGGCGTGACGATCTTGGGCGCGATCATGCGTTCACCGTCGATTTCGCCCTCGACAACCTCACCCGGCAGGGTTTGTGCGACAAATACGGGGCCTTGGGCGATCCCGTCGCCCAAATGTCCCAAACGTGTGATTGTGACCTGTTCCATGGTCCCTGCCCTAGCGCCAAACGCCTACGCGGCCAAGGGTCTTATTCGGCGGCGTCCTGCACGCCGATGAACCCGCCCGATTGCCGCGCCCAATAGCGCGCGTACAGACCACCCTGCGCCAACAGGTCCTCATGGCTGCCCTGTTCGACGATCTGGCCGTTGTCCATGACGATGATGCGGTCCATCTGCACAAGGGTCGACAGGCGGTGCGCGACGGCCAGAACCGTCTTGCCCTCCATCACACGTTCCAATGCGCCTTGGATTTCGGCCTCAACCTCGGAATCAAGCGCGCTTGTCGCCTCATCCAGAACCAAGATCGGCGCGTCCTTGAGGAATGCACGCGCAAGCGCGATGCGTTGCCGTTGACCCCCGGACAGTTTCACGCCCCGTTCGCCCAGATGGGCGTCATAGCCGGTTCGGTCCATGTGGTCGCGCAGGTTCTGGATGAATTCATGCGCCTCGGCCTTTTCGGCGGCGGCAATCACGTCGTCCATATCCGCGTCCTGACGGCCATACATGATGTTGTCGCGGGCGGATCGGTTGAACATCGCCGTTTCCTGCGTGACCATCCCGATCTGACGCCGGACGCTGGTTTGAGTGACGGTGGAAATATCGGTCCCGTCGATCAAAACAGACCCTTTTTCGGTGTCATAGAGACGCAACAGCAGCGACACCAAGGTCGATTTCCCCGCGCCCGACGCCCCGACAATCCCCAACTTTTCACCCGCCTGAACATGCAAGGTCACGCCATCAATCCCGCCCGTCGCGCGCCCATAGGCAAAGCTGACACCGCGAAAATCAATCGCGCCCTTGACCGGCGGCAGGTCCCCCGCGTCCGGCGCATCGGCCAGTGCGTGATCCGGCGTCAGGGTTTTGATCCCATTCTCGGCCTCACCAATATTGGCGTACATCGCCATCAACGTGAAACTGACCCAACCGGTCATCTGGGCAATACGCAACGAAATCGTCCCTGCGGCGGCAATGTCGCCCGCGCTTGCCCCGCCCTGGGACCAGATCGCCAGCGTTCCGCCGATCAGCATCACCGGCAAAATCCCCGCCGTCGCCATCAGAAAAAAGCGGAATTTGACCGAGACATACCCGAATTCCAGCGCCTTTTGCCGATATTTCGCCATCGCGGTCAGGGCGACACGGTCCTCATGGTCGTCATGGGCGAACAGTTTGACGGTCTTGATATTGGTAATCGTATCAACAACTTGGCCCGACACGTCTGACCGCGCCCCCGCCCGTGCACCCGACCGTTTGCGGATACGCGGCATGAACCACCGGATCAGCCACAGATACCCGATCAGCCACACAAACAGCGACGCCGCAATCCGCACATCAATCGCGACCAACATCGCCGCCGACCCCAAAAGCGTGGCAAGGGCAAAGGCCATCGTGTTGTTCACCTCAACCACGATATCGGTGATCGCGCGCGAGGTTTGCATCTGTTTCTGGGCAATCCGACCGGCGAAATCGTCGTCAAAGAACGACACCGAATGCCCCATGGTCCAGCGGTGCAGCCGCGACAGGACCAGCATCGAAATGTTCGGCGTCACGATCAACGCGTTACTGACCGAGTTCAGCCCGAACAGAACCGGCCGAAACACCAAGAAGAAAAAGAGCGACCCGATCAACAGCCACATGTTTTCGGCAACAAAGGTGGCGGGTCCGCTCTCCAATGCTGTGTCGATGATCGCGCCCAGCAGAAACGCCGACGTCACCTCGACCGTGCCCGCAACCGCCGAGAACAGTGCGGCCAAGATCAGGATCGGCCATGCCCCCGCAAGCGCCCAGCGCAGAAACGCCCACAACGTCTTGGGCGGTGCGCCTTCTGCGGGGCGAAACGGGTCGATGAGGCTGCTAAAGGTCATGTGTCCGGCGTGTCCGTGCCAATAAATCCGCCCGACTGACGGGCCCAATATCGGGAATATAGGCCCTCTTGCGCCAAAAGCGCGTCGTGGCTGCCAATTTCCGCGATTTTTCCGGCGTCCAGAACCACAATCCGGTCCATATGCGCAATGGTCGACAGGCGGTGCGCAATCGCGATCACGGTTTTGCCGTCCATCACGTCATAGAGGGTCTTTTGGATTTCTGCCTCGACCTCAGAATCCAATGCGCTTGTCGCCTCGTCCAGCACCAAAATCGGCGCGTCCTTCAGGATCACACGGGCAAGGGTGATCCGCTGACGCTGCCCACCGGACAGTTTCACGCCGCGCTCGCCCACGTGGGCGTCATAGCCGCGCCGCCCCTGCGGGTCCTCCAGCGCCAGAATGAACTCATGCGCCTCGGCCTGTTTTGCGGCGGCGATGATCTGATCGTCCGTCGCGTCGGGACGGCCATAGGCGATGTTCTCGCGCACCGAACGGTGCATCAGAGAGCTGTCCTGTCCCACCATCCCGATGGCGCGCCGCACGCTGTCCTGTGTGGCGTCACGGATGTCGGTGCCGTCGATCAAAATTCGACCCTGTTCCACCTCATAAAAGCGCAAAAGCAGTTTAACCAAGGTCGATTTTCCGACGCCGGATTGCCCGACCAAACCCACCTTTTCCCCTGGTTTGATGTCCAGAGACAGGTGATCCAATCCGCCGGTCGTCCGCCCGTAATGGTGCGATACGGCTTCAAACGAAATCGCCCCGCCCTGCACGCTCAGTGGCCGCGCATCGGGCCGGTCGGTCAGGGTGATCGGGTCGGCAATCGTCTCCATCCCTTCGGCGATAATCCCGAGGTTCCGGAAAAAGCTGGACAGCGCCCACATGATCCAACCGGTCATTGAGTTCAGCCGCAGAACCAGCGCCGTTGCCGCCGCAACCACCCCCAAATTCGCCGCCCCCTGCATCCAAAGGGCAATCGCCCAGCCCACAACGCCCACGATCAGGAACCCGTTGATCGTCACCAACACCACATCCATGATCGTGAACAGACGCATTTCGCGCGCAAAGGTCTGGCGGGCGACCTCAATCGCGGACTTGGCATAGATCATTTCCTGATCGTTCTGGGCGAACATCTTGACCGAATGGATGTTGGAATAGCTGTCAACGACCCGCCCTGTCACCGCGCTTCGCGCATCGGACGCGGCCTTGGACGCGGGACCGACGCGCGTGATCGTCCAATAGACCAACGCGCCATACATCCCCAACCAGATCACCAACGGAATGGCCAACCGCATATCCGCCTGTCCCAGCAGGAAAAGCGCCCCAAGGACATAGGCCAGGGAAAACGCAATCGCGTCAAAGACTTGGAACACCGCCTCACCCACGGCGGGCGGGGTTTGCATGATCCGATTCGCGATCCGTCCGGCGAAATCGTTCTCGAACCACCCGACCGATTGGCGCAACACCTGCGCATGCGCGCGATACCGCACCACCGTCCCCACGTTCGGCAAGAGCGTCTGGTTCAACAACACCGCATCCAACGCCTGAAGCGCGGGGCGGATCGTCAACAGGAACACCGCGGCCAAGATGAACTCGCTCCCGTGGGTGTCCCACGCCCGATCCGGCGGGGTGTCGGTCAGGACATTCACCAACCGCCCCATGTAGGAAATCAACCCCACCTCGACCAGTGCGACCACCACGGCCACCACAGACGCGATCAGGAACAGCCGCCGAAACGGGTGCAGGTAGTGCCACAAGAACGGCCACAGACGACGCGGCGGGGCATCAACCGTGGGCAGGTGGGCATAGGGATCGATCAGGTTTTCGAAAAATCGGAACATGGGTCAGCTTTACTTGGTCGCGCCATTTTGTGTGTGGCCCGTCACAGGGGTATGACCCCTATCGTTTCAGCAATTCGTCGCGGGTCAATTGGAAACCCGACGCGATCCAATCGGATTTCAGGGACTTTAGCCGCTGACCCAGCGCGGCCCCCGCATAGTCCGGCATCAAATCCTGCGCCGTGACGGGAAACGTCGCCGCCGCGCCCTTGGCGATCTGATCCGGCGTATCGGGCGGTAAAACAGTCTCTAACATGGCCGAACGCGCCAAAATCCCGTCCCGCGCCGCATCCACCCCATAGCGATATCCCAGAGCCGCGGGACCCTCAGCCGACGCAATCATCTCTCGCAGATCGGTCAGCTCTTTCATCTGCGCACGCGATAGGCGCAGGTGATTTTCAGGCTCTATTCCACCTGAAACGGCCAATCTGCGCATCGGGTTTGGCGGCGCGTCCACCGTTGTTTCCAAATGGATCAGCGGGGCCAGCGCGCGGTCATCCGCGCCGGGCAATAGCGCATTCAAAACACCACTGGCCCGCATGGACGCCACCGACGGCGCGGGATCGGGCGCGGATAACAGCTTGATCAACTCGGCGGTCACGCGTTCCTTGGCCAGATGCTCCAGACCGTCCAGATTTCCGGCACAGGCCGCCAACCCGTCTGGATCCACCCCTTGGGCCATATCCCCGTACCACGCGTGAAAGCGGAAAAACCGCAAAATACGCAGATAATCCTCGGCAATGCGGGCGTTCGGGTCACCGATGAACCGCACGCGTCGCGCGGTCAGGTCGGGGATGCCATTCAGGGGGTCTACAACCGTCCCATCCGGCGCGGCATAGAGGGCATTCATCGTGAAATCACGCCGCGCCGCGTCATCCCGCAGATCGGTGGAAAAGGCGACGGTGGCGTGACGGCCATCCGTCTCTATATCACGGCGAAACGTGGTGATTTCATGGGGGATGCCGTCGGACACAACGGTAATCGTGCCGTGCTCAATCCCCGTCGGAACCTGACGCAGACCGGCGCCCGTTGCACACTCCTGAACCTGTTGGGGCAACGCATCGGTCGCGATGTCGATGTCGCTGACCGGTGCACCGATCAGGGCATTTCGCACGCATCCACCGACGAAATAGGCCTGAAATCCCGCGCGGGTCAGGCAATCGGTCACCGCGCGCGTCGCTGGCCGGTCGATCCAGTCCGCACGGAGACGGGTCATTGCGGCCACCGGTCCGCCAGCCCCCGCAGAATGCGCGCCGTCGCACCCCAGATATAATAGGGCCCGTAGGGAACCGTGAAATAATGCCGCCGCGTCCCGCGCCAGTGGCGCCCCTCAACCGAAAAACGGTCCGGATTTGTGACGTGGGACAGGGGGACGGTGAATACCTCATCCACCTCGCCGACCTCTGGGACGGGTGTGAAATCAGTCTCTATTAACGCCAAAACCGGTGTCACGGTGAACCGCGTGACGGTTTCATGCGTCGGCATCGTCCCAATGACACGCACGTTTTCGGGGGGCAGGCCGACCTCTTCATGCGCCTCGCGCAACGCCGCCTGAACGGGGCCTAGATCGTCGGGATCAACCTTGCCACCCGGAAAGGCGATCTGTCCCGGATGGTGTTTCAGTTTGGACGACCGTTTGGTCAGCAAGACCGACGGACCATCCGGCCCATCCATCACCCCGACCAGAACCCCCGCTGCGCGCAAGGTGCGGTCGGCGGGCAGAACCGTGTCGGGGTTCAGGTCGAAATCGGATGATTGGGTCCCCTCCGCAGCCACCGCAGAGGTCAGATGCTGCAGAAGGGTGTCCATATCAGTCCTGATCCTCATCACTGGGCGCCGATCCCTCAAACCCGACGGTCGCGGGGTCCAGCACGTAATGCGCGCCACAGAATTGGCAATCGGCCGTGACCTTGCCATCATCGGTGGTCATATGGCCGATGTCCTTCGCCGAATAGATCGACAGGCTCTGGCGCACGCGATCCTCGGAACAGGTACAGCCAAAGGTCACCGGCTGAGCATCAAACACGCGCGGCTTTTCCTCATGGAACAGACGGACCAACAGGTCGGTGGGATGCACGCTTGGCCCCACCAGTTCCAGTTCGTCCACCGTGTCCAGATGCATGTTCACGCGGTTCCAGTTTTCCTCATCATCGCCGTCAAGGATATCATTGGCCCGCAATAGACCCTGATCGTCGCCACCGTCCTCGGACGCTTCGGCCCGCAGGGGTGACGCCTTGGGCATGTGCTGAAGCATCACGCCGCCTGCGCGCCACCCCTCATCATCGCCAGCCAGAACGGATTTCCCAAAGGCCAGCGAAAACCGCGTCGGGATTTGTTCAGACTGGGCGAAATAGGTCTGGGCACAGGCCGACAGGGACCCACCCGCAATCGGTGTGATCCCTTGGTAGGGCGTCATGCCCTTGCCCTGATCGATCATGATGCCGAAGAAGCCGCGTCCGATCTGCGAAAACGGGTCTACATCGGCCTGAATGCGGGTTTCGTCAAAGCTTGCATAGGCGCGGATACGGGCGGGTTTGCCGTCCTCGGTCGGGCCATAATAATCCGTCGCGATCAGACGCGCGGGCCCATCCCCGCGGATTTGCAGCGACAGTTTCCAGCGCAATTTGACCGTCTGCCCGATCAGCGCGGTCAACAACGCAGCCTCGGCCACCAGCGCCTCAATCACGGGCGGATAGTCGTGCTGTTTCAGAACATCGTCCAACACCCCGTCCAAACGGGCCACGCGCCCACGAATGTCGCTGTGGTCAAGTTGGAACGGCAGGACCGTATCGTCCCAAGCGATTTTAGAACCAAGTGTCATGGGGTTTCCTTGCAAGCCTGTGCTTGGCATACCGTGTCTATATAGTGGTCACAACAGCCAGACCAAGGGAACATTATGATCCAACGTATCGGTGAACCGCCCCGTCTTGATCAGACCTACACTGTGCGGCACGGGGTTTATGCCGTTCTGCTGCGGGGTCAACAGGTTTTGGTGACCCATCAACAGGACCCGCATCCGGAATATCAACTGCCCGGCGGCGGCATTGATCCGGGGGAATCGCCGTTGGCGGCGTTGCACCGCGAGGTGATTGAGGAAACCGGTTGGACCATCCGCCCCGTGCGGCGTTTGGGGGCGTTTCGCCGGTTCACCTATATGCCGGAATACGATTTGTGGGCGGAAAAGGTCTGTACCATCTATCACGCCCTGCCCATCCGCCCGGTCGGTCCACCCAGCGAACCGGGGCACACCGCCGTCTGGATGTCGCCCGAGATCGCAATTGCGGAACTGGGCAATGACGGCGACCGACAGTTTCTGATGCGCGCGTTGATCGGGGCGCGTTAGGCCCCGTTGTATTCAAGGACGATGGCGGACACGTCATCCTCAAGCGGGGCATTTGGACGACGCTCGGTCAGGGACCAGAACAGCCCGTCCAGACAATCCTTGCCCCGCATGTCATGGGCGGCCTCGATCATCGCGGCCATCCCGTCGTCGTCCAGCATTACACCACCGCGATCTACGCTTTCGGTGAACCCGTCCGAGCACAAAAACACCCGATCACCCGGATTGAGGCGCAGTTCGATGCAGTCAAATTCGGGCTCGGGCAACAGACCAATGGGCATCCCACCATCGCCCAGAACCTCTACCGAGCCGTCTACGCGCTGTACGAACATGGGCGGGTGGCCTGCCTGAACCAGACGTACAATCCCGTTGGTCAGGTCGGCCGTCCCATAGATCATGGTAAAATATTCCTCGACGCCCTGATCCGACAACAGACGTTCGTTGAGGATGTTCGCCACGCTCTCCGGCGAGCGCAGGGCATAGAATTTCTCAAACCGTTGTTCCAGCGCGATGTTCTGCTCCACGTGGCGCCCCGACAGGTACCCCGACAATCGTGCGGTCATCATCGCCGAGGTCACCCCATGACCGGAAACGTCGATATTGTAAAATCCGATCCGGTTCGGCCCGGGTGAAAACGCACCGACAAGGTCACCGCCTACATGCCCACAGGGTTTCAACAACATGGAAACGGTGCTTTTGCCAAAATGCAGCACGCTGTCAGGCACCAGAGATTCCTGAATTTTTCGGGCCTGTTGCAGGTCGCGGTCGATGGAATCATAGACGGTCTGCAACTCGGACAAGGCCGAGGCGACCTGCTTGGTCTTTTGGCTAAGAGCTGCCTCCATTTGCAGGATGCGTTCCCCCGCCCGCAAACGTGCGCGCAACTCACCACTGTCCACCGGTTTGGTCAGAAAATCATCCGCCCCGACGTCCAACCCGCGGGCGATTTCGCGCGCCTCGGATTTCGAGGTGAGCAGGATGAAATACCCGTAACTGTCACGGCCTAGCGCGCGGAAATGTTCGCAAAAATCAATGCCGGTCATATTCGGCATCATCCAGTCGCTGATGACGATGTCGATCGGTTGAACCGCGCAGATCTGCAACCCTTCGGCGGCCGAGGCGGCCTCAATCACCTCATACCCCCATTTGGTCAGCATCAGTTTCAGGATGCGCCTTTGCAGGCGGCTATCATCCACCAACAAGACGCGCCTTTTGGCACTGATTTCCGGTTCACTCTTTACTGGCTGCACGAATCCATCCTCATCGTCATGGGGTCACATTCGCCCAGAACCCTTAAGAGGCCGTGAAAGATTCAATTGAATGGATGTGATCCGCAATCGGTTAGGAACCGTTAACGGTTGGCGGGTAGGAATGGTGGCGGATGTGGGGGCATTCCGTGAACGCCTGAGGGGGTGTTGTTATGATTGACTGGGATCGAGTGAGAGAGTTACGCGCCGAGGTTGGCGAAGACGCCTTTGACGAGGTGGTCGAACTGTTTCTGGACGAGGTGGATGAGAGCGTGGAATCCCTAACGCCGGATTGCGATATTCCGGCGACCTTGCATTTTATCAAGGGTTCGGCGGCCAACCTTGGGTTCAACGAATTCTGTGCCGCCTGCGCCGAGGCCGAACAGACACCCGCGGATCAGGTCGATCTGGCCGCGATCCGCGCGACCTATCATGACTCACGGACCGTCTTCCTGAGTGGGCTGAACAACCTACAGGCCGCCGCCTGATCACAACAGGAACTGGGCCAGCATCTCGTCTTCGGTAATATCCTGATAGGTGAACCCCGCCCGATCCAGCTGCGCGAACAATCGGTCAAAATTCTTGGGCGCCTTGGTTTCGATCCCGATCAGGACCGAGCCAAAGTTGCGCGCGGATTTTTTGAGGTACTCAAACCGCGCGATATCGTCATCTGGGCCAAGAATTTCCAGAAAATCACGCAACGCCCCCGGACGCTGGGGCAGGCGCAGGATAAAGTACTTTTTGACGCCCGTATAACGCTGGGCGCGCTCTTTGACCTCGGGCAGGCGTTCGAAATCGAAATTGCCGCCCGACGTCACACAGACCACGGTCTTGCCGGCGATCTCTGTGGACAGTTCGGGCAAAACATCAACCGACAGGGCACCGGCGGGTTCCAGCACGATGCCCTCAACGTTCAGCATTTCCAAAATCGTGGCGCAAATCCGGTCCTCGGGCGCGCCAAGAACGTGATCGGCGGGCACGTCGCGCAGGGCGGCAAAGGTCTTGGTCCCGATCCGCGCAACGGCGGCCCCATCCACAAACGTGTCGATATGGTCCAGCGTCACCGGCTCACCGGCCTGCACGGCGGCATATAGCGACCGACCGCCCGACGGTTCAACGAACCAGAATTCAGTCTGGGGACTGACCTCGGCGAAATAGCTGCGCATACCGGCAGACAAGCCGCCCCCGCCAACAGGCAGGATGACGATGTCCGGCGCGTGCTCCATGACGTTCAACAGTTCGACCGCGACGGACGCCTGCCCCTCAATCACATCATCATCGTCAAACGGCGACAGGAAATGTGCCCCGACCCGCGCACAGAACGATTGCGCATTGGCCAGCGTGTCGTCGAAATAATCCCCGATCAGGCGAATTTCGACGTTCTCGCCGCCAAAGGCGCGGGTCTTATCGATCTTTTGTTGCGGCGTGGTTACGGGCATGAAAATCACCCCGTTCACCCCGAAATGGCGACAAACGAACGCGACGCCCTGGGCGTGATTCCCTGCGCTGGCACAGACGAACACCTTTTGATCCGGCTTATCCGCCAGAACCTTGCGCATCGCGTTGAACGCCCCACGGATTTTGTAGGACCGCACCGGCGACAGGTCCTCCCGCTTGAGCCAGATATCGGCCCCAAAGCGCTGGGACAGAAAATCGTTGCGCAACAAGGGGGTCGGCGGAAACAGGACGCGCATCGCCTGTTCGGCCACGCGGGCGGAATGTACAAAATCGGTCATCCCCGATCTGTCGCGCGAATTCGACGCCCTGACAAGAGCCAACGCCGCCGCACCCGTTTGATCACAATTCGCTTGCGGTTAAGCCGTTCGTAACCGTCCTGCGGTGGACTGTCCTCATCATCATGACGGAGGGCACTTTGATGAAAACACTTTTGAACGGATTGGGCATCGCCCTGTTGATCGGGGCCACCACCGGCGCATTGTCGGCGACCACACCGCGCACCATTGCCGAGGTTCAGGCGGACCTATTCTATCTGGACCCGTATGAGGCGGGGTTCGACACGGCCATCGACGCGTTGTTGCGGGAATTGGCCGACCTAGGCGGTGTGCAATAACGGCGTCGAGGCTGTTGCGTAGATCGGCTGGAGTTGGTTTTGAGCGCTCGCGCAAATGCCTTTTGACGCGATCTATGCGGGCGTTATTCAACCATCTCTATGGGTCTCTCCCACTGGATCAACACGACGCAACCGGTTTCTGACCACACGGTGTGCGCGCTCCCTTCTGGGTTCAGGATCAAAGTGCCCTTGGGATATGTGCCGCGCTCATCTGATTGGCTGCCTTCAAGGACAAGAATGGTTTCCAAGCCGGTGTGGCGGTGCCGAGGCACACGTGCCCCCGGCGCATAACGCAGCAACGCGACGGCGGGCGACCCTTGCTTAACGTGGTGAATGTCGACGCCGTCACGAAACGCCTCAAACGGTAAATCCGCAAAGTGGGTGGGCAAATCCGCGATGACCAATGGCTCAATCATTCCAAGCGGCCTCCAGTTGTTCGAAAAGGGCAGTCCATCCAACAATGGCCCCTTGCGCGCGAACCATCTCAAGCGTCGCCGCCTTGAAGGCGGGGAAATAGCTCTCGGTGGCGTCTTCGATCAGGAGGCAGTTATAGCCCCGATCGTTCGCCTCTCGCATCGTGGTCTGCACGCAAACCTCTGTCGTCACACCGGCAAAGATCAGGTTGGTTATCCCGTTTTGGCGCAATTGGTCGGTCAATGGCGTGGCGTAAAAGGCCCCTTTGCCGGGCTTATCAATGACCAGTTCGCCGGACATCGGGGACAGTTCGGGGATGATCTCGGCCCCGTCTTCGCCCGCGACAAGGATCCGTCCCATCGGCCCCGGATCCCCGATGCGCAAACTGGGTTGTCCCCGATCCCGTTTGGCCGCGAACAGATCGGATAAATCAGGTCGGTGGCATTCGCGGGTGTGGATCACCATGATCTCCTTGGCGCGACACAGGGCAAGCAACGCGGCGGTGGTTGGCACGATGGCCTGCAGCAACGAGACATCATTGCCAAGCGTCTCGCCAAACCCGCCGGGTTCGATAAAGTCGCGTTGCATATCAATGACCACAAGCGCCGTCGTCGCCGGATCAAAGGTAAAGGGAAACGGCTGGGCCGCGTTGACATCAACCATCACGCATGCCCGCCCATATGGTGGCCGATGCTAGCGATATCCGCCTCGGCAGTGGTGGCCTCATAGGTGACGCGCCCCTCAGACATGACCAGAACGCGGTCGGTCAGTTCCATGATCTCGTCGAGATCCTCGGACATGATCAAGACCGCCGCGCCCTCGTTGCGCGCCGTCATGATGCGCGCACGGATTTCCGATACGGCCGAAAAATCAAGACCAAAGCAGGGGTTCGAAATGATCAGCAAATCCACCTCGCCGGACAGTTCCCGCGCCAGAACCGCGCGTTGTACATTCCCGCCGGACAGCGCACTAATCGGGGCGTCGATCGTGGTCGTCTTGACCTTGAACTGGCGCACCAAGGTCTCGGCGCGCGCCCGCATTTTGCGCCGTGACAGCCAAAAGCCGCCATCGGTATCGAAACTGCGAAACCCGATATTGTCGCTGACGGACATCCGTGGCGCGCATGCGTTAAACAGAGGCTCCTCGGGCAGAAAGCGGATGTTGTGGCTCTGGGCCTCTGTGCGGCTGGCCGTATAGGCGCGGCCATTCACCCGAATTTCGCCGCTTTGGCAGGGACGCTGACCGGTGAGGATTTCCATCAACTCGCTCTGGCCATTACCAGAGATACCCGCAACCCCGACGATTTCCCCCGCGTGGACGCGCAAACCGTCGACCTCAATATCCTTGAGCCCCGTTCGGTCCACCGCGCGGATGCCGTCAAGTTCCAGAACCGGCGCGCCGCGTGTGCCGGATCGGTCCGCGGGACGGGCCAATTGCGCGTCTCCCATCATCAGCGCGGCCATGTCGTCGTGGCTAAGGTCGGCCACCTTTCCGCCGCCCACAAGCTTGCCCCGCCGCAAAACGGACACCTCATCGGCATAGGCCGTCACTTCGCGGAATTTATGCGTGATCATCAGGACCGAAATCGCCCCTTCTTGGCAGAGGCGGCGCATGTGGCTGAGCACCTCATCGGCCTCATCCGGGGTCAGGACCGAGGTCGGCTCATCCAAGATAAGGAACCGGCGTCCCAGATAGAGTTGTTTGAGGATTTCCAGCTTTTGCTTTTCGCCCGCCGCCAATGTGCGCACAGGTTGGTCCAGCGGCAGTTGGAACGGCATTCCCGCCATGAACGCTTGCAGTTCCAAACGCTCTGCGCGCCAGTCGATGACGTTGGGCACATCTTCACGGCTGATCACCAGATTTTCGGCAACCGTCAGCGATGGCACCAGCGTAAAGTGCTGATAAACCATGCCTAATCCACGTGCATGGGCGGCTTTGGGATCTGTGATCCGCGCTTCGCGTCCATCGACCAGCATCTGTCCAGCGGTGGCTTGGTAAAAGCCCATCATGCATTTCACCAGCGTGGATTTACCCGCGCCATTCTCCCCCAAGAGCGCGTGAAAACTGCCCGGTGCAATCTTGATCGAACAGTTGTCCAGCGCGGTGAAGGCCCCGAACCGCATTGTCATGCCCAACGTTTCGACACCGATGGCGGTCATGGCAATTGATCCAACAATGTCGCGCTGTCGCTGACCGCGCCAAAAACGCCGCCCTGCATAGTCACCATTTTGAGGGCTGCGTCGTGATTGCCCTTGTCCGTCGCCCCACAACAATCGGACAGGACGAGGCATTCAAAGCCACGGTCATTGCCTTCCCGCATCGTGGTCGAAACGCAGACGTCCGTGGTGATCCCCGTCAGGATAATGTTCTCAATCCCGCGTGTGCGCAGGATCATCTCTAGATCGGTGGCGTAAAAGCTACCCTTGCCGGGCTTGTCGATGATCGGTTCGCCCTCAATCGGGTAGAGATCGGGAATGATGTCCCACCCCACCTCGCCTCGCACAAGGATTTTGCCGCAGGGACCGGGATCACCGATACCTGCGCCGATTTGCCGTGATCGCCAGCGTTTGTTGGCGGGTAAATCCGCAAGGTCGGCGCGGTGCCCTTCGCGGGTGTGGATGATGTGATAGCCCTTGGCGCGCATCGCCGCGAGGACGGACTTGATCGGTTCAATCGGGGCCTGCGTCATCGACAGGTCATAGCCCATCTTGTCGACATAGCCCCCCTCGCCGCAGAAATCGGTCTGCATATCGATGATCATCAACGCGGTGTTCTCGGGCCGCAGATCACCGTTATAGGGCCACATGTAAGGGTCGGCTTTGATCGTCATTCTGCGGCCTCCTTGCCATGCTGTGCAAAGAACCGCGTGGGGGCGGGAAACCCGAAATCGGTGCCGTCTGTGGTCTTGACCTCATCTTCCCACGGCAAGCGGTACTGACCCGCCGCCAGATCGGTCATGTAGGTATAGGGGCAATCCTGCGCGCCGCCCTTTACGGCGACATATCCGCGATGGCCGAACTGGTAGATGTTGTTCTCGACGCCCCAGTTGATCCGCGCCTCGCGCACCAGATCGGGGCGCACCTCGGCCGTGATGATCTCATCCACGCGGCCCGAGGTGCCATGCGCAATGATGGACCCGTCGAAATTGCAGACCATCCCTTCGCCCATACTGTCGAACGTGCCGTCGCTGCCGCACATACAGACATTGGCGGTGACCATCAGATTGCAAAAGGCGTTGGATTGGTTGGTGAACTTCCAACTGTCGCGGATTGGCGCGGTATAACCGGCGGTGCGCAGCATGATCTCGGCGCCCTTATACGCCGCCTCGCGCGCCATTTCGGGGAACATGCCGTCGTGACAGATAATCAGCGACAGTTTGCAGCCCTTTGGTCCGTCGATAACCGGAATGCCGCCATCGCCCGGCTCCCATGGTTCGACGGGGACCCAAGGATGCATCTTGCGATAATAGAGCTGTACCTCGCCGGTGTTGTCGATGATCAGACCCACATTATAGGGCATCCCGCCGGGGTTGGCCTCCATGATCGAAAAACAGCCCCAAATGTCATTGTCGATGCAGGCCTGCTTGAACGCCGCCACCTCGGGGCCGTCCATGGTGCACATGATCTCGGGGTTGATATCCATCGACAGCCCGTGCAGCGCGTATTCGGGGAAGACAACCAAATCCATCGTACCCATGTTACGCCGCGCCTTGGCGGTCATCTCAACGATGCGCGCGGTCTGTGCTGCCAGATCGGCCTTGGTTTTCACCACAGGCAGCTTGAGTTGCACCAAGCCGATCACCACGCCGTTTGGCGATTTGTTCAAGCCTCCGAGTCCGTTCATGATGTTCTCCTTACTTGGTGATGCTCAATTCTCCGGGCGCGCCGGTCATGGCCCGCGTCGGCGATGAGGTTGCGATCAAAACGCCAAGGGTCAGCACATAGGGCGCCGCGAAAAACAGGTAATAGCCTTCTGAGATGCCGACCGATTGTAAAACGGGTCCAAGGGCACCCGCGCCACCAAACAGCAGCGCGGCACCAAAGCAGGCCAGCGGATTCCAGCGCGCAAAGATAACCAGCGCCACCGCCATCAGGCCCTGACCCGATGAAATCCCTTCGTTCCAACTGCCCGGATAATAGAGCGACAGATACGCGCCTCCGACGCCCGCGAAGGCCCCGCCCACAGCCGTGGCACAGGTGCGCACCACCGCAGGGCGCAGACCCATGGCGCGGGCGGCATCCGTGCTGTCGCCCACCACGCGCAAGATGAGACCGATCCGTGTGCTGCGCAGCATCCACCACAGAACCACCGCCAGCACAGCCCCGATCAGGAACAGCACATTGACCTCAAGCGCGGCGCGGACCTGCGGAATATCGGACCACCAGCCAAAACCGATCGCAGGCAGGTCGGGCGCAACCGGCTGAACGTAGGGTTTGCCAAAATAGAACGCCAACCCCATGCCAAGGATCATCATGGCAATCCCAACGGCGATGTCATTGACCCGCGGCAAAGAGCAGATAACCCCATGGATCAGGCCAAAAAGCGCGCCACAGATCATGGCCGCCCCCACCCCAAGCCACGGTGAGTTGGTCAGATAGGCCACCGCGTACCCCGACATGGCCCCGAAAACCAACGTCCCCTCAAGCCCAAGGTTGATACGGCCCGACCGCTCGGTCAGGGCCTCGCCGAGACTGACAAACAAAAATGGTGTTGAGACGCGGATCGCGCCGCCCAAGATTGCCAAGGGAATGATGGAATAGCCAAGTTCGGTGTCCATCAGGCAGACCTCCACCGTTCGGGGGTGAAGATCTTGAACCGACCGTAAAGGGTCTCGGACATCAGGATCGCCACAAAGACAAAACCCTGCAGCACCAGAACCGTCGCATCCGGCAAATCCATACGGCGCTGAACCAGGCCAGAGGACGCCTCAAACCCCGCCAAAAGGACCGCAACCGGAATGATCGCCAACGGATTGTGCCGCGCCAGAAACGCGATCAGGATACCGGTATAGCCATAGCCGCTTGCCAGACTGCCATTGGCGGACCCATGCACGGCCGCCACTTCGAAAAACCCCGCAAGGCCGGCGAGGGCCCCGCCAAGGGCGGCAAATCCGATGATCAACTTGCCCACGGGCAGACCCTGCACCTGCGCGGCGCGGGCATTGCCGCCGGCGATCTGCGCGGCAAAACCCCATGTGGTCTTTTCGATCAACACCCACATCAGAAGACAGGCGATCACGCCAAAGGCCAGCCCCCAATGCACGTCCCACCCCGGCACATTGCCGACGCGCAACGCCTCATCAAGCGGCGCGGTAGATGGTTTGTTCAGGCTGGCAGGATCGCGCAGGGGACCCTCGACCAGATGGTTCATCAGCGCAATGGCGATATAGGCCATCAACAGACTGGCAATGGTTTCATTGACTCCGCGATAGTGCCGCAGCGCCCCCACGGCCCCAATCCAGAGCGCGCCAATGCCCATCGCAATCAACAACATGATCGGCAGCGCGATAAAGGCGGATGTGCCAGATAGCAAAACACCGGCATAACCCGCGCCAACACCGCCCAAGACGATGGCCCCTTCGCCACCGATCACCACAAGACCCAACCGCGCGGGCAACGCCACGCAAAGCGCCGCCAGCAAAAGCGGCGCCGTCCGTGAGAGCGTATTTTCCCAAGAGAAGGCCGTGCCAAAACCGGCACGATAGACCAGTGCAAAGAAATCCGTTGGGGATTTACCCTGCACCAACAGAAATAGGCTGAACAGAGCAAACCCGACCAACAGTGCGCCTATGGGCAAAAGCACCGCTTCGCTGCGCCGTGCAAGCCCCGCAAGACCCAAACCGGGCCTTGCGGTCGTTGTGCGCTCTGCTGTGGACGACAGGGTCATTTGCGCAGATCAGGAGGTTGAACCGATCACGCCTTCGACCAGATAATCCATGCTCTCCAGCGCGATATCATCTTCGGCAAAACCTTCGCCTTCGGCGGCGATCACCTTGCCGGTGTTATCTTTCAACGGCCCTTTGATCGCGGTAAAGCCGCCGGCCATGATTTCGGCCTTTACGGCTTCGAACTGGGCGCGCGATGCGTCCGACACCGCCGGTCCAAGCGGCGACATCTTGATGAACCCGTCGGCCAGTCCGCCCCGCACAAAGTTATCAATGGTCCCGCCGTCCAACACGGTTTGCACCATGCCGGTGTAGACACCGGCCCAGTTCCATTCGGCACCGGTCAGATATTTCTCGGGCGCAAGGGGGGACTGGTTCGCGTGGTAACCGCAGACAAAGCAGTCGCGCCCAGCGGCGGTTTCCATCACCACCTTGGGGCCATCGACGTGACAGGTGATCACGTCACATCCCGCATCGGCAAGCGCGTTGGTCGCCTCGGCTTCTTTCACGGCCAGCGACCATTCGCCGGTAAAGATCACCTGACATGTGATTTCCGGATCGACCTGACGCGCGCCCAACAAGAACGAGTTGATGTTCAGTAGGACCTGCGGGATCGGCTTGGCCGCGACAAAACCGATCTTTTTGGTTTTGGTGGCGTGCCCTGCGGTGATCCCATTCAGATACTGCCCCATCCCGATATAGCCAAAATAGGACCCGACATTGGTCGGCATCCCTTCGGTCCAGAGACCGGCGGCGTGCTGGAACCGCACGTCGGGATGTTTCGGCGCAACCTCGAGGACATGCGGGTTGAAATACCCGAACGAGGTCGGAAACAGCAGCTTGGCCTCATCAAAGTTGATCATCGATTCCATCGACTTTTGGACGTCAATGGTTTCGGCCACGTTTTCCTCTTCGACGACAACAACGCCCTCCATCGCCTTGACGGCGGCAGCCCCTTCGGCATGGGCCTGATTGTAGCCGAAGTCATCCTTGGGACCGACGTAGATGAACCCAACGGTCAAAGGGCTGTGCGAACCGGCAAAGCCAATGGTGGGGGCGGCCGCAGCACCCGCAACAGCGGCTGTGCGCTTGAGAAAGCCACGACGAGACAGGGAGGAAGTCGACATGAGTGATGCTCCTATTGCGCGATTTGGGGGCGGGCGTCACACAGGATGTGCAGACCCCCGACTGTGTCGTGCACGAGCATGCAGAGAAACGAACGCTGATGTCTTCTGCTATTAATTCAGCAATCCGTTGCAAAAAATGCAGCGCTATTCAGGGGCCTGTTTTGGGGCCAACGCTTCGAGGGCGGCAACCAACTGTTGCCCGAACTTGGCCGACGCCACCGGAAGCGCGCGGCCTTTCAACTGACCAAGCAGCAACTGACCCGGCCGTACATCACGGTCGGCAAGGGGCCGATGCCCGAAGCCCGCGTCCTGCTCTGGCTTGAGGCCGATGGGAATTTGAAACCCCACCGCGTTTTCCTGAGTCACATAATGCCGGATCAGATCAAAGGAATCTGTCTCAACAGTCGGGACCAGTTTGCGACCAATCGACGTCGCGGCAAGTTCTAGCAGGTTTCTGACCCCATAGGTCGCGGTCGGCAGCACCAGTGGATGGTCGAGACAATCCCGCAGGCGCAAGGTCGGCGTCTCTCCCAAGGGGCTCCCCGTTGGATAGACCGCATGAACCCATTGCGGCAACGCGTACAACACATCGAATTCGACAAGATGCACAGGTTCAAACACCAGCGCCAGATCGCTGCTATAGCTGGCCAGATCGCGTTCTGCCTGCGCGCGGTCCCGCACGTTGATGGAGAACGTCACGCCGGGGTGTTGCGCGCGGTAGATCGCGATCTGTTGCGGCAAAAAGTAAGGCAACAGCGCCTGTGAGCAGGCGATCGAAACATGCCCCCGCCGTTCGCCCGACAGATCCGCGACCTGACTTTGAACGCGTGCAAGGTCTGTACGCTGCATCCGGATATGCTGCATCAACAATTCGCCCGCGGGGTTCAACCGCATGCCACGCGGCAGGCGTTCAAAGATGGGCCAGCCGAATTCCTGTTCAAACGCTTGTATCCGCCGATTAAGCGCCGAGGCCGTCAGATTGGTGTCTTCTGCGGCCTTGCGGATAGATCCGGCCCGCACAACCGACTCGATCAATTCGAAGGTACGTAAGTATCTCATGCCGTTTCACTTTTTCCATGCGGTGCAATTTTTGCACAGGTTCAGTTCATTTATAGCATTAGAAGTGAACGCTTTTCCATCGCAACCTTCCTTCCAATCGCGAGTCGTGCATTGCGACACCAACAGAGAGGGACAACCATGACTGATCAGACTTCGAGACGTAATTTCCTGAAGATGGGCGCAGCTGGTGCTTCGATGCTGCCGTTTTTGCGCGTGATGCCCGCCGCAGCACAGGGCAACGACACGCTTGTTGTGGTCACAGGCGCCACGATCAACAGCCTTGATTTGCACCGCACCGGGACCAGCCGCGCCTCCTATCAGGTTGGCATCAACTGCTATGACCGCCTGCTGACCTTCGGGACCAAAGAGGTGCCGGGCAATGGTCTGTCCTATGACTACTCGGTGGTTGAACCCGAACTGGCCGAAAGCTGGAGCGTATCCGACGATGGCATGACGCTGACGTTTAAGCTCAAGCCGAACGCCACCTTCTGGGATGGGCGCAAGGTGACGGCGGCGGATGTGAAATGGTCCTTTGACCGAGCGGTGTCCGTTGGTGGTTTCCCGACCGTTCAGATGAAGGCCGGCGGCCTTGAGCGCCCCGAACAATTCATTGCCGAGGATGACGCGACATTTGTCATCAAGCTCGACCGCCCGTCCAAACTGACCATTCCCGATCTTGCCGTTCCGGTGCCCTACATCATCAACTCGGTTGAGGCGTTGGAACATGCCACCGATGATGACCCGTGGGCGCTTGAATACCTGCACACGACGCCCGCCGGATCGGGCGCGTACAAGGTCGCGCGCTGGAACCCCGGTGAACAGCTTGTTTATGAGCGCAACGATGATTGGGTCGGCGGCCCCCTGCCCGCAGCCCAGCGCGTCATCATCCGCGAAGTACCCAGCCCCGCCACGCGCCGCGCACTGGTCGAACGGGGTGATGTACAGGTTGCCTTTAACATCCCCGACAAGGATGCCGCCGAACTGGCCGAAACGCTGGATGTGTTCTCGACCCCGGTGGAAAACTGCATCCATTGTCTGTGCCCGAACTTTGCGTTTGAGCCGTTCCAAGATCCCGACGTGCGCAAGGCCATCGCCTATGCCGTCCCCTATGAGGACATTTTCCAAGCGGCTGCTTTTGGTCGCGGTCTGCCTCTTTGGGGTGGCTCCGAAGAGATCACCGACACCGCATGGCCGCGCAAGACCCAGTACTACACCGATCTGGACAAGGCCAAGGAACACATGGCCAAATCCGGCTATGCAGAAGGGTTCGATGTCCCCCTATCCATCAGCCTCGATCTGGCCTCGTGGATGGAGCCGACGGCCCTTCTGGTGCAAGAAGCCCTTGGTAAAATCGGCATCAACGTCACGATCGAGAAGATTCCGGGCGCCAACTGGCGGACGGCGGTTCTGGTCGAAAAGCGTCTGCCGCTGCACCTTGAGAACTTTGGCGGCTGGCTGAACACGCCTGATTATTACTTCTTCTGGGCGTACAAGGACGGGCATCTCTTCAACTCTTCCAACTATCGCAACGAAGAGATTGAGGCGCTTGTCGACGCGACCCTGCACATGCCGATGGATGACCCCGAATATGCGCCGCAGATCAAGCGTATGTTCGAGATCGCCTTGGACGAACTGCCCCGTATCCCGCTCTATCAGCCTGCGTTGAACGTGGCGACAAACGGGGCCGAAGGCTACGAGTTCTGGTTCCACCGCCAGCTCGATGCACGCGTCCTCAAAGCCGTTTGAGCATGCTGACCTCATACCCTCGCCTACGCGCAATTCTGTTGCGCGTAGCCCAAGCCGTACCGGTGGTTGTTGGCGTCGTCGTGATCAGCTTTTTGTTGACCCGAGCGTTGCCTGGCGACCCTGCCGTGTATTTCGCAGGGGTCGCGGCGGATGAGGCATCAATCGAAGAAACGCGCGTGGCAATGGGCCTTGATAAGCCCCTGCCCGTGCAATTTGTCCGCTATGTCGGCGACCTGTTGCAGGGCGATCTCGGCCAATCTCTGTCCAGTGGGCGACCGGTTGCCACGGACCTTGCCAGCCGCTTGCCTGCTTCCCTCGAATTGACACTGACCGCGTTGATACTGGCCGTGGTGATTGCCGTGCCGTTGGGCGTTCTGGCGGCGACACGACCCGGAACATGGGTCGATCACCTGTGCCGCGTGGTTGTGACCGCAGGCGTGTCACTGCCGACCTTTTTCACCGGTATCCTGCTGATCTATATCTTTTATTATCTTCTGGGCATCGCGCCCTCGCCCTTGGGGCGGCTGGATTTCATCTATCTTTCGCCGGACCACGTCACAGGTTTCTACCTGATCGACGCGGCCCTCATGGGTGATTGGGAAACGTGGCGCGGCGCGGCCAAGCAATTGGTCCTGCCTGCGGCGACGCTTGCGCTTTTCACGCTGGCGCCGATTGCCCGCATGACACGGGCGGCAATGTTGACCGCACTTTCGTCGGATTTCATCCGGACCGCGCGTGCCGCTGGCCTGTCTCGGCGCGCGGTCCTTTATCGATATGCGTTGCGCAACGCGCTGTTGCCGGTTGTGACGACGCTGGGGATGGTTTTCTCCTTCGCACTGGGGGCCAATGTGCTTGTTGAAAAGGTCTTTGCCTGGCCCGGCATCGGGTCTTACGCGGTCGAGGCCCTGGTCGTGTCTGACTATGCCGCCGTTCAGGGCTTTGTTCTGGCGATGGCGCTGCTTTTTGTGCTGCTCAACCTCGTGGTTGATCTGCTCTACACGGCCATCGATCCGCGCATAGGGTTTGATGCAAAATGACCGACGCGACCCCCTCTGACCTGCCCGCACAACAAAGCACGCTAGAGCACGTGATCCATGTCCTGCGTGCCAATCCGGTGACGCTGATCGCCTTTGGCATGTTTGCCTTTCTGATCCTATCGGCGCTCTTTGGTCCGTCCCTTGTGCCCTATGATCCGCTGGCTACCGATGCGGCGAACGCGCTTCAGCCACCTTCGTTGGCGCATTGGTTTGGCACCGATCAGATCGGGCGCGACGTCTTTAGCCGCGTGATCGTGGCCACACGGTTGGACCTGACGATCTCGGTGGCGGCGGTGGCGATCTCCTTTGTTGTGGGGTCCATTCTGGGCTGTATCGCGGGATACTGGGGTGGCTGGGCCGACATCATCCTGAACCGGTTTTTGGACACGATCATGGCCTTTCCGCTGTTTGTGCTGGCCATGGGGATTGTGGCCGCCCTCGGCAACACGGTGGAAAACATCATCTACGCCACGGCCATTATCAACATGCCCTTCTACGCGCGCCTTGTCCGCGCCGAGGTCAACATCCGCCGCGATGCGGGATTTGTGCGCGCCGCGAAACTGGCCGGTAGCTCGGACATCCGCGTGCTTGCCACACAGATTTTCCCCAACGCATTGCCGCCGATGATGGTCCAAGTGTCGCTGAACCTCGGTTGGGCCATCCTGAACGCGGCGGGCCTGTCCTTTATCGGCCTCGGCGTCAGCCCGCCAACGGCGGAATGGGGCATCATGGTTGCCGAGGGCGCCAACTTCATCGTCTCGGGCGAATGGTGGTTGGCGGTCTTTCCGGGCCTGTGGCTGATGTTCGCGGTCTTTACCTTCAACCTTTTGGGCGACGGGCTGCGCGACATTGTCGACCCGCGCAAGAGGACGTGATCGGATGCTGAGTGTCAAAGACCTGAACGTCACGTTCCAAACCAGACAGGGTGAAGTCGAGGCCGTGCGCGGCGTCAATTTCGACGTCGCCAAAGGCGAGATCCTAGGCATCGTCGGCGAGAGCGGGTCGGGCAAATCGGTCACCTCTTACGCGCTGATGCGCATTCTGGACGCAGGTGGGACGATCAAGGCGGGCGAGGCGACCTATTCCGGTATCGACCTGCGCAGGGCGGCGGAGCGCGACATGCGCGACATTCGCGGCCGTGAGATTTCCATGATCTTTCAAAACCCGCGTGCGGCCCTGAACCCGATCCGCAAGGTTGGTCACCAGATTGAGGACGTTCTGCGTCAACATGCGCAGGCCACGCGGTATGACGCGCGTGCCAAGGCGATTGCGGCCATGGAGGCGGTCAAGATCAAGGACGCCGAGGCACGTTACCACGCCTATCCCTTTGAGCTGTCCGGTGGCATGTGCCAGCGCATCGTCTGCGCCATTGCCTTGGCCTGTGACCCGCGCCTTTTGATCGCGGATGAGCCGACAACGGGCCTTGATATCACCACGCAAAAGGCGGTGATGGATCTGGTACGCGACCTGATCCGGGAACGCGGGATGAGCAGCATTCTGATCACCCATGACCTAGGTCTGGCCGCCCAGTATTGCGACCGCCTGATCGTTATGAAAGACGGGTTGGTCGTCGAAGAGGGAAACCCGATCAAGGTCTTCAGCCAACCCGAACACCCCTATAGCCGCAAGCTGGTCGATGCGACACCGCGCGCGGGGGCCTCGGTGCGCGCCCTGCTGCCCAAAGAAACCCGCACACCAGAACCGCAAATCGCGGCCTCGGATCAGCCGCTGATCGAAGTGCGCGATCTGGTCAAAACCTATGCTGGGAAATATGGGCCGGTGCATGCGGTCAAAAACATCTCTTTCACCGTCAACAAGGGTCAATGCGTGGGTCTTGTCGGTGAAAGCGGATGCGGTAAATCCACGACCTCGGAAATGCTCGTGCGTCTGTTGGATGTCACATCGGGGCAGATCATTTTCAACGGCGAGGATATCGCCAAGACACCCGCGCGCGGCTTTGCCAAAGACCCGCGGCGCGCCCGCATTCAGATGGTGTTTCAAGATGCCACCGACAGTTTGAACCCACGCCATAGCGCCCGTCAGGCCATCGCCGAACCGCTGCGACGTCTGGCCAAGATGCGCGGCGCTGCGCTGAATTCGCGGATCGAAGAGCTTGCGGGGCTTGTTGGCCTGCCACTGCCCCTGCTCGACCGTTTTCCGCATCAGCTCTCTGGCGGGCAAAAGGCACGTGTGGGCATCGCGCGCGCCGTTGCGCTGGACCCAGAGTTCCTGATCCTTGATGAACCAACTGCGGCGCTGGACGTGTCCATTCAGGCGGTCGTTCTGAACCTGTTGGTCGATTTGCGTGCCAAACTGGGCCTGAGCTATCTTTTTGTCAGCCATGACCTGCATGTGGTCAGACTGCTGTGCGATCATGTCATCGTCATGAAGGACGGCGAGATCGTCGAAGAGGGCCCTGCCGCTCAGGTCATGTCAGCGCCCCAAAATCCCTACACCAAATCCCTGATTGCCGCCGCCCCACAGCCTCCGGAGCGCGCGACACCGAAAGACCTTATGGAGACCCCCGATGCTCAGCACCCTGCCCTTCACGATAAATTCGCTTCGTGATGCTTATGCCGCTGGCACCCGTCCGGCGGATGTGGTTCGCGAAATCTTCACGCGGCTGGACGCCGTTGGCGATCCGGGCATCTTCATTCACCTACGGGATCGCGACGACCTGATCGCAGAGGCCGAGGCGCTAGGGGAGTATGACCCGACGCGTCCTTTGTGGGGCATTCCCTATGCGGCCAAGGACAATATCGACGTGGCGGGCATCGAAACAACGGCGGGCTGTCCGGCCTATGCCTATACGCCCACGGACGATGCCTTTGTCATCGCGCAATTGCGCGCGGCGGGTGCGCTGATGGTTGGCAAAACGAACCTTGATCAGTTTGCAACCGGTCTTGTCGGGGTGCGCACGCCCTATGGCGCGCCGTTGAACGCGGTGGACCCCGAAATTGTGCCGGGCGGGTCCTCGGGTGGGTCGGGCGTGATTGTCGGGCATGGGATCGTGTCGTTTTCGCTGGGCACCGATACCGCGGGTTCAGGTCGGGTTCCCGCCGCGCTGAACAACATCGTTGGTCTGAAACCGACGCTTGGCGCCCTATCGGCCAGCGGCGTCGTGCCTGCCTGTCGGACGTTGGACACGATATCGATTTTTGCGCTGACCGTGGATGACGCCTATGCCGCGTTTTCTGTGGCGCGGGGGTTTGACCCCAAAGACGCCTATTCCAAACCGTTGCCCCACGAAAACCTTACGGAACCGTCGGGCACCTTGCGCATCGGGGTTCCCGACGCAGGTTCGATTGAATTTTTTGGCGACACGGTGCAACAGGCAGCGTTTGATCGCGACGTTGCCGTTCTACGGGCGCGGGGTGCAGAGATCGTGGAGATTGATTTCGCGCCGCTCTATGCCATTGCCGATATGCTCTACGAAGGGGCGTGGGTGGCCGAGCGCTATACCGTCATTGCCGACCTGTTGGCGACGAACCCTGACGCCCTGCATCCCGTCACACGGCAGATCATCACCCATGCCGAAAGCATGTCCGCCGCCGACGCCTTTACCGGCATGTATCGGCTGGCCGAGTTGAAACGGGCCGCCGAACCCATGTTGGATGGCGTGGATTTGCTCTGTGTGCCGACGGTGCCGACCTTTTATTCCGTTGCGGATCTTGAGGCCGATCCGGTCACCCCGAATTCGAACAACGGCACCTATACGAACTTTGTGAACCTGTTGGATATGTGTGGCATTGCCGTGCCCACCGCGCCGCGCACGGACGGACGTCCGGGCAGCGTTACCATGCTGGCCGGTGCGGGTCAGGATGCTCTGGCGGCCAGTGTTGCGCGCGGGTTCGAACAGGACTGCCCGCGCAAAATGGGTGCCACCGAACACGCCATCCCAAATCCGGCACCTTTGCTCAGCGCGCCCTCGGACACGATAGAGATCGCCGTTTGCGGCGCACATATGACGGATCTGCCGCTCAACTGGCAACTGACCGACCTTGGCGCGACATTCCTGCGTACGGCACAGACCACTGGGGACTACAAATTCTACGCGCTTGCGGGTGGCCCTCCGGCAAGGCCCGGTTTGATCAAGGATGCGGGCCCTCATTCCGGCGCCATCGCGCTTGAAATCTGGAGCCTGCCGAAATCAGGGTTCGGCACGTTTATGGCGGGCATCCCTGCCCCCTTGGGGATTGGCACGATTGATCTGTCCGATGGCACGGCGGTCAAGGGGTTCCTATGCGAACCTTCGGGCCTAGACGGGGCGACAGACATCACCGCGCTTGGCGGTTGGCGCGCGTTCCTTGCACAGCAAAGCGAAATGGCATGACCTCGTCCGTTGAAACACGCCTTGCCAAGATGGGGCTAGAGCTCCCTCCGGATTGGGTTCCGCGTGGGCAATTCCTGCCCTTTCGCAAGGATGGTACGACCGTCTATCTGTCCGGCCAGATTTGCGAATGGGACGGTGCCGTCACACATATTGGCCCCGTTGACGACACGCCCGAAGGCATTGAAACCGCGCGCAAGGCGGCCCAGATTTGCGCGCTGAATTTGCTCTATCGCCTGCGCGAGGCCTGCGAGGGGGATCTCGACCGTGTTGACGTGATCCTGCGTCTTGGTGGGTTCGTGAACTGCACCTCGGGCTTTGGCCAAAGCCCCGCCGTGATCAATGGCGCCACAGAACTGTTTATCGACCTTTTTGGCGATAGCGGTTGGCACGCGCGCACGGCCGTTGGTGTGTCCGGCCTACCAGGCAATGCCATGGTCGAGGTGGATGCAATCGTCCGGCTAAAGGGGTAGCTGCGGGGGCGGCAGGTCAGGCGCGTATGGTTCCAACCGTGCGGCCATTTCCAACAAGAACAGGTCCTGACCCGGATGCGCCGCCAGCATGACAGAGCGGGGCCGAGACAGGGAATCCAACCCCCACGGCAGACAGATCAATGGCCCGCCCATCACGGTCCAAGGCGTGAGCCAATCCTGAAAACCGGTGGTGCCATCAATGCGCGGCGCTCCGTCGGGAACGGGCAAGGTCAGGATCAGGTCCGTGTCTTTCATCACGCCCCAGAACGCGTGGCGCGCGTCATCAAGGAAACGGCGCGCCTCAGTCTCGTCGCCCTGCGCGTCGCGACCGGCCTCTAATCCCGCGCGAAACTTGGGCCGGAGCATTTCGCCCCTTTCCCGCAACAGGGCCTGATGGGCCGCAAAGGCCTCGGCGCACATGATGCTGCGATGGGCGGCAACGATGCGGTCCACATCCGCCGGCAAGCCGGACGGGGTCACATGGGCCAGATCGCCCATCGCCTGACCCGCGTCATCCAGCACCCGTTGCCAATCCGGGGCGACCGGAACGTCGCCATTCCAGAGGCCACAGATCGCCCGTGGCCGTCCGGTGCTTTCCGATCCTCCGCCCGGCACAAGCACGTCAAACGCGCGCCGTGCCAGCGCGACGTCCCGCGCGATAACCCCCACCGTGTCAAAACTGCGCGCCAATGGCGTGACCCCGTCCATTGGGAACAGACCCGCGCTTGGCTTGTACCCGACAGCACCGCAATAGGCGGCGGGCCGGATCAAAGACCCAGCCGTCTGCGTGCCAAGCGCAAGGTCCAGAACACCCGCGCCAACCGCGGCTCCAGAACCACTGCTTGACCCACCGGGAGAGCGGGTCAGATCGTATGGATTGCGGCAGGGCGTTGGATCGGTAAAGGCGAATTCGGTGGTGGTGGTTTTGCCCACAATACGCGCGCCCGCATCGCGCAGCCGTTTGACCACAGTGGCATCACTGTCCGCTGGCACAGCGTCCGCACATGCCGCGCTTCCGTTTCGCGTGGGCAGGCCCACAACGTCGATGATATCCTTAACCCCAAGCGTCAGCCCACTGAGCGGCCCCGCCCCACCCGGCGTATCAGACAGGGCGACAAAGGCATGGATGTGCTGGTCCCATATACGTATCGCGTCCGTCATCCCACGTGCCGCGCCACGCCGATCAGATGGTCACGCGAAATCATGGCCTCTAACGCGGCAAGATCATAGCTTGCCAGATCGGCAGGGGGTTCCGGCAAGACGAGATAGCGCATATCCGCGTTGCTATCATGCACGTCCAACCGCACCTCTAAGGGCAGGTTCAGCCCAAATTCAGACAACACGCTGCGCGGTTCCCGAACGGATCGGGCGCGGTAGGCCTTGGATATATACCACGACGGCGGCTGTCCTAGAATGGACCGTGGATAACAGGAACACAGGGTACAGGTGATCAGGTTATGCCGCGTCGGCGTGTTTTCGACCACGATGATGCGGGCCTCGGTGACGGGAATGTCCAACTCCTGAACCGCCGCGCGCCCATCCTCCATCAACCGCGCCTTGTAGGCGGGGTCGGTCCAGGCTTTGGCCACTACTTTGGCGCCCAGATGGATACCGGGGCTTTCCAGTTTGGCAATCGCCGCTGTGACCTCATGCGCGGTCAGCAACCCCTTACCGATCAATACCTCTTGCAGGGCATTCACGATGATCTGCGCCTCGATATTGCCCGCCTCATCTTCGATGACCAGTGCTTCGTGCTCTTCGTGGTGGTGCGCATCATGGGGCATGTTCGGTCTCCGTCGCTGGGGCCAGCCAATGATCGTAAATCTCAATGATCAGGCGGTCATGTGCGGGGTGCGCTTCATCCGGCCAGAGGGCGCTCTGATCAAACGCCACGCGATACAGATCCACCGCCTTGCCGCCCGTATTCCCAACCGCCAGATCTTCGGGGTTTAGATAGGTGCCGCAATAACCGACCACGGTTCCAAAGTGCTCACGCACGTAATGTGGAATACGCACGTGCCCCGCCTTGCCAAGGGCCAGCACCTGTACAGGATCACCTTCGCAGAACCGCGTCATTGTGAACCGGATGTTTCCTGCCAACGCGTGCGCCCTGCGGCGATGGCGTCGTCCAATTCCTTTTGCGAGACGATGCCTTTCTCGATCAAAATATCGGTCATCGCTTCCAGCCTGCGCCGGTAAAACGAAAGCTGGTTGTACTTTTCGATGCCAAAGCTCTCAAACCCGCGGCGCACCTCGTCAAGCGATACAATGCGCCGCGTTCCGTCCCCAAGAAGACCGCGGATCGCCTCAACCTGCTTTTCCCAATGCAGCCAAGGCAGTTCGACCTTGGGGATGTCCCCTGCGGCGTCACCACCGACATCATGATAGCCCCGAGGGCCTTTGCCATCCGTCATCCGCACTTAACCCCCTAATTTGAGGAGAGTGTGGAATGCAGGGGATCGTCAAACAAATGCTATTTTTTCAGCCCTATGCTGCATTTAAAGAAACGGAAGACAGGTGGACGGCCACTCCCGTCCCAAGCCACCTAAGATCGAGCCAAACACAGTTTCCAAGAAGTCACGCATCCATGCTGAAATGATGGCATCCATTGCTGTACTGCACCACCTCCTCACGGATTCTCCCAGTTTTTTCACCGGAAACTCGTTCTTGACGCGGTCAAGAGCCGTCCGGATTAACTGCGCAGCGCCTTCAATTTGCCGCTCAGCTTCCTGATCGTTTTTAAACTCCGGCGGTCCGTCCTCTTCGCCTCGCCGCGCGCTCTTGGCCTTCCACCAAGTGCAGGGTGGTTCGTTCTCCCTCGACTTGAGGTCTTTCAAGGTCGCTCGCAATTAGCCGATTGTCCGTACACCGATGCCGGTTGCTTGCGATGTTTCCTTTTTGGTGTAACCCAGCTCTTCTGCGACAAGTCTCCAAGCAAAATCAGATCTCTCCGCCTGTTTGAGGGGCAAACTGGCCTCCACGTGTAGGCGTCCAGAAATTAAAAGCATTTCCTTGTACGAACAGTCCAAAACTCGAGCTTTAGTCTTCGATTTCTTTAGGCCGCGATAGGCGGCTATGCGGTGGTGCCCATCCACGACCAGCGGTAACTCTTCCGGTTGTTTGGGATCAGACCAAATCGTAATCGGGTTTAATTCTCCATTTGCGGTATAGAGTCTTGCGAGGTCTCTGACCCAGTCTTGATCTAAGTGTCCTCCTCTGGCGTTGGCGTGGCAGAGGTCCAGATTGATGGCAGAAAGACGCAGGGTTTTGACCCGCGCACGCTCAAGGCATGTGCGATTGTTCTTCATTTCTTACTTTCCTAAGGTGAAATTTCGGGGGCGGAAAACCATCCAATACGAGCTGGATGTTTTCGTTTTCCTTATGGGCAACTAAATTAAAAACCCCCGCCTGTCTCCAACACCCCCCGAAATCTTATCTAAGACAGATAGCGCATAAGAGCGTCCTACGAGCTCTTCGTAGCTTTCTTGTCCGCAAGGTTACGGTAGACGCTCGCACGACCCACACCGGTCCGTTTGGCGATCTCTGTTGCTTCGATACCCTCGGCGTGTAGGCGCAGGACGTCCTCAGATTTTTCCCGCGCGGTGGGCTTTCTTCCTTTGTATTTTCCTGCCGCCTTAGCCTTGGCGATCCGTTCCCATCGGCGCTCCAACATGATCTCTCGCTCAAACTCCGCAACCCCATCAAGCATGGTTGGCATCAGCTTTCCCGTCGGGGTCCCTGTGTCGATACCGAGGTTCAAAACGCGAAGGGCCGCTCCTTTCTCATTCTAGACAGCCAAGACCCCCATCAGATGGGCCACAGAGCGGTCCAGCTTGGTCACCATTAGGGTGTCCGCCCTCTCGGACAAATGACACACCCTCTGCGAGCTTCTCACGGGCCCTCACATCGACCGAAGAGGCCTGTTCAACAAAGATTTTCTCGCACCCAGCAGTTGCCAGATCACGCTCATGCGCCTCAAGGCCAGCGACCTGATCCAATGTCGAGGTCCGTGCATACTCTACGAGCATCGCTCAATCCCTTCTTGTCTCAATAGACTCTATGAAATGGGGGCAATGTTGGTCTCATAAATCAGCGGCGATATTATTGGGACAGCATTTAGGCCATCTGAGACTGTCCCCGTAGATCAAGGCCTATTGAGGCAGGGGTACTACCCCGCCCAACCGTTTTGGTTTCTTCATGAGGGTCTGACAAAGGAAGACGCTGGACAGGCTATGGTGTCAACGGATGGTCAGCGGGGCTAAGTGTGCAATGTCGGGTAGGGGTATGGGGGAAATCTTCATCCGCGCCCCAAGCGATATATGGCCTGAAATTTCTAACCCCAAAAATACGCCTCTACCCACAATACTCGAAGTACTATCGGCCCTTAGCTGACATTCGTCAAAGTCGTTATTGCTGCGTCGCGGCTTCTTGAGAGTTGCCGTTCAAAGCTCACCTATCGCAGGCCCTTCAACCCATTGGCGTTGGACGCCTGCTAAGCCAGAATTTGGTCCCGTGGATAACCGCAAGAACAACCCATTTTGGTATCGTAGCTGACCACACAGCGCCTGTAACTTCGCGAGATCATGCTCGTCACCGACGGCATTGGTGGACTTCTTCACTTCGACGACCAAAAAGTTGCGAAGATTGTGCCCACGCTTGTGCACAATGATATCCGGCAAAACTCGATTGGCCGTCAATTCACCGTTCTCATTAGGCATCTCGATGTCTTTTGGTTCTATGCCTGGACCCTTGCGATTGTACTCAATATCCACGTTGTATTCCGGAAACTTAGGGCCCATCAGCATAGCCAATCGCCCGCAAATTGTACGCTCGCCGATATCTTGAGCCAAGATTTGACCATCCTGATCATAGAGTTCCTGTAGGCATAAGCTGATTATTTCATCCAGTTGATTGCGATCCAAATCTAGCTCTCCAAAACTTGGCTGTACGAGATGCCGCCCAATCAGCGTTTTCTGACTTTCATTACGATCTGATTGAATTTCCTGTGATCTACTTGATGGAAAAAGGCGTAGTGATGGGCCCGGACAGCATCGCGCACTTCATTGTGGGGATGCCCATAGCTGTTCGGTCCGGCTGCAGCATAGCCAACCCGCAACTCTGGCATCGAATTCAATACTTCGTCGCTATGGTTGTGGACCGACCCGTGGTGTGGAACCATAAATACGTTGGTGAGTCCTGAAAAGCGTCGGTAGAATTTCAGGAAACTTTTTCGACGACGCAAACCATCGAGATGCGCGTCGCCCGTGAGCATCCACCCCCCACAATCGTGCCATTCGTGATGGGTGTGCCAGTAGGGGTAGCGTCGAGAAATACATATATCTATTTCCATGCTTTCCGGTGTTATTGGACCGGAGTACAGCGTCATCGAGATCAGGTTGTGATCGGCCCAAAGCGCGTCATAGCAGTTACGCAGCCTCTCCCGTACTGCCGGGTCCTTCGCTGATCGAGCGATAGCTGTCTTGTCCGCGCCTTTACCGAACTCGGCATCTAGAGCATCGTTGAAGGCCTTCATCAAAGCAGCGGAAGGTTTATGGACATAGGGCACCAATCCCCAATTGAGTTGCCCGCCCGGTGTCATCACAAGGAGAGCCGCGCCTGGAAAAGCTCGCCGCATCTTTGCGGTACCTGCGCCAGCTTTAGAAACGGAGCTAGTCTTTAGGAAAGGTACGGGTTCACCCGTCCATTTCGCGGTGCAGTCGCCATCACCACCGCCAGCCGGAGCGTCAGGCACATCCGGACCGTCGCCCCCTTCATCGTCGCTGTCGTCGACGAAAGTGACAGTTTCAACGCCGCGGCTTCCAAACCAACCCGACAGATCGCTTACAGCCTCGACGAGCACTCCCGTCACTGCTCCGCGGGAAACATCACGCGCGATGGTTGCGACTAGGGCTTCCTCATTAAGATAGGGCAAGATCACCTCGCGGACTTTTACCTGCGACAGTAGAAGATCGACACCGTTGACGTGGTCGCTGTCGAGGTGAGAAAGAAAAAGCAGGTCGATTTCGCCGTCTCTGGCGATGGAGCCGACCTCCCGCTTCAACGCATCGGCCTGATTAGAGCCGCAGTCATAGACCCAGCGTAGCGGCCTTTGACCAAGCGTCAGCTCGCCGCAATGCAAGCCACCCTGACCAACTGCATGCTGCACCATCCTCACTTGCATCTATCGTCTCTCCTTCAAGATTTCGGTCTTAGTACGGTCACACTGCTTGGCCGCTCTTCAGTGATTGGTTCCTGTCAAAGGCTCGCCCCAGCCAAAATGGTCAGCCCTAAGCTGTCGTTGGGCTACACTGAAAAATGTTGCGATGCCGCCCCGCATTGCAGACATCCGCGGCACCTTCGAACATCATCCCTTTAGACACGCGACAATGAAATCTGCCATTGTGTCCCATAGTGCCTCTAGGTGCTTTGCCGAGGGGGCAAAGCTGGGGGAATGGACATAGCGATTCAAAGTGTCTGCCGACACCAACTGATCTAGTTGAGAGAACTTCTTGGTCGCCGAATGTTGTTTCTTATCGATTTTTCCATGGGAGAAAAGCTCGCTCCCGACTTTCTCAACTCGTTTCGCGAGCTTGTCATTCTGATGTAGAGAAACTCGGTGTGTTTCAGAATAGTGCTCGATAGCAAGCTCAAGCAGGACGCGGAAAAGCACAGAAACTGCGTTGGGATGCTGTTCGATGTTGAGATGAAACTGCAGTTCCTCCCAGATGGCGTGATGCCTTTGCTGCTTTCCGGTCCAAAGAATCCCAAAGTCCTTCTGTGGAATGAGCGTTGTTCGCCTCGTGGGGGTAGGTTTCGGTTTAGGTTTAGGTTTGGGCTTGGATTTTGGAGGGGTTGGCCGAAGTTTGTCGGAGTCGCCTTTTTCATTCAGAAAGTCTGAGTCACTGGGTAGGACGCCTTCTGCCTCAAGCTTTTCGACATACGCCAGTTTGCCTTCGTTATCCCAGATATCACCAAGAACTATGCGCCCATTGGAAAAGTCGTCTGCCAGCCTTTGGAATGTTCCAAGAACGACTCTAGGCTTGTGTGTGTAACTGAAGGTTTTTTTCTTAACGCTAAACCCAATCCGGTTTCGAATGATTTCCGCAGAAAGAAATCTGTTCAAGTTCGAGCGAGGTATCTTCTTTTCAGGGAGTAAGCCTGCTTCGCGTAGCCTGCTTTCAATTTCGTCAGCTACGTTGAACCCCACGGCCTTGCCCGACCTAGCAACGAAGTTGTCTTTCATCCGGTCGTCCCAATTCGACTGCCCGACGCCGCTCAAAGTACCTGTGTGTCTACGATACAGGATATTGTCTATGTGGTCCCGATCCTCTTCGACCTGACAGAAAATTCTTTTGGGAAATGGGCCAGACCACTCATTACGCAACTTGGTGAAGTATTGTTGAAGTTCGAGCGTTGGAGCTCGACCAGGTTTTTCAAGCACCTTTAGACAGGTTACGCGTCTGTTTCCGTCAAAGACCACGAATTTTTCATTCTCTGGCGCCACAAGCGGAGGTTCATAAATCTTGCTTTCGGCGACGATGTCGTTGGCAAGGTTCTTCATATGCGTCTCACGAGTATTGAACAGCCATGAGATGGCCGCTGTCTCGTTTTCCAGCTCTCCGTGTCGGTCGTTGGCTCTATTTACTATCAGGTCACTGATGCTAATTTCTTTTAAAATCATGCTGTTCTCACTTTCCGCCGAGCGTGACCCTAGAGGTAGACCTAGTCAACCCTTGATTGCGGAGCGGTCACGGTGCACTTTATGATCCTTTTCGCTTATGCACCGTGTGGAATGCTCTAGTAATGTCTACTCATTGACGGCAGCCCAAACGCTGATCGCGTTCAAAGTCGCGATGATTTGGATTGCGTCGAGATGAAATGCCACCGCGAGAGAGGCTCCTGCTGAAAGGAGTGCAAAGGTACTGCTGAGTTTCATATGACAATCTTCCTTCGAGGTTGATCGTCGTTCGAACGACTGGTTAGATGCGCACTCAAAAGATATTAAATATTTGCATTGTAGATTGGCGGTTTGGATGCGGGAGACTTGCGGAAAATTTGCGGAATGACCAGTAGTTTTGGAAAAGCGCTGGGAGAGTTGATCCTCAGAAAAAGACGCGTCTTGGGCCTTACACAGACCCAGCTTGCCGAAGATGCATTTGGATCATCGGGCAAGGTGCGCAGAATCAGCGAGCTTGAAAATGGGCTGGTCTCTAATCCACATTTGAAGACCATCGATCCGCTTATCGTTTACTTGGAGATCACGGGCGAGGAGCTGGATGAGTGCGCAAGGAACGGCAGCTATCAGCCAAATCCAGCACTTGACCTTGCCTTCAAGGAAGCGTCCGGTCTGATCAGAAAGCTGGCGCAAAAGTTCGATCACGACAATCCAGAGGCCTCCCTTGAGGAACTTAACTCATACCTTGGTGAGAAAGCGGCAGAATTTGTTCGACTACGAGACAAGATTTCCAACTTGGAGGCTGTTTCATCAGAGATCGAAGAACTACGGAGTACAGCAATTACCGCGTTGCAAACCGGTGAGTATGCAGATGTTGACGAAATCCTAGAGAAGGCAGAGGAGTTACATCAGCAAGAAAAGACGCTGGCCGAGGTCAACAAGCAGGCAGAGGTCAGGGCGTTACGGGGGGACGCAAAGCTCATAGCTGGGGACTTTGAGGCGAGTTACGCTCACTACCGCAAAGCGGCGATGTTTTTCTTGCCCTTTGATAAAGAAGTGGCCATAGAACTCCTCCAAAACCTTGGCAAGCGGATTTACGAAGCTGCTCGACGCTCGTATGATGTCGACTTCGAAGTGGCCGAACGCCTCCTCAAAGATGCCTTGGAAATCTCTGATCCCGCTGAGTTTCCCAATTTTGTTGCTGGAATATGCTACAGGATCAGCCTTGTTCAAAGGAACAGAGCTGAAGCAATGAGCGCAAGAGAAAAAGCATCGTTACTTCGAGAAGCAGAAGGTTTTGCACGGAGCGCTGTAAAGCACCTTACGGGACCGGAATTTGCATACGAGAAGATATCAGCGCAGATTTCTCTAGCTAACATTTTGTTAGATCGGGGCCGGATTAAGGGAGATTCTGAAACGATCGAGCAAGTGATCGCTCTCTACAGGAGTGCTCGAGACAGTTCGTTGGCATTGAATGAGCACAGAGAACTGCTTTGCCATGTTTACAATGGGCTTGGATCATCTCTGCTACTAGCGGAGGAGTTTGGCGAAACGCTGGATTTGGCTGCACTTGAGGAGGCGCAAAAAGCCTTTTGGAAGGCAATCGAGATAAGCGAGCGATTTGGTGACGTCGAAGCATGGGGTGGGGGAAATTTTAATCTCGGGAATGTTGTGCTTCGCATAGCTTACCTAAATGAGGGACAAGAAGAAGTGTACTTCTTGGCGCGGCTAAGAGCCATCTCCTGCTTTCAAAATGCCATCGAAGCCTATTCAGAGGCCTCTTTCCCCAACCAGTTTGCGGAGGCGCATCTGTGTCTTGGCGACGTCTTGTTCGAACATGGCTTGTATGCCGAAAATGACGCTCGAAAAGAGTTCAATTTCATGCGTGCGATAGCTTCCTTCGAAAAGGCCTCCGAATGGATTACCAAGGAACGTGATGTGCAAAGATGGGGGTACATGCAGTGTAGGCTAGGGGGTATCTTTGGGAACCACTCTAGGATTGCAGAGCCGGAGGTCGCCCAATCCGACATTCAGCATGCAATTGAGTTCTTCGAAAACGGCTTGTCAGCTTATCGTGAAGTTGGCTTCAGTGAAGGCGTCACATCCTGCGAAGCAAACATTACAAAACTAAAGGATGAGCTTTTTGAGGAATAGTCTGAACGGTTATAGGTCTCTCGTGGCATCGCCGATCTGAGTTTTTTCTAAGGTCTGCTTCTTACAGATTGCTGATGCATTTCTGCATTCGCAGCGAACTTCCGCTTCCCGCCCAATTTGACCCTTTGGGTACGGTGAAGAAATTGACTACAAAGGTTGTTGTTTGGTTCAGCAGCCGCAGGAGCTCACAACGTACGCCTTAGCGCCTCTTTCTTTTTCTCAAGTGACACCGCACCGCCGTATGATGCGGCCTCTCCTGCCCCATAGGAGTGACCCAGTAGGGCCCTTTGGGTTGCCTCAAACACCTCTGCGGCTCTGAGCCTGTCTTTCATGTTGTGGCGGAGACTATAGGGGACGTGTTTCTTGTCGCGCGTGAAGACCCTGATACGTTTGGTGAGGGCCTTGGACAGGCGATCCATTCCGCCATCACCTTGGAACCGTGGGAAGAGCGGGGCGGACCCTTCCCCTGCCCCTTGCAAGAGACCCTTGGCGGTTTCCAATGCGGGCCCCACAAGGGGGACTTCACGGTTTGACCATGTGGTCTTTAGGCTGCGGTCGTCGCGTTCGCGAATGACGATGTGTGGTATGGAATGGTTCAAGATGACCTCTGAGCGTAGCAATTCGCTTATCTCGCTGGGTCTGGCTCCGGTGTGGTCCAAGAGCGCCCAGATTGCCAAGAGGTCCTGTGGTCCCTCGCCCAGCGCCTTATAGACCCCATCAATCACATCTTGCGGAAGGGCTTCGCGCTGGTTCTGGCGACCGGTTTCCGACTTGGGCAGTTTCAGTTGGCTGAACGGGTTTTCCCCGCTTGCGTCCAGTTCACTACGAGCCAGATTGATGACCGCGCAAATCGTATTCTTTTCACGCCGCACCGTTGCGGGGCTGACGTTGGCGCTGAGGCGCATATCCCTCCACTTACGGGCATCTTCACGCTTTAGCTGAGACAGAAACTTGTCGGATCCTACAGCCGCCAGCAGATCACGTTCCGCCCGCCGAAGCCTCTGAGTGTCCTTCTTCTGCTTCTCAGCGGTCCCCTTCAGGTTTTCCTTAAGGTAGAACTTGAAGGCGTCCGTGATGGTTGGTTCCGGCCTATCCTCGCTAACCCCCACCAATAGCGCAGAAGCCAGTTCATCCTTGTCCTTTGGAACCTCATCATATTCCCCTGTCAGGTCGTCCTGATAGGGCCCGACAAGGCGCTCTGCCTCGACTTCCCGCCATGTTCTTTCATTCTCATCGCGGCCACCTGAAAACGGGTCAGCACCCCACTCCTCTAACAGGGCGATCATTCCCTCTCGGGTCTCTGCGGGGGAAAGCTCTTGGTAACCTCGTTCGGCCAACGCCTTTAGGTGTTCAATCTTCTGATGGGTAGGTCCGTAGTTGACGAGGGCGTCCTGCTTGGTCCGACCAAGGGTCTGAACGAACTCGGTCTTCTTGACCAATTCTTTGAGGACTTTAGGCACCCGCCGACGATAGAGCCAATTGCCGTTTCTGGGGTCTTGTTTCAGATATTCCACGACCAAATTCCGCAACCAAATCACTCCCGTGTGGATACGGGTGTGGATACAATGGCAACTTTATGCGAGGAATTTACTTACTTTTCAACACTCTAGGGTGTGAAAAGTGGTGCCGCTGAAGGGACTCGAACCCCCGACCCCATCATTACGAATGACGTGCTCTACCAGCTGAGCTACAGCGGCACTTGCTGTGCGCGGTCTTGTAGCGCCGCGACGTGGCTTGTGCAAGATCGAAAACGGCGCGCACCAATCACGTCACGCGCCGTTTGAAATATCGCGGATTAGGCCGATTTGACCTCATCCTCGGGGGTATCTGTCGCCTCGGCCTCATCCACCTCTGCGAGCGGGACGTCGGGGCGCACCTCGGGGCCGGGTTCGTCGGTGATCACCTCAACCGGTTCAACCTCTTCGATCTCGTCCTCGTGGTGCTCAAGCGCGCCGACGATCAGGGGCAACATGCCCGCCGCGTTGTTCGTCAGGGCCAGATCACCGGCGGGCGCCTCTTTCCACGACAGGGTGTCAAAGGCCGAACAGTTGCTACACACCGGACCCCATTCCGCATGAACAGTGCCGCAGTTGTCGCAAATCCATTGCGGGCCACGCGGCGCGGTCAGGGCACGCGCAAGCCAGCCACGCACGACCGCATCATCCGACCCCGAACCGCGTTCAACGGCGGCCATCAGGGTCAGGCTGCGGGCAGTCGGTTCGGTTTCCGGCAAATCGCCCAGTGCCTTGCGGGCGGCAGGGAAATCCTCGGCCGCGATGTGCAATTCGGTCAAAAGCATGCGGGTCTCGCTGTCGCCCTCGGTTCCGGCGACGAACTTGGTGAAACGCGTTAGGCGTTGGGTCGGCGTCTCATCCGGTTCAATCGCGGCGAATGCGGCGGCCAGATCGGGATGCGGACGGGCGGCCCATGCCTTTTTCAGAACGCGGTTCGCATAGCGCGGTTTGCCGTTCTCCACATACCCACGCGCGGCCATAACGGCGGCGGGGATCAGGTCAGGCGACAGGCGGTTTGCCTCAATCGCGGCCTCACGTGCCTCAATCGATTTGCCATCATCCAGAACATCCTTGGCCTCGGACAGAGCCAGAACCGCATCGCGGCGTTTGTGCACGTCGCGGGTCAGAGATCCATGCTTTAGCTTGGCCGACAGGGTGCGCCGCGCGCCGGCCCAATCGGCGTGTTCGGCCTGTAGGCGCAACAGGACGTCTTGGGTGTCTTCATGCGCGGGTTTCAGGGCGAATGCCTTTTGCGCCAGTTGCAGCGCGGTGTCCTTGTCCCCATCGGCAAGCTTTTGTTTCATCAACCCGCGTACGCCGACAAACCGCGTGCGATCGTCTTGCAGCAGGGCCTTGTACGTCTCGGTCGCCTTGCGTCGATCACCGGCCAGTTCCGCCGCCTGCGCCGTCAACAGGTTGGTCAGTTCGGGACGGTTCAGCAGGCGTTGCGCCTTGGTCGCCTTGGCAATCGCCTCACGCCCATCGCCCGAGGCCAGCGCCATCATGCCGTCGGCCAGTGCCTTGAACCCGCGGCGTTCGCGGTTGCGGTTGAAATAGCGCGAAATCGCCGTTTCGTCGCCCGAGATGAACTTGATCACGGCCAACAGAAGGCCCAGCAGTTTGATGAACAGCCACACCGCCACCAACAATAGCGCGCCAACGATCACCGCCTGAAGCGGCTTGAGGGTGAATTCCCACCCGCCAAACGCCACGCGCAGGGCCGCGTCGGTTTCAATCAGCATCCCCGCACCAAAGGCCAGCGCGGCAACAAGAACGACGAACAGGATAATCTTGAAAAGGGACCAGAGCATGTGTTCGTCCTTAGTTCGTTGTCAGGGTTTGGGCCAAATCACCGGCGGCGGCGATGGCATCGACGCGGGCCTGTGCCGTGGCGCGCCAATCGGCCATTTCGGCCTGACCGGCGGCGGGCAGGGCGTCCAGTTCACTCAGCGCGGCGGCGACATCCCCGCCGTCCAGTGCCGCCTGTGCACGCGACAGAACCGCGTCGGGATCGTCGCCCTCACGCGGGGTCAGGGACCGCAGTCCAAGCTGTGCCTTGAGGAAGGACGAAATCCGCGCGCTTGCATCGCCGTCCGCAAGGTCCCGCAGGGAGGCGGACAGGGCGGCGCGGGCCGCATCGTCATAGGTCGTTTGTAGCTGGGAAAGGGAGGCAACACCGGTGTCGGCGACGGTGCTTAGTGCCTCGGGCACGTCGGCGCCGGTCAGGCCGCTGAGGGCCGTTGCGAACGGCTCACCCGTGTCTAATGCGGCCTGAATGGCCAACAGGGCCGAGGATTGCGCGATTGCTTCAGCACGGGCGGCGGCGGCGTCCAGTTGCTGTGTCGCGGTTTCGGCGGTGGCATCCAGTTTCGCCAGCAGTTCCGCGTTCAACGCCTGTTGCTCGGCCAGTTGCGCGCGGGTTTCTTGCAACTCACGCTCATAGGTGTCGATCGTGGCGGCTAATTCGGCGGGACCTTGGACCAGAGGGCGGTTTTCCAACGTCACAATCCGCCCGTCCAGTTGGGTCAGTTGATCGGCAACCGCGCCAAGACCGTCGGTAATGCCGCTCAGGCTATCGCCCAGCGCGGTTTCCAGCGCGGCAGCGGGATCGGCCGGTTCGGGGGCAGGGCGGTCGGCCAGTTCCGCGATTTGTTTGCTCAGCGCGTCCATCTGTGCCTGATAATCAGGCGTTTCCGGCGCGGAATTCAGAAGGGGGCCGGCAAATTGCGCCGCGACAAAGCCCAGCCCGGCGGCAACAACCCCGCCCAGCAACACGGCAGTGAACCCAGAGCCACCCGATTTTTCGGCCACGGGTTCGGGGGTGGGGGGTGGCGGCGGGGTCTCGGCAACAGGTTCTTCGACCGATTCAGGATCGGCGGTGTCGTCCGTTTCGGCGATCACCTCGGCGTCTTCAATATCATCCGTCGTCGCGTCAATTTCGGACGATTCAGTCTCTGTTTCCGCGGAAACTTCGGTTGTCTCGGCGACCTCGCCCTCGGCTTGATCGGCGTCCGTGTCGGGCGTTTCTGTTTGATCAGTGTTCAGATCGGTTTCGTCGGTCTCAGTGGCGTTCTGCTTCTTTGACTCTGTCACTGACACGTACTCCTGAATGAATCAAACTTGGTCTTGCGAACTATCGCTGTGAACTTAGCCCGCGCGCGCCTAGCCCTCAAGGTTCTGCACTGCGTCAAAAACGGCGACTATGGTGTCGAGCATACAATCGGCGGATGGCCGCTTGGCCACATGGCGGGCACGGGTTTGGGGCACGGTCCACGCGGTATCGGCGGCGGAACTGATCGCCACGGTGTAAATCGGGGCGCGCGCGGCGCGGGCCGCACCAGCCAGCAACGCCGCACTGCGCGGGGAATAAAGGGGCAGGATCACGGGGGTTTGATCCTGAAATGCGCTTTGCGCCGCTTGGGTCAGGGGGACGGGATCCTGTGCATAGACCACGTGTTCCGCACAGGGCAGACCGGCGCGTGTCAGCGTGGCGGCGATATCACCACGGCTATGGGCGCCGCGCAGATGGATCAGACGGGCAGGGGGCGGCGTATCGGTCAGACGCGCCAGCAGCTCACCCGCGCTGTCGCCCATCTGATGCGCGACCAGACCCAATTCCCGCGCCCGCGCCGTTGTCCGTGCGCCTACGCAATAGGCCAATGTACCGACGGGAACCGCACCGGTCTGCGCCACCCAATGCACCGCATTCTGGGACGTCAGGATCACCGCGCGATCACCGATCTCGACCGGCGCGTCCATATACCGGATGCGCATCACCGGCGATTGCAGCACCCGCGCCTGCGGACAGCGCACGCCCAACGCCTGCGTCAAGCGCGAGGCCCCCGGTTCGGGCCGTGTGATCAGAATAATCGGTTGCGCGCCCTGCACGGTCCTAGCCAGTGTTGTCTGTCGCCTGTCTTGGTGTTACCTGCCAAGGGGACCCCTTGCAACGGCAGAGCGATGTCAGACACCCTGACCATACTTGGACTGGAGAGCAGCTGTGACGACACAGCCGCCGCCGTTGTGCGTCATACGCCGGGTCAATCGCCTGAAATTCTGGCCACCGTCGTCGCGGGGCAAACCGAATTGCACGCCGCATATGGGGGCGTTGTCCCCGAGATCGCCGCGCGTGCACATGCGGAAAAGCTTGATATTTGCGTGGAACAGGCTCTGGACCGGGCGGGCGTTGCCCTGCGCGATATGGATGCGATTGCCGTGACCGCCGGCCCCGGTCTGATCGGTGGCGTCATGTCCGGCGTGATGTGCGCCAAGGGTCTGGCCGTCGGCGCGAACCGCCCCCTGATCGGGGTGAACCATCTGGCCGGTCACGCCCTGACGCCGCGTTTGGTCGATACGGTCGCGTTTCCTTACCTGATGTTGCTGGTCTCGGGCGGGCATTGTCAGTTCTTGTTGGTCCACGCGCCCGACGAATTCACCCGTCTTGGCGGCACGATCGACGACGCACCTGGTGAGGCGTTCGATAAAACCGCGCGCATTCTTGGCCTGCCTCAACCCGGTGGGCCCAGTGTCGAGGCCGCCGCGAAATCCGGCGATCCGCGCCGGTTTGCCTTGCCGCGACCGTTGTTGAACCAAGAGGGCTGTAACATGTCCTTTTCGGGTCTCAAGACCGCCGTTTTGCGCGCCCGCGATGCGTTGGTTGCGGATCAGGGCGGGATCACGGAACAGGATCGCGCCGATCTGTGCGCGGGATTTCAGGCCGCCGTGTGCGATGTTCTGGCCGAAAAGACGCGCCGCGCCTTAGCCACCTATCTGGCCCACAACCCCGCCACGCCGACCATCGCCGTGGCCGGTGGTGTCGCCGCAAATCAGGCCATTCGCGGTGCGTTAGAGACGGTTTGCGATGCAAATGGCGTGGCCTTTACCGCGCCGCCGCTGAACCTGTGCACCGATAACGCGGCGATGATCGCATGGGCGGGGATCGAACGCATCCGCACCGGCGCAGCCTATGACGACCTGACCCTAATGGCGCGGCCCCGCTGGCCGCTGGATCAGAGCAGCCCGTCAATGCTGGGCTCTGGCAAAAAGGGGGCCAAGGCATGACGCGGATCGGTGTTGTCGGCGCAGGATCGTTCGGCACCGCATTGGCCATCGCATTGGCCGAGGCGGGGCGCGACGTCACCCTTTGGGCACGTGACGCGGAACATGTGGCGGACATGGTCGCCAACCGGTGCAATACCCGCCGCCTACCCGGACCGGCGTTTCCCGCGTCGTTGACGCCGACCGCCGACCTGAGTGACCTATCCGGTTCCGACGCGGTTCTGTTGTCCCTGCCGATGCAGCAGTTGGAACCGTTTTTGGGCCGGAATAGAGACGTTTTTGACGGCGTCCCCTTGGTCGCGTGCTGTAAGGGCGTGTCGTTGCAATCGGGGAACGGGCCGACCGCGATTATCGATCAGGCCTGCCCGAATAGCACATCCGCGATCCTGACCGGGCCCAGCTTTGCCGCCGATATCGGGCGCGGGTTGCCGACCGCATTGACCCTTGCCTGCGCGGACGCAGAAGCGGGCGAGACATTGCAATCCCTGCTGTCGACTCCCGTTTTGCGTCTTTATCGCAGCACAGATCCCATCGGCGCGGAACTTGGCGGCGCATTGAAAAACGTGGTCGCCATTGCCGCCGGTATCGTGATTGGCGCGGGACTTGGCGACAGTGCGCGCGCGGCCCTCATGACCCGTGGTTTTGCCGAGATGCGGCGTTTTGCCGAACATTCCGGCGCGGCGCCGGACACGTTGTCGGGGCTGTGTGGTCTGGGCGATCTGGTCCTGACCTGTACGTCGGAACAGTCGCGCAATTTCCGCTATGGCATGGCCTTAGGGCAGGGTGACGCGTTCGACCCCGCCGTCACGGTTGAGGGCGCATCGACCGCCCGCGCCGTGGCGCATCTGGCCGCCCAGCGGTCAATCGAGATGCCTATTGCCACCATGGTCGCCGCCGTGTTGGATCAGAACCTAAGCGTTGCCGACGCCGTTCAGGCGTTGATGAACAGACCCCTGAAGGAGGAATAAATGCCCCTGTTTGCCGTTATGTGCACCGACAAGGAAAACCATCTGGAAACGCGCAAGGCGAACCGCGACGCGCATCTGGCCTATCTGAAAGAAACCGGCGTCGCGCAGGCGGGTCCGTTTCTGGACGCGGACGGGAACATGTGCGGCTCGCTCTTGATCCTTGATGTGGCCGATCTGGCCGCGGCACAGGACTGGGCCGCCAACGATCCCTATGCCAAGGCCGGTCTGTTCCAATCCGTGTCGATCCAACACTGGAACCGGGTGATCGGGTAATGGCGTATTGGCTGTTCAAATCCGAACCCAACACCTGGAGCTGGGACCAACAGGTCGCGCGCGGGGACGCGGGTGAGGAATGGGACGGCGTGCGCAACTATCAGGCGCGCAACAACATGCGGGCCATGCAGGTCGGGGAGCGCGGGTTTTTCTATCACTCGCTGAAGGAAAAGTCGGTCGTCGGCATTGTTGAGGTCATCACGACCGCGCATCCCGACAGCAAAACCGACGATCCGCGCTGGGAATGTGTGGACATCCGCGCGGTGCGCCCCTTGCCGAAACCAGTGACCTTGGATCAATGCAAAACCGATCCGCGTCTGGCCGGAATGGTGTTGGTGAACAACTCGCGCCTATCGGTCCAACCGGTCAGCGATGAGGAATGGCGGATTGTCTGTGAATTGGGCGGTCTCACCGATCCGGAATAAAACGGGGGCCCCCGCCCAAGAGGGCCCCCTTCACCCCGCGTGCATTTCGCACCACACGCGTTCTTTGAAGATCGGGCCCTACTGGCTTGATGTTTTATGGATACCCCAATCGCCGCCCTGCAGCAAATTCCAAGTATCTAAAATCTAACTCAAACCGGAAATGCAAACGCCCGCCGGTTGGGGCGGGCGCGGTCGTCATGGCGCGGGGCGATTAGCCGTAGATCGCCTCTTTGCCGAAATGCTTGGTCAGCATGTAGTAAACCACGGCACGGTATTTGTTGCGCTCGGACTTGCCATAGGTCTCGATTACCGAGTCAATCGCTTCCATCAGTTCGGGACCATCGGACAGGCCCAGCTTTTTGATGAGGAAGTTGTTTTTGACGGTTTCCAGTTCGCCTTCTTGGCTGGACGCGACGGTCGAGGCGTCGGCGTCATAGATCGACGGGCCACAGCCAATCGTCACCTTTTTCAGCAAGTCCATATCCGGCGTGATGCCGCATTTTTCCTTCAGATCGTCCGCATATTTGGCGATCAGATCGTCGCGTTTACCCATAGTCTGTCCCACCCTGTGTAAGTTTTCGTCGTCCCAAAAGACCCGTCTGAAACGGGCTATATTCACGGTACGGGCGATTTCATGATCTACAAAGGGATTTTTTGACGCGTTTTTCCCCGCGTTAGGCCCTAAAACTGCTGCGCCGTTAGCGGCAGGTGCCCCAGCCGCGCGATTGAAGGTGAAAGTGATCGGCGTGCAGGGCGTTGTAATCGGGCGACAGGGTCGTCTCGAACCACGTGCAGGCACTGTCGCGCGCGGCACGCAAGAACGCGGCCTTTTGCGGATCACCGTCCCAATCGCGGATCAGGCGCACCGTCGTGCCGTTGGCCAGATCGAAACCGGTGATATCAATCGCCTCGGCGGTGGCGTGGGTGCTGAGCTGGGTCGAATTGCCATTGGGGGTGCGAATGTTCCGGCAGCTGTAACTGCCGACCTGACGCAGTTCCGAAACGGGGCTGCCAAGGATCTCCAACGCGGCGGGTTGAAGGCTATGGCGTTCCCACATCGCCGTGCGCAAGGCGATGGCGCAAGAAGTCTGAAGCGGGTCAATCCGGCTCTGCCCCACGGCGGCCAGCGTGACGCGATCTGCGATACCGCACGCGCCCTCCCCCGATAGGGGCGTCATTTCGCTCAGGCTCGCCACCCCGTCTAGCGCGGCAAGACAGCTGTCCAGCGACATCTCGGCGTGGCGCAGTTTCATCGGCGTGAAAAGTGTTACCGCATCGGTCACGTGCAGGGGCGCCAGTGGGTTCCAGCCATCGGGGACGGGGCTGTCCGGTTGGGTCAGAATGGTCCAGCCGATGACGCCGATACAGCCCAACAGCGCCAGAAAAAGGGCCGCCCACAGCGTTGCGAGCGGCCCTTTATGATCTCTGTATCTACTCATTCAAGAGTATCCACTTAATAGCGGTAATGCTCCGGCTTGAACGGGCCTTCGGGTTTCACGCCGATATAGTCGGCCTGATCTTTGTCCAGCTTGGTCAGTTTCACGCCGATCCGGTCGAGGTGCAGCATGGCGACCTTTTCATCCAGATGTTTGGGCAGGATGTAGACGTCGTTGCCGTATTCGTCGCCCTTGGTCCACAGTTCGATCTGCGCCAGAACCTGGTTGGTGAACGACGCCGACATCACGAACGACGGGTGGCCGGTGGCGTTCCCGAGGTTCAGCAGACGACCCTCGGACAACAGGATCAAGCGGTTGCCCGACGGCATCTCGATCATGTCGACCTGTTCTTTGATGTTGGTCCACTTGTGGTTCTTCAGGTTCGCGACCTGAATTTCGTTGTCAAAGTGGCCGATGTTGCCGACGATGGCCATGTCCTTCATCTCGCGCATATGCTCGATGCGGATCACGTCCTTGTTGCCGGTGGTGGTGATAAAGATATCCGCGCTGTCGACCACGTCTTCCAGCAGAACAACCTCAAACCCGTCCATGGCGGCCTGCAGAGCACAGATCGGGTCAACCTCGGTGACCTTGACCCGCGCACCGGCACCGCGCAGCGACGCGGCCGAGCCCTTGCCCACATCGCCATAGCCGCAAACGACGGCGACCTTGCCGGCCATCATCGTGTCGGTGGCGCGGCGAATACCGTCGACCAGCGATTCCTTACAGCCGTATTTGTTGTCGAACTTGGACTTGGTGACCGAGTCGTTCACGTTGATCGCAGGGAAGGGCAGCTGACCGTCGCGCACCAGTTGGTACAGGCGGTTCACACCGGTGGTGGTTTCCTCGGACACGCCTTTGATCTGGTTGCGGACCTTGGTGAACCAACCGGGGCTGGCGGCCATGCGCTTGGCGATCTGGGCTTTGATGACTTCTTCTTCTTCGGACGACGGGACGGGGATGATGTCCTCGCCCGCTTCGGCGCGTGCACCCAGCAGAACGTACAGGGTCGCGTCACCACCATCGTCAAGGATCATGTTGGGGCCGTCCTCGAACATGAACGACTTGTCCAGATAATCCCAATGCTCTTCAAGGGTTTGGCCCTTGATCGCGAAGACGGGCACACCGGCCTGTGCAATTGCGGCGGCGGCGTGGTCTTGGGTCGAGAAGATGTTGCACGACGCCCAGCGCACATCGGCACCCAGCGCGACCAGCGTCTCGATCAGAACCGCCGTCTGGATCGTCATGTGCAACGAGCCAACGATGCGCGCCCCGGCCAGCGGTTTGGCCGCGCCATATTCCTCGCGCAATGCCATCAGACCCGGCATTTCAGTTTCAGCAATCGACAATTCCTTGCGGCCAAAGTCAGCCAGCGAAATGTCCTTTACGATATAGTCTGTCGCCATCGGGACGGCTCCTTTGAGTATCTGTTGTGGTGCAGATAGCACCCCTGACCCCACTCGACAATGATACGGGCGCATGGCATGCCATAACAAAAAGGAGTGGCGCGCAGTGAAACAGCCCAGAGCATGGCAACGGATGTTGTCCGGACGCCGTCTGGACCTGCTGGACCCGACCCCGTTCGATATCGAAATTGAGGATATCGCGCACGGTCTGGCCTTTGTGGCGCGCTGGAACGGGCAAACGCGGGGCGACTATGCCTATAGCGTGGCCGAGCATTCCCTGTTGGTCGAACAGATCTACCGGCGCATGTATCCGCGCGATCCGGTGCAATGGTATCTGGCGGCCTTGCTGCATGACGGGCCGGAATATGTGATCGGCGATATGATTTCGCCCGTGAAATCCGCCGTGGGACCGGAATATGAGGTTCTGGATCAACGTCTCTGCGCGGCGATCCACATCCGGTTCGGCCTGCCCGCAAAAATCCCCGCCCAGATCAAAAAGCGGATCAAAAAGGCGGATAAGTTCTCGGCGTGGCTGGAGGCGACGCAAATTGCGGGGTTTGAGGTGGCTGAGGCGAACAAACTGTTCGGGCGACCGGATCCCGAGATCATGGACGGTTTGCGCATCCATCTGCGCCCACCGGTCGAAGTGCGCCGCGATTATACCGCGCGTCACGCCGAACTGATGGCCGCGATGCCCAGCGCCGTTTAAGGCACGCAAACCTCGCCTGCCGCGGCCCCGTCATAGGACCACGCGGAAAAGGCATTTCCGGTGAAATAGAGACGCAATCCAGACGCATATCCCACCACGCGGCAGGTGGTTCCGGTATCCGAAACCGGCGCGCCCTCAAACGACGATACGGCGGCAATCGCCCCGTCGATGTGGCGTCCAAACCCGATTTCCTGACCCGTGCCCGCCACATCGATCCCCGCAGGCGCAGGGATCAAAGACGCCGAAATCTCGTCAGGCGGCGCAACGGTGGCACAGCCCGACAGGATCACGGCGATCAGGGCGCGGCGCATCACTTGGGGCTGCGCTTGGCCAGAATGCGTTGCAGGGTGCGGCGATGCATGTTCAGGCGGCGTGCGGTTTCACTGACGTTGCGATCGCACAGCTCATACACGCGCTGAATATGTTCCCAACGGACGCGATCCGCCGACATCGGGTTTTCCGGCGGCGGGGGCAATTCATCGGCGGTCGCCAAAAGGGCGGCGGTGATGTCATTCGCATCGGCGGGTTTGGACAGATAATCCGACGCGCCCATCTTGACCGCAGCCACCGCCGTCGCAATCGCGCCATAACCGGTCAGAACGATGATGCGCGCATCGGGACGCTTTTCCCGCAGGGTTTCGACAACGTCCAACCCGTTCCCATCCTCAAGCCGCAGGTCCACAACCGCATAGGCGGGCGGACGCGCGGTCGCGATAGCCTTACCGCCTGCGACGCTCTCGGCGGTTTCGACCTCGAACCCGCGTTTTTCCATGGCACGCGCCAGACGACGCAGAAACGGCTCGTCGTCATCCACCAGCAACAGCGATTTATCTTCGCCGATCGTATCGATTTCGTGCTCGGTCATCTGGCCCTCCTCCGGAATACCATCGCATTCCTATTTAGAGCGTTTCTAAGCACTTAAACACCATCGGTCAATTTAACGCAGTTCTAGATGTATCTTAGGCTCCCGCCGCGTCGATGAAACAGGCCGTACCGTCGGCGATTTGTTCGGGCGTATGTTCGCGGCGATAGAATTCCACGAACCCGATTTCGGGCAGCACCAGATAGGTGAAGGTCGAGTGATCGACGAGGTAGAATTCATCGCCCTCTTCGGGCTCTTGCTTGCGGTAATAGGTTTTATAGGCCGTGCTGGCCGCCTTGACCTGTTCGGGTGTGCCGGTCAGGCCGATCATGTCGGGATGCATGTAATCGGTGAATTCCGCCAGAACCTCGGGCGTGTCGCGTTCGGGGTCGATCGAGATGAACGCGGTCTGCACGTCATAGCCGCGCTCGGTCAGGATATCGGCGGCCTCGGCATTGCGGGCGGCGTCAAACGGACAGACATCGGGACAGTAGGTATAGCCGAAATAGAGCAACGTCGGGCGCGTGATCACGTCGGCATCCGTCACGGTTGCGCCGGTCTCGCTGACCAAGGTAAAGGGCCCACCGATGGCCCCGCCCGCGACCGTGCTTTCGCTGCACTGGGCGAATTGGTCTTCGGGCGATTTCAGGAACGTCCACGCGGCGGCGCCACCAATTCCGATCACGACGATAGCTGCGGCCACTAGGGCATAGATACGTGTCACTGTTCTTCTCCGGCTCTACGTTTGGTGCATTGATTGAACGTCTGGCCGGAATGTACAAGGGTACAGCTTGCCTCAGGGGGGAAACGCGCGCATGGCCGAAACCGCAAATATTGGTGTTCTACCGTTGCAAAAGCGGTCCCAATGGGTGCGTCTGCGCACGCTGATCGGTTTGCGCTGGGTGGCGATTGCCGGTCAAATTGTTGCGATTACCGTGTCGCAGGCGTGGTTTGACCTGCAGATGCCGATCGGGCTGTGCTTTTTCGCGGTGGGTCTGGCGATCATTGCGAACCTGTTTTCGATCTTTGTCTATCCGGAGAACAAGCGCCTGAGCGAACAGGAAGCCGCCGGAATGCTGATGTTCGACATCGTGCAGATTACGTTGCTGTTGTTCTTTACCGGTGGTCTGAACAATCCGTTTGCCTTGTTGTTGCTGGCGCCTGTGACCGTGTCCGCGACGGCCCTGCGGGTGAAATCGACCATCGTTCTGGGCGCGACGTCGGCGGTTTTGATGTCCGTTCTGGCCTTCGCCTATATTCCGTTGGTCGATACGAATGGCGTTGTGCAACAGTTGCCCGTGCTGTTCCGGTTCGGGTTCTGGGTCGCGAACCTGATCGGGATTGTGTTCATGGCCGCCTATGCGGGCAAGGTCATGTCCGAGGTCAACAACATGTCCGACGCCCTTTTGGCGACGCAAATGGCGCTGGCTCGTGAACAGAAACTGACCGATCTGGGCGGGGTCGTTGCCGCCGCCGCGCATGAGCTTGGTACGCCATTGGCGACGATCAAGCTGGTCTCGGCCGAGTTGATGGAGGAACTGTCGGACAACCCCGATCTGCGGGACGACGCCGCCCTGATCCGCGATCAGGCAGACCGGTGTCGCGACATCCTGCGGTCCATGGGGCGCGCGGGCAAGGACGACACGCATATGCATGTCGCGCCCTTTGCCACCGTAGTCAGCGAGGCCGCCGAGCCCCATCAGGATCGCGGCAAAACCGTGCATTTCGAATTCGCCGCCGATCTGGAAAACGATCCGCGCGAACCCACAATCATGCGCCGCCCCGAGATCATCCATGGCCTGCGCAATCTGGTCCAGAACGCCGTCGATTTCGCATCGGCCAATGTTTGGGTCGAAATGCAGTGGTCCGAGCATCAGGTCGGCGTGCGGATCATGGACGATGGTGACGGCTATAGCCCCAATATCATCGGGCGGATCGGCGATCCGTTCATGCGCAATCGCCGTTCGGGCGAGACCCCAAAACGACCGGGGTATGAGGGCATGGGCCTTGGACTGTTCATCGCGAAAACCCTGTTAGAACGGTCCGGCGCGTCCCTGAGTTTCGCCAACGGTTTTGACCCGTTTATGGACGACGGCCCCCGCCCCGAACGGTGTGGCGCGGTGGTCGAAGTCCTGTGGCCGCGGGAGTTGATCGAGGCCCCGACGCGCCAAGGCGGCGAAAAATGGGATGAAAACAAGCGTTTCTAGGCAAAGAACGCAGGATTTTAATCTTTTGCTTAACCACTGATTAACCATTGAGGCGCTCAATTGATCACGCTCAGTTTATGAGGTCGTGATGGATCACAATATCGCCCTGTCCATAGTTATCGTCGGCACCTCTCTGGCCATCGCGCTGGCCGCGCTGGTGTCCAGTGAAATCCTCAGCCAATGGATCATGGGGCGTGTTCCGGTGCGTCAGACCCTATCGGCGGGGACGGTGTTTCTGTTCGACGGGCCTGTGTTGCTGAACGCGACCCCGCAGGCACGCAAGATGCTGTCGAATGCGCCCGACGGGCATGACGACTGGACGCGGCTGCTATCGGTTCTGGGTCCGCGCTTTCCCGGTCTGGCGGGGAATTTGGCCCAAATACAGGACATCGGCGAAACCGAACTACCCGCGTCACAGGGCGGGGATCGTGTGCATGCCCTCTATTCCGGCGGAGTCACGCGGATCAGTGTGCAAGACAGTTCGGAAATGGCCGAGGCGGTGATCGACAACATCAGCCTCAGCGCCATGCGCACAGAACTGGAAACCCTGCGCCAACTGGCCACGCATATGGATATGCTGGCGTGGCAGGTCGATGAAAACGGCACGATTGTCTGGGCCAACCGGTCCTATCTGTCGATGCTAGATGACGTCCGAGAAACCGAGGATCACCTGATGTGGCCCTTGCCTGCGCTGTTCCCCGATGACCTGCCCACGGATGGCAGTTTGGTGACCCTATCCCTGCCCAACGGAACCTCGCGGATATTCGAGAGCCGCGCCGTATCGGTTGATGATGCGCGGCTGCACTTTGCCCTGCCTGCCGACCGCGTTGCCCACGCCGAGGCGCGGTTGCGTGAGTTCATGCAAACGCTGGCCAAGACCTTTGCCGGGCTGCCCATCGGTCTTGCGATTTTTAACCGCGCGCGGAATTTGGTGATGTTTAACCCCGCGCTGATCGATCTGTGCCCCGTTGGCCCCGCGTTTCTGGTCGGGCGGCCGTCGCTGTTTGAATTTCTGGACGCTCTGCGCGACAAAAACATGATCCCCGAACAGCGTAATTATCCCAATTGGCGCCGCCATTTCGCCAATCTTGAGGAATCCGCCGCCACCGGTCAGTACGAAGAAATCTGGTCCCTGCCCTCGGGCCAAACCTATAAGGTGCGCGGCCAACCTCATCCCGATGGCGCAATTGCCCTGCTGTTTGAGGACATCACCGCCGATATCTCGCTGACCCGCCGGTTCCGTGCGGAACTGGAAATGGGACAGGCGGTTCTGGACGATCTGGACGAGGCCGTCGCGGTCTTTTCCCCCGCCGGTATCCTTGCCATGGCGAACAAGCGCTATGTCGCCCTGTGGAACAGTGATCCGTCGCAAAGCCTGACGGAAATCGGCATCCACGACACGATCCGCCTGTGGCAGGACAATGTTGACGGCACTGCGCCTTGGATGGCCCTGCGCGATATGGTTCTGGGCCACGCGCCGCGTCAGGAAATGACGGCCACATTGGATCACATCAGCGGGGTTCAAATCACCATGCGCGCCCGCCCGATTTCCGGTGGCGCGATCATCGTGGGGTTCCGCCCCGCCTTGGTTGATCAGGTGGACATGGAAACATTAGAAACCGCGATGTGATGCGGGCTTGCGGGGCGCGCTGGGGTCGCTAAAACTGCGGGTATGACTGTTTCCCGCACCCGCGTTGTGCCCACACCCGACGACATGACCGCCTTTGCTGCGGGACTGGCAACGCGCCTGACTGCGGGCGATGTTTTGCTATTGTCGGGACCGATCGGGGCGGGAAAAACCCATTTTGCCCGCGCGCTGATCCAGAAACGTCTGGCCGATCTCGGGGTGGCCGAGGACGTGCCCAGCCCCACTTTTACCCTTGTTCAGACCTATGACGCGGGCGGGGTCGAGATCTGGCATGCCGACCTCTATCGTTTGACCCATCCGGATGAGGCGTTGGAATTGGGCCTGCAGGACGCGTTTGACACCGCGATCTGTCTGGTGGAATGGCCTGACCGTCTGGGCGCGGATACGCCGGACGGGGCGCTGCACCTTACCTTTTCTTCGGACCCCGACACCGAGGCGCGTTTGGTCGAACTGACCGCCGATGCATCGCGTTGGGCCGACCTGATTTCGGAATTTTGCGATGACTGACCGCGAAACGCTGCGCGATGATTTTCTAACCCGCGCCGGATGGGGCGATGCCACGCGGGCCAAGCTGGCCGGTGATGCGTCGAACCGCAGTTATGACCGCCTGACCGCGCCCGACGGCACACCCGCCGTTCTGATGAACGCGCCCGCGGAGAAGGGCGAAGACACCCGCCCGTTCATCCGCATCACCAAACACCTGCGCGCGGCGGGCCTGTCCGCGCCGCGCATCCTGGCCGAGGATGTAGAGCACGGGTTCCTGTTGCTCGAAGATTTGGGCGACGACCTGTTCGCGCGGGTTCTAGAGCGTCAGCCGGATTTGGAAATGACCCTCTATACGGCGGCGACGGATGTGTTGTTGGACCTACATCAGCACCCCCTGCCCGAAGACCTGAAACCCTATGGCCCGATCATGGCAGAGATGGGGGCGTTGGCCGTTAAATGGTACGCGGGCAAAACGGATGCCATTTCTGCATTTCAGGCTGAGTTAGAGACGGTTTTCTCACACCTCAGCCCCGCAAAGCCCGTCCTGATCCAACGTGATTATCACGCCGAAAACCTGCTCTGGTTGCCACGTCGAACGGACTCAGCGCGGGTTGGGTTGTTGGACTATCAGGACGCGATGTCGGGCCATCCGGCCTATGATCTTGTGTCGATGTTGCAGGACGCGCGCCGCGACGTGTCACCCGCCGTTCAGGACGCAATGGTCCGGTATTACGCGGATGCCGCCGGTCTGGACGAACCCACGTTCCGCGCCGATTACGCGATCCTTGGGGCGCAACGAAACCTGCGTATCCTTGGCGTTTTCGCGCGTCTGTGCCTGCATTACGCGAAGCCGCATTACGTTGACCTGATCCCCCGCGTTTGGGACCATCTACAGGTCGATCTGGCCCACCCGATCCTGACCGATCTACGCCGCGCGGTTGACGAACTCCTGCCCCCGCCCACCCCCGAACGCCTAGCCACGTTGAAAGCCGCATGCGGAACCATCCCGACGCCGTCATGATCTTTGCCGCAGGGCGCGGGACCCGCATGGGGGACCTGACCGCCCAGCGCCCCAAGCCCCTGATCCCGGTCGCCGGACGCCCGTTGCTGGACCATGCGCTGACCCTTGCGCGCGGTGTTGATCCGGCGCGGATCGTGGTGAACACGCATTACCTTGGCGATCAGATCGCGGCGCATCTGGACGGGCAAACCGACGTGATCCGGTCGGATGAGGTTGACCTGTTGGAAACCGGCGGGGGTTTGCGTCACGCGCTGCCCTTGTTGGGGGACGGGCCGGTTTACACGATGAATTCCGATGCCGTCTGGACCGGCAGCAATCCGTTTCACCAACTGCGCGCCGCGTGGGATGGGGATCGTATGGACGCGCTATTGCTGATGATCGACCCGAGCCGCGCGCATGGCCACAAGGGCGCTGGCGATTTCATAATCGCCGATGACGGGCGCATCACGCGCGGTCCTGGCGTGACCTATTCCGGCGCGCAAATCATTCGCACCGATGGCCTATCTGATATTGCCGAGGACGCGTTTTCCCTGAACAAATTGTGGGACATCTATATGGCGCGTGGACGGGTCTACGGGATCATGCATGACGGGGCGTGGTGTGACGTCGGTCACCCGCAGGGCATTGAAATCGCGGAACAAATGGTGGGGTATTCTGGTGTTTAAGTGTCCTTCGCCGCGTGTGTTCGGCCTACCCCCCGGGGCGGATTTCCCCAAGGTTCTGTATCAGGGGCTAGAGGACCGGCTGGCCACGGCGGCGCCCCACGACTGGGCCGCGGTTGAGATCTATGTAAACACCCGCCGGATGCAGCGCCGGTTGATCGACCTGTTCAACGCGGGACCCGCGCGCCTTGTTCCGCGCATCCGTTTGATCACCGATATCGCGTCGGTCTACGGCGTTGCGGGCGCGGGCGAAACAGTGTCGCCCCTGCGCCGTCGTCTGGAATTGGCGCAGGTCGTGTCGCGTCTGTTGGACAGCGCGCCCGATCTTGCCCCGCGATCCGCGATCTTCGATCTGGCCGATAGCTTGGCCGAGTTGATGGATGAAATGCAGGGTGAGGGCGTGTCGCCCGACGCGATCCGCGATCTGGACGTGTCACACCTGTCCGCGCATTGGGATCGGACGCGGCGGTTTATCGACCTGATCGCGCCCTATTTCACCGAAACCCTGTTGAATGCCGAGGGTCAACGCCGGTTGGCCGCCGAACGTCTGACAGCGCTCTGGGCCGAAACGCCGCCGACGCATCCGATCATCGTGGCGGGTTCTACCGGTTCGCGCGGAGCGACGTCCCTGTTCATGCAAGCGGTTGCGAAATTGCCCCAAGGGGCAGTGATCCTGCCGGGTTTCGATTTTGATCAACCCGCCGCCGTTTGGGATGCTCTGGACGATGCCCTGACCGCCGAGGATCATCCGCAGTACAGGTTCCACAAATTTCATCAGGCGCTGGGCATCACGGCCGCCGATGTGCACCCCTGGGCGGATGTTAAATTAGGCTCTGTTTCACCGCGAAACGCGCTTGTATCGCTTGCCCTACGCCCCGCGCCTGTGACGGATCAATGGTTGGAGTCAGGCCCCGATCTGACCGATCTGGATCGCGCAACCGAGGGTTTGACGTTAATTGAGGCCCAATCGCCGCGACATGAGGCCCTAGCGATTGCCCTGCGTCTGCGCCAAGCGGTTGAACGCGGCGAAACCGCCGCCCTGATCTCACCCGACCGGATGTTGACGCGTCAGGTGACGGCGGCGCTTGACCGTTGGGGGATTGAGCCCGACGACAGCGCCGGCATCCCCCTGCAACTGACCGCGCCGGGGCGGTTTTTGCGACACGTGGGCGCGTTGATGGGCACGCAATTGACCGCCGAGGCGTTGCTGATCCTGTTGAAACACCCCCTGACCCACTCAGCGGATCAACGAAATCAGCACCTTCTCTGGACGCGTGAGCTTGAGTTGCACATCCGGCGCAACGGCATCGCCTTTCCCGACCCGACCGCGTTGATGGCGTGGGCTGTGGCCAAAGACGACGCAGTTGCCACATGGGCCGAATGGATTTGCACCGCGTTTTTGGGGCATGAAGGTGTCCAAACCGCCCCCCTGTCTGACCACCTAAACCGCCATATCGCGACCGCCGAGGAAATCGCGCGCGGGGCCTTTGGCGCGGACTCGGGTGAGCTGTGGCTGAAAAAAGCGGGGGAAAAGGCGCGCACCACTGTGGATAACCTGACCGCCGAGGCCGAATTCGGCGGTGATCTGCACATCCGCGACTATTTGGACCTGTTCGGCGCGGTCCTGAGCACGGCCGAAGTCACCGATCCCGTCCGCCCACATCCACAGGTCATGATCTGGGGCACGCTAGAGGCCCGCGTGCAGGGCGCGGATGTGGTGATCCTTGGCGGCTTGAATGAGGGCAGTTGGCCCGAAGCCCCATCGCCCGACCCGTGGTTGAACCGCGAAATGCGGGCGAAAGCGGGTCTATTGCTGCCCGAACGGCGCATTGGTCTGGCCGCGCACGATTTCCAACAGGCGATTGGCGCGCCGACCGTGATCCTGTCCCGCGCGATCCGCGATGCCGAGGCGCAGACGGTCCCCTCGCGATGGATCAACCGTCTGGTGAACCTGATGTCGGGTCTGACCACGAACGGCGGGCCGGATGGTTTGTCGGCAATGCGCGCGCGGGGTGACGCGTTGTTGGACATGGTAGACCAGCTCGACGCGCCGATTGCGCCACCAACCCCCGCGCCGCGCCCCGAACCCGCGCCGCCCGTCGCCTATCGCCCTGATCGCCTGTCGGTCACGCGGGTGCAGACCCTGATCCGCGACCCCTATGCGATCTATGCGTCCTATGTGCTGAACCTGCGCCGTTTGAACCCGCTGCGCCCCGAACCGGATGCCGCGTTGCGTGGGACGGTGTTGCACAAGGTTCTAGAGGACTTCGTGCGCGATGCCGATCCGAATGACCCCGACGCCCGCGCGGATCTGATGGCAAAAACAGATACTATACTTGCCGAAATGGCCCCTTGGCCTGCCGACCGCCGCGCATGGCGTGCCACGATGGAGCGCGTCGCCGATTGGTTTATTGAGGGCGAGGCTGAGCGACGCAAAACCGCGGTGCCAGAGCGGCTTGAGGTGCGGGCACAGACGGTGATGGAGAACGGCTTCACCCTTACGGCCGAGGCGGACCGCATTGATCGCAATACCGACGGGACCGTGACGATCTATGACTATAAAACCGGCAGCGTCCCGACCAAGGCCGCGATGGATGCCTTTGACAAACAGCTGTACCTCGAAGCGATTTTGGCCGAGCGCGGCGCGTTCCAGGACATGAATCCGACCGTCGTTCACTCCGTCGCGCATATCGGGATGGGCAGCGATCGCAAGGTCAGCAGCCACATGATGAACGACACTATTCTAGCGGAAACGTGGTCCGGTTTGGCCGAATTGGTCGACCGCTATCGCGACCCGACGCTGGGCTATAAGGCGCGGCGCGCGCTGACCAAAACGTCCGACCGGTCGGATTACGATCACCTGTCGCGCTTTGGAGAATGGAACGAAAGCACCCCGCCCACATTGATCAAGGTAGGTCGCCATGATCCCGAATGACGCCACATTGGCCCAAGTCGCGGCCGCTGATCCGACCGTTTCAACGTGGCTATCCGCGAACGCGGGGTCGGGCAAAACCCGTGTGTTGACCGACCGCGTGGCGCGGTTGTTGCTGAACGGGGTCTATCCCCAGCACATCCTGTGTCTGACTTACACCAAGGCAGCCGCAAGCGAGATGCAAAACCGCCTGTTTCAGCGTCTTGGCGAATGGGCGATGCTGGCCGATGCGGCGTTGCAAAAACAGCTGTTGGATCTGGGGCACCAAGAGGCGCTGTCGCCGGATGCATTGCGCCAAGCGCGCCGCCTGTTTGCGCGCGCGATTGAGACGCCAGGCGGGTTGAAAATTCAAACGATCCACTCATTCTGTTCGTCTCTATTGCGGCGCTTTCCGCTTGAGGCAGGAGTAACGCCGCAGTTTGTCGAGATGGATGAACGCGCCGCCGATACGTTGCGCGGCGAGATTTTGGATGACATCGCCGAGTCCGCAGATTGTGGTGTTTTAGACGCGGTTTTGGCAACCGGCACCGTCGATTTGACCAAGTTGACGGGCGAAATCGTGCAAAAGCGCGGGCATTTCGGGGTCGCGCGGTCGGTGGACGAGATCCTGCGCACCTTTGACCTGAACCCCGGCACGGGGCCGGACGATATCTTGGCCGAGGTGTTCTTGGGGGATGAGGGCGCTTGGCTGCCCTCGGTCATCTCGCAGATGGCGGCGGGGAGCGTGACCGACAGCAAAATCGCAGAGCGGCTGGCCGCCGTGATGCCCCGTTTGGCAACGCTAGAGACGCTGCGCGAGATGGAGGACATCTTTCTCTTCGGGGCCAAGGCGGCAAATCCCTTTGGCGCCAAGATCGGAAAGCTGCCGACAAGAGGCGTGCAGAAATCCATGGGACCCGAGCTGGACAAGCTCAACGACCTCATGGCGCGGGTTGAGGGGGCGCGCGAACGACGTTTGGCCCTGATTGCGGCCCAGCGCGCCATCGCCCTGAATGATTTCGCCGCCGTGTTCCTGCCGCGATACGATGCGCGCAAACAGGCGCACGGATGGCTGGACTTTGACGATCTGATCCTCAAGGCGCGCGATTTGTTGACCGATCCGGGCGTGGCGGAATGGGTTCTGTTCCGGCTGGACGGCGGTTTGGACCATGTTCTGGTCGATGAGGCGCAGGATACAAGCCCCGAGCAATGGCAGGTCGTCGATCTGTTGACCCAAGAGTTCACGGCGGGCGCGGGCGCGCGCAGTGACGTAGAGCGCACCCTGTTCGTGGTCGGCGACCGGAAACAGTCGATCTATTCGTTCCAAGGCGCCGATCCTGACAAGTTCAACCACATGCAGGCGCAATTCGCCGCGCGTCTGGAGGCCGTTGAAAAGACCCTATTCAAGCGGAAATTGGAATATTCCTTCCGCTCGTCCTACGCCGTTCTCAGCGCGGTGGACCATACGTTTCATGAAGGCGCGCGCCACGGTGTGGGCGATGATTTCCTGCACCGCGCATTCCACGACCAGATGCCCGGACGGGTCGATGTCTGGCCCGTGGTTGAGCCGAACAAAGGCACCAAGGACAGCGACTGGACCGATCCGGTGGACCTCTTGTCCGAGGAGCACCACGCGATCCAACTGGCCCAACAGATCGCGACCGAGATCAAGCGCATGATCGACGCCGGTGTCACGCTGAAAAACGGGGGCAAGGTGCGTCCGGTTTCGGCGGGCGATTTCCTGATCCTTGTGCAACGCCGGTCTGACCTGTTTCACGAGGTGATCCGCGCGTGCAAGAACATGAACCTGCCGATTGCGGGGGCGGACCGGTTGAAAATCGGCGGGGAACTGGCGGTTAAGGACCTGAACGCGCTGATGTCCTTTCTTGCCCTGCCCGAGGATGACCTGTCGCTGGCCTGCGCGCTGCGCTCACCCCTGTTCGGGTGGGATGAGGGGCGGATCTTCGACCTTGCCGCCGGACGGAAACAGAAATTCCTGTGGCCCGAACTGCGCGACCGTCAGGCGGAATTTCCCGAAACCTTTGCGATCCTCGACGCGTTGCTGCGCGATGCGGATTTCCTGCGGCCCTATGACCTGATCGAACGCATTCTGACGCGGTTTAAGGGGCGGCAAAACCTGATCACTCGTCTGGGAGAAGAGGCCGAGGACGGGATCGACGCCCTGCTGAACCAGGCCTTGGCCTATGAGCGCACGGATGTGCCAAGTCTGACCGGATTTCTGGTTTGGCTGGCCTCGGGTGAGGTGACGATCAAGCGGCAATTGGACAATGCGGGCGACCGTATCCGCGTGATGACGGTGCATGGTGCAAAGGGTCTGGAGGCGCCAATCGTGATCCTGCCCGACACGATCAAACAACGCCGCGGACCACAGGATCGGGTCTATATCGCCGCCGATGGCACGCCCCTGTCCGCCGGTGCCGATGCCCCCGCCGTGCTGCGCGATGCAGCCGATGTCATGAAAACCAAGGCCGAGGAAGAGGCGCAGCGGTTGCTATACGTTGCGATGACGCGGGCCGAGCAATGGCTGATCGTCTGCGGTGCGGGCAATCTGGGCAAAGACGGCGATCATCAATGGTACGCCCGTATGACCGACGGGGTGTCGCGCGCGGGTGGTGTGCCGTTCGAATTCGCGGGGGGGCAGGGTCTGCGCCTTGAGCACGGGGACTGGCCTGAACCGGTGGGCGCGGGGCCGGTGGCGACGCAAACCACGGCAGACACCCTGCCACCATGGGCGGTTGATCCAGTCAAAACGCCGGACCGGCCTGCACAGACGATGAAACCGTCGGACCTTGGGGGGGCCAAGGTGGTGTTTGGCCCGATGGACGACGATGCCCTGTCCCAAGAGGACGCGATGGAGCGTGGTACGCGCATTCACCTGTTGCTGGAACATCTGCCCAAGGTCGATCCGGCAGACTGGGCCGATCTGACCGCGCGCCTGTTGCCCGCGCTGGATGATCCCACACGGGATGACATCCTGAACGCCGCGCGCGGGGTTCTGACCCATCCGGACATCGCGCCGGTCTTCGCGCGCCCCGCCCTGTGTGAGGTCGACATCACCGCCAAACTGCCCGCCCTGAACGGTGCCCGAATTTTCGGCGCAATCGACCGTTTGATCGTGGAGCCCGACCGCGTTCTGGCGATTGATTACAAAACCAACGCACATATTCCCGACACAGCCGCACAGGTTCCCACCGGAATCCTGCGCCAAATGGGGGCCTATCACGCCGCGTTGAGCCAGATTTATCCTGAAAAAACCGTGGATACCGCGATTTTGTGGACGGCTGGGCCGGTCCTGATGCCGCTGTCATCACAAATGATTGCCGCCGCTTTGGGCCAAACCGCCACATCTTGACGTTCGTCGGGGGTGTTCTTAGGTTCCAAGCCAACGCTGCTGCGAAGGAGAAGCATTATGGCGACTGTCGCTGTTACCGACGACTCGTTCGACGCCGAAGTCCGCAACTCGGACATTCCGGTCGTCGTAGATTTCTGGGCCGAATGGTGTGGCCCGTGTAAGCAAATCGGCCCGGCTCTGGAAGAGCTGTCCGAAGAGATGAACGGTCAAGTTAAGATCGTTAAGGTCAACGTGGACGAAAACCCGAACAGCCCCGCACAAATGGGCGTTCGTGGCATTCCCGCGCTATTCCTGTTCAAGGACGGCGAAGTTGTGTCGAACAAAATCGGCGCAGCCCCCAAGGCCGCTCTGCAAAGCTGGATCGCTGAATCGATCTAAACGGCGGGTCAAACCGACGTTCTGGGGGCGCCTTTGGGTGCCCCTTTTGCTTTTGGTCCACAGCTGTGCCAGAACGGGCGCAGCAACATGCGAACGATAGAGGTCACGATGGCGGATAGCGATTTTCCCGGCTGGCACGGCACCACAATTTTGGCGGTCAAGCGCGGGGGCGAGGTGGTCGTCGCGGGCGATGGTCAGGTCAGCCTTGGCCAAACCGTGATCAAGGGCACCGCGCGCAAGGTGCGCCGCCTGTCGCCGGGTGGAAATGAGGTCGTGTGCGGCTTTGCCGGATCGACGGCGGATGCGTTTACCCTGCTTGAACGGCTTGAGGCCAAGCTTGAGGCGACGCCGGGTCAGCTTCAGCGCGCGGCGGTCGAACTGGCCAAGGATTGGCGGACAGACAAGTATCTGCAGAAACTTGAGGCGATGTTGATCGTCACCGATGGCGCCCAGATTTACGTGATCACCGGCGCGGGCGACGTGTTGGAGCCCGAACATGATGTGGCCGCGATCGGGTCCGGCGGGAACTATGCCTTGGCGGCGGCACGTGGGCTTTTGGCCACCGATCTGGACGCCGAGGCCATCGCGCGTCAGGCCATGGCGATTGCCGCCGACATTTGCGTCTATACCAACGGCAAGCTGACCGTCGAAAAGATCAGCGCCTGATCACCCGATCCGAACCGGCCCCTGCACCGCGTCGTATCCCGACCACGACAGGGGCCTTTCATTCAGTGCGCCCGCGATCTGATCCACCAGCTGGGCCAGTTTTTCGTCGATGACGTGCAGGTATTCGGTCCAATCCGTGATGTCAGACAGGTCCGTATCCCCATCCGACACGCCGCGCAAGGCCAGCAGGGGTACATCGAACTCCTGACAGGCGCGCAGGATGGCAAAAGTCTCCATATCCACCAGATCGGCGTCGATCCCGCCATAGGCGTCCCCCGACACGATATTCGCGCCGGTCGATAGGGTCGCCTCAGGAATGCCCGCCACCCGCAGGGGCAGGTCCATCACCGCAGGCCGGTCCAAAAACGGCGTCACCCCCACCTCAAACCCAAGGGGAGAGGCATCCATGTCGCGATAGCTGACCTGCGTGATCTGGAAAATATCGGTGATGCGTTTATGCGCCGAACCGGCGGACCCCAACGAGATCACCAGATCGGGCAGGGCGCCCATTGTTGTCAGCTCGCCCAACGTGCGCCCCATATGCAGGGCACCCTCAACCGGACCGACACCGGTGATCAGGGGCGAAAACCGCGCCTGCAAATGGGGGCCATATTCGGGCCGCGCGGCCATCACAAACAACACACGCATTTCGCCAATATGGGTCAGGTCATACATCACGGGGCCCTCATATCCTGTCCCGTTTGTCGCATCGCCCCCCACAAAAGAAAAGGCCCCGCCGAGGCGAGGCCGATCCATCAGATTTTCGCGTAGCCCAGCGGGACGCTGAATTCCTCACACCAGATCCAAACCTCATTCACATGGTCCAGATCGATGTTGGCGGGCACTTTGTACGAACTTTTGCCCTTATTCTTGGCCAGCGGGGCCAAAATCCATTCGGTTTTCACACCGTTATAGCCCAGCGCGACCTTGGGGTCCGGCGCGCCATCCAGAATGAAATCGTCCAGCAGGTGCACCATATCGCCCACGATTTCCACGGTGCCGCCCGTGACGTGACCGCTGCGACCCGAGAACGTGCCCAGACGACCGTGCCCACCGGCGAAAACCGGCCCAGCCGCCGCGCCTGCAACCATTGCCGCACCAGCGGCCATAAAATTCCGACGTGTGATCATTATATTTCCCTCATCCAGAGCTGTGATCAAAACCACGGTTAAGATGAAGCCGTTAGGCCGACCTGACCAGAGGCCCCACAGAGACGTTAGAGGTGGTGATCGATCCGTGTTCGATCTTGCGTTCTCGGCCCCATGGCTTACCTAGAAACCAAAGGAATGAAAGGCAGACCGACGTGACAGACCTGACCCCGCGCGAAATTGTTTCAGAACTCGACCGGTTTATTATCGGCCAGAACGATGCCAAACGGGCGGTTGCCGTGGCGCTGCGCAACCGGTGGCGGCGCAAACAGCTGGGCGATGATCTGCGTGATGAGGTCTATCCCAAGAACATCCTGATGATCGGCCCGACCGGCGTGGGTAAAACGGAAATCAGCCGCCGCTTGGCCAAACTTGCCCGCGCGCCGTTCATCAAGGTGGAGGCGACCAAGTTCACCGAGGTCGGCTATGTCGGGCGCGACGTGGAGCAGATCATCCGCGATCTGGTAGATAGCGCGATTGCCCAGACCCGCGACTGGATGCGCGAGGACGTCAAGGCCGCCGCCCATCAAGCCGCCGAGGATCGCGTGATTGAGGCGATCGCCGGTGAAAACGCCCGCGAGCAGACCCGCGAGATGTTCCGACAAAAGCTGAAACGTGGTGAGTTAGACAATACCGAGATCGAACTGGACGTCGCGGATACCTCAAACCCGATGCCGATGTTCGACATCCCTGGTCAGCCCGGCGGCGGCATGGGCATGATGAACCTTGGCGATATCTTTGGCAAAGCGCTTGGCGGGCGAACCGTGCGCAAAAAGATGACCGTCGCCCAGAGCTATGAGGTTCTGATCGGCGAAGAGGCCGACAAAATTCTGGACGATGAAACCGTGCATCGCGCCGCACTTGAGGCGGTTCAGGAGAACGGCATCGTTTTTCTGGACGAGATCGACAAGGTCTGTGCCCGCTCGGACGCGCGCGGCGCCGATGTCAGCCGTGAGGGCGTCCAGCGCGACTTGCTGCCGTTGATTGAGGGCACGACGGTGTCCACCAAATACGGTCCCGTCAAAACCGATCATATCTTGTTCATCGCCTCGGGCGCGTTTCATATCGCGAAACCCAGCGACCTGCTCCCCGAGTTGCAGGGCCGTTTGCCGATCCGCGTGGAACTGCGCGGCCTGACCGAGGATGATTTCGTCCGCATCCTGACCGAAACCGACAACGCCCTGACCCGTCAGTATCAGGCATTGATGGCGACCGAGTCCGTCACCGTCACCTTTACCGAGGACGGTATTGCCGCACTGGCTAAAATCGCCGCCGAGGTGAACCGTACCATCGAAAACATCGGCGCGCGGCGTCTCTATACCGTGTTGGAACGTGTGTTTGAGGACCTATCCTTTGCCGCGCCGGACAAGTCGGGCGAAACGGTGACAGTCGATCAGAAATTCGTAGACGACAATCTGGGCGCGTTGACGAAATCCACGGATATGAGCAGATACGTCCTATAATCTGCCCTACGCGGGTCGCCATTTGGATCAGGTCATGTTTCGTGCTTTTTGTTTCGTCTGTCTGGCGGTTTTGACCGGCTGTATCCCGCGTCCGTCCCTTTTGGTGAACCCCGAGGCCGCCCAAGTGGGCGAGGTCACGCGCGTCTTTTTCGCCACCGCGCGTGAGCCTCTGACCGGCATTGATTTCGGGACCGAGCGTGCGTTGGACGTGCGGTTTGGACAGATTGGCGTCTCTGTTCCGCCTCAACACGAACCTGGACAGGTTGAGGTGACGGATCAGGTGCCCGATCCCACCCGCCATTTCGTCGCCGCCGAAAACGCCGCCTATGACACGGATGTGGCGTTCCGCACGGCCCTTGCCCGCGACCTGCGCGCCCGTCCGCGCGGTGCACGTGAGGCGGTGATTTTCGTGCATGGGTTTAACACGAACTTTGCCGAGGGTGTATTTCGCGTGGCGCAGTTGTCCCACGATTTCGGAATCACGGCGCAGGTGATCCACTATTCATGGCCCTCGCTGGGCCATCCGCTTGGCTATGCCTATGACCGTGACAGCGCGCTGTTTGCCCGCGACGGGCTAGAGGATCTGATCCGCACCGTGAATGCCGCCGGTGCCGAGAGCGTGGTTTTGATCGGTCACTCGATGGGCGCGCACCTGTCGATGGAGGCGATGCGCCAACTGGCCATTCGCGCGCCCAAAAGCGTGCCGAATTATGTGGACGGCGTGGTTCTGATCTCGCCCGACATTGATGTGCAGGTGTTCCTGTCCCAGACCAAACGCATTGACGTTTTGCCCGATCCGTTTGTGATTTTCGTGTCGAAAAAGGACCGCGCGCTGGCCTTGTCCGCGCGCCTGAGCGGTGAGAGCAACCGCCTTGGCAACGTGGAAAACGCCCAACGTATCGCGGATTTGGACGTGACGGTCGTGGATGTTAGCCAGTTCTCGCAGGGCTTTGACCTTGGGCATTTCACGGTGGGCAGTTCACCCGCGTTGCTAAGCATTTTTGGACAATTGCCAAGTGTCGGCGCGTTGATTGCGGGGGATCAATCGGGGCGGACGGGTCTTTTGACAGGCACCGTTCTGACCGTGCAAAACGCGACCGAAATTATACTTAGCCCGATTTCGGCGATCTCGGGTCCCTAGCGGGTTCGGCGCAGATACACGTAATAGGCCCCGCCGCCGCCGTGTTTTTGATGCGCCTGCGTGACCTGCAGAACCACACCGCGCAACGGCGGTAGGGCCAACCACTGTGGTACCTGATGTTTCAAAACGCCGTGGCGCACGGGGATCGGGCCGCCATCGTCTGCGGATTTGCCCTTGCCCGTGATCACCAGAACCAGACGCGCGCCGCGCCCGTGATTGCGCATCACGAAATTCACCAACGCGGGGTGCGCTTGGGACATGGTCATGCCGTGTAGGTCGATCTTGGCCTCGGGGACCATTTTGCCCTTGCGCAGACGGTCATAGTTCTTGCGATCCATCTGAACCGGCGCGGCGGCTACCGCATCCTCAATCGACGGGGCAAGGTGATGGCGCGGACCCTTGGCTGGGCTAAGGGCGCCGACCTGAAACGCACCAATCGGATCGCGCGGGGTCGGGGGCGTTTTGGACTTTTGTGGCGAAACAGGCTCTGTTTTCGGCGTATCCGACATGCGGCGGGCATGCATCGGCTGGGCTGTTTCGGCCACCTTTTGCCAGAGCTTGCGCTCCTCGGAGTTCAGATTGCGGGGCGGGCGACGGCGCATGGATCACCCCCCGGGGACCAGCGCATAGGCGCGATCAATCGGCAGCAGGACCACCATGCGACCACGATCGCGCACGGTTCCCGCCGCCTGACCCGCCGCGTCGCCGGTGCCGAAAAAGATATCGGCGCGTTGGGCTCCCTTGATGGCGGAACCGGTGTCTTGGGCAATCATCAACCGCCGCATCGGGCCCTTACCGCCCTTTTCAATCCAGACCGGTGCGCCCAAGGGGGTGAACGCCGGATCCACCGCAATCGACCGCAACGCCGTAATCGACCGGTTCATCGCGCCAAGCGGACCCTTATCGGCGGGGACATGCGTCACGGGGCGAAAGAACACATAGGACGGATTGTGCTGTAACAGAGCCTTTCCGTCGGCCGGATTGCGCCGCACCCAGTTCTGGATCACCTGCGCGGAAACCTGATGTGGTTTGTAAATCCCGCGTCGCACCATTTCCTGTCCGACGGATTTATATTCATGCCCGTTTGCGCCGCCATATCCCACGCGGATATAGGACCCGTCTTGCAATCGGATGCGACCAGACCCCTGAATTTGCAGAAAGAACAATTCGACCGAGTCATCGACCCAAGCGATTTCCAGACCACGACCGGCCAGAACACCGTCGTCTTCGATCTCTTGGCGGGTGCGCCAGCGCTGCTTCGAGGCAAGTTCGGGCGGCTTGCGATAGACGGGGAACCGGAACTGACCCGTACGGGTGCGTGATCCGTTCAACTCGGGCTCAAAATAGCCGGTGAACAACGCGGGCTTTTCCCCGCCGATCAGAACGGGACGAAAGAACAGCTCAAAGAACGTCCGCGCGTTCGGCGTCGTTTTCGCCAGATTGCACAGCGGCGCCCATTCCGGGTCTTTGAGGTCGCCACAGGTTTCCAGAAAGACCGAAAGGGCCGCGTCGTGATCATCAGCGGCCCATCCGTTAAGGTCTTCAAATCGCAGGATTTCCATGGTCGCGGCCCATGCTGTTTGTACCGAGGTCGCGCAGACGGCTACCCCGACAGCCAATGCCGCGACGACCTGTTTCATTCGCCAGTGGCCACCAGTTGCCAGTTCGGATCGTCGGAGCCCATCACGCGGGCAAAGGTCCAGACGTCACGCTGACGTTTGATCTCATGGGGGTCGCCCTCGACGATCTCGCCGGCGGCATTGCGCACGACCGAGGTCAGTTCGGCGATCAGGCGCACGGTGATCTCGGCCTCACCCGTGCCGCGATCAAAGGTGGCGTCGTGCAGGTTCGCCTCACGCAGACCGACAAAATTCGCCTCAATCGTCAGACCTTGTTCCTGACGGTGCGCGACACCTGCGGCGAATGAGTCATAGACCTCGGGCGACAGGAACGGGCGGATCGGTTCGATGTCGCCGTTTTCATAGGCCATCAGGATCATCTCATACGCGCCGCCGGCACCGCCTAGGAATTCACTGACGCTAAACCCGGGTTCGGCCATTTTCATCGCGGCCAGCGATTTGGCCGCGCTGGACCCATCGGGAACATGGTCGATAATATCGCGGTCGGGGCCGCCTTCGATCACCTCAAACCGCGACGGGCGCGAGGGTTCGGGCGTGCTTGCAGGATCAAGTGGCGGCTTTTCAAAACCTTCACGTGTGCCCAACACCGATTTCAGCCGGATGATCAGGAATACGGCAATGCCGACCAATACTAGCAATTGGATAAAGGATTGACCCATATTCGATAATGCTCCGTCTGGGGTTGGTATCTTTGCTCTTGTCCACATATGTAAGCCACGGGGTACGTCAAGTCCACCGACCAACCCCGTAAAGGAAAGGATCGGCCATGTGGCTTTTTGTACTGTTTATCGCGGTTCCGCTGATTGAAATCGCCCTGTTCATTCAGGTTGGCGGCGCGATCGGCCTTTGGGCCACTTTGGCCATTGTGGTGATCACCGCGTTGATCGGGACAAATATGATGCGCGCCCAAGGTGCGGCAGCGATGCGTGACATCAAGGGGTCGTTCAACGACATGCGCGATCCAAGCGAACCCTTGGCGCATGGGGCGATGATCCTGTTCTCGGGGGCGTTGCTGCTGACGCCCGGTTTTTTCACGGACACGGTCGGGTTTTTGTTGCTGATCCCCGCGTTTCGGCGTGCGGCGTTTCAATGGCTGAAATCGCGGATCAAGGTGCAGACGTTTGAAACGCACACGACCTATCAATCCCGCCCCACACCGCGCGATCCTGACGTCATTGAGGGTGAGTTCCGCGAGGTCGATCAGACAAATAAGGTCGATAACACGCCTTCGGGATGGACACGTCATTGAGCCTGTGGCGCGGGTCTGTTAAACCCCCTGCCGACGCTTTTGCCTATTTAGGAAAATGAAATGACCGATACCCCCGAGGCTCCGGCCCAACCGCAACAGCCCCCTGCCGTGAAAATGCAGATTCTGGGCCAGTACATCCGCGATCTGTCCTTTGAAAACGTGTTGATGCAAAAAGGCGTCAACGGTGAGGTCAGCCCTGAAATTCAGGTTCAGGTCTCGCTGGATGCGAAGAAACGTTCCGCAGAACATCAGTTCGAAGTGATCACCAAATTCACGGTTACCTCGAAAAACAAAGGCGACGGCGCGAACCTGTTCATGATCGAACTGGATTACTCCGGCATCTTCCACATCGAAGGTGTCCCCGAGGATCAGCTGCACCCGTTCTTGATGATCGAATGCCCGCGCATGTTGTTCCCGTTTGTGCGCCGCATCGTCAGCGACGTCACCCGTGACGGTGGTTTCCCGCCGCTGAGCCTGGATCAGGTGGATTTTGTGGCTCTGTACCGCCAGAATCTGGCGCGGCGTGCGGCCGAGCAGCAAGCGGCCCAGCCCACCAACTAAGCGCTATTCGCTAAAGCTGTTCCAGAGAGCAGCCTCGCCCATGCCTTCGACGAATTTGGCATGGGCTTTTTGTTCGTCATCCGTAATGCGCGGGGGCAGGGCGTTTTCCCGCGGACGCGGACGCCAATCGTCGGCGGCGACGCTGGCCCCTTCGGATTTCGAGCCTGTTCCGCCCGAATTCCCCATCGACAGGGCGAAATCGGGCTGACGTCCGCCGATCAATTCCAGATAGACCTCGGCCAAGATTTCCGAGTCGAGCAACGCCCCGTGTTTTTCACGGGCCGAGTTGTCGATCCCGAACCGACGACACAGCGCATCCAGAGACGCGGGCGAACCGGGAAAACGGCTTCGCGCCATGGCAAGCGTATCAACCGCGCGCTCCCACGGGATTTGCGGCAGGCCCATCCAGCGCAGTTCGGCATTCAGGAATTTCATGTCGAACGCGGCGTTGTGAATGATCAGTTTTGCGTCGCCGATGAAATCGACAAAATCCTGACCGATCTTTTTGAACACCGGCTTGTCCAGTACCGTCACCTCACCCGGTTTGGCGGCGCGGGGCGGGTTCAAAATGTCGGGACCAATGCCGTGCACGCCAAATGCCTCATCCGGCATGTCGCGTTCGGGGTTGATATACTGGTGATACGTCCGGTCGGTCGGCAGATGGTTCCACAGCTCAACCGCGCCGATTTCGACGATCCGGTCGCCCGATTCAGGGTCAAATCCGGTGGTTTCCGTATCCAGTACGATTTCGCGCATCACAGGGTCTTTCGAATTTCGGTCAGGACATGGTGGACCGCCGCGCGGGCGGCATCAAGCGTCGTGGTCTCTATAATATAATCCGCGCGGGCGCGTTTGTCGGCATCGGGCATCTGACGGTTCAGGATCGTTTCAAACTGTTCAACCGACATGGTGCCACGGTCCAGAACGCGGGCGCGTTGAACCTCGGGTGGGGCGGTGACGACCACGATGGCGTCCACGTCTTTTTCCCCTCCGGTTTCAAACAGCAACGGAATGTCCAAAACAACAATAGGTACATCTGCGTTTGCGGACAGGAAATCGACCCTATTCCGCCTGACAAGCGGGTGAATAACCGCGTTCAACCGATCAATCGCGTCGGGTGTTTTCCCGACCCAAGCGCGCAGAACATCGCGATCCACACGGCCCTCAACCACCGCATCAGGGCACAGGCGCGCGATTTCGGGAACCGCCGCGCCGCCCGTATCATACATCGCGTGCACCGACGCGTCCGCGTCCCACACCGGAACGCCCGCATCGCGAAACATCGCGGCTGTGGTCGATTTACCCATGCCGATTGATCCGGTCAGGCCCAATTTGAACGGTGTTCCGGTCATGCCTTTTGCACCGCCGCGCGGGATTGATCGGTGATATCGGGTCGCACGCCGAACCAGCGTTCGAACACGGGGATCAGTTGGTGTTGCAGCATCCCCGCACCATCGGCGACGGCACATCCCATCGCGCGCGCCTCGGCCATCAGGCGGGTGTCGGCGGCGCCGACGGAGACATCCGCAACCGCCATATGCGGCGCAAGACCATCAAGGGGGACGCGAAATTCTGGCTGGTCCACCTGACCAAGGGGCGTTGTGTTCACAACGATCCCTGCGTCTTCGATCATGTTGCCGGCCTGCACCCATTCATAAACCGTGACCTTGGCCCCGAAATCGGCGCGCAGCGCCTCAGCCCGCGCGCGCGAGCGGTTGCACAGGCGAATTTCGGGCACACCGACCTCAATCAACGATGCGACGACGGCGCGCGCGGTACTTCCCGCACCCAGCACGGCGGCAAATCGGGCGCGCGGATCCCAATGCGGGGCGGTCTCGCGCAGATTGGCGATGAACCCGAACCCCTCGGTATTATCCGCATGGATTTTGCCGTCCTTGCGAAAGATCAGGGTGTTCGCCGCCCCGATCAACGCCGCGCGATCGGTGACCAGATCGGCGATACCGAGGACCGTTTCCTTGTGTGGCTGGGCGACATTTACGCCGCTGAACCCCATACGCGGCAGGGTTGTCACAACGCCGCGCAGGTTTTCGCGACCGACCTCCATCGGGATATAGTGGCCCCGAATACCGCCGCGCCCCAACCAATGCCCCATCAGACGGGGCAGGGCGGACGTCGCGACGTCGGTCCCGATCACACCGGCCAATGGTATCGTCTGTGTCATGCGGTCAGGGTCCCAGTCACGGTCAGATGGTTCAAAAGCTCTAGCAAGGGCAGGCCAAGCACGTTGAAATAATCGCCCTCAATGCGCGAAAACAGGCGCACGCCCTCTTCTTCAAGCTTGTAACAGCCCACTGCAGATTGGACCGACGCCCAATTCCGATCAAGGTAGTCATCCAGATACGCGTCGGAAAATGGCCGCATCCTAAGCCGGGTTTCGCCGACATGCCGCCAGACGGGTTTGCCATCATCATAAAGAACGGCGGCAGACATCAGTTTATGCTGATTTCCGCGCAGCTTTTTCAATTGTGCGCGGGCGGCGGCGACATCGGGTGCCTTGGTCATGACTTGACCCTTGAACTCCAGCACCTGATCGCATCCGATCACAAGGGCGCCGGGATTCTTATCGCTGATCTTCCGAGCCTTAAACTCGGCCAGCGTATCGGCCACATCACGGGGCGTTGCGTCCTCGGCCTCAAGCGATTGGCGGATCGCGTCCTCATCAATGCGGGCGGGCATCACTGACACGGGCACGCCCGCGTTTTCCAACAGCTCACGCCGGATGGATGAGCCCGACGCCAAGATGATCGGTTTGGTCATGTTCAAAACCCTGTGGATAATTTGCGGGTATCTGCGGGGACAAACAGTGGGTGTTTGCGCACCCCCGTGGTGATCGTGGAAAACCCCGCGTTTTGTCAACCGATACCCACGTTTCATCCCTCGTGGAAAACGGGTTTTCCCGCCTTGGGATGATCTACATTTTTTGGAGCATGGCGCGCCTTATCCACATGCAGGAATGTCAAGTCATAAACAGAATAAATAATTGTTTATACACAGAAAAATTTGGTTTTCCGCAGAGTTTCCCCGATGTTTTCCACGTCCAAGCGCGCTGTGGATAAAAAGGTGAACGAAACATTAATCCACACTATCCACAGGGCCTACTAATTCATCATCTTTTCTTTTTATTTATTTTATATTTAGAAAGAGACTGAGAGAGCAGAGAAGGACAAAGACATGATTGGCGATTTTCTGGCATCGGCCTATCCGTGGACCAAGTCCCTGCACATCATGTCGGTCATCACGTGGATGGCAGGTCTGTTCTATCTACCGCGTCTCTACGTCTACCACACAGAACGTGTCCAAACGGGCAGTGACACCGATGACCTGTTCCAGACGATGGAATTCAAACTGCTGCGCGTGATCATGGCACCGGCCTCGATTGCCACGTGGATCTTTGGTTTGGCCTTGGTCTTCACACCGGGGATCGTCGATTGGGCGGCGGTCTGGCCCTATACCAAGGGCGCGTCGGTCATCGTGATGACGTGGTTTCATCATTGGCTTGTGAAACGGCGCAAGGATTTTGTGGCCGGTGACAATACACTGACCGGAAAACAGTACCGGATGATGAACGAGGTGCCGACGATCCTGATGCTGATCATCGTGTTCTCGGTCGTCGTGAAATTCTGAGATCGTTGACTCAGAATAGATTTCGGTCTATCTGGCGATCTAAGGGCCGTCCGGCCACGTATTTTCCCCTGATTGACATAGAACGGGCGCAACACTGACGCCGTTCGCAATGCAGTATCCCATTACATGACCCAAGACCGTCTGAACCTGTCCGACCTCAAAGCCCAGAGCCCCAAAGACCTGTTGGCGATGGCCGAAGAGCTTGAGATCGAAAACGCGTCCACGATGCGAAAAGGCGACATGATGTTCGCCATCCTGAAAGAGCGCGCCGAAGACGGCTGGGAAATCTCGGGTGAGGGTGTTCTAGAGGTGCTGCAAGACGGGTTCGGGTTCCTGCGCTCGCCCGAGGCGAACTATCTGCCGGGTCCCGATGACATCTATGTCTCGCCCGACATGATCCGTCAGCATTCGTTGCGGACCGGTGACACGGTTGAGGGCGTGATGGAGGCCCCGCGCGAGAACGAACGTTATTTCGCGATCACCAAGGTCACCAAGATCAACTTTGAAGAGCCCGAAAAGGCCCGTCACAAGATCGCGTTCGACAACCTGACGCCGCTCTATCCGGATGAGCGTCTGAAGATGGAAATCGAGGATCCGACGATCAAGGACCGTTCGGCGCGGATCATCGACCTTGTTTCGCCGATCGGTAAGGGTCAGCGTTCTTTGATCGTGGCGCCGCCGCGGACGGGTAAAACCGTTTTGCTGCAAAACATCGCGCACAGCATCGAAAAGAACCATCCGGAATGCTATCTGATCGTTCTACTGATCGACGAACGCCCCGAAGAGGTGACGGACATGCAGCGCTCGGTCAAAGGTGAGGTGATCTCGTCGACCTTTGACGAACCCGCCACCCGCCACGTGGCCGTGTCCGAAATGGTCATCGAAAAGGCCAAGCGTCTGGTCGAACACAAACGCGACGTTGTGATCCTGCTCGACTCGATCACCCGTCTGGGTCGCGCGTTCAACACGGTTGTGCCGTCTTCGGGCAAGGTTCTGACCGGTGGTGTGGACGCGAACGCCTTGCAGCGCCCCAAGCGTTTCTTTGGTGCGGCGCGGAACGTCGAAGAGGGTGGGTCGCTGACCATCATCGCAACCGCCCTGATCGACACCGGTAGCCGCATGGACGAAGTCATCTTTGAAGAATTCAAAGGCACCGGTAACAGCGAGATCGTTCTGGACCGTAAGGTCGCGGATAAACGCGTCTTCCCTGCGATGGACATCCTCAAATCCGGCACGCGGAAAGAGGACCTGTTGGTCGATGCCAAGGATCTGCAGAAGACCTTTGTCCTGCGCCGCATCCTGAACCCGATGGGCACGACGGACGCGATCGAGTTCCTGATTTCCAAGTTGAAACAGACCAAGACCAACTCGGAATTCTTCGACTCCATGAACACCTGATAGGTCACCCGACAGGGGGGATTGATGGACACGATCTATGCGTTGGCCACGGCCCGCGGCAAGGCGGGCGTCGCCGTTATCCGGCTATCCGGCCCGCAATCCCGTTCGGCCGTCACCGCACTGGGTGCGACATTGCCCAAACCGCGTCAGGCGGGGTTACGGCGGTTGCGTGGCCATGACGGCGTGCCGTTGGATGAGGCTTTGGTCCTCCATTTTCCCCACGGCAGCAGTTTTACCGGCGAAGAGGTGGTCGAACTGCACCTGCATGGCAGTACAGCCATTGTGACGGCGGTGCTGCGAGAACTGTCGTTGGTCGAGGGCTGTCGTCTGGCCGAGCCGGGGGAATTCACCCGTCGCGCGTTGGAAAACGAACGTCTGGATCTGGCGCAGGTCGAAGGCCTGTCTGATCTGATTGAGGCCGAGACCGAGACACAGCGCCGACAGGCCTTGCGCGTCCTGTCGGGCTCCATCGGTAAACGGGCCGAGGAATGGCGGTCAAACCTGATCCGCGCGATGGCGTTGCTTGAGGTGACGATCGATTTCGCGGACGAAGAGGTCCCCGTCGATGTCTCGCCCGAGGTGCTGGACCTGCTCGACCGTGTGCGCCGCGACCTGTTGGCTGAGCAATCAGGGATTTCCAGCGCTGAGCGTATCCGCGAGGGGTTTGAGGTCGCTATCGTCGGTCCGCCGAACGCGGGGAAATCCACCTTGCTGAACGCGCTGGCGGGGCGGGAAGCCGCGATTACATCCGAATTCGCCGGCACCACCCGCGACGTGATTGAGGTGCGGATGGATTTGGGCGGCCTGCCGGTGACGGTTCTGGATACCGCTGGCCTGCGCGAAACCACGGATTTCGTCGAAGGCATCGGTATCGACCGCGCCCGTGAACGCGCGCAACTGGCCGATCTACGGGTGTTCCTGTTGGATGGAACGGATGTGGACCTTGGCCTGACGCCGTCGGGCGCGGATATCGTCGCCTATGGTAAGGCCGATCTTGGCCATACTGGCGCGACGGTGTCCGGCAAAACGGGGCAGGGCGTTGGCGAATTGATCGAACAGATCACCGCGATCCTGTCCGAACGCGCCGCCGGTGCGGGAACCCTGACGCGGGAACGGCACAGGATTGCGATCCTTCAGGCGCTGGCCTCTATCGACATGGCCGAGAATCATGTAAGAACGGCCCCTGATTTGACCGAGATCGCCGCCGAAGAGCTGCGCTCGGCTGTGCGTGCTCTGGATAGTTTGGTCGGGCGCGTCGATGTCGAACATATTCTGGATGAGATTTTCTCAAGCTTCTGCCTTGGGAAGTGAGGAGTGTTTCACGTGAAACATTTGGACTTTGATGTGATCGTTGTCGGGGGCGGGCACGCGGGTGCCGACGCCGCACATGCGGCTGCGCGTATGGGGGCGCGGACCGCTCTGGTCACGTTGCGCCGCGACGGGATTGGCGTCATGTCCTGTAACCCCGCCATCGGTGGTCTGGGCAAGGGCCATCTGGTGCGTGAGGTTGATGCGATGGATGGCCTGATGGGTCAGGTCGCCGACCGAGCGGGCATCCAGTTTCGTCTGTTGAACCGGCGCAAGGGGCCTGCGGTCCAAGGCCCGCGCGCGCAGGCCGACCGCAAAATCTATCGCGAAACGATGCAGGCCTTTATCGCCGCCACCCCGAACTTGGATGTGGTGGAGGGTGAGGCGACCGATCTGATCATGGATGGCGACCGCGTTGCGGGGATCGTTTTGGGGGACGGGTCCGAACTGCGCGCCGGTGCAGTGGTCCTGACAACGGGTACGTTCCTGCGTGGTGTGATCCATATCGGCGACGTGCAACGCCCCGGTGGTCGGATGGGCGACAAGCCGTCGGTCAAACTGGCTGAGCGGATTGATGGGTTCAACCTGCCGCTTGGACGCCTGAAAACCGGCACGCCGCCACGTCTGGATGGGCGCACGATCAACTGGGATATCCTTGATGATCAGCCGGGCGATGACGAACCCGTGCTGTTTTCATTTCTGTCCAAGGCACCTTTCGCGCGCCAAATCGCCTGTGGGATCACCCACACGAATGAGGCGACGCACGAGATCATTCGCAACAACCTCGACCGCTCGGCCATGTACGGTGGTCATATTGAGGGCGTCGGCCCGCGCTATTGCCCGTCGATTGAGGATAAGATCGTTCGCTTTGCCGATAAAACCTCGCATCAGATTTTCCTTGAGCCAGAGGGACTGGACGATCACACGGTCTATCCGAACGGGATTTCGACCTCTCTGCCCGAGGATGTTCAGCACGACTATGTTCGGTCCATCGTGGGCCTCGAAAATGCTGTGATCACCCAGCCGGGATATGCGATCGAATACGACTACGTTGATCCGCGCGCGCTGAGCAACACGCTGAACGTTCGCGACGTACCGGGCCTGTATCTGGCCGGTCAGATCAACGGCACCACGGGTTATGAAGAGGCCGCCGCGCAGGGCATGGTTGCTGGTCTCAACGCCGCCGCCGCTGTCTTGGGGCGCGATCCCGTGCAGTTTAGCCGCACGGAAAGCTATATTGGCGTCATGATCGATGACCTGATCACCCGTGGCGTGACTGAGCCCTATCGCATGTTCACCTCGCGCGCCGAATTCCGGCTCAGCCTGCGTGCCGACAACGCGGATCAACGCCTGACGCCGAAGGCCGCTAAAATCGGTTGTGTCTCCGACGAGCGCCTGCGTGCCTTTGCCGATAAAATGGAAAAGATCGACGCGGCGCGCGATATTTTGTCGGCGTGGGCTTTGACGCCCAAAGAGGTGAACGCTGGCGGCATCAATGTGAATGCCGACGGTCAGCGGCGCAGCGGCCTGGATCTGTTGGCCTTTCCCAACGTGACCTTTACCGATCTGCACCCGTATGATGATCGCCTGCGTGACGTTGAACCCGAAGTGGGGGAACAGATCGCGCGGGACGCCCTATATGCCAATTATGTGCGTCGCCAAACACAAGATGTTGAGGCGATCAAACGGGACGAGGCGCAGGTCATTCCGGCGGATTTTGATTATGACGTCCTCCAAGGCCTGTCCAATGAGCTCAAGCTCAAGCTGAACCGCGCCCGTCCGGCGACCTTGGGGCAGGCGGGCCGCGTCGACGGAATGACCCCGTCCGCGATGACGCTGATCCTTGCCAAGCTACGGCAGCACAACCGAAAGACCGCCTAATGGGACAAGAGATTGCGGGGCTCAATGTTTCACGTGAAACATTGGAGCGTCTGGAAACCTATGAGCGGCTGCTGCACAAATGGAATCCGGCGATCAATCTGGTCTCCAAGAACACACTCGCGGACGCGTGGACACGGCACATCGCAGATTCCGCGCAGATCTTTTCGATGGCCCCATCCGCGAAAATCTGGGCCGATTTGGGCAGTGGCGGCGGATTTCCCGGCATGGTCGTGGCCATTCTGGCCGCAGAGCTTAATCCAGACCAAGAGACGGTTCTGGTCGAAAGCGATCAGCGCAAATCGGTTTTTCTACGGACCGTGGCCCGCGAAACTGGCGTAAAGGCCCGCGTTTTGTCCGAGCGGATCGAACAGGTGCCCGCGCTGAACGCCGATGTCCTGTCCGCGCGGGCTCTTGCCTCTTTGACGGACCTCATGGGCTTTGCCGAATTGCACCTTGCCCAAGACGGTGTCGCCCTTTTCCCCAAAGGCGAAAATTTTCAAACGGAAATCGACCACGCGCTTGAAACATGGCGCTTTGACGTCCAAAAATTACCAAGCGCCACCGATTCCGGCGCGGTCGTCTTAAAAATCAAAGGTCTTTCCCGTGTCTGAACAGAATGCGCCGTTGGGCCCAAAAATCATCGCCATCGCCAACCAAAAGGGTGGCGTGGGTAAGACGACGACGGCGATAAACTTGGCGGCAGCCTTGGCCGAAGAGGGTAAGACGGTCCTGATCGTGGATCTCGACCCACAGGGCAACGCGTCAACCGGCCTCGGGATTGAGGCGAGTGATCGCAAAAAGACTACCTATGATCTGCTGCTGGACGAGGCGCCCTTGAATGAGGTGATCCGCGCCACGGATGTTGAGGGCCTGCTGATTGCGCCTGCGACAACGGACCTGTCGTCGGCAGATATTGAGATGGTTTCGAACGAAAAGCGTAGCTATTTGCTGCATGACGCACTGCGCCAACCGGCGATGCAGGCCTATGGGTTCGATTTTATCCTGATCGACTGCCCTCCGGCACTGTCCCTTTTGACGGTGAACGCGATGGTGGCCTCGCATTCCGTTCTGGTCCCGCTTCAGTCCGAATTCTTTGCGCTCGAAGGCCTGTCGCAGTTGATGCTGACGGTGCGCGATATTCGTCAGACCGCAAATCCGAATCTGCGGATTGAGGGTGTCGTGATGACCATGTACGACCGTCGCAACAACCTGTCGCAACTGGTTGAGGGTGACGCGCGCGAATATTTGGGCGATCTGGTCTTTAAAACAGTTATTCCGCGCAACGTCCGTGTGTCTGAGGCCCCGTCCTATGCGATGCCGGTCCTAAGTTATGATCCCGCGTCGCGGGGGGCAGAGGCCTATATCAGCCTCGCAAAAGAAATGCTGGAGCGGGCCGAACCCGTATCCGCGTAAAATTGGGGTGGAGTTATGAGCAAAAAGCCTGAACGTCGGGGCCTTGGCCGTGGTTTGTCTGCATTGATGGCGGACGTCGGTCCAGCCGAGGAAAAGTCGACGGATGCGCCCGCGCGCAAGGCCGATCTGCGCGTCCCGATTGAGCGTGTTTTCCCGAACCCGGATCAGCCGCGCCGCCATTTTGCGGATGAGGCGCTGCAGGAATTGGCGGCCTCAATCCGTGAAAAGGGCGTGATTCAGCCCCTGATCGTGCGTCCGTCCAAGTCCGGCGACGGCAAATACGAAATCGTCGCGGGTGAACGTCGCTGGCGGGCATCGCAACTGGCTCAAGTGCACGATGTGCCTGTCATCGTGCGCGAATTCGATGATACCGAGGTCCTTGAGGTCGCGATCATCGAGAACATTCAGCGCGCCGATCTGAACCCCGTGGAAGAGGCGCAGGGTTATCGTCAGCTGATGGATCGGTTTGGCCATACGCAGGAAAAGTTGGCCGAGGCGCTGTCGAAAAGTCGTAGCCACATCGCCAACCTGATGCGCCTTTTGCAACTGCCCGAGGATGTTCAGGATCATCTACGTGAGGGGCGTTTGTCCGCGGGTCATGCACGCGCGTTGATCACGTGTGATGATCCCTCCGGTCTAGCCAAGGTCGTTGTGGCCAAGGGTCTGTCGGTGCGGGATACCGAAAAGCTTGCCAAGGGGGACAAGGCACCCAAGGCAAAGGGAGCCCCCAAGATCGGTGGTGGATCGAAGGAAAAGGACGCTGATACCCGCGCGCTAGAGCTCGACCTGTCCGCAAACCTGAAAATGCGCGTGGAGATTGACCACCCGCCGGGGCAAGAAGCGGGCAAAATCACGGTGTCCTATGACAACCTTGATCAGCTGGATGAGCTTTGCCGCATCCTGTCCTCGATCTAACCTTCGGGACGAGACCAGATAAACAGGGCGACCACGGATAGCGTGATCGCCTGAACCACCATGATCAGCGGCCCGACGTTCAGCAGATAGGATATCCCGAATGTCGCCAAGATGGACGCGGTCGCGGCCCATTTGATTGGGCGGCGGATCGCGCCGCGTTCGTTCCAATCGTGGATGGGCGGGCCAAGGCGCGGGTGGCCGAGCAGCCAGTCATGCATGCGGCGGGATGATTTGCTAAAGCAATAGGTTGCCAGCAATAGGAACGGCACGGTCGGCAATCCGGGCAAGATCACCCCGATCAGGCCCAGCCCCAGCGCGACCAATCCGCATATCAACCACAGCAAGCGCATATCAGCCGTCCGGCAAGAGTTCCCTGATCACCGCATTCAGAACCGCGATACCTTTGGGTGTAGCACGTAAACGATCCTGGTCGAGAGCGATAAGATCAAGATCACGTAAATCATTGATAACATTTGTTTTTAAGGGTGCGCCACCAATAGACGCGAACCGGTTTTGCGAGATTCCGGTGGATTTTCGCAGCCCCATCATCAGATATTCGGCCGCTTGTTCGGTCGGTTCGATAGCGATTGTTTTAAAATCGGAAAACGCCGAATTTTCCACCATTTCCAACCACTTAGTCGGAAAAAGCGGGGTTTCAGTGGCCATTCTCGTCCCGTTCAGCGTCAAACGTCCATGGGCACCAGGCCCAATGCCACCATAATCACCGTATCTCCAGTAGATCAGATTGTGTTTTGACTCGGCCCCGTGTTTGGCATGGTTAGAGACTTCGTACGCGGGTAGGCCCGCGCGCTCACACAGCTCTTGGGTGATGAAGTACATATCCGCCGCGGTGTCATCATCGGGCAGGCCGCGCAGCTTGCCCCGATCATAGCGGTCCCCGAATGCGGTGCCGGCCTCAATCGTCAACTGATAGGCGGACAGGTGGTCGATGCCCATCGACAGGGCTGTGGACAACTCGGCGCGCCATGCGTCGGGCGTCTGATCCTGCCGCGCATAGATCAGATCAAAGCTGACCCGATCGAAATGGGCGCGGGCGGTGTCATAGGCGGCAAAGGCCTCTTCGACTGTGTGCAAGCGACCGAGACGGCGCAGGTCGTCGTTGTTCAGGGCCTGAAACCCCATCGACACGCGATTGACGCCAGCCTGTGCATAACCACGGAAACGGCCGGCCTCAACCGAGGATGGGTTAGCCTCAAGCGTGGTTTCCAGATCATTCGCGGTGGGCCAGCATGCGCGGATTTCATCCATGATCGCGTGAACGACGTCTGGGTCCATCAGGCTGGGCGTGCCGCCGCCAAAGAATACGCTGTTTAGCACCCGACCGGGGGTCAGGGCGGCCAAACGGCGGATTTCAGACAGATAGGCCGCCTGCCAGCGGGATTGGTCGATGGTGGCGGCGACGTGACTGTTAAAGTCGCAATAGGGGCATTTGGCCTGACAAAACGGCCAATGGATATAGAGGCCAAAGCCCCCGTTTCGCCAATCCTCAGTCACCGAACACCTGAATCAGTTGCTCAAACGCGCGGGCGCGGTGGCTGATCTTGTTCTTTTCCCAGCGGTCCATTTCACCAAACGTGATGTCATAGCCGTCCGGTTGAAAGATCGGATCATAGCCGTGCCCCTGATCGCCGCGCATGGGCCAGACCAGTTGACCGGGCATGGCGCCCTCGAACACCTCATCATGACCGTCGGGCCACGCAAGGACAAAGGTACAGCGGAATTGCGCCGTACGGGGGTAGGGCGCGTTGGCCGCCTCAAGCTCATTCCACGCGCGCGTCATGGCCATGACAAAGTCACGACCAGTCTCTGTTTCGGCCCAATCTGCCGTATAAACCCCCGGCGCGCCGTTCAGACCATCGATGGTGATGCCACTGTCATCGGACAGCGCGGGCAGGCCGGTGGCCTTGGCGGCGGCGTGGGCCTTGATGCGGGCATTGCCGACAAACGTGGTTTCGGTTTCCTCGGGCTCGGGCAGGTTATGATCCGCCGCCGAGGTGACCGTGATCCCGTAGGGGGACAACAGATCGGCGATTTCCTCAAGCTTGCCCTTGTTGTGCGTGGCGACCAGCAACTGTTTCTCGGCAAATTTCCGCATGATTAGCCCTCGGTCGCGGCGCGTTGGGCGGCGACCAGTTCGGCCACGCCTTTGTCGGCCAGCGTCATCAGCTGATCCATTTCCGCGCGGGTGAAGGTTTTGCCCTCGGCGGACATCTGAACCTCAATCAGTTTGCCCGAACCGGTCATGACAAAGTTGCCGTCGACGCCAGCCTCGGAATCTTCGGGATAGTCGAGGTCCAGAACCGGCTGACCCGCGTAGATGCCACAGGACACGGCGGCCACCGGATCGACCAGAGGATCGGACGTGATATCGCCCGCCTTCATCAGCTTGTTCACCGCCAGACGCAGAGCAACCCAGCCACCAGTGATTGAGGCACAGCGCGTGCCGCCATCGGCCTGAATAACGTCACAATCGACGGTGATTTGGCGTTCGCCCAATGCAACGCGATCCACACCAGCGCGCAGCGAACGACCGATAAGGCGTTGAATTTCAACGGTACGGCCACCTTGTTTGCCCGCCGTCGCCTCACGACGCATCCGCGAACCGGTTGACCGGGGCAGCATCCCGTATTCCGCCGTCACCCAACCCAGACCCGAGTTTTTCAGAAACGGGGGTACGCGCGGCTCAAGGCTTGCCGTGCACAGCACATGCGTGTCCCCGATTTTGATCATGCACGAGCCTTCGGCGTGCTTGGTAACGTTGGTCTCGATTGAAATCGGGCGCATTTCGCTTACATCACGACCAGAGGGGCGCATCGGGTTTCCTTCCTTATTTGGTTGATGTTTGCCTCCCACGATGTTGGGATTGATGCAACCCCGATTGACGTTCTGGGCGCTTGGTCTTTAATGAAAAGGCGAATGGAAGGTAGGCTGTTTGACCACCAAGGCGGAAATTCTAAGCGAGATGAACGACCGGAGCCGAGAGGTCTTCCGTCGTGTCGTCGAAGGTTATCTGGACACCGGCGATCCCGTTGGATCACGCACACTGACCCGCGACTTTAGCGAAAAGGTCAGTGCGGCGACGATCCGTAACGTGATGCAGGATCTGGAATACCTTGGCCTGCTGGATTCCCCGCATGTGTCGGCAGGGCGTATTCCCACGCAATTGGGTCTGCGGATGTTTGTGGACGGGTTGCTTGAGGTGCGGGATCTAGACGCGCAGGACCGCGAAAAGTTGAATGCGACCTTGGGCAGTAACGAACAGGACGTCGGCACGATGCTGGACCGCGTCGGATCGGCCCTGTCGGGGGTGACGCACGGGGCCAGCATCGTGTTGGCGCCCAAGCATGAGGCCCCGATCAAGCACATCGAATTCGTCAGTCTTGCGCCGGACCGGTCGCTGGCCGTTTTGGTGTTTGCCGACGGGCATGTGGAAAACCGGATTTTCAACCCGCCGCCCGGTCAGACGCCCAGTTCCATGCGTGAGGCGGCGAATTTCCTGAATTCCTTGGCCGAAGGGCGCACGATAAGCGAGCTGCGTTCTGTCATGGCGACCGAGATGAAACGGCGCAAGGCCGAGTTGGACGTTCTGGCCCAAGACATGGTCAACAGCGGTCTGGCGATCTGGGAAAATCAGGGCGAACAGAATGAGCGCTTGATCGTGCGAGGCCGGTCGAATCTGCTTGAATCCGGCACCGCATCCGAAGATTTAGACCGCATCCGCAATCTGTTTGACGACCTTGAACGCAAGCGGGACATCGTCGAATTCCTTGAGCTTGCCGAAAATGCCGACGGTGTGCGCATTTTTATTGGCTCAGAGAATAAACTTTTCTCTTTGACGGGTTCCTCTTTGGTCGTCTCTCCATATATGAACGCGGACCGAAAGATTGTTGGCGCGGTTGGTGTGATTGGTCCTACGCGACTGAATTACGGACGGATCGTGCCGATTGTGGATTACACCGCGCAATTGGTCGGAAAGATGATTTCCGATCAGGGTAAGGGGTAGGAAAATGGCTGAAGCAGAGAAAAAAGACGAATTGGACATCGAAGACATCCTTGCAAGCGTGGGCGAAGATGACGCGCCGGTTGAGGACGTTCTGGGCGCCGAGGACGAGTTGGACGCGCTGCGCGCCGAACGTGATGAGTTCCGTGACCGGTTCATGCGCGCGCTGGCCGATGCCGAAAACGCCCGCAAGCGTGGTGAGCGCGACCGTAAAGAAGCGGAGCAATATGGCGGCAGCAAGCTGGCCCGCGATATTCTGCCTGTGTTTGACAACCTGAAACGTGCGATCGACGCCGTGGATGAGGAGCAGCGCGAGGCGAACAAGGCGTTGCTTGAGGGGGTTGAGCTGACCCTGCGTGAGTTGCTGAACATCTTTGGAAAGCACGGGATTGAGCCCGTCGCGCCCGAGGTTGGCGACCAGTTCGATCCGCAAATCCATCAGGCGATGTTCGAAGCGCCGTTGCCGGGCACCAAAGCGGGCGAGATCATTCAGGTGGTTGAGGCCGGCTTCATGTTGCACGAGCGTCTGTTGCGCCCCGCCAAGGTAGGTGTGTCGTCCACACCGGCGTAAAGGCGGCACCGTGCCGCCGCCTTCGGCGAGAGTATTTTGACCAAGATGAAGAGGCGTTCCAGTTAAGTCTGGGACGCCTTTTTCAGATCATAGAGCACCTGAAGCGCCTGACGGGGGGTCAGGTCATCCGGTTGGATGTCGTCCAGCATGTCGAGCGCGGGTGAGGTTGCCGGAGTTGCGGGGGCGGCAGGTGGGGGTGGCGCGGCCGCAAACAGGGGGAGGTCGGTGAGGAGCGGGGAGCCGCCGTTTTGCGTGCGACCGCGTTCTTCGAGGGCGTCGAGGACCACACGGGCGCGATTGACCACCGCGTCGGGTAGGCCCGCGAGGCGCGCGACCTGCACACCATAGGATCGGTCGGCCGCACCTTTGTGGACCTCGTGCAGGAAGATCACGTTGCCGCGCCATTCCTTGACCGCGACGGTGGCGTTTTGGACGCCAGCCAGCGTGTCGGCCAAGGTGGTCATCTCGTGGTAGTGGGTGGCGAACAACGCGCGACTGCGGTTGACATCGTGCAGGTGTTCAAGCGTGGCCCATGCGATCGACAGACCATCATAGGTCGCGGTGCCGCGGCCAATTTCGTCAAGGATGACGAGGGCGCGGTCGTCGGCTTGGTTCAGGATGGCCGCCGTTTCGACCATTTCCACCATAAAGGTTGATCGTCCGCGCGCGAGGTCATCGGCGGCGCCAACGCGACTGAACAGTTGCGAGACAAGGCCGATGTGGGCCGACGTGGCGGGCACGAAGCTGCCTGCTTGGGCCAAGAGCGCGATCAGGGCGTTCTGGCGTAGGAAGGTCGATTTACCGGCCATGTTCGGGCCGGTCAGCAGCCAGATCGCGGCGTCGTCTTGGGCCGAAAGGTTGCAGTCGTTGGCGACGAACGGCGTGCCGCCTTGTTTTTGCAGGGCGCGTTCGACGACGGGGTGGCGGCCACCGACGATGTCAAAGGCGCGGCTGTCGTCGATGCGCGGCGCGCACCAGTTCAAATCGCGCGCCAAATCGGCAAAAGCGCAGGTCAGGTCGATTTCGGCCAGGGCGCGGGCCGATTGTGCGATCCGGTCTGCGTTGTCGAGCACCGCCGTGCGCAGGGTTTCGAACAGCGCCTTTTCGATATCCAGAGCGCTGCCACCGGCGTTCAGGATACGGGTCTCCAGCTCGGACAGGTCAACGGTCGTGAAGCGTACGGCGTTCGCGGTGGTTTGGCGGTGGATAAAGGTTTCATTTAGGGGGGCCGATAGCATCTTGTCCGCATGGGTCGCGGTGCATTCGATGAAATATCCTAAGACGTTGTTATGTTTGACCTTTAGGGACGAAATACCGGTGATCTCGGCATATTCCGCCTGCATCGAGGCGATGACGCCACGTCCCTCATCCCGCAGGGTGCGCGCCTCATCCAGTTCATCGTGATAGCCGGGGGCGATGAAGCCACCGTCGCGCGTCAACAGGGGCGGTTCGGCGACCAGAGCGTTGTCGAGAAGGTCCAAGAGTTCATCGTGCCCACCCAGATCGGTGATCGCCTGTTGCATCAGATCGGGCGCGTCAGCCGGCATTGCGGCGGCGATCAACAGGGCCTGTTCCAGACCGTTTCGGATTGCGGTCAGATCGCGAGGTCCGCCCCGTTCAAGCGCGAGACGCGATAGGGCGCGGTCCATATCGGGGGCCTTGCGCAGGTGGTCGCGCAACGTGGAACAGGTGCCCGATTGATCGACCATATAGCTGACGGCGGCCAAACGCGGGTGGATCACAGACAGTTTCCGCGCAGGGCTGGAGATGCGGCGTTCCAACAGACGGGCGCCGCCAGAGGTCAGGGTGCGGTCAATTGCGGACAACAGCGACCCGTCGCGTGCGCCAGAGAGGCTGTGCGTCAGTTCGAGGTTTCGGCGGGTGGCAGCGTCGATCTGGATGTTCTCGTTTGCGAACTCACGCACTGGCGGGCGCAGCAGGGGCAGTTTGCCCTTTTGCGTGATGTCGAGGTAGTCGATCAGCGCGCCCATGGCCGACAGTTCCGCGCGCTCAAACGCGCCGAACCCGTCCAGAGATGACACTTGGAACAGGGATTTCAGGCGGTCCTCGCCACTGGTGCTGTCAAAACTGCTACGGCCCAAGGGGGTGATGGCAGCGCCGGACTCAGAGACTATTTCACCGTAATTCGCGTCCGCGCCGTCGAGGACCAGAACCTCTTTGGGGCTGAGCCGTGCCAATTCGGGGGACAGGCGGACGGGCGAAATCGGCATCACGCGGAAGGCGCCGGTGGAAATATCGACCCATGCCAGTGCGGCCTCATCCCGCACCACGGCAAAGGCCGCCAGATAGTTGTGGCGGCGCGCCTCGAGCAGGGATTCCTCGGTCAATGTGCCCGGCGTCACCAAGCGCACAACGCCGCGTTTCACCACGGATTTCGAGCCGCGCTTTTTCGCCTCGGCGGGATCTTCAAGCTGCTCACAGACGGCGACGCGGAACCCCTTGCGGATCAGGGTTAGAAGGTAATTCTCGGCCGAATGCACCGGAACGCCGCACATGGGGATATCGTTGCCCTCATGCTTGCCGCGTTTGGTCAGGGCGATGTCCAGCGCCTCGGCCGCTGCGACGGCATCGTCAAAGAACATCTCGTAAAAGTCGCCCATCCGGTAAAACAACAGGGCATCGCGATGCTCTGCTTTGATTTCCAGAAACTGCGCCATCATGGGCGTGATTTGTCCGGATGCGCCTGCCACGGTTTCCCCCTGTTGATCTGTAGGGCGGACCTTACAAAGCAGGCCCAAAGCATGAAAGACGCAATTCCATCTTTTGTTGTCCAAGGCGCATTTGGGCGTTAAGACGCGTAGGCCCGAAACAGGAGACTGCCCGCTTATGTCGTCGAAGAACCGTATCACGCCCGAAGAGGCGCTGGCCTATCACCTTGAACCGACCCCGGGTAAGTTCGAGATCACCGCATCGACCCCGATGACGACCCAGCGCGACCTGTCGCTGGCCTATAGCCCCGGTGTGGCCGTTCCGGTTGAGGCAATCGCGGAAAACCCCGAGACCGCCTATGACTACACGACCAAGGGCAACATGGTCGCGGTTGTGTCAAACGGCACCGCGATCTTGGGTCTGGGGAACCTTGGCGCGCTGGCGTCCAAACCGGTGATGGAGGGCAAGGCCGTCCTGTTTAAACGGTTCGCCGATGTGAATGCCATCGACATCGAGCTGGACACCGAGGACCCCGAGGAAATCATCAAGGCGGTCAAGCTGATGGGGCCGACCTTTGGCGGCATCAACCTTGAGGACATCAAGGCGCCGGAATGTTTCATCATCGAACAGCGTCTGAAGGAGGAAATGGATATTCCCGTCTTTCACGACGACCAGCACGGCACCGCCGTGATCTGTGCGGCGGGTCTGATCAACGCGCTGCATATCTCGGGCAAAAAGATCGAAGACTGTAAGATCGTTCTGAACGGTGCGGGTGCGGCGGGCATCGCCTGTCTGGAACTGGTCAAGGCGATGGGTGCCAAGCACGACAACTGTATCATGTGCGATACCAAGGGCGTCATCTATCAAGGCCGCACCGAGGGCATGAACCAGTGGAAATCGGCCCATGCCGCGAAAACCGATGCGCGTACGCTTGAGGACGCGATGAAGGGCGCGGATGTGTTCCTTGGCGTCTCGGCCAAGGGCGCGGTGACGCAGGATATGGTCCTCAGCATGGCCGATGATCCGGTCATCTTTGCGATGGCCAACCCCGATCCCGAAATCACCCCCGAAGACGCCCACGCCGTGCGCGCGGACGCCATCGTGGCCACCGGTCGTTCGGATTACCCGAACCAGGTGAACAACGTTCTGGGCTTTCCTTATCTGTTCCGTGGTGCGCTGGACATCCACGCCCGCGCCATCAACGACGAGATGAAAATCGCCTGCGCCGAGGCCTTGGCCGAAATCGCGCGGATGGACGTCCCCGATGAGGTCGCAATGGCCTATGGGCGCAAGCTGTCGTTCGGGCGCGATTACATCATCCCGACGCCGTTCGATCCGCGCTTGATCTACATGATCCCGCCCGCCGTTGCGCGTGCCGGTATGGACACCGGCGTGGCCCGTCGCCCGATTGTCGACCTTGAGGGCTATGAGGCCTCGCTCAAGGCGCGGATGGACCCGACCGCCAACATCCTGCGCGGCATTTCCGCCCGCGCCCGTGCCGCACAGGCCCGCATGATTTTCGCCGAGGGCGACGATATCCGCGTGCTGCGCGCCGCCGTGAACTATCAGCGCGCGGGGTATGGCAAGGCACTGGTCGTTGGCCGCGAAAGCGACGTCAAAGAACGCCTTGAGGGCGCAGGTCTTGGGGATGCGGTGCGTGAGCTTGAGATCGTCAACGCCGCCAACACCCGCCATTTGGATACGTACAAGGAATACCTGTACAACCGCCTACAGCGCAAAGGGTACGACCGCCACGACATCCACCGTCTGGCCGCGCGCGACCGTCACGTGTTCTCGGCGCTGATGCTGGCGCATGGGCATGGCGACGGCCTTGTGACCGGCGCGACGCGGAAATCGGCCCATGTGATGGAACTGATCAACCATGTGTTTGATGCCAGCGCCCAAGACGGCGCCGTCGGTGTCACCGCGATCCTGCACAAGGGTCGTGTGGTTCTGATTTCCGATACGCTGGTCCACGAATGGCCGGACGAGGAAGATCTCGCCAACATCGCCGAGCGCAGCGCGGATGTCGCGCGTGGCATGGGCCTTGAGCCGCGCGTCGCCTTTGTCAGCTTCTCGACCTTCGGCTATCCGGTGTCCGAGCGCGCGACCAAAATGCACATCGCGCCCAAGGTTCTGGACAAACGCGGCGTCGACTTCGAATACGAGGGCGAAATGACCGTCGACGTGGCCCTGAACAAGGCCGCGCAAGAGGCCTATCCGTTCTCGCGCCTGACGGGACCTGCGAACATTCTGGTTGTGCCTGCCCGCCACTCGGCGTCAATCTCGGTCAAGCTGATGCAGGAAATGGCCGGCGCGACCGTGATCGGGCCGATCCTTGCCGGTGTCGATAAACCGATCCAGATTTGCTCGACCGTTGCGACGGTCAGCGACATCACCAACATGGCGCTCTTGGCGGCGTCCAAAGTGGGGTAAATGCGATGACAGTGTTCAACCTTGGCTCGATCAACGTGGACTATTTCTATTCGGTTCCGCACATGATTGCGCCGGGGGAAACGCTGTCGTCGACCGCGATGACCAAGGGGCTGGGCGGTAAGGGTGCGAACCAATCCGTCGCCGCCGCCCGCGCCGGATCGAACGTCGTTCATATCGGGGCCATCGGTCCGGATTCGGATTGGATTTGCGACACGTTGCGCGGCTATGGCGTCGACACCACTCATATCGCGGTGACGGACGCCGCGACGGGCCACGCGGTGATCATGGTTGAACCCGAACACGGTGAAAATGCGATCCTGCTACACGCTGGCGCGAACCACGTTCAATCCGCGACGGCGATTGCCGATGCTCTGGCGGCTGGTGGGGCGGGCGATTACCTGCTTTTGCAAAACGAAACCACGGATCAGGTCGCCGCGGCCAAGGCGGCCCATGCGCGCGGCATGAACGTCGTTTATTCAGCGGCTCCGTTCGATGCCGAGGCGGTGAAACAGGTCCTGCCGTATCTGTCCTATCTGCTGCTGAACCGCGTGGAATACGATCAACTCTGCGCCGCGCTGGGCGAGGTGTCGGTGCCCAACTTGATCATCACCTTGGGCGGTGACGGGGCGCGCTGGCAAATGGCCGATGGCACCACGATCACCCAACCCGCGTTTCACGTGACACCGGTTGACACGACCGGCGCGGGGGATTGCTTTGCGGGCTCTCTCATCGCGGCGCTGGACGCGGGTCAGGACCCCCAATCGGCCCTCGAATTCGCCGCCGCCGCCGCCGCGCTACAGGTCACGAAACACGGCACAGCCGATGCCATGCCCACGGGCGATCAAACCCGCGCGTTTCTCAAAGATCGCTAGTCACCGGCGCACCGGTCAGCATCACCCGAACAACCGCAAAATGCACCCGCGCCTCAGCGGCCCCTTGGCACACCTCACAGACCTCGGGTTCTGCCGCGCTGATCTGCAGCCGCTCCACCGTTTGCTGACAGTTCGCCAGAATGCCCACACCAATCGCCAACATCAGGGCGCTCGTCTTAATCTTTTGTTCAACAGGGATCAGATGGCGCATGATCGCCTCCTCTTTACCAACCTGTCCCCACAATAAATCGAGCACTCCGCGCCCTTAACCCACAAGAATGTGACCTCACCACACTGGGAAGCGTTGAAACAAATCCCTATCTAGGCGCGCGATTTTTCCCATCTTCATCTTGGCAAAAATACTCACGTCACGTGGCCTACCAACGGGATCACCACAAACGAAAAATGCCCCGGCGTTTCCACCGGGGCATCCCACGCATTTAACGGTGCAAATACCGTCTTATTTTTTGACGCGACGGTCGCGCGCGGCCAACAATTTAAGGCGCAGCGCGTTCAACTGGATGAACCCGGCGGCGTCTTTCTGGTCATAGGCACCAGCGTCCTCTTCGAACGTCACATGCGCCTCGGAATAGAGGCTGTGATCGGACCAGCGACCTACGGTGTTGACCGACCCTTTGTACAGTTTCAGGCGCACGGTGCCCGAGACGTGTTCTTGGGATTTATCGATCAGGGCCTGTAACATTTCACGCTCGGGGCTGAACCAGAACCCGTTGTAGATCAGTTCGGCATAGCGCGGCATGATCGAATCTTTCAGGTGGCCCGCACCGGAATCCAGCGTGATTTGCTCAATCCCGCGGTGCGCCTCAAGCAGGATCGTCCCGCCCGGCGTTTCATAGATGCCGCGCGACTTCATGCCCACGAACCGGTTCTCGACGAAATCCAGACGACCGATGCCGTGCTTGCGACCGTATTCGTTCAACTCGGTCAGAATGGTCGCGGGCGACATGGCGGTGCCGTTGATGGCAACTGCGTCACCCTGCTCAAAAGTCACCTCGATGAATTCGGGCGTGTCGGGCGCGTCCTCGGGGTGGACGGTGCGCTGGAACACGTAATCGGGGGCCTCTTGGGCCGGATCTTCCAGAACCTTACCCTCGGACGAGGTGTGCAACAGGTTTGCGTCCACCGAGAACGGCGCCTCGCCACGTTTGTCCTTGGCGATCGGGATCTGGTTCTTTTCGGCAAAGTCCAGCAGCTTGGTGCGCGAGGACAGGTCCCATTCACGCCACGGCGCGATTACCTTGATCTCGGGGTTCAGAGCATAGGCCGACAGTTCGAACCGCACCTGATCGTTGCCCTTGCCGGTCGCGCCGTGGGACACGGCATCGGCGCCGGTTTGTTCTGCGATCTCGACCAGACGCTTGGAAATCAGCGGACGCGCAATCGACGTGCCCAGCAGATACAGACCCTCATACAGGGCGTTTGCGCGGAACATCGGGAAGACGAAATCGCGCACGAACTCTTCGCGCAGGTCTTCGATAAAGATGTTTTCCGACTTGATGCCCAGCATCTCGGCCTTTTGACGGGCCGGGTCCAGTTCCTCACCCTGACCCAGATCGGCGGTAAAGGTGACCACCTCACAACCGTATTCGGTCTGAAGCCATTTCAGAATGATGGACGTATCGAGGCCGCCAGAATAGGCCAGCACAACTTTCTTGGGCGCGGACATGAGATTTCCTCTTGATCAGAACGACTGCGCCCTAACGCTTTTTTCGGGTAAGGGCAAGGTTTTCAGGGGTTGCCGCATGTCCCTGTTGCGATAGTGTCGGAAGGCGATGCAACTTTGGCGATAAAGGTGGGTTTAGGTGACAAGTTTCGGGTTAGCAAAGGCGTTGTTGGTCAAATCGGTCGCGATGCCAATCCAGAATTTCGGGGCGGTGATTAGAATTTTTGCAATCCCCATGTTGGTCTATGCCGCGTGCGTGACGTATGCCGCGCGCCTCTCCATGTCTGGGTTCGCACAAGACCCTGGGATCGAATATGGCGAATTTGCTGGCATGTTCTTGCGCGGATTTGTGCCAACCTTGGCGGGTCTGCTATTTTTGGTGTGGGCTGTCGTTGGGTGGCACCGCTATGTCCTGAACGAGGGGCCCGCGAAATGGTTAACGCCGGTCGGCATGCGCAACTTTCTGCGCTATGCGCTCGACTCACTTGCCATAACTCTCCTCATGGCGCTCATCGCAATCCCGGTACTTTTTATTCTGTCCAGCGTCTTGTCGGCGGCGGGGGCTTACACAGCAATCGTCATTTTAAATCCCTTCGCCACGTTGTTGTTGTTCTGGGTTTTTCTGTGCCTGTCGCCGCTTTTACCATCCTCGGCCATTGATAAACGCACCGGTCTCGGGGGCGCGTGGCGGGCCACGTCCAAAGGGCGATTGGCCCTTTTGTGGGTCGGGGTTGTGTGGGTGGTTGTGGATCAACTGGGCACACGAGCACTCGGCAGTTTGGCATTGACCTTGACTACCACCGAGTCAATCCGAGTTTTCATGGCGGCACAAATGGTCTGGATGGCGATCTTCGGCATGTGGGGTGTCAGTCTGATCACCACCATCTACGGCTATTTCGTCGAGGATCGCGCGCTCTGATCCATTGGGGGCGCTGGCCTGTTCGGGCGGGCGCCGCTGATAACTCGCCTAGATGTTTTCGGGCGTCACAATCTCGAATGGGACCGTGTGTTGCGTCGTCGGGCGGGGTTCTTTGGCAGAAACCGCCTCAATCATGGTTTGGATCAGAGCATCCGAGGTCGGCCCAAGAGGATGACAGAGCGCGGCGGTAATCAGACCCTCGGAAAGCCCTTTTCTGGTTTCCGGCCCAAGATCTCGGCAAACCAGCTTAATGTCGCGCCGCCGTTCCAAAGGCGTCTCTCGCAGCGCCCGAAGGACGCCGGAAATGCCGCCCCCCACGATCAAAAGCCCGACGATATCGTCTGAGGTTTGCAGTAATTCGCGCACCATTTCGTACGCGTTTTGGGAATCCTCATGGGTTGCGCGGCTTTCATCCACGGTCAGGTTGGGCGCGTGCTCCCGCATGTAAGAGCGAAAGCTTGCCTCGGCGATGTCTTGGCATTGATAGCGTGAGTGACCGAAAAAGACCGCCACGCGACCGGGGCGGTGTGTTGTTTGAGCGATCAGCCATGCCGCCGTTCTGCCCAGTTTCCAGTTGTCGGCGCCCACATATCCCGCTCTCTCTGGGGCGGATTGATCCGTGATGTAGCTGATGACCGGTGTGCCCTCATTTTTCAGATTACGAATCGTGTGTCCGATCTGGGGGTGATCTGCGGCGATGACGGCAACCGCATCGCAATTCTCGCCGAGGGCTTGCAGGCGACCGGCGATGTTTTCCGGCGTCAGAAGATCCACAAAGTCCACGACGGGCTGCACCACATCCAGCGGGCGCCGAAGGCAACAGTTCCGAATCTCCCGCGCCATCATCTGATAAATCTCGCGCGTGGATTGCTGCATAAGAAAGCCAAGACGATAGGTGGGCGCGGATTGTTTGATCTGATCCTCAATCGTGCCGAGGCCATAAAACCCAATGTTCTCTGCCGCGTTCTGGATCCGCTGGGCGGTCGTGGAGCGAACAGATGTCGACCCAGACATAAGCCTGTTCACCGTTGAGACAGAGACGCCCGCCTCTTTGGCTAGGTCAGAAATGGTGGGTCGCTTCATACGTCTCGCCTTCTCGAAGTTTCATCATGAATGACATGAAATGAAACAAAAGCAACAATTAAATCAAAACGATCTGCTTTTCGTGTCACGCTGGGTGTATAGCTGTGCGCGCCGGGTCTCTGACACGGACAAGAGAAATGGGAGGAAATCACTATGACTAAATTCAGCCGTTTCGCGGCCAAAGCGTCCTGCACCCTGATCGCTGCATGTGCTGCGACGTCCGTAATGGCCGCCGATATTTTCGTGATTGGTGGCAAGCCTGACGACCCCTTCTGGTCGCGCGTTAAAAAAGGCGCTGAAGACGCCGGTATCGTTGCCGAAGCGCAAGGTGGCTCGGTCACTTGGCTCGGTCCGCAAAACTACGACAACTTGGGCCCGGATGCGGCGGAACTGATCCGTCAGGCGATCGACCAAGGTGCAGATGCAATTGTTGGTCCCGACTGGGTCCCCGAAGCCATGGATCCCGCCTTTGAAGCTGTTGTTGCTGCTGGCATTCCGCTGGTTATTTACAACGCCGGTGGTTTGGAAGCAGCCGACAAGCTTGGCGCGCTGAACTATGTTGGCGCTGTTGACTATAAATCGGGCTATGCTGGCGGCGAATACCTTGGCAACGCGGGCCACAAGAACGGCGCATGCGTGAACACCCTGCCTGGTGCGGCCAACATCGAAGCGTTCTGTAACGGCTTTAACGATGGCATTGCCGCCGCTGGTGGGACCGGTTCGGTTCTGCAACTGCCCGCAACCGCATACGGCGACTCGACCGCTGTCGCACAGGCCGTCCGTGCGCACCTGCTGCAAAACCCCGAAATCGACGCAATGTTCGCCATCGGTGGCGGTGACACCAGCGCAACGATCTCGGGCATCCAGCAGTCGGGCAAAGCCGGCAAAGTGCATGTCTGTGGCATGAACTTTAACGAAACCGTTCTGGCAAACATCCAGCAGGGCAAGCAAGCCTGTGCCGTTGACCAACAGGGGTATCAGCAGGGCTTTTTCGCCGTGTCGATCCTGAACAACTACGTCAACTATGGTGTTACCATCCCGACCCGCGAAATCCTGACCGGCCCCGGCATCGTCGACGCATCGAACGTCGATCTGGTGATCGAGGGCGTTAAGGCAGGCGCGCGCTAAGCCTCCTCCCAGCCGGCCCAAGACCGCGTGTCTAGGGCTGGTCACCTGAGGCCGCCCCCAACCAGTGGCGGCCTCAACTAACCCCGCGCGTTCAACGGACGCGGGCGGGATGAATACCAACGGGCTTCACTACAGGAACCTGAAATATGTCAACACACTCCGTCAAAGGTCCGAGCGGCATATCGCTGGGCGGTCTTATCCGACGCCCCGAGACCGGGTCCCTGATCGGCCTGATCGTCGTCTACGTCTTCTTTGCAGCTCTCGGTGGGAAGGTCTTTATGGGCGCACCCGGCTGGTCGAGCTGGCTGAACATCGCAGCCGAAGTCGGGATCATCGCGCTGCCCGTGGGACTGTTGATGATTTCGGGTGAATTTGACATCTCAGTCGGTTCTGTCGTTCCGGCCTCTTCGATGACGACGGCCATGCTGTCGGGGCATTTCGAACTGCCTGCTCTGATCGGCATCATGGGCGGTCTGTCTGTTGGCCTTTTGATTGGCTTTTTGAACGGGTTGATCGTGACCCGCACGACCATTCCCTCGCTGATCGCGACGATTGGTACGATGTTTGCCGTTATGGGGCTGACGCTGGGCTTTGCGGTGCTGATCAAAGGCTCAACCAGCGTGTCCTATGTGCCTGACGCAACGACCAAGGCTCTGTTGGGCACCTTTATCAACGGCATGTTCAACGTCTCGATTTTCTGGTGGCTCGGTTTCGTCGCGATCTTCTACTACGTCTTGCATATCTCGCCCCTTGGCAGCTGGATTTTCGCACTGGGCGGCGACAAGGAAAGCGCGCGTAACGCGGGCATTCCGACGGCGAAAGTCACCATTGGCCTGTTCATGGCATCGGGCTTTGCCGCGGCCTGTGTGGGGGTCGGTCAGGTGATGACCTACCAGACCGCACAAGTGGCGGGCGGTCAGGCCTTTATCTTTAACTCGATCATGTGCGTCGTCATCGGTGGCGTGCTGCTGACGGGTGGGGCTGGTTCGATCATCGGGATCGTTTTGGGCACGATGACCTTTGCCGTTGTGAACCAAGGCATCTTCTTTGCCGCGCTGGATCCCAACATCGGGTCGATCATCATCGGGGCTTTGCTGTTGGCTGCGGTTCTGTCGAACGACACCTTCCGCACGCTTGCCCTCAACTACTCCCCCAAAAAGAAGTGACGACGCGCTAATGGACCTGTTTGCAAACCTGCTTCGCCGCCCCGCCGCTGCCTCGATCCTCAGCCTTTTGGGAGTGATTGTCTTTTACGTCGTGATTGGCGGCGTGGACTTGGGCAAACTGCTGCCCGCCGCCAGCTGGGTGAACTATGCCGCGCGGATCGGCATTGTGGCCGCCGCCGTCGCCCTTTTGATGATTTCGGGTGAGATCGACATTTCGATCGGGGCGATGATCCCTGCGGGAGCGATGACCACCGCGATTATCTCGGGCTATTACGAACTGCCGATGATCTTTGGCATCCTTGGTGCGCTGGGCATCGGGGTGCTGGTTGGTCTGGTGAACGGCATTCTGGCCGTGCGCACCGCTGTGCCGACGCTGATCATCACGCTGGGCACGCTGGTTGCGATGCAGGGCGTCGTTCTGGCCGGTTCCAAATTGCTGACCGGCGCGGCTTCGGTGCCGCTGACGGCCGCGCCTTGGGCCAAGACCGTATTCGGTGACTTCATCTTTGGCGGAAGCCACCAAGTGGTGATCCTGTGGTGGGTTCTGATCACTGTGATCTTCTGGTTCATCGTGCATCAGACCAAATACGGCAGCTGGATTTTTGCCATTGGTGGCGACAAGGACAGTGCCCGTAACGCAGGCATCCCCGTGGACCGGATTACTGTGCTGCTGTTCATCGGGACGGCCACGGCTGCGTCCTTTGTCGGGATGTGCCACGCCATCCTGTTCAACTCGGCCCAAGTGTCGGGCGGCATGAACGACATCTTTAACATCATCGTCAGTGTCGTCGTCGGCGGGGTTCTGTTGACGGGGGGCTATGGCTCAATCGCTGGGGTCTTCGTGGGGACCATCACCTTCGCCATCGTGATCAAAGGCATCGACTTTACCAGCATCGACCGCAACTGGGCCAACCTGATCATCGGGATCATGCTGCTGGCCGCCGTTGGGATGAACGAAAGTTTCCGCAAGCTCGCCATGCGGGCCGCGACCAAGAAGTAACCCAAGCCGCCCGACGAACGGGCACCGATCAAAGGCCGTATTCGGCCAAACCTATGTCGACCCGTCGGAGGAGGCGGGACCAAAATCAGGGAGGATATCGACATGAAACTGACCAAAACCCTTACCGCAGCACTGACCGCGGCCTTGGTGTCGACTGGTGCTTATGCCCAAGACATCGCCGTGATTGCAGGCTCGATCGAAGACGCCTTCATGGACAAGATCAAGAAGGGCGTCGATGACGCGACCCACATGGTCGAAGCCAACGGCGGCACCGTGCAGTACCTGCGCACCCAGAACTATGAAAACTTTGGCCCCGATCTGGTGACCCTGATCAACCAAGCCATTGCTCAAGGCGTCGACGGGATCGCAATCCCGGTTTGGGTGCCTGATGCACAAATCCCCGCGCTGCAAATGGCGGCGGAAGAAGGCATCAAGATCATGCAATACAACTCGGGCCTGCCGGTCAAAGCAGACATCGGTGCCATCAACTACTTTGGCTCTGACGAATATGCAGCCGGTTTCGGCGGCGGCAAATACATGGCCGAGAACGGCGCGACCCACATCCTGTGCCACATTCAGATTCCGGGTGCGATCAACCTTGAGCAGCGTTGCCAAGGCGTGTCCGATGGCGGCACCGGGGCCGGTGCGAAAGTGACCGTGATCTCGACCCCCGCCAACCTTGACGGCGACGTGACCGGTACCGCAGAGGCCATGAAAGCCGAGCTGATCGGTGATCAGTCCATCGACGCCATCATCTCCACCGCTGACTTCGGTGCCGCTGCCGCAGCCAACGCGGTCGAGCAGACCGGCATCGACCTGAAGATCGGCGCATTCGATTTCTCGCCCGCCACTCTGGAGCGTATCTCCGGCGGTCTTCAGACCATGGCGATTGACCAACAGCCCTACCTGCAGGGCTTCCTCGCGACCTCGATGCTGTTTGCGCATCTCAAGTTCGGCACCGAGATCTCGACCGATCCGGTTCTGACCGGTCCTGCCATCATTGATGCCTCCAACGTGGATGCCGTGAAAGCAGGCGCAGAGCTTGGCGCACGCTAATCCATACCAATGCTCCGGTCGGCACAGGCCGACCGGGGCCCCAAGTTACACCCAGCGAAAAGCATCCCGAGGACGTTTCCATGGCTGACACTCAAGACAAAACCAACGCCGAGCCGGACGCGCGTTTTTCTCTGCTCGATCTTTTCCGGAACCCTGCTGCCGGCGCTTTTGCAGGCTTGGTTATCATCTTTGTTTTCTTTTCTATCTTTGGTTGGGAAAAGAACTTTCTAACCCCGTTGGGCGCGTCTACGTGGCTGAACTTTGCGTCAAAGGTTGGCATCATTGCCCTGCCGATCGGCTTTTTGATGATCGCCGGAGAATTGGACATTTCAGTCGGCGCACTGATCCCCGCAGGCGGTATCGTGTTGGCCATGTCGGTCGAAAATTTCGGCCTGAACATCTGGGTCGCCGTGGCCGTCACCTTTGCGGTGGCCGCATTCATCGGCTGGATCAACGGTGTTCTGGTGACCCGAACCGGCGTGCCGTCCCTGATCGTGACGCTTGCGACGCTGTTCGTGGTCGCAGGTCTGAACGCGTATTTCTCGAAACAGATCGCAGGCACCACGCAGCACAGCCTGCCTGATGTCGGTGTCGTGTCCGAGTTTATTCTGGGCGACTATCACTCGTGGATCATTGGTGAGGGCGACAGCCGCATCACGATCTTCCGCTCGCTGCAAAGCTCGTTCTTCATTTGGATTTTGGTCGCGGTGGCCTGCTATTATGTGCTGCACCTGTCGCCTTGGGGCAACTGGATCATGGCACTGGGTGGCGATCAGGAAAGCGCCCGTAACGCGGGTATCCCGACGGATCGTCTGAAGATCGTCCTGTTCATGCTGTCGGCTATGGCCGGGGCCCTCGTCGGGATGACCGAAGGCGTGCTGGCGAACTCTGCGTCGACCACAACGCAGTTCGGTATGATCTTCAACTCGATCATCTGTGTGGTTGTCGGTGGCGTGCTGCTGACGGGGGGCTTTGGCACAGTCACGGGCACGGTCTTTGGCACGTTGACCTTCGGGATCGTGTTCCAAGGCATCAACTTCACCACGTTCGACAAAGACCTCAACATGCTCTTCATCGGTGTGCTGCTGCTTGCGGCCGTGCTGATGAATGACTCCTTCCGCAAATTTGCTAGCCGCGCGTCGACCGGCACGAAGAAAAAGTAAGGACCATTCCTATGTCTGATAACACTCCAGTCATCGAACTTCGCAATGTCGACAAGTCCTTCGGGCCCATCGACGTTCTGCATGAAATCAGCCTCAAGGTCGGCGCAGGCGAGGTGCTTTGCCTGCTGGGCGACAACGGTGCCGGTAAATCCACGCTGATCAAAACCCTTGCCGGTGTTCACGCGCCGACCCGTGGTGAAATTCTGGTCGACGGCGAACCGGTTTCCTTCTCTGGGCCGCGTGACGCCCAAGAGCGCGGGATCGCCACCGTGCACCAGTTTGGCGGGACCTATCCGCTGATGTCGATTGGCCGCAACTTCTTTATGGGGGTTGAGCCGACCAAGGGCTTTGGTCCGTTCAAAATCTTTGACCGCGCCAAGGCCAACAAGATCGCGGTTGAGGAAGTCCAGAAGATGGGCATCACCCGTATCACCGACGGTGACCGTCTGGTTGGGGGCTTGTCGGGCGGTGAGCGTCAGTCGCTGGCCATCGCGCGCGCTGTGTATTTCGGTGCCCGCGTTCTGATCTTGGATGAACCGACCGCTGCTCTGGGTGTGAAACAGGCCGCGCACGTGCTGCGCATCGTGAACGAGGCCAAAAAGCGTGGTCTGGCGGTGATCTTTATCACCCACCAGGTGATGCACGCCATGGCCGTTGGGGACCACTTTGCCGTTCTGATCCGTGGTGCGATCGCGGCGGACTTCCGCAAGGGCGAGAAGTCGCGTGAAGAGATCGCCGACCTGATGGCGGGCGGTGAATCCATGGCGGACCTCGAGGCCAGCATCGAAGGCTACATGGAAACCCACGACGGCCATCCGCCCAAAGTGGGCCAAGAGGCTTCGGCCTGATCCACCCTTTTCAACCCTAGCTCGGGCTTTGGCCCGGGCGCTCAAGGATGACGCTCATGTCTCACTCATTCCAACTCGCCGCTTGCGCCGAGATGTTGTGGCAAGACAAGCCGATTGATTGGCGCGCCGCGCGTTTGCGCGAGATGGGCTTTGATGTCGGGCTTTGGTACTGGCAGCCCCACGATCATGACAAGCTGATCGCGACGGGTGCGACCTTTACCATCGTGAACGGCTATTTGCGCGGGACCCTTGCGGATGATGAGGGCGCGGATGAGCTGATCGCGACGGCGCGCGAAACCGTGCATGGCTGTCGTCGTCTGGGCATTCAGCGCTTTAACCTGCATGGCACGGGCCTGAATGAGAAGGGTCTGCCAGTCAAACCCTGTGAGGTGGTGACGGGCCAGATGTGGCTCAAGGCGCGCGACACGCTGTGCCGGATTGTGGAGCTGGCCGAGGAAGAGGACGTGGTCTTTACCCTCGAAAACCTCAACTTGCCGGTCGATCACCCCGGGACGCCCTTTGCCAAAGCCGAAGACACGATCGCCTTGGTGTCGAGCATCGACAGCCCGCGTCTGAAACTGAACCTCGATCTCTACCACGCCCAAATCGGCGAGGGAAACCTGACCGAGCTGTGCCGCAAGGCCCAGCCTTGGATCGGTGAAATTCAGGTGGCCGATGTGCCCGGGCGCTGTGAGCCGGGCACCGGAGAAGTCAACTTTGCCGGTGTTGCCCGTGGTCTTGCTGCCATGGGCTACGACGGGCCGGTTGCGATGGAAGCTTGGGCCTCGGGCGACTCTGACGCCGCGCTCGAAGCATTCCGCGCCGCCTTTACACTTTGAAAAAGAACACAAATCGGGAGGAAACCCAGCCATGAAAATCGCACTCGACCCGTATATGCACCGACATCTGTCGCTTGAGGAACTTCCTTCGAAGGTCAAAGAGCTTGGCTATGACTGGATCGAACTCAGCCCCCGTGGCGATTTCCTTGAATGGTTCAAGGCGCCGCGCGTATTTCCCGACCGCATCAAGAGCTTCAAGAAGGCGCTGAAGGATGCCGATGTAGGCATCGCCACCTTGCTGCCGATGTATCGCTGGGCCTCGAATGACGAAGACGAGCGTCAGGCCGCCATCAAGCATTGGAAACGTGCCATCGAGATCGCCGTCGAGATGGAAGTGGACACCATGAACAGCGAGTTCGGCCGTGGCCCGCATCCCGACAAAGGCACCTGCTATTGCTGCCACACGGGGTCGATGATCGAAGCCTGTGAAGACGCTTGGTGGCGTTCGATGGACGAGCTGGTCCCGATCTTTGAGCGCGAAGGGATCAACCTGCACATCGAACCGCACCCCGAGGATTGGGTCGAAACCCTGCAGCCGTCCGTGGACCTGATCCGGACCGTGAACAGCGATCGCGTAAAGTTCCTCTACTGCACGCCGCACACCTTCTATTTCGGGGATGACACCGTCGCGATGCTACGTGAGTGCGCCGACGTTCTGGCCCATGTGCATATCGCCGACACGTTCAACCACAAAGGCAGCTCGGGCCTGCGTTATATCCTGAACCCGCCGGGCACCGAGGCCCGTGTGCACCAGCACCTGAACATCGGTCAGGGCGAAGTGCCGTGGGATGATTTCTATCGCACCCTCGCCGAGATCGGCTTTGACGGCATCATGACCGCCTGTGTGTTTGCATGGGAAGAAAAGGCCGACGAGAGCGGCATCTTCATGCGCAATGAAATGCAGCGCCTCTGTGACAAGTACGGGGTGGGCAAATGACACTGAACGTAGGCGTCATTGGCACGGGGATGATCGGACAGGATCATATCCGTCGCCTCACCCAAGTTCTGTCGGGCGTAGCAGTTACGGCGGTCAATGACATCGACCGTACGCGGGCCGAGTCCGCCGCACCCGAAGGGGCCGAAGTGTTCGATACACCACAGGCTCTGATCCGCTCGGACAAGGTTGACGCTGTGTTGATCTGTTCTTGGGGGCCGGCACACGAAGAGCAGCTTCTGGACTGTATCGCCGCAGGCAAACCCGTGTTCTGCGAAAAGCCCATGGTCACCTCTGAGGCGGCCGCGCTGAAGGTTATGGAGGCCGAAACCAGCTTTGGCCGCCGATTGGTTCAGGTTGGGTTCATGCGCCGTTTCGACGGGGATTACCGCCGCCTGAAGGCCGTGATCGACGGGGGCGGTCTTGGGCTGCCGTTGATGTATCATTCCGTGCACCGCAATGCGTCGGTGCCGCCGGGGCTCTATACCTCTGAGATGCCGCTGAATGACACCTTGGTGCATGATGCGGATATCTCGCGCTGGTTGCTGTCGGACGAGATCACCGGCGTCGAAGTGCGCCTGCCGCGCCGGTCGCGTCAGGGCGTCGAATTGCGCGATCCGCATATTGTGCTGTTGCACATGGCACAGGGCGCGATTGTCGACGTCGAGATTTCGGTGAACATCGTCTATGGCTATGACATCCGCGGCGAGGTCAGCTGTGAAAAAGGCGTGGCCAGCCTGCCCAACCGTCCGGCCACGGTGATTTCCGATCAATTCGGCATTCGCCAAGCGATCCCCGAAGATTGGCGTGAGCGCTTCATCGACGCCTACGACCAAGAATTCCGTGAATGGATTGATGCTGCCAGCAACGGAACGGCCACAGGGCCTTCGGCATGGGATGGCTATGCCGCCACGTTGACGGCCGATGCCGCCCTGCGCGCGGTGGACAGCGGAACCTTGGAAAAAATCCAGATGATCGAAAAACCCGCGCTTTACGCGGCCGAGGCCCCATTGGCGGCCGAGTAACCTTCTTAAAGGACTAAGAGAATGATCAACGGTGAAAGAACCATTCAGCGCCCCCTTCGTTGGGGTATGGTCGGGGGCGGTCGCACCGGTCAGGTGGGCTATAAGCACCGCACCGGCGCCTTGCGTGATGGTACCTATCAGCTTGTCGCGGGCGCGTTTGACCTTGATGCCGCGCGCGGGCGTGACTTTGGCATGAACTTGGGCGTGGCCGAGGACCGGTGCTATGCGACCTATCAGGATCTGATCGCGGGTGAGAGCACGCGCGCGGATCGCGTGGATGTCGTTTCGGTCGCCACGCCGAACTTTACCCATTACGAGATCACCAAGGCGCTGCTTGAGGCGGGCTTTCATGTGATCTGTGAAAAGCCGCTGTTTTTCACCGTTGCCGAGTGCGACGAGGTGGCAAAACTGGCGGCGGACAAAGGTCTGATCGTGGGCGTGACCTATGGCTATTCGGGGCATCCGATGGTGCACCAGATGGCCGCCATGGTGGCCAAGGGTATGCTGGGCGACATCCGCATTGTCGACATGGAATACACCCATGGCTTTAACGCGGGCGACGATGACAGTGCCGACGCGGTCAAGTGGCGCACCAACCCCGCCACCGCGGGCTCGACCTTTGTTCTGGGCGATATTGGTACCCACCTTTACTATATGTCCGAGGTGATCCTGCCGCAGCTCAAGATCGAAAAGCTGTTGTGCGACCGCAAGGCGTTCATCCCGTCGCGTGCGCCTTTGGAAGATCACGCTACCGTCCTGACGCACTATGACAATGGCGCGCGGGGGCGGCTTTGGGTCTCGTCCGTGGATGCGGGCAACATGGGGTCCCAGCGGTACCGGTTCGTTGGCACCAAAGCGTCGGTCGCGTGGACAGAAACCCATCCTGACCAGATCGTTTATCAGGTTCAGGGCGAACCCGAACGCATCCTGCATCACGGCATGCCCTACCTTGAGGACGAGAGCCTTGCCTGCGACCGCATGGGCGCGCTGCACACCGAGGGTTTGGGCGAAAGCTGGGCCAATATCTATCTTTGGATTGCCCAAGCCATCGACGCCAAGATGCGCGGCGATGAGGACTTCCTGAAAACCCACCACTACCCAGGCATTGAGGCCGGCACCGAAGGCGTGCGCTGGCTTGAGAACTGTGTGCGCTCGGCCGATGCCGGTGCCGCCTGGATCGACTACGCATAACCGTCTCTTTTTAGGAGTTCAGAGACATGAAACTTTCCATTTGCACCGATGTAATGGGCAATCTGTCCTTTACCGATATGCTCGACAAATGTGTCGACCTTGGGGTCGAGGGTATTGAAATGACCGGCGGCGGCTGGTCGTCCGCGCCGCATTTTCGCGCGGATGAACTGCTGGCAGACAAGGGCTTGCTCAAACAGAAGATGGCCGAAATCAAAGCGCGCGGTCTTGAGATCGCCGCGCTGAACTGTTCGGCCAACCCGCTGGATCCCGGTGAGATGGGCAAACGCCACCTGCAAGAGGTGCAGGACACGGTTCGTCTGGCCGGTGAGATCGGCGTGAAAAAGATCGTCACTATGTCGGGTCTGCCCGAGGCGGCCCCCGGGGACACCGTGCCGAACTGGTTGGTGTGCACCAAATCCTGGCCCGCCGAAATGCCCGAGTGGGACCGTTACCAGTGGGAAGATCGTGCCTTCCCCCTGTGGCACGATCTGGTCAAGCTGGCGACCGAAGTCGGCGTTGAAAAATACGCGCTGGAAAACTTCTCGGCCATGCTGGTTTGGAACCCGCGCACCCTGTTCCGTCTGCGCAATGAGGTTGGCCCGATGGTGGGTATGAACCTTGATCCCAGCCACCTGATGTGGATGGGTGCGGACCCGATTGCGTCGGCCCGTGCTCTGGGCGATGCGATCCACCACCTGCACGGCAAAGACACCCGGATTGAGCGGGGCAAGGCCGACGTTGACGGTCTGCTGGAGCCCAAAGAGGTCACCGACGTCAAAGATCGGACCTGGAACTATGTTGCCGTGGGTGCAGGGCGCGATCTGCAGTGGTGGAAAGAGTTCTTCTCGGTCTGTGGCATGGAAGGCTACGACGGCTGGGTCAGCCTCGAGATGGAAGATTTCACCATGTCGACCGAGGCAGGCATCCGCTCCTCCATCGACGCGCTGCAAGCAACAATCATTCGCTAAGGGGAAACACCATGAAGATCGGTGTTGTAGGTTACGGAACCGGAGGGCAGCATTTCCATACGCCCTTTATCGCGGCCGCCAAGGGTTGCGAATTGGCGGGCATCGTTGCGCGGGCAGAAAAGACCGTCGCAAAGGTGCGCTCTGATTGGCCCGATACACCGATCTTTGCCTCTTTGACGGATATGATTGATGCGGGCGTCTGTGACGCCGTGACCATCACCACCCCGCCGCACACGCGGCGGGATCTGGTTCTCGAAGCGATCTCGGCAGGGCTGCATGTGATCGCCGACAAACCCTTTGCCCCTGATTACGACAGTGCCATTGCCTTGGGCCAAGCGGCGGAAAAGGCGGGCGTAACTCTGGCCGTTTATCAAAACCGTCGCTTTGACGCGGATATGCAGACCCTGCGCAAACTGGTTCTGGACGACCGGCTGGGCAAGGTCTGGCGCGTGCATTCGCGCATGGATCAAAACAGCCCCGAAACCATCGAGGCCGGTCCGACCGGCGGCATGCTGCGCGATATCGGCAGCCACGTGGTTGATCAAATGATCTATCTGCTGGGCCCGGTGTCCTCGGTCGATGCGCAAATGGACATGTTCGATCTGCCTGCGGGGCCGACGGATGTCAGCTTTACCCTGACATTGCGCCACGAAAGCGGCGCGCACAGCCACCTGTCCTCGTCCAAGATGAACTATCTGGATGCGCGCGAATTCCGCGCCTATGGCGAAAAGGGCAGCTATCAATCACTGACCACGGATATTCAGGCGCAGGACATTTTTGCGGGCAAACGTCCCGCCGATGATCTGGAGGCTTGGGGATACGAGCCCAAAGAGAATTGGGGCATTTTGTGTGACGCGGATGGGGAACACATCATCCCGTCCGAGCAAGGGCGCTATCACGACTATTACGAAGCCTTTGAAACGGCTGTGCGTACGGGTGTCGCCCCGCCGGTCACCGCGATCCAAGGCGCACGCACCCTTGCCGTGCTGGATGCCGCCCGGTTGAGCGCGCAGGAAAACCGGACCGTACGCCTTGACGAAATCATCAAGGATTGATCGCCATGTACAAGTTCATCATTACAATTCAGTTGCGACCGGGCACGCGTGAGAAAATCCTGCAGCGCGCCCCTGTTGCACAGGCCGCAACCCGTGCCGAACCCGGTTGCATCGCCTATGATTTCTTTACGTGCACGGATGATCCGGACCGTCTGGTGTTTGTTGAAACATGGGTGGACCAAGCCGCGCATGATTTCCACATGGAGCAACAACACACCAAAGACTTTATCGCGTTTCATGAGCAGTTCCATGAATCGCTGGTCTTCGAAACCATCAACATCGCGTCCAACCAATGACCAAACCGATCACGATATCCTGCGCTCCATGTTGCTGGGGTGTTGACGACGTGAACAACCCGCACCTGCCCAGTTGGGAGAAGGTGCTGGATGAGGCGCGCGATGCAGGTTTTGGCGGTCTGGAACTGGGTCCCTATGGCTATATGCCACTGGACGTGACGCGGGTTTCGGATGCGCTGGATCAGCGCGGTCTGTCGATTGTCGCGGGCACCATTTTTGATGATCTGGTGTCACTGGACAACCGCGAGAACCTCTTGCGCCAGACTCGCGAAATCTGTGCCCTGATCACACAACTGCCCAAACCGCATTCTCATGAAGGACAGCGTTTTGAGGCGCCTTATCTGACGGTCATGGACTGGGGCCACGACGTGCGTGACTTTGCCGCCGGCCATTCTGACCGTGCCCCGCGTCTGGATGGAACGGCATGGTCGAACATGATGGAAACCATCCGTCAGATCAGCATCCTCGCGCGTGATGAATACGGCGTCCGCGCCACGATCCACCCCCATGCCGGAGGCTATATCGAATTCGCGGATGAGCTTGAGGCGCTGGTGCGCGACATCGACGCCGACACTGCGGGCCTGTGTCTCGATACGGGCCATCTAGCCTATGCCGGTATGGACCCGGTTGAGACCCTAAAACGCTATTGGGACCGCGTGGATTACATCCACTTCAAGGACATTGATCCGATCGTATTCGATCAGGTCATGGCCCAGAAAATCCGCTTTTTCGATGCCTGCGCCAAAGGGGTCATGTGCCCGATCGGACGCGGCAATATCGACTATCCAGCCGTCCGCGCCCTGCTCAGTGAACTGGGCTATGGCGGCTATATCACCATCGAACAGGAACGCGATCCACAGAACGCGGGCTCTATCCTAGACGACCTCGCAGCATCGCGAACCTTCCTCAAACAAACAGGTTTCTGACTATGACCACACTTGATTTGATTACCATTGGGCGTTCTTCGGTTGATTTGTATGGGTCACAGGTTGGTGGGCGCTTGGAGGATATGGGGTCCTTTGAGAAGTACATCGGTGGGTCCCCGACGAACATTGCCTGCGGGACGGCGCGGTTGGGTTTGAAGTCCGGTTTG